>NZ_LMGG01000001.1:1254429-1254511 GCF_001427925.1 Nocardioides sp. Root151
GGTGCGCTGGACACGGGGCGCCGGGTCGAGCAGGCGCGCGGCTGAGGAACGAAGCCGCGACCGCCGTGTCGAGACACCAGTG
>NZ_LMGG01000001.1:1254524-1294331 GCF_001427925.1 Nocardioides sp. Root151
CGTGCGCTGGGCGCCGCGTCGAGCGGGCCGAGCAACGACCAACCAGGGTCAGGACGAGCAGTGGCAGGCCGCCAGCGCGGCGGTGAGGTCGTCGAGGGTGTCGCGGGCCTCCAGCACCTCGGTCACCCGGTCGGCCAGGAAGACGAACGTGAACACGTTGCCGTCGAGGTCGGTGGTCACCCCGGCCAGCCCGTGGACCCCGGTCAGCGTGCCGGTCTTGGCCCGCACGCGGCCCGGCCCAGACGTGTTGCTGTCGCCGAGGCGTCCGGCCATCGAGCCGGTGAAGCCGGCGACGGGCAGTGCCGTGATCACGGTGCGCAGGTCGGGATTGGCGTCGCGGGCGGCGGTGGCGAGCACGCCCAGCAGCGCCTGCGTGGTCAGCCGGTCCTGGCGGGACAGCCCGCTGCCGTCGTGGATCCGGGTGCCGGCCAGCGGCACTCCGAGCCGGCCGAGCACCTTGCGCACGGCACGCGCGCCGCCGTCGAAGGATCCGCCGGTACCCTCGGCCAGCCCCACCTGGTGGGAGAGGATCTCGGCGCCCTCGTTGTCGCTGACCGAGATCACCCGGTCGACGATCTGCGAGACGGGGGCGCTCTCGACGCCGGCGAGCTCGGCCGCACCGTCGGCGGCGGTCGTGCGCTGCGGCGTACCGGTCACCTTGATGCCGGCCCGGCGCAGCTCGGCGGAGAAGAGCATCGCGGCCGCCCGGGACGGGTCGGACTCGAAGCCCCACGAGTCGCGCTTGGCGCCCTTGTCGACCCACAGCGCGGTGATCGGTGGCACGACGGCCTCGGGGATGTAGCTCGCCGGCCAGTGCGGGTTCACCGACGGTCCCGTGAAGAGGGAGTCGTCGAACTGCAGGCGCACCTGCGCCTGGCCCTGCTCGGTCAACGCGGCCGCGGTCTCGCGGGCCAGGGTGCGGATGTCGGCCGGCTTCGGGTACGTCGTCGAGCTGGCCGGCTTGTCGGTCAGGAACGGGTCGCCGCCGCCGACGAGCACGATGTCGCGGGGCTTGGCGCCGGCCACGACCGTCGTACGGAACGTGACGTCGGGCCCGATCGCCTCGAGCGCGGCCATGCCGGTGAGCAGCTTCATGGTGGAGGCGGGCATGAACGTGCCGCCCGCGTTGTCGTACCAGACGCTGCCGTCGAGGCTGCCGACCGCGAGCACCCGGTGCTTGCCGAGGTCCTTCTCAGCGGCGTACGACGCGAGCGCCCGGCGCACCTTGGCCGGGTCGACGCGACTGTCGGTCGGTGCTGCGGCGGCCACCGGGCGCGGTGTGGTCAGCGCCGGCAGGTCGAGCCCGCGCGGCGGAGCGACCTGCGCCGGGTCGGCCGGATCGTCGGGGGCGATGCCGAGCCGGTCACCCAGGTCGTACTGGAACGAGGCGAAGCCGGCGGCCACCACGGCCAGCACGAGAAGGATCGGCAGCCACGACGACAGGCGTCTCGAGGTGTGGCCTGCGTCACGCCGTTTCACCAATTCGTCCCTTCCGAGTGCACGTTTGCGCCCATTGTGCGCGAAGATGTTGCCGGCCCGATGTTCGGGTCATGATCTTTCGCCGCCCGCAGGCCGGGTGCGCGAGCATGCCGATGATGCGGAGGAATGCTGTGTTGGAGTTCGACGTGATGGTGGAGATCCCCAAGGGGTCCCGCAACAAGTACGAGGTCGACCACGAGAGCGGTCGCATCTACCTCGACCGCATGCTGTTCACCTCCACGGCGTACCCCGAGGACTACGGCTACATCGAGGACACGCTCGGCCAGGACGGCGACCCGCTCGACGCGCTGGTCATCCTGCAGGCGCCGACGTTCCCCGGCTGCATCATCAAGTGCCGCGCAATCGGCATGTTCCGCATGACCGACGAGGCCGGCGGTGACGACAAGGTGCTGTGCGTGCCCACCCACGACCCGCGCCTCGAGCACCTGCGCGACATCAACCACGTCTCGAAGTTCGACCGCCTCGAGATCCAGCACTTCTTCGAGGTCTACAAGGACCTCGAGCCCGGCAAGTCCGTCGAGGGCGCCAACTGGGTCGGTCGCACCGAGGCCGAGGCCGAGGTGCTCGCCTCGTTCGAGCGGGCCAAGAAGGCCGGTCACTGACCCGCTTCACACGACGTACGGCGCGGGCCGAACCACAGGCCCGCCCGTGAAACTGCCCGATCGACACGAAACATCACGTCGATCGGGCAGTTTCGTACGTGGACAACGCCGAGCGTCAGTCGCCCCAGGTGAGGAGCTCCTCGGCGCGCATCACCTCGGGCGGGATCCCGAACGCGTCGACGAGGTCGACGGCGATCGGGCGCACCTTCCGGCACAGGCCGTTGATCTCGCGGCTGATCGCCTTGGACCGCTGCGAGGTCAGGCGGCCGTGCTCCATGAACCAGGCCCGGTCGGCCTCGATGGTGGTCAGCGCGAAGAGGTCGACCAACAGTCCCATGGCGACCTTGTTGTCACCCTCGGGCATCTGCGCGACCTTCTCGACGCACGCATCGAGCACGAGGCGTTCGACGTGGGCCTTCGCGGTCGCGATGACGTGGTCCTGCACACGCGAGAACACCTCGCCAGGCTCCATGCCGGTGTCCACACCGCGCTTGAGCCGACGGGCCACGCCACTGAGCATGTGCTCCTCACGGAACCGCAGCATCGCCTGCTGGAAGTTCGGGTCGAGCAGCCCGGCCTCCTGGTCCCACTCGTCGCCGCCGGGCAGGAGGTCCTTGACCCGCTCGAGCAGCTTGTGGACGTTGGTGCGCTCGAGCACGGTGTCGACGGCCATGCCGGCCACGAACCTGACCATGCCGAGCTGGTCGAGGTCGGAGAAGTCGCTGGAGTATCCGGTCAGCAGCCCCTTGGCGACGAGCTGCAGCAGCACGTGGTTGTCGCCCTCGAAGGTCATGAACACGTCGGTGTCGGCCTTGAGCGCGTCGAACCGGTTCTTCGAGATGTAGCCCGCACCGCCACAGGCCTCGCGGCACTCCTGGATGGTGCGGGTGGCGTGCCAGGTGCCGAGTGCCTTGGTGCCTGCGGCTCGTGACTCGAGGGCCCGGCGGTCTGCCTCGTCGGTGGTGGCGCACGAGAACACGTCGTGGCAGCGACTGGCCAGCACCTCCTGCGCGAAGTGCATCGCGTAGGTGCGGGCCAGCAGTGGGAAGAGCCGTCGCTGGTGCTGGCCGTAGTCGAGCAGCAGCTGCTCGGGCTGGTCGTCGGAGGTCTCGAACTGCCGGCGGCGTACGGCGTACTTCACCGCGACGGCCAGGGCCACCTTCGAGGCGTTGATACTGGCGCCGCCGACGCAGACCCGACCCAGCACGAGGGTGCCGAGCATGGTGAAGAACCGCTTGTTGGGGTTCTCGATCGACGACTCGTAGACGCCGGTGGCGGTCACGTCGGCGAACCGGTTGAGCAGCGCCGTGCGCGGCACCCTCACGCCGTCGAACCAGAGCCGCCCGTTGTCGACGCCGTTGAGGCCCATCTTGCGGCCGCAGTCCTCGATGCGTACGCCGGGCGCCGGCTCGCCGTCGACGCGGATGGGTACGACGAACGCGTGCACGCCCTCCGTCTTGCCACCGATCTCGAGCTGGGCGAAGACGACGGCCAGCTCGGCGTGCCGTCCTGCGTTGCCGATGTAGTCCTTGTGGGCCGACTCCTTCGGCGTGGTGATCACGAACTCCTGGGTGGCGACGTCGTAGGTCGCCACGGTCTCGAGCGCCTGCACGTTGGAGCCGTGGCCCGCCTCCGTCATCGCGAAACAACCCATCAGCTCTCCGCTGATCGTGTCGCGCAGGTAGGTGTCGTGGTGGTGCTTCGTGCCGAGCTGCTGGATGGCTCCGCCGAAGAGCCCGAACTGCACGCCGATCTTGACCAGCACCGACAGGTCACCGAACGCCATCGTCTCGAACGCCGCGATCGCCGCCCCGGTGTCGTCGGACCCGCCGTACGCCGCGGGGAAGGCGACCGCGGTCTGCCCGGTGCCGGCGACGTCGAGAACGATGTCCTTGACCCGGTCCTTGAACGCCGGCAGGTCGAGGGTCTCGGCCTCCTCGAGGATGCCGGCGTGCTGCACCAGGTTGCTGCGGACCAGGCCCCGCACCTCGGCGTACTTCCCGTCGAGGAGCCGGGTCAGCTCGGCCACGTCCACGTCGGGCCGGGTGTAGCCGGCGGTCTCTTCGTCGGGCTCGGGCGTCACGGTCTCGGTGGCCATGCCGCCACCGTACCGACTGTGCGCCGGCGCGACCTCAGGGCCGAGCGTAGAAGTTCGGCGGGATCCAGTAGTACATCGACTCCTGGGTCACGTCACGACCGGTGCGCGGCGCGTGGATCATCTGGCCGTTCCCGACGTAGAGCGCGACGTGGTAGATCGACGACGGGCTGCTCGAGGATCCCCAGAAGACCAGGTCACCGGGGCGCAGGTTCGAGGAGCTGATCGGCGTCGCGGTGTCGTACTGCCCGACGGAGTAGTGCGGGAGGTACTTCCCACCGGCGGCCCACGCCTTCATGGTCAGGCCCGAGCAGTCCCACGAGTTGGGGCCTGCCGCCGCCCACACGTAGGGCTCACCGATCTGGGCCCGCGCGAAGTTGATCGCGGCCTGCGCGCCCGACGAGGACGGGGGCGGCGGTGTGGGGTCGGGCTCAGGCTCGGGGTCCTGGGTGGGCGGCGCGGGCTCGTCGCTCGGCGGGTCGCTCGGCTCGGGGTCCTGGGTCGGCGGCGCGGGCTCGTCGCTCGGCTCGTCGGACGTCGTGGTCGGAGTCGGGTCGACGGTCGTCGTGGCCGGCGCGTCGTCCTCGGCGGCGGCCTGCTGTGCGGCCCTGGCCGCACGCAGCTGGGCGGCGGCCTCGAGGGCGGACTGGCGGCGCGAGGCCAGGGACACCGAGATGTCCTGGAGGTTGGCCAGCTCGCGGATCAGGGAGTCCTTCTCCGCGGCCACCGCGCTGGCCTCCGAGAGGGCGGCCTGCTCCTGCGCCTCGGCCTCGGCACGGGCGGACTCGGCCTCGACCTCGAGGGCGGCCGCCGCGTCGTGGGCGTCGTCGGCCTGGTCCGAGGCCAGCTCGGCGACCTTTGCCGCGGCGTCGTACGCCTTGGTGATGTCCTCGATCGAGCTGTCGACGGTGTACATCGTGTGGGCGTCGTCGAGCATCGCCTCGGAGCCGTCCTGCTTCATCATCGACGAGAGGGCGGTGACCTCGGGCGACATCTCGTAGTTGTCGGCCACCATGTCGCTGTAGGCGACCGTCTGGACCTCGAGGCGGGACTCTGCTCCGGCGGCCCTGCGGTCGGCCGCGGCGGCGGCACGCTGGGCCTCCTGGAGCTTCCACCGGGCGGCGTTGTACGCCTCGGCCGCCTGGCCGGCCTTCACGCCGGCCTCCTGGAGCCGCTGGTTGGCCATCACGAGATCGGCCTGGACGCTGGCGACCGTGCGCTTCATGTTGGTCGCGGCCGACTTGGCGGCGTCGACCTCGGCCTGGCTCGGAGTGTCCCCGCCCGATCCCGGGTCCGGGTCGGCCACGGCGGCCGGCACGCACAAGGCAAGCGTGAGGACACCGGCGAGCCCGGCAAGCAGCGGTCGGCCCGAGGTGGTCCGTCGCACGATATTCAGCCCCTTTGTCTGTCTGGAGACCTCGGGCGACTTCCCCATCGCCCGAGGCACTTTGAGCACGCTAGTGCTCACCAGTCACAAAAGAAACACTTCTTTCCAGATTTTTCAAAAGTATCGGCGTGTCGCCTTGACAAACTACAAGCGTGTAATTTCCGAATTACATCGATGTAATTCACGGATGATGTCCCGAAAGAGGCAGCAATGACAGAACGTCCTGCGGTCCGGCTGCCGGGGCAGCCAGGACGCAGGACGTTCTGGAAGAGCGAGTGTGGAGGAGGGGCGGGTCAGTCCTTGTCGACGGGGATCTGCGAGGTCGTCGTCGTCGGATGGCTCGACAACCCGTGTCTGTCGAACTTCTGCCCGGAGGCCAGCCCACCTACGTAGAACGAGATCACCGCGATCGCGACACCGGCGACGTCGTCGGCGATGTAGTGCCAGCCGAAGTAGAGGGTGGCCACGACGGTGATGCCGAAGTTGATCCACATCGCCCAGCTGAGCCACTTGACCTTGATCGTGTACTGCACCATCAGGGCCACCAGCAGCGTGATCGCGCAGTGCAGGCTCGCGAAGCCCGCGACAGACTGCACCGCATCGACGCGCCCGCCCCAATAGACGCCGACGCGCCCGTAGGACAACGCCTCCATCAGTTGGGACGCCCCTGTCGGGCTGAGGTCGGTGTAGAGGAAGCGGTACTCGAAGCCGGGGCCGAGCGTCGGCAGCAGGTAGTACGACGCCGTGCCGAGGCTCCAGGCCAGGCACTGCGAGGTGGCGAACCAGTAGCCGTAGCTGAGGTTCTTCGACCAGATCAGCCAGGCGGTCAGCACCAACGGCACCATCGGCAGGAACCACAGGTAGATCGTCGAGAGCACGTGCGCGGAGTAGTTGGTGCCGAGCACGGCGTGCAGGACGGTGGCCGGCTCGTGCCCGAAGAAGATCGCCTTGTCGAGCAGGTGCAGCGGCCGGTCGAACTTGTAGTCGACGCCGAGCACCTGCGGCAGGAACGACTTGAGGTTCCGGTAGCTGACGTAGGTGATGTAGAAGCAGACCAGGCCCAGGACCACCAGCGTGAGCCGCTCGCGGTTCCAGTGGGAGTGCCAGCGCTCCATCACGATCGGCCACATGGCCTTGGGCTTCATCTTCGAGAGCCACAGCGTCCGCGGCAGCATGTCGAGGAGCAACGCCCCGAAGACCAGGAGAGGCAACCGCAGCCACGACGGACCGAGGAAGCCCTCGGGGTCGACCACACGCTCTCCGAGGCTGATCGCCGTGAAGACAGCGAGGGCGCCCATCAACGTTGCGACCCCGACGAGGAGGACGTAGGCACGGCGATACACGCGGGCAGTCTAGGGGACCGCCCCCGACGATCAACGTCTCGGGATCACCGCGAGCCGGTTCCGCGCCACCTCGAGACGCACTTCCTGCCCGGGCGACGGGGGCGCGGTGCCGTCGGACGTGACGGATGCCACGACACCGACCCCGGGCACGTCGACCTCGACGCGTACGGCGTCCGGGGTGACCCGCGACGACAGCACGACGCCGTGCAGCGGGCCTTCCGCGGACACCCGGAGTGCCGACCTGCGCAGCGCCACGCCGTCCCCGACCGGAAGACCTGCCGCGGTGAGTACGGCATCGGCGGCCGAGCCGTCGAGCACGGTGGGGTAGCCCAGGAACGACGCGGCCTCCGAGTCGGCGGGGTGCTCCCAGACCTCGGCCAGCGTGCCGTCCTGGACCAGTCGTCCGGCACGCATGAGCGCCATCCGGTCGGCGACCGCGAACGCCTCCTCGTGGTCGTGCGTGACGAACAGGGCCGTCGTCCCGGCGCGGGTGAGGATCTCGCGCAGGTCGAGGGCCAACCGCTCGCGCAGGGACTTGTCCAGTGCGCTCAGCGGCTCGTCGAGGAGCAGCAGTCGCGGTTCGACGGCGAGGGCACGGGCCAGGGCGACGCGTTGCCGCTCACCACCGGAGAGGGTGGCCGGGGCACGGTCGGCGTACCCGGCGAGGCCGACCAGCTCGAGCAGCTCCTCGACCCGGGTGGCCACCTCGCGGCGCGGCCGGTGCCTGATGCGCAGCGCGTAGCCGACGTTGGCGCCGACACTCTGGTGGTTGAACAGCTGACCGTCCTGGAACATCAGGGCGAAGCCGCGCTTGTGGGTCGGCACCCCGGCGAGGTCGCCACCGTCGAACGTGATGCGGCCTGCCGAGACCGGCTCGAGGCCGGCGACCGCGCGCAGCAGTGTCGACTTGCCGCAGCCCGACGGGCCGAGCACCGCGAGCACCTCGCCGGCCGACAGCTCCAGGGACACGTCGTCGACGGCGACGGCGGCGCCGTACGCCACGGTGACCTGGTGGAGGGACAGCAAGTCAGAACCCTCCCACGCCCGGCACCCGGAGCCGCTCGACGACGAACATCACCGACGCCGTGGCCAGGGCGAGTACGACGGCCGCCGCCAGGGCCATGCCGTAGTTGTGCGTACCGGGCTGGCCGAGCAGGCGGTAGATCAGCACCGGCAGCGTCGGGTGGTCGACCCGCGAGAGGAAGGAGGTCGCACCGAACTCCCCCAGCGAGATGGCGAAGGCGAACCCGGCGGCGGCCAGCAGCGGCTTCCACACCACGGCCAGGTCGATCGTGACCAGTGCGCGCAGCGGGGAGGCGCCGAGCGAGTGCGCGGCCTGGCGCTGGCGGTCGTCGATGCCGGCCAGCACCGGGACCAAGGTGCGCACCACGAGCGGCATCGCCACCAGGGCCTGCGCGATCGGCACCAGCAGCGGCGACTCGCGGAAGTTGACCGGGGGTTCGTCGAGGGTGATCAGGAAGCCGAAGCCGAGGGTGACCGCCGAGACCCCCAACGGCAGCATGAAGAAGCCGTCGAGCAGTCCGCGGATCCGGCGTTCGGCCGGGCCGTGCGAGCGGCGGGTCGCGATCACCGCGACCAGTCCCCCGATGAGCAGCGCGATCCAGGTCGCGTCGACGGCCGTGCGCAGCGAGTTGACCAGCGCCTCGACGACCGTGACGTCGACGAGGCCGTCGCCTCCGGTCGTGTCGAGGGCCCGGTAGTTGGCCAGGCTCCACGCCCCGTCGACCCGCAACGAGCCGGTGACCAGCATGGCGATCGGCACCGCGACGAGCAGCAGCCCGAGTGCGGTCGCGAGCAACGCCGGGGCGTCGTACAACCTGACCCGGGAGGGCTCGACACGACGGCGGGCGGCCTGGCCCGGTGCCGAACGGGCCCGGGCGGCGAGCAGGAGCAGCACGGTGACCACCAGCAGCTGCAACAGGCACAGGGCTGCTGCGGCGGGCAGGTCGAAGAGGCTGGTGGTGAGCAGGTAGATCTCGGTCTCGACGGTCGAGTAGCGCAGGCCGCCGAGCACCAGCACGATGCCGAACGCGGTCGAGCAGAACAGGAAGACGACGCTGGCCGCGGAGACGACCGATCCGCGCAGCGCCGGGAACGTGGCGGTCCGGAACACCTGCCACGGGGAGGCGCCCAGCGCTGCGGCCGCCTCACCGGGTCGCGGGTCGAGTCCCTCCCACGCCGCCCCGACCGTGCGTACGACGACCGCCAGGTTGAAGAACACCATCGCCGCGATGATCGTGACCGGCGACCCGTCGAGGCCGAGCACCTCGAGCGGGCCGGTGGAGACCAGCCGGTCGAAGGCGATGCCGACCACCACGGTCGGCAGCACGAACGGCACCAGGAAGGCCGCCCTGATCACGCTGCGTCCGGGCACCCGCAGACGGTGCAGCGCATAGGCGGTGGGTACGCCGAGGAGCAGCGTCACCAGCGTGGCCGTGGCCGCGACCCAGACGGTGAACCACAGCACCCGGTGCACCCGGGGCCGGGCCAGCACCTCGAGCACGTCGCCGGGGGCGAACCTGCCGTCCGGCCAGAGCCCCTGCCCGAGCATGCCGGTGACCGGCAGCACGAAGAAGACACCCAGCACCAGGACCGGCAGCGCGGCCAGCCCGGCGAGCGTCAGGAGGCGCTTCACCTACTGACGATGTCCGTCCACTCGGTCAGCCACTCGGCGCGGTGCTCGGAGATGTCGTCGGCGGAGACCTCGTAGGGTTCGGTCGGCTGCTGCGCGAACTTCGCCCACTCCTTCGGCAGCGCGACGGAGTCGTCGACCGGGAAGACGTACATGTTGTCGGGCAGCGCGGCCTGGACCTCAGGGCTGAGCAGCCAGTCGACGACGGCCTGGCCGCCGACCGGGTTCTTCGCGTTCTCCAGCACGCCGGCGTACTCCACCTGGCGGAAGCAGGTGTCGAGCAGGGCCGCGGTGGTGGTCTCGCCGGTCTTCTTGTCCACGGTGAAGGCGGGCGAGGTGTCGTAGGAGACCACGATCGGTCGGTCGCCGTCGCCACCGCCGGTGAAACCGCCGTAGTAGGCGTCGGTCCAGCCCTCGGTCAGCTCGGCGCCGTTGCCGACGAGGTCCTTCCAGTAGTCGGGCCAGTCGTCGCCGTACTCGGCGATCGTGGCGAGCAGGAAGGCCAGGCCGGGCGAGCTGGTCGCCGCGCCGGGGATCACCGTGAGGTCCTTGTAGGCCGGATCGGTGAGGTCGTCGAGGCTGGTCGGCGGCTCCTGGTCGTTCTTCTCGAACCAGGCCGTGTCGACGTTGACGCAGACCGAGGCCTGGTCGATCGGCGCGAGCTTGTCCCCCGCGTCGCCCTCGAGGCGCAGCTTCTCCGCGCTGCCGGGCAGCTCTGCGGCGTACGTCGCGAAGACGTCCTCGTCGACCGCGCGCGAGGCGAAGGTGTTGTCGACGCCGAACGCCACGTCGCCGATCGGGTTCGACTGGCTCAGCGCCAGCGCGTTGGTCAGCTTGCCGGCGTCACCGGAGGGCCGGATCTTCAGCGTGGCGCCGGTGTCCTTCTGGAACTGGCGGATCAGCTTCTTCGGCAGGTTGAACGAGTCGTGGGTGACGAGCGTGACGGTGGTTCCGGCGATCGCGTCGGCGGGGTCGACGCCGTCGGTCGCCTCGATCTTGGTCTCGCCCGAGTCGTCCCCGTCGTCGGCCAGCAGCGTGCACGACGCTGCGCCCGTCAGCGTCAGGGCCGTGATCGTGGCCAGGGTGGTGCGCAGTGCGCGGTTCATCTCCGACTCCCTTCGCCGGTGCTAACCGGATCAGGTCCTGAGGGTCTGCGGCCAGCGTGGTCTGCTGGGCCCGCACTCTCAGCTCCCCGGCTCGCTGGCCGGAGGGCTCCCCTGTCTCTTGAGCTCCCGAATCTACCCCACGCCCCGCCCGCCCCGAGTAACGCGGGGTTACGGTCGCTCCACACGCGTCGTGACGCGTGCGAACCGTCAGCAGCACCGCACAAGTGCCGCCGTACGACCGCCCGGCGGCGCGCTCGACCGACGGGACGTGCCGGCGTACGACCTCAGCGGCTCAGCTGCACGACGTCCTTGTCGGCCCGGGTCAGCTTGTGCGGGTTGCGCACGAGGTACATCTCGGTGACCTGGCCGGCCTCGACGCGCAGCGTGCCGACCACGTCGAGCACGCCATCGAGGAAGAACCGGATCGCCGGCTGGCCGTTGACCTGCACCGTGTCGAGTGTCATCACACCCGCGTCGCGCCCCATCACACCGACCAGCCAGCGCATCACCTTGTCGCGGCCGTGGATCGGGCGCAGTGCGGCCTGCCGGAGCCCGCCGCCGTCGCTGAACATGACGACGTCGGGCGCCATCACGTCCATCAAGACCTGGAGGTCGCCGCCGGCCGCGGCCGCCATGAACCGCTCCAGCACGCTCTCGGTGTCCGCCGGTACGACGGCCCGCGGGCGTCGGGCCTGCACGTGCTTGCCGGCCCGGCTCGCGATCTGGCGCACCGCCGGCTCCGACTTGTCGACCGCGGCAGCGATCTCGGGGTACTCGAAACCGAAGACCTCCCGCAGCACGAACACTGCGCGCTCGGTGGGGTTCAGCGTCTCGAGCACCATCAGCATCGCCGTCGAGACGGAGTCGGCCAGCTCGACGTCGTCGGCGACGTCGGGCGTGGTCAACAGCGGCTCGGGCAGCCACGGTCCGACGTACGACTCGCGGCGTCGTTCGAGCGTGCGCATCCGGTTGAGCGCCTGCCGGGTCGCGATCCGCACCAGGTAGGCCCGCGGGTCGCGCACCTCGGACTGGTCGACCTCGGCCCAACGCAGCCACGTCTCCTGGACGACGTCCTCGGCGTCGGCGGCCGAGGAGAGCATCTCGTAGGCAACCGTGAAGAGCAGGTTGCGGTGCTCGACGAAGGGATCGCTCACGGGTGGTCTCACCGTGCCAAGGGTGCCAGTTCGCACGTGTCCGAGTAACCCTGCGAGGCGAGTCCCATCGCGGCGTTGGTGCGCGAGCGCATGTTCTCCAACGAGATCATCGCGGTCAGCTCGACGGTGGCCTCGACACCCAGCTGGCGGTGCAGGTTGTCGACCATCTCGTCGTCGACCTCGGGCGGGGTGGCGGTCATCGCCTCGGCGTACTCCAGGACGTCGCGCTCGAGCGGGGTGAAGACGTCGCTGTCGCGCCACACCGGCACCTGGCGGATCTTGGCCTCGTCGAGCCCCTTGTTGTGGGCCATGAAGTAGCCGAAGTCCATGCACCAGCTGCACCCGATCATCGCCGCGCTCGCCATCTCGGCGTACGACTTCAGGTTGGGGTCGAGGGCGCTGAACTTCGCGACCTTGCCCTCGAACGAAAGGATCGCCTTGGTCAACGGCTTGTGGTGGTACATCACGTAGGCGAAGTCGGGCACCTCGCCGTACGTCCGCTTGGCGTAGCCGCTGAGCATCCGGCCGTAGATGCCGTCGAGCTCGGCCTTGGGGATCCGGAAGTTGCTGGTCGTCTTGCTGGTCGTCTTGCTGGTCGTCTTGCTGGGCATGGCTCCTCCTGCGGAGACCCGGGGCCCCACCTGCTGGAGCCCGTTCGCCCATGAAGACACCGGCCGTCCCGGATCTGTGACAGGTCAGCCTGTGAAGGGTCAGCCTGTGAAGGGGTCCGGACTTGTGCGGTGCTGTTGACGGTTCGCACGCGTCACAACGCGTGTGGAGCGACCGTAACCCCGCGTTACATCAGGGGATCGCGTAGATGTGGACGCCGTCGGTGAGGGTGCGGGTCATCTCGCCGCGAGCGACGAGCAGCTCGAGGTGGGCCCGGGTCTCGAGGGTGGCCAGCGCCGAGTTGAAGAGGTCGAGGTCCTTCAGCTTGCGCTCGTGACGGGTCCACGGCAGCCGGGCGGCCACGTCGTACGACGACGCCGGCTCGGCGGCGACCGCTTCGCGACAGAGGTCGAGTCGTACGTCGTGGTGTGCGGTCAGCTCGTCGACCCGCGCATGGGTCGAGCCGGTGACCGCACCGTGCGCGGGCAGCAGCCGCAGGTCGGGCATGGCGCGCACCTTCGCCAGCGAGTTCAGGAAGTCGCCGAGCGGCTGGCCGGCCAGCTTGGGCTCGAAGCCGATCGAGGGAGTGATCGTCGGCAGCACGTGGTCGCCGGCGAAGAGCAGCCCGTCGCCGTGGTCGGCGAAGACGTAGTGGCCCTGGGTGTGACCTGGCGTGGAGACCGCCTCGAGCGTGCGCTGCCCGACCGCGATCTCGTGGTCGCCGCTGAGCCAGGTGTCGGGTGCCTCCCACAGGGTCAGGTCGGGAGTCATCTCGGCCGTGTAGGTGCCCCAGTCGGTGGCCATCTGGCCCGCGCCGGAGGTGCGCAGCACCTCGACGTACGGGTCCTCCTCGACGTCGGGGTCGTGGATCAGGTCGAGAGTCGGCTTGTCGCCGATGCCGAGCGAGACGTGCGAGCCGAACTCACGGCGCACGGTCACGGCCTGCGTGTAGTGGTCGCGGTGCACGTGCGTGACCAGGAACCGGGTGATGTCGGAGACCTGGCGGTCGATCGAGGCCAGTGACTTCTCCAGCAGGGTGCGCGACTCCTCGATCGCCCAGCCGCCGTCGATCAGGGTCAGCCCGTCGCCGGTGTCGATCGCGTAGACGTTGACCGCACGCAGCCCGTCCATCGGCAGGGGCAGCGGGATGCGGTGCACGCCGGGGGCGACCTCGAACGCTCCCGGCTCGGTCCAGTCAGTCATCGGGCCACCATGTCACGTACCGCCGGGTCACTTCAGGTGACGTCCGGCACACCGAGATCGAGGTTCGGCTGCTGGATGCCGCCGTCGATCTCGAGCAGCTTCCCGGTGACGTACTGACCGGCCCTCGACGCCAGGTAGACGACGCCGGCGGCGATGTCCTCGGGCTCCCCCACCCGGCCCAACGGGGTCCTGGTCTCCAGCTGCTCCATCATCTCGGGCACGCCGGCGACGAACTCCAGCGCGCTGGTCATCACCGAGCCGACGAAGACGCCGTTGACCCGGATGCGCGGGGCCAGGTCGGTGGCCGCCAGCCGGGTCCAGTGCGCCAGCGCCGCCTTGGCGGTGCCGTAGGCGAGGTAGCCCCGACCCGACGCGCGCCCCATCATCGAGCTGATCGAGACGATCGACCTCTGCGCGTCCGGCGGACCGGTCAGCATCAGCGGCACGGCCGCCCGGCTCAGCGCGTGCGCCGTGCTGACGTTGAAGTGGAACGCCTCTTCCAGGTAGGCCACGTCGGTGTCGAGGAAGGCGTTCGGGATGGTGCCGCCGACGTTGTTGACCACGATGTCGAGTCGGCCGAACGCGTCGTACGCCGCCTGCGCGAGACCCGCAGCCGCGTCGGTGTCCGACAGGTCCGCCGGTACGACGACCGCACGGCGCCCCGCACCACGCACCAGATCGGCGACCGCCTCCAGCTGGTCTGCGTGCCGGGCCGCGATCAGCACGTCGGCGCCCGCCTGTGCGAGTGCGACGGCGGTGGCCGCACCGATCCCGCGACCGGCCCCGGTGACGACCGCGACGTGGTCGGTGACGGTGAACCTGTCGAGGATGCTCAAGAGACCAGCCCCTTGCCGGTCACGTGGAGCAGGTCCAGCGCGGTGACGATGCCGGGCTCCGCCGCGACCACGGAGGACACCGAGTTCACCAGACGCTGTGCGGTGGTGACCATGCCCGAGACGTTGTGGTCGCCGTCCTCACCACGGTGCGTGAAGTCGACCTTCATCATCGGCTGACCGGTGATCTCGACGCGGTAGCAGCCGCCACCCTCGGGCGGGGTCGGCCACTCGGGCACCTGGTCCTCGGCGGTGCGCGTGATGTGCTCGAGGACGATCTTGTCCTCGCCGTCGACGCGGCCGATGACCTGGAACCTCACTGCCCCCATCGTGCCGGCGGCGATGTCGACGGAGACGGTCTCGGTGTCGACCGGCGCCGGACGCCGGTCGACGGTCTCGGTGAGCGGCTCGTCGAGCGTGACCCCGAGCCCGGCGGCGATCTGCCGGACCACGGATCCCCAACCCATGCTGAGGATTCCGGGCTGCCACAGCATCACGTCGTCGGCGTCGACCGGCTTGCCGAAACCGAAGATGTCGCGCATGACGACGGGTTGGTAGTACGTCGAGTAGTCGGCGATCTCGCTGACCTTCACCTGGTCGATGCGCTGCGAGAGCGACGTCATCACCAGTGGCAGCACGTCGTTGGCGAATCCCGGGTCGATGCCGTTGACGTGCAGGCTCGCCCCACCCTCGGCGCAGGCCTTCTCGAGGGAGCTGAGCGCCTCGTCCCACAGCACGCCGTACGGGTACTGCAGCAGCACCGGTCCGCTGGAGACCACGTTGATGCCGGCCGCGACGAATGCCTGGAGGTCCTCGATCGCCGCGAAGATGCGGTCGTCGGTCATCGCGGTGTGCACGATCGCGTCCGGCGCCAGCGCGATCAACGCGTCGCGGTCGGTGGTCGCGGTGACGCCGAGGTCGCGGTCGAGCCCGGCCAGGCGCCCGACGTCCTGGCCGTCCTTCTCCGGACCAGAGACCCAGACCCCGACCAGCTCGAGATCGGGGTGCCGGTCGATGCCGGCGATGACATGACGCCCGACCGTTCCGGTGGACCAGCCGACGACGCGCAGGGGTTCAGAGCTCATGCCAGCCAACCTAGAACACGTTCTATGTCTCGACAAGCTCGACAACCGTGTCTCGACAAGCTCGACAACCGAACCCCAGGGCTCGACGACCGACGTCTCCCACGGTCGGTTTCGCGACGTCGCTAGTCTCCTCAGAAACACCCTCGAGTCCGGGAGGCGGACCCATGAGCGACGAAGAAGAAGTCGAAGCAACCCTCAGCGTCGGAGCCCGGTTCATCGGCGACCCGGAGTCGCTGCACGTCGTCGCCCTCGGTGGCGAGAAGCCGGGGATGTTCCTCGAGCTGGTCGACTTCAGCCAGCCGCAGGCGGCCGAGGACGACGAGGACTGGAACCTCGACCCGAGCTCCGACCTCGGGCTGAAGGTCACCATGGCCGGCCTCGACCCCGAGGTCGCCGTACAGCTGCTGAAGGTGGCCGCGGAGTTCCTCGAGCAGGCCGAATTCGAAGAGGGCTGAGTTCCGACGGGGCCGAGTTCCCACGGGCCGGGCACTGCGCCTGTGCCTTCCCTTCCGGCGTACGGCGACGCACACTGGAAGGGAGCACAGCGCATGCTCGCTCGGGACCCTGGAGATGACGGCCATGCACGACAAGCTTCTGCACAGCATCAAGGCCACGCACGACGTCCTCGACGAACGGCTCTCCACCGCTGAGTGGCACAAGCCGACACACGACAGGCCGCGCGACCGCTTCCCTGCCACGGACACATTCCTGGCCAGCGCGAGCCGACACCTCGCCGCGGCGAACGCCGTGCTCGTGCCGGCCGCACGACGGCGACTGCCTGACGGCAACGACGTCGCCCACCGGTTCTCCCGCACCAGCCGCGACCTCGAGTACGCCATGGCCCAGACCAAGGCCAAGCTGTACGGCGAGGCGCACGCGATCCACCGCCCGTGGCACGACATCTGGGCCGACCTGCACCGGCGCTTCGACGAGTTCATGGCGCTCGAGGAGGAAGTGGTCACCGCCCTCGTCGAACACACCACCTCAGAGGCGCGCTCCGACCTGGCCGACCGCGTCTACGGTGCGGAGCTGCACTCGCCCACGCGACCCCACCCCTACGTGCCGCACCTCGGCCTGCCCGGCAAGGTGGCCCGGCGCATCTGCCTGGGCGTCGACCACTTCTGGGACACCACCGAGGGCCGGATGATCCCCGAGCCGGTCAAGCCGCACGACCGCGACCACGACGGCAAGCTGGCGCAGTACCTCCTCGCCGACCCGCACCTCCCGGGCGACGAGGCCTGACCATCCGTCACTCCTGCGGCAGGTCCTGTCCTGCCGGCCGCACCTGCGCGTCCGGCCCCGGGTAGACGAGTGACTCGTGCCCGTCCGTCCAGCGCACGAGGAAGGGCGGGGTGCCCTCCGATCCGCGCGCCTCGAGGATCTCCGCCTCACGCTCCGCTTCGCCGACGTGCCCGCTGTGCACGATCAGCCGGTCCCCCGCACCCGCATGCATCCCTGTCATCACAGTTCGCTCCTTCCTGGCCGGAACCGCCGGGGCGCGAGACCGCGCCCTTCAGTGGTCAGTCTTCTCCCTTCCCGGGAGCAGGCCAAGGGCTTCGGGCAACTCAGCGAGGCTCAGAGCAGGAAGCTGAACACCGGGGACCCCGGCGGGACCAGCTCGATGGTCAACGGGCTCGCCGTCATGCGCTCCATCAGCTCGGCGAGATCGGTGGCGCGCTCGAGCTCGATGCCGACCAGGGCCGGCCCGGTCTCGCGGTTGTTCTTCTTGACGTACTCGAAGACCACGATGTCCGCGCCCTCGATCAGGACGTCCTCGAGGAAGTGCCGCAGCGCGCCAGGCTCCTGGGGGAAGGTCACCAGGAAGTAGTGCCGCAGCCCCTCGTGGAGCAGCGAGCGCTCGACGATCTCGGCGTAGCGACTGACGTCGTTGTTGCCGCCCGACACGATCGCCGCGACCGCCCGGCCGCCCGCGTCGATGCGGGAGACGGCCGCGCTGGCCAGGGCACCGGCGGGCTCCGCGATGACGCCCTCGGTCTGGTAGAGCGCGAGCATCTCGGTGCACACCGCCCCCTCGGGCACGGTCACCACCTCGTCGACCAGGTCGCGCACGATCGGGTAGGTCAGGTCGCCCACGCGGCCGACCGCGGCGCCGTCGATGAAGGTGTCGAGCTCGGTCAGCCCGATCGGCGCCCCGTGGCCCAGTGCGGCGGTCATGCTGGCCGCCCCCGCGGGCTCGGCGCCGACGATGCGGATGTCGGGGTGCCGCTCACGCAGCCACAGCGCGATGCCGGAGATGAGTCCGCCGCCGCCGATCGGCACCACCACGGTGCCGAGATCGTGGCCGGCCTCGAGGGCCTGCTCGACCAGCTCGGGCCCGATGGTGCCCTGCCCGACGATCGTGCGCGGGTCGTCGAACGGGTGCACGTAGACCGCACCGGACTGCTCCGCGTCGGCGTGGGCGGCCGCGCTCGCCTCGTCGTACGAGCTGCCGACCATGACCAGCTCGACCAGGCCCTCGCCGAGGGCGAGGATGCGTTGCCGCTTCTGCCGCGGGGTGTTCTGGGGTACGACGACCCGACCGTGGATGCCCAAGGTGGCGCAGCTCAGTGCGAGACCCTGTCCGTGGTTGCCGGCACTGGCGCAGACCACACCGCGTTCGCGCTCGGCGTCAGTGAGCCCGGCGATCAGGTGGTGCGCACCGCGGATCTTGTAGGAGCGGGAGAGCTGCTGGTCCTCACGCTTGAGCAGCACGGGCACACCGGCCCGTTCGCTGAGCCGCACGCTCAGCTCCAACGGCGTACGCCGGACCACCGGGCGCAGCACGTCGGCGGCGCGTTCGACACCGGCCGCGCTGAGCTGGGCGCCGGTGAGATCGCCAGTGAGATCGGGGAGGGTCACTCCCCCGATGCTACTTCCGCAGGGGGTCGAAGGCGCTCAGCAGGTCGCGGTCACCGGCGGTGGAGCTGCCCGCGATCCGGCCGGCCAGCAGCTTGCCGGTCAACGGCCCCAGCGCCACGCCCCACATGCCGTGACCGCCGGCGACGAAGACCCGGTCGGAGCGGCTGGCCCCGACCAGCGGCAGGCCGTCGGTGGTGCACGGCCGCGAGCCGACCCACTCGTCGTGCCGCTGCGACCAGTCGACACCGGTGAACATCGGGGTGGCCGCGTCGACGATGGCCTGGATGCGGCGCTGGTCGAGCGGGTCGTCGGGGCTGCGGAACTCCATCATGCCGGCCACCCGCAGGCCCTCCTCGGGCTTGCCGAGCGGCGTGCACGCGACCCGTTGGGTCGGGAAGTAGACCGGACCGGTCGGCACGTGGTCGGGGTGCACGGTGAAGCTGTAGCCGCGGCCGGCCTGCACCACCTTGCGCACGCCGTGGGGGCGGGCCAGCTCGCCGAGCCAGCTGCCGTTGGCGAGCACGACGGCGTCCGCGACGATCGACTCGCGGCCCTTGCTGGCCACCAGCACCCGTGCACCGCGCTGGCTCACGCCGGTGACCTGCTGGCCGTCGACGATCTCGCCGCCGCGGGCCTGCACCGCCTCGGCGAGGGCGTGCACGAAGCGACCGGGGTTGAGGTAGCGCTGGCCGTGCAGGCGGGCGCCGTGCGTGACGACCTTGCCGAGCGACGGCTCCAGGGTGTGCAGGTCGTCGCCGTCGAGCAGCTCGAAGTCGGTGAGGCCGCCGGTCTGGGCGACGTGCCGGAACTCCTCGACCAGCACGGCGCGGTCCGCGTCGGAGACGAAGCCGGCCAGGAACGGCTCGGCGTTCAGGGTCGGCTCCTCGACGCGTCCGGTGCCGTCGTGCTCGGTGAGCTCGTCGTACGCCGCCAGGGCGCCGGCGTTGGCCCGGTTGAAGACCTCGATCGCCTTGCCCCAGTGGCCTTCCGTGCAGTGGCGGGCGAAGCCGAGGAGGAACTGCACGAGACGCGGGTCCGCGCGGAACGGCACGTAGACCGGGGAGTCGGGCTTCAGCGTCGCGAGGATGCCGGTCCTGAGCATGGCCGGCTCCGGCAGCGGCAGGGTCAGGGCGGGCGCGAGCCATCCGGCGTTGCCCCACGAGGAGCCGGCGGCCACGCCGTACCGGTCGACGACGGTGACCTTTACGCCCTCCTGCTGGAGGTACCAGGCGGTCGAGAGACCGACCATCCCGGCGCCGACGACGACCACGTGTTCAGGGTGCTCAGCCATGTCCACGAGTCTGGCGAAGTCCACGCCCCTCCGGGCTGCCCGAACCTCCACGGTTCCGCCACTTCCCTTGTGCAATCGGCCAACGCCCCCTGCGGTGGTTGAGCGGGCCGAGGAACGAGGCCGTCTCGACACCCTCGGCACCGGCCCTAGACTCGGGCCGTGTCGTCCGAACCCGTTGCCGTGCTGACCCCCTGGATCTCCGTGGGGGCCGGCGGCCATGCGGCCAGCGTCGCCCACGCCCTGCTCGGAGTGGCCGAGCTGGTCGCCGTCGCGGGTGTCTCGACCCGGGAGTGGTCGGTCGACGTCCTCGACTCCGACTCCGACGCGATCGCGCTGGCCCAGCAGCAGGACCGGCGCCTGGTCGTCACGATCGGCGAGAACCGCCGTCGGCTCGAGGTGATCGACCAGCTGCCACCCGACCTGTTGTTCTCCGCAGCGGCCAGCACCTCGACCGTGTCCGCCGACGTCACGCTCGGCGGCTCGTCGGTGGTGCTGCACCACGCCCATGTCGGCCCGGGTGCCCGCGTCGGACGCGGTGTCATCGTCAACACGGCGGCCGTCGTCGAGCACGACGTGACCCTCGGTGACGGGGTCCACGTGGCGCCCGGCGCCGTCGTCCTCGGCGGGGCGAGCGTGGGCGCCGGCACGTTCGTCGGATCCGGGGCCACGATCCTTCCGGGGGTCACCGTGGGCGCCCATGCCGTGATCGGCGCAGGGGCGGTCGTGACCCGCGACGTCCCCGAGAATGCCTGCGTCGTCGGGGTGCCCGCCGTGGAACGCCACCGCACCGAGAGGACCCCGTCATGAACGACGAGCGCCCAGTCTTTCCGCCCGCCGACCGGCTCACGGTGATCGCCGAGGCCGGCGTCAACCACAACGGCGACGAGGCCCTCGCCCACGAGCTCATCGACGTGGCCGCCCGGTCCGGTGCCGACGCGGTCAAGTTCCAGACCTTCGACCCGGCCCTGCTGGTCTCGTCGCACGCGCAGACCACCCCCTACCAGCGGGACCGGGGCGGCGCGGAGGACCAGGCCGGGCTCCTCGCGGCGCTGACCCTGCCGGCCGAGGCGTGGGAGCGACTCCGCGACCACGCCGAAGGTGAAGGGCTCACGTTCCTGAGCACGCCGTTCGACCTCGACAGCGCCCGACTGCTGGCCGACCTCGGGGTCGCCGCGATCAAGACCTCGTCGGGCGAGCTGACCAACACCCCGTTCCTCCGGGCCCTCGCCGAGCTGGGCCTGCCCCTGCTGGTGTCCACCGGGATGGGCGACGAGGCCGAGGTCGCGGCCGCTCTCGAGGCCACCTCCGCGGCACCGTCGGTGACCCTCCTGCACTGCGTCTCCGCCTACCCCGCCCCGATCGACGAGGCGAACCTCCGGGTCATCCCGGCGCTCGCCGCGAAGCACGGGGTGCCGGTCGGCTGGTCCGACCACACGCTGGGGCTGACCAGTGCCGTCGCCGCCGTCGCGCTGGGCGCCACCGTGCTGGAGAAGCACGTGACGACCGACCGCACCCTGCCCGGACCCGACCACGCGGCCAGCCTCGAGCCGGACGAGCTCACCGACTACGTGACCGCGGTGCGCGACGCCTTCGCGTCCCTGGGCGACGGCGTGAAGCGACGGATGCCCGCCGAGGTCGAGAACGCCACGCTCGTACGCCGTTCCTGGCACGCCGCGCGCGACCTGCCCTCCGGACACACGCTGGTGCCCGACGACGCGGTCACCCTGCGCCCGGAGCACGGCCTGGCGCCGAGCACAGCGGTCGTCGGCGCCCGGGTGATCCGTCCGGTCCGTGCCGGTGACCCGATCACGGCGGCCGACGTGGAGCTCGCGTGAAGGTCGCGGTCTTCGTCGGCACGCGTGCCGATCTCGGGCCGTTGCAGCCGGTGCTGGCCGAGCTCACGTCCCGCCCCGAGGTCGAGACCGTCGTTCTCACCGGCCTGGCCTTCGACGCCGCCGGCCTGGCCGACCGACTGGAAGGCTCGGTGTCCTCCGTCATCGCCCTGGCCGCCCCGCTCGACGAGGTCGACCTGGCCGCCCAGCTGCGCCACGGTCCCGCCCTGTCGACCGGAGCCGGTCGCGTGGTGGCCGAGCATCCGGTGGACCGCCTCGTGGTCCTGGGTGACAGGTGGGAGCTGCTGTACGTCGTACCGCCGTTCGTGCTGGCCGGTGTGCCGGTCGTGCACCTGCACGGTGGCGAGGTCACCAGCGGGGCGATCGACGAGCGGGTCCGCCATGCCGTCACCAAGCTGGCCGACGTCCACTGCGTCGCCTCGCAGGACGCCGCGGAGCGGGTCGCCCGGCTCGGCGAGGAGCCTGAGCGCATCCACGTCACCGGGGCGCCCGGGCTCGACCGCTACGCGGCACGGACCCGGTTGGACGACGCCGAGCTGGAGGCACTCCTCGGGGTCCCGGTGCGGCGCCCCCTGGCCCTGTTCACCTACCACCCGCCCACCGCGTCGGCCACGCACGACATCGGCCGGTGGGCCGAGGAGGCGCTGCGCGCCACCCTCGACGTGTGCGGCACGGTCGTGGCGACACACCCGGGCATGGATGCCGGCCGGGACGACGTGCTGGCCGCGTTGACCCGCCTCCAGGGTGACGAGCGGCTGCTCGTGGTCGAGGCGCTCGGCCCGCGCTACCCCGCCGTCCTCGCGTCCTGCGACGTGGTGGTCGGCAACTCGTCGTCAGGCGTGATCGAGGCGGCGTCCGTCGGCGTACCGGCCGTCGACGTCGGGCTGCGCCAGCAGGGGCGGCTCCGGTCCGACAACGTCCTCTGGTCGGACGAGGGCGAGGCCGCCGTCGGCGCCGCGTTGCGGCAGGTCCTCGACGACGGCTTCCGGCAACGGGCCGCCCGCGTGGTCAACCCGTACGGCGACGGCACGGCCGCCCGCCGCATCGTCGACGTGGTCGTGGCGGACCCTCCGGCCCGGGCCAAGCACTTCGTCGACGAGTGAGCCTCAGGAGTTGAAGAACGACCGCACCGCGGCCACGACGCGAGCGTGGTCGTCGGCGCTCAGGTCGGTGGAGCAGGGCAGGGACAGCCCCCGGTCGAACAGGCTGGTGGCGACGTCGCCGCCGATCGTGCGCGCGCCGCTGAACGGCGGCTGCTGGTGCAGCGGACGCCACAGTGCGCGGGCTCCGACACCCTCCCGCGCGAGGTGCTCCAGCAGTGCGTCGCGGCTGGGTTGGTCGGCGGCGAGGACGGAGTAGAGCCAGTACGTCGACTCGGTGCCGGCCACCCTGGGGCCCAGGGTGAGCGGGAGATCGGCGAACGCAGCGTCGTAACGTGCGGCGATGTCACGCTTGGCGGCCACGAACTCGTCGAGCCGGCGCAGCTGGGCCAGGCCGAGCGCGGCGGCGAGGTTGGTGAGCCGGTAGTTGTAGCCCACCTCGTCGTGCAGGTAGCCGACGTCGGGCACCTTGGCCTGGGTGGTCAGGTGGCGCGCGCGGCGGGCGAGCTCGTCGTCGTCGGTGACGATCATGCCGCCGCCGCCCGCGGTGACGATCTTGTTGCCGTTGAAGGAGAACGCACCCAGCCGGCCGAGGGCGCCGGTGTGGACGGCGTCTCCGACGTCGTCGACCCATCGGGCACCGAGGCTCTCGGCGGCGTCCTCGACCAGCGCGATGCCGTGGCGTCGGGCGATCTCGGCGATGCGGTGTCCGGCGGCCGGCTGCCCGAGGACGTGGACCAGCTCGATGGCGCGCGGCATGGCCTCACCGGCCCGCGCACGGCGGTCCAGCTCCTGCTCGAGGAGCTCGGGGTCCATGTTCCAGGAGTCGGGCTCCGAGTCGACCAGCACGACGTCGGCACCCAGGTAGGCGACCGGGTTGGCCGAGCCGATGAAGGTGAAGTCGGAGACGAAGACCTCGTCGCCCGGACCGACGCCGGCCAGGCGCAGGGCCACGTGCAGCGCGGCGGTCCCGCTCGCCGTGGCCACGGCGTGCCTGGTCCCGACCAGCTCGGCGAACTCCTGCTCGAACTGGGTGACCTCGGGCCCGACGGAGGACACGAAGCCGGAGTCGATTGCCGCGAGCACGGCGTTGCGCTCGGCCTCGCCGACGTTGGGCGTGGCCAGCGGAATCGTACCGACCGCTCCCGGCGCACCCGGGGCGCTGGGCTCCCGAGGTGCGGTCATCGGTGGTACCGGTGAGCCGTCGCGAGGTCGACGTTCTCGGCGATCCAGTCGCGGGTGAGCTCCAGGCCGGTCTCGAGGTCCACCTGCGGCGTCCAGCCGATCAGCTCCTTGGCCAGGCTCGGGTCGGAGAGCAGGATCTCGACCTCGGACCCTGCCGGGCGGACCCGTTCGTCCTCGACGACGACCTTCGCACTCGACCCGGTGATCCGCCGGGCGATGTCGACGACCTCGCCGATGGACACGGTGCGACCGGTGCCGAGCTGGACTGTGGTGCCGGGGGTGACGTCGGCGACGGCGGCGCGGGCGAACCCGAGTGCGGTGTCGGTGACGAAGGTGAAGTCGCGCTGGGGGGTGATCGAGCCGAGGCGCAGCTCTTCGGCGCCGGCCAGCAGCTGGGCCAGGACGGTCGGGATGACCGCCCGGGCCGACTGGCGGGGCCCGAAGGTGTTGAACGGCCGCAGGATCGTGACCGGGGTGTCGAAGGAGAGCGCGTAGGACTCGGCGAGCTTGTCGGCCGCGATCTTCGTGGCGGAGTACGGCGACTGCCCGCGCAGCGCGTGCTCCTCGGTGATCGGCACGGTCTGCGGCGTTCCGTAGACCTCCGAGGTGGAGGTGTGCACCAGCCGTGGGGTGCCGTGGCGGCGTACGGCCTCGAGCACGTTGAGGGTGCCGGTGACGTTGGTGTCGACGTACGACCGCGGCGCCACGTAGGAGTAGGGGATCGCGATGAGGGCGGCGAGGTGGAGCACCACGTCGACACCCTCGACGGCGGCCGAGACGTGCTCGGCGTCGCGGATGTCGCCCAGGACGAACTCCGCCTGCCCGGACTCGACCGCGGCGGCGAAGACCTCCGAGCTGTCGAGCCAGCCCAGCGACCCGAAAGAGTTGTAGAGCGCGAACGCCTTCACCCGGGCGCCCAGGCCGATCAGGCCCTCGACGACGTGGCTACCGATGAACCCGTCCGATCCGGTCACCAGGACGGTGCGCCCCGCGAGGGACTCGGCCAACGTGCTCATCCGGCTCCTTTCGCCCGGGCGAGGTCCGCCGGGGTTCCGACATCGATCCAGTCCGAGGAGAGTTCCCAGGCCGAGACCCGCTGACCGTCGTCGAGGCAGCGCTGGACGAGATCAGGCATGTGGCTCATCGTGTCGGGTGGGACGAGCCCGATCAAGTCAGGGTCGATGCAGTAGACCCCGGTGTTGATCGAGACCGTCAGGTCGGGCTTCTCGACGAGCTGCTGGATGCGGTGCTCGGCGTCGTGCTCGACCACCCCGAACGGCACGGTGTGGGAGTACTGCCGCACGCCGACGGTGATCCGCGACTGCGACTGGGTGTGGAACCGGAGCAGCTGCTGGGCGTCGAAGTCGACCATGAGGTCGCCGTTCATCACCAGCATCGGCTCGGTGGGCCGGTCTCGGAGGAGTGCCAACGAACCACCGGTGCCCAGCGGGGTCTCGGGATCCTCCCGGAGGTAGCCGACCTCGGCGCCCAGCCGCCTGCCGTCGCCGACGTGGTCGATGATCTGGTCGGCGAGGTGGTTGACGCTGACGTGGATCTTGCGGATGCCGTCGCCGACGAGCCCCAGGATGATCCAGTCGATGATCGGGCGCCCGGCGACCGTCATCAGCGGCTTCGGGACATGACGGGTGAGGTCGCCGAGCCGGGTGCCCTTGCCGCCGGCCATGATCACGGCGACGTTGGGCAGGTCGGGGGGTCCGATGACGTCGGAGAGCGCGTGGACGCCGTGCACCAGGCCGGCGGCATCGACCTCGGGGATGGCCGAGACCCGCCAGGCGTGCATCAGGTCGAGCACGTGGGCGCGCGGGGTGCCGGCGACCACCGTGTGGGGGCTGGCGGTGGCGTGGTCGATCGCCGGCGCCGTCAACGGGTGGCCCGCGATCAGCGCTCGCCGGGTGTCGCCGTCGGTCAGCACGCCCTGCAGGCGGCCGGCGTCGTCGACCAGGCAGCAGATGCCGAGGGCTCCCCGGTCGATGACGGCGATGGCCTCGAGCAGCGTCGACCCGACGTCCGCCCGGGGGATGCGGTCATCGGCGTGGATCATCGTGGCTTCCGTCTCGAGCGATCGGGGCGTGGGCGCCACGGGTCCGTGGCAGGGCCATCATAGGGTCGGGGTCGGACGGGTCTCGCGGCGGCGCGAACCGGTGTCCCGGAACGGAGAGTCCCAGTTGATCGAGCGCATCCTGGCCGTGGTTCCCGCACGAGGTGGGTCCCGCGGCCTGCCCGGCAAGAACCTGATGGAGCTGGGCGGCGTGCCCCTGGTCGGCCACTCGATCGCCGCGGCCCGCACGGTTCCCGCCGTACGCCGCACCCTGGTCAGCACCGACGACGAGCAGATCGCGGCGGTGTCGCGGTCCCTGGGCGCGGACGTCCCGTTCCTCCGCCCCGCCGAGCTGTCCTCCGACACGGCCCCGACCGGGCCGGTGATCGCGCACGCCCTGTCGTTTGCCGAGTCCGACGAAGGCAGGCCGTACGACGCCGTGCTCCTGCTCGAACCGACCAGCCCGCTGCGGGACCCGGCACTCCTGGCCGAGGCCGTCGACCTGCTGGGCTCGCGCCCCGAGACCGACGGGGTGGTCAGCGTGTCCGTGCCCGGGTTCGACCCGATGTCGACCGGCGTCGACGTCGACGCCTCCGGCACCCTGCGTCGGGCCTTCCCCGAGGCCGCCGGCGTGACGCGGCGACAGGACGCCGGACGCAGCTTCCTGAAGCTCAACGGCAACTTCTACCTGTGGCGCGCTGACTTCGTCCGCCGGCTGGAGCACAGCTGGCTCGACGAGGGCAGCTTCCTGGCACTCGAGATCCCCGAGTCGCAGGCGTTCAACATCGACACCGAGTACGACTTCCGGCTCGTCGAGGCCGTGGTGGGCGCCGGCCTGGCCGACCTGCTGACCACGGCCACCTGACCTGCCCGGCTCAGCGTCGGCCCAGCGCCTTGAGGAGGTACGGCGCGAGCTGCGGAGCCAGCGTGTGGGAGTACGTGTTGGTCAGGTGGTGCCCGTCGGCATAGACGACCACCCCGCCGATCGCACCCCAGCAGGTGGTCTCGTCGCACAGCGAGTCGGTCAGGTCCGCGATCGAGACGCCGCGGTCGGCGAGCTGCCGGGCGGCCGCGATGCTGGGGTCCCCCGACTCCCACACGTCCCGCGGACCCGAGCACGCCGCGGGATCGTCGTCGTGGAGGGCCAGGCAGTCGGGAATGTCGTCGATACCGTCCTGGATCGGGATGGGGGTGTCGCGGATGACGACCACCGGCACACCGGTCGAGGTGAGCACGCCCAGGGTCTTGCGGAAACCGGCCGTGTACTTCGGGGCGCTCTCCTCGACGGAGGTCTCGTCGAGGGCGGGCCGGCCGGTGCGGTTCGTGAAGACCACGAGGTCGGGCTTGTCCTGGGCGACGGACTCGGAGACCTCCCTGGTCCAGTCGATGCAGCCGGCCGTCGAGCCCTCCGTGTCGAAGTACTGCGGCAGGTCCGCCGCGGTGCACATGCTCGCGAGGTAGGTCGTGATCCTCCAGTGGCGACGCTCCGCGATCGACTGCAGTGCGGGCAGCCACTGGCCCGCGTGGGAGTTGCCGACCAGGACGACGTCGACGGTGCCGTCGGGATCACCGAACGTGCACTCGACCACCTTGAACCTGGAGGAGCCGGCGAAGCAGCTGCGGCCGTCGGGGCGCTTGTCGTAGGCGTCCGACCAGTCCTCGCTGGCCAGGAGGGGCGACGGGACCAGGTCGGTGTTGTCGTTGGGCGGGCACGACCTCGCCGGGTCGAGGGCACCCGCGCCGGCGCACGGGTCGCTGCCGTCGAGGATTGCCTCGAGCGCCGTACGGTCCTCGCGCTGCTGCGCGTTGACCGTCGCCACGAGCGAGGTGGCCAGCGCCACGACGACAGCCATCCCGACCCCACCGGACACCAGGCTCGGCACCACCCGACGGGACCAGGTGGGCGTGCGGAAGCGGTCCTCGATGTGCACCTTGGTGAGCCCGGCGAGCACCAACGTGGCGACCAGGATCAGGAGCGTGTCGAGCGGCCCTCGTTCGGGCGACCCGGCCACCTTGCTCAGTGCGATGGGAGCGATGACGATCAGCGGCCAGTGCCAGAGGTAGACCGCGTAGGAGACGTCGCCGAGCCACTGCACCCCCGGCACGTCGTACACCCGCATCCGGGAGTGGGCGGCGATGACCAGGGCCGAGCCGACCACCGGCAGGGCCGCGTGCCAGCCGGGGAAGGGTGTGCGGTCGGTGTAGAGGAACGCGGTGACGAGGATGAGGCACCAGCCGGCCACGGCGACGGCGTTGGCCCCCCGCGGGCGCTGCTCCGCCCACCGTCGGGCCGTCGGGGCGGCGAGGGCGAGCAGTCCACCGGCACCCAGTTCCCACAGCCGGGTCCAGGTGACGAAGTACGCCGCGGCCGGCTCGGAGGCGGTGAGGTGGACCGACCAGACCAGTGAGGCCACCACGACCGCGCCCAGGCCCAGCCAGTAGCCGCGCAGCCGGTGGGCGACCGGCACGAGCACGGTGAGCGCGAGGAGCAGGACGGGCCAGCCCAGGTAGAACTGCTCCTCGACGCCGAGCGACCAGAAGTGCTGGACCGGCGAGGGCTCGTTCTCCGCGGCCAGGTAGTCGACCACGTCGGCCGCCAGCTGCCAGTTCGCGTAGTAGAGCGCCGCGGCGCGCGTGTGGACGGCGGTGGTCTCCCACTGGGTCTCGGGCAGGAAGAGCCAGGCCGCGCCCAGGGTCGCCGCGAGCACGGTCAGGGAGGCAGGCAGCAGCCGACGGGCCCGGCGGGCCCAGAACGCGAGCAGGTCGCGGCCTCCCCGGGGCGGTTTCTCGACCAGGTGCAGGGTGATCAGGAACCCGGAGATCACGAAGAACGTGTCGACGCCGATGAAGCCACCGGTCAGCCGGCTCGGGAACAGGTGATAGACCACGACCAGGCCGACCGCGAGCGCGCGGAGGGCCTGGATGTCGGCGCGCGCCTCGCGTCGCTTCGTCGCATGGTCAGTCATCGCGCGCCATTGTTCACCATGGCCCGCGAGCCCGGGGGCCAGTGGGCCACCACCGGCTAGCATGTCCGCGTGATTCCCACCCCCGCCGCTTCGAGCCCGCGATGAGCGCCCACAGGCAGCAACGGCTGGCAATCCTGGCGATCGCCGCGCTCGCCGTCGTGGTCGTCTCCGCCGTGGCCGTCGAGGCCCTGGGCGACCTGGCCGTGGGTGCACTCCTCGGGATCCTCGTGGTTCTCGGGATCCTCGGCCTGCTCCAGCAGATGCGCTACGCCCGCCAGTCCGCGGCCCGGTTCGCCGCCACGGAACGGGCAGTCGCCTCCGCGGACCGCCGCGTCATCAAGGTCTCGAAGAGCGTCACCGCCCTGTCGAAGGACACCACCGCCCAGTCCAGGGCGGTCACCGCGCTGTCCCGCAACGTCACCACGTGGTCGAAGGACACCAGGAAGGCGGAGATCGAGACCGGGATCGCGGCCCTCAACCGGTACGTCGCCCTGGGCACCGACGACTCCGTCGACCGGACCTGAGGCCCGCTGCGTGACGCCTTCCATCGTGGCCGTGATCGGTTCGCCGTACCAGGCTCTCGGGCTGTTCGAGTACGTCCGCGAGCACGGCATCACCAAGGGCACCGTCTTCCTGCCCATGCAGGATGAGGACCCGTCGATGCTGCGGCCGACGATGAACGTGCTGATGCACCTGCGCGGCTTCACCTTCCACCTGCGCAAGTCGACCGGGTTCCGCAAGCCCGGACCGAGCACCGGACCCGTGGCCGAGGAGATGGTCGCGATCGCCCGCAACGAGCGCACCGTCGACACGGTGGTCATCGGCGACTACCGCGACACCTCCGGGTGGCGGGTCGCGTCGCTGCTCGGGCGGACCGGCTCCGACGTCGTGGTGCTCGACGACGGCGCGTCGACACTGGCCATCGACCGGTCGCAGGGGGGCTTCGAACCCCTCGAGTGGACCGAGGCGGCCGAGCGCGACGGCTTCATGCCGCAGCCGGACGTCACGTTCTTCACCTCGATGGCCGAGTCCCTGCGCTCCGCGCCCGGGGACACCGTGCTCGCCAACGAATGGACCTGGCTCAAGTCGCGCTACCGCGACCTGCGACGGTCCTCCTCGCTCGTCCTCGTCGTGGGCCAGGGGTTCGCCCGGGTCAGGCTGATGGACGCGCCGCTCGCCCTCGAGGTGGCGCGCGAGCTCATCGACACGGCCCGCGAGCTGCACCCCGGGTGCCGGCCGCTCTACGTGGCGCACCGTGGCGAGCCGGTCGACAAGCTGGCGGCGATCAGCGAGACCTGCGACGTGGTCCGCTTCGACGTCCCCCTCGAGCTGGTCCCGGTGGAGACCCGCCTGCTGCCGGCTGGCATCGTGGGGCACTACTCGACGGCGCTGACCAGCCTGGCCGAGCTCGCGCCAGCCGACCTTCCCGTGCACGCGAAGCGCCTGCGCACCGATCAGCTGCTGATCCGGCAGGACTACGTCGCCGAGGTGTACGCCAGGCTCGCGTCCGACTACGCGGGACGCATCACGGTCATCGACTGATCGGTCACGCCGGGACCGACCTCAGCGGACCACGCGCAGGTCGATCATCAGCGCCAGCCGGACCGCCGGGTCACCGACGTCGACGCCGCAGGCCTCGCGGGCCCGGCGCAGGCGGTTGCGCACGGTGTTCGGGTGCACGGTCAGCGCCTCGGCCGCCGTGCTGATCTCGCCGGTGTCGAGGAAGGCGCGGACCGCGTCGACCAGCCCGCCCTCGTGCGCGCGGTCGTGATCGGCGAGCCGGGTCAACGGGCTCGATCGCCTGTGCAGGTTGAGGAAACCCTCGAGCCGGTCGACCAGCACGTCGGCGAAGACGTCGTCGAGCGAGGCGACCACACCGACCCGCCCACGTCGTACGAGCGCGTCGGCAACCTGGTCCGCGACCACCCGCGACTCGGGAAGGTCGGCGATCTGGCCCACCGGCGTACCGATGCCGACCGCCAGCCGGTCGCGGGCCCCGAAGCGACGCAGGAAGTCGCCGAGGATGCGAGCGGCCGAGCCGGCCGGGAGGACACCGCGGATGCTGCGGTCCTGCGGTGCACTGAGCGCGCCGGGCGCGATGGCGGCCAGGTGCAGCGTCAAGGGTCCGGCGGCCTGGTGGAGCGCTTCGTCGTCGGCGCTCCGGATCGTCACCACCGCCCAGTCGCCGCGCATCGTGCGGTCGGCGGCCACGGCCTCGGCCTCCTCGCCCCCGCCGAGCAGCGTGTCGAGGAGCGCGACCCGCTCACGCCGGTTGCGGTCCGCCCGGGAGGCTTCGGCGCGCAGCCGGCCGGCCACGACGGGCGCGGCTGCGCGGAGGATCTCGGCCTGGGCCGCGGACGGCCCGCCGGGGATGGCCGCCCAGATCGAGCCGGCCAGCCGGCCCTCGTCGCGTACGGCGATCACGGCACGCGAGACCATGTGCTCCTCCGGGAGGTCGACGGTGATCACGTCGTCCGACGTCCGGAGCTTCTCGAAGACACCAGTGGCGGCGATCGCCTCGCGGTAGCGCACCGGCACCTGGCGGCCGAGGATCGTGCCGATCCGCGCCTCGTCGACGTCCTGGTTGCCGCCGGAGTAGGCGATCACGATGGTGTCGCGGTCCTCGATGGTGACGGGGGCCCCGAGGAGTCCCGCGAGCGAGTTGGCGAGGTCGAACAGGTCGCCGTCGACGTCGAGGGTCACGCACACTCCTTCTCCGGTGTCCCGCGAGCATACGGGCGCCCGCAGGACCCGGAGAAGGAGGCGTCGTCGCCGGCGGAGGGTCAGCCCTCGAGGTGGGCGGCGCTCGCGTAGATCGACTTGTACTCGAGGTACGGGTTGATCGCCTCGGGCCCCATCTCACGCCCGATCCCGGAGTCCTTCATGCCGCCGAACGGCGCACCGAGGTCGAGGTTGTAGTAGTTCAGCCCGATCGTGCCGGTGCGCACCTGGCGGGCGACGTCGAGGGCGCGCCCCTCGTCGGTGCTCCAGACCGAGCCGCCCAGGCCGTAGTTGGAGTCGTTGGCGATCCGCACCGCGTCGGCGTCGTCGTCGAACGGGATCACCGCCATCACCGGGCCGAAGACCTCCTCACGGGCGAGGCGGTCGTGGTTGTCGACGTCGGCGAAGACGGTGGGCTGCACGAACCAGCCGCGGTCCTGGTCCTGCGGGCGACCACCACCGGAGACCAGGCGCGCGTTGCTGTTCTTCGCCACGTCGATGTAGCCGAGCACGCGCTCGAGGTGCTTCTCGCTGGCCATCGGGCCGATGGTGACCGACGGGTCCAGCGGGTTGCCGACGGTCTGCGAGTTCGTCCAGCCGGCCAGGGCGTCGACCACCTCGGCGTAGCGGGAACGCGGCGCGAGGATCCGCGACTGCGTCGTGCAGGTCTGGCTGTTGTTCATGAACGACGCCATCCCGATGCCGCCGAGGAAGGTGTCGACGTCGCCGTCCTCGAGGAAGATCGCCGCCGACTTGCCTCCCAGCTCCAGGGTCATCCGGCGGATGAGTCGGCCGCACTCCGCGCCGATGATCCGACCGGTCTCGGTGGAGCCGGTGAAGGCGATCTTGTCGACCAGCGGGTGCGAGACCAGCGAGGCGCCGGCCTCCCGGTCGGCCAGCACGATGTTGAGCACGCCGGGCGGGAGCCCGGCCTCCTGGGCGGCGTCACCCATCACGTAGGAGTCGAGCGCCGTCTCGGGCGACGGCTTCAGCACGATCGTGCAACCGGCGGCCAGGGCGGGCGCGATCTTCATCATCGCCAGCACCTGCGGGTAGTTCCACGGCGCGATCGCGCCCACCACGCCGACCGGCTCGCGTCGCACGATCGTCGAGCCCGACGCGCTGGGCCGGACCTCCTCGAGGTCCATCGTCTTGATCTGCTCGGCATACATCTGCAGCAGGCCGGCCGGGGCAGCGCCGTTGAAGGCGGTCGACAGCCCGATCGGCATGCCGTTCTCGCGGCTGACCAGGGTCGAGGTCGCCTCGGCCCGCTTCGAGAGGGCGTCGGCGAACTTGTGCATGTACGCCGCACGCTCGGCGGCCGTCGTACGACCCCAGGGGCCGTGGTCGAGCGCCTCCCGGGCGGCCTTGACCGCGCGGTCGATGTCGGCGTCCGTGCCGAGCGACGCCGTGCCGAGTGCCTCCCCGGTGGCGGCCTCCAGTGCGCGGTGGCTCTCGGAGCCGATCGGGTCGACCCACTCGCCGTTGATGAAGAAGCGGGTGCGGTCGAGATCGGTCTCGACGTCTGCGATGACGGTCATGGCACTCCTCGGGAGGGACAGGGGATGTCGGGCTCCCAGCCTGACCACGGATCGACACGTCAGATGTTCAGTCTCTGGACAGGTGTCGGCGACCCAGGGTTCAGTACTGCTCGATGCGCAGCTGCCGGATCCTGGCGTAGAGCGTCGTCCGCGAGACGCCGAGCTCTCGCGCGGCCTGCACCTTGTTCCCGCCGGCCGCGCGCAGTGCGACGACGATGGCGTCGCGTTCGGCGCGGTCAAGGGCGGTGAGCTGCCGGGCGGGGGTGGTCAGGCGGTAGCCCTCGGGCAGGTCGGTCAGGGCGATCCCTCCGCACGACCGGCGCGAGACCGCGTGACCGATCACCGCCTTCAGCTCACGCAGGTTGCCGGGCCAGTCGTGCGCGGCCAGCGCATGCAGGGCCCCGGGTGTCAGGTGCACCGAGTCGTTGGCGGCCACGTCGCGAATCATCGAGGTGGCCAGGTCCGGGATCTCGTTGCGTCGCGACCCCAGCGGGGCCAGCTCCTCGCGCACGGTCGCGGTGCCGGCCAGGGTGACGGCCCGTCCGGTCAACGAGTCGACAGGACCACTGGTCAGGATCACCTGCGGCCGGGGCCTGCGGTCAACCCCTTCGATCACGAGGTCGAGGAGCTCGTCGCTGAGCAGGTCGATCCCGTCGACGACGACCGACCCCACGGTGCGCTTCATCGCACTCTCGAAGTCCCTCGCCCACGCGACCTCGCCCTCGAGGAGGGCGGTCGCTGCACGGAGCACCTTCGTCGGCAGGGCGGCGAGCGCGCGGGCCCGGGTCGACCGGCCGCTGCCGGGCGGGCCCGAGACCAGGGTCGGAGCCGAGGCCCGCGGATGGCCGGAGGACGAGATGGCCGCCGGGGTCAGGTGCGGCCCCGTCGCGTGCTCGACCACCTTGAGCAGCACGCCGCGTCGGGCACCCGGCACCGGGGTGACCGTCACGTCCGCGGAGCGGCCCGTCTCGAGGGTGAGGCGCAGGGCGCTGCCACCCCGAGTCGGCGGATCTTCCGCGAGCACCCGCAGCAGCGCGATGTCGGAGGGACTGAGCAGGTCCGAGGCGGCCTGGTTGCTCATCACCACGTCCTCGCCGATGGCCAGGACTGCGCCACGGCAGTGCCCCGAGGCCTCCTGGAAGGCAGCCAGCAGGCTCTTCTCCGAGATGCGGCTGCCACCGAGGAGGCGTTGCTCTATGTCGTGCACCGCGCGGGCGATGATCGGCGGGAGCAGTGGGCTGGCGGTCGCGACCAGGGCGGAGATGTCGAGGACGCCCTCGATCCGGCGGGTCAGCGGGTGCCGGATCGGGTGCCCGTAGCAGCTGAACCGTCGCAGGGTCTCCACGAAGTGCTCCGACCCGTGGATCAGGACCGGGTGGCGGGTCTCGAAGACCGTGCCGAGGGCGTTGGTCCCGATGGTGTCCTCGAGCATGCTGGCACCCTCACGGATGTTGAGGGCGTCGAGGCTGTCCCGCGTGCGTGCGTCGTCGTCCCAGCGCCTCACGATGCGGCACTCGCGGTCTCCCAGGATCGTCGAGAAGCCAGTGCCGGTCAGGCTGGTCTCCAGCTGGTCGAGCACCGGGCCGGCGCCCACCAGGAGCGAGCTGTTGTGGTCGATGTCGCGCGGGACGAGGCGGACGAAGGGGCCGGTGTGCTCGACCCCGGCCAGGCTGGCCCGGCGCCAGGAGGCGGCGATGTCCGGGCGGGCGCCGGGAACCTCGTCGTACATCGTTGCGCTCTGCGACATCGTGTCGTGCCCTTCCAGGATCTGTGACTTCCGTCACGACATCATGCGCCGGTTGGAGAAGGGTTGGCTGTCCAGTTCTTGAACACCCGGCCGCGGCGACGGGTGCGACGGTGAGAGGACCACCCAGCCCCGAGGAGAACCCCATGAAGACCCAGGCCGCAGTCGTCATCGAAGCCGGCAAGCCGATCGAGATCGAGGAGCTGACCCTTGACAAGCCGCGCGAGGGCGAGGTGCTGATCCAGTACACGCACGCCGGCCTGTGCCACTCCGACGTACACGTCGCGCACGGCGACCTCGAGGCCCGGCTGCCGATGGTGCTCGGGCACGAGGGCGCCGGGATCATCCAGGAGGTCGGCCCCGGCGTGACCCGCGTGAAGGTGGGCGACCACGTGGTCTGCTCCTTCATCCCGAACTGCGGCAGCTGCCGCTACTGCGCCAACGGCCAGCAGTCCATCTGCGACATGGGCGCGACGATCCTCGAGGGCTACCTGCCCGGCGAGCGTTTCCCGATCACCGGCCCCCGCGGTGAGTACGGCGCGATGTGCATGCTCGGCACGTTCAGCCAGTACGGCGTCATCCACCAGAACTCGTGCGTCAAGGTCGACGACGACCTGCCGCTCGAGAAGGCGGTTCTCGTCGGGTGCGGCGTACCCACGGGCTGGGGTGCCGCGGTGAACACGGCGAACGTGAAGGCCGGCGAGACCGTCCTTGTCGTCGGTGTCGGCGGCATCGGCATCAACGCCGTCCAGGGCGCGCGTCTCGCCGGAGCGAAGAACATCATCGCGATCGACCCGCTGGAGAACAAGCGCGAGAAGGCGATGGAGCTCGGCGCCACGCACAGCTTCGCGAGCACCGACGAGGCCATGGAGGCGCTGACCGACATGACCCGTGGCCAGATGGCCGACTCGGCCATCCTCACGCCCGGCCTGATGACCTCCGAGATCGTCGCCGGTGGCTTCAACGCGGTCGGCAAGGGTGGCGTGGTGGTGCTCACCGGCCTCAACAAGCTGGAGGAGCAGACCATCGAGCTGCCCGGCTCGATCATGACGCTCTTCCGCAAGTCGCTGAAGGGCAGCCTGTTCGGCGACTGCAACCCGACGACCGACATCCCCAGGATCCTCGGGCTCTACCAGAGCGGTGACATCAAGCTCGACGAGATCATCACCCGCACGTACACGCTCGACCAGGTCAATGAGGGGTACGACGACCTGCTCGCCGGCAAGAACGTCCGCGGCGTCGTCGTCCACAGCCACGACTGAGGTGGCGCTTCCCGTGACACAGACGTCCTCCGTGGGCCCGGCCGCCGATGCCGGACCCACGGAGGTCATCGAGCGCGCCGCCGAGGCGGAGCTGCTCGAGGCGGCCCTGCTCAGCGGCGCCCACGTGCTGCTGGAGGGGCCGCCCGGGACCGGCAAGTCGACCCTGCTGCGGCAGGTCGCGACCGGGCGCCGGATCGCCTTCGTGATGGTCGAGGGCAACGCCGAACTCACCCCGGCGCGCCTGATCGGTCACTTCGACCCGGCGTTGGTGCTGACCAAGGGCTACGTGCCGGACATCTTCGCCGACGGGCCGCTGCTCGAGGCGATGCGCACGGGCGGGCTGCTCTACGTCGAGGAGCTCAACCGGATCCCGGAGGAGACCCTCAACGTCCTGCTGACCGCGATGTCCGAGCTCGAGATCACCGTGCCCCGCCTGGGTCGGGTCGCGGCGGCGCCGGGCTTCGCCCTCGTCGCGGCGATGAACCCGTTCGACGCGGTCGGTACGGCGCGGGTCTCGGGCGCGCTCTACGACCGCACCTGCCGCATCTCGATGGACTACCAGACCGCCGAGGCCGAGCAGGAGATCGTCGGCCTGCGCACCCGCGACATCGACCCGACCTGGCGCGCCCGGGTCGTCGAGCTGGTCCGCAGCACGCGCGACCACGACGACATCCGCTTCGGGTCGTCGGTGCGCGGCGCGATCGACGTCGCCCGCCTGTCCGTCGAGCTGGCCCGCTTGCGCGGCACCACCACCGACGACTGGCACGTCGGGCTGGCCGCCGCCAAGGCCGCGCTGTCCGGACGGATCCGACTGCACGACGGCTGCGACCGCACGCCCGAGCAGGTCGTCACCGCGTTGTACGTCGCGGTCTTCGGTGCGGAACCGAGCGAGTCGGACCGCGACCCGGCCTCCGACTCCGACGCGTCCCCGGGGTCGCCGGGGGAACCCTGAGCCCGCCGCCGTCGGCGGGCTCACCCCCAGCGTCCAGCACCCCGGAGTCACGTCAGCGCAAGTCGGCGCCGCGCACGACCGGGCGGGCCGAGCTCGACAAGTTCCCGACGTTCGCCGAGCTCTCCCCCGAGGTCGGCGAGCTCGACCTCGAGGCGCTCGACGACGCCCTGCGCAACGACCCGGACGACACCCTGACGCTGCTGGTCGAGATGTCGCACGCCACGGACGAGGGCCTGCGGGCCGCCGTACGCCGCCTGGCACCGCGGCTGATCCTCGACCAGACCCGTCGCGGCATCCCGCGCAACCGCGGGGTCTCGAGACCTCGCACGGTGCCGGCCCATCGCAGTGGCGACCTCGACATCGAGCGTTCGATGGATGCGATCGTCGGGGCCCGCGCGGAGGCGCGGATGCCCTCGCTCGAGGAGATGTCGGCGGTGGACTGGGCGCGACCGGAGCTGGCCCTGTGCCTGGTGATCGACCACTCGGGATCGATGAACGGTGCCCGGCTGACCACGGCCGCGGTGGCCGGTGCCGCGTGCCTGACGTTCGCCCCCGAGGAGCATGCCGTCCTGGCGTTCGCGGCCAGGACCACCGCACTGAAGCGGATCGCGGATGCCAGCACGCCGACCCGGACCGTCGAGCGGATCCTCGGCCTGCGCGGCCACGGCACGACCGCCCTGGCCGACGCGCTGCGTGAGGCACAGGTGCAGCTGGCCGGCGCCCGGGCCCGGCGTCGGGTGGTGCTCCTGCTCTCCGACTGCCGCGACACCGACGACGCCGACGTCACCCGGGTCGCCCGAGGCCTCGACGAGCTGGTGATCCTGGCCCCGGCGGACGACGATGACGAGGCCCAGCGGCTGGCCCGTGACAGTGGCGCCCGGGTCGCGGCGATCGGCTCGGTGCTCGACGTACCCGCCGCACTGAACCGTCTGATCGCCGACGACCGGGCCTGATCGGCTGCCCTACTCCCCCGGCGCCACCGGGAGGACGGGTGGCGCGACGCGGTACGTCGCGGGCGTTCGTGACATCCGGATCGGGTGCGCCACCTGACGGACGGGACTGCTCCGCCCCGGGCCGCCGACCTCCACGACCGGGTCGAGACCCAGCGACTCGGCCAGCGCCACCGCCTGGGCGAGGTCGTTGATCGGCCCGCACGGAACCCCGCACGCGGACAGGGTGGCGAACCAGTGGTCGGCGGATTCCTCGCGCAACCGGTCCTCGAGCTCGGCGACGAGCACGTCACGGTGCGCCACCCGCGCGGAGTTGGTCGCGAAGCGCGGGTCCTCGGCCAGGGCGTCACGCTCCAGCGCGACCGCCAGGTTGCGGAACAGCTTGTCGTTGGCGGCCGCGATGGCCAGCGGACGGTCGGCCGTGGCGAACACTTCGTACGGCGCGATGCTCGGATGCTTGTTGCCCATCGCCTTCGGCACAGCCCCGGTCGTGACGTGTGCCGAGGCCTGGTTGGTCAGCGCGGAGAGCAACGAGGACAGCAGGTTCACCTCGACCCGCTGCCCGACACCGGAGCCGGCCCGGTGCACGAGGGCGGCCTGGATCCCGATCGTGGCGTGCAGCCCGGTGATCACGTCGACCAGTGCGACACCGGCCTTCATCGGTCCGGAGTCCGCGTCACCGGTCAAGCTCATCAGCCCACCGACGGCCTGGACCACGAGGTCGTAGCCGGGCAGGTCGGCGCCCGCGCCCGAACCGAACCCGGTCACCGAGCAGTAGACGAGCCCGGGGTGCTCGACGGCCAGGTCGTCGTACCCGAGGCCGAACTTCTCCATCGTGCCCGTCCGGAAGTTCTCGATCAGGACGTCGCAGGAGGCCACCAGGTCCCGCGCCTGTGCCTGCCCTTCCTCGGTGCGCAGGTCGATCACCACGCTGTCCTTGTTGCGGTTCACCGACAGGAAGTACGTCGACTCGCCCTCGTGCCACGGCGGCCCCCAGGCCCGGGTCTCGTCGCCGCCGTCGGGCCGCTCGACCTTGATCACCTCGGCGCCGAGGTCGGCGAGCAGCATGGTGGCGTACGGCGCCGCGAGCACCCTGCTGAAGTCGGCGATGCGCACGCCCGCCAGGGCTCCGGCGGAGTCCTGATCGGTCACCGGTAGGCCGACTCGCCGGTGACGGCCTGGCCGATGATCAACTGGTGCACCTCACTGGTGCCCTCATAGGTCAACACCGACTCCAGGTTGTTGGCGTGCCGCATCAACGGATACTCCAACGTGATCCCCGCAGCACCCAGGATCGTGCGGCACTCCCGGGCAATCGCGATCGCCTCACGCGTGCTGTTCAACTTCCCCAACGACACCTGCCGATGATCCAACCGCCCCTCGTCCTTCAACCGACCCAGGTGCAGCGCCAACAACATCCCCTTGCCCAGCTCCACCGTCATGTCCGCCAGCTTCGCCTGCGTCAACTGGAACCCCGCNCGTCTCCAGACAATCCCGCGCCGCCCCCAACGCCCCGAACACGATCCCGAACCGCGCCTCATTCAGACACGACAACGGACCCGACAGACCCACCACACCCGGCAACACCGCCTCCGCAGGCAACCGCACCTGATCCAGCACCAACTCACTGGTCACCGAGGCCCGCAACGACATCTTCGCCTTGATCTCCGGAGCCGAGAACCCCGGCGTGCCCGTCGGCACCACGAAACCCCGCACACCCTCCTCGGTCTGCGCCCACACCACCGCCACATCGG
>NZ_LMGG01000001.1:1294475-1420976 GCF_001427925.1 Nocardioides sp. Root151
CGCCGGAATCGACGCCGACTCGTACCAACCAGCCAGCTGCGGCTTCACCTTCGACTCGACGTACTTGCGCACCGTGTCGCGGATCGCGACATCCTCCTCCGAGAGCAACGCGTCGGTGTCGAAGAACTGGAGCGGCGTCATGGGTGCCTTCGACGCGGCGGTGGTGGGGTGGTCGTTCACGGGGTCACTCCTGGGCGGGATCGGTGGGGGCGTCATGCGGAACGGTCGGGCCGGGCGCTACTTCGCGAGGTCGGCGAAGGCGCGCTCGGAACCGGGGTGCACCGGCACGGGGTCGCTCTTCTCACCGTTCTCCAACGCGATCTCCTTGGCCGCCGGGTGGACGTCGACCAGCTTGTCGGTCTCGCCGAAGACCAGGGTGGTCAGCGCGCAGGCCAGGTTGTCGCGCATGTCGTTGCGGACCATCAGCAGGTTGGGCACCACGATCGACGGGACGTCCTTGTCGAGCTCGTAGGTGGCGGCGGGCACGGTGCCGGCCTCGTAGACCTGGTTGATCTTCTTCAGCTTCGGCAGCAGCGGTGTGGCGTCGAGGAACTTCACGTCGTCACCGACCGAGGTGACCAGGTCGGTCAGCGCCGGGGTCGGGATGCCACCGGACCACACGAGGCCGTCGATGCTGCCGTCCTTCATGCCGTCGATGGTCTTGGTCAGGTCGAGGCGCTGGGCCTTGACGTCGCTGGTCTTCAACCCGGCGGCCTCGATCAGCTTGTTGGCGATCACCTCGGTGCCGGACTGCGGCGAGCCTGTCGAGATCCGCTTGCCCTTGAAGTCGGCCACCGAGTCGATGCCGGAGTCCGTGCGCACCACGATCTGGGTGTAGTTGGAGTAGATGCGACCGATCGTCGACACGTCTTCGGCCGAGTCGAAGTCACCTTCGCCGTTGACCGCGTCTGCAGCGGTGTCGGCCAGCGAGAACGCCACGTCGTAGTCGCCCTCGACCAGCTGCTGGATGTTCTGCACCGACGCCCCGGTCTCCGCGGAGGTGGCCTGCACGTCGGTCTCGTCGTTGATCAGCTTGGCGAGGCCGCCGCCGACCACGAAGTAGACGCCCGTGGAGTTGCCGGTGGCGATGCTGAGGCGCCCTTCGCCGGCGTCACAGCTGGACTCGTCGGCTCCGCTGCCGGCTTCGTCCCCGGCCTGTTGACCACCGCACGCGGCCAGGGTCAGGGCGGCGGTGGCGATGCCGGCGGTGAGGAGGGCGAGCTTCTTCTGCTTCTTCATGGGAGTGACCGTTTCTCTGATGGGGTGGGACGGAGGGAAGGTGACGCGTGGGCGGGAATGGGGATGCTCAGGACTGTGGGGCGGGCTCTGCGGTGCGGTCGCGCCCACGCACCGCCAGGTGGAGCAGTACGGCGACGGCCAGCACGACGCCGCCGGCGATCATCGAGAGCGGCTCGAGGTAGAGCAGCAGCAGCGCGGCGGCGAGGCAGAGGAGCCGTTCGACCAGGCGGGTGGGGCCGAACATCCACCCAGTGGTGGCGACGGCGAGCCCGGCGACGGCGAGGCAGCAGACCACCGTGGCACCGACGACGCCGGCCAGGCTCCCCCGGCCGAGCAGCAGCGACCCGTTGTCGGTGACCACGAACGCGAGCGGTGCCAGGAAGGCCGGCAGGGTGTACTTGCAGGCCTGCATCATCGTCGGGATCACCTTGCCGCCGGTGATGGCGGCGGAGGCGACCGCGGCCAGCGCCGTCGGCGGGGAGACCTCCGAGAGCACGGCGTAGTAGAAGATGAACATCGCCACCTCGGGGGCGCCGACACCCAGCGAGATCAGGGCCGGGCCGATGACCACCCAGCTGAGGATGAACGACGCGGTGACCGGCACGGCCAGGCCCAGGATCAGGATCGCGATGGCGGAGAAGATCGCCGACAGCAGGATCAGCACGGCGTGGTTCGGCGCGATCGCCTCGGCCGCCTGCACCAGGAAGTCGGCCAGGACCTGGCCGAGGCCGGTCTTGGCGATGGTGGAGGTGATGACACCTGCCGCCGCGCAGACGGCGATCACCGGCAGTCCGGAGCGGATGCCGCCGGCCAGGGCGCCGTACAGGCGGGAGACGAAGTTGACCAGCGAGGCCTTCAGCTCCATCCGCTCACCGGGGCCCTCGTCGGTCTCACTGAACCCGCTGACCACCGGGCGGCGGGAGAGGAACGCCTCGGCCAGGCCGAAGGCCGCGGCCACCAGCGTGGCGTAGACGACGGCCTTGAACGGCGGCACGTCGATGGCGAGGAAGAAGATGATCACGCCCAGGCTGAGGAAGTGGTAGCCGGAGCGGGCCAGCAGCTGCCAGGGGCTGCCGATCGCGAGCTCGACCCGCTTGGCGCCGAAGCGCCGGGCGTCGATCTCGACGGCGATGAAGATGCCGACGTAGTAGAGCAGGGTGGGCACGATCGCCCAGCCGAGCACGGTGATGTAGGAGACGCTGAGGTACTCCGCGATGATGAACGCGGCAGCACCCATGGTCGGCGGCGAGAGGATCGCGCCGATGCCGGAGGCGGCCAGCATGCCGCCGGCGGACTCCTTGGGGTAGCCGGCCCGCTTGAGGATCGGCCAGGCGAACGAGCCGAGGGTGACCGCGGTCGCCGTACCGGAGCCGGAGACGGTGCCGAGCAGGAAGCCCGAGGTGGCCACGGTGCGCCCCGGCGCGGTGGAGGACTTGCGGAAGAGCGAGAACGCGAACTCGACGAAGAACCGGCCTGCGCCCATCCGCTCGAGGACGGCGCCGTAGATCGTGAACAGCACGATGTACGTCGCGGCGACGTCGAGCGGCACCCCGAAGAATCCGCTGGCCTCGTTGTAGAGGGCGTTGACGATCTGGTCGATGTTCAGGCCCATGTGCGAGATGGTCCAGTGGATCGGCAGGTAGCCGCCGTAGTAGGCGTAGGCGAAGAAGACCAGGCAGACGGCGGGCAGGACCAGGCCGGTGGTGCGGCGCGTGGCCTCGAGGACCAGCACCATGAGCAGCAGGCCGGCCGCGATGTCGAGGTCGAGCAGCGATCCCTGCCGGTCGAGGAAGCCTTCGTAGCCACCGAACCCGTACGACGTCTGCGCGATCGGCAGCACCGGATAGAGCCCGACCACCAGGGTGATCAACGCCAGGGCCCAGTCGACGATGCCCGGGTTGTCGTTGCGTTCGGTGGCGTTGAGCGCCTCGATCGGGTCGTGTCGTGAGGCCCGGAACCGGTAGCAGACGAAGGCCAGCGGGAGCGTGGTGGCCAGGAACAGCACGAGGTAGTACTGGCTGCCCAGGGTCAGCGGCCAGAACACCTGCTTGAGCACGAACAGGGCGACCAGGAAGCACCAGAGGTTGACCAACCGGTCGACCCGCAGCGACAGCCGTCGGCCGGGCCGCTCCTCGTCGAACTCTGCGGCCAGCTTCTCGGCGTCGGCGGCGGACAGCTCGAGGCCGTCCGTGCGGTCGCGGGGGGTGGCGGTTGGGGTAGGCATGCTGGGTAACGTATGGACGTGAACCACGTCACATCCACACTTGGCTGCGAGACTTTACAGAGCCTTGAGGTACGCCGCTCCGATCCCTCCTGAGGACCCATGCGCATCCTTCTCGTCGAGGACGACGACCGAGTGGTCGCCGCCCTCGAACCGGCCCTGCAACGGGCCAACCTGATCGTCGACCGGGCGGCGACCGCGGCCCAGGCGATGACGATGCATGCGGCCGCCGACCTGATCCTGCTCGACATGGGGCTCCCCGACCAGGACGGCTTCGCCCTGTGCCGCCAGATCCGCGAGGTGAACCCCGTGCCGATCATCGCGGTCACCGCCCGCCGCGAGGAGTCCAGTGTCGTGGCCGCACTGCGTGCCGGGGTCGACGACTACGTCACCAAGCCCTACCGGCTCGCCGAGCTGATGGCGCGGATCGAGGCGGTGATGCGCCGCAGCGGTCGGCGTACGGTCTCCGAGCGCGCGGAGTTCGGCGGCATCCGGGTCGACACCGGGGCCCGCCAGGCGTACGTCGACGACGAGCCGGTCGCGCTCGCGCCCAAGGAGCTGGACCTGCTTGCCCTGCTGGTGCAGGGCAATGGCGACGTGGTCACCCGGGAGTCGATCATGGAGGCGATCTGGCACACCTCGTGGGTGGGCGCCTCCCGCACGATCGACGTACATGTCGCGAGCCTGCGCGGGAAGCTCGGCCGGCCGGAGCTCATCGAGACGGTGCGCGGCACCGGCTACCGGGTGGCTCCCGCTCGCGCCGAGGGGACGTGAGCGGGTGAGGCGCCGACTCGTCACGGTGGCGGCCGCCCTGCTCGGCATGCTGCTGGTCGCGCTGATGGTGCCGCTGGTCAACGCGTACGCCGAGGATCGCACCCAGGACGTCTTCGTCCGCCGCCTCACCGACGTGACCCGCTTCGCGGTGCTTGCCGAGCGGGCGTTGGAGGACGGCCACTTCAACGAGCTGGAGACCGACCTCGAACGCTACGCCGACGTGTACGGCGGCACCGTCGTCGTCACCGACGCCAACTCGGTGGTGATCGCCGCATCGACGCCGGGCGCCGACGCCCGGGACCCGGACGTCGCCCGGGCCGTCGAGCAGGCACTGTCCGGCAGTGGCACCTCACCGCCCCCGACCGCGTGGCCGTGGCAGGGCGACCCGATCGTGCTCGGTTCACCGGTGGGCCGCGACGCCCAGGTCCTCGGCTCGGTGATCCTCGTGACGCCCACCGACGACATCCGGTCCGACGTCGGGGTGCGGCTGGGCCTGCTGGTCCTGGCCGGTCTGGCCGTGCTGGTGCTGACCGCCGTGGGCGTGGTCGGGCCGTTCGTGCGCTGGGTGCTCCGACCGGTCAGCAGCCTGGACGAGGCGGCCCTGAAGCTGGCCGAGGGAGACCTGTCCACCCGGGTGCCGGCGCTGGCCGGGCCACCCGAGCTGCGGCACCTCGCACGGTCGTTCAACCAGATGGCCGACAACGTGGAGACCTCCCAGCAGCAACAGCGCGACCTGATCGCGGACGCCTCCCACCAGCTGGGCAACCCGTTGACCGCCCTACGGCTGCGCCTGGAGAACCTGCGCGCGACGACCGGCGACGAGGGCGAGGCCGACCTGGCGCTCGACGAGGCAGACCGGCTCAACTCGATCGTCGAGTCGCTGCTCGACCTGAGCCAGGTGGGTGCCCACCAGGTGACGGCGCAGCCGGTCGACGTGGCCGCGCAGGCCCGACACCGCTGCGAGATGTGGGCGCCGGTGATCGAGCACCTCGAGGTCGACCTGCCCGTGAGCGCGACGGCCCTGGCCACGCCCGACATCGTCGACGTCGCCCTCGACGCCCTGCTCGACAACGCCGCGAAGTTCGCCGCCGGGTCCCGGGTCGAGGTGCGGCTGCGCACGCTCGACGACCACGTCGTGCTCAGCGTGCGCGACCACGGTCGGGGCCTGCATGCCGATGACCTCTCGCAGGTCGGTGCCCGCTTCTTCCGGGGCCGCGAGCACCAGAACATCGGCGGCACCGGGCTCGGCCTGGCGATCGTGCGGGCGCGCGTGGAGACCTTCGCTGGCCACTTCGCGATCGGTCCGGCCGAGGGCGGCGGGCTGGTCGCCGAGGTGATGCTACCGCGTTGGACGGGGGCTCAGCCCCGCTCCCTGAAGTAGCGCAGCGCGCCGGGGTGCAGGTCGAGCGGGCTGGTGAAGATCGCCGCGTTCAGGTTCGGCTGCGGCACACCCGGTGCGATCCGGTCGATCGCGTCCTGCGCCTCGAAGATCACCCGGCAGACGGCGTAGGCCACGTCGTCCGACATGCCCGACGACACGACGAGGTAGTTCTTCACGCTGACCGTCGGCACCACGTCGGGCAGGTCGTACGTCGAGGCCGGCACCAGACCGTCGACGTACTCCGGGCCGTAGGTCTCGGCCATCGGGTCGACGGACTCGGACAGATCGACCAGGCGGATCGTCGTACGCCGACTCAGGTCGAGCACCGCTTCGTTCGGCAGCCCGCTGACGAAGAAGAACGCGTCGAGGTCACCGGCCTCGAGGGCCGCGGTGTCGTCCTGCAGTGACTGGCCCGAGGCCGACACGTCGTCGAGGCCCAGGCCGTTGCGGCCCAGGATGCGCTCGGCGGTGACCCGCGTTCCAGACGACAACGCACCCAGACCGACGCGGCGTCCGGCCAGCTGCTTCACCGCGGTGATGCGCGAGTCGGCCCTGACCACGAGGTGCACGAAGCTGTCGTAGGAGCGGGTCAGCGCCTGCACGTCCAGTGGTTCCGCGAAGCTGCCGTTGCCTCTGCTGGCGTCCGAGGCGGTGTCGCCGAGCGAGAACCCGAGGTCCGCTCCGCCCTCGGCGACGAGGCGCAGGTTCTCCACCGACGCATCAGTCGCGATGGTCCTCGCACTGAGCCCGTCGAGGCGGCGGGCCAGGACGGTCGCCAGCGCCTCGCCGTACCGCATGAACACGCCGCCCGGGTTGCCGGTGGCCAGGGTCAGGTCGACGTCCGCGAGGTCGGACCAGTCGTCGCCGAGGCACCCGGCCAACGACCAGGCGGCCGGCGCGACCAGGCCGGTCACCAGCAGTCGCCTGCGGGAGACGACGAGGGAGGGCATGACCCGAGGTTAGTGGCGAGGACCGCGGTCCGGGGCTGCGCCTGCGCTACGGCTCGGTCAAGGTGGCTTCTGAGTACAGCGCACCGACCTGAAGGTCTACAGGGACGCCCAGCTTCTTGGACAGGGCTGCCTGTTCCGTGCCGGGGTCGCGGTTGCCGAAAGCCTTTCGCCTCACGATGACCACCAGCATGCGATCGGCGACCAAGACATGGGCGACGGGGTAGTCCATGTCGGTGTGAAGCACTGCCAACCGGGCGCGTTCCAGATCACCTCTGTCGGGGGTTCCCGGTGCGGGTGAGACGTGTCCGACCGCGAACACGAGAAAGACGAGACATGCAACTGCGGACCCCACCGCAGCGACCCATCGGCGTCGGCTAGCCAGCACTGTGGCCACCCTCGCCGGGGTTGCCAGAAAAGTGGACCTTGGATACTTCAGTCGTCGACATGGGCGCCCACTCCGTCTAGTGGCTGGTGACGTCGACTGTAGGGATCGGAGAACGTCATGGTTGCGAATTCGCGCGACCGTATTCGTTCCGTGACCAGCATCAGGAAGCTACTTCTCGAATCCCTGCGCGCTGATCACAGGCTCGCGAAGTTGTGGGGCACGCCAGGGGATGCCCCGCGAAATCACAAGAACCGCAGGCCGGGAAACAAGCCCCTGACCTGCGGTCCTTCTCTGAGCCGCCTGTCAGAATCGAACTGACGACCTAATCATTACGAGTGATTCGCTCTACCGACTGAGCTAAGGCGGCGCGTTGTCCGGGACGGATCCCGGACAACGCGGGGAAGNGAAATCAGATCGACGACCGGCCCCGGAGCCGGTCGTCGAGGGTGAGGTTCCGGTGGATCAGGCCGCGTTGGCGGCAGTCTTGGCGGCGGGCTTGGCAGCGACCTCGGACTGTCCGCCGGTGGTGCCGTTGTGCCAGAGCTGCTCGGAGCCGCACCAGCAGGTGTAGGTCATTGCGGTGACGCCGTCGATCTGGGCCATGCCCGTGACCTGGCTCGGGAAGATCAGCATCTTCTGGTCGCATGCGGTGCAGTGGTTGACGAACATGGTGACCCCCTCAAGGTCTCGTTGATGCCGGTTGGTTGAAACTGGCACTACCAATTCTCCGACAGAACAACCAATAGGGGTAGCCTCTCTTTCCTGTAGATCCTCAAGGGAGTCCCTATGCTTTCCCTGCACCAGCTGCGCTGCTTCCTCACCGTCTATGAACGCGGCTCACTGACCGCGGCCGCCGAGCACCTCGGCTACGCCCAGCCCTCGATCTCCGAGCAGATCCGCACGCTGGAGAAGACGCTCGGCGTGCAGCTCTTCGCCCGGGTCGGTCGCGGCGTCACGCCCACGGCCGCGGCCGAGACCCTGCGTCCGCACGCCGAGCGGACCGTCGAGTCCGCCGAGGAGGCCAGGCGCGCGGTGCAGTCGGTGACCGCCCTCGAGACCGGCACGATCCGCTTCGGCATGTTCGGCACCGCCCGGTTGTACGCCGGCGCATCGTTGATCGCCGACGTGCTCGAACGGCACCCCGGCGTCCGCGTCGAGCTCGTCGGCCAGAACTCCTCTGACGTCCAGGAGGACCTCCGCCGCGGTCGCATCGAGGCGGCCATGATCGCCGTACCGCAGGTCAGCAGCGAGGGCATGGCCGTGACCCCGGTGGCCCACGACGAGCTGGTCTACATCAGCGCCCATCCCGAACGGCTGCGCACCCCGGTGACCGCACAGCGGCTCGCGAAGGCGTCACTCGTGATGCCCGAGACGACCTGGCGCGCCGACGACTCCACCCGGATCGTGCTGCGCGGGATGATGCACGAGACCGGCCTGAACCCACAGACCCGCATCGAGGTCGAGGACGTCGAGACCGCCGTCGAGCTGGTCGGCATGGGACTGGCCGACTCGGTGATCCCGCGCGGTGCGGCGGACTCGCTGCTCCCCCGGCTGGCACCCAAGGCCGGGTTCGTGTCGCTGCGACCGCGTCAGGTCGACACCATCGCGATCGTGCACCGGGTGGGGGCCACGCTCTCCCCCGCCGCGAAGCTGATGATCGAGCTGGCGACCGCGCGGATCCAGGCGATCGCCGAGCCGATCTGACCAGCCTGGGAACACTCGTTGGTGGCTCATGGCTGTTGCAAGGCGCCGAGACGACCAGCATCCACCAACGAAGCGACGAGCCGTCTCGAAGGGCGCTCGTTCCCCACTCCCCTCACACCGTGGAAGCTACTTGCACTCCACGTCGGCGGTGGGGACCTCGCCGTCGATCAGGTAGGACTCGATCACGTCGTCGACACAGTCGTTGCCCATGTTGTAGCCGGTGTGGCCGTCACCGTCGCGGCTGACCAGGATCGCCGGGTCGAGCTGCTTGGCCAGCGCCTGCGCCCACTCGTAGGGCGTGGCCGGGTCGCGCGTAGTCCCGACCACCAGCAGCGGGTCGGCGCCGGCGGCGGTGAGAGGCGGACGCTTGGCCGGCTTGGGTCCCTGGTAGCCCTCGCAGCCCGCCATGCCCCAGGCGAAGACCTCGCCGAAGGTCGGCGACGCCTTGCGGAACGCGGCGAACGTGGAGGGCACCTTGCGGATCGGTGTGAACGACGGGTCGTCCTGGCAGTTGATCGCGAAGATCGCCTCGGAGCTGTTGTCGTCGTAGCCGCCCGAGGCGTTGCGCGAGGAGTAGAGGTCGGAGAGCTGCAGGAGCCCGGTGCCGTCGCCGTCGAGGGCGTCGCCGAGGGCGTTGTCGAGCAGCGTCCAGTAGTCGGCGTTGTAGAGCGGCGCCACGATGCCGTAGAACGCGTTGCCGATGGCGAGCTGTCGGCTGCCCACCGTCATTGGCTTCTGGTCGACCCCGGCCAGGAAGTCCTTGATCGTCTTCAGTGCCGCGGCACGGGTGTCACCGAGGTAGCAGTCGCCGCCGTCCACGCAGTCGTCGACGTACGCCGTCAGCGCCCGCTGGAAGCCCTCGGCCTGGCCGAGGCTGGCCTGCTTCGAGCTCAGCGACACGTCGACGGCGCCGTCGAGCACGAGCCGGCCGGAGCGGTCGGGGAACAGGTCGGCGTACGTCGCACCGAGCTTCGTGCCGTACGACGCACCGAAGTAGGTCAGCTTGTCTTCGTCGAGGGCAGCGCGCAGGACGTCCATGTCACGGGCGGCCTCGACCGTCGAGACGTGGGCCGCGACGTCACCGCTGAGCCTCTTGCAGCCCGCGCCCATGCGCAGGTTCCACTGGCGGAACGCCTTCACCTCGGCGGGGGTGTCGGGGTCGGGGTCCCCGGCGATGTAGCGGTCGAGCTGGGCGTCGCTGAGACAGTCGACCGGCGAGCTCTTGCCCGTGCCGCGCGGGTCGAAGCCGACGATGTCGAACTTCTGGCGCACCGGGTCGCCGAACGCATAGTCGGCCTGGTCGGCGTAGCTGGTGCCGGGTGCGCCGGGGCCGCCCGGGTTGACGACCAGGTAGCCGACCTTGCCGGCGTCGTCGTCGGCCGGGCGCATCAGCAGGTTGAGGTCGATCGTCGCGCCGGTCGGGTCGTCATAGTCGAGCGGCACCTTGATGGTCGCGCACTTGCGGGCACCGCAGGCGGACCAGTCGACCCGCTGGTCGTAGAAGGTCTGGAGCGCGGGATCGGGAGCCGCCTGGTCGCCACCGGTCACCGAACCGTTCTCGTCGTCGGGGACCGCCGGTTCGCCGATCGTGCCGGACGAGTCGTCCTCGTTGTCGAGGGCGAGGTTCCAGACCGTGGTGCCGACCACGAACAGCACCAGGACGGCGAGGCAGACGATGGCGACGATTCGTTTCACGCTGGCTTCTCCTGGGTCACGGACGGGTCCCCTCGGGCAGGCGCAGGGCGACCATCATGGACTCCAGCGCCAGGGCGGGCGGCACGTTGAACTCGAGCATCTGCTCGCGGGCGGTGAAGATCGCGGTGATCCGCTGGAGGTTCTCCTCGGGCGTGGTCACCCGGACCAGTCGGTCGAGGTCACGCCGCAGCTCCTCGTTGACCAGGTCGGTGCCGGCGCCGGTGGCGATCACGAGGGCGTCGCGGTAGACCGAGACGAGGTCCATGAGCCCACGGTCGATGACGTCGAGGACCCGGCGCTTGGCCCGGGTCTTCTGCCCCTTCTCCAGTGCGGAGAGGGCCGGGTTGTACTCGCGCGGTCGTCGGCCGCGGTCGACCACGCCGTACGTCGTGTCGAGGTCGGACTTCTCACGCACGTCGAGCTCGGCGGTGATCGCCTCGGCCTCCTCCTTGGCCACCTCGTGCAGGTTGGTGGCCGCGGTCATCGCGGAACCGAGCGAGGTGAGGGTCACCGGCATCGACACGACGTCGCGTCGCCGGTTGAGGGTGGCCTCGTCGGTGGCCAGCGCTCGGGCCCGCCCGATGTGGCCCTGGCTGGCGCGTGCGGCGTACGACGCCTTGGCCTCGCCGACCCCGAGGGTGCGCACGAGGAACGACGCGACGTCGGCGGTCGACGGGGTCGACAGCGTGACGAGCCGGCACCGCGAGCGGATCGTCGGCAGCACGTCGTCGACGGTGGGCGCGCAGAGCATCCAGACGGTGCGGTCGGTCGGCTCCTCGATGGCCTTGAGCAGGGCGTTGCAGGCCTGCTCGGTGAGCCGGTCTGCGTCTTCGACGATCAGGATCTGCCAACGCCGGCCGACCGGGGCGAGTGCCGAGCGGCGGACCAGGTCACGCACCTCGTCGACGCCGATGGAGAGGCGCTCGGTGCGGATCACTGAGACGTCGGCGTGGGAGCCGGCCAGCACCGTGTGGCAGGAGTGGCACACCCCGCACCCCGGGCCGGCGTCGCTCTCGCACTGCAGGGCCGCGGCAAAGGCGATCGCGGCGTTGGAGCGTCCGGAGCCTGGAGGGCCGGTGAAGAGGAACGCCTGGCTCATGCCGTGGCCACCCGCGGCCGTGCGCAGCGCGGAGATCACCGGCCGCTGCCCGACCAGGCTGCTCCAGACGTCGCCGGGCCGCGTCGCGGGCTGTGTCGTGCTGGTCATCGGCGTGCCGCCTGGCCCAGCATCGGCTCGACGCGTTCGCGCACGGCCTTGGCGATCGCGTCGATCGGCAGCCGGGCGTCACACACGAGGTAGTGGTCGGGGTTGGCCTCGGCCATCCGCAGGAACGCCCCGCGCACCCGCTGGTGGAAGTCGTCGGTCTCGCCCTCGATGCGGTCGCGCTCGGTGAAACGACCGAGCCCGTGCTGCGGCTCGAGGTCGAGCACGACGGTGAGGTGCGGGCGCAGGTCGTGGGTGGCCCAGCGGTTGACCTGCTCGACCTCGTCGACGACCAGGTCACGGCCGGCGCCCTGGTAGGCCAGTGCGGAGTCGACGTAGCGGTCGGTGATCACGACCTCGCCGCGGGCCAGCGCCGGCGAGACCACGGTGTCGATGTGTTCGGCCTTGTCGGCCGCATAGAGGAGCGCCTCGGTGCGGTGGGACAGCTCGCCGGTCGCCGGGTCGAGCACGATCTGCCGGATCTGGCGACCGACCGCGGTGTCACCCGGCTCGAAGGTGAGGACGACGGCGTAGCCCTGCTCCTCGAGCCACGCCCGCAGCAGCGTCGACTGGGTCGACTTGCCGGCGCCCTCGCCACCCTCGAAGCAGACGAAGACGCCCACACTTGAATAGCTGCCCGGTGACGTCACGTCGTACACCCTATGAGGTGCCACCCACTGGTGGCCTCACGCCTTCTTGGCAGTCTTCTTCGCCGCAGCCTTCTTCGTCGTCTTCTTGGCCGCAGCCTTCTTGGCGGTCTTCTTCGCCGGGGCCTTCTTCGCGCCCTTCTTGGCCGTCTTCTTCGCCGGGCCCTTCTCGCGACGCTCGGCCAGCAGCTCGGCCGCGCGCTCGATGGTGATCGCCTCGACGGTGTCGTCCTTGCGCAGGGTGGCGTTGTACTCGCCGTCGGTCACGTAGTCACCGAAACGACCGGACTTCACCACCACGGGCTGGCCGGAGACCGGGTCGGGCCCGAGCTCCTTGAGCGGCGGGGCGGCCGCGGCGCGACCACGCTGCTTGGGCTGGGCGTAGATCGCCAGCGCCTCGTCGAGCGTGATCGAGAGCAGCTTCTCCTCGGAGTCGATCGACCGGGAGTCGGTGCCCTTCTTCAGGTAGGGACCGTAGCGACCGTTCTGCGCGGTGATCTCGACACCCTCGGCGTCCTCGCCGACCACCCGCGGCAGTGAGAGCAGCTTGACCGCGTCGTCGAGCGAGATGGTGTCGAGCGACATCGACTTGAAGAGCGAGCCGGTGCGCGGCTTGGCCTTCTTCGGAGCATCCTCGGGCAGCACCTCGGTGACGAACGGGCCGTAGCGGCCGTTCTTGGCGACCACGGTCAGGCCGGTCTCGGGGTGCTCGCCGAGGTGGATCTCCTCGCCGGCCGGGTTGGCCAGGAGCTCCTTGGCCTTCTCCATGGTCAGCTCGTCGGGCGGCAGGTCGTCGGGCACGTTGGCCCGCTTGCCGGCCGGCGCCCCGTCGTCGCCGGGGCCCTCGAGGTAGGGGCCGTAGCGGCCGACGCGCAGCGCGATGCCGCTGTCGGGTCCGCCGACCGGGAAGGTCGCCAGCTCCTTGGCGTCGATGTCACCGAGGCCGTTGACCAGCGGGTGCAGCCCGGCGACCTTGTCGGAGCCGTAGTAGAACTCGGCCAGCTCGGTGTTGCGGTCGCGGCGGCCACCGGCGATGTCGTCGAGGATGTCTTCCATGCCGGCGGTGAACTCGTAGGAGATCAGCCGGGTGAAGTGGTCGGTCAGCAGCCGCACCACGGAGAACGCCAGCCAGGCCGGCACCAGCGCGGTGCCCTTCTTGTAGACGTAGCCGCGGTTCAGGATCGTGCCGATGATCGAGGCGTACGTCGACGGGCGGCCGATCTCGCGCTCCTCGAGCTCCTTGATCAGCGTGGCCTCGGTGAAGCGGGCCGGCGGCTTCGTGTCGTGGCCCTGGGCCTGCAGCGACGCCGCGGTGACCCGGTTGCCCTCCACGAGCAGCGGAAGGCGGGTCTCCTGGTCGTCACGTGCGGCGGCCTTGTCGTCGGTGCCCTCGACGTACGCCTTGAGGAAGCCGTGGAAGGTGATCACGCGGCCGCTCGAGGAGAACACGACGTCCTCGCCCGAGGCGGCGGCCCCGCCGTAGCGGATCGAGACCGAGTTGCCGACGGCGTCCTTCATCTGGGAGGCGACGGTGCGCATCCAGATCAGCTCGTAGAGGCGGAACTGCTCACCGGTCAGGCCGGTCTGCGCCGGGGTACGGAAGCTCTCGCCGGCGGGGCGGATCGCCTCGTGCGCCTCCTGGGCGTTCTTGACCTTCGAGGCGTAGACCCGCGGCTTGTCGGGGAGGTACTCGGCGCCGTACAGCTCGCGGACCTGGTCGCGGGCGGCACCGATCGCCGACCCCGACAGCGTCGTGGAGTCGGTACGCATGTAGGTGATGAAGCCGTTCTCGTAGAGACGCTGCGCCACCGACATGGTGCCGGAGGCGCTCATGCCGAGCTTGCGGCTGGCCTCCTGCTGGAGCGTGGTCGTGCGGAACGGGGCGTACGGCGACCGCTTGTAGGGCTTGGACTCGACCGAACGGACGTCGTACGTCGTGTCCTGGAGACCCGAGACCAGGGCCTCGGCACGGGCGCGGTCGAGGTGTACGACGGACTTGCTGGCACTGGACGCCTTGAGCTGGCCGTCGTCGCCGAAGTCGGAGCCGCGGGCGACCCGCGAGCCGTCGATGGAGTGCAGCTTGCCCGGGAAGATGCGCGGGTCGAGACCGGCGCCGGCGTCGAAGGAGCCGTCGATGTCCCAGTAGGACGCGGAGCGGAAGGCCATCCGCTCCTTCTCGCGGTCCACCACGAGGCGGGTGGCCACCGACTGCACGCGGCCGGCGGAGAGACCGCTCATCACCTTGCGCCACAGGACCGGCGAGACCTCGTAGCCGTAGAGGCGGTCGAGGATGCGGCGGGTCTCCTGGGCCTCGACGAGGTCCATCGCGATCTCGCGGGGGTTCTCGACGGCGGCCAGGATCGCGGCCTTGGTGATCTCGTGGAAGACCATCCGCTTGACCGGGATGTTCTTCGGCTTCAGCTCGTCGAGGAGGTGCCAGGCGATGGCCTCGCCCTCGCGGTCCTCATCGGTGGCGAGGAAGAGCTCGTCGGCGTCCTTCAGCAAGCCCTTGAGCTTGGTGATGTGGCTCTTCTTGTCACGCGGGACGACGTAGTAGGGCGTGAAGTCGTGCTCGACGTCGACCGCCAGGCGGCCCCACGGCTTGTCCTTGATCTTCGCCGGGGTGTCGGCCGCGTTGTTCGGAAGGTCACGGATGTGGCCGATCGACGACTCGACGACGTATCCCGCGCCGAGGTAACCCGCAATGGTGCGGGCCTTGGCGGGGGACTCGACGATCACCAACTTGTGTGCCACTGAACTCGTTGTCTCCTTCTCGAAGCAGAGCTCCGTCGGGAATCGAACAGGGCTCTCGGCGGCTTACGGTAGCGCGTGCAGCAATCGGGCCGACCCGGACCGGCCAACGGGTGGTCAGTCCACGGTGATGCCGGCCACTGCGGCGTTGAGCTGCTCGAGGAGCTGGGTGTCACCGATCGGGACCACTCCCGCGAAGATCGCGAAGGTCTCCGGGTCGCCGGTGTCGACCGCCACCACGACCGCCGTGTCACCGGTCGCCTTGACCTTGGGCTCGTTGATCTCGATCTCGGTGTCGACCCGCCAGGCGTCGTGGCCACCCACGTCGAGCGCCTCGGAGGCGCCCGGACGGATGTCGGTCACGTTGCGGTAGAGCCGCGTGGACCTGGCCATGCAGCCGGCGATGCTCTCGGCGGCCTGTTGCACGTCGGTGTAGCCGTCAGACTTCTTCACGCTGCCGACCACGACCATCGAGATCCAGCCGGAGTCCTTGGTCTTCTCGATGACCTTCATCTGCCCGTTGGGAGCGCTCAGGAAGTCGAACGCGTCCTCGTTCTGGTCGGCGTCGGCGCCGTCGCTGTAGCCGTTGGTCAGCGGGAACGAGATGCCGCCGCCGCTGACCTGACCGGGCTTCGACACGCCCTTGGCGGCCGGCCCGGCGGTCGGGCAGGTCTCCAGGACGGGGGCGCCGGACGTCTCGGCGTCCGTGGGCCCGTCGGTCGGCTCGTCGGTCTGGTCGGTGGTCGGCTCGTCGGTGGGATCGTCGGTCTGCGACGAGTCGTCGGAGGCCTTCTTGTCATCGGAGTCGTCGTCACCGAGCGTCAGCACCGCGGCGATGCCGCCGCCGACCAGGATCAACACGGCCAGCACACCGCCGATCAGCACCCAGAGCTTGCCCTTGCCGCCACCGCCGTTGCCCCCGCCGGCGCTGGGCATCGGCGACCACTGCTGACCCGACGTCGACTCCTGGCCGGGCCACCCCTGGGACTGCTGCCCCTGCGGCGACCACTGCTGCTGCGGCTGCTGTGCCGACGGCTGGGGCTGCTGCGGCGCGCCCGGAGCCTGACCCTGCACGCTGGGCGGCGGGTCGGCGTACGGGTTGGAGGTGGTCTCCGCGCTCCACGACTGGCCGTTCCAGTAACGGTAGGAATTCGGCTGGCCGGAGGGGTCGGGATACCAAGCGGGCTGGGACACGCCCACAGAGTAGACGACGAAGCCGGACCTCTCGTCCGGCCGACGTCGGGCCGGCGCTCGGAGCGCCTACGCCAGGAAGCCCTCGGCGACGAGCTCGCGGACGGTCGGCAGGTGCGCCGCGCGGGCCTCCTCCGCGTCGACCTCGAGCAGCACCGACAGTGCGTCGATGATCTGCCCGACGGTGAGCTCGCCGTCGCAGGCGCCGACCAGCGCGGCCACCAGGGTGTCGGCCTGCCGGGCCCGGCGCAGGCCGCGCTGCTGGCGGAGCACCACCGTGTGCGGGTCCTCCGCACCCGGGGCACCCACGGTCTCCTGCTGCACGTCCGTGCGTACGACGAGCCGCGCGGCGAGCAGTGCCTCGTCGTCGAGGCCGGCCAGCCGGTCGACGGCGACGCCCCAGTCGTGGACCGTGGGCGCGATCGGCTGCTCCACGTCGTAGGGCCACTCCTCGAGTCGCACGGTGGGAGCACTGTCGGTGCGGCGAAGGTTGATCCAGCCGAACCCGACGGCCTCGATGCCCTGTTGGTCGAACCAGCCCAGCCAGGTGTCGTAGCGGCGGACGTAGTCGGGCGACCCCTGGAGGCCGGCGTCCTTGAGCCACAGCTCGACGTACGTCGCCGGGTCGACCACCTCGCGCTGCACGACCCACGCGTCGCAGTCGGTGACCCACTCGGCCAGTCGCTCGTCCCAGGAACGGTCGTCGGCGATCACCCAGTTGGCCAGCACCTGGCACCACCCACCGGTGGTCAGGTGCGCCGGCGCGGCCCGGACGATGTCCTCGACGACGCGGTCGCCGGGGAGCCCGGAGTCGCGGTAGACGAGCCGCTCCCCCGTCGCCGGCGAGATCACGAACGGCGGGTTGGTGGAGATCAGGTCGAACTGCTCGCCACGGACCGGCTCGAAGAACGACCCCTCGCGGACGTCGACCCGGCTCGCGACCTCGTTGAGCTCGGCGTTGAGGCGGGTCATCCACAGCGCACGCTGGTTGACGTCGGTGGCGACCACACGCTCGACGTGCCCGGCGAGGTGCAGGGCCTGGACGCCGCAGCCGGTGCCGAGGTCGAGTGCACTGCCCACGGCCTCGCGAATCGTCAACTGGGCAAGGGATGTGGAGGCCGAGCTGATCCCGAGAACGTGGTCGGCGCCGACCTTGTTCGGTGTGCCGTCCAGGCCGGGGGTCAGGTCGCTGACCACCCAGAGGTCGCGCTCCTCGTCGGCGTACGGGCGCACGTCGAGGCGGGCCGCCACCTCGCTGACGCTCTGCTCGAGGAGGCCCTCGACCGCCATCCGGTCGACCAAGCCGGGCAGTGCCTTCTCGGCGTCGGCCAGCGACACCGGGGTCTGCAGGAGGAACAGCCGGGTCAGGGTCTCGAGGGGTGTGCCACCGCGGGTGCGCTGCAGGCCCGGCACGGTCTCGTTGCGGGACAGTGCGCCGTGGGCCGTGGGCCCGAGCAGGTCGGCGACACCGTCGTAGGTGTAGTCCGCCGCGGCGAGCGCCGTACGCAGTCGGGTCGGCAGGTCGGAGGCGGGAGGGTTCGAGGAAGGCACGCGCCGAGCCTAGTTCGTGGCTCAGACCGTGGCGGAAACGAGCGACCCGTCGCCAGTTCGTGGAGAACTGGCGACGGGTCGATGGGTGATGAGGTCAGGCGCTGGCGGAGACCTCCGACGCCGTGGCGTCGTCGCCGATCGCGATCGGACGCCGCTTGGCGATGTAGACAGCGACCGCGATGATCGCCACGGCCACCAGGGCGATGGTGATCCGCAATGCGTCGTTCTGGTCCTCGCCGACGCTCATCGAGACGACGGCACTGGCGATCAGCAGCGAGACCAGGTTCATCACCTTGATCAGCGGGTTGATCGCCGGGCCGGCAGTGTCCTTGAACGGGTCACCGACGGTGTCACCGATGATCGTCGCCTCGTGGGCAGGGGAACCCTTGCCACCGTGGTTGCCGTCCTCGACGAGCTTCTTGGCGTTGTCCCAGGCCCCACCGGCGTTGGCCAGGAAGACCGCCATCAGGGTTCCGGTGCCAATCGCACCGGCCAGGAAGCCGGCCAACGAGGCCGCACCGAGTCCGAAGCCGACCGCGATCGGTGCCAGGACCGCGAGGAGTCCGGGTGTCACCAGCTCACGCAGCGAGTCCTTGGTGACGATGTCGACGACCTTGCCGTACTCCGGACGTCCGGTGCCCTCCATGATCCCGGGGATCTCGCGGAACTGGCGCCGCACCTCGTAGACCACGGCGCCGGCGGCCCGGCCGACGGCATTGATGGCCAGGCCGGAGAACAGGAAGACGACCGCTGCACCGAGCAGGACACCGACCAGGACGCCGGGGTTGTAGACGAGGAAGTTCAGCAGGGTCTCGTCACCCTTGGTCAGGTCGCCCGCGTCGTCGACGGCCTCTGCGACCGACGTCGAGTAGGAGCCGAACAGCGCCGTTGCCGCGAGCACCGCCGTGGCGATCGCGATGCCCTTGGTGATCGCCTTCGTGGTGTTGCCGACGGCGTCGAGCTCGGTGAGGATCTGCGCGCCCTCCTCGCTGACGTCACCGGACATCTCGGCGATGCCCTGGGCGTTGTCGGAGACCGGACCGAAGGTGTCCATCGCCACGATCACGCCGACGGTGGTGAGAAGGCCACAACCGGCGAGCGCCACCGCGAACAGGGACACCGTGACGGTGGCGCCACCGAGCAGGAACGCCCCGAACACTGCGGCGCCGATGACCAGCGTGGTGTAGACCGCCGACTCGAAGCCGACGGAGAGACCCGACAGGATCACGGTCGCGGCGCCGGTCAGCGACGTCTTGCCGACGTCCTTGACCGGACGGTGCTCGGTGCCGGTGTAGTAGCCGGTCAGCGCGAGGATGCCGGCCGCCATCACGATGCCGATGACGACCGCGGCCGAGGCGATCAGACGCGGGTCGCCGGACGCGTCGGCCATGTCGAGGCCGGTGGCGTTCTTGAAGTCGGCGAAGTCGCCGGGCAAGTAGGCGTACGAGAGGATCACGGAGCCGAGCGCGCCGACGGCCGCGGAGATGTAGAAGGCCCGGTTGATCGTCTTGAGGCCGTTCTCACCGACCTTGGGCTTGCACAGGTAGACACCGAGCACTGCGGTCAGGGCCCCGATGGCGGGAATCAGCAGTGGGTAGACCAGGCCCTTGTCACCGAAGGCCTGGGAGCCGAGGATCAGCGCGGCGACCAGCGTCACGGCGTACGACTCGAAGAGGTCGGCGGCCATGCCCGCACAGTCGCCCACGTTGTCGCCGACGTTGTCGGCGATCGTGGCGGCATTGCGGGGGTCGTCCTCGGGGATGCCCTGCTCGACCTTGCCGACCAGGTCGGCACCGACGTCGGCGGCCTTGGTGAAGATGCCGCCACCGACTCGCATGAACATCGCGAGCAGGGCGGCGCCGAAGCCGAAGCCCTCGAGCACGTGGGGCGCCTCGTCCTTGTAGAGGAGGACGACGACGCTGGCACCGAGGAGGCCGAGCCCGACGGTCAGCATGCCCACCGTCGCGCCGGTGCGGAAGCCGATCTTCATCGCCGGTTCTCGACCGGTCTCCTCCGCGGCGGCGGCCACCCGGAGGTTCGCCTTCACCGCCAGCGACATGCCGAGATAACCGACCGCGGCAGAGAATCCGGCACCGACCAGGAAGAAGATCGAGCGCCCGATCCTGACCGCAGTGTCATCTGCTGGCAGGGCGAGGAGGAAGAAGAACGCAACCACGGCAAAGATGCCGAGGGTGCGGAACTGGCGGGTGAGGTAGGCGTTGGCGCCTTCCTGGACGGCCTGAGCGATCCGCTTCATGTTGTCGGTGCCTTCACCGGCGGCCAACACCTCGGCCCGGAACATCGCGGCCAGGCCAAGTGCGACAAGCGCAATGGCTCCGACCACGATCACCAGGACGAGGTTGCCTCCGGAGACATCCACAGCAGCGGGGTAGATCCCGGGCATGGCTCTCCTTTGAGTGTGACGCGGGTAACACGAGTGGCCCGGAGTCTACGCATGACGCCGGGACCTGCATGTGACCCCCGCCACATTCGTCATAAGGGCGCGCGAAAACACCGGGACGAACCGGCGGGAAGGGACGAAAGGTCAGGCCGAGGTGGCGGCGTCGGCCGACGCGTGGATCGCGAACACCTTCGCCAGGCCGGTGATCCGGAAGATCTTCAGGAGGCGGTCCTGGTTGCACACCAGCTGGAGCGACCCGTCGTGGGCGCGCACCTTCTTGAGGCCGCCGACCAGGACACCGAGACCGGTGGAGTCGAGGAACTCGACGCCCTCCATGTCGATGATCAGGTGGTAGGACCCGTCGGCGACGAGCTCGGTGATCTTGTCGCGCAACTTGGGAGCGGTGTAGACATCGATCTCGCCCTCGACCGCGACGATGGTCGCGCCATCGACCTCGCGTGTCACAAGCGTCAGGTCCACGTCTCTCCTCCGAGGGCCGGCTGGCCATTGCGCGCCGGAGCCCCCAGTTGCCCCGACACTTCTCGCCATATCAAACCATGCACATCCGCCTCGCGCATGTGGTGGCGCGAATCCGGGCTGTCGGAGGCCCTTGCCACACTGGTCCCGTGCCCCCACTCCACCCTCCCTCACGGCCTGAGGTGCGGGGCCTGATCGACGCCGTGGCGACCCCGTCCCGCGCCGACCGGCTCCGTCATGTCGAGGTGCTGCCCCCGCGCGCCCCGACGTACGCCGAATGGCCGGCGTGGGTGGCCGCGCCGGTGCGCGAGGCGTTCGCCGCTCGGGGAGTCGTACGCCCGTGGCAGCACCAGGTCGAGGGCGCCGAGGCGGCGCACTCCGGGCGACACGTGGTGGTGGCCACCGGCACCGCGTCCGGCAAGTCGCTGGTCTACCAGGCGCCTGCCCTCACGGCCTGCCTGGAGCAGCGCGGGCCGCGCGGCGAGCGGGGCGCGACTGCGCTGTACGTCGCCCCGACCAAGGCGCTGGCCCAGGACCAGCTGGCCTCCCTGCATGCCCTGGGACTCGACGTCCGGGCGGCCACGCACGACGGTGACAGCTCCCGCGAGCAGCGCGACTGGGCCCGCGACCACGGCGAGTACCTCCTCACCAACCCCGACATGCTGCACCGTTCGATGCTGCCCGGGCACGCCCGCTGGGCCAGGTTCTGGCGGTCCCTGCGCTACGTGGTCATCGACGAGTGCCACCACTACCGCGGGGTCTTCGGCGCCCACGTCTCCCACGTGCTGCGCCGGCTGCGCCGGGTGTGCGCGCTCTACGGCGCGTCCCCGACGTTCGTGCTCGCCTCGGCCACGGTCGCCTCACCTGCCGAGCTCGGCCTGCGCCTGACCGGTCACGAGATGGTCGCGGTCACCGACGACACCTCTCCTCGCGGCCAGGTGGCGCTGGCGCTGTGGGAGCCGCCGTTCGTCTCCCACCTCGGCGAGAACGGCGCACCCGTACGCCGGGCCGCGACCTCCGAGGTCGCCGACCTGCTCACGGACCTCGTCGTCGCGGGAGTGCGCACGCTCGCGTTCGTGCGCTCCCGCCGTGGCGCGGAGTCCGTCGCGGCCATCGCCGCCGAATCGCTCGGCCAGGTCGCCCCCGAGCTGGCCGGCCGGGTGGCGCCGTACCGCGGCGGCTACCTGCCCGAGGAGCGCCGCGCCCTCGAGCAGCGGCTCCGCTCCGGCGACCTGGTCGGGCTGGCTGCCACCAACGCCCTCGAGCTCGGCATCGACGTGAGCGGACTCGACGCCGTGCTGCTCGCCGGTTTCCCGGGCACCCGGGCCGCCCTCTGGCAGCAGGTCGGCCGCGCCGGGCGTGAGGGCCAGGACGCGCTCGGCATCCTCGTGGCGCGCGACGACCCGCTCGACACCTACCTGGTCACCCACCCCGAGGCCCTGATCGGTCGTCCGGTCGAGGCGTGCGTCTTCGACCCGTCGAACCACTACATCCTGGGCCCGCACCTGCTGGCCGCCGCCGAGGAGTTGCCGCTCTCGCCGGACGAGCTCGGGCTGTTCGGCGAGACGGCGCGCGAAGCGGTCGACGCGCTGACCGAGGCCGGCCTCCTGCGCCGGCGCGGCCGGGACTGGTTCTGGACCGACCGGCGGCGGGCCAGCGACTTCGCCGACATCCGCTCGGCCGGCGGGTCGCCCGTGCAGCTCATCGAGGGCTCAACGGGTCGCGTGATCGGCACCGTCGATGCGGGGTCGGCCCACGGCACCGCCCACGCCGGTGCCGTCTACGTGCACCTAGGAGAGACGTGGCTGGTCTCCTCGCTCGACGTCGAGGACAACGTCGCGATGATGGACCGCGCCGACCCGTCGTACTCCACGTCGGCCCGCGAGACCACCGACATCCGCATCGCCCAGGAGCGGCGCCACGAGCCGTGGGGGCGCTGTCGCATGTCGTTCGGTGAGGTCGACGTCTCCCACCAGGTGGTCTCGTTCCTGAAGCGGCGCGTCCCCAGTGGCGAGGTGATCTCGGAGGAGCCGCTCGACCTGCCCGAGCGCACGCTGCGCACCGCTGCGGTGTGGTGGACCGTCCCGGCCGCGGTGCTCGAGGACGCCGGACTCGCCGAGGCCGACCTGCCGGGATCGGCACACGCGGCCGAGCACGCCTCCATCGGCCTGCTGCCGCTCTTCGCGACGTGCGACCGGTGGGACATCGGCGGCGTCTCCACGGCCCTGCACGCCGACACCGGCCAGCTGACCGTCTTCGTCTACGACGGCCACCCGGGCGGCGCGGGCTTCGCCGAGCGCGGCTTCACGGTGGCACGCGAGTGGCTGGCCGCCACCCGCGAGGCGATCGCGAGCTGCGCCTGCACCGAGGGCTGCCCGTCGTGCGTCCAGTCACCCAAGTGCGGCAACCAGAACCACCCCCTCGACAAGCCGGGGGCGGTCCGGTTGCTCGACGTGCTGCTGGGGTGATCCGTCAGCCGAAGCAGTCCTGGCTGTCGAGCTCGACGGCCAGCTCGCCGACGCGTCCGTCCTGTTCCACGCCGAAGTAGTACGACGTTCCCTTCTGGCCGGCCACCGGCACGTACCAACCGTTGGGTGCTTCCTCCACCGTCGGATAGGCGGCGCGCACCTGGTCGAGGGTCGACCCGAGGCCGATGCCCTCGGGAGTCTCCATGTCGTCGGCCGCGAAGACCGCCGCGACGCCGTACTTCTCGGAGTAGTAGCCGGACGTCGTGTTCCTGGCCGGCGGGTGGGCGGTCAGCGACATCGTGCGACACGTCTGTCCCGGACCGCCCCCGCCGATGTCGACCACGCCGGTCGCCTCGGCCTCGTCGAGCCCCATGCCGAGCTTGAGGTCGCCGTACCCGTCGGGTCCGAGCACGTCGGCCTCGGCCGCCACGACCTGGTCCTTGTCGCCACCGTGGTCGTCGGGCGAGGCCAGCCAGGCGGTCGCTCCGGCACCGCCGATCAGCACTGCGGCGGCGAGTCCGCCGATGGCCGCGGTGCGCCGGTGGCGCCTCTGGGCACCCGACCGACGGACCAGCCCGGGGTTGACCGGTGTGGCCCGGTCCTGCGCGGTGCGCGCGAGGGTGAGCAGCGCGCCGAGTTCGTCGTCAGCCATGGTGTGCCTCCGTCTGGTCGGACTTGTCTGTGAGGAGTTCGGCGAGGGCGGCGCGTCCGCGGGCCAGCCGTGCCTTGACGGTGCCCGTCGGTACGCCGGTCTCGCGGGCCACGTCCGCGACGGAGAGGTCGCAGAGGTGGTGGAGGACGATCGCCCGGCGCTGGTCGGCCGTGATGCCGCGCAGGGCCGTGACCAAAGCCGTGTGTTCGACGTCGGGGACCACGGGTGGCGCGTGCCCTTCGTTGAGCCGGTTCAGCTCGCGACCGCGTCTCGCCCGGTTGAAGCGGCTGATCGCGATCCGCCAGGCGACCGTGCGCACCCAGGCCTCGGGCGAACCGACGTTCCGGAGCGTGCGTCGGTGGTCCCAGGCACGGACGAACGCCTCCTGGACGCAGTCCTGGGCCTCGGTGAAGTTGCCGGTCATCACATAGAGATGTCCGACCAGCCTCGAGAACGACGCCGCGTAGAAGTCGTCGAAGTCCGCCTCGTCCACGGTGCTCCCTCCGGGTTGGTGTGACTCCACGGTGTCCGGAGTCCTGAACACAAGAGCGATGGCGCGCTGATCCGGTTGCATCGATCTGGTTTGCACCGTTGCGGGGAGTAGCGTGACCGACATGGTGATTCTCGGTCTTCTGCTCATCGCCCTCGCGGTCATCGCGATCCTCGGTGGCGTCTTCCTCGTCGACGGCGGCAACGTCGAGTACTTCGGCATGGAGGTGCCGCCGGTGACGCTCTTCGTGGTCGGCGCGCTCAGCGTCGTGTTCATCGGCCTGGGCGCCAAGTTGATGGCCTCGGGCACCAAGCGCAGCATCCAGGCCCGTCGCGAGCACAAGCAGCTCGAGAAGCTCGCCGAGCAGCGTCAGGCCGATGCCGACCCGGGTCGCGAGGCCTGAGCGAGACCTCAACGGCTTCAGCGAGACCTCAGCGGAGGAACCGGAGCACGGCCAGCACCCGCCGGTGTGCGGACTCGTCGGGCAGCAGGCCGAGCTTGGCGAAGATGCGCTGGGTGTGCTTCTCGACGCCGCCGAGCGTGACCATGAGGCGCTCCGCGATCGAGGTGTTGGAGAGCCCCTCGGCCATCAGCCCGAGCACCTCGCGCTCGCGCGGCGTCAGCGACTCGAGCGGGTCCGGTCGGCGGCCCATCAGCTGGGAGATGACCAGCGGGTCCATCACCGTGCCGCCCTCGGCGACCCGCTGGAGCGAGTCGAGGAAGTCGTCGATGTCGCTGACCCGGTCCTTGAGCAGGTAGCCGATGCTGCCCTGGCCGCCGGCGATCAGCTCGTCGGCGTAGGAGACCTCGACGTACTGCGAGAGCACCATCACCGGTGCGGCCGGCCAGGCGCGGCGTACGTCGACCGCGGCGCGGAGGCCCTCGTCGGTGTGTGAGGGCGGCATCCGGATGTCGACGATGCTCACGTCGGGGCGTTCAGCCAGGGCAGCCTCGACGAACGACGGACCGTCGCCCACAGAGGAGACCACGTCGTGGCCGGCCTCGGTGAGCAACAGCTGCAGCCCCTCGCGGAGCAGCAGGGAGTCGTCGGCGATGACTATGCGCACGGAAGCTCCGCCCTGATCGTGGTCGGACCGCCGGCCGGCGAGTCGATCCGGAGCACACCGTCGGCGGCACGCACCCGCTGTTCGAGCCCGGCCAGGCCGTGCCCCTTGCCCGACGCGGCACCACCGACGCCGTGGTCGACGACCTCGACCGCGAGCAGGTCGCCGTCGCGGCGGACGTCGAGGCGGGCGTGGTCGACCCCGCTGTGCTTGGCGACGTTGGTCAGCGCCTCGGAGGCGACGTAGTAGGCGGCGGTCTCGACGTGGGGCGGCACCTCACCCAGGTCGTCGATGGCTGCCGTGACCGGCACCGCGGCGCGTCCGGCCAGCTCCTGGAGGGCAGCGGCCAGGCCGCGGTCGACGAGGATCGGTGGCGCGATCCCGCGGGAGAGTGATCGCAGCTCCTCCACGGCCTCACGCGCCTGCTTCAGGGCGGTGTCGATGGTGGTGCGGGCCAGGTCGGGGTCGGTGTCGAGCTGCTTGCGAGCCCGACCGAGGTCCATCCCGAGGCGGACCAGGCGCTGCTGGGGACCGTCGTGGATGTCGCGTTCGAGGCGGCGCAGTGACCCGGCCTCGGCGAGGCGAGCGGCGTGGCGGGTGTCCTCGAGGCGGGTCATCTCCTGCTGCAGCACGCCCCGGCTCGAGAGCATCACACGACTCAGGCTGGACTGCACCAGCGCGACCAGGCGCATCACGAACGGCAGGGTCAGCAGGGCCACGACGCCGATGATCAGCATCAGCACGCTCTCGGCCCGGCGCCCGTCACCGAAGCCGAGCAGCTCGGCGAGCGTCTGGTTGCCCTCGTCGTCGAAGGGGATGTAGCGCTGCCAGAACCAGTAGGTCAGGCCGCCGGCGGTCACGGACCACCAGACCACCGTGGCGACGAACGCGAGGATCGAGGTCGCGAAGCCGACCACGGACCAGACGATGTCGAGCCACGACTGCGGATCGGTCAGGGGCGCGACGGCCCGTCGCAGCCAGCCCGACTCGTCACGGGCCCGGCGGTAGTGCGGCGTCGGTGCGTCGGCGTACAACAGGGTGCGCACGCGGCGGCGCTCGACGTGGGCGAAGCCACGGGCGACGTACGCCGTCAGGGCCAGGACCGGGAGCCCGAACAGGGTGACCGCCAGCGCCACGCCGACGGCCAGCCCGGTGACCATCAGCACGAAGGCAGGTACGGCGAGCGCGAGGGCGCTCACGTTGTAGGCCGAGTCGAGCAGCACGCGGCGCCCCCACGACGGCGAACGTCGTGCGGTGTCGTGGGGTGCTGACGGTGTGGCGATCGGCTCGATCCAGGTCGTGGTGTCCCCGCCGGGGACGGCGGGCTCGGCGGGGTGCTCTGTCAGTGCGTGGCTCATGTCGTCAACGCTAGGAATTCGGGCGTCCGGAAACGATCCTGCCAGCACCACACCTGTTGTCGGGGAAACCCGACACCCGCTCGGCGATCTCACCCGGTGGGTTGAGGGCCGGCACGCGAGTGGCCGGTGATCTCGAAGGTGTGGCCCAGGAACTCGGGGCCCTCGACCCGCACGGAGACCACCACGTCCTCGCCGAACAGGTCACACGTGGTCAGCTCGGCCTCGTTGGCCGCCGCCACTCCCGACGCGGCCGCGCAGGCATCGCCGGCGTCCTGCAGGGTCACCGCACCCGCGAGCGCCGCCAGGTCTGCCCCGGCCTGGGCCCGGCGGTGGGCGGCCGCCGTCGCCGTCATGAACGCGGCGGCGAGCCCGAGCAGCACGACCACGCCGATCAGCGAGACCACGAGCAGGGACGCCGAGCCGCGTTCACCCCGCATCGTCGGACTCCTCCCGCAGGGCAGTCGCCTCGCCGTGGGTGTCGCCGCTCAGCCCGTCGAACACGCCTCCGGGCGACGGCACCTGGTCGCTGACCACCACGGTCACCGTGCCGTCGCCCTCGCTGATGCTCACCGACGCACCGGGAGCGACCTCGTGCGCGAGCGCGACGGCCCGGTCGGCGGTCTCACCACGGGCCAGCGCACGAGCGGCCTCACGCGCGGCATCGGTCGACTTCATCTGGGCGACGCCGAAGGTCAGCAGCCACACCATCGCCAGGGTCACCGCGACCAGGAGCGGGAGGGCGAGCGCCGTCTCCGCGGTGACCGCCCCCCGCTCGTCGCGCCTCATCCGATGCCGAGCATCCCGAGCACATGGTTGAACATCTGCCGCAGCATCTGGTCGCCGAAGCCGCCGGTCACCAGCTGGTAGAGCACACCGGCCAGGCCCGCCCCGGCCGCCGTGCCCACCGCGTATTCGGCCGTGGTGATACCCCGCTCGTCGCGGCGCGTCGTGCCTGTCACTGTCATGGACAACCTCCTTCTTCTCCGGCCACGGGCGCGGCCGGTGCTTCCACCCTCGCCGTTTCCGGGTCCCCTCGTGGACGCCCCGACCCGCCCTGTGGAGAACACCTGCAGCAACCTTCCTGTGCACGGAAACCGGTGGGATCACCACGACAGCGACCCCAACGCCGCGGCGATCACCGGCACGATGCCGATCACCAGGAACGCGGGCAGCAGGAACAGGCCGAGAGGCACCGCCGCGCGGACGCCGACCGTGCGGGCACGGTCCTCGACCCGGGCCCTCTCCTCGCGTTCGAGGTCGTTGCCGAGCCGGCGTACGACATCGGCGATGGGAACACCGGACGCCTCCGCCCGCAGGAGTGCGCGCCCCACCCGGTCGTACGCCGGCACGGCGGACAGCTCGCGCCACACGTCGACCGGCGCCATCCCGATGCCGAGCCTGGCCTCGGCCCGACGCAGTGGTTCGGCCCCGGGGCCGGGAAGCGCCCGGGACACCTGTCGCACCGCCTCGGGCAGGGACCCGCCGGCGGCCAGCACGAGTCCCAGCAGGTGCACGACCTGCGGCAGCTCACGCACGGCGGCCTCGCGTTGTCGGCGTACGGCAGCCGGCTCCGAGCGGCCGATGGTCACCCACGCGGCCACGAACCCGACGACGGCCACCACGCCTCCCAGCGGCATCGAGAAGAACGTCACTCCCCCGAGTGCGGCGCACGCACTCACCAGCGGCCGGAACCGCACCAGGAGCGAAGCCTCCCGCTGCAGGTCCGCCGGGTTGTGTCGGTCTGGTCGACGCACGGTGCGGCGCGGCGGGAACACGAGGAACACCGCGGCAGCCGCCAGCAGCGCCGTCATCACCGCGGGGGTCACGCCGTCGCCTCGACTCCGGACGCGATGGACTCGATCCAGCGCAGCCCCACCACGGTCAGCAGGACGCCGACGGCCAGGCAGCCCAGGCCCAGAGGAGTGCCGACCAGGAACCGGAACGGGTCGCCGCCCGCGCCGGACCCCATGGCCAGGGTGAGCGCCGGGAGTGCTGCCATCAACCTCGCCGTCGAGCGCGCCGAGGCCAGCTCCGAGCGGACCAGCCGCCGGGTCGCCTCGCGAGCCCGGACGGTCTCGGCGACCCCGGCGAGTGCCTCCGCCAGGCCGCTCCCCGACCGGACCGCGACCTGCCAGGCCGCCGCCACCAGCCGCAGGTCACCCGCTCCGGGGCGCACCGCCAGCTCACGCAACGCGTCGGGCACCGAGCCGCCGAGGGTGTGGGCAGACGTCACGGCTGACATGGGAGGCCACACCGAGGCGGCCTCGGAGAGACACCGACCCACCGGCATGCCGGCCTGGAGCTCACCGCTGATCAGCTCGCACACCTCCTGGATGTGCGCGCCGGTGCGGGCCGCCTCGACGGACCGACGGCGCTTGGTGCGCAGGGAGCCGAGGCCGGCAACGGCACCGACGCCGATCACCGCGGGTGCCGCGAACCTCCACGGCACTCCACCCGAGAGGGCGACGGCACAGACAGCGACGACCAGGCCCGCGAACCAGACGTGCCTGGCGAGCGGACGACACCGCGGTAGCGGCCGGACCAGGAGCACGGCGACTCCGGCGAGGCCCGCCGCGACCAGGGCACTCACGGCTCCGCCAGGCGGTCGGCCAGGCGCTCGATGCCCGGCCCCTCACGCACCCGGCCGTCGACCGGGAAGCTGACGGCGGTGAGCGCGTCGACGAAGCCGGTCGGTCCGCGGGCGGGCACGGCGATCTCTGCCAGCCGGCGCTCGCCCGCGCGGTCGCGACCGAGGTGCAGGAAGACGTCTATCGCCGACGCCAGCTGGCTGTGCACGGCGTCGCGCCCGAGCCCGGCGGGCAGGGCCAGCGCCTCGACGCGGGCGGGTACGTCGGCGGCGGAGTTGGCGTGGAGCGTGCCGCAGCCGCCCTCGTGCCCGGTGTTGAGGGCGGCCAGCAGGTCGACCACCTCGATGCCACGGACCTCGCCCACGACCAGCCGGTCGGGCCGCATGCGCAGGGCCTGGCGCACGAGGGTGCGCATCGGGATCTCGCCGGCGCCCTCGACGTTGGCCACCCGTGCCTCCAGCCCCACCACGTGGGGGTGGTCGGGGCGGAGCTCACTGGAGTCCTCGACGAGGACCAGCCGGTGCGCCGGGTCGACCTCGCCCAGCATCGCGGCCAGGAGGGTCGTCTTGCCGCTGCCCGTGCCGCCCGAGACCAGGAACGAGAGGCGCGCGGCCAGCACCCGGCGGATCAACGTGAGCGCGTCGCCACCCAGCATTCCGCGGTCGGCGAGCTCGTCGAGGGACCAGCCGGCCGGCCGCGGCACCCGGAGCGAGATCACCGTGCCGGGGCGGGCGACCGGAGCGAGCACGGCATGGCAGCGGGTGCCGTCGCGCAGGCGCACGTCGACGTAGGGGGTGGCGTCGTCGAGGCGACGCCCACCGGACGAGGCCAGCCGTTGCGCGAGTCGGCGTACGGCCTCCTCGTTCGGGAACCGGACTCCGGCCGACTCGAGGCCGCGGCCACGGTCGAACCAGACCGAGTCGGGGCTGTTCACCAGGACGTCGGTCACGCCCTCCTGTCGCAGCAGCGGCTCGAGGATGCCCACGCCGACCACGTCGGCGCGCAACGACTCGTGCACCGCGAGCACCGTGGCGTCGCCGACCGGTCGCCCCGCCGACCGCAGTGCCTCCGCCACCCGCTGCGGGGTGAGCAGGTGCCCGTCGCGGGCCAGGCGTTCGCGGACCTCATCGAGGAGCTCCTCGGGCACCTCACCGATCACGCCGCCGACCTGGCCGCGGCCGCCGGGCCCACCGCCCGCAACACGTCCCGGGCAGCCTTCGCGAGGACTCCGCGGCGCGACTTCACCGGCCCCTGGCCGAGGTCGATCGCCTCGTCGAGGCCGCGTTGGTCGGGCATCGCCGCAAGCACCGGCGCACCGACCAGTCGCTGGGCCTCGGCCGCGTCGACCCCCGACCCGCGGACCACCAGGGCCAAGGGCCCGGACCTGCGGGCCAGCTCCGCGAAGCGAGCCGCGGACGACAGACCGGGCAGGGTCGCCCGGGTCACGACGACCAGCGACTGGCATCGCGCCATCAGCTCCTCGGCAAGGTCGCCCCCGGCGCGCGGCAGGTCGAGCACCACCACACGATGGCCCCGGGTCGCCGCCGCCACGGCCGCCCGGGCAGCGAACGGCTGCAGGGTCTCGACGCCACTCGGGCCGCCGGCGCCGAAGGTCAGCACACCCAGATCGCCTCGCCGGGGCAGGGCATCGCGCAGCGCCCGCGCACCGAGCCGGCCGGTGGTCTGCTGCAACGCGTCCCACCGGACGCCGTCTAGGCGCTCCATGCCGAGCACCTGGTCGGCGCCGGGCCCGAGCGGATCGGTGTCGATCAGGCAGGCCGGGCCCTCACGGGCGGCCATCATCGCCAGGGCACAGGAGAACGTGGTGGCCCCGGCACCGCCCGACCCGCCGACCACGCCGATGGTCACGCCGTCGACGTCGAAGCGCTCCGAGGAGTCGGCCAGCACCTCGAGGACCCAGGAGTCGCAGCCCGGCAGCTCGACGACGTTCTCGATGCCGAGGGCCAGGGCGGTGCGGAACGCCTCGTCGGGCAGGTGGCCCCAGGCCACGAGATGGACGCCCACGCGTCTCGGCGGTTCGATCGCGGCCAGCTCGTCGGCCACGTCGGCACCGAGGAGGACGACGGACGCCGTCGACCAGGACCGCAGGGCGGCGGCCGGGTCGGAGGTGACGTCGGGAACCACACCGGCCGCCGCGGCCAGTCGCTGGAGCTCGTCGTGGAGGGCCTGGTCGCGCGTGATGATGAGGGGATTCGTCATGCCACCAGAGTTGCCCGCATGAGGGGCGGTCGACTCCTCGTCGTACGGCATCTGTGGATAACCTGGTCGCGACCGCGCCTGTGCACGGAAACCGGCCGGCTGCCTGCCCAGGTGGGCGATTCCAAGGGTGCCGGATCGGGGAGCGGCGCACCGCGAGCCCGGCACTCCCCTTGGAATCGTCCACCTAGGATGTGGCCATGCCTGCATCGGCCCAGCGCCCGCACCATCCGGGCGGCTCTCGCGAAGCCGCCTTCTTCGACCTCGACAAGACGATCATCGCCAAGTCGAGCACGCTCGCGTTCAGCAAGCCCTTCCAGGCCGGTGGCCTGATCTCGCGGCGGGCCGTGCTGCGCAGCGCCTACGCCCAGTTCGTCTACCTCGTCGGGGGCGCCGACCACGACCAGATGGAGAAGCTGCGGCAGTTCATGTCGCAGCTGTGCGCCGGCTGGAACGTCGCCACCGTGCGGGAGATCGTCGCCGAGACACTGCACAACATCGTCGACCCGCTGGTCTACGACGAGGCGGTCAGCCTGATCGAGGAGCACCACCTGGCCGGCCGCGAGGTGATCATCGTGTCGACCTCGGGTGCCGAGGTGGTCGGCCCGATCGGAGAGATGCTCGGCGCCGACCGGGTCATCGCCACGCGCCTGGAGATCGTGGACGGCAAGTACACCGGCGAGATCGACTACTACGCCTACGCGGAGACGAAGGCCGAGGCGATCCGCGAGCTCGCCGCGGAGGAAGGCTTCGACCTCTCCCACTGCTACGCCTACAGCGACTCGATCACCGACCTGCCCATGCTCGAGGCGGTGGGGCACCCGCACGCGGTGAACCCCGACAAGGAGCTGCGCAAGGCGGCCGTGGAGCACGAGTGGCCGGTGCTGGTCTTCACCAAGCCGGTCAACCTCGGCCGCCGGGTGAAGCTGCCTCCGGCCAAGCCGACACTGGCCGCACTGGCGGTCGGAGGCCTGATGGTAGCCGGTGGGGCGATCGCGGTGAACCTGCGCAGGCGTGGCCCCGCCTGACCGCTCCACGTGGCCCCGCGGCACACATCAATGGACCCGTAAGTCAACCCTTGAAGTGCATCCGGAACCGGCGTACACATGGACATACAACTCAAGAGTTTGCACGTGAACCAGGTACCCACGCGGCGATCTACCCTTCTTCAGGGCGCTTGCCAAGATCGGGTCTGACCCCGAGGGCAGTAGTTAGATAGTGCACGCTTGTTACCCGGGTTTCGCGTGTCAGCGGCGGCACCCGAATCCATGCGAGTCGGGTGCCGCTCGCATGTCCGGACCGATGCAGACTCAGCCGCGCACGGGGCTGGCCTCGGCCGCCGCCGCGTAGGCCTCCGCCGCGTAGAGCAACCACGCGTGCACTCCGCTGCTGCCGCTGGCGTTCGCATAGGCGCGCAGGTTCGACTCGTACTCCGCGCGCAGGGCCAGGTGGCCCGCCTCGGGCACCAGCAGCGACTTCTCGTCGACCCCGCGGGCCACCAGCACGAGGCGTTCGGCGGCCCGGGCGACGATGCCGTTGTGCGAGGCGAACGGTGCCGCCGTCGCCAGCTCGGCGTGTACGACGGCCGCGACCAGCATCGCCGGCGCGGTGGTGGGTGCCAGCAACCTCTGGCCGAGGATCCTCAGCCGCTCCGCCGCGTCGCCGTCCCGCGGGCGGCCCAGCTGCTCGTCGGCCAGGGTGCCCTTGCCGGCCAGGGCGTGCAGGCGGGCAAAGGCCTGCAGGGGCGCGGTCTTCAGCGTCGGCACCAGCGAGAGCGCCTGGGTCGAGACCCTGATCGCCGCCTGTGCGGTCTCGTCGCCGTCTCCGGCGCGGATCTCGTCCAGGCTGGAGCCGGAGCCTTCCAGCACGCCGCTGGCACAGGCGCCTCGGAGCAGCGACTCGGTGGTCAGCTCGGGCGCCGTCTTGCGCAGGCCGCGATCCCGCAGCATCGCGTCGACGCCGTCCCTGGTGCCGGCGAAGGCCGACGGCACTCCCTCGAGCGCAGCGAGGGAGGCCAGCGGATCGCCGTTCGTGACACTGCTCATGCCTCGCAACGTTAGAGGTGCCGCGGGTGGGGGCTGTCGAGCGGGGCTGCGGGCAGCCGACATTCGGCCTGTCCGCGGGACCTCTTGCTACGCAGCTTCGGCGGGTCCAGCAGGTAGCCTCGGATCAATGGACCACCAGCGCGCTCCCCAGGACCGACCCGCCTTCCCGGCCGAGGCCGTGCAGTGGTTGCTGGGCTCCTCGCCGCGCACCGTCGTGGTGCTGGGTGACGCGGACGTCGCCGAGGCGATCGCCGTGGACGGCCACGACGTCACCGACGTGGAGGGCACCGGCGAGCCGCTTCCGTTCCCCGACCGCAGCATCGACGTCGTCCTCTCCACGCACGGCGTGCCCGACGACCTCGAGGCGATCGCGCGGGTGCTGCGTCCCGGTGGCCAGGTCGCCCTGGTCTGCAACGAGCGCGACCAGCGCATCCCCTGGGCCCGCAAGCTCGACGGTGTGCTCGGCAACACCCCCGCTGGCGACGCCCCGGCAGTCGGCCTGGTCAACTCCACCCTCTTCGGCTTCGTGAGCGACTCCCCCTTCCGCTACTGGCAGGTCGTGAACCGCGAGTCCCTCGAGGCGATGGTGCGCACCGAGCTCTCCGGGCGTGGTGACACCGAGATCGAGCGTCGTACGACGGCCGCACTCGCGCTGTACGACGACTACGGTCGGGGCGCCGACGGGATGCAGATGCCGTGGCTGAGCCGGTGCTTCAAGGCGACCGTGGTCGAGAACGCCTGGGCGCCGCCACACGGGCTCGACGAGCAGCACGACCCCGACGCGACGGACCAGGCAGACGACTCCGGTGACGACACCGACCAGCGGCCGCCCACACCGCAGGACGGCTCGGAGTCCGATCTGCTGCTGATCGACTTCCGCTAGCGCGGTTACGCCCTAGTGTGTGGCCATGGCGTTCGGCTGGCGGCGTTCCCACCTCGTCACAGAGGCTGATCGGGCGACGTTCCGCACCCTGCACACCGCATCACGGGCCTCGCCCGCACTGCGTGAGGGCCTGACGAGTGCCAGCGCCGAGCGCAGCGTGCGCCACCTGCGGGCCCTGCTGGGCGCCCCGGCGCTGGCCCTCACCGACACCGCCGGCCTGCTGGCGTGGGACGGCACCGGCGACCACCACTCCACCCACTGCCCCGAGCTCGCCGCGATCGCCGTCGAGGAGGGCCGCACGCACGTGGCGCAGCGCAGCGTCACGTGCCACGTGCCGAACTGCCCGATCCGCTACGCCGTCGTCTCCCCACTCGTCGTGGACGACCTGATCGTCGGCACCCTGCAGGCGTTCACCCCCAGCGCCACCGCCGGCCTGGTGCGCGCCGCCGACGAGGTCGCCACATGGGTCTCGGGGCAGCTCGAGCTGGCTGAGCTCGACGCGTCGCGCACCCGGTTGATGGAGGCCGAGGTGCGGGCCCTGCGCGCCCAGATCAGCCCGCACTTCATCTACAACTCGCTGGGCGCGATCGCGTCGTTCGTGCGCACCGATCCCGACCGGGCCCGTGAGCTGCTGCTGGAGTTCGCCGACTTCACCCGCTACTCGTTCCGCAGGCACGGCGAGTTCACCACCCTCGCCGAGGAGCTCCGGTCCGTCGAGCGCTACCTGCTGCTCGAACAGGCCCGGTTCGGTGACCGGCTCGGCGTCACCCTCCGGATCGCGCCGGAGGTGCTGCCGGTCGCCGTACCCTTCCTCTGCATCCAGCCGCTCGTCGAGAACGCCGTACGCCACGGCCTGGCGGAGAAGGGGGACGGCCACATCACGATCACCGCCCGCGACCACGACGCCGACTGCGTGATCGAGGTCGAGGACAACGGCGCGGGCGAGGATCCCGAGCGGGTACGCCGGGCGCTGGCCGGCGACGCCGACCTCGACTCGGTCGGCCTCGGCAACGTCGACGTCCGGCTGCGTGACACCTTCGGCGACGACTACGGCCTGATCGTCGAGACCGCCCCCGGCGCCGGGACGAGAGTGATCGTCCGGGTGCCCAAGTTCGCCCCGGGAGTGCACCCATGACCGCCCTGAGAGTCCTCGTCGTCGACGACGAACGCCCGGCCCTGGACGAGCTCACGTTCCTGCTGGAGCGCCACCCCGACGTGGCCTCGGTGGTGGCCGTCGACTCCGCCACCGAGGGGCTCCGGCTGCTCCAGGACACGACCATCGACGCGGTCTTCCTCGACATCCAGATGCCCGGCCTGACCGGGGTGGAGCTCGCCCAGGTGCTGAGCCGCTTCCGCAACCCTCCCCCGATCGTGTTCGTGACCGCCCACGAGCAGCATGCCGTCGACGCCTTCGAGCTGCGGGCCGTCGACTACGTGCTCAAGCCGGTGCGGGAGGAGCGCCTCGCCGAGGCGGTACGCCGCGTGGTCGAGGGCGTGGCCCAGCCGGCGGCCAGCGGCGACGAGCAGATCCCGGTCGAACGCGGCGGCGTGACCCGCTTCATCAACCGCAGCGACATCACGCACGTCGAGGCGCAGGGCGACTACGCGCGACTGCACACCCCGCACGACTCCTACCTGTTGCGCACTCCCCTGACCGTGCTCGAGGAGCAGTGGGGCCCGGCCGGCTTCGTGCGCGTCCACCGCTCCCTGCTGGTCGCGCTCGCGCACATCAGCGAGGTGCGCATGGAGAGCGGCCGATGCACCGTGCGGGTCGGTGAGGGCATCGACCTGGTCGTGAGCCGGCGGCACACCCCGGCGTTGCGCGAGCTGCTCAACCGGGGCCGGCCATGAGCACCGGTCCCCCCGAGCGGGTCCGGGTCACCGGGCCTCCACGGCGTACGACGAGTCGCCGGACCAGGGCCCACGAGATCGACGACCAGACCCTCCTCGGAGCGGTGATGATCCAGTCGCTGCTGCGCGCCCAGCTGCGGCTCGCCGTACTCACCCTGGCGCCGCTCTTCGCGTTCGCGGTCGCGCTGCCGCTGACCTTCCACCTCTTCCCGCGGTTCTCGGACCTCCGGGTGGCCGGGGTCCCGGTGGCGATCCTGCTGCTCGGCGTCCTCATCTACCCCGTGCTGGTCCTGCTCGGCTGGTCCTACGTACGGCGGGCCGAGCGCCACGAACGCGACTTCGCCGAGCTCGTCGAGATCGCCGAGTCATGACGGTGCAGACATGACGGGGCAGCCATGACGGGGCAGCCATGATCACCTCGGTGCCGAGCGTCGTCGCGGTGGCACTGGTCGCCGTCGCCACGCTGGCCATCGGCACATGGGGACTGCGCTTCTCGCGCACCACCAGCGACTTCTTCGTCGCCTCCCGGTCGGTGCGACCGGCGCTCAACGCCTCGGCGATCGGCGGCGAGTACCTCTCCGCGGCGTCGTTCCTCGGCGTCGCCGGGCTGGTGCTGGTCTTCGGCGCCGACATGCTCTGGTACCCCGTCGGCTGGACGGCCGGCTACCTGGTGCTGCTGGTGCTGGTGGCCGCGCCGTTGCGTCGCTCGGGCGCCTACACACTGCCCGACTTCGCCGAGGCCCGGCTGGCCTCGGCGCGGGTCCGCACCACGTGCACCCTGTTGGTGGTGGCCATCGGCTGGCTCTACCTCGTGCCCCAGTTCCAGGGCGCCGGCATCACGCTCGAGTCGACGACCGGGGCGCCGCCCTGGCTCGGTGCCATGGTCGTGGCGGGCGTCGTGCTGGTCAACGTGCTCTCCGGAGGCATGCGCAGCATCACGTTCGTGCAGGCCTTCCAGTACTGGCTCAAGCTGACCGCCCTCCTGGTGCCGGCGGTGGTGATGGTCGGCGTGTGGCTCGGCGACGGACGGCCCGGCCCGGGCGCCGGGTCCGGCGGCGACTGGTCCCTCCCCCTCGGCGAGGGCGGCGGGCAGGGCCTCTACCTGACCTGGTCCCTGATCATCGCCACGTTCCTCGGCACCATGGGCCTCCCCCACGTCGTGGTGCGGTTCTACACGAACCCCGACGGCCGGGCGGCTCGACGTACGACGGTGGTGGTGCTGGCCCTGCTCAGCGCGTTCTACCTGCTGCCACCGGTGTACGCCGCACTCGGCCGGGTGTACGGCGACACGACCCACTCCGACGTGTTGGTGCTCGAGCTGCCGAGGCTGATGGTCCCGGGCGCGGCCGGCGAGCTGCTCTCGGCACTGGTCACCGCCGGCGCGTTCGCGGCGTTCCTCTCGACCTCGTCGGGGCTGTCCCTGGCGGTGACCGGCGTGCTCACCCAGGACGTCTTCCGCGGCACGCGCCTCACCGGCGTACGCGCCTTCCGCGTCGCGGCCGTGGTCGCCGTGGTGACGCCGTGCGTGGCCGCCGTCTCGGCGCCGGACCTCGGCATCGCGAAGGCGGTCGGGTTGGCCTTCGCGGTCGCCGCCTCGACGTTCTGTCCCCTGCTGGTGCTGGGCATCTGGTGGCGCGGGCTGACCGACGTCGGCGCCCTGGCGGGGCTCGGCGCCGGCTTCGTCTCGTCCGGCATCGGCGTCACCTACTCCCTGAGCCCCTACTCGACCACCGGCTGGGTCGACGCACTGCTGAGCCAACCGGCCGCGTGGTCGGTGCCGCTGGCCTTCGTCACCATGTACGTCGTCTCGCGGGCCACCGCCTCTCGTGTGCCGCCACACGTGCGCCGGTTCATGGTGCGACTGCACACGCCGGAAGCCGTGGCGCTCGACCGCGGCTGACCGTTCGTCGCACCGATCGCACCGCCCGCCGATTCGGCCGTTCCACTGGCCGCGCAGTCTGGTCGCACCCCTGATGCTGCGGCGCCGTAGTTCCTAGCGTGACTGGTGTCACACCCCCGCACGAGAGGCGATCCCGTGACCGATGCACACGGCGTACACCGACGCTCGCAACATCCGATCTACCAAGAGCTCCACGACTCGGCCGAGTTCGCCGACCTGCGTCGGCGCTACCGCAGCTTCGTCATCCCGTGGACCGTGGCCTTCCTGGCCTGGTACCTGCTCTACGTGATCATGTCGAACTGGGCGAACGACTTCATGAACACCAAGCTCGTCGGGCACATCAACGTGGCCCTGGTCTTCGGGCTGCTGCAGTTCGCCTCGACGTTCCTGATCGCCTGGCTCTACGCGCGGCACATGAACCGCAATGTGGACCCGGTCGCCCGCCAGCTCGAGGCCCGCTACGACGCGGTCATCGAGGGCGAGGGGAGGCCCGCATGAACGGCACCGAGCTCCTCACCGCCGTCCTCTTCGTCGGCGTCGTCCTGATCACGGTGGCGATCACCTTCTGGGCCAGCCGACAGACCTCGGGCACGGCGAACTTCTACGCCGGAGGGCGCCAGTTCAGCGGCTTCCAGAACGGGATGGCGGTCTCGGGCGACTACATGTCGGCCGCCTCGTTCCTCGGCATCTCCGGGCTGATCGCCCTCAACGGCTACGACGGCTTCCTCTACTCGATCGGGTTCCTGGTCGCCTGGCTGGTGGCCCTGTTGCTCGTCGCCGAGCTGCTCCGCAACTCGGGCCGCTACACGATGGCCGACCAGCTGGCCTACCGCATGAAGCAGCGGCCCGTGCGTACGGCGGCCGCCACGTCCACCGTCGTGGTCTCGATCTTCTACCTGCTCGCCCAGATGGTCGGTGCGGGTGCACTCGTGACCCTCCTCCTCGGTGTCGAGAGCGAGCTCATGAAGGCCCTCGTGATCGTCGGAGTCGGCCTGCTGATGATCTTCTACGTCACCGTCGGCGGCATGAAGGGCACCACCTGGGTGCAGATCGTCAAGGCCGTGCTGCTGATGGCCGGCACCGTCCTGATCACCTTCCTGGTCCTGGCGAAGTTCGACTTCAACTTCTCCGAGCTTCTCGGTGCCGCCTCGGACAACACCGGCAAGGGCGAGGCGTTCCTCCAGCCCGGCCTGAAGTACGGCATCGACATGACCAGCAAGCTCGACTTCATCTCGCTCGGCATCGCGTTGGTGCTCGGCACCGCCGGCCTGCCGCACATCCTGATCCGCTTCTACACGGTGCCGACCGCCAAGGCGGCCCGCACCTCAGTGATGTGGGCGATCGGCCTGATCGGCACGTTCTACCTGATGACCCTTGCCCTCGGGTTCGGTGCGGCTGCCCTGCTGGACACCGGTCCGGGCAGCAAGGTCGCGGAGAGCGGCGGAAACCTGGCCTCACCACTTCTGGCCGAAGCCGTGGGCGGTGGAGCCGGCACCACCGGAGGCGCCGTACTGCTGGCCCTGATCTCGGCGGTCGCCTTCGCGACGATCCTCGCAGTCGTGGCCGGGCTGACCCTGACCTCCGCGTCGTCGGTGGCGCACGACCTCTACGCCAACGTGTGGAAGAAGGGCACCGCGACGGAGACCCAGGAGGTCCACGTGGCCCGCATCTCCGCGTTCGTGATCGGTGGTGTGGCCATCGCGCTGGCGATCCCGGCCCAGAAGCTGAACATCGCCTTTTTGGTGGCCCTGGCGTTCGCGGTGGCGGCCTCGGCGAACCTGCCGTCGATCATCTACAACCTGTTCTGGAGGCGGTTCAACACCCAGGGCGCGACGTGGGCGATCTACGGCGGCCTGATCTCCTGCCTGGTCCTGGTGATCTCCTCGCCGGTCGTGTCGGGGAAGCTCAACGCCGACGGGACCAATGCCGCGCTGCTGCCGAAGAGCGTCGACTTCTCCTGGTTCCCACTGGACAACCCCGGCATCGTCTCGATCCCGCTCGGCTTCTTCTTCGGCTGGCTCGGCACGGTGCTGTCGAAGGAGACGGACTCGGAGGCGGCGTACGACGAGCTGGAGGTGCGTGCGCTGACCGGCGCGGGCGCCGAGGCGGCCGTCAAGGAGTGAGATCCACCTGATTCCGGTCCGGGGGTCGCTGCAACGTGGCCGCAACCTCCGGACCGGAATCCTGCTTTGTGCCGAGACCGCTCTCGTCGCACAGCGGATACCGGCCTAGGCTGCATGTGACGGCCGGCACAGAAGAGCGAATCAAATCAGGAGTGAATGTGAGCGAGCGTCCAACGTCCAGCGAGACCCTGTCCAACCTGAGCCACGAGGAGCGACGCTTCGCTCCCCCCGAGGAGCTGGCCGCCGCCGCCAACGTGAAGGCAGACGCCTACGCCGCCGCGGACGAGGACTTCGAGGGCTTCTGGGCCACGCAGGCCGAGCGCCTCGACTGGGGCCAGAAGTGGGACCGCGTCCTCGACTGGGACAACCCACCGTTCGCCAAGTGGTTCACCGGCGGCACGATCAACGCGGCCGTCAACTGCGTGGACCGGCACATCGAGGCCGGCAACGGCGACAAGGTCGCCATCCACTGGGTCGGTGAGCCCGAGGAGGACTTCCGCGACATCACCTACGCGCAGCTGGGCGAGGAGGTCAACAAGGCCACGAACGCGCTCATCTCGCTCGGCGTCCAGAAGGGCGACCGGGTCGCGATCTACCTGCCGATGATCCCCGAGTGCGTCTTCACGATGCTGGCCTGCGCCCGTCTCGGTGCGCCGCACACCGTGATCTTCGGCGGCTTCTCGGCCGACGCGCTGGCGTCCCGCATCACCGACTGCGGCGCGAAGCTGGTCGTCACCTCCGACGGCGGCTACCGCCGGGGCGCCCCCTCCGCGTTGAAGCCCGCGGTCGACGAGGCGGTCACCAAGGTCGACGGGCTCGTGGACAACGTGCTGGTGGTGCGCCGTACCGGCCAGGACGTCGCGTGGAACGACGACGTCGACGTGTGGTGGCACGAGCTGGTCGACTCGCAGTCGACCGAGCACGAGGCCGAGATGCACGACGCGGAGCACCCGCTCTACGTCATGTACACCTCCGGCACGACCGGCAAGCCCAAGGGCATCCTGCACACCACCGGCGGCTACCTGGTCGGCACGTCCTACACGCACTGGTCGGTCTTCGACCTCAAGCCCGAGACCGACGTCTACTGGTGCACCGCCGACGTGGGCTGGGTGACCGGCCACTCCTACCTGGTCTACGGCCCGCTCGCCAACGGTGCCACCCAGGTGATGTACGAAGGCACGCCCGACGCACCTCGCAAGGGCCGTTGGTGGGAGATCGTCGCGAAGTACGGCGTCACGATCTTCTACACGGCGCCCACCGCGATCCGCACGTTCATGAAGCAGGGCAGCGAGATCCCCGACCAGCACGACCTCTCCTCGATCCGGCTGCTCGGATCGGTCGGCGAGCCGATCAACCCCGAGGCCTACATCTGGTACCGCGACACCATCGGCGCCGGCAAGACGCCCGTGGTCGACACGTGGTGGCAGACCGAGACCGGGCAGATCCTGATCTCGCCGCTGCCCGGCGTCACCCACGGCAAGCCCGGCTCGGCGATGAAGGCCCTGCCCGGCATCAGCGCCGACGTGGTCAACGACGAGGGTGAGTCCGTGCCCGACGGCTCGGGCGGCTACCTGATCCTGCGCAAGCCGTGGCCCGCCATGCTGCGCACCATCTGGGGCGACGACGAGCGCTACAAGGACACCTACTGGTCGCGCTGGCCCGGCGTCTACTTCGCCGGCGACGGTGCCAAGAAGGACGAGGACGGCGACATCTGGGTGCTCGGGCGCGTCGACGACGTCATGAACGTCTCCGGCCACCGCCTCTCCACCACCGAGATCGAGTCCGCGCTGGTGTCGCACCCGAAGGTCGCCGAGGCGGCAGTGGTCGGTGCCACCGACGAGATGACCGGCCAGGCCGTCTGTGCGTTCGTGATCCTGCGTGAGAGCGCCGGCGGCGAGTCCGGTGACGCCCTCGTCCAGGAGCTGCGCAACCACGTCGCCAAGGAGATCGGCGCGATCGCCAAGCCGCGCCAGATCATGATCGTCCCCGAGCTGCCCAAGACCCGCTCGGGCAAGATCATGCGTCGCCTGCTGCGCGACGTGGCCGAGAACCGCGAGATCGGCGACGTCACCACGCTTGCCGACTCGTCGGTGATGAACCTGATCCAGACCGGCCTGTCCGGCGGAGGCTCCGACGAGTAGTCCCGCCCTCCACCCCTCCTCCCCGTGTAACGCGGGGTTACGGTCGCTCCACACGTGTTGTGACGCGTGCGGAGCGACCACACCACCGCACAAGTCCGGGCACGCGTCGTACGACGAACGAAAACGGCCGCCACTCCCGCGAGGGGAGTGGCGGCCGTTTCGTCGTCGTACGGCGTGTGGCGTCAGCGTGCGCGGCGGGAGAGCCGCTCGATGTCCATGATGACCACGGAGCGGGGCTCGAGGCGCAGCCAGCCACGGGAGGCGAAGTCGGCCAGGGCCTTGTTGACCGTCTCGCGGGAGGCGCCGACCAGCTGGGCGAGCTCCTCCTGGGTGAGGTCGTGGTGCACGTGCACGCCGTCGTCGGCGGTGCGGCCGAAGCGGTCGGCGAGGTCGAGCAGCGCCTTGGCCACGCGACCGGGCACGTCGGAGAAGACCAGGTCGGCGTTGACGTCGTTGGCCTTGCGCAGCCGGGCCGCGATCTGGCCGAGGAGGCTGTGCGCCACGATCGGGCGACCCTCGAGCCACTTGAGCAGGTCCTCGTGGGAGAGCGAGGCGAAGGTGGCGTCGGTGACCGTGGTGACGGTGGCCGAGCGCGGACCGGGGTCGAAGAGCGAGAGCTCACCGAACATCTGGCCCGGGCCGAGGATCGCGAGCAGGTTCTCGCGGCCGTCGGAAGACGTGCGACCCAGCTTCACCTTGCCCTCGAGTACGACGTAGCACTTGTCGCCGGAGTCGCCCTCATGGAAGAGCACCTCGCCTCGGCGAAGCCTGGACTCGGCCATCGACGACCGGAGCGCCGTCGCTGCCTCGTCGTCGAGCGCGCTGAACAGCGGGGCCTGACGAAGCACGTCGTTGTCCACAAGTTCCTCCCATGTAGTAGCGGGTTCCGAGCCGATCCTAGCCGTGGCCCACGTCACATCATCAACCATGGGTGGCGAAAAGGCCGAACGCGACCAGGATCCGGGCCCTGTCGGCGTCTCCACGTAGGGTGTGGCTGTGCCCCAGACTCCATCGCAGACGGTCCTGGTTCGACGGGCCCGCAAGATCGATCGGGTCCTTGGCGAAACCTACCCTGAGGCCAAGTGTGAACTCGACTTCGCCAACCCCTTCGAGCTTCTCGTGGTCACCGTGCTCAGCGCGCAGACCACCGACAAGCGGGTCAACGCCGTGCGTCCGACGCTGTTCGCGGCCTATCCCGACGCCGCTGCCATGGCCGGCGCCGAGCGCGAGAAGATGGAGCAGATCATCGGTCCGCTCGGCTTCTTCCGGGCCAAGACCGAGTCGCTCCTCAAGCTCAGCAGCGCGCTCGTCGAGCACCACGGCGGCCAGGTGCCGCCCCGCCTCGACGACCTCGTGAAGCTGCCCGGCGTGGGACGCAAGACCGCCAACGTCGTGCTGGGCAACGCCTTCGACATCCCTGGCATCACCGTCGACACCCACTTCGGCCGGCTGGTCCGCCGCTTCGGCTGGACCGAGGAGACCGACCCGGTGAAGGTCGAGCACGCCATCGGCGCCCTGTTCCCCAAGCGTGACTGGACGATGCTGTCGCACCACGTCATCTGGCACGGCCGCCGCATCTGCCATGCCCGCAAGCCCGCCTGCGGCGCATGCCCGATCGCGCGCTGGTGCCCGGCGTACGGCGAGGGCCCGACCGACGCCGACGAGGCGGCCAAGCTGGTCCGCACCGAGGGCCGCGCATGAGAAGGGCGCTGGCCGCTTCCCTGCTGGTCCTCCTGGCGTTGCAGGGGTGCGACAAGATCTCGCCGCCCGAGATCGACCGGGCCGGCAAGTCCGACGTCGACGTCGACACCCCGGCGCTGCGCACGCTCAAGGCCCGGGCCGACGTCGCTCCGTGTGCGCCCGGTCCCGGCGACCACGTCGACGGCGGCCTCCCCGAGGTCACGTTGCCCTGCCTGGGCGGCGGCGAGGACGTCGACGTCTCCAGCCTGCGCGGGCCGATGGTGGTCAACCTGTGGGCGGTCTGGTGCGAGCCGTGCCGTCGCGAGCTGCCGATCTACCAGCAGTTCCACGAGAAGTACGGCGACCGGGTGTCGGTGCTCGGCATCGATTTCCAGGACACCCAGCCGGGCCCTGCGCTAGAGCTGATCCGCGACTCGGGGGTCACCTATCCGCAGCTGGCCGACCCGCAGACCGACCTGAGCCTGAAGGAGCCGCTGCCCAACATCGCCGGGCTGCCCTACATCATCCTCATCGACGAGGACGGCACGGTCGTCGACCAGCGCTTCGAGAAGATCACGAAGCTCCGCCAGCTCGAGGACCTCGTCGAGAAGCACCTCGGGGTCACCCTGTGATCCCGCAGTGGCTCGAGCCGCTCCGCGAGGGCGCGCAGTCCATCACCGTGCACGACCTGACCCGCTTCATGCCGCCCGAGGGCAGCGACCCGCGGCGTGGCGCCGTCCTCATGCTCTTCGGCGAGGGTGAGCAGGGCCGTGAGCTGCTGCTGACCGAGCGGTCCCACACGATGCGCAGCCACCCCGGTCAGGTGTCGTTCCCCGGCGGCGGCATCGACGCCGGCGAGAGCGCCCACGACGCGGCGCTGCGTGAGGCCTGGGAGGAGACCGGCCTCGACCCCGACGGCGTCGAGGTGTTCGCCGAGCTGCCCGAGCTGTGGCTGCCGCCGAGCAACTACGCAGTGACGCCGGTGCTGGCCTGGTGGGCCGACCCGTCGCCGGTCACCACTCACTCGGTCGAGGAGGTGCACGCGATCCACCGGGTGCTGATCTCCGACCTGGTCGAGCCCACGCACCGCATCATGGTGCGCCACCCCAGCGGCTGGCTGGGCCCGGGCTTCCTGATCGGCGACGGCCGCGACGTCATCCTGTGGGGCTTCACCGCCGGCATCATCTCGCGGCTCTTCGAGCACGTCGGGTGGTCCAGCGAGTGGGACACCGGCGTGGTGCGCGAGTTGCCCGCCTACATGCTGCAAGGTGAACCCGCACGTTCGGAGATCCCGCCGAACACCCGCTTCCAGGAAGGACCCGGCCGATGAACGCCCTCGACTGGATCCTCGTCCTCCTCGTTCTCGCCTACGCGCTCTCGGGCTACTGGCAGGGCTTCGTCACCGGCGCGTTCGCGACGGCCGGCCTGCTGCTCGGGGGCCTCTTCGGCATCTGGCTGGCGCCGATCGCCCTGGGCAACGCCGACCCGTCGGTGTGGGTCTCGATGGGTGCCCTGTTCATCGTGGTCCTGTCGGCCACCCTCGGCCAGGCGCTGCTCCAGTACGCCGGCGCGAAGGTGCGCGACCAGATCACCTGGCAACCCGTGCGCGCGGTCGACGCCGTGGGCGGTGCCGCGCTCAGTGCGGTCGCCGTACTCCTCGTCGCGTGGGCGCTGGGCGTGGCCGTCTCCGGCTCGCGCATCGGCTCGGTGACGCCGATGGTGCGCGAGTCCGTGGTGCTGGCCAAGGTCGACAGCGTGCTGCCCGCCCGCGCCTACGAGACGCTCAACGCCTTCAACAACGTGGTCGGCACGACGTTCTTCCCGCGCTACCTCGAGCCGTTCGCACCGGAGCGCATCGTCGAGGTCGGCCCGCCGAACGCACGCATCGCGCGCGACCCCGACGTCGCCGACGCCCAGGAGAGCGTGCTCAAGATCCACGGCGACAACAGCTGTGGCCGTGGCGTCGAGGGCACCGGCTTCGTCTACGCGCCCGGCCGCGTGATGACCAACGCCCACGTGGTGGCCGGCGTCTCCGACCCCGAGCTGGTGGTCGGTGACGACACAGTCGACGCCGACGTCGTCTACTACAACAGCGACCTCGACGTGGCGGTGCTCAGCGCCGACGGCCTCGACCGGCCCAAGCTCGACTTCGCGACGAACGCCGAGTCCAACGACGACGCCGCCGTCCTGGGCTACCCGCAGGACGGCCCCTACGACGTCCAGCCGGCGCGTGTGCGCGCCGAGCAACGCCTGCGCTCACCCGACATCTACGGCCACGGTTCGGTGATCCGCGACGTCTACTCGTTGCGTGCGCTGATCCGGCCGGGCAACTCCGGTGGGCCGATGGTCAACTCCAAGGGGCAGGTGACCGGAGTGATCTTCGCGGCGTCGGTGACCGACGAGCAGACCGGCTACGCACTCACCGCCGGCGCGGTGACCGAGGCCGCCGCCCAGGGTCTGACCAACAACAACGAGGTCAGCACCGGCGACTGCGCCGGCTGAAGGCCAGCCCACGCGGCAGAATCGTGTCGTTTAGGCAGTTTCACAGGCCCGCCTGTGAAACTGCCCGAAGCGGCGGCCCGTCAGGAGCGCTTGAGCGCGGTCTTGGTGGCCTGGGCCTGGGCGATCGCCTTCTCGGGGCCCTTGACCTTCTTCACCGAGCGCACGCCGAGGAATCCGAGCAGTGCGGCGATCAGGACGTAGAGCACGAACACGATCAGGTAGGCCCAGTGGCGGTCGAGGCCGTCGCCGTTCCAGTGGATCAGCTCGGCCAGGAAGATCGAGAAGATGATGACGGCGAGCACCAGCATGAAGCCGGCGGCAGCGAAGAGCCCGATGCCCATGCCACCAGCCTTGACGCTGACCTTGAGCTCAGACTTCGCGAGCTTGATCTCGTTGGAGATGAGGCTCGAGATGTCACGTTGCGCGTCGACGACCAGCTTTCCGATGGTCGGCTCTTCGCCCTTCACCTCGTCGAGGGACATGCGGTTTGCTCCCTGGTGTCTCGCGGTCAGTCAGTCCGTTGCGGACTCTACACGTCACCACGGGCCTGCTCGGCGACCCTACGGTGCACGCGATTGCGCCCGACCAGGATCGTCGCGCCGAGGCATGCGGCGATCAGTGAACCGAACAGCACGGCCGTCTTGGCGGCCTCACGTTCGGCTCCGGTGAAGGAGAGATCGGAGACCAGGAGCGAGACGGTGAATCCCACCCCGGCCAGGACGGCGATGCCGAAGACGTCGACCCAGTTGATGTCCTCGTCGATCTCCGCGCGGGTCAGCTTGGTCAGCAGCCAGGAGCCGCCGAACACGCCGATCGGCTTGCCGAGGACCAGGCCGAGCACGACGCCGATCACCACCGGGTCGCCGACCAGCTCTGCTCCACCACCGATGACGACGCCGGCCGACATGAGGGCGAAGAACGGCACGGCCACCCCGGAGGACCAGGGCGAGAGCACGTGCTCGATCCGCTCCGCCGGGCTGCTGTCCTCGGCGTTGTCGGTGCGCACCCGGGTCAGGAGGCCGAGCACCACACCGGCGATGGTGGCGTGGATGCCGCTCTCGTGGGTGAACCACCAGGCTCCCACGGCGAACGGAAGGTAGACCAGGACGTTGGGCACGCGCAGGTACTGGAGTGCGGCGTACGCGGCGCAGCACAGGACCGCGAGCACGAGGGCCCCGAAGTCGAAGCCGTGGGCGTAGAAGGCGGCGATGATCACGATGACGATCAGGTCGTCGACGACCGCGAGGGTCAGCAGGAAGGCGCGCAGCTGTCCGGGCAGCGACGAGCCGACGATCGCCAGCACGGCAAGGGCGAACGCGATGTCGGTGGCCGACGGGATCGCCCAACCGCCGCGGTGCCCGTCGCCCACCACGTTGACGATGGTGTAGATCAGCGCCGGTACGGCGACGCCGCAGGCGGCCGCCACGACCGGGACGATGGCGTCGGAGATCTTGCTGAGCGAGCCGATCAGGAACTCGCGCTTGAGCTCGAGCCCGGTGACGAAGAAGAAGAGCGTCAGGGCACCGTCGGCCGCCCACTGCTCGACGTTGAGCGGACCGATCTCGAACGCTCGAAGGTGTTCGTAGCCGTCGCCGAACGTCGAGTTGGCCCAGACCACGGCGACAAGGGCGGCGATGAGGGCGACCGCTCCGCCGACCGTCTCGCGACGCAGGAAGTCGCCGACGAAAGTGTCTTCGCGGGTGGTCGGGTCGGGCAGGAACCTCAGGCGGGTGAGCTTGGACATGGTCCTCGTTCAGGAGTCGGTTGCAGAGCTTCCGCCGGCAGTTGCGCGCGACGGGCCGACCAGACTTCCCGGCTCACCAGAACCCACCCTACCGATACTCCCTGACGTTCGCGTCCTTCAGGTCGCGGCGAGGTAGGCGAGCTGGGCGCGGACGCTCAGCTCGGCGGCCCCCCACAGGACCGGGTCGACGTCGGCGTAGACGATCTCGACGACCTGGCGGGGCACGTCGTCGGCAGCCACGCCCTCGGGATGGGGCCGCGCCTCGAGCGCGGCGACGGCGGCCTCGACCTGCGCCAGCCGTTCGCGCCGGTGGGCGAGGTAGAAGTCGAGCGCCGCGAGGGCGTCGTCGATCACCGGCCCGTGTCCGGGCCAGATCGAGGTGATCGAGTGCTCTGCGGCCAGCCGATGCAGTCTGTCGAGGGAGTCGAGGTAGGCGCCGAGCTGCCCGTCGGGGTGTGCCACGACCGTCGTACCGCGGCCGAGCACGGTGTCGCCGGTGAGCACCGCGCCTTCGGCCGGCACCAGGAAGGAGAGCGAGTCGGCGGTGTGGCCGGGGGTGGCGACCACGTGCACCTCGAGCCCGTCGACGGCGACCACGTCTCCGTCGCCCAGGCCCTCACTGCCCAGCTGGTACGCCGGGTCGAGCGCGCGCACCCCGCACCCCATGCGCTCGGCGAACTCGCGCGCGGCCTCGGAGTGGTCGTGGTGGTGATGGGTGAGGAGTACGGCGGCCACCGGCCCGGAGGCGGCCTCGATGGCGTCGAGGTGGCTCATGATCGACGGCCCGGGGTCGATGACCACCGAGCGCCGGGCGTCGGGCTCGCGCAGCACCCAGGTGTTGGTGCCGTCGAGCGTCATCATGTTCGCGTTGGGAGCGAGCACGCACTCCGCCCGCTCGCCGAACGACCCGCCGGCCCAGCTCAACGCGACCAGCTCATCGGGCGAGTGCCTCGCCGACCCGGGTGCCCAGCTGCACGATGCGGTCGTTGCTCTCGAGGCGGTTCGTCTCCGGGTTGAACGTGGGCGTGATCATCTCGAACGGCACCGACGTCGCGTGCTCCAGCGCCGCGGCCGGCGACGTGGCGTCGTACATGTCGCAGAGGGTCGCGTAGGTCGGCGGCATCAGCATCATCTGCCCGTCGTCGGCCAGCCGGAGCGCGTCACGCACGCTGAACCAGGCCACCTTGTCGGACTCCGTGGAGACGTCGCGGGTGACCTGTCCCTCGGGCAGCGCGGCCACGAAGAACCAGGTGAGGAACCGCTTGGGCTCGAACACCGGGGTCAGCCAGCCGCCGAGCACCGCGAGCAGGTCGGTGCGCAGCACGAGTCCGCGCGCGGTCAGGAAGTCGGAGAAGGCCAGCTCGTGAGCCTCGAGCGCCGCCCGGTCGCGCTCCCAGTCGTCGCCGGTGGTGTCGGCGACGACGGTGTCGGCGGTGCCGGCGAGGAGGACGCCGGACTCCTCGAACGTCTCACGCACGGCGGCACAGACCAGCTCGCGCGCCTCGACCGGCGTGCAGCCCATGCGTGAGGCCCACTCCTCCGGTGAGGGCCCGGCCCACAGCGAGGGGTCGACCTCCGAGTCGCGCGGGTCGACGCCGCCGCCGGGGAAGACGCTCATTCCGGCGGCGAACTTCATGCCGACGTGACGGCGCAGCAGGTAGGACTCCAGGCCGCCGGGGCGACCGTCGCCGTCGCGCAGCAGCACGACCGTCGAGGCCGACCGCGGCGCAGCCGGCTCACGAGTGCCGTCCATGAACTCCCGGGCCTGCTCGAGGAAGCCGGGCGGCAGGGTGCGTGTGGGATCCACGGATCAGACCTCGACGATGACTTCGACCTCGACCGGTGCGTCCAGCGGCAGGACGGGTACGCCGACCGCCGAGCGCGCGTGCACACCCGCGTCGCCGAAGACCTTGCCGAACAGCTCGGAGGCACCGTTGGCCACCCGCGGCTGCCCGGTGAAGTCGGGCGTCGAGGCGATGAACGCGACGACCTTCACGATGCGCTTGACCTGGTCGAGGTCGCCGATCTCGGACTTCACGGCGGCGATCGCGTTGAGCGCGCACTGCTGGGCGCAGGCGAGCGCCTCCTCCTCGGAGACCTCGCCGCCGACCTTGCCGGTGACCATCAGCTCACCGGACTGCATCGGCAGCTGGCCCGAGGTGAAGATGTGGTTGCCGGAGCGCACGGCGGACACGTAGGCGGCGACCGGCTTGGCCACCTCCGGAACGGCCAGGCCCAGTTCGGCGAGGCGGTCCTCTACGGCGCTCATGCGATCGGCCTCTTGAAGAAGGCGACGGTGCCGCCCTGCGCGCTGGTCTGCAGCTGAACCAGCTCCCAGCCGTCCTGGCCGAAGTTGTTCAGCATCAGGGCCTCGTTGTGGAGCGGAATCGGCGCCACCTGGTATTCCCACTTCGTCATGCTCGGCACCCTACTCGCGCCCGCCCGACGTCATCGAGCAGCCCTGTCACGCATGCTTGAGGGCCTCGCGCCGCGACAGCCCCGAGAGCCGGCCCTCGCGCTCGGTGACGAACGCGCGCACCCAGTCCGGGTCGGTTCTGAAATGGTCGCGGAGCGCCCACCCGATCGCCTTGCGCACGAAGAACTCCCGGCCGTACGGCGACTCCGGCGGGCTGGTGCGCGTGGAGCCGTCGAGGTTGGCGTCGATCGCGTGCGTGAGGAGCTCGCGGTCGATCCGCTCGCGCAGCCCGACCTGGCAGATGATCGCCGTACGCCGCAGCCACAGGTCGTCGTCGACGGCCCAGTCACGCAGTGTGGGCGTGACCGCGTCCGGGAAGCGCTCCAGGAGCTCACGGACCCGGTGGGTCGCGACGTCGTCGACGTGGTCCCACCACGCGCCCGTCACGACCAGGTGCCGCCACAGGTCCAGCGTGCAGGGCTGCCGGTGCTCGCGGTAGAGCCGGTGGCCGGCCAGCGTCGTCGCGGCGTACCGCTCCTCACGGAACTCCGCGTCGTCCCAGAGCTCCAGCACAGCCTCGCGCCACGACTCCTCGTCGGGCAGCACCCACTCGGCGTACACGTCGCGGCACAGGCGGGTGAGTGGCTGCGAGGTCACGCCGCGGTAGGGCATCGTCGACTTCATGTAGGCCTGCATGGCCGGCGCCTTCTCCGGGTCGGCCGCGGCGGCGATCTGGTCGCGCACCATCGCGACGAGCTCGTCGGGTCGGATCGCGTGCGGCACGCCGTCAGCGTAGTTGTGCACACACCGCCCACCCGACGCCACCGAGGATCAGACCACGGTCTGACGTACGACGGGCTGGCGCCGCATAGTCTCTGGCCATGCGGCAGCCGTGGCGACTCGACGAGCGCGGACAGCGCGTCCTCGACGCCTCGCTGGCCGGGTTCCTCGTCTTCACCGCCGTCGCCGGCACCCTGCTCGGCGGCTTCGACCCCGCGGTCGGCCTGCTGTGCCTGGTCCAGTTCGTGCCCCTGTTCTGGCGCCGGCACCATCCGGTCGCCTCGGCCACGGTGGTGGTGGCGGCGTCGCTGCTGCAGGCGGTGGTGCTCGACGAGCCGATCTGGGGCCAGGTCGCCTTCCCGGTCGCGGTCTACTCGGTGGCGCGTTTCGCCAGTGCACGTTGGGGATTCGCTGTGTTGGCGGTCGGCGTGATCGGTGCGGGCGTGTCGTCGTACGACTGGCTGAGCCCCTACCCCACCGCCGGGACGCCCACCGCCTACACGGCGTACTTCCTGTCCATCGCCGCCATCGTCGCGGCAGCCTGGGCCCTCGGCACCCTCGGTCGCACCCGGGCGGCGTACGTCGCCTCGCTGGTCGAGCGCGGCGAACGACTCGAGCGCGAGGCCGTCCAGCAGGCGCAGCTGGCCGCACAGGACGAACGCGCCCGCATCGCCCGCGAGATGCACGACGTCGTGGCGCACGGCCTCTCGGTGATCGTGGTGCAGGCCGACGGTGCCCGCTACGCCTCCGCCAAGGATCCCGCCGCGGCGACCACGGCGCTCCAGACGATCTCCGAGACCGGGCGCGATGCGCTCACCGAGATGCGCCGCATGCTGGGTCTGCTGCGCTCAGACGGCGGATCCGGCACCGCCCCGCAGCCCGGCCTGGTCGACCTGCTCCACCTCGTCGACGAGACCCGCGCCAGTGGCATGGACCTCGTGGCCCACCTTCCCGACCCGATGCCCGAGGTCGCCGAAGGCGTGGGCCTGACCGTCTACCGCATCGCGCAGGAGGCGCTGACGAACGTGCGCAAGCACGCCGGGGTGGCGCACGTCCGGCTCGACCTGGCCCATCGGAACGGCGAGCTGCGCCTCGACGTGGCCGACGACGGCCGCGGAGCCGCGGCGCGTTCCGACGGCAAGGGGCTCGGCCTGCTGGGCATGCGCGAACGGGTCACGGTGCACGGGGGGACCCTGACCGCGGCCCCGGCCGATGGTGGCGGATTCGCTGTCTCTGCAAGGATTCCCACATGATCCGGGTCTTCCTCGTCGACGACCAGGAGATGGTCCGCGCCGGTTTCCAGATGCTGGTCGAGTCCCAGGACGACATGTCGGTCGTCGGCCAGGCCGGCGACGGCGCCGAGGCCACCGAGAAGCTCGCGGTGACCGCAGCTGACGTCGTCCTCATGGACGTCCGGATGCCGCGCATGGACGGCGTCGAGGCCACTAGGCTCCTGGCCGCTCGGCCCGACTCGCCACGGGTGATCGTGCTGACCACCTTCGACCTCGACGAATACGCGTTCGCCGCGATCAAGGCCGGCGCGGCCGCGTTCCTGCTGAAGGACGCCCGGCCGGCCGACCTGCTCGACGCCATCCGCTCGGTGCACTCCGGCGACTCCGTCGTCGCCCCCAGCACCACCCGGCGACTGCTCGACCACTTCGCCTCGACGCTGCCCGAACCCGGCGCTGAACGCTCGCGCGACTCCCGCCTCGCCGCACTCACCGAGCGCGAGCACGAAGTCCTCACCCTGATCGGGCGCGGGCTCTCCAACACCGAGATCGCCGCCGACCTGGTGGTCGCCGAGGCGACGGTGAAGACGCACGTCGGCCGGGTCCTGGCCAAAACCGCCTCCCGCGACCGCGTGCAGCTCGTCGTGCTCGCCTACGAGTCCGGCCTGGTCGGCTGAGGCCCGGGGCGAGACCAGCGCCCGGAGGCACCGGCACTCGAACAGGACCGGGCCGGCACTCGGTGGCGGGCGCGACGCGACACGGGTCGTACGACGAACGCCCGCGTCATCCCCAGGTCGTACGACGGGTTCCACCGCCGGCCTGACGTTCGGGAGCCGCAGAATTCCTAGCGTGGTGGTCATGATCGAGACCACCGCCCCCACCGCCCTCCGAACCGCCGCGACTGCCCGCGGCCTGACCAAGACCTACGGCGTCGGAACCCACGCCGAGGTGCATGCGCTTCGCGGTGTCGACCTCGACCTCCCGGCCGGCCGGTTCACCGCGATCATGGGCCCCTCGGGCTCCGGGAAGTCGACACTGATGCACTGCCTGGCCGGGCTCGACCAGCCGACCGCCGGCACGGTCGAGGTGGCGGGCGTGGCGTTGGAGTCGCTCGACGACACCGCGCTGACGAAGTTCCGGCGCGACCACGTCGGCTTCGTCTTCCAGTCGTTCAACCTGCTGCCGATGCTGACCGCGGGCCAGAACATCCTGCTCCCGCTGGAGCTCGCCGGTCGCAAGGTCAGGCGCGAAGAGCGGGCCAGGTTCGAGATGGTCGTCGACGTGCTCGGGCTCGCCGACCGCACCGGCCACCTCCCCAGCCAGCTCTCCGGCGGACAGCAGCAGCGCGTGGCGATCGCCCGCGCCCTGGTCGCCCAGCCCGCGATCGTCTTCGCCGACGAGCCGACCGGCAACCTCGACTCGACCGCGAGCGCCGAGGTCCTCGATTTCCTGCGCCACTCGGTGCGCGAGCTCGGCCAGACCGTCGTCATGGTCACCCACGAGCTCGACGCCGCCGCCTATGCCGACGACGTGCTCGTCATCGCCGACGGCGCCATCCGCAACCACCTCACCACGCCCACCCGCGACGAGCTCGTCGCGGCGCTGCGCCACCGGGCGGCGTGATGCGCACCGTCCTGCTCGCCTCGATGCGGCGGCACACCCGGCGGTACGTCGCCGCGAGCCTGGCCGTGGTCATCGGGGTCACCTTCATCATCGTCACCAACGCGCTCTCCTCCGCGGCCCGCGACGGCCTGACCTCGGGCCTCGACGCGCCGTTCGCACATGCCGACGTGGTGGTCTCCGGGATCGACGGCCCCGACGCGGCCCGACTGCTGGACCGCGCCGAGAAGGAGGGCGCCTCGGCCTCCGTGCTGGGCTGGGCGTGGCTCTCCGTGTCACGCGACGGCACCGAGATCACCGACGGCGCCGACGTCGGCGCCCTCCCCCGCGACAACGCGATGCGTTGGCAGGAGCTGGTCGACGGCCGCTTCCCCTCCACCGACCACGAGGCAGTCGTCGACGCGAACGCGGCCAAGGCCAATGACGTCGGGATCGGCGACACCCTCACCATCGGAACCGGCAAGCAGGCCCTCGACGTGAAGGTCGTCGGCAGCGTCGACAGCCCGTCGTCGATGGTCTGGTCCGCGGTCTACCTCACCCAGGACGCCCAGGACCGGTGGCTCGACCAGAGCATGATCAACAGCGTCGCCTGGAACGGCGCCGGCTCCGCGGACGAGCAGATCCGTGCCCTCGAGAGCGCCTACCCGGACGCGACCGTGCAGACCACCGACGACTTCGTGGCCGACCAGCAGAAGGCGGCCACCAACGGCGTCGACGTCATCGCGTTCATCCTGCTGCTCTTCGCGGCGATCGCCATCGGCACCTCGGTGATGGTCATCGCCAACACGTTCTCGATCCTGTTCGCGCAGCGGATTCGCGACTTCGCCCTGCTGCGCTGCGTCGGCGCCACCCGGCGGCAGGTGCTTCGCTCGATCCGCCTCGAGGCCCTCGCGCTCGGTGTCGTCTCCGCCCTGGTCGGCCTGGTGGCCGGCGCTGGGCTCGGACTCGGCCTGGTCGCGCTGATCCGCGACCTCGCCCCGAGCGCTCGACTGGGCGAGGCGTCCTTCTCCCCCGTCTGGTTCGCCGGCGCCTTCCTTGTCGGCACCGCCGTCACGGTCATGGCGTCCTGGCTTCCTACCCGCCGGGTCACCCGGGTCAGCCCGCTCGCCGCACTTCGTCCGGACACCGGTGTCGACGTACGCACGACGGCCGGCCGGCTCCGCATCGGGTTCGGCATCCTCGTCGTCGCCGCCGGGGTGCTGACGATGGCCGCGGCCATCGCCGGAGCCGTGGTCCCGCTGATGGTGGTGGGCGGAGGCGCCACGTTCTTCGGGGTGATCCTGCTCGGGCCGACGATCGTTCCCGCCCTGATCCGGGTCGCCGGATCGCTCACCGCCCGGGTCATGGGCCCGCCCGGACGACTGGCCACCTCCAACGCGGTCCGCAACCCACGGCGTACGGCGGCCACGACCGCCTCGTTGCTCGTCGGGGTCACCCTCACGACCGCCGTCCTCACCGGGCTGGCCAGTGGACGCAGCATCATCGACGACGAGATGGCCACCGACCATCCCCTCGACGCCACCGTCTCGGCGACCACGGGGGCCGGACTGGCACCGGAGGTGCTCACCGGCGTGCGCGACCTGCCCGCCGTCGAGAGTGCCGTGGAGGTCCCCGGAACGGTCGGCACCCTCGACCGCGGGATCGGCCGGATGCGGGTCGTCGCCCCCGGCCCGGACGCTGCCGGGCTGATGCGGAGCACGCCGGACTTCGCCGCGCCCCGCGCCGGGGAGATCTACCTGCCGATCGACGCACTGGAGAACGGCAACGTGCCACGCACGGTCACGGTCACCGTCGGCGAGCGCACGGAGACCCTGCGGGTGAACGCCGGGGAGGACTGGGGCAACGTCGCCGTCGTCGCCCCGCAGACGCTGGCCGGGCTCGACGCGGCACCGTCCACGCAGGCGATCTGGGTGCGGGCCGATCTCGACACCGACGCCGAGGACTTCAGCGGCGACCTGTCCGCCGTGGCCGCGGCCTCCGACGCCGACGTGGTCTCGACCCTGGGCAAGTGGGCCTTCGTCGACCTCCAGCTCGACGTGATGACCGGCGCGATCGTCGGCCTGCTCGGCATCGCCGTGGTCATCGCGCTGATCGGCATCGCCAACACGCTCGGCCTCTCGGTGCTCGAACGAGGACGCGAGAACGCCCTGCTGCGGGCCCTCGGCCTGACCCGTCGCCAGTTGCGGGCCACCCTGGCCACCGAGGCGGTGCTGCTCTCCGTGGTGGCGACCCTGCTCGGCACCACCCTGGGCATCGGCTTCGCCTGGGTCGGCGTCCAGACCATGCTGGCGAAGTACGTCGAGAACGCGTCCATGACCCTGCCGCTGGGCCAGCTCGCGATCGTCGTACTCGTGTCCGCTGCAGCCGGGCTCCTGGCCTGTGTGCTGCCTGCCCGCCGCGCGGCACGGGTGACGCCGGCCGCGGGCCTGACGATGGAGTGAGCGCGCCTTCCTCGTCGGTCGAGTGCCTCGCGTCGTTCGAGTGGCCAGCGCGCCCTCTCGGTGGTCGAGTAGCCGCGAGGAACGAGCGGCGTATCGAGACCCTCGGCAACTGGCCCTGGTCTCGATACGCTCGCTGGCGCTCGCCACTCGACCACCGAGGGCAGCGCTCGCCACTCGACCACCGAGGGCAGCGCTCGCCACTCGACCGACGAGCAGGTCAGAGCAGCTCGGGCTCGGTCTTCTCGCGGATCTCGTCCTCGGTCACGCCGGGAGCCAGCTCGACCAGCTTCAGCCCGCCTCCCTCGGCTGCCGGGAGGATGTCCATGACGCCGAGGTCGGTGATGATGCGTTGTACGACGCCGAGGCCGGTGTAGGGCAGCGAGCACTCGTTGACGATCTTGTAGGAGCCGTCGCGGGCCACGTGCTCCATCAGCACGATCACCTTCTTGGCGCCGTGCACGAGGTCCATCGCGCCGCCCATGCCCTTGACCATCTTGCCGGGGATCATCCAGTTGGCGATGTCACCCTTCACCGACACCTGCATCGCACCGAGGATCGCGGCGTCGATCTTGCCGCCGCGGATCATCCCGAACGAGGTGGCGGAGTCGAAGAACGACGCGCCACGGTTGAGCGTGACGGTCTCCTTGCCGGCGTTGATCAGGTCGGCGTCGACGTTCTCCTCGGTCGGGTAGGGCCCGACGCCGAGGATGCCGTTCTCGGACTGCAGCACCAGCTCGGTGCCCTCGGGCACGTAGTTCGGCACCAGGGTCGGCAGGCCGATCCCGAGGTTGACGTAGGAGCCGTCGCTCAGCTCCCCGGCCGCCCGGGCCGCCATCTCTTCACGCGTCCAGCTCATCGGACAGTCCTCTTCTCGATCCGCTTGTCGGCAGCCTGCTCGGGGGTCAGCGCGACCACGCGCTGCACGTAGACCCCGGGGGTGTGCACGTCGTTGGGGTTCAGCTCGCCCGGCTCGACGAGCTCCTCGACCTCGGCGATCGTGAGGCGACCGCACATCGCAGCGAGCGGGTTGAAGTTGCGGGCGGAGTCGCGGAAGACGAGATTGCCGTGCCGGTCGCCCTTCCAGGCCCGGACCAGCCCGAAGTCGGCGACGATCGCCTCCTCGAGCACGAAGTCACGACCCCCGAAGCTGCGCACCTCCTTGGGCGGCGAGGCCACCACGACGTTGCCGGCGTCGTCGTACCTCCAGGGGAGGCCGCCGTCCGCGACCTGGGTGCCGACGCCGGTGGCGGTGTAGAAGCCCGGGATGCCCGAGCCGCCGGCGCGCATGCGCTCCGCCAGGGTGCCCTGCGGCGTGAGCTCGACCTCGAGCTCACCGGAGAGGTACTGCCGGGCGAACTCCTTGTTCTCCCCGACGTACNTCCGGCGCAGGCGTCGGGCCATCAGCAGCCGGCCGAGACCCCAGTCGTCGACGCCGCAGTTGTTCGAGACCGCCTCGAGGTCGTCGGCCCCCTGGGTCAGCAGGGCGTCGATCAGCACCGACGGGATGCCGCACAGTCCGAAGCCGCCCACGGCCAGGGTCGCCCCCGAGCCGATGTCGGCGACCGCCTCGGCGGCGTTGGCCATCACCTTGTCCACGAAGGTCTCCTCCTCCTCGACGTGCCCACCGATCCGGAAGGCCCACCCCCTGTTCTGCCGCACCCGGGGGACGGCGTCAACGTCCGGTCGGGAGATGGACGCGGATCTCTCGTACGACGCACACATTCGAGCGGATGCGTTCACTGGGTGAACGCGCAGTATCGTCGTCCCATGCAGGCCTCACACCAGGTGGTCGCGCGCATCGGGCGGGTGCTGCGTGCGGTCTCCCAGCACGAGCCCGACGGTGTCACGACGACCGCTGCGGGGGTCGCCGCCGATCTCGCTCGGCCGACCGCCCACCGGTTGCTGGTCGCGCTGCAGCAGGAGGGTCTGGTCGACCGGACGCCGGCCGGCCTGTGGCAGCTCGGGCCCGAGACGTTCCTGCTCGGCAGCGCCGCGGCCGCACGCTACGACGTCAGCCACCTGGCCGGCGCCAGCCTGCGCAGGCTGAGCGAGGCCACCGGCGAGAGCGCGTTCTTCTCGGCCCGGCGCGGCGACGAGACGATCTGCCTGGTCCGCGAGGACGGCAGCTTCCCGATCCGCTCCCACGTGCTGCACGAGGGCATCCGGTTCCCGCTCGGCGTCGCCTCGGCCGGCCAGGTGATCCTGTCCTACCTGCCGGAGCGGGAGATCACCGACTACCTCGACGACCACGACCTCACCGAGCGGTACGGCGCCACCCACGCCCGCAAGGCGGTGGAGCAACGCATCGCCGAGACGCAGCGCCAGGGCTACGCGTTCAACCCCGGGCTGATCGTGCGCGGCAGCTGGGGCATAGGTGCCGCGGTCTTCGACTCCGACGAGTCACCCCAGTGGGCGCTGAGCCTGACCGGGATCGACCACCGGTTCGCCGACGACCGGCGTCCCGAGCTCGGCCGGCTCCTGCTCCAGGAGGCCCATGACCTGTCGCGTCGCATCCGCCGGTTCCGTTCCCAGTAGTCCGACCGCCCGGTTAGGCTCTCGTCCCGTGAGCACCACCGACTGGCCGAAGGTCCAGCTGCACGTCGTCACCGGCAAGGGCGGAACCGGCAAGTCGACGGTCGCCGCTGCACTGGCTCTTGCCCTGGCCAGCCGTGGCAAGAGCGTGCTGCTCTGCGAGGTCGAGGGTCGCCAAGGCATCGCCCAGATGTTCGACGTCTCGCCCCTGCCCTACGAGGAGCGCCGGATCGCGTCGGGGCTCCCCGGTTCCGAGGGCAGCGCCGGCGAGGTCTACGCCCTGCACATCGACGCCGAGTCCGCGCTGCTCGAATACCTCGCGATGTACTACAAGCTCGGTCGTGCCGGGCGGGCGCTCGACCGCTTCGGCGTCATCGACTTCGCCACCACGGTCGCCCCCGGCGTACGCGACGTACTGCTCACCGGCAAGGTCTTCGAGGCCGCCAAGGACGGCCGCAAGAAGGGCACCTCCAGCAAGGCCGGCCAGCAGTACGACGCGATCGTGCTCGACGCTCCTCCGACCGGCCGGATCGCCCAGTTCCTCAACGTCAACGGCGAGCTGGCCGGGCTGGCCAAGGCCGGGCCGATCAAGAAGCAGGCCGACACCGTGATGACGCTCTTCCGCTCTCCCCGCACCGCCATCCACCTGGTCACCGTGCTCGAGGAGATGCCGGTCCAGGAGACCGCCGACGGCGTGGGCGAGCTGCATCAGGCCAAGCTCCCCGTCGGCGGGGTGATCGTGAACCTGGTCCGGCCACGCGACCTCAGCGCGGAGCAGCTCGACGCGGCCCGCAACGGCACCCTCGACCGTGACGGCATCGAGGCGGACCTCCGCTCGGCCGGCGTCGAGGTCGACAAGGTGCTCGTCGACGGGCTGCTCACCGAGGCCCACGACCACGCCGAGCGGCGCGCCCTCGAGGAGAGCCAACGGGCCCTGGTCCATGAGATCGGCGTCCCCATCTACGAGCTGCCCCGACTCCCGTCAGGAGTCGACATGGGCGGCCTCTACCAACTGGCCGCGACGCTGCGAGAGCAAGGGATGGCATGAGCCGGCAACGCACCCGGGTCGGCCCGCTGGCCTCGACGGGCGAGGTCGCCCCGACCCTCGACATCGACGCACTGCTCGACAACCCGGCCACCGAGATCATCGTGTGCTGCGGGTCCGGCGGGGTAGGCAAGACCACCACCTCGGCATCCCTCGCACTGCGGGCGGCCGAGCGTGGCCGCAAGGTCGTCGTACTCACCATCGACCCGGCCCGACGGCTGGCGCAGTCGATGGGCATCGAGGCCCTCGACAACACGCCCCGGCCGGTGGCCGGCGTCGCCGAGGGCACCGGGTCGCTCGACGCGATGATGCTCGACATGAAGCGGACCTTCGACGAGGTGGTCGAGAGCCAGGCCAGCCCCGAGAAGGCGAAGCAGATCCTGGAGAACCCCTTCTACATCGCGTTGTCCAGCTCGTTCGCGGGCACCCAGGAATACATGGCGATGGAGAAGCTCGGGCAGCTCTACCGCGACGCGAAGCAGTCGGGGGCCTACGACCTGATCGTCGTCGACACGCCCCCGTCGCGTTCGGCGCTGGACTTCCTCGACGCTCCCGAGCGGCTGAGCAGCTTCCTCGACGGCAAGTTCATCCGGCTGCTGCTGGCGCCGGCGCGGGGCCCGGCACGCATCATGACCGCCGGCTTCGGGTTGATCACGAACGCGTTGACCAAGATCCTCGGGGCGACCGTGCTCCAGGACCTCCAGATGTTCGTCGCGGCGTTCGACACCCTCTTCGGCGGCTTCCGCCAGCGGGCCCAGAAGACCTATGAGCTGCTGCAGGCCGAAGGTACGGCGTTCCTTGTCATCGCGGCTCCGGAGCCCGACGCGCTGCGCGAGGCGGCGTACTTCGTCGACCGGCTCAGCGGGGAGAACATGCCGCTCGCCGGGTTGGTGGTCAACCGGGCCGGCATCAGGCCGGAGAGCGAGCTCAGCGCCGACGAGGCGATGGCCGCCGTCGAGCGGCTCGCCAGGCGTGACGGCGGGGCCGAGGTCACGGCAGGCCTGTTGCGGCTGCACGCCGACCGGGTGCGGATCGTCGAGCGTGAGACCGGGTTGCGGGCCAGGTTCGCCGCGGCCAACCCCAGGGTCGCCACGACGGTCGTCCCGGCACTGGCCACCGACGTGCACGACCTCGACGGGCTCCGTCGAATCGGCTCGCTGCTGGCCGGCCCGGCGGCCTGACGTCCGAAGTAGTCAGTCAGGACCGGGTCGACCCCAGTGGCCAGTCGCTCAGACGAGTGCGCCCGAGTGGCCGGCCTTGGCGGCTTCCAGCACGCTGCGCCAGGACGCGGCGGGGCTACGACGAAGCAGTGCCCGGCGCTCGCGCTCGGTCATGCCTCCCCACACACCCCACTCGATCTGGTTGTCCAGCGCTTCGGCCAGGCACTCGGTGCGCACGGGACAACCCGCGCAGACCTGCTTGGCCTTGTTCTGCTCCGCACCACGGACGAAGAGTTCGTCCGGCTGCGCCTGTCGACACGCCGCTGCCGGCGCCCAGTCTTCAACCCACATGATGTCCCCACATCCAAACCGAGATGGATGAGCTCCAATCTGAAACTCACCACGGGCCAATCCCCACAAGTAAAGGTAGGCAATGATCGGTGGTTGAAACAGACACGAGTTGGCCACTTCGTCTAGTCAGAAAGGACTAGTCGCCAACCCGCACCAATGCGGGTGATATGGCCCTGTCACGTATCCTGAGGTGCATGTCCGCCCCCGATGACGGCCGCTCCCGCCCGGTTTCCGTGCTCTCCCACCTCGGCTCGATGCTCGCTGTCTCGGTGATCCTGGGAGTCGTCGCCGCCGGGCTGGCCATCCCGTTCGCCGCGGTCGCCGGGCTCACCGCGGGCAACGTCTCGGACTCCCTGCAGGAGCTGCCCGACGAGCTCGAGACCGAGGCGCTGGCCCAGTCGTCCCGCATCCTCGCCAGCGACGGCACCACGATCGCCACCCTGTACGACGAGAACCGGGTGAACGTGCCGCTGCGCCAGATGGCCAAGGTCATGCGCCAGGCGATCGTCTCGATCGAGGACTACCGCTTCTACCAGCACGGCGCCCTCGACGTGAAGGGCACGCTGCGCGCGTTCATCACCAACCAGGCCTCGGGCTCGACCCGCCAGGGTGGCTCCTCGATCACCCAGCAGATGGTCAAGCTGACCCTGATCAGCCAGGCCAAGGACGACGACGAGCGCAAGGCCGCCCAGGCCGAGACGATCGCCCGCAAGCTGCGCGAGCTGCGCTACGCGATCGCCTTCGAGGAGAACTACTCCAAGGACTGGATCCTCGAGCGCTACCTCAACATCGCCTACTTCGGTGACGGCGTGTACGGCGTACAGGCGGCGGCCAAGCACTACTTCAGCAAGGACGCCCGCAAGCTGAACCTCCGCGAGGCGGCCACCCTGGCCGGGCTGGTGAAGAACCCGGTCGGCTACGACCCGATCACGTTCCCCGACAAGGCGCTCTCGCGTCGCAACGTCGTGCTCGACCGCATGGCCCAGCTGAAGGTGATCAGCGAGGAGCGGGCCGAAAAGATCAAGTCCCAGGGCCTGCGTCTCAAGATCACGTCCAGCCGCAACGGCTGCCTGCTGGCGCGGGCACCGATCTACTGCGACTACGTGGTCAACTACCTCACGCGTGACCCCGCGTTGGGCAAGACCCCCGAGGACCGCCTCACCCTGCTGAAGTCGGGCGGCCTGACCATCCGCACGTCCCTCGACCTCCGGTTCCAGGACGCCGCCGACGCGTCGGTGCGCAACCACGTGCGCCAGAACGAGTCGGCCATCGGGTCCCTGGCCCTGATCCAGCCCCGGACCGGCAACGTCAAGGCGATCTCCCAGTCCAGGCCCCTGGGGCTCAAGGAGAAGATGGGCGAGACGTCCATCAACTATGCGGTGCCCAAGGAAGAGGGCGGCGCCCGGGGCTTCCAGGCCGGCTCGACGTTCAAGGCGTTCGTGCTCGCCGATGCGATCCGGCAGAAGATCTCCCTCAACACCACGATCGACTCGCCCAAGGAACGCACGTTCCAGGAGGCCGACTACAAGAACTGTGACGGCCAGCCCTACGGCTACGGCAGCTTCTCCATCCCGAACTCCACGACCTCCGGTCCGAAGAACCTCTACACCGGCACGCGCGAGTCCGTGAACACCTTCTACATGGCCCTTGAACAGCTCACCGGCATCTGCACGCCGTACCGCCTGGCCAAGCAGATGGGCGTCAACCTGACCAACCCGGTCGACAGCAGCTCCGGTTCGGCCGAGCGAGTGCCGACCTTCACGCTCGGCGTTGCCGACGCCACCCCGCTCGAGATGGCCGAGGCCTACGCGACGTTCGCCGCCCGCGGCCTGCACTGCGACGCGCGACCGGTCACCAAGATCGAGGACGCCAACGGCACCCTGCTCAAGGACTACCCGCGCAAGTGCACGCAGGTGCTGCCCAGCGCGGTCGCCGACGCCGTCAACGACGTCCTGCGCGGCGTGCAGGAAGGCGACGGCTTCGGTGCCATCAACGGTCTCGCCCTCGGCCAGCAGTCGGCCGGCAAGACCGGTACGACGAACAGTGCCAACTCGGTGTGGTTCGTCGGCTACACGCCCAACCTGGCCGGTGCGTCGATGATCGCCGGGGTCAAGGAGGACGGCGGCCCCGACTCCCTGATCGGCAAGACCATCGGCGGCAGCACCCTCTACTCGGCCTCGGGCTCCGGCACGGCCGGCCCCATGTGGGGCGACGCCATGCACGTCATCGAGCAGTGGCTCGACGACGAGACGTTCACCCCGCCGTCCTCGACCGAGATCTCCGGTGTGCTCGTCGACATCCCGCCGACCGGTGGCATGAACGTCGACGACGCCAAGGCCACTCTCGAGGACCTCGGTTTCAAGGTGATCGTGGCCAGCGGCCAGGTCGACTCCAGCTACAACCAGGGCACCGTCGCCTACACCGACCCCGGGTCGGGTGGCCAGCAGTCCTCCGGCGACGTGGTGACGATCTACGTCTCCGACGGCTCGCCGTACGTCCCGCCGAAGCAGGACCCGCCCAAGAAGAAAAAGAAGAAGCCCGGGCGCGGACGCGGCCGCTGACTCACTGACGCGAGCGACACGGCGCCCGCGTGGAACTCAGGCGCCGAGCTGGCGGCGTACCTCGGCCGCCACCAGGCCGCCGTCCGCCTTGCCCTTCACCTGCGGCGAGACGATGCCCATGACCTTGCCCATCGCGCGCATGCCCTCGCCGGCGGCGCCGGTCTTCTCGACGGCGGCGGTGACGAGGTCGGCGATCTCGGACTCGCTCAGCTGGGCCGGCAGGTAGTCGCCGATCACCACGAGTTCGGCCCGCTCCTTGTCGGCCATCTCGGCCCGGCCGCCGTCGTCGAAGGCGGTTGCGGCCTCGCGCCGCTTCTTGGCCTCGGTGGACAGCACGCCGATGATGTCGTCGTCGGACAGCTCCACCTGGGTCTTGCCGGCCACCTCGGCGTTCGTGATCGCGGTGAGCAGCATCCGGAGAGTGGAGGAGCGCACCTCGTCCCGGGCCTTGATGGCCGTGGTCAGGTCACTGCGCATGCGGTCCTTGAGAGCACTCATGAGGACCATTGTGGCAGCCTTGAGGGATGTCGTTCACCCGCATTCTCGGCCTCGGCGTGCTCGCCGGCGTCGCCACGCTCGGGTACGCCGCCACGGAGGCCCGTGCCTACACGCTCCGGCGGGTGGAGCTGCCGATCCTTCCGGCCGGGCAACGGTCGCTGCGGGTGCTGCACCTCTCCGACATCCACATGACCCCTGACCAGTCACGCAAGCAGGACTGGGTACGCCGGCTGGCCGCGCTCCAGCCCGATCTGGTGATCAACACCGGTGACAACCTGGCCCACCGTGACGCCGTACCCGTGGTGCTCTCCACGCTCGAACCGCTCCTCGAGGCGCCGGGCGTCTACGTCTTCGGGTCCAACGACTACTTCGAGCCGGCTCCGCGCAACCCGTTCAGGTACCTCATGCCCGACGACGGCACTCGCGCCGTCGACTCGCCCCAGTTGCCGTGGAAGGACCTGCAGCGGGGCTTCGAGGAGGCCGGCTGGACGGGTCTGACGAACACGACCGGCTCGCTCACCATCGGCGACACCGCGCTCGCCTTCGCCGGTGTCGACGACCCCCACCTCTCGTACGACGACCTCCCGGCCGTGTCCGGACCGGCACCAGCGGGGGCCGACGTACGCCTGGCGGTTGCGCACGCTCCGTACCTGCGGGTGCTCGACCAGTTCGCCGCCGACGGGTACGACGCGATCATCGCCGGCCACACGCACGGCGGGCAGGTGTGCCTGCCGTTCAATGGTGCACTGACCACCAACTGCGACCTCGACAACGCCCGTGCCAAGGGCCTGCACCGGCACCCGGCGGAGTCGGCGCCCGGTGATCCGGGCTCGGCCTGGCTGCACGTCTCGGCCGGTGTGGGCACCAACCCCTACACGCGGATCCGCTTCGCCTGTCGCCCCGAGGCCACCCTCCTCACCCTGACCTGTCGCGAGAACTGATCGACCTGTCGCCAGTTCCGGTCGACCTGTCGCCAGTTCGGGTCGACCTGTCGCCAGTTCGGGTCGACCTGTCGCCAGTTCCGTAGGGCCGTGCCGAAGAACGGGCACAACGCGCTCGGCGCACGCCGCGCACGCCCGACGGCCCGCTCCATTCCGGCGGATTGCCCGTTCTTCGGTACATCGGTCTCGTCCCCGGGCACCGATTTCAGGGGGCCGGTTGCCCTCGGGTATGCTCGCGTCCGTTCGCGGGCACGTTCCGCGATCGGGCTGTGGCGCAGCTTGGTAGCGCGCTTCGTTCGGGACGAAGAGGCCGCAGGTTCAAATCCTGTCAGCCCGACCCTGTAGATGGCCGGACCTCCATGGTCCGGCCATCACGCATTTCCGACCCTCTCCGTCGTGTAACGCGCTGTCCATGACGCTGTGCACCCTGCCGGCCGGGTGCACAGCGTCAACAGAGGCGCACAAGACGAACCTGCTCCGGTGCACACCTGTACGCCCAACACCCGGATGCCAGGTAGGACACGTTGCACCTCTGGCAGACTGCGCTCCATGGCTGACAAGGATCTTGGGGACGGCCCCTCACTGGAGATGCCCTCACTCGGCAATCTCTTCCGGCGCAAGAAGGGCAAGCAGGAGCCTGCGCCGGACGACTCGCTCACGCCGACCCAGGAGGAGCTGGACGCCGTCGTACGCGGCCGGAAGCCTTCGGAGGCGAGCGAGCCCCCCGCGGACAGTGCGACGCCCGCGGACGAGTCCCCGGAGCCCGTCACGGAGACGCCCGAGGTGGCCGAGGAACCGGTCGCGGAAGCCGTCGCTGAGCCGGAGTCACCCGCGCCGGCCGTTGTCGACGCCACCGCGCCCGAGACCACCGTCACCGAGACCCCCACTGAACCGGACGCGGAGCCCACCGTCGTCCTGGGCAGTACGCCGGACGCGGACGACACGTCCCACACCGCGGTGCTCGACGACCTCGACACGGTCGACCCGCAGCCGGCCCCACCCGTGCAGGAGTCGCCCGCAACAGCTGCACCGGCACCAACGGCCGAGCCGGCTGCTCCTGCCCAGGCACCAGCAGCGGACGACGACATCGACGACCGGCCGCTCTTCACCGACGAGGTGACCGAGCCGGCCGCCGCCATGCCGTCGCCCGAACCCGCTGGCGACGTCACGGACGAGGACCTCACGGACGACGAAGACGACGAGGACGAATCAGCTGTTGCGGCCAGGCGTCGCGCGCCCCGCGAGCGGCGTACGTTCACCCTGCCGGCACTTCCGGGACGGGTCGCCGCAGCGATCACCGGCCTGGTGATCGGTGCCCTCGCCGTCGCGATGACCTACCTGGCCGTCCAGGGCTGCGAGGCGGTCAAGGGCACCAGCAGCTGTGGCACGCCCGGCTTCTTCCTGCTGATCGCGATCATGATCCTGCTCGTGGTGATCGGCAGCGCCCTGCTCGGCGCATGGAAGGTCGCCGACCCCGGCAGCACCAGCTTCCTGGCCGTCGGCCTCGTCGCCGTGATCGCGCTGCTGTTCCTGATCCGGGTGATCTTCTCGCCGTGGATGGTCGTGGTCATCCCGGCCGTCGCGGTGGTCACCTTCGTGGTCTCGCAGTGGCTGACCTCGCTGTTCATCGAGGACCACGGCACACCGGAGTAGCCGCGCGACTTGTGCGGTGCTGTGGTCGCTCCCCACGCGTCACAACGCGTGTGGAGCGACCGTAACCCCGCGTTACACGGGGCAGGGCGCGGGGCAGCTGGCCGCGGAGCGATCAGAGGGTGGCGGCGACCAGTTCGGCGATCTGCACGGCGTTCAGGGCGGCACCCTTGCGCAGGTTGTCGTTGCTGATGAACAACGCCAGGCCACGCTCGTCGTCGACGCCGGGGTCGTTGCGCAGGCGCCCGACGTACGACGGGTCCTGGCCGGCGGCCTCGAGCGGGTTCGGGATCTCGGACAGCTCGACGCCGGGGGCGTCGGCGAGGAGCTCCTCGGCGCGCTTGACCGGCAGCGGCCGCTCGAACTCGGCGTTGATCGCCAGCGAGTGGCCGGAGAAGACCGGCACCCGCACGCAGATGCCCGAGACCCGCAGGTCGGGCAGGCCGAGGATCTTGCGGGACTCGTTGCGGAGCTTCTGCTCCTCGTCGGTCTCGTTCAGCCCGTCGTCGACGATCGAGCCGGCCAGCGCGACCACGTTGTAGGCGATGGTGCGGGCGTACTTCACCGGCTCGGGGAACTCCACCGACGAACCGTCGGTGGCCAGGCTGCGGGCGTCGCCGGCGGCCTCGACCTGCCCGGCCAGCTCCTCGACGCCGGCGAGACCGGAGCCGGAGACGGCCTGGTAGGTCGAGACGATGAGCCGCTGGAGCCCGGCCTCCTCGTGCAACGGCTTGAGCACGGGCATTGCGGCCATCGTGGTGCAGTTCGGGTTGGCGATGATGCCCTTGCGGGCCTCGCCGATCGCCTCCGGGTTCACCTCGGAGACCACGAGCGGTACGTCGGGGTCCATCCGCCAGGCCGACGAGTTGTCGACCACGATCACGCCGGCCTCGGCGTACTTCGGGGCCAGCGCCTTCGACGTCGAGCCGCCGGCGGAGAAGATCGCGATGTCGAGGTCGGAGATGTCGGCGGTCGAGGCGTCCTCGACGGTGATCTCGCCGTCGCCCCACGGCAGCGTGGTGCCGGCCGAGCGGGCCGAGGCGAGGAACCGGATCGACTCGAGCGGGAAGTCGCGCTCGGCGAGGATGCGACGCATGGCGTCACCGACCTGGCCGGTGGCGCCGACGATGCCGAGACGCACGGGGCGGGAGGCGTGGGGTGAAGTCATCGGCCGGTTCCTCCGTAGACGACGGCCTCGACCTCTTCGGAGTCGAGGTCGAAGGCGGTGTGCGTGGCTTGTACGGCGGTGTCGACCTGGGCCTCGTCGACGATCACGGAGATGCGGATCTCGGAGGTGGAGATCATCTCGATGTTGACGCCCGCGGTCGCCAGCGACGCGAAGAACTTCGCGGTGATGCCCGGGTGCGAGCGCATGCCGGCGCCGATCAGCGAGACCTTGCCGATCTGGTCGTCGTACAGCAGCTCCTCGTAGCCGACCTCGCCCTGGATGCGGGCCAGCGCGCTCATCGCGGCCTGGCCGTCCTCGCGGGGCAGGGTGAAGGAGATGTCGGTGCGGACCGTCGCGGCGGCCGAGACGTTCTGGACGACCATGTCGAGGTTGACCTCGGCCTCGGCCAGGGTCTCGAAGATGCGAGCCGCCTCGCCCACCTTGTCGGGGACACCGACGATGGTGATCTTGGCTTCGCTTCGATCGTGGGCGACGCCGGAAATGATCGCCTGTTCCATGGGGGTCTCGCCTTCGATGTCGGGAATGATCCAGGTGCCTTCCTTCTCGGAGAAGGAGGACCGGACGTGGATCGGCATGTTGTAGCGGCGGGCGTACTCCACGCACCGCAGGTGGAGGATCTTGGCGCCGGAGGCGGCCATCTCGAGCATCTCCTCGGTGGAGACGCGGTCGAGCTTGCGAGCCGCCGGGACGATGCGCGGGTCGGCGGTGAAGACGCCGTCGACGTCGCTGTAGATCTCGCACACGTCGGCACCCAGCGCCGCGGCCAGCGCGACGGCGGTGGTGTCGGAGGCGCCGCGTCCGAGCGTGGTGATGTCCTTGGTGTCCTGCGAGACGCCCTGGAAGCCGGCCACGATCGCGATCGCGCCGCTCTTGATGGCGTTCTCGATGCGTCCGGGCGTGATGTCGATGATCTTGGCCTTGCCGTGCGCGGAGTCGGTGATGACCCCGGCCTGCGAGCCGGTGAACGACTGCGCCTTGTGGCCCAGCTGCGCGATCGCCATCGCCACCAACGCCATCGAGATGCGCTCACCAGCGGTCAGCAGCATGTCGAGCTCGCGCGGGGGCGGCAACGGGGTGACCTGTTCGGCCAGGTCTCGCAGCTCATCGGTGCTGTCGCCCATGGCGGAGACCACGACGACAACATCGTTGCCGGCCTTGCGGGTGGCGACGATGCGCTGGGCGACCCGCTTGATGCCGGCCGCGTCAGCCACGGAGGAGCCGCCGTACTTCTGCACGACAATGCCCACGAAATCTTCCTCACGGTGTGATGACACAACTGGGCCGGCGACGCTGCTCGGCCACGCTGCCTGAATTCTACCGGGGCTCGGGCTCGGCACCTTCCAGCATCTCATCAGCGGCGGCGACCTGCTCCTGCTCGATCTCGAAGTCGATGTCGAGCCGGTCGTGCGTCACGATCGACTGCAGCGCGCGGAGTACGCCGGAGGCCTCGCTGCCCCACGTCGAGACGTAGGAGAACTGCCACCACCAGAGGGCTTCGTCGACCCGGCCGGCCTTGTAGTGCCGCAGGCCGTGGGCCAGCGACGAGGCGACGCTGGTGAGGTCGTCGGAGAGCATCGAGGTGACGATCTCAGGCTCGCCGTAGGTGTCGAAGACCTCGGCGTACATGTCGACGCCGTCGAGCATGCGGGCCAGGCGCAGCCGCATGCCGTCGAGGTCGGGGTCGGGCCCGGCGTCGGGCTGGAACTCCTCGGCCGGCGTGAAGTCGGACTGCACGCCGAGTCGCGCGCCGGCCAGAAGCACCTGGGACACCTCGAGCAGCAGGAGCGAGATCGCCCGGCTGCCGTCGGCGTCACGGGTGATGGCCTGCAGTGCGACCAGGAAGCTCTCGACCTGGTCGGAAATCTGTTGGGCGAACTCCTCCAGCTGGGGGTCCACGGTCTGGTCAGTCATCGGCTGATCTCCTCCCGGCGAAGGCCCGCCCGAGTGTCACCTCGTCGGCGTACTCGAGATCTCCGCCCACAGGCAGTCCACTCGCCAAACGCGTCACGCGCAACCCCATCGGCTTGAGATTGCGGGTGAGGAACGTCGCAGTGGCCTCGCCCTCGAGGTTCGGATCGGTCGCGAGAATGACCTCGGTGACCGTGCCGTCGGCCAGTCGCACCATGAGCTCACGGATGCGCAGCTGCTCAGGCCCGATGCCGTCGATCGGCGAGATCGCCCCGCCGAGCACGTGGTAGCGGCCCCGGAACTCACGGGTGCGCTCGATGGCGACGACGTCTTTGTACTCCTCGACCACGCACAGCACCGACGGGTCACGTCGCGGGTCGCGGCAGATGCGGCACTGGTCGTCCTCGGAGACGTTGAAGCAGACCGAGCAGAACTTCACCTTCGCCTTGACCTGGATCAGCACGTCGGCGAGGCGGCGTACGTCGACCGGGTCGGCCTGCAGCAGGTGGAACGCGATGCGCTGGGCGCTCTTCGGGCCCACTCCGGGGAGCTGACCGAGCTCGTCGATCAGGTCCTGGACGATTCCTTCGTACAACTCAGAACCCCAAGCCGGGCAGGGAGTCCCCGCCACCACCGGCGCCGCCCATGCCGCCGCCGGCCAGCGGGCCGAGGGTCTCGGCGGCCAGCGCGTCGGCCTTCGCCTTCGCGTCGCGCCAGGCGGCCACGATGAGGTCGCCCAGGTCGGTGAGGTCGTCGGCGTCGTCGCCCGCGAAGTTGCCGGCGGTGATGGCGACACCGAGCAGGTCACCGGTGCCGCTGAGCTTCACGGTGACCGCTCCCCCGGCGACCGTGCCCTCGACCTCGGTCTCGCCCAGGCGGGCCTGCGCGCTCATCAGCTGCTCCTGCATCTGCTGGGCCTGCTGGAGCAGCGCGTTCATGTCGAAGCCACCTTGGCCGAACTGCTCGGATCCGAACGGGTTCTCGGTCATCGTCGTGCCTCTCGCCTCAGTCGTTCTTGATCTCTTGGATGATCTTCGCGCCGAGCTCTCGCTGGAGGAGCTCGGCGGCCGACAGCCCGGAGCTGTCGATGTCGGGGTCGTCGCGGCTGACGTCGGCGTCCGCGGCCCCGTGGTCGGGTGCGGCCTTGGGCTCCGCGGCACCCGAACGGGTCGGCTGGATGGCCTCCCGGGCGGCTGCCACCGCGCTCGGGGACACGGCCTCGGCTGTCGGGGCCTCCGCGGCCTCCGGGGGCGGGCCGGCTTCGGGCACCGGCGTCGACGGGTCGGCCCACGGCGGCGGCGCATCCGGTGCTGCCTGCGCCGCGTCGCCACCGAACGGGTCGCCCTGCGGCTGACTGGCTGCCTGCTGCTGCTCGGGCGCGGGGTCCGTGCGCGACGGGGCCTGTGGGGCGGCTGGCCCTGCCCCCTGCGCCTGGGCACCCGGGTCGACGATCGCCTCGATGCGCCAGTCGGTGCCGATCACGTCGATCGCCGCCTGGCGGACGATCTCGTCGCTGCCACCGTTGACGAACGACTCCCGGGCACCGGAGTTGGTGAACCCGAGCGTCAGCGTCTTGCCGTCGACCGCCACGACCTGCGAGTTCTGAGTGAGGTGGATCCAGGTGACGCGCCGCTTGAGCTTGGCCGCCTCGACGACGTCGGGCCACAGCCGGCGTACGTCACCCAGGCTGAGCCCGCCGCTCGGCGCCGCCGGCGCGGCCGAAGGCGGCTCGGGCGCAGCGGGCTCCGGCGCAGCGGGCTCCGGCGCAGCGGGCTCGGGCGCCACAGACGGAGCGGCCGGGGCAACGGATTCGGGGGTCGGCTCCGGCACGACGGGAGCCGACGCTGCCGGCGCCGGCGCGGAAGTCTCAGGCGTGGGCTCGGAAAGGACAGGCGCCCGCTGCTGGTCGCGGGCCGCAGGGCCGGACGGCGGAGTGGCCGGCTGGGTCGTCGCGATGTTGGCGGCGGCGGCTGCTTCGCCGGGAGCCCCGGAGGCCGGCTGCGGCGTCGCGGCGCGCGCGGCAGGCGCATCGCCGGAAGCCCCGGAGGACTGCACGGGCGCAGGACCGGCAGGCACGCCACCCGTGATGTCGACGCGCCGCTCGAGACGGTCGAGTCGCGCCATGAGCCCGTCGGTCGAGTGGTCGGCCCCGGGCAGCAGCACGCGGGCGCAGATCAGCTCGAGCAGGAGTCGGGGCGCGGTGGCGCCGCGCATCTCGGTCAGGCCGGTGGCGAACAGGTCGGCCGCCCGGCTGAGCCCCGCGACGCCGTACCGGCTGGCCTGGGCGGTGAGGCGCTCGGCGGCGTCCTCGGGGACGTCGATCAGGCCGGTCGTGGACGCGTCGGGCACCGCCGCGATGATCACCAGGTCGCGCAGCCGGCGCAGGAGGTCCTCGGTGAATCGGCGCGGGTCCTGGCCGGTCTCGATCACCTTGTCGACGACGCCGAAGACGGAGGCACCGTCACCGGCGGAGAAGGCGTCGATCACCTCGTCGAGCAGGGAGTCGGGCGTGTAGCCGAGCAGGCCGGTGGCCAGCGCGTGGGTGACACCCTCGGGCCCGGCGCCGCCGAGCAGCTGGTCGAGCACCGACATGGTGTCTCGAGCCGACCCGGCGCCGGCGCGCACGACCAGCGGCAGCGCGGCGGGCTCGATCGAGACACCCTCCTTCTCGCAGAGCTCGCCGAGGTACGCCGAGAGCAGGCGCGGCGGGATCAGCCGGAACGGGTAGTGGTGGGTGCGCGAGCGGATGGTCGGGATGACCTTCTCGGGCTCGGTGGTGGCGAAGATGAACCGCAGGTGGGGCGGCGGCTCCTCGACCAGCTTCAGCAGGGCGTTGAAGCCCTGCGGGGAGACCATGTGGGCCTCGTCGATGATGTAGACCTTGTAGCGGCTCTTCACCGGGGCGAAGAACGCCTTCTCGCGCAGGTCACGGGCGTCGTCGACACCACCGTGGGAGGCGGCGTCGATCTCGATCACGTCGATGGACCCGGGGCCACCGCGAGCCAGGTCGCGACACGAGTCGCACTCGCCGCACGGGTCGGCGATCGGGGCCTTCTCGCAGTTCAGTGCGCGGGCCAGGATGCGTGCCGACGTGGTCTTGCCGCACCCCCGTGGACCGGAGAACAGATAGGCGTGGTTGACCCGGTTGTTCGCGAGGGCAGCGCGCAGCGGCTCGGTGACGTGCTCCTGGCCGATGACCTCGGCGAACGTCTCGGGCCGGTAGCGGCGATAGAGGGCGAGGGGTGCTTCCACGTTGTGAACCCTAACCACCTGCCCCGACAGCCGAAAGGCGGACTGCTCGGCCGGCTCGGTCCGGGGTCAGAACTTGTGGAACCAGCGGTCGGGTTGGAGGCGTACGCCGGGGCAGGTCACGTTGACGTCGCGGCTGTCCTGGACCCATTGCCCGAACACCGCGTCGCCGCCCTGGAAGGACCATTCCGCCCCGCACCGGGCGCGTGCGGCGGACTCCGAGGTGATCCCTGCGGGCCGCCACTCGGGAGCGTCGAAGGCCAGGTCACCGACGATCCTGCTCCACATCGACGGAAGTGAGTAGAAGCCGACGCGCACCCCGCGGTCGCCGTACCCGCGCACTGCTCCTTCGACGACTGCCGCGTTGGCCTGCTTGTCGTTGCTCCACTCGAAGAGCGGCACCGGCTCCACGTCGAGCCACACGATCGGGCTCTCGAGGCCGGCGTCGGACATCGTGACGAGGTTGAACAGCGCGGACTGGTACCCGACGTTCTTCAGGGCGCCGAGGCGGGTGCTGCCGTCGTACGGCCCCTCGTCAGAGAGCTTCTCGAGGGTGGCTGCGTCGGGGTAGCTGACGATCGCGTACGCCGCCGCGAGCAGCTTGCGGTCCCGGACCCAGGCGACCTGGTCGGCCAGGCACGGGTTGCGGGTGAACGACGGGCTGTTGGTGAGGCCGATGATGACGAACTGCGCGGTCTCGAGCGGCATCGGCTGGCCCTGCCCGCGCTTCTCGGGGATGCCGACGCCCTCAGGACACTGCGGCCAGCTGACGTCGGCCCCGCGCAGGTGGTCGAGGCGACGCTTGGCCTTGGCGTTGTAGTCGTCGACGATCGAGGCGAGGTCGCTCGGCACGAGGTTCTCCGTGGGTGCCGTCGTGGCGGGCAGGTCCTCGGTGCGTACGGCGTCCGGCGGCGGCGTGCTCGACGCCCGAGCAGAGCCGGTGGGCGACTCCGACGAGGCGTCACCGTCGTCCGAGCAGGACGACAGCGCCAAGCCGAGCGCTCCGACGAGCAGGAGCGAGAGGCCGCGTCGTCGGAAGTCCATCCGGTGAGGATAGGCGGCGTCGACGAGTCGGGGCGGGCCCGGGAACGAAAAGGCCCCCCGCGCACCCGACAGAGCTCACCTGCCCTTGCTGCCTTCCGGCCCTGGGGGAGTTCAGCGAGATGCCGCCACGCGGGGGGTTGCGGAGAGTCTAGGTCAGCGCCTCCGCGAGGGCCAAAGCGGCCGCACACGTCGGCCGGATTTCTCCCCATCGTGAGTCACCGGTAATCTCCTCCGCGGAGGTATCGCCTAGTGGCCTATGGCGCTCGCTTGGAAAGCGGGTTGGGTTAACGCCCTCGGGGGTTCGAATCCCCCTACCTCCGCCACCTGGACGCCCGGACTGCTCGCAGTCCGGGCGTTCTTGCACTTGTGCGCCCCTGTTGACACTTTGCCCCCTGCCGGTCGGGAGCGAAGTGTCATGGACGGCGCGTTACATGCGGGGTGAGGCGCGGGTCAGGGGCGGCGGGCGGTCAACGGGCGCAGCAGCAGGGCCAGCCCCAGCAGTCCGCCGGCGCCGATCCCCCACCACAGCACGCGATCGCGTCCCTCGGCGAAGTCGTCGTGCTGTGCCCGCGGCCGCGGGGCCTGGTACGCCAGCCGCTCACGGTCGCCGGCACCGCGAAGGGATCCGTCGGCCGCGACGTCGAGCACGGCGGTCAGCGCCTCGTGCGGCTGGATCATGCCGTGCCCGTCGAGGGCACTGTCGCGGTAGCCGCCCTGCGCGGTGACCTCGATGCGGGTCTTGACCTGGGCCGGAGTGAGGTCGGGGTCGCGTTGCAGGATCAGCGCCGCCAGACCCGACACCTCGGCGGCCGCCCAGCTCGACGCGGTCTCGGAGATGTCGCAGACGATGCCGTCGAGCATCACCGACCGCAGGCCGACCACGGGCGCCGAGACGTCGATCTCCGGCCCGGTCAGCAGCGACTCGGCGGTCATCGCGAGGCTCGCGTCGCGGGCGGTCACCGCGATCACCTCGTCGAGACTCGCCGGGAACAGCACCTCGTCGGGGGCCGAGCCCGGCTCGCCCTCGTCCGTCTGCGTGTCGCCGTCGACCGTAGGTCGGTTGCCGGCCGCGGCCACGACGACGAAGCCCGCATCGACCGCCTTGTCGACCGCGGACGTGATCGCGGGGTGTGGGGACGTGAAGCCGAGCGACAGGTTGATCACCCGGACGTTGCCGGGGTGGGCCACCACCCACTCGATCGCCGAGGCGACGGCGTCGGGCGACACCGACCCGGACCGGGGGTCGTCGGGCTCGGGCTCGGAGGAGCTGACCCGCACCGAGACGATGTCGGCGTCGGGCGCCAGGCCGGTGGCGTCGCCGCGTCCGACGATCAGGCCGGCCACGATCGTGCCGTGCCCGTCCTTGACCGCACCCTTGCCTGCGAAGGACGCGCCTTCGCGGGCCACCAGGTCCGTGCCGGACTGCACGCCGGAGTCGATGACCGCGACACCGACGCCGGCGCCGGTGGCCAGTTCGTGCACGTCGTCGAGGCGCAGCGACCGGAGGGCGGCGTTCTCCTCGTCGTCACGCGGGCTGACGTCGGTGGAGCGCGCGTCGTCGCCCGGGGGCGACGTGGTGCACACCGTGCTGTCGGCGTACGCCGGCACGGGCGCGAGCACCACGGACGACGCGAGCAGTGCCGTGGCGAGCAGGCTCAGCCGTCGCATCGCGCCATGCCGCGGGGATCCGGAGCCCGTCGGGCCGCCTCCTGTGACAGCTCCGGGCCGCAGTCGAACCCCTCGGTCCACGCATCGGGGACCGTGGGCGGGTCGTAGTCGGCGTACCCGAACATCTTCGCCGCCAGCCCCGCCTCACCGCCGAGGCGGTAGCGGGTGGCGTTCATGTCGATCAGCACGGGCGACCCGCCGGTGGCGTCACCGAACTGGCCGACGTTGACGTAGGCGCCGTAGGACGGCTCGACCGACACGTTCTCCATGCCGGGGTCGAGTGCCTCGGCGCTCTCGTCCTCGGAGGGATCGCTGGCCAGCAGGACCCGGGCCGGTTCTCCGGCATCGGACTCGAGCAGCGCACACGCCTCGTCGGCCTGGAGCGGGGTGGGCAGCGTGGCCGGCCAGTCGGCCAGGTCGTCGGGGGTCGCCCCGGAGAGTCCCTCGACGTCCGCGGGCTCGCCGACATCGGACACTGCACCGTAGACCCGTTCGGAGAACTCGGTGAGCAGCAACGGCTCGTCGGGGCCGAGGAGGTACACCTGGCCAGAGCTGGGGTTGCGGGCCAGGTCGCCGACCTTCAGCCTGCGCGCCCCGGCCCCGACGTCGTAGGTGATCCGGGGCGAACCGGACGGGAGCCCGAAGCTGGCCCGGGTCAGGGCCGGGGCCTCGGGGAACAGGTTGATCCAGCGGGTCGAGACCGCGAACTCGGCACCGACCAGACCGAGGTCGCCGAGCAACGGGCCGGCCACCGAGCGGGCGCCGAGCTCATAACGGAAGTAGCCGTTCTCTGCCTCCGCCGAGGGCGCCACGAGATAGAGGGTCTCGCGGGACCTGCCGGTGCGCACGACGGCCACCATCGCCTCGCCCGGCGTCGGGGTCGCGGTGGGGTGGTCGCCGATGTGCAGCTGGCTGGCCGCCTCGGGAGTGGTGCACGCGGTCCAGTTGGTCGAGCGCAGGAAGTCGGGGTCGGGCACTCCGTCGGGGGCACCGTAGATGCCGATCTGGGCGGCCAGCGGCTGGTCGTTGATCAGCTCCTGCCGGACCACCTTGGGCTCGGAGTCGCCGATCAGCAGCTTGGCGGAGACCGGGTTCAGGACCGGGTGGAGGTCCCCGCCCTCGGTGAGGACGACGTAGCGACTGCCCTCCTCCTTGGAGATCACCACGCCGGGGTCGAGCCAGTCGGACGGCGAGCGGCCGCCGCCCAGGATGGCGGCCAGTGCGGCGCCGGCGACCAGCAGGACGCCGAGGGCCAGTCCGCCGATCACCACCCGGGACTGGCGGACCGGTTCGACCTCGCGCCCACCCGGGGCGCCGCTGACGAAGGCGGTGACGAGGCGCCGGCGGCTGAAGGCGTGTGCCTCGACCAGGTCACGCTTGGTGGACACCGCGCATCACCCGCGCAGCTGCTCGAACAGGCCGCTGGCCAGGACCAGCAGGGGGATCAACGACAGCAGCGCAGCAACCTCGGCCAGGTCGCCCAGTCGGCCACGGCGCACCGATGCCGACGACGGGACCAGCGTGCTGGCCAGGGGTACGGCGGCACCGGCGGCAAGCACCACGGCCTCGGTCGCTCGCCAGTCGGGGTGCAGCACCAGCGTCGCCGCAGCGGTCGAGACCAGGCCGAGGGTGCCGGCGACCAGCCCGGCGAGCACCTCGGTGCCGGAGAGGTACTGGCGGGTGCGCAGCATGACCACGGCGGACGCTGCCACGGCGAGCAGCGTGCCGGCGAGGCCGAGCGAGACGGCCAGCGGGGCACACAGCACGAGGAGTGCCCCGACCGCCGCGGTGACGGCGAGCAGGATCTCGTGGCCGAGCCGGGCGTCGTCGCGCACCGTCTCGGGGTCGATCGAGGTGGGGTCGCGGGTGATGTCGGCCTCGGAGTAGAGCTGCTGCACACGGGTGCGGGTGACACCGAGGGCCAGCCACGGCAGCACACTGCCGGCCATCACGACCAGGGTGAGCACGATCGTGAACGCCTTCGCGGGGTCGAGGTCGGCGGCCTCGGAGACGAGCCCCACCACCGCGAACACGCTGCCCACCACGACGGTCGGGATGACCAGGGCGCGCCCCTCGGCCAGGCCGACCAGGGCGACGCCTCCGGCGACCAGGGCACCGAGACCGGCCGCTGCCAGCGGCGTGCCGAGCAGGCTCGCGTCGGGCACCAGCATCAGGCCCAACACGGCGCCGTACGCCGCACCCATCCAGGCCAGGCAGACCGCGGCCTCACGTTCGCGCTGCGCGTGGCTGAGCACGATCGCGCCGACCACGAGGAGCACGGAGATGATGCCGGCCGCGGCGGTGGCGACGTCGGAGCCCCGTTGCATCAGGACGGCGAGGCCGCCGACGGCGAGCAGCAGGGCCGAGGCCACCAGGGCGGTCCGCCGACCGGCTGCGGGCTGCCACGGCTCGAGGTCGCGTTCGACGGCATCGGCCATCGCCTCGACCACGTCGTCGTAGACCCGTGGCGGCGCATCGTCGACACCGGCCGCGACGGTCAGCAGGCCGCCGTCCTCGACACCCTGCATGGTCAGGCCGGCGTCGTTGACCAGCTCGCGACCGTCACCGGTGACGACGCGGTAGCCGCCGTGCACGGTCGAGGAGTCGAGGAGTCCCACGCTGCGGGCCAGCTCGGGCACGAGCTCGGCCACCGGGATGGACCCGGGCAGCACCAGGTCGACGCGGCGGGTGCCGGAGGCGACCGTGACCCGGACCAGGCCGGACGTGCTCGCGGGAGTCGCGGCTTGGGACATCCTCTCTCCCCAGTTCTGTGCTCGGAGCGGGCTGATCGGCGTACGCGGACGGGCCGCGGGTGCAGCCTACCGTCGTCGGAACGTCCGCCCCGGCACCTGACTCCGAGCGCGCTCAGGCCCCTCGGAAGCGCCGCGCGTTGCGGGCCTCGGCGGCCTGGTACTCGGCGTTGGACAGCCCGACGGTCAGGCCGACGTCCTGGAGCACCTCCTTCATGTCGTTCATCGCGGCATCCCACGCGGTGCGCGCCTCGTTGAAGGCCAGCGACGCGTCACCGGTCCACTGGTCGGCCCGGCCCAGCATGCGCCGCTCCATCGCGTCGAGCTTCTCCTCGATGTCGATCGCGCGGTTCTTGATGTAGGCCGCGGCACCGTCGAGTGCCTCGTATCCGACTGCAATGTTCTCGCCCATGTCTCATCTCCTCCGTCGGGTCGGCAGCTCAGAGCTTGCCGTCTTGGTAGCGGTTGAGGCCGCTGGCCACGATGTCTTCGGTCTCGGTGTAGGTGGCCTCGGTGCCGGTCAGGCTGGCGTGGAAGTTGTCCATCGCCCCCACCACTCGGTCAGCGGTGTGCTGCCAGGCCTGGATCGCACCCTGGAACGCGGTGCCACCGCGGCCCTGCCACGAGCCGTTCAGGGCGTCGAGGCGACTGCGCAGCTCGGAGATGATGCCCTGCAGGTCGAGCTTGGTGCCCTCGACGTCGTGGGCCGCCTCGGCGAGGACCACGTCTGTTGTCTTGTACCCGGATCCGGGTGTGCTCATCGGGATTCCTTCCGTCGTCCGGCAACCCGGTGCGGGTGCCGACGGGGAAGGTCTGCCCGGGCCCCCGCCCGGAAAACGGCGAATGTGGGTTGTCCACAGGCCACGCCTGAGAACGCCCGATTTCAGCGCGTGAAGGGGATCTCCCAGACGATCCTGACCAGACCGCTGGCCACCACCAGGGAGCCGATCGCGAGGACGCCGACGACCGTCTCGGCCCATTCCGCACGGCGGGCCCATCGCGCCGAGCGCCAGCCGCGCCCGGTCGCCACCGCAGCCAGCAGCGTGCCGAGACCGAGGACCAGGCAGGCCAGCGCGACGTACAGGAGCGAGCGGTGCGACAGCGTGGTCGCGACGTCGACCACGAGCACGGCCCAAGCGAAGAGGCCGGCGCAACGCAGGAGCCCCCGGGCCCGCGGGTGCCGGAAGCTGCGGGCGGCCAGCAACAGGCCGGCTCCGGTGAAGAGGACCAGGCACCGGGCGCCCGGCCGGTCGACGTCGTACGTCGCCGAGCGCAGCAGGTTCGGCGCGGCGAACACCGTCACCACCAGGATCGCGGCGGCCGACGCGTCGACGACGCGGGCGCCACGAGCGAGGATCGCCACAACTGCCGGCTGCTTGATCATCAGGCTGCCGCGCCCGGCAAGGGCCTTGTCGCGGGCCGACCAGGCCGAGACCGCGAGGCGGTCCAGGTCGAGGAGCACCTGGTCGGGAACGTTCACGGCCAGGCCGGCCACCGACCGGGTGGCGAGCAGGGCGACCACGAGCAGTGCGGCCCAGGCGACCTGCGGGTCGAAGCCGGCCAGGACACAGCTCCCGGAGACTGCGAAGACGCCGACCCCGCTGGCGATCCAGACCTGCTGCACGACGGCCGGGCCGGCTCCGCCAGCGCGTCCCACGGCGGCCGTGACGGCGGCGCCGAGGCCGGCGATGCCGAAGGTCAACGGAAGGGTCGACGGCGACGGGTCCCAGGCCAGGACCCACGCCGCGGCGGCACCGAAGGCCGGCGCGGCCACCGCGCGCTGGTCGACGAACCGCCCGAGCGGCAGTACGCCGACCGCGGCCGTGGCGGCGAGCAGCACGAGGGTCGCCTCACGCAGGCCATCGGACTCGGTGTGCGCGGCAAGCAGTCCGGCCAGGCCCGCGGCGAGCGTGGCCAGGAGGACAGGGAGCACCGACCGACCCGGCGTGGCCAGGCTGGAGTCGTCGACCGGTGACGGGTGACGAGTGGTCGGACCGGTGGGCAGGGGGCCGTCGAGGGCCACCAGCATCGCCCCGGACCGCAGGCCGGCACGGGCGATCGGAGTGGTCGGCGCCAGGGCCGTTCCGGTGGTGGTGAACAGGGCCGGCGCGTGCTGGAGCCCGCACTGCACGGCGTACTCCCGCGCCACGTCGCCGGCCGAGGCCGCGTTGGGGACCACGAGGTCCACGGCACCGGAGGGTCCGTGCACCGTCATGGCCACGGTGTCCGCGACGTCCGCTTCCGACACGACGCACTCCCTTCGGCTGTTGCCGGAAGGGTAGTACGAGCGCTCGACGTCCCGTACCCGTCAGTCATTGCCTCTAGGATCGTCGAGACCGAGCCACGCTTTCTCAACCACACGTTCTTCAATCAGACTTTTCGGGGGGATGCCGCCGTGACGACGCTCCGCAGTGGACACCGGCTCGACCCGCCGGAGGTGCCCACCGGGAAGGTCGCGCTCCAGGCCCCGCCGGAGCTGGAGCCCCACGAGGGCGCCGGCAACGCCATGATGATGGCGATCCCCCTGCTGGGCAGCGTCGGTTCGATCCTGGTGCTGGCCACGATGAACGGCGACGACGGCGGGGGAAGCAAGCGGCTGGTCGCCGGTGGCCTGTTCCTCTTCGCCACCCTCGGCTTCATCGTCCTCCAGATCGACCGGCAGCGGAAACAGCGCCAGCAGAAGGTCGGCGGGTCGCGGACCGAGTACCTCCGCTACCTGGCGGGAGTCCGCGAGGTGGCCCGTGACGCCGCCGACAAGCAGCGCGCGGCGTTGAACTGGCACCACCCCGACCCGTCGGCCCTGCCGTCGATCGCCGAGGACCGGCTCCGCCTGTGGGAGCACACGCCCTCCGACGACCGTTTCCTGAACGTCCGCTACGGCCTCTCCTCCCAGCCTCTGTGCCTCGAGCTCGTGCCGCCCGAGAGCGCACCCATCGAGCAGGTCGACCCGGCAGCGGCGTCCGCACTGCATCGGCTCCTCGCCGTACACCGGGTGCAGCCGAACCTGCCGGCCTCCGTCGACCTGGCCGCGTTCGACCGCATCGAGCTGACCGGACCGGCGCCGGCGGCCCGGGCCCTGGCCCGGGCGATGATCTGCTCCGCGACCGCCTTCCACAGCCCCGACCACCTGATCGTCGCCGTGCTCTGCAGCGCCCACCGCCTGGCCGAGTGGGACTGGCTGAAGTGGCTCCCCCACTCGTTGAGCAGCCAGCAGGGCGATGCCGTCGGTCCCCGACGCATGGTCACGACGTCCCTCGACGACCTCGGCTCCATGCTTCCGCCGGACCTCTCCGAGCGTCCCCGCTTCGGCGCCGACGAGGGGGTGTCCACACCCCACATCGTGCTCGTCATCGACGGGGCCCGCCTGCCACCCGGCAACCACGTCATCCCGCCCGACGGGCTGCACGGCGTCACCCTGATCGACCTCCCCGAGCGCTGGGACGAGCTCGACGACCCGACCCGGCTGCGCCTCGACTTCGCCGCCCGCCCCGCCGTCGGCGGCCGGCTCCCGATCAACGCGCTGCGGGTGCGGGCCGACCCGATGGCCGGTCTCGCCGACCAGATGGACCTCGCCACCGCGGAGGCCTTCGCCCGTCGGCTGGCCCCACTCAACACGGTCGCGATCGGCGCCGAGGGCGGCACCGAGTCCGCCGGCCCGACCGACTTCATGGACCTGCTCGGCCTCGGCGACGTCTTCTCGTTCGACACCCGTGCCTCGTGGCGCCAGCGCCCGGGCCGCGACCGGCTCCGTGTGCCGATCGGCGTCATGGACAACGGGTCGCCCGTGCACCTCGACCTCAAGGAGTCCGCCCAGCAGGGCATGGGTCCCCACGGCCTGGTCATCGGCGCCACCGGCTCGGGCAAGTCCGAGTTCCTGCGCACGCTCGTGCTCGGACTCGCGATGACCCACTCCCCCGAGCAGCTCAACATGGTGCTGGTCGACTTCAAGGGCGGCGCGACCTTCGCCGGCATGTCCGGCATGCCGCACGTCTCGGCGGTGATCACCAACCTGGCCGAGGAGCTCACCCTCGTCGACCGCATGCAGGACGCACTCTCCGGCGAGATGGTACGGCGCCAGGAGATCCTGCGCGCCGCCGGCAACTTCGCCTCGATCCGCGACTACGAGAAGGCGCGCGCGGCCGGTGAGGACCTTCCCCCGATGCCGTCCCTGTTCATCGTGGTCGACGAGTTCTCCGAGCTGCTCACGGCCAAGCCCGAGTTCATCGACCTGTTCGTCGCGGTCGGCCGGCTCGGTCGCTCCCTGGGCCTCCACCTGCTGCTGGCCAGCCAGCGACTCGAGGAGGGTCGGCTGCGCGGGCTCGAGTCGCACCTCTCCTACCGGGTCGGCCTGCGCACGTTCTCGGCCGTGGAGTCGCGCACGGTGCTCGACGTACCCGACGCCTATGAGCTGCCCGCCGTGCCCGGCCTCGGCTACCTCAAGCCCGACCAGTCGACCCTCTTGCGGTTCAAGGCCGCCTACGTGTCAGGTGCGCCGTCCGGGCGGGCCCGGATCCGCCGCGACGAGGGCGGCAACCTGCGCGGCATTCTCCCGTTCACGATCGCCGAGGTGCAGTCACTCGAGCCGGCCGACGACGACGTCGACGCGAGCCCGGCTCCGATGCCCCCACAGGGCGAGCAGGACTCCCTGCTCGACATCGCCGTCGACAAGATGGTCGGCCAGGGCAAGCCGGCCCACCAGGTCTGGCTGCCGCCGCTCGACGTCCCCGACACCCTCGACCAGCTGATGGGCGACCTCACCGAGCACCCGGACCTCGGGCTGACCAGCCGGTTGTGGCGCTCCGTGGGTGGCCTGACCATCCCGATCGGCACCGTCGACCGCCCCCGTGAGCAGCGCCGCGACACGATGACGGTCAGCCTCACCGGCGCGGCCGGCCACGCGGCCGTCGTCGGCGGTCCCCGCAGCGGCAAGAGCACCCTGCTCCGCACGATGGTGACCAGCCTGGCGTTGACCACCACGCCGCTCGAGAGCCAGTTCTTCATCCTCGACTTCGGAGGCGGCAGCTTCGCCCCGCTCACCGACCTGCCCCACGTCGCAGGCATCGGCACCCGTTCCGAGCCCGACGTCGTACGCCGCATCGTGGCCGAGGTGAAGGGAGTCGTCGACCGGCGCGAGGCCTGGTTCCGCGAGCAGGGCATCGACTCGATCGAGACCTACCGCAGCCGGCGTGCTCAGGGCCGCGCCGACGACGGGTACGGCGACGTGTTCCTGGTCGTCGACGGGTGGAGCACCCTGCGCTCCGACTTCGACGACATCGAGCTGGAGCTCCAGGCGCTGGCCCAACGTGGGCTCACGTTCGGCGTGCACCTCCTCGTCGCGGCCGGACGCTGGGCCGACTTCCGGGCGGCGCTGCGCGACATCTTCGGCACCCGGCTCGAGCTGCGCCTGGGCGACCCGCTCGACTCCGAGATCGACCGCAAGGCGGCCCAGCTGGTGCCCGCCTCACGCCCCGGGCGTGGCCTGTTGACGGGCAACCTGCACTTCCTCGGCGCCCTGCCCCGCATCGACGGCGTCGCCGACGGGACCACACTCGGCGACGGGATCGAGTCGCTGGTCCGTCGCTCGACCGCGGCCTGGCGCGGACCGGCCGGGCCGAAGGTGCGCCTGCTGCCGTCGAAGATCACCCTGGACAAGCTGCGCGAGCAGGCCGGGGACTCCGCCGCGCGCTCGCTGCTGCTCGGCGTCAACGAGAAGGAGCTGGCCCCGGTCATGCTCGCCCCCGACACCGAGCCGCACCTGCTGGTGCTCGGCGACGGCCAGTCGGGCAAGAGCGCGCTGCTCCGGTCGATCGTGCAGGAGATCGTGCGCACGAAGTCGCCCAAGGAAGCCCAGATCATCGCGGTCGACTACCGGCGCTCGCTGCTCGGCGAGATCCCCGAGGACTACAACCTCGACTACCTCACCAGCGCGACCCAGGCGACGCCCGCGCTCAAGGACCTCGCGGCCTACCTGACAAATCGGCTGCCCGGGCCCGACGTCACGCCCGACCAGCTGCGCAACCGGTCGTGGTGGACCGGCGCCGACGCCTACGTGCTGGTCGACGACTACGACCTGGTCGCCACCCAGCAGGGATCACCGGTGCACGCGCTGGCCCCGCTGCTGGCCCAGGCCCGCGACACCGGCTTCCACCTCATCGTCACCCGTCGCTCCGGTGGCGCCTCCCGGGCGATGTACGACCCGGTCATCCAGACCCTCCGGGACCTGGCCATGCCGGGCATCATGCTGTCCGGCAACCCCGAGGAGGGCGCCCTGCTCGGCAACCTGCGGCCCACGCCCTCGCCGCCGGGCCGGGGTCGCCTGATCACCCGCGACCGGGGTGTCGAGGCCGTCCAGCTCGCCTGGACCGACCCCACGAGTTGACCTGTCGCCAGTTTCGGTCGACCTGTCGCCAGTTTCTGCGCCGTGCAGAAACTGGCGACGGGTCGATCAGAACTCACGACAGGTCGACCAGAACTCACGACAGGTCGACCAGAACTCACGACAGGTCGATCAGAGTTCGCGACGGGTCATCGGCGGCGGCCTGCCCCGAACATGCCGCGCACGAACTCACGCGCCGCGGTGCGCAGCACCTGCTTGACCGCGGTGTTGCCGAGCACCTCCTCGACGGTGCTCTTCTCCCTCCTTGTCGATGACCGGCTCGTGGTCCGCTTGCGCGACTCCTTCGCCAGCCGGTCAGCCTCCTTCTGGAGAGCCGTCTGCTCCTCGGCGCCGGCCTTCGCCGCCGCCTCGGCCTCGGCCTGCGCGGCACCCGCGTCGAGCTTGGCGGCGAGGATCTCGCGGGCCGACTCACGATCGACGGTGGCGGAGTACTTCGCGAACAGCGGCGACGCCTTGACCGCCGCGTCCATCGCCGTGGCGTCGGCCGTGCCCATCAGCGACTCGGGTGCGCGCAGGCGGGTCCACGCCACCGGTGTCGGGGCACCGCGCTCGTTCATCACCGTCACGACCGCCTCGCCGATGCCGAGTGAGGTGATCACCTCACCGAGGTCGTCGTACGCCGAGTTGGGGTAGGTGTTGACGGTGGCCTTGAGCGCCTTGGCGTCGTTGGGCGTGTGGGCCCGCAGCTGGTGCTGCACGCGCGAGCCGAGCTGGGCCAGCACCTCGTCGGGCACGTCGGTCGGGCTCTGGGTCACGAAGAAGACGCCGACGCCCTTGGAGCGGATCAGCCGCACGGTCTGGGCGATCTGGTCGAGGAAGTCCGGGGAGGCGTCCTTGAAGAGCAGGTGCGCCTCGTCGAAGAAGAAGACCAGCTTCGGCTTGTCAACGTCGCCGACCTCGGGCAGGTCGTGGAACAGGTCGGCCAGCAGCCACATCAGGAAGGTGGAGAAGACCGCCGGACGGTCCTGCAGGTTCGGCAGCTCGACGAGGGAGATGACGCCCTTGCCCTCGGGCGTCGTACGCAAGAAGTCACTGGACTCGAACTCGGGCTCACCGAAGAACGCGTCGGCGCCCTGGTCCTGGAAGCCGATCAGCTCGCGCAGGATCACCCCCGCGGTGGACGACGAGAGCCCGCCGAGCTCCTTCAGCTCGGGCTTGCCCTCGTCGCTGGTCAGGTGTTGTACGACGGCGCGCAGGTCGGCCAGGTCCAGCAGGGGAAGCCCGGCCTTGTCGGCGTAGTGGAAGACCAGGCCGAGCGACGACTCCTGGGTGGCGTTGAGGCCGAGCACCTTCGAGAGCAGCAGCGGCCCGAAGGCGCTCATCGTGACCCGCAGCGGGGTGCCGGTGCCCTCGCCACCGAGGGCGAAGAACTCGACCGGGAAGCCCGTGGCGGTCCACTGCTGGCCGACGCTCGCCGCACGGGAGCTGATCTTCTCGCCACCCTCGCCGGGCACGCTGAGACCCGAGAGGTCGCCCTTGATGTCGGCTGCGAAGACCGGCACCCCGTTGGCGCTGAGCTGCTCGGCCAGCAGCTGCAGGGTCTTGGTCTTGCCGGTGCCGGTGGCGCCGGCGACCAGGCCGTGCCGGTTGACCATGGCGAGCGGGATGCGGATGTGCACGTCGGAGAGGTCGGTGGCGTCCAGCATCAACCCGCCGAGCTCGAGGGCCGGGCCCTCGAACGCGTAGCCGGGACGCACCGCGTCGGCGATCGGACTGGCCTCAGGCGCTGCGGGCGTCTCGCTCATGACCGAAGACTAGGACGTGCCCCGGCAGGCCGTCTCGGATATCAGGTGGCGATCGGGCGGAGACCCGGCGCAGGATGGGACCGGAGGCGAAGACAGATGACCATCAGCTTGAACCACACCATCGTCCACTGCACCGACAAGGCAGCGTCCTCACGGCACCTCGTCGAGATCCTCGACCTGCCCGAGCCCACGACGTACGGCCCGTTCGTGGTGGTGCAGATCGACAACGACGTGTCCCTCGACTACGCCGACGACCACGGCACGCCGCATCCTCAGCACTACGCGTTCCTGGTCGACGACGACTCCTTCGAGCCGATCCGCCAGCGGATCGTCGCGCGGGGCCTGACCTACTGGGCCGACCCGTTCCACCGGGTCGAGGGCGAGATCAACACCAACGACGGCGGCAAGGGCCTCTACTGGCTCGACCCCGACGGGCACAGCATGGAGATCATCACCGTGCCGTACGGCGGAGGCTGAGCGGCTCAGTGCGTGGTGTTGCCGGTCGCGGCGAGCCCGGCACCCAGCCCGACCATCATCACGCCGCCCGTGACACCGAGGCGGTCGAGCCGCTGCGGCTTGCGGGCGAACCAGTCGCGGGCCCGGCTGGCGGCCAGCGCCCAGCAGGAGTCGGAGCAGACCGCCAGGAGACCGAACACGGTGCCGAGCAGGAGCAGCTGCGGAGCCGCGGGGGCCGTCGGGTCGACGAACTGCGGCAGGAACGCCGCGAAGAAGACGATGGTCTTCGGGTTGGTGGCGCCCACGAGGAAGCCGGTCCACACCGAGCCGAGCGTCGAGCCCGAGGCGGGCACCTCGTCGGGTGACTCCATCGCCCGGCGGGCGTCTGCCCGGTGCCGGATCGCCTGGATGCCGAGGTAGACGACGTACGCCGCACCCACGAGCTTGAGCAGGGTGTACGCCGCGGCCGACGCGGCGACCAGCGCCCCGAGACCGAGGGCGACCCCGAGCACCTGGGCGATCAGCCCGAGCGCGTTGCCGAGCACCGACAGCAGCGCCTCACGGCGGCCGACGGTGAGCGCGCGGCCGATCGTGAACAGCAGGCTGGGTCCCGGCACCTGGATGAACAGGATCGAGGCGATCACGAACGCGATCAGGGCATTGGTCGACGGCACGGAATCCATTGTGCGGTCTGTCCCGAGAGTCCGCCACGTGATTCCGGTCCCCGGCCTCCCGGGCACCGCCGAAGCCGTGAACGTGGGGCGGTCTCGTTATAGTCGGCCGCGTGATCTTCAAGCGCGTGGGTGACAGCCGCCCCTACCCCGACCACGGGCTCGACTCCCGTGGCTGGTCGCAGGTGGCGCCGCGACAGGTGCGCCTCGACGAGCTGATCACCACCAAGGACACCCTCCACCTGGGCTCCCTGCTCGACGAGGACGGCACGTTCTACGGCGACCTCTTCGCCCACGTCGTCTACTGGCGCCGCGAGCTCTACCTCGAGGACGGCCTGCACCGCGCCCTGCGGGCAGCGCTCCAGCAACGCAACGTGCTGCACGCCCGCGTGCACGTGTTGGAGGACTGATGGGCGAGCGCCAGACCTCGACCGTGACCCTGGCCGTGCTCGGTGTCATCTGCGTGCTGATGGCGGTCTTCGGGTTCTCCCAGTTGACCCGCGGCCTGCCCGACTCGATCGTCGCCGACGAGAAGCCGGCCTGCGAGGACCACACCCTCAAGGCCGGCACCAAGGTGCGGCCGGGCGACATCACGGTGAGCGTCTACAACGCGGGGCGCACGTCGGGGCTGGCCAGCCAGACCATGGAGAAGCTGATCCTGCGCGGGTTCGGCACCGGCTCCAGCGGCAACGCCAGCTCGGCCAAGGTCGACCGTGTGGAGGTCCGCGCCGACGCCAGGAACAACCCGGCCGCGCGCCTGGTCGCGTCACAGTTCGGACCCGGCACCCCCGTCGTCACCGGCAAGGACATGCTCGGCATCGGCATCGTCGTGGTGGTCGGCGACAAGTACACCAAGCTCAGCAAGCGCGCCAAGAAGTCCGTCCCCGTCACCAAGGACACCGTCGTCTGCCGTCCCCCGGTCGACTGACGTCAGTCGTCGGGTTCGCCGCGGTCGTGGTCCTGGCCGAGCCACTGGGCGAGCCGTCCACCGCGCGAGACCTCGCGAAGCCGTTCGTCGGTGCGCGCACGCAGCCGGCGCGGGGTCACCACGAGCAGCTCGTCACCGCGTCGCAGGACCGTACGTCGTTCCGGCACCCGCGACTCCCCGTCGCGGATGACCAGCGCGACCGAAGCGCCCTGGGGCAACCGCAGCTCACCCACCTCGACCCCGTGCATGCGTGAGACCGGGCTGATGGTGACCTGCAGCAGGTCGGCGGCGATGCGTTCGAGGGGCGCGGCCTCGACGTCGAGGTCGCGCGGCTCGGACCGACGGGCGACGTGCAGCACCCGGGCCAGCAACGGAAGCGTCGGGCCGGTCACCACCGTGAAGACGATGACCATGATGAAGACGATGTCGAAGAGCTGCTGGGAGTCGTCGACGCCCTCGGCGAGCGGGATCGTGGTGAGCACGATCGGCACCGCCCCGCGCAGGCCGGCCCACGAGATGAAGGTGAGGTCGCGCCACGGCATCGGGCGCACCACCGAGCTGACCAGCACCGAGATCGGGCGTGCGACCACGGTGAGGACGATGCCGGCGACCAGCGCGAACCCGACGGTCTGCGCGGTGATGCGCCCCGGGGAGAGCAGCAGCCCGAGCATCACGAACAGGCCGATCTGGGCCATCCAGCCGATGCCCTCGGTGAACGACTTGGTGGCCGCGCGGTGGGGCAGCTCGGTGTTGCCGAGGACCAGCGCGGCCACGTAGATCGCGGCGAATCCGGAGGCGTGCGCGGCTGCCGCGACGGCGTACGCACCGGTGGCCAGCGAGAGGATCGCCAGCGGGTAGAGGCCGGAGGACGGCAACGCGATGCGGCGCATGATCCAGGCCCCGCCGAAGCCGACGGCGAGGCCGATCCCGACACCGGCCACGAGCTCGTACACGATGACGCCGGCGATCTCGAAGATCGAGTCCTCGGCCAGTGCTCCGCTGGAGATCAGTGCGACGAGCACCACGGTCGGGGCGTCGTTCAGGCCGGACTCGGCCTCGAGGGTTCCGGTGATCCGTCGAGGGAGCGGCACCACGCGGAGCACCGAGAAGACGGCCGCGGCGTCGGTCGGCGAACACACCGCGCCGAGGAGGATGGCCAGCTCCCACGGGAGTCCGAGCAGGAAGTGGCCGGCGACCGCCATCACCGCGACGCTGACGACCACGCCGAGGGTGGCCAGCGAGGCGCCCAGGCCGATCACCGGCCGGATCTCGGACCACTTGGTGCTGATGCCACCCTCGGCAAGGATCAGCGCGAGCGCCCCGAACCCGATGGCGTGGGCCATCGCGGCGTCCTCGAAGGCGATGCCGACGCCGGCCTCCCCGAGGGCGACGCCCATCAGCAGGTAGATCAACAGGCTGGGCAGCCCGGCCCGGCTGGAGAGGCGCACCGCGAGGATCGCGGCCAGGGTGACGATCGAGCCCAGCAACAGGAATTGATCGAGCTGGTGGGCGTCGAAGGTCAAGGGCACCTCGCAGTTCGGGAGCGGGCCTGAATCCTATCGTGGACAAAATCTGGAACTTGTTCTAGTTTTCGCCTAACCTGCTCGGCATGAGTGGAACCGACCTGCCCGAGGTCCTCGACGCTGCGAGCCTCACCGAGCACGAGGACTGCGACGTGGTGGTCGTCGGCTTCGGCATCGCCGGCGGGTGCGCGGCCCTCGAGGCGGCTCGCTCGGGCGCTCGCGTCGTACTCCTCGAGCGGTCCGCGGTGCACGGCGGCACGTCGGCCATGAGCGGCGGCGCGTTCTACCTCGGCGGTGGTACGCCGGTCCAGGAGGCCACCGGCCACCCCGACTCCGTCGAGGCGATGGTCGACTACCTGACCGCCGTCTCCCGCGAGCCCGACGCCGCCAAGATCCGCGCCTACTGCGAGGAGAGCGTCGAGCACTTCACCTGGCTCGAGGCGCTGGGCTTCTCCTTCGAGCGGTCCTTCCACGACAAGAAGGCCGTCATCCAGCCCGGCACCGAGGGGCTGATGTACACCGGCAACGAGAAGGTCCACCCCTTCGTCGACCAGGCGGCCCCCGCGCCACGCGGGCACAAGGTCCCGGTCGCCGGTGACACCGAGGGCACCCGGCTGGTGATGGACCTGCTGCGCGACCGGCTCGCCGACGAGGGCGTCGACGTGCGCTACGAGACCGGTGCGAACGCGCTGGTCACCAGCGGTTCGAACGGAGAAGGGGCCGGCGACGTGGTCGGCGTCCGCTGGCGGAGGTTCACCGAGACCGGCCTGATCCGGACCCGGTCGGTCGTGCTGGCCGCCGGCGGCTTCGTGATGAACAAGGACATGGTCGCGAAGTTCACCCCCAACCTGGCCGAGAAGCCCTTCGTGCTCGGGACGACGTACGACGACGGGCTGGGCATCCGGCTCGGGGAGTCGGTGGGCGCCGCGACCGCCTTCATGGAGGAGGCGTTCATCACCGCGCCGTTCTACCCGCCGTCGCGGCTGGTCACGGGCATCGTGGTCAACAAGGAGGGCCGGCGCTTCGTCGCCGAGGACTCCTACCACTCCCGCACCTCGGCGTTCGTGATGGACCAGCCCGACCACGCGGCGTACCTCATCGTGGACAGCGCGCACATCGAGCACCCCGCCTTCCCGCTGGCGCCGTTCATCGACGGTTGGGAGACCGTCGAGGAGATGGAGACCGCCCTCGGCCTGCCGGTCGGGTCGCTGACCGCCACCCTGGCGGCGTACAACGAGAACGCGGCGCGCGGCGAGGACCCCGACTTCCACAAGCAGCCCGAATGGCTGGAGCCGCAGGACACCGGCCCGTGGGGCGCCTTCGACCTCACCCTCGGCACGGCGCTCTATGCCGGCTTCACGATGGGCGGCCTGGTCACCGACGTCGACGGCCGGGTGCTGCGCGAGGGCGGCGCGCCGATCACCGGGTTGTACGCCGCCGGCGCCTGCGCGTCCAACATCGCCCAGGACGCCAAGGGCTACGCCTCCGGGACCCAGCTCGGGGAGGGCTCCTACTTCGGACGCCGGGCCGGCCGCCACGCCGCACAACCCGTGCCTTCCTGATGCGCGAACCGTGGGTTCTTGACGTGCGAACACCGGGTTCTTGATGCGCCCGCGGACGCGCACGCCACACTGGGGCCCATGACCGACCGCTACACCGTCGCCAGCCGCGCCAACGTCCCGCCGTTCCACGTGATGGACCTGCTGGCTGCGGCAGGTGAGCGCCAGCGCAGCCACGGCGACATGGTCAACTTCGTCGCCGGCCAACCCAGCAGCGGCGCCCCCGCACCGGTGCTGGCCGAGGCGATCCGGCTGCTCGGCAGCGGCGACCCGTTGGGCTACACCGTGGCCACCGGGATCCCCGACCTCCGCGACGCGATCGCCGGACACCACCAGCGCATGCACGGCATCGACGTGCACCGCGACGACGTGGTCGTCACCACCGGCTCCAGCGGCGGCTTCCTGCTGGCCTTCCTCGCCGCGTTCGAGCCGGGCGACCGGGTGGCGATGGCCCGGCCCGGCTACGCCTGCTACCGCAACGTGCTCCGCGCCCTGGGCTGCGAGGTGGTCGAGCTCGACTGCGGCGCCGAGACCCGCTTCCAGCCGACCGTGGCCCAGCTCGAGCAGCTCGACGACATCAAGGGCCTCGTGGTGGCCAGCCCGGCCAACCCGACGGGCACCATGCTGCTGCCGGAGGAGCTGGCCGCCCTGGCCACCTGGTGCGAGACCCACGCGGTGCAGCTGGTCAGCGACGAGATCTACCACGGCATCGAGTACGCCGAGGAACCGCTGAGCCGCAGCGCCTGGGAGACCTCGCGCGAGGCGATCGTGTTCTCCTCGTTCTCGAAGTACTTCTCCATGACCGGGTGGCGGATCGGCTGGATGCTGGTGCCCGAGCGTCTGCGCCGGCCCGTCGACGTACTCACCGGAAACTTCACGATCTGCCCTCCGGCGATCGCCCAGCACGCGGCGATCGCGGCCTTCACCGAGGCGGCGTACGACGAGCTCGACGGCCACGTCCGACGCTACGCGCACAACCGGGCGATGCTGCTCGAGGGACTTCCGCGACTCGGGATCACGGAGCTGGCGCCGGCAGACGGCGCGTTCTACGCGTACGCCGACATCGGCCACCTCACCGACGACTCGATGGCCTGGTGCCTGGACCTGCTCGACGCGACGGGCGTCGCCGTGGCCCCCGGCGTCGACTTCGACACCGAGAAGGGGAACCGCACGATCCGGTTCAGCTTCGCCGGGTCCTCCGGTGAAATCGCGACCGGACTCGACCGTCTGGCGACGTACCTCGGCTGAGCCTCGGCTACTCTCGGCGCGGGAGAAGGTTTAGGGCTTGACCACTCGGGGAAGAGAAGTTCGGTTGAGTGGTTTGAACCGCTCAGACGGGGGTACACACCCGGCAACTTGAGAGGTGATCCATGTACGGCGACTCTGCCGCCATGCGCAAGCGCGCATCCCAACTGCGAGAGCAGTGCACTGACATCCGTGCGATGGCCGACCGACTGATCGCACAGATCGAGTCCATCAACTGGGAGGGCAGGGCGGCCGCCGACATGCGGGCCCGCATCCACGACCGGGCCGCCCACCTCCGCGACTGTGCCGCACAGCACGAGACCGCGGCCGAGTCACTCACCCGGCACGTCGCCGAGGTCGAGCGCCTCAAGGACTCCATCGACGGCATCGAGCGCAAGGCCCACTCGCTGGTCGCCGACGCCCGCACCCGCATCGCCGCACAACAGGCCCAGGACACTCCGGCCGGCGTCACCATCGACGCGACCGACGTCGACCGCACCCTCGACCAGTTCGTGCCGCCCGCCCCGGGCCACAAGGACTGGCTGACCGTCAACCTTCCGGGACTCTGAGACATGGCGACCATTGACCTGACCACTCCCGGCCCGGTGGCCGAGGGGACCCTCGAAGGCCTGCCCCGCCGGCTCGCCCTGACCCGGCCCGAGCTCGAGTTCCTGGCCGAGGCCGCCGGCGGAGCGCCCCTGCCCTTCGCTCCCGAGGACCCGACACCCAGCGCCGCCGCCAACGCGTTCGAGAGCCGACTCGGCCAGTCGCGTGGTGCCGCAGAGGACCAGTCGTACGTCGAGGCCCTGGCCACCCTGCACGACCCCGCCGAGGGCCTCGAGAAGCGTGGCCTCCTGGTCGACGGCACCGCCGATGCGGGCGTCGTCGGCGCCCTCGGCCTGCTGGCCACCCCGGCCGTCGCCCTCGACCTCGACGTCAACATCAGCGGCGTCCGAGCCCGGGCCTGGCACCGCCAGCGCGGCGGAGCCGTGGCCACCCTGGCCACCACCGACGGCGTCGTCTTCGAGCTCGCGTGGTTCGAGGCGCAGCACTGGCCGGCCGAGCTCGGCCGCGTCGCCGGGCTTCCCGACGACCACGTGCTCACCGACTCCACCGTGCCCGCCGCGATCGACCTGCCCTACGAGCTGCTCGACGCGGGCGGCGAGGCCGTCCGTTCGGGCCGGGCCGACCTGCTCGGCACGATCGTGGCCCACCACGCCGGTGACGTGCGCGATGCCGCCGGAGACGCCGTACCCGACGCCACCGTCTCGTCGGTGATCAGCTCGCTGGTCACCGAGACCCAGGGTCGGCTCCGCGGACTGGTCGCCGACATCGACGCCGGCGGCGAGGCCGTCGGTGTCGTGTCATGGGTGTTGCTGGCCGACGGCTGGCACGTCCTGCGATCCCACCAGGTCGACGGCGCCAACCGCGTCGAGGTCCGTCGAGTCGATGCCACCGAACTGGCCGCCACCCTCGGCCCGATCCTCGCGGAGGTGACCGCATGAGCGAGCAGCAGCAGGCACAGGCCGCAGCCGCCCAGGACAAGTACGACCAGATGATGCGTCTGGCCGACCTCTTCGACTCCTCCGGCGACGAGATGCGCGAACGCGCCACCCTGGGCGCCGAGATCCTCGCCGACGAGGCGGTCGCCGAGTCCGAGGAACTCTCCAAGGCCACCTTCACCCAGGCCGAGCAGGACATCATCGGGGCGACCACCGGCAAGACCGGGCTCATGGTCCGCTCCGTCGAGCTCGACGCCGATGCACTGATCGTGCGCGCCACGGTGCTGACCTACCGCTGGATCGACGACCTCCAGCTGGCGGCGTACAAGACGCTCGGCTCGATCGCGGCCCGCGCGGTGGGCTACCTGGCGCCCGAGGTGGCGCTCGGCGGCGCGATCTTCTCGGCCGGCCTCATCGAGACCGACGCCCTCGACCGCGAAGGCCTCGCGGCCTACCTCAACGAGCTGGCCGACCAGAACCCCGAGCTGATGGACCACTTCGTCAGTGGTGGCGGTGGCCTGATCGAGGGCCTGCAGATGCGCTCGCTGCTCACCGCGGCCGTGCTCGGCGGCGACGAGGGCCCGGCAGTCACCCACGGTGGCCTGCGCGCGGTCGGTGCCCCCGACTTCGCCGACGACTTCACCTCCGCCCTGCGTGACATCGCCGGTGGATTCCGTGAGGAGGAGGCGGCGCCTGCTGCTGCCGGCGACGCGTCGGCCCTGCCGGCCCCGTCCTCCATCGAGGAGCTGATGACCTCACTCAGCCAGGTCGAGGGCGATCTGCTGGTACAGCGCCTGCCCGGCGGCCGGTTCATCGCCTACCTGCCGAGCCACGCCCAGCGCACGCCCGGCAACCTGCAGCTCGTCGGCAGCGACGTCGCCGGCCGGGTCTCCTCGGTGATCAACGCCCTCGAGGCCGCCGTCGGTGACGAGCCCGGCGCCCGGGTGATGGTCGTCGGCCACGCCCAGGGTGGCGTCGCCGCCGCCGAGATCGCCGCGGCAGCCGGCTCCGACAAGTTCGTGGTCGACCAGGTCATCACCGCCGGCGCCCCCAACGCCCAGGTCACCCACATCCCGGAGCCGACCACGGTGCTGTCCCTCGAGGACCGCGCCGACCCGGTCGCACTGTTGGGATCGCTGATCAACGCCCGGGTCACCAACCGGTTGACCGTGGTCTTCGACGGCGGACTCCAGACCGGCGCGTCGGCGTACGTCGCCGGAGGCCGGGCCGCCGACACCGCCACGCACCCCGAGCTGAAGGCCGCGATCCAGCGGATCCACGAGCTGGGCTTCCTCGCCGACTGATCACCAACCCCGCCCTTTTGATGCGCGAACACCGGCTTCTTGTGCTTCGAACCGTGGGTTCTTGATGCGATCCGTCAAGGACCCGGTGTTCGAACATCAAGAATCCACGGTTGGCGCATCAAGAAGGCACGGTTCGTCAGACGATGTCGTGCACGAACTCGCCGAGCTGGGCGAGGTTGCGGCACTCGACCATCGAGACCAGCTCGGCGTACTGCGGCGCGGCGGAGTCGCCGGTCCCCCAGTTGCGGGCGTGCTCGGGGTTGAGCCACCACGCGTTGCGACACTGCGCGACCATCGCCTTGAAGCCGTCGAGCTGGAGGTCGCTGTAGTTGGAGCGGGCGTCACCGAGCACCAGCAGTGAGGTCTTCGGGCCGAGCGCGTCGGCGTGCTCCTCGACGAACTTGGTGAACGCGCGCCCGTAGTTGGTGCGGCCCCACAGGGCGGCGTGACTGGTCGCCGCGGCCAGGTCGGTCATCACGTCGACCACGTCGGCGCCCGGCTTGAAGTGGTGGGTGACCTCGTGGACGTGGTCGATGAACGTGAACGCGCGCACCTTGGTGAACTGGTCGCGCAGTGCGAAGACCAGTAGCAGGGTGAACTGCGCGAAGTTGGCCACCGAACCGCTGACGTCGCACAGCACCACCAGCTCGGTGCGGTGCGGCCGCTTGGGCCGATGATGCGTGGTGAGGGGCACCCCGCCGGTCGAGATCGAGGCCCGGACCGTACGCCGGAAGTCGAGCGGGCCGCGACGCTTGGCGTGCTGCTCCTTCGTCAGCCGGGTGGCCAGCCTGCGCGCCAGGGGCTGGATCTCCCGGCGCATCGCCTCCAGGTCGGTACGGCGAGCGCTGAGGAACGGCAGGTTGTCGATCGTCGGGCGGACCGTCGTGTCGGCGACGTGCTGGGCGCCCTTCTCCTCGGCGATGCGGCGCAGCGCGTCCTGCTCGACCAGGGCGGTGAACTGCTGCACCCGGCTGGCGGCCCGGCGTCGGGCGGTGCGGGTGTCGTCGCCCTGCATCAGGAGTCCGGCGACGATCTGGTCGACGAGCTCGTCGGGAGCCACCCGCTTCAACGCCTGGTAGGCGCTCCACGACGACAGGCCGGGCGCGCGTCCGCGCATCGCACCGAACGTGCCGACGGCCTCGATGGCCAGGTCGCGCAGGGCGTCGGGCTGGCCGTCGGGTTGGGCCCCGATCATCGCGTCGGCCAGCTCGTCGCGGAAGCTGCTCAGTGCCTTGCCGGTGTCGTTCGGCATGCTCCCGTCCGGTGCATCCTCGCCCTCCACCTCTTCGTCGAGGCCGCGCGCGCGAGTTTCGCCAGTCAGGGCTGGGAAGTAGAGGTCGAAGAGTGCGTCGAACGGGGCCCGGTGACCGGACCGCTTGACCAGCGTCGCGGCGTACGCCGTCCGGACCTGGTCCCGCCCCGACCACGAGAGAGCCGTTGCCGCCCGCGCCGCGTCGATGTCCTCGGCCAGCGACACCGGGATCCCCGCGGCGCGCAACGCCTCGATGAACTCGACGTGCCGGTCCAGGAGTCCGCCCATGGGTTAGTCCTAACCTCTCAGCTTGAGCTCGCGCACTGCGCGGTCGTGGTCGGAGACGTGCTTGAGCACGACGCCGAGCGTGCTGCTGATCGCCGCCGGGTCGAGGTTCTTGATCTGGAGCGCGATGAGGGTGCGGGCCCAGTCGATCGACTCCGCGATCGACGGCGCCTTCTTGAGCTCGAGCTCGCGCAGCCGGGCCACCACGGCGACCAGCTCGTGGGCCAGCCTGTCGTCGAGACCGGGCACCCGGGAGAGGAGAATCTCCTGCTCCCGTTGGGCATCCGGGTAGTCGAGGTGCAGGTAGAGGCAGCGTCGCTTGACTGCTTCGGACAGCTCGCGGGTGGCGTTGGAGGTGAGCACCACGAATGGTCGGCGTACCGCCTCGACGGTGCCGAGCTCGGGGATCGTGACCTGGAAGTCGGAGAGCACCTCGAGCAACAGGCCTTCGACCTCAACATCGGTCTTGTCGACCTCGTCGATCAGCAGGACGGTCGGCTCCTCGCGGCGGATCGCGGTCAGCAACGGCCGACTGAGCAGGAACTCGTCGGTGAAGATGTCGTCGTGGGTCTGCTCCCACGCCTGGTCCGGCCCGGTGGCCTGGATGCGCAGCAGCTGCTTCTTGTAGTTCCACTCATAGAGCGCGCGGGCCTCGTCGAGCCCCTCGTAGCACTGCAGCCTGATCAGCTCGGCGCCGGTCGCGGCCGCCACCGCCTTCGCGAGCTCGGTCTTGCCGACCCCGGCCGGGCCCTCGATCAGCAGCGGCTTGCCGAGCTCGCCGGCCAGGAACGCGGTCGTCGTGGTCGCCGAGTCGGCCAGGTAGCCGGTCGCCTCCAGCCGCTTCAGGGCGTCGTCGGGGGACTTGAACCAGGGCTGTGCTTCGACGGTGGTCACGCCCGCGAGCCTAGTCGGCGGGCCGTTTCGCCCTGGGCAGGGCGTCCGTGATCGCCTGCGGGTCCATCGTGGCCGTCGCCACCAGGCGTCGTACGGCGTCGAAGAGCACGTCGGCGGTGTGCTCGTCGTCGTGCCGGCCGGTCAGCCGCGTGGCCGCCGAGCCGATCATCAGGTGCACGAGGGACTCGGCGATCGCCTGGGCGTCGGTGACTCCCACCGTGGCCAGCATGCGTGCGGCCAGACTCTCGACCGCCCCCAGGGCCCGGGTCGCCAGCGGCTGGAGCTCGGGGTCGGCGCTGACCGCCAGGAACGTCGAGAGCTGGAGGTGGACGGTGTCGAGGCTCCGCTCGCCGAACGCCATCGAGACCAGTCCGCGGGCGTCGTCGAGGTCGATCTCGAGGCCCAGGGACAGGTCGGCCATCGCGGTCATGTCCTCGATCCACGTCTCGACGTGCCGGGTCAGCGCGGTGGTGAGCAGGTCGCCCACCGAGTCGAAGTAGTAGCCGGGCGTGGCCGGGGGCAGCTCGGCCCGGGCGGCCACGGCGCGATGGGTGACCGCGCGTGCACCGCCCTCGGCAAAGAGCGCGATGGTGGCGTCGAGCAGCTGCTCGCGGCGCACCCGGCTGCGCTCCTGGCTGAGCCGCGCCTTCGAGGAGGCCTTCGTGGGGGCCGTCATCTCACCCCGTCACCTTTCTCGTTGTCCCGTGGACAAAAAAATTGTACGTTCGTCCAAGTTTACTTCCCGGCCGCACCGGAGGACACCGATGACCCGATCTCTCAAGAGCGTGCTCGTCGCGCTGCTGCTCGGACTGACGATGCTGGCACCCGCCACGGCATCGGCCGACGACCGGGTCGTCGTACGAACGAACGTCGGTGCGGTCACGGGAGCAGAGCAGGCCGAGAAGTACGACGTGGTCGTCGAGCGCGACGTGCCGATCACCATGCGCGACGGGCGCGTGCTGCGGGCCGACATCCACCGACCGGCGACCAAGGGGACCACCGAGCGCGCACAGGGGACGTTCCCGGTGATCCTGGTCCAGACGCCGTACGGCAAGGGTGTCGGCAACTCGGGGTTGGGCGCGATGAACCCCTACCTCGTGAAGCGCGGCTACATCGGCGTCATCGTCGACGTCGCCGGGACCGGCGGGTCCGAGGGCCAGTCGATGCTGTTCGGCAGGAGCGAGGCCCTCGACGGCGCCGAGCTCGTGCGCTGGTCGGCCGCGTTGGAGGGCAGCAACGGCAAGGTCGGGCTGCTCGGCGGCTCCTACCTCGGCATCGACCAGGTCTTCACCGCAGCGGCGGTCGGGAAGAACTCGCCGCTCAAGGCGATCTTCCCGATCGCCACCGCGTCCGATCCCTACCGCGACCTGTTCGTGGCCGGCGGCCTGGTCAACATGACCTCCAGCCTGGGCCTGATCGCCGGCTACTTCGGCCTGCGCACACTGACCCCGTTCGCCGAACGCGCCTCCGATCCACTCGACGCGCTCAGGCTCTCGCTGCAGCACGGCCTGGCAGGGATTCCGTTCGAGCTCACCACCGGCCTGAACGCACTGCTCGAGAACGGTCGCGTGTACGACGGCCCCTACTGGCAGGAGCGCGCTCCGCAGAACGTGCTCGACAAGGTCGTCGCGAACGGCGTGCCGGCGTACGTGGTCGGCGGGCAGTACGACGTGTTCCAGCGCGGCGAACCCCTGCTCTACAGCGGCCTCCAGAACGCGTGGGCCGGCCGGTCCGTCCACGCGCCGATGAACCGCACGCAGCCGGTCACCAGCCGCTACCAGCTGCTCACCGGCCCCTGGGACCACGGCAACCAGGGCAGCACCGTCGACCTCGACGCGATCGAGCTGGCCTGGTTCGACCACTGGCTCAAGGGCGTCGACAACGGCATCACCGACACGAAGACACCGTTCCACGTGCAGGAGCCGGACGGTGCGTCGTACTCCGTGGCGCGCTATCCGTCGGAGGCCGCGACCTACGAACGCCTGCACCTGCAGGGGAACAAGTCACTCGGCACAGCGGCACCCACCGCGGCCACCGGCTCCGACCGCATGCTCTACAAGCCGGTCTCGCTGGCCTGCCAGCGGGCGATCGTGCAGTGGACCGCGGGGCTGGCCCGCGACCTCTACGCCCAGTGCTCGAAGGTGAAGGAGCTGACCGCGCCACAGCCCGGCGACCTCTCCTACGACACGGCACCGCTGACCCGGGACACCCGTCTCGCCGGCCCGGTCGGCCTCACCCTCCGGGTCAGGGCGAACCGCCCGCAGACCATGTTCGTGGTGACGCTCCAGGACGTGGCGCCGGACGGCTCGGTCACCGACCTCTCGGCCGGGGCGCTGCTCGGCTCGGCGCGCGCGATCACGCAGGGTCGCAGCTGGGCCTCCCGCGGCGGCTCCTACGCACTCCCCTACCACCCGCACACCGAGGCGGCCGAGCAGCCGGTGCCGGTCGGCAGGGTGACCCGCTACGACATCGAGATCAGGCCGGTCTTCTCGACGCTGCCCGCCGGCCACCGGCTGCGGCTGCTGGTGCAGAGCGGCGACACCCCGCACCTGCTGACCTCGCCGGGCCGGCTGCTCAGCGCGCTGGGCGGCGTGTACGACGTACAACGCAACGCCGTGGCGGCGTCGTACGTCGACCTGCCGATCGCGTCGGGAGCGCTGCCGACCGGAAGGTGAGATTCACCAGTCCTGCCACGGGATGATCGTCCTGACCGGTGTGTCGAGGAGGATCTCCGTGCCCGGGGCGTCGTGCCCGGCGATCTCGTGCTCGGCGAGCTCGTTCTCGGCCCGGGCGATGCGGTCCGTGGTCTCGAGTGGATCGCCGTCCAGGTAGAGGAGCCGCAACCGCATCGATCCGCGGGCGTCCTGCTTGTCCTCGCCGAAGGTCAGCGTGCTGTGCTGCTGGTGGCGGTCGAAGCTGAAGGTCCAGCCGCCGGCCACGCCGTCGAGACCGGTCAGCCGGGGCATCTCGACACGGTCGGCGAAGGTGTGCCGTTCGTGCACGGCCAGCGACATCGGCTCGGCATGCTTCACGAGCTGCACGTGCATGCCCCGCACCGGACGGAAGGGGAGGACGTCGGCAGCGACCAGCGAGCCCGGATTGACGTAGCCGCGCACCGGCCGGAAGAACGCCAGCAGGGACCTGGAGACGCCGGGGATGATCGGCCCCCGCCCCCACTGGAACGAGTCGGCACCCAGCTGGTCCCAGGCGCGCACCGACTCGGACACCGGATCGCGGAACCAGTACATCGCCACGTAGTCGGTGCCGGCATGCTCGTCGCTCGCGCTCGACACCGCCTTGAAGTCGTCGGGGCGGGACCACCGATCCCCCCACGCGACTCCGGGCAGGGCCAGGTTCTCCGGCCGGTGGTCGAGCAGGTGCCACTCGTTGTAGGCCCGGTGCTCAGCGGCACCGGCCTGCCCGAGGGAGACGAACGAGAAGAAGACGAGCGGGGTCATGCAGCTCTCCTGACCGAGGGTGCGTGCTCGGCACCGTAGCCGCGCCCGACCGGGCGTGGCCGGCGGATCCCGCGCAGCAGGAGTGGCCGGCCGGATGAGTACGCGGGCGCATGCGTCGGATCTCCGGGTCGGCCAGCATGGAGGGCATGACGACACGACTCCTCGCCGGTGCCGCAGCGGCCTTCCTTCTCCTCGCTGCAACCGGGTGCACCACCGACACCCCGCTCGGCACCGAGGTCACCGACACGGCAGTTGCGCCCGGCGATGCGGTGAAGGGCCGGGTGATCTACCCGGACGGCAAGATCCGCGTGACCATCGTGTCGGCGGGCTCGCCGGTGGTGAAGGACCACGAGTACGCCGGGCACCGCGACCAGGGAGAGCAGGCCTGCTCCTACGACGACGAGAAGTTCTCCTGCCCGACCGACGGGCTCACCGACGGCCTGTACGTCGTGCAGGTGATCGACGAGGGAGTGCCGAGCGAGGGTACGTCGACCGCGATGGTGAGCGTCACGTCGATCGCGGACTACCAGCCCACGTGGCAGGCGGACGGAGACGTCGTACGCCTTTCGGGGTGGGGAGCCGACCGCACGGTGAAAGCGTTGATCCGCACCGAGAACGGCAAGGAGGTCATCGCACGGACGCTGCGCACCGACGGGTCCGGCTCGGCCCGGTTGTCGGTCGCGACGCTGAAGAAGGCTCGCTACGAGATCTCGCTGGACGACGGCCTGTGGCACCTGGGCAACATCGACTACCCGTTCAACGTGCTCGACCGGACCGAGTGAGACTCAGAGGCCGCCTCTGCCACCCCTGCCGTTGCGGGTGGCGGACGCCTGTGCCTCGAGGGCGGAGTAGTTGCCCGCCGAGCTGCCGCCCTTGTCGAGGTTCCAGCCGGGCTTCTTCTGGCGCCCCTCGAAGACCCAGACCGCGGCGAGTGCAGCGATGACCAGGACACCGATTCCGATAGCCACGTAGATCCCCATGCACCTCACAGTAGCGGGGACGCCAGGCCATCAGTCCGGAAATGCGAAGGATCCGAACCCGGCGAGGGTTCGGATCCTTCGGATCTCTGCTGAGATCAACTGGCGGTGGCGGTGGGATTTGAACCCACGGTGGGTTTGACCCCACACATCATTTCGAGTGATGCACCTTCGGCCGCTCGGACACGCCACCGCCGGAGAGATTACTAGATCGGCGGCCCGAGGCCGAAATCAGGACGCCGCCAGCACGGCCTGCGCCTGGACGGTGACCGCCACGAGGCGCCCGTCGGCGTCCCGCAGCTCGGTCTGTACGACGACCTGGGTGCGGCCCCGGTGCAGTGGTCGGGCGGTCGCCGTGACCGTTCCGCCGTGCACGGCCCGCATCAGTTGCGTGGTCGTGGACGTGGTCGCCGTACCGGCGCCGGGAGGCAGCCCGAGGAACGCGCACACCGCACCGACGCTGTCGGCCAACGTGATCAGCGCGCCACCGTGCAGGGCGCCGCCGGCGGTGCACCGGTTCTCGGCCCAGTCAAGGTGCCCGACCACGCGATCTGCGTCGGCGGAGTCGAGGACCACGCCCGTGGCCTCGGCGAAGGGCATCAGCGCGACCAGGTCGGCGGGTGCGCTCACGCCCGGCCTCGCAGGACGACGTACTGGGCCGCCCCGAAGCCGGCCACGACCACGGCCTGCATCAGGCACCAGGCCAGGCCGATCCCGGTCAGGGACAGGAGCCCGAAGGCGACTGCGACCGAGCCTGCGACCCACACGAGGTTGCCGATCACGACCTCGCGGGCGAGGCCGGCCGGCACGGGGTCACGGGTGGCGATCCAGGCCAGCGCGCCGGCCCAGACGAGGAGGAACGCACCGAGCAGCTCGAGGGTCGGCACGGACGGGCCGAGCACGTCGTCGAGCAGCGTGGCGCCGGCGAGGTAGGCGACCGCGTTGAGGCCGGAGACGCCGGCGTCGAGCAGCAGCAGCCTGGCGATCGGGGACCGGCGGGCGGTCGAGGTGGACAGGGGCTGGGTTTCGGTTCGAGTGGTCATGGCATCAACCGTGAAGCGCGCGGCGAGGCTTGTCGATGACGTCGGAGGTAATGGAGCCGGCTACCCCCGGCCGACACAATGGGCGCATGACGATCACCGAAACGCGTCCGGAGACCGGCGGAGTCGGCGTACTGCTCAAGGACTGGCGGCAGCGCCGCCGGCGCAGCCAGCTGGAGCTCTCCAACGAGTCGGGCATCTCGACCCGGCACCTCAGCTTCGTCGAGACCGGGCGGTCCCGGCCGAGTCGCGACATGGTGCTCCGGATCGCCGACCAGCTCGAGGTCCCGCTGCGCGAGCGCAACACCCTGCTGCTCGCGGCCGGCTACGCCCCGGCGTACGACGAACGCACGCTGGAGGACGACGACATGACCGCGATCCGTGAGGCGCTGGACCTGATCCTGACCGGCTACGAGCCGTTCCCGGCGCTGGTCGTGGACCGCGACTGGAATCTGGTGCAGGCCAACAACGCGGTGGGTCCGCTGATCGCCGACGTCGCTCCGGAGCTGCTCGAACCACCGCTCAACGTCTTGCGGTTGAGCCTGCACCCCGACGGGATGAGCTCACGCATCGTCAACCTGTCGGAGTGGCGCGGTCACCTGATCGACCGGCTGGCGCGGGAGTTCGCGGTGACCGGGTCGCCGAGCACGAAGGCCCTGCACGACGAGCTCATGGACTACCCCGGCGGCCTGTCCCACGCATCACCCGACGGTCGCATCGCCGTACCCATGCGGCTGCGCACCGACGCCGGCGAGCTGTCCTTCATCAGCACCGTCACCACCTTCGGCACCGCGGTCGACATCTCGGTCGCCGAGCTCACCGTCGAGGCGTTCCTGCCGGCGGACGCCTTCACCGCTGCTGCACTGCGTGGCGGCATCAACACCTGACGGCGTCAAGAACCCACGGCTCGCGCATCAACCATCCACGGTTCGCGCGTTGCGGAAGAAGGAGTCGAGGAGGGCGGCGGACTCGTCGGCCCTGACCCCGGCCAGCACCTCGGGCCGGTGGTTCAGCCGCCGGTCGCGCACGACGTCCCAGAGCGAACCGACGGCGCCGGCCTTGGCGTCGTACGCCCCGAAGACCAGGCGCGCGAGCCGGGACAGCACGATCGCGCCGGCGCACATGGTGCACGGCTCGAGCGTGACCACGAGCGTGCAGCCGGTGAGCCGCCACTCGCCGACTGCCTGCGCGGCCCGGCGGATCGCGACCACCTCGGCGTGGCCGGTCGGGTCGCCCTCGGCCTCACGGGTGTTGCGGCCGCGGCCGATCACCGCGCCGGACGGGTCGAGCACGACGGCGCCGATGGGTACGTCGTCGGTGGTCAGGGCGGCACGCGCCTCGTCCAGGGCAAGGCCCATCGCCTCGTCGTACCTGCTGGCGATCAAGGAACGCTCACGCAGTCGTCAGGTCGACGGCGTCGTCGAACGCGGGGCCGAAGCCGAGCCGGCCGGCCACGTCGGAGAGCATCTCGTCGGGGTAGAGGTCGTAGTCGTCGATGAGCACGCCCATGTCCATCGCGTGCATGCCCAGGTCGCCGAGGATGTCGAGGTCGCCGGCCGGGGCGGACTCGTCGTCCTCCTCCGGGTAGGGCAGGGCGAGGTGCTCGATCACGGTGCGGGCGAGGTCCCACTCGTCGACGGCGGTGATGTCGGAGAGCAGCACGCGCACGGTCGGCCCGGTGACCCGGACGATCAGGAAGACGTCCTCGTCGAAGCCGATCAGTGCGATGGCGCCGCCGTCACCGGGAAAACGCCGGAGGGCACCGGACAGCGTCTCGAGGTCCTCGAGCACCGGATCGACCAGCTCCTGGAGCTGCCAGACGCCTTCTTCACGGTATGCGGCCAGGGCGAAGTCGACGTCGAACTCGTCAACCATGGCTGTCCCTCCAGCTCGTGAACCGCACTCCGATGTCCAGAGTGACAGAGGTTGGGGGTGGTTCCAAGCCTGTTTTCCCAAACGTCACGCGGACTGGACTAGGTTTTCTCCATGCGTACCCACGTCGTCGACCACCCGCTGGTGGCCCACAAGCTGACCACCCTCCGCGACCAGGACACCGACAGCCCGACATTCCGCCGGCTGGCCGACGAGCTGGTGACGCTGCTCGCCTACGAGGCGACCCGCGACGTGCGCGTCGACGACGTCACCATCACCACTCCCGTCGCGCCCGCGACCGGCGTGAAGCTGGCCTCCCCGAAGCCGCTCGTCGTCCCGATCCTGCGCGCCGGGCTCGGCATGCTCGACGGCATGGTCCGCCTGCTGCCCACGGCCGAGGTCGGCTTCCTCGGCATGATCCGCAACGAGGAGACGCTCGAGGCGTCGACGTACGCCGAGCGCCTGCCCGAGGACCTCTCCGGGCGCCAGTGCTACGTGCTCGACCCGATGCTGGCCACCGGCGGCACACTCGCCGCGGCGATCCGCTTCCTGGTCGACCGCGGCGCCGACCACATCACCGCGATCTGCCTGCTGGTCGCGCCGGAGGGCTGCGCCCGGCTGGAGCAGGAGCTGGCCGACCTCGAGGTCCCGGTCACCATCGTCACCGCCGCGATGGACGAGAAGCTCAACGAGAAGGGCTACATCGTGCCCGGCCTCGGCGACGCCGGCGACCGGCTGTACGGCGTCGCCCACTGACCGACCACGGTCAGAGCGGGCGGACCGGCTCCCCCTGCAGTGCGCGGAAGGCGAACGCAGTCGCGACCGTGATCACCGGGAAGGCCACCAGGAGCCCGACGCCGCAGGCGACGGCACCACCGAGCATGCACAGGAAGCAGAGCAGCGCCAACAGGAGCAGCTCACCCACGTTGGCCGTGGTGAGCGAGACGCTGGACCTGATCGCGGTGAACGCGTCCTGCCCCTTGCCGACGATGAAGTAGTTGGTCAGGAACGTCAGGAACAGCACGACCAGGCCGGGCAGGACACACAACGCCAGGCCGATGGTCGTGGCGATCGAGAGAACGACGGCGGCGATCAGCACCTGCACCAGGTCGAAGCGGGAGAACATGGCGCCGACACTGACCTGCTGGCCGTCGACCACGTCGAGCGCGAGGCGCACCATCGCCGCAGACAGGATCAGGCTGATGATGCTGCCGAGCAGGTTGAGCACCAGTGCCATCGGGTGGAAGTCGAACTCGAAGCCTCCCCCGGAGGAGTCGGCGGTGAACGAGAACGTCTGCCCACCCGTGGTCAGTGCGCTCACCACCTGGATGGCGATCGGTACGAGCAGCACGATCAGCGCGGCCCCGAGCAGCGCCCCGGTGTGGGTGGTGAAGGCCTTCCAGCCGTAGCCGATCGCCTCGGTTGCCGCGAAGCCCCGCCCGCCCGGCGGCGGACCGGGCGGCTGCTGGCCCCAGCCGGGAGGCTGCTGGCCCCAGCCTGGAGGACCGGCCGGCGGCGGCTGCCCCCAACCGGGCTGGTTCGGGTCGCTGGGCGGGTACGGCGGCTGCTCGCTCATGCCGCCTGACCCTAACGCCTTCGCTCAGCTGACGGTGGAGAGCAGCTGGGTGGCGCGGGTGAGGACGACGTAGAGCACGGCCCGGCCGGTCTGGGACTCGTCCTCGATCTCCTGGGGGCGCACGACGACGATGCCGTCGAACTCCAGGCCCTTCGTGTCGAGGCCGGTCAGCACGACGATGCGGTCGTCACCGCTCGGCGTGACGCCGGGCGATGCGGCGGAGGGCGCGTCGCCGGCGAACTCTGGCCAGGACGCCAGCCACGCGTTGACCTCGGCGCGACGGGCCACCGGCACCACGATGCCGACGGTGCCCGAGACCTCGCCGGAGAGGCGGGCCACCTCGCTGCGCACCGACACCTCGAGGTCGTCGACCGGACCGAGCACCGTGGGCGGGATGCCGGTCGAGCGGACTGCGGTGGGCAGGTCGGCGTCGAGGCCGACGCGGGAGGCGTACGCCGCGGCGAACTCGTAGATCTCGGACGAGTTGCGGTAGTTGGTCGACAGGTGGAACCGGTGCACCTGCTTGCCCTCGAGCGCCGTACGGCGTGCAGCGTCGGACTCCGACGGCACCGGCCACGACGACTGTGCCGGGTCGCCGACGATGGTCCACGACGCAGCGCGGCCACGGCGGCCGACCATGCGCCACTGCATCGGGGTGAGGTCCTGTGCCTCGTCGATCAGCACGTGGGCGAAGGGGTCGTCCTCGATGCGGTTCGTCGGCGGCTTCCACGACGGCCCGGTGGCGAACTCACGCTCGGAGGCGGTGGTCAGCTCCTGCAGGTCGCCGCCGAGGTGGTCGGAGAACTCGTCGCCGTCCTTGGACTTCTCGGGCAGGTCGCCCAGCTCGTAGCGGGCCTCGTCGAGCAGCGGGATGTCCTCGATGGTGAGCGTCTCGGACCAGTGCTTGTTGAGCAGGGCCTGCTCCTCCTGGCCGAGCACGCCGTCGGAGACGCGGGCCAGGAAGTCGGGGTCACGCAGCCACGCCATGACCTGCGCGGCGTCGAGCGGCGGCCACCACTGCAGGGCGAACTCGAGGAACTGGTCGTCGCCGAGCATCTCGTCGTTGAACGAGTCGCGACCCCGCTCACGGCCACGCTCACCGCGGACCTGACGCCACATCGCGTCGAGCAGGGTCATCGCCACCCGCGGCATCTGGCGGTTGCGGTGGCCCTGGTTGAGCAGTTGGCGACGCAGTCGGCCGAGCAGCTGGCGGTCGAGCACGATCGTGTCGTCGCGGTAGAAGATCCGGAAGTCGCGGGGCGCACCCGGGACGGCCTGGCGCGCGGCCCGGCGTACGACCTCGGCCATGCGGATCGAGCCCTTCACGTCGGCGACGGCCGGCTCGTCGTGACGGGTGGCACGGACGCCGTCGACGACCTCGCCGAGCGAGCGGAGCGCCACGGCGGTCTCGCCGAGGGACGGCAGCACCCGCTCGATGTAGCGCATGAACACGCCGGACGGACCGACGATCAGCACACCGCCGCCCTCGTAGCGGCGACGGTCGGTGTAGAGCAGGAACGCGGCACGGTGCAGGGCGACGACGGTCTTGCCGGTGCCCGGACCGCCGGAGATCTCGACGACGCCCTTCGAGGGGGCCCGGATCGCCTTGTCCTGCTCTGCCTGGATGGTGGCCACGATGGAGTGCATCGACCGGTCACGGGCACGGGAGAGCTGCGCCATCAGGGCGCCCTCGCCGACGATGGGCAGGTCGGTCCCGGCCTGGTCGTCGAGGAGCTCGTCCTCGACACCGACCACCTTCGGGCCGGTCGCGCGCAGCACCCGGCGTCGTACGACGGAGTGCGGCTCGGCCGCCGTCGCCTGGTAGAACACCGCGGCGGCGGGGGCGCGCCAGTCGATCAGCAGCGAGTCGCGGTTGGCGTCGCGCAGACCGATGCGGCCCACGTAGCGGGGCTCGGGATCGAGCTCGGGGCGCATGTCGAGACGGCCGAAGACCAGGCCCTCGTGGGCCGCGTCGAGCTGGGCCATCCGCTTCGCGGCCTGGAAGACCATGGCGTCGCGCTCGACCAGGCCACCCTCGTGACCCAGGCGACCGCGCTCGTGGCCCTCGCGGGCCAGTTGCTGGGCCGCCGCCGTCGACTCCTCGAGCTGGTCGTACACCCGGTCGACGAACGCCTGTTCCGCAGCGACTTCCCGCTCGGCAACGTCATCGGACAACGCAGGACCACCCCTCGAAGATGCACAAGAACCAAGCAGGCAAGACTACCGGGCCGCGCCTGCCAGCGGAAAACCAGATCGGCCAGCGATGAATTCCCGAAACCTGCGTGGTCTCCATGGGCATCGACCCACCCACCACTTCAGGAGAAACCGCCATGAGCACCACGACCTTCGCCACCGAGACCACCACCACCGCCACCACGAGGAGCACGAAGCGCACCGTCAGCTACGTGATCAGCGGCCTGGTCGGTCTCTTCCTCGCCGTCGACTCGATCAGCCACCTGCTCAACGTGCAGACCGCGCAGGACTGGAACGAGAAGTACGGCGCCCCCGAATGGTTCAGCTATCCGCTGGGCATCTCGCTCGGCATCGCCTTGATCGTCCATCTGATCCCGCGCACCGCGGTCCTCGGCGCCGTGTTGATCACCGGCTACCTCGGCGGCGCGATCGCGGTCAACATCTACCTCGACGACCAGGCGGTCTTCGGCTCCGTCTTCGCCTTCGCGATGGCGGTCCTGGTCTGGCGCGGCCTGTGGCTGCGGGACGACCGGGTCAAGGCGCTCTACACGCGCTGACCCACCGCGCTCTGCGCCCGACCTGCGTCAGGCAAGCAGGTCGCGCTGCCGCTCGGCGCCCTTGCGCTCGGCGAGGAGCCAGGCGGCCAGCCCACCGCCGATCGCGCCGAACAGGTGTCCCTGCCACGAGATGCCGGGCTGTCCGGGGAGCACGCCCCAGAGCACGCCGCCGTACATCAGCAGGATGAGTACGCCGAGGGCAATCTGCCCGGCCTTGCGGGCGAAGAAGCCACGCACCAGCAGGTAGACCAGCCAGCCGAAGACCAGCACCGAGGCGCCGATGTGCACCGAGTTGTCCTGGCCGGTCAGCCAGGTGCCGACGCCGCCGACGACCCACACGATCGCGGTGACGCCGAGCCAGGTGCGGGTGCCGGACAGCAGGATCAGGAAGCCCAGCACCAGCGTCGGGACGGTGTTCGCGATCAGGTGGTCCCAGCCCCCGTGCAGCAGCGGGGCGAAGACGATGCCGAGCAGCCCGTCGGTCTCGCGGGGTTGCACTCCCTCGGCGTCGAGGCGGTTGCCCATCAGCGTGTCGACGAACTCGATCACGTAGAGCAGCGCGACGAAGCTGCCGATGACCGTGGCGGCCCGCACCCACCGCGGGGTCTCCGCAGTGGAGGACGTGCGTGCGTCGGGGAGGCTCATGCCTCCAGCGTATCCAGCGGTCGGCTACTTCTTCCTGCTCAGGAAGGCCAGCATCGCCTCGCGGGCCGCATCCGAACCGAAGAGGCGGCCGGACAGCGCGGCGAGGTCGTCGCCCCGGGCGTCCATGCGGTCGAGCAGGTCGCGGGCCAGCAGTGCCTTGGTCTCGCGCAGACCCTGGGCCGCACCCGTGGCCAGCTCGGCGCACACGGCGGCGACGGCGTCGTCGAGCTCGTCGGCGGGTACGGCGCGAGTGACCAGGCCCCACTCAGCGGCTTCGGCGCCGGTGAACTTCGCGCCCGTCAGGCACGCGTAGGCACCGGCCCGCGAGGTCATCCGGGGCAGCACTGTCAACGAGATGGCGGCCGGCGCCAGGGCCAGCTTCACCTCGGTGAGTGCGAATGTCGCGTCGTCGGCAGAGATGGCGATGTCGGACGCGGCCACGATGCCGATGCCGCCGGCGCGCACCGCGCCGTACACGCGAGTCACCACGGGCTTGGCGAATGCCACGATGCGGCGCTGCAGGTCGACGATGCCCTTGGCGCCTTCCTCCATCGAGCCCTCAGCGGCCTCGGAGAGGTCGGCGCCCGAGCAGAAGACCTTGCCCTCGGCGCCGATCACGACGACCTTCACGTCGTCGTCGGCCTCGGCCCGCTCGAGCCCGGCGTACAGCTCGGTCACCAGCTGGCGCGAGAGCGCGTTGCGGTTGTGGGGCGAGTCGAAGGTGAGGGTCGCGATGCCCTCGGCGGCGGCGTACTTCACGAGCTCGGTCATGCGCGCCATCCTGCCATCCCCCGAACTCGGGGATCAGGCGAGCAGCGCGACGATCACGAACATCACCGGCACGGCCAGCATCGTGCTGACGAAGATCGCGTCGCGGGCCACGATCACTCCGCGGTCGTAGCGGGTGGCGTGCACGAAGATGTTCTGCGCGGTCGGCAGCGCGGAGAGCACGGTCACGGCGAGCAGCGCTTCGGAGTCGAGGCCGAACAGGAAGCGGCCGGCGGCGTACGCCGTGACGGGTTGCACGACCAGCTTGAGCACCGAGATGAGCCCCAGCTCGGCCGGAGCTGCCCCACGCCCGGGCAGTGGGCCGAGCCGCAGCGAGACGCCGTACGCCAACAGCATCGCGGGCACCGCCATACCGCCGACCAGGTCGAGCGGGTCGTGGATCGGGGCCGGAAGCTCGACGCCGGCCAGCGACACGGCCAGCCCGATCAGCGACCCGACGGTCAGGGGCGTGCGCAGCGGCCGGGAGATCAACCGCCACGCCGAAGGAGGCTGGGGCGAGGTGGCCTGGTCGAGCACGGCGAGAGCCAGCGGCTGGAGGACCAGCAGCTGCATCAGCAGGGTCGGCGCCACCAGCGCCACGTCGCCGATGACGTACGCCGCGATCGGCAGGCCCAGGTTCCCGGCATTGACGTACGCCGCACAGAGCGCGCCCACCACGGTGTCGGCGAGGTCTCGGCGGAAGACCAGCCGGGCCGCGACGACGTACACCGCGGACGCGACGAGCACCCCGACCGCGGTGGCCGCGAGGTTGCGCGAGAAGACCTCGGTCACGTCGGTGTCGGCCAGCACCGTGATCATCAGCGCAGGGCTGGCCACGAAGAACGCCAGCCGCGACAGCACCACCTGCGAGGCGAGGTCGAGGACCTTGAGGTGCGCCAGCAGGGCACCGAGTCCGATCACCACGATGATCGTGGCGAATCCGGCAAGGACTCCCTGCATCGCTCCCCTTCAATGGTGGCTGGGGGCTGTGGGTGGGCCCCGGGACAGCCCTCAGCCACCATTGAACACTGGGAGTTCTCTTGACGTCAAGATACTTGAGGTCGGTACTTCATTCCTCCATGAGCCGCGAGCGGATCAGGAAGCGCCTGCCTTCGGGCGCCTCCAGCGAGAACCCTGCGCCACGACCCTTCACCACGTCGATGGTGAGGTGCGTGTGCGACCAGTACTCGAACTGCGACCTGCTCATCCACACCGGCACCGCCCGCTCGAGACCCACGTCGAGGTCCCCGAGATGGATGTCGGAGTTCCCCGTGCGGAACTCGCCCTGCGGGTAGCACATCGGCGACGAGCCGTCGCAGCAGCCGCCGGACTGGTGGAACATCACCGGCCCGTGCGTCCCGGTGAGGCTGCGGATCAGCTCCGCAGCCTCCTCGGTGACGGCGACGCGTTCCATTTAGAAGAAGCCCAGCTTGTCGGGGCTGTAGGAGACCAGGAGGTTCTTGGTCTGCTGGTAGTGGTCGAGCATCATCTTGTGGTTCTCGCGACCGATGCCCGACTGCTTGTAGCCGCCGAACGCGGCGTGGGCCGGGTAGGCGTGGTAGCAGTTGGTCCACACGCGGCCGGCCTCGATGGCCTTGCCGGCGCGGAACGCCCGCGAACCGTCACGCGTCCACAGGCCGGCACCGAGGCCGTAGAGGGTGTCGTTGGCGATCTTGAGGGCGTCGGCCTCGTCGTCGAACCCGGTCAGCGAGACCACCGGTCCGAAGATCTCCTCCTGGAAGATGCGCATCGAGTTGTCGCCCTCGAAGACCGTCGGCTGCACGTAGTAGCCCTCGGCGAGGTCGCCCTCGAGCACGTTGCGGCCACCACCGGTGAGCACCTTCGCGCCCTCCTTGGTGCCGATGTCGATGTAGCTCAGGATCTTCTCGAGCTGGTCGTTGCTGGCCTGGGCGCCCATCATCGTCGTCTCGTCGAGCGGGTTGCCCTGCTTGATCGCCTCGACGCGGACGATCGCGTCGGCCACGAAGTCGCTGTACATCGACCGCTGCACGAGGGCGCGCGACGGGCAGGTGCAGACCTCGCCCTGGTTGAGCGCGAACATCGTGAAGCCCTCGAGCGCCTTGTCGTAGAACGCGTCCTTCTCGTTGGCCACGTCGTCGAAGAAGATGTTGGGGCTCTTGCCGCCGAGCTCGAGGGTCACCGGGATGATGTTCTCGGTGGCGTACTGCATGATCAGGCGGCCGGTGGTGGTCTCGCCGGTGAAGGCGATCTTGCGGATCCGCGACGACGACGCCAGCGGCTTGCCGGCCTCGACACCGAAGCCGTTGACCACGTTGAGCACACCGGCCGGCAGCAGGTCCCCGATCAGCTCCATCAGCTTGAGGATCGACCACGGGGTCTGCTCGGCCGGCTTGAGGACGACACAGTTGCCGGCGGCCAGGGCCGGGGCCAGCTTCCACACGGCCATCAGGATCGGGAAGTTCCACGGGATGATCTGGCCGACCACGCCCAGCGGCTCGTGGAAGTGGTAGGCGACGGTGTTCTCGTCGATCTCGGAGATGCCGCCCTCCTGGGCACGCAGGGCACCGGCGAAGTAGCGGAAGTGGTCGATCGCCAGCGGCATGTCGGCGTTGAGGGTCTCGCGGACCGCCTTGCCGTTGTCCCAGGTCTCGATGACGGCCAGGTCCTGGAGGTTCTGCTCCATGCGGTCGGCGATCTTGAGCAGGATGTTGGACCGCTCGGTGGTCGACGTACGACCCCAGGCGTCGGCGGCGTTCCAGGCAGAGTCGAGTGCGGCGTCGATGTCCTCGGCGGTGCCACGGGCGATCTCGGTGAACGGCTTGCCGTTGACCGGCGAGATGTTCTCGAAGTAGGCGCCCTTGATCGGGTCGACCCATTCGCCACCGATGAAGTGGCCGTAGCGGCTCTTGACCTCGATGGAGGATCCGTCGGTGCCGGGTGCGGCGTGAACAGTCATGTCGTGACTCCCAGAAAGTGTCGAGAAGGGGCGTCGGAAGGTGACGCCGCTCACAACGTAGGGAGCCGCACGTTGCACGGACGTTGCGCTCAGGGCGAACTCTCAGGCCGAACCCTCAGGCCGAACTCTCAGGCGAGCTCGCGGTCCAGGCGCTCGATCTGGCCGTTGATCAGGGGCAGCAACGGCGACCTCGGGCCGACGGCGTCGCGCTGGGCCACCCACATGTCGTAGTCGTCGGTGCCCCACGACGACCGGGTCCACGTCGACATCAGGTCGGGTACGCCGGACCGCAGCACCCCTTGTCGCACCGTCGAGTCGATCGCCTCGCGCAGCCGGACCACGCCAGGCGCGGTCGAGCGCGGGAGCAACGGGCCGCGATAGGCGCGCACGGCGCCGGCCACGTCACCGTTGACGATGCGCGCCTCGACCGCCAGCCAGTCGCCCGACACGTCGGCGACCAACCGGTAGGGGCGGCTGGCCAGGAGGTCGTCGCCGAGCAGGTTGCGCAGCCGGTTGAGCTCTGCCCGCAGCGTGGAGCCGGAGTTGTCCTCCTCGTAGAGCAGCACCGCCAGCTCGTCGCCCGAAAGGCCACGCGGCGCCGACGCGAGCAGAAGCACCAGCTCGCTGTGCCGCGGGGAGAGGCGCAGGGTCGAGTGCCGTCCGGAGCCGTCGTCGATGTCGAGCAGCGCTTCGTGGCGGCCCAGCCCTTGGATGGAGATGCCGAACCCCGCCTGCCGGCGTACCTCGGCGGGCTGCGCGGAGGCGGTGAGCTTGAGGTGCGCCAGCTCGGTCTCGGCCATCCGCGCCGCGGCCCGCACCATCGCCATGGTCTGGGGCACGACGATCTGGTCGCCACCGGTGATGTCGAGGACACCCAGCAGCTCGCCCGTGGTGGGGTCGTGGATCGGCGAGGCGGCACAGCTCCACTGGCGCACCGAGTGCCGGAAGTGCTCGGAGCCGATGATGCTGATCGGCTGGCCCAGGGCCAGGGCCATGCCGGGTGCGTTGGTGCCGGCGAACCGCTCGTCCCAGTTGGACCCCTCGACGAAACCGATCTTCTCGGCCTTGCGGAGCACCTGCGGGTGGCCGCACACCCAGAGCAGCTGGGCCGACGCGTCGGAGACCGCCATCACCGCGTCACAGTCGCGGGCGGCCTGGCCGAGCACGTCGTCGAGCAGCGGGAAGACGTGCGCCAACGGGTGCGCCTCGCGGTGCCCGCGCAGGGTGTCCTCGGCGAGCGTGATCGGGGCCTCGGGCTCTTCAGCGCGTACGCCGGCCGCGGCGGAGCGATGCCACGACTCCGCCACCTGGACCCGCATGCCTTCAGAGGTCATCCGACCAGTGAACCTCCTTCGTCGTCCCTGCACCAGTGCCGTCCGAAACCCATCCGATCGGGCGGCCGCTCCGAAGCACACCCATGAAGCGACTCTGGAATGCCCTGCGCTCCGGCTCGCCGTTCGCCCTGGCAGGTGTGCTCGCCACACTCTGCGGGATGGCGGCAGGCCACCTGATCGCGTCACTTCTCAAGCCGGCGTCCTCACCGGTGCTCGCGGTCGGGTCCACGGTGATCGACCTGACGCCGACTCCGCTCAAGGAGTACGCCGTCCGCGAGTTCGGCACCAAGGACAAGCCGATCCTGCTGGCCAGCGTGATGGCGGTGACGCTCCTGCTCGCCGCCGTCGCCGGCTTGCTGGCACGCCGCTGGTTCCCCGTCGGGGCGGGGCTGCTGATCGCCCTCGTCGCGCTCGCGGGAGCCGCTGCAGTCACCAGACCGCTGGCCACGGCGAGCGACGTGGTGCCGTCGTTGGTTGCCGCCGTGGTCGGCTTGGTGGTCCTGGTGCTGCTGGTGCGACTGCTCAACGGCGCACGGGAACCGGCGGACGAACCGGCAAGGGAAGCGGCGGAGGAAGAGCCGGCACCCAAGCGCTCCACGGGCGGGCCTGTGGGCCCCTCCCCGGCCGGTGGGACCGGCCCGTTCGACGTGATGTCGAACCTCGAGCCGATCGCGCGGCGCAAGCCCAGGTCGAAGTCGAAGTCCGCACCGACGGCCGCTCCCCGCGCCTCACGACGCACCCTGCTGATCACGACGGGCCTCGTCGCGGCCGCCTCGGCGACCATGGGCTGGGCCGGCGAGAAGATCATCGCCTACCGGACCCGCATCGGGAACGTGAACCTGCCGCCCGCAGCCAAGCCGATCGCGCCGCTGCCGGCGGGTCTCGAGAACGTCTACTCGGGCATCTCCAACTTCCAGACCTCCACCGACCGCTTCTACCGGGTCGACATCAACCTGACCCTGCCCGTGGTGCCGGTCGACGACTGGAAGCTGACGATCGACGGCGACGTCGACAACTCCTTCAGCCTCACCTTCGACGAGCTGGCCGCGATGCCGTTGATCGAGCGCGACATCACGATGACCTGCGTCTCCAACGAGGTCGGCGGTCGCTACATCGGCGCCGCGCGCTGGCTCGGCGTACCCCTCACCGACCTGCTCGACCGGGCCGGGGTCGGCAGCAAGGCCGACCAGATCCTGAGCACCGCGGTCGACGGCTTCACCATCAGCACACCCCTCGAGGTGGCCCGTGACGGACGCGACGCGATGGTCGCGATCGGCATGAACGGCGAGCCCCTGCCGGCCGAGCACGGCTTCCCCGCGCGCCTGATCACGCCCGGTCTCTACGGATTCGTCGGCGCCACCAAGTGGCTGACCCGCCTCACACTCACGACGTACGACGACGACTCGGCGTACTGGACGGACCGTGACTGGGCCACCGACGCCCCGATCAAGATCTCCTCGCGGATCGACACCCCGAAGCCGCTGGCCACCATCAAGGACGGCCAGACCGTGATCGGCGGGGTGGCCTGGGCGCAGCGCGTCGGCATCAAGAAGGTCGAGGTGCGAATCGACGGGAATGCGTGGCAGGAGGCGACGCTCGGGCCGGATGCCGGCATCGACTACTGGCGTCAGTGGTACCTCCCCTGGGACGCCAGCCCCGGCCAGCACATGCTCGCCGTCCGGGCCACCTCGCTCGACGGTGAGGTCCAGACGGCGGCGCGTGCGACCCCGTTCCCCGAGGGCTCCAGCGGCGTCCAGGAAATCGTCGTCACCGTCGAGTGACGACCGGCCTGAGGCAGCTCCGGCCCGAAAAAACTTCCGTCACCGACCAATCCGGTCGGCCGGCGGCAGCGAATCAACACCCGACAGCACCAGAACCCAGAAAGGCACTCCCATGAAGCGCTCCATCATCCGCCAGACCGGTATCGCCGCAGCTGCCCTTGCCCTGTCGGTGTCGCTCGCCGCCTGTGGTTCCGACGACAACGGCGGTGACGACAAGACCACCGCCGAGGACACTCCCAGCCAGACCGAGTCGTCCGCCTCGTCCGACGACATGGCCGACGACGCCGGTGCCGAGACCTTCGGTGCGGGCTGTGCCAAGATCCCCACGAGCGGTGCCGGTTCGTTCAACGGCATGGCCACCGAGCCGGTCGCCACGGCGGCCAGCGCCAACCCGCTGCTCGAGACCCTCGTGACCGCGGTCGGTGAGGCCGGTCTCGGCGACACCCTCAACTCGGCCGAGGCGCTGACCGTCTTCGCCCCGACCAACGACGCGTTCGCCAAGATCCCCGCGGACACCCTCAAGGGCGTCCTCGCCGACAAGGCCACGCTGACCAAGATCCTGACCCACCACGTCATCGCGGGCCAGCTCGGCCCGGACGAGCTCGCCGGGAAGCACAAGACGCTCGCCGGCGACACGATCATGGTCAAGGGCTCGGGTGAGGACTTCACCGTCGGTGGCGAGAACGCGGCCGTCCTGTGTGGCAACATCCCCACCGCCAATGCCACGGTCTACGTCGTCGACTCCGTGCTGATGCCGGCTTCCTGATCCTGGGAAACCAGGACACGACACAATGGATCACGTGACAGGCATTGCATCCGTTCCCTCCGGCGACTCGTCGTCGGAGGGGGCGGGTGCGCCCGCCCTGGCTGACCTGTTCCGCAGGGCCGCCCGGGGTGACGAGTCCGCCTTCTCCGCGTTGTACGACGCGACGGCGGCTCGGGTCCACGGCCTCGTGCTGAGGGTCGTCCGCGACCCGGCGCAGGCCGAGGAAGTCACCCAGGAGACCTACCTCGAGGTGTGGCGCACGTCGGCCCGCTTCGACGCCGACCGCGGCAGCGCCCTCTCATGGCTGATGACGATCGCCCACCGCCGTGCGGTGGACCGGGTCCGTTCGGCCGAGGCGGCCCACCGCCGCGACAACAACTACCACGACCAGTCCGAGACGGTCCCGCACGACTCCACCGCAGAAGCCGCCGCCACCGCCCTCGAGGCGACCCGCGTACGCCGAGCCATGCAGTCGCTGACCGAGATCCAGCGAGAAGCCCTCGAACTCGCCTTCTTCGGCGGTTACACACATACGGAGGTGGCTTCGATGCTGGACGTTCCGATCGGCACGGCCAAGACTCGTATCCGCGACGGACTCATCCGTCTCCGTGACGCATTGGGGGTGAACCAGTGATGAGCGACATCCACGCACTGTCCGGCGCCTACGCCGTCGACGCCCTGGACGACATCGAACGACACCTGTTCGAGAAGCACCTGGCGACCTGCGCGGACTGCCGCGCCGAGGTGGCCGGTCTCCAGGAGACCGCGGCCGTGCTCGCCGCAGCCGTCGCCACGCCTCCCCCGCCCGCGCTCAAGGACCGCATCATGGCCGAGGTGGCCACGGTCCGCCCGCTGCCTCCCGAGGTGCCCGGCCGTCACGTCGACGAGGAGCGGCCCTCACGTCGCCGCTGGTTTCCGTCGCTGGTCGCAGCGGCAGCCGCAGTTGCGGTGATCGGTGGCGGCGCAGTCGTGATCACCCAGCCGTGGGACGACGAGACCACCCAGCTCAGCGCCACCGCCCAGGTGACGCAGGCCTCCGACGCCGCGACGATCTCGGCCGACCTGCCCGACGGCTCGACCGCACGCATCGTGCGTTCGGCGTCGCGCGGCCAGGCCGTGCTGCTCGCCGACGACATGCCCGAGGCACCGGCCGGCAAGGTCTACCAGCTCTGGCTCCAGGCCCCCTCGGGCGACATGCTGCCGGCCGGGCTGATGAACGGCGGTGACGCCGAGGTGCTCCTCGACGGAGACGCACGTACGGCGACCGGCGCAGGCATCACGGTCGAGCCGGCCGGCGGATCACCCGCACCGACCTCCGACCCGGTGGCCCTGTTCGCCTTCGAGGGAGCGTGACCCGGAGGGTCGCCGTTGTGGGAAGTGGCGTTGCCGGCCTCACCGCCGGGTACGCCATTTCCCGCACGGCGCACGTCACGCTGTTCGAGGCCGACGACCGGCTCGGCGGCCATGCCGACACCCACGAGGTCGACGGCCTGGCCATCGACACCGGGTTCATCGTGCACAACGAGCGCACCTACCCGACCCTGCTCCGGCTCTTCGCCGAGCTCGGCGTCGAGACCCAGGCCTCCGACATGTCGATGTCGGTGCGCGACGTCGCCACCGGGTTGGAGTACGCCGGTGCGCTCGGTGCGCGTGGGCTGTTCCCGACGTTCGCGAACCTGGGGCGGCCGGCGTACCTGCGGATGCTGGTCGAGGTCCCCCGCTTCCACCGCCGGGCCCGCGCACTTCTGGCCTCCTCGGGCTCGGGTGAGGCTGCCGAGGACCAGACCCTGCGCGACTTCCTCGCGGACGGCGGCTTCTCGGCGTACTTCACCCGGCACTTCATGGAGCCGCTGGTCGCCGCGGTGTGGTCGTGCGACCCCGAGTCGTCCCTCGACTACCCGGCCCGCTACCTCTTCGCGTTCCTCCAGCACCACGGCATGCTCGGTGTCTTCGGCTCGCCGCAGTGGCGCACCGTCACCGGTGGCTCGCGGGAGTACGTCGCCAGGGTGGCCGCCCAGCTCCCCGACGTACGCCTCGGCACGAAGGTCACCTCCGTCCTCGAGACTGCCGACGGCGTCGAGGTCACGGACGGCAACGGTGAGGTGACCAGGTTCGACGCGGTCGTCATCGCGACGCACCCCGCCCAGGCGCTGACCATGCTGGCCGACCCGACACCCGCGCAGCGCGAGGTGCTCGGCGCGATCCCCTACTCGCGCAACACCGCGCGCCTGCACACCGACGCGTCACTCCTGCCCAAGGCACGCCGCGCGCGGGCGTCGTGGAACTTCCTCCGCCCGGAGGCCAGCACCGGCGAGGTCACCGTGACCTACGACCTGACCCGGCTCCAGCGGCTGCCCACCGACCGGCCCTACCTCGTCACACTGGGTGGCGCCGACCTGGTCGACCCGGCCACGGTGATCGAGACGATGGAGTACGAGCACCCGCTCTACACGCCGTCGTCGGTGGCCGCGCAACGCCGGTTGCCCGAGCTCGACACCGACCGTCTCGCCTTCGCCGGCGCCTACCACGGCTGGGGATTCCACGAGGACGGCGCGGCCTCGGGTGCCCGCGCCGCCGAGCGGCTGGGCTTCGCGTGGTCCGTCACTCCCGCCGCGGTGGAAGCCGGTCGCGTCTACGAGACCTCCGTGCGGCACGTTCGCCGAGGGCCGGTGGAGCACGCGTTCGACAACGCCTCCCATGCCTGGCTGGTCGACCTCGACGACCTCCCGCCTGCCCGGTGGGCCGCGTCGTTCGAGGCCCGCGACCACCTCGGTTCGCCCGACCACTCGCTGCGCCGGAATGTCGACGACTTCCTTGCCACACAGGGAATCGCCCTCCACGGCGGCCGCATCCTGATGCTCGCCAACCCTCGGGCGCTGGGCCACTGCTTCAACCCGATCAGCGTCTACTGGTGCCACGACGCCAGCGGCGCACAGGCCTGCGTGGTGCTCGAGGTCCACAACACCTACGGCGACCGGCATGCGTACGTCGTACGACCTGATGCGCATGGTCACGCAGGCGTCGACAAGGCGATGTACGTCTCGCCGTTCAACGACACGTCGGGTCACTACGAGGTGTCGGTGACCCCGCCCGGCGACCGGATCGCGGTCTCGGTGACGTTGCAGCGCGACGGCGAGCCCGCGTTCACTGCGTCGGTGACCGCCCGCGCGCTGCCCGCCGGGCGGCGACCATGGCGTGCGGCACTGGCACCAATCCGGACCTCACTGTTGATCCGAACACAGGGCATCGGCCTCTGGCTGCGACGACTCCCCGTCCAGCGCAGGCCCACGCACCCACGACAGGAGGGGGTCCAGTGACCATCACCGACGCTCGCCAGGAGACCACACAGGCCGACCGCTGGCCGGGCCTGTACGCCGTACCGTCCGGGCCGAGGGCCGCCGTCTCGGCAGCCGTGGCCCGCCGGATCTTCGCGCACGCCACGCAGCGGCTCGGGATCACCGTCGAGACGCCGAGCGTGCGCGCCGTCGACACGTCGGCGCCGACGATCGTGCTGCACCGGCCCGACGAGTTCTTCCGCAAGGTCGGCAACGACGGCCTGATCGGCTTCGGTGAGGCCTACATGACCGGCGCCTGGGACTCCCCCGACCTCGACGCCCTGCTGACCAGGATGGCCGGCGAGATCGCGACGCTGGTGCCCGACTGGATGCAGCGCCTGCGCGCGGTCTGGATGGCGCGGATGCCCCGCACCCACCGCAACAGCGAGGACCAGACCCGCGACAACATCAGCCACCACTACGACCTGTCGAACGACCTCTTCGCGACGTTCCTCGACAAGACGCTGAGCTATTCGTCGGCGTTGTTCGACAGCCAGGTCGAGCGGGTCGGCGACCACCTGGTCGCCGCGTCCCCCGGCATCGTCGAGCGCACCGACCTCGAGGGCGCCCAAGGCGCCAAGATCGAGCGGCTCCTCGACCAGGCCGGGGTTCGCGAAGGCTCGCGGGTGCTCGAGATCGGCACCGGCTGGGGCGAGCTGGCGATCCGTGCCGCCCGCCGTGGCGCCAGTGTCCGCTCGGTGACCCTGTCGAGCGAGCAGCAGGCGCTGGCCCGTGAGCGCATCGCCGAGGCCGGGTTCGCCGACCGGGTCGAGGTCGACCTGCTCGACTACCGCCAGGTCACCGGCACCTACGACGCGGTCTGCTCGGTGGAGATGATCGAGGCCGTCGGCCACGAGTTCTGGCCGACCTACTTCTCCACGATCGACTCGCTGCTCGCGCCCGGTGGCCGGGTCGCGATCCAGGCGATCACCATGCCGCACGACCGCATGCTGGCCACGCGCGGTGGTTTCACGTGGATCAACAAGTACGTCTTCCCCGGCGGCTTCCTGCCCTCGACCGAGGCGATCGAGCAGGTCACCACGGAGCACACCTCGCTGCGGGTCACCGAGCGACTGTCGTTCGGGCTGCACTACGCAGAGACCCTGCGCCTGTGGGACGAGGCGTTCCGCACGTCGAGCCCCGTCGTACGACGCCTCGGGTTCGACGACGTCTTCGAGCGCATGTGGCACTTCTACCTGGAGTACTCGCGTGCCGGGTTCGCTTCCGGGTACCTCGACGTACAACAGATCACCCTGACCAGGAGCGACTCATGAGCGTTGCCGCACGCCTCGAAGCGGGCCTGCGCCCGGTCCTGCGGGGCGGCCTGCCGGTGCGGCTCGAGGCCTGGGACGGCTCCTCGGCCGGACCGTCCGACGCGCCCAAGGTCACCATCCACTCGCCCGACGCGTTGTCCCGCATCTTCTGGCGCCCGGGTGAGCTCGGCGCCGCACAGGCCTACGTCTCCGGCGAGATCGACGTCGACGGAGACCTCGACGCGGCACTGACCCACGTGCGGTCGGTCGCGCGATCACGCGGGCTCGCCGGCCTGGGCTTCAGCCCTGCCGTGGCCAGCGGACTCGTGAAGGTGCTGCGCGACGTACGCCTGCCACCACGTGCACCGGCCTCCCAGGCCCGGGTCCGCGGGCGGCTGCACAGCAAGCTGCGCGACCGCGCGGCGATCAGCCACCACTACGACCTCTCCAACGACTTCTACGAGCTGATCCTCGACCCGTCAATGGCCTACTCCTCGGGTTACTGGTGCTCCGACGAGCCCGACTACACGCTCGCCGACGCGCAGCGCGACAAGCTGTCGCTGATCCTCGACAAGCTCGGCCTCAAGCCGGGCATGACGATGCTCGACGTGGGCTGCGGTTGGGGTTCGCTGACCCTGCACGCCGCGCAGCGCGGCATCAAGGTGGTCGGCGTGACGATCGCGGCCGAGCAGAAGAAGTTCATCGACGCCCGCATCCGTGACCTCGGCCTGGAGGACCACGCCGAGATCCGCCTGCAGGACTACCGGGAGGCCACCGGTGAGTACGACGCGGTCGCGTCTGTCGAGATGGGCGAGCACGTGGGCCAGCGCAACTATCCGACGTACGTCGAGGTCCTTCGACGTTCGGTGAAGCCCGGCGGCAGGGTGCTGGTCCAGCAGATGTCGCGAACCGGCAAGCACCCGGGAGGCGGCCCGTTCATCGAGTCGTTCATCGCTCCCGACATGCACATGCGTCCGGTCGGTGAAACCGTGGCGTTCTTCGAGAGCGGGGGTCTCGAAGTCCGCGACGTGCACGCCATGCGTGAGCACTACGTGCGCACGGTGGGGGCATGGATCGAGACGTTCGAATCCAACATCGACCGGGTCACCGCCCTCGTCGGCGAGGAGGTCGCCCGTGTCTGGCGGCTCTACCTCGTCGGCGGGGGTATGGCTTTTCGCGACGGCCGCATGGGCGTCGACCAGATCCTGTCCGTGCGGCCAGGACGGGACCACACGATCCCGCCGGTCCGCACGTGGTGACTGCGTTCGTCCTCGTCTCCGGCGCCTCCCTCGCGGCGGCGGCCCTGCTGATGGCGGTCACTGCCGTGATCGGGCATCGGCTCGGCAAGGTCTCGGTGGTCGACACCTCGTGGGGCCTCGGGTTCGTGCTGATCGCCCTGGTCGCCGCGGTGCTGGGCGACGGGGCTGACTGGCGGCGCTGGCTGCTGTTCGCGCTCGTCGGGTTCTGGGGACTCCGGCTGGCCTGGCACATGCACCGTCGCAACCACGGACAACCCGAGGACGCCCGCTACGCCGCCATGCTCGAGGGCCAGTCGTACGACGTCGCGGTGCGCCGGGTCTTCGCCACCCAGGGCATCGCACTGTGGTTCGTGTCGTTGCCGCTGCAGGTCTCGGCTGTCGCCGGCTCCGGTGTCACGTGGGTCGTGGCGATCGGCGTACTCCTGTGGCTGGTCGGCGTCTTCTTCGAATCGGTCGGCGACGCCCAGCTGGCGGCGTACAAGCGTGATCCCGAGCGTGGTCCGGTGATGGACCGCGGCCTGTGGGCGTGGACCCGGCACCCGAACTACTTCGGCGACACCTGCGTGTGGTGGGGCATCTTCCTCGTCGCCGCGTCGGCATGGCCCGGCGTGCTGACCGTCCTCTCCCCCGTGGCGATGACCTACTTCCTGGTCTTCGCGACCGGCGCCCGCCTGCTCGAGAAGCACATGGCCGGCCGGCCCGGCTGGGACGACTACGTCGCCCGCACGTCGATGTTCGTCCCCCTGCCGCCGCGTCGGCCGGGTCGGAGGGCTCGGTAGGCTCGCCGCCATGGCGATCATCCATCGGGCAACGATCACTCCGACCAAGCTGGAGCTCCTCGACGCATGGCTCGCCACGCCCGCTTCCGGTGGCCTCGAGGGCCCCGATGCGTTGAGCCAGGTCGGCAACTACCGCCTCGACGACCCCGACGGTGAGGTCGGCATCGAGGGCCTGCTGATCACCCGCGGCGGTCCGCTCCGCCACGTCGTCGTGACCTACCGCGCCGCCCCGCTCGACGGCGCCGACGCGCACCTGATCACCACCATGGAGCACTCGGTCCTCGGCCAGCGCTGGGTGTACGACGCCTCCGGCGATCCGGTCGCGATTGCCGCCTTCCGGCGGGCACTGGCCGGCCAGCAGGAACAGGCCGCCCTCGAGGTCTGGGACGGCGACACCCTCGTCGAGACCCGCGAGCCGACCGTCCGCCTCGCGGTGGAGAACCCGGCTGCTTCGCCCGACGGACTCCAGGTGCACCTCGCCGCCCAGATCGGCGCCGAGCTGCCCGGATCGTCAACCCTGGTGGCAACCTGGGACGGCGGCACCGCCGTCATCGCCTCCGCCTGAATCAGCGGGCCGTCTTCCTCGGTGGTGGAGGCGCGCCAGCGCCGTCTCGAAACCAGGTTGGCCAGCGCGATGGCTTCGATGGTGGCTGATGGTCGTCCAGTCGACGCTCAGGAGCCATCAGCCACCACGGAGGGTCCGCTGGTGGCTGCGCGCTGACCGAGGGTCTTCCACGATGGTTGAGGAGGTCCCGCTAGGGACCGTCTCGAAACCAGGCCTAGGTCGGTGGTTGGGGAGGCGGCCGCCGTCTCGAAACCATGCCGGGTCAGGGCAGTAAGGGCCAGGCGGGCGGTGAGGACGGCGGTGGGGTCGGGTGTGGGCGTGGCGGTAGCCCCGTT
>NZ_LMGG01000001.1:1420986-1421122 GCF_001427925.1 Nocardioides sp. Root151
TGGTGCTGTGGGGCCGGTGCTGCTTGTGCTGTCCCCGAAGCTGCTGCGGATGAAGCTCTGTGCATGTAGCTGTAGGTGTCGGGGTTCAGTTGGTGGGGAGTTCGATGGTCCCGTGGGTGGTGACCAGCCAGGTCCG
>NZ_LMGG01000001.1:1421136-1422071 GCF_001427925.1 Nocardioides sp. Root151
GCCGTCCTTGTTCCTGACGTAGGACCATCTGCCGTGGGTTTTGGCGAGGTGATGTCGTCGGCACAACGGGGCGAGTTTGTCGGGGCTGGTCTGGCCCGGTGGCCCGGTGTCGTCGTAGGACTCAATGTGGTCGAGGTCGCAACGCCTCGAATCAACCGAACAGTGCGGGAAGACGCAATGCCGATCCCGAGCCAGGACCTGTTCGCGCATCGCTTCGGGTGGGTCGTGCTGATCGACAGCCCAGTCCCGGTTGGTGTCGATGACCGGGGTGAGGGTGGCGTCGGGTCCGAGGTCACGGATCCAGTCGAGGATCTTCTCGACGGTGACGGCGCCGAACAGGTTCGTCTCCGCCATCCCCGGTGCCGGCTCGTGGCCGCCGGCGCAGTCGGTTCCAGCGGTGCCAGTGGCTGAGGCGGAGGTTCCAGAGGACGTGGTGGTTCCAGTGGTTGTGGTGCCGTTGGTGGCGAGGTCAGCGAGGTTCACGTGGATGTAGAGCCGGGTCTTGAGGTAGGACTTGCGCGGCATCACCTTCTTGCCCGCACCATGACTGCCGGCGCCGTCGCCTTCACTGGCTGCATCGCCGTCGCCGTCGCCTTCACCGGCTCCTGCACCGTCGTGGTTGCCGTCGCCGTCACGGTTCCTGTTGGCATGGTCGTCGGTCCCGTTGTCGTCGCCGATGAGGCCGAGGAGGTCGGCGCTGGCCTGCCGATCCGCGATCACCCCGAGGGCCTTGGCCCTGCGTTGCCCGAGGGTGTCGGTGTCACCGAGCTTGCCCATGGTGGTGGCCTCATCGCTGATGAGGTCGTGGAACTTCGCCAGGTCCAGCGAGTCACCCATCGCATCCAGTCGGCTGGTGCCGTTGCCTGCACCGGCGTGGTCGATGGTGACGTCCCACTGGTCCTTCCCGGGCACCGGGGACGGGTCGTTGTCGAGTT
>NZ_LMGG01000001.1:1422203-1422342 GCF_001427925.1 Nocardioides sp. Root151
GGTCCCTTCCCCACCCAAAGATTGGTCGTAGTCGGCCAGTCCGGGGATCCCGTCACCCCAGGTCGCCGCATCCACACCGGGCCCGGCGGGGTTGGTGACGCAGAGCTGGTAGGCGAGGCGGAGCTTGCGGCGTTCGGCA
>NZ_LMGG01000001.1:1422404-1454013 GCF_001427925.1 Nocardioides sp. Root151
CGAGTGGATTCGAGACAGTCGCAGAGCGACTTCCCCAACCAGCGAAGGGTGCCGGGCGGGGGTGGCTTCGAGACGCTCGCTGGCGCGATCTCCTCAACCACCGAGCCACCAAGGATCCGGTGTTCGCGCATCAAAAACACACGGTTCGCGCATCAAGAATGCACGGTTCGCGCATCAAGAACACACGGTTCGCGACGAGCTGGCGGGTTCGTCGTACGCGCATCACCGTGCGGTGCGCGGCTCCCCAACCAACGGGGGTGGCGCGTGGGGTGGTTTCGAGACAGTCGCTGCGCGACTTCCTCAACCAAGGATCGGCTGCACGAGGTCATCAGCTGCCGGAGGAGCCGAGACGGTCGGCGACGAGGGCTGCGAGCTCGGCGTGGACGACGTCCGGCGTGACCGCGTCGGCGACCTTCCCGCGCACCAGTGCGGCGATCACCACGGGCTCGCCGCGAGGGTTCCAGGCCACACCGACGTCGTTGTTGCTGCCGTAGTCGCCGCCACCGGTCTTGTCGGCCAGGATCCACCCCTCCGGCAGTCCGGCCCGGAACCTGTTGTCCGAGGTCTGGTTGGCCAGCATCCAGTCGCGCAGGGTCGTCCGGTCCCGCCGCGACAGGGTGTCGCCGATGAGCAGGCCGGCGTACGTCCGCGCGATCGCGGCCGGAGTCGTGGTGTCGCGCGGGTCTCCGGGCAGGGCCGAGTTGAGCTCGGTCTCCCACCGGTCCAGCCGGGAGACGCCGTCCCCGACCGACCTCAGGAACGCGGTCAGCCCGCGCGGGCCGCCGATCTCACGCAGCAGCAGGTTGCCTGCCGCGTTGTCACTGAAGCGCAGGGCGGCGTCGCAGAGCTCGCGGATCGTCATGCCGTCGTCGACGTGCCTGCCGGTCTCCGGGGTGTGACTGATCAGGACGTCGGCAGGTGGGTAGAAGACCCGCCGGTCCAGGGTCTCCCCGCGGCGATCGTGGTCGCGCAGCACGGCCGCTGCCGCCAGCGCCTTGAACACCGAGCACATCGCTGCCGGCGCGTCCGCCCGGTGCTGCATCGTCCTGCCGCTGCGGAGGTGGGTGGCAGAGAGGCCGACCGTCACGTCGTACCGCCGCTCGATGGCGGCCACCTCGCTCACCCGGTCACCGCGCCCGGCGGTGGTGGCAGGCGCGGCACCACTCGCGGGCAGCCAGCCCGACGCGGCCAGGGCGAAGGGGGCAACCGCACCCGCCTTGAGCAGGGTGCGGCGGTGTGGCGGGTTCGGTGCAGACGGGTTCAATGCAGACGGCTTCGATGCAGACATGGCGGCCTCCCGGGATGGATGTGTGGCCCCACGGAACCGGACGGCGGCCACTCGTGTCCAAGACGGTTCGGCTACTGATCCATGCGTTGTCGCTATGGTTCCCGGGTGGATCTCGTGGCTCATCTCAGGGCGTTCGTGGCCGTCGCCGACGAGCGCAGCTTCACCCGGGCGGCGGACGCGTGCGGCGTCCCGCAACCGGTCGTCAGCCGGCGGGTCGCGGCCCTCGAGAAGCATTTCGCCGGTGCCCTGCTGCGTCGTACGTCGCGCGAGGTCGAACTGACCCCGTTGGGCCGCAGGCTCCTGCCCCATGCCGCGGACCTGATCGCCCGCGCCGACCACCTCCAGGACCTGGCTCGCCGGCACGACACCCAGGTGGTCGTGGGGCTCCCCCGCGACGCCGATCCGCGCGGCCTGGTCACCGCCCGCAGGGCCGGTGAGCGCGCCGGCGTGGACGTCGACTTCGTCGAGCTCGATCCGTCAGAACGCCATGCGGCGTCCAGGAGCGGCCAGGTGACCGTCGCGCTCACGGCCTGCCCCGCAGGGGAGGGAGTGATGACAGCCGAGCTCGGCGCCGCCACCAGCGGCGGCGCCATCCGCGGACGGCGCGTGCACCTCGACCAGCTGCGTCGGCAGGGACCGGCCGACCGGGCTCCCGTCCTGCACCTGCATGCCGAGGACGACGTGCCATGGATCCGCGACCGCGTCGTCCGTGCGGCACGGGCCAGCGGTCTGGCACCGCACCAGCTCCGGATCGGAGCCGGTCGGACCGAGAGCGTCACCGCGGCCCTCGACCTCGGCGACGTCATCGTCTGTACGCCGGGTTGGGCGGCCCGGCACGACCTGCGGTGGCGGTCCCTGGGCGGACTCGAGCTGGTGCGGAGCTACGCGTTCACCAGTCAGCCGGACGCCACGTTGCCGGCCGGCATCGAGGTGCTCGAGAAACCGCTGGCTGATGCCCTGGGACTCACGTGAGCGGCGCTGCGAGCTCGGCGTACGGGTTCTCCGGCGAAGCCGTCGAAGTGGCCCACGAGATCAGGCAGGCATGGTCGGAAGCCGGACTGCGGGGCGCGTTCAGTGCCCGCAACCTCGACACTGGTGAGGAGCTGGGCTTCGAGCCCGACCTGCCGTTCCCGCTGGCGTCGGTCTCCAAGGTTCCGCTGGCCCTCGTCGTCCTCGACCTGATCGCCTGCGGAGAGCTTGACGCCGAACGCCAGGTGACGTTGGACCCGAAGGACCGGACTCCCGGCCCCACCGGGATCTCGTCGTTCCGTCACCCGACGTCGGTGGCCGTGGAGGACCTCGTGCTCCTCATGCTGACCGTGAGCGACAACGCCGCGGCCGACGCGCTCTTCGAGATCACGCCGCCGGCGGCGGTCGCCGACAGGCTGGCGGCGTGGGGCTGCACCGGGATCCAGGTGCGTCACCCGATCCGGACCTTGTACGACGCGGTCAGCGCGGCCTCGTCCGACGACCCGGTGCTGGCCCTCGAACTCGCGATACGCGCCACCACGGGCGGCGGCGGCCACGTCCTTCCCGCCCTCGACAGCGGCACCGCGACCTGCGGCACCTCGCGTGGACTGGTCGACCTGATGGACAAGGTCTGGAATGACCGCGTCAGCGTGCCGACCGCGACCGCACGACTGCGTGAACTCCTCGGAGGCCAGGTCAACGGAGCCAGACTCGCCTCGGGCCTGTCCTCCGACCTGGTGCGGGTGCACAGCAAGACCGGGACCTTCCTCAACCTCCGACACGAGGCCGGGACGATCTGCTCCTCGGCCGGGGACCGCATCGCGGTGGCGGCGCTGACTGCCTCGACGGTGCCGTCGAGGGTGCAGCCCGAAGCAGAGCGTGCCATTGCGCTGGCCGGGCGGGCGGCATTCGAGGTGCTCCGGTTCTAGTGCGTGGTTGACTCGGGGCATGGAGCCCGTGGCTGCGGCGTTCGAGGCGGTGCCACGAGCCGGATTCCTGCCGGCCCGGGCGCGCCGGCGTGCGTCGTACGACGGACCGATCCCGATCGGGGAGGGACAGACCAACTCCCAGCCCCGCACGGTGGAGGCGATGCTCGAGCTGCTCGACGTGCGCCGCGGCCAGCACGTGCTCGACGTCGGCGCCGGGTCGGGCTGGACCACTGCCCTGCTGGCGCACCTGACCGGGCCGACCGGCCGGGTGCGGGGAGTCGAGCTGGTGCCCTCGATCACCGCATGGGGACAGCGGAATCTCGAAGGGGCGGCGATGCCGTGGGCGAGCATCGAACGCGCCGAGCCCGGCGTCCTCGGCCTGCCCCGGCACGCGCCGTACGACCGCATCCTGGTCTCGGCCGAGCCGGCCACGCTGCCCGACGAGCTGGTCGCACAGCTGGCCGACGGCGGGCGCATGGTCATCCCGGTGTCCGGCGTGATGCTGCTCGTCGTGAAGCGCTCGGACGACGTCGACGTGACCAGGCACGGTTACTACCGTTTCGTGCCGCTGAAGTAGGTCAGCCCGGTCGGTCGACCTGGGCGGCGAGGTGGTCGGGTGCCATCAGGCAGAAGGAGTCGACCAGCAGCTCACGCACCTCGGTCCAGTCGGAGTCCTCGTCGATGATCATGCCGATCACGTCACGGCCCCAGCCGGCCCGGAAGTACGGCGCACCGAGGTGCTCGAACGCCGCGACCTCGTCGGGCTCGCCCCGGAAGACGATGCGGAAGAGCTGGTCCTCGCCGCCGAAGACGTGCACCACGGTGTTGCCGCCGACCCGCCAGCGCACGCCCACCCACGCGTCCTCCTCGTGGATCCGCGGGAGCGGGTCGAGGATCGCGCGCAGGCGTTCGAGCATCCACGTCGGGACGAGCGGGCGCTCCTTCTTGGCCATGGCACAAAGCCTGCCATGCGCCGCCGACAGCCGATCAGACGTCCCGAGTCATCGGAGGACGATCAGAGGCCCATCATGCGGCCGACGATCTCCTTCATGATCTCCGTGGTTCCTCCGTAGATCGTCTGGATGCGGGTGTCGAGGTACGCCTTGGCGATCGGGTACTCGCTCATGTAGCCGTAGCCGCCGTGCAGCTGGAGGCAGGCGTCGACGGTCTTCTTCTGCAGCTCGGTGGTCCACCACTTGCCGGCGGCGGCGTCGTCGATGGAGAGCGTGCCGGCGTTGAGCTCGGTGATGCAGCGGTCGACCCACACCTGGGCGATGCGTGCCTCGGTCTCGAGCTCGGCCAGCGTGAAGCGGGTGTTCTGGAACGCCGAGATCGGCTTCCCGAAGGCCTTGCGCTCCTGCACGTAGGCGACGGTCTGGTCGATCACCGAGCGGCAGGCCGCGGCAGCGACGACGCACAAGGTGAGGCGCTCCTGCGGGAGCTTCTCCATCAGGTAGATGAAGCCCTTGCCCTCTTCGCCCAGCAGGTTCGCGACCGGGACCTTCACGTTGTCGAAGAACAGCTCGGCGGTGTCCTGCGCCTTGAGGCCGATCTTGTCGAGGTTGCGACCGCGCTCGAAGCCCGCCATGCCGCGTTCGAGCACGACCAGCGAGATGCCCTGGGCGCCGGCCTCGGTGTCGGTCTTGCAGGCCACCACCACGAGGTCGGCGTTGATGCCGTTGGAGATGAACGTCTTGGACCCGTTGACCAGGTAGTAGGGGTCGCCGTCATTGGTGACCAGCTTGGCGGTGGTCGTCATGCCCTGCAGGTCGGAGCCCGCGCCGGGCTCGGTCATCGCGATCGCGGTGATCGTCTCGCCGGTGCAGAACTTCGGGAACCAGCGCGCCTTCTGCTCGTCGTTGGCGTAGGAGAGAAGGTAGCCGGAGACGAGGTCGGTGTGCAGTGCGAAGCCGACACCGCTGGCGCCGATCCTGGTCAGCTCCTCCTGGAGGATGGCGTTGTAGCGGAAGTCCTGCACCCCGCCGCCGCCGTACTCCTCCGGCATCATGAAGCCGAGAAGGCCGAGCTCGCCGGCCTGCTCCCACAGCTCACGCGGCACGATGCCGGCGGTCTCCCACTCCTCGTGGTGAGGGACGACGTGCTTGTCGAGGAAGGCTCGGACGGTGTCGCGGAACGCGTCGTGATCGGCGTCGAAGATGTTGCGCTGCACGGTGATTCTCCTGAAACGGTGGGGGTTTTGGGGGTCAGTAGGACTTCGGCAGGCCCAGGGAGTGCATCGCCACGAAGTTGAGGATCATCTCCCGCGAGACCGGGGCGATCCGCCCGAGCCGGGCAGCGACCAGCATGTTGCCGAGGCCGTACTCCTGGGTGAGGCCGTTGCCACCGTGGGTGTGCACCGCGACGTCGGTCGCATTGCAGGCCACCTCGCCGCCGGCGTACTTGGCCATGTTGGCGTACTCCCCGGCGGCCATGTCGTCGCCGGCGTCGTAGAGCGCCGCGGCCTTCTGCCACAGCAGCCTGGCCTGCTCGAGCTCGATCTTGATCTTGGCCAGCGGGTGCGCGATGCCCTGGTGGGCGCCGATCGCCTGGTCCTTCCAGACCGAGCGTTCCTTGGCGTAGGCCACCGCCTTGTCCAGGGCGTAGCGGGCCATGCCGCAGGAGAACGCGCCGCCCATGATCCGCTCGGGGTTCAGGCCCGCGAAGAGCTGCCACAGGCCGCCGTCCTCGTCACCGACCAGCGCGTCTGCGGGCACCCGCACGTTGTCGAGGAACAGCGTGAACTGCTTCTCCGGTGCCTGCCACGACATCGGGATCGGCTGCTTCTCGAAGCCTTCGGCGTCGGTGGGTACGACGAACAGTGCGGGCTTGAGCTTGCCGGTCTTCGCGTCCTCCGTGCGCGAGACGATCAGCACCGACTGCGCCTCGTCGACCCCGGAGATGAAGGTCTTCTGTCCGTTGATCACCCAGTGGTCACCGTCACGGGTGGCCGTCGTGGTGATCTGGTGGGAGTTGGAGCCGGCGTCGGCCTCGGTGATGCCGAACGCCATCAGGTGCGAGCCGTCGGCGATCCCGGGCAGCCACTGCTTCTTCTGGTCCTCCGTGCCGCAGCGGGTGATGATCGACCCGCAGATCGCGGGAGAGACCACCATCATCAACAAGGGGGCACCGGCCGCGGCGCACTCCTCGAGCACGGACGCGAGGTCGGACATGCCGCCGCCACCGCCGCCGTACTCCTCGGGGATGTTGACGCCGAGGAATCCGTTGCGGCCCATCTCGAGCCACATGTCCGTCATCTTGCCGCCCTCGCGGGCCTGCTTCTCGACGAACTCACGACCGTACTTCCCGGCCAGCTTCGCGACCGCCTCGCGCAGCGCGACGCGCTCCTCGGGTTCGCTGAACATGGTCTGGGTGGGGGCTGCCTGGGTCATGCGTTCTCCTCCTGGGTGACGTCATCGGTCGAGACGACGGCGAGCACAGCGCCTGCCTCGACCTGCTGCCCCGCGGTGGCGGCCAGCTCGGTGATCGTGCCGGCGTGCGGCGCGACGATGGTGTGCTGCATCTTCATGGCTTCCATGACGAGGATCGTCTGGCCCTCGCTGACCTCGTCGCCGACGGCTGCGCTCAGCGAGATCACGCTGCCCGGCATCGGCGCCAGCAGCGATCCCTCGGCGACGTGGTCGGCCGGATCGGTGAAGCGCGGCTTGCGTCGGAGCCCCACGTGGCCCAGCGACGACTCGACGTCGACCCGGTCGCCGTCGGTGTGGATCGTCAACCTGCGTTGGACTCCGTCGACCTCGAGCCGGACGACGTCGGGCCGCGCCTCGAGCACGGACACGTCGTCACGGTCTGCGAACCGATAGCTCCGGCCGCCGAACCAACGGATCTCCAACACGTCGTCCGACGGTCTGCCGTCGACGTGGAACAGGGCCCGCTGGGGATGTGCCGCGACGTTGCGGAACCCGGCCGGGATCCGCCGCTGCACGGGGCGGGCCAGCCGGGCCCGCTCCGCAAGCGCGATGGCGGCCGCGAAGCCGCTGAGCTCGACCGCTCCCGGGCGTCCCGAGGCCGTCGCCAGGGAGGCCAGGTCGGCCGTGTCCAGCCAGGTGGTGTGCATCTCCGCACCGGCGAACACCGGGTCACGGAGCAGGTTGACCAACAGGTCGCGGTTGGTGACCAGCCCGTGCAGGCGGGCCTTCGCGAGAGTCCCGGCGAGCTGGCGCAACGCCTGCTCGCGGGTCGGCGCGTGCACGATCACCTTGGCGATCATCGCGTCGTAGAAGGTGCCGATCTCGTCGCCCGAGCCGACGCCCGAGTCGAGCCGGACGCCGTACGACGTCGGCCCCTCGAACTCGGCCACCACCCCGGGCACCTCGAAACGGGCGATGCGTCCGCTCTGGGGCTGGTAGTCGTGGGCGGGGTCTTCGGCGTAGAGGCGAACCTCGACCGCGTGGCCGTTCGGCGGGCCGACCTCGATGTCCGGCGAGTGTCCCTCGGCGACCGCGATCTGCAGGGCCACCAGGTCGACGCCGTGGACCGCTTCGGTGACCGGGTGCTCGACCTGGAGCCGGGTGTTCATCTCCAGGAAGTAGAACCGGTCACGCGCGGGGTCGTGGAGGAACTCCACGGTTCCCGCGCCGCGGTAGTCGATCGCCTCGGCCGCGGCCCGGGCCGCATCGTGCAGCGCGGTGCGGGTCGCGTCCGGCAGCGCCGGGGCCGGGGCCTCCTCGATCACCTTCTGGTGACGACGCTGCACCGAGCAGTCGCGTTCGCCGAAGACAAGGGCGCGCTCGGGGGTGCCGAGCACCTGGACCTCGATGTGACGGCCGTTCTCGACGTACGGCTCGACGAACACGGTGCCGTCGCCGAACGCCGACTGTGCCTCGCTCCGCGCCCGCTCGATCTCGCCGGGAAGGGCGTCGAGCGAGCGGACGATCCTCATGCCGCGACCGCCACCGCCGGCGGAAGCCTTGACCAGCAAGGGCAGGTCGGCCTCGGTCGCCGTCTCGGGCGTGAAGTTGCCGAGGACCGGGACGCCGGCGGCCTCCATCAGCTTCTTGGACTCGATCTTCGAGCCCATCTGCTCGATGGACGACGGGTCGGGGCCGACCCAGGTCAGGCCGGCCTCGGTCACCTGTCGGGCGAAGGCGGCGTTCTCGGAGAGGAAGCCGTAGCCGGGGTGGATCGCGTCCGCGCCGGCCCTGCGGGCGGCCTCGATGACCAGGTCGCCACGCAGGTAGGTCTCGGCGGGCGTGTTGCCCGGCAGCCGTACGGCGGCATCCGCGTCATGCACGAACGGCATGTCGGCGTCGGCGTCCGAGTGCACGGCGACGGTCTCGATGCCGAGGTCCCGGCAGGTGCGGAACACGCGTCGGGCGATCTCGCCCCGGTTGGCCACGAGCAGTCGATTGATCACAGTCGGAACACCCCGAAGTTCATCTCGCCCTCGATGGGCTGGTTGTCGATCACGGACAGGCAGATGCCCAGCACGGTGCGGGTGTCGCGGGGGTCGATGACTCCGTCGTCGTAGACCATGCCGGAGAGGAAGTAGGGCATCGACTGCTCCTCGATCATGCCCTCGACCATCTTCTTGATCTCCACGAAGCCTTCGGCGTCGAAGACCTGGCCCTTCTTCTCCGCGGACTCGCGGGCCACGATCTCCATCACCCCGGCCAGCTGCTGGGGTCCCATCACCGCGGACTTCGCACTCGGCCAGGTGAAGAGGAACCGCGGGTCGTAGGCCCGACCGTTCATGCCGTAGTTCCCGGCGCCGTACGACGCGCCCATGATCACCGTCAGGTGCGGCACCTTGGAGTTCGAGACCGCGTTGATCATCTGGGCGCCGTGCTTGATGATGCCGCCCTGCTCGTAGTCCTTGCCGACCATGTAGCCGGTGGTGTTGTGCAGGAACAGCAGCGGGGTGTCCTTCTGGTTCGCCAGCTGGATGAACTGCGCTGCCTTCTGGGCCTCCTCGCTCATCAGCACGCCGCGGGCGTTGGCGAGGATGCCGATCGCGCGCCCGTGCAGCCGGGCCCAGCCGACGCACAGCGACGAGCCGTAGAGCGGCTTGAACTCGTCGAACGGCACCGCGTTGTCGGCACCCGTGCCGTCAACGATGCGCAGGATCGCCTCGCGCGGGTCGAACGGCTCCTTCAGGTCGGTCGGGATCAGGTCGAGCAGGTCGTCGGGGTCGAGGTCCGGCTCGGCGTACGCGGTGTCGGCGTACGCCGCCTTCCTCCAGTTCAACCGGGCCACCACGCGCCGTGCGATGCGCAGGGCGTCGTGCTCGTCGAGGGCCAGGAAGTCGGAGGAGCCGGAGATGCGCGAGTGCATCTCGGCACCACCGAGGGACTCGTCGTCGGTCTCCTCCCCCGTCGCCATCTTCACCAGGGGCGGGCCGGCCAGGAAGACCTTGGCCTGCTCCTTGACCATGATCACGTAGTCGCTCATGCCGGGCACGTAGGCGCCGCCGGCGGTGGAGTTGCCGAAGACCACCGAGATCGTGGGCTGCTTGCGGGCCGAGGCCCGGGTCAGGTCGCGGAAGCCGCGGCCCCCGGGGATGAAGATCTCCTTCTGCGTCGGCAGGTCGGCACCACCCGACTCGGTCAGGTTGATCATCGGGAGGCGGTTGCGCTCGGCGATCTCGCCGGCCCGGAACGACTTCCGCAACGACCACGGGTTCAACGCACCGCCCTTCACCGTGGGGTCGTTGGCGACGATCATGCACTCGACGCCCTCGACCACGCCGATGCCGGTGACCAGTGAGGCGCCGACCGCGAAGTCGCTGCCCCAGCCGGCCAGCGGCATCAGCTCGAGGAAGGCCGAGCCCTCGTCGACCAGCAGGTCGACGCGTTCGCGGGCGGTGAGCTTGCCGCGTTCCTTGTGGCGGGCGATGTACTTGCCGCCTGCCTCGACGGCCTTGGTCTGCTCGGCGTGCAGGTCGGCGATCTTCGCCAGCATCGTCTCGCGCCGGTCCGGTGCAACGTCCGCGGTCATGACGCGTAGCCCAGAAGACGGGCGGCCAGGTCGGTCAACACTTCGGTTGCTCCTCCTCCGATGGGCAGGAGCCTGGCGTCGCGGTAGTGCCGCTCCACCTCGGTCCCGTGCATGTAGCCGGTGCCGCCGAAGAGCTGCACCGCTTCGTTGGTGACGTCTACGGCGGTCTCGACCGCGGTCTGTTTCGCCAAGCAGGCTTGGGCGATGACGTCTTCTCCGGCGACGTGACGGGCCGCGACGTCGAGCGTGTAGGTGCGGGCCACCTCGACCTGGCGGTGCATCTCGACCAGCTTGGCCCGCACCACCTGTCGCGAGATGAGCCGCTTGCCGAAGGTCTCGCGCTCACGGCAGTACGCCGCCGCGAGGGCCAGCGAACGTGCCGCGTGGCCGTAGCCCATCAACGCCAGGAAGATGCGCTCGACGACGAACTGCTCGGCGATGTAGTAGAAGCCCTGGTTCTCCGCGCCGACGAGGTTGGCCGCCGGCACGCGCACGTCGACGTACGACAACTCGGCGGTGTCGGAGCAGTGCCAGCCCATCTTCTTCAGGCCACGGGTGACGGTGAAGCCCGGCGTGCCCTTCTCGACGACGATGAGCGAGATGCCGCCGTGGCCCGCGTCGCCGGTGCGTACGGCGGTGGTCACGAAGTCGGCACGCACCCCCGAGGTGATGAACGTCTTCGCGCCGTTGATCACGTAGTCGTCCCCGTCGCGCACGGCCCTGGTCGTGATGCCGGCGACGTCGGACCCTCCGCCGGGCTCGGTGACGGCGAGCGACCCGATCAGCTCACCGGCCAGGGTGGGCCGGGCGAAGCGGTCGATGAGGTCGGGCGATCCGTTGGCGATTATGTGGGGCAGCGCGATGCCGTGCGTGAACAGCGAGGCCATCAGCCCACCCGAGGCACCGGCCTCCATGAGGCCCTCCTGCAGGGCGCACGCATCGAGCAGGTCGCCGCCCTGGCCACCGGCGCTCTCCGGATAGCCGACGCCGAGCACGCCCTGCTTGGCCGCGGCCAGGTGCAGGTCGCGCGGCAGCTCGCCGACGTCCTCCCACTCCTGGAGGTGCGGCATGATCTCGCGACGGGTGAACTCGGCGGCCGACTCCTTGAGCGCCGCGCGCTCCTCGCTCCACATCACAGCAGGGCCTCCTCGATGCTGACCATCCGTGACCGCACCCATTCGCCCAGCCCCTTGGCCTGTGGGTCGAAGCGGGTGGACGAGGCGACGCCGTCGCCGAGCAGCCCCTTGACCAGCACGTTGACCGCGCCGAGGTTGGGCAGCATGAAGACCTCGATCTCAAGGCCGTCGGCCTCCGGCACCAACTCGCGCAGGCGCTTGGCGGTGATGAGTTTCGTCAACCAGGTCACGCGATCTGCGTATTTCGGCGAGCCGTCGTTCGCGATCCACAGCCCGAGGTTGGCATCGCCGCCCTTGTCTCCGGAGCGGGCATGGACGAAGGTGCCGAGCGGCATGCGGCGGGTCAGGTTGTCCGAGGGCGCGGGGTACGGCGAGGGTCGCTGGCCGCCCTCGACCTCGACGTCGTGGGTCTTGACCGGGTCGGCGATCACCTCACGCGAGCCGTCGGCGTGCACGACCGTGTGCTCGACCAGCGCGCGGTCGACGTACGCCGGTCGGTAGACGCCGAAGGGCGTGGGCGCACCGGGAGGGCCGGTCATGGTGAAGCCGGGGTAGGACGCCAGCGCGAGCTCGACGGCAGAGGAGGTGAACGGCTTGCCGACCGGTCCGGCCGAGGGGTCCTTGGCGGTGCAGCGCAGCAGGCAGGAGGCGCTCTCCTCGGTCTCGGCGTCCGCCTGGGGGTGGGACGTGCGCGACCACACCACCTCGGCCGGCGGTGACGCCTTGAGCGAGGTGGTCATCTGGTCGCGCACCCAATCGGCCTTGGCATCGATGTCGAGGCCGGTGAGCACGAACTCGACGGTGTTGCGGAAGCCGCCGAGCTCGTTGACGCAGACCTTCAGCTTCGACGGAGGGGCCTCGCCGCGGACGCCGCTGATCGCCACACGGTCGGTGTCCTGCTGGGTGAGGGTGATCGTGTCGAGGAGGGCGGCCACGTCGGGGTTGAGGTAGCGCGTCGACTGGATCTCGTAGACCAGCTGCGCGGTCACGGTGTCGACGGTGACCGCGCCACCGGTGCCGTCGTGCTTGGTGATCACGCACGAGCCGTCGGCCTCCAGCTCGGCGATCGGGAAGCCGAGCGGCGTGCCGGTGTGGGGCAACGACCGGAACCCCGAGAAGTTGCCGCCGGTGGCCTGGGTGCCGCATTCGATGACGTGTCCGGCGACGACCGCGCCGGCCAGCTCGTCGTAGGACTCGGGCGTCCAGCCGAAGGCCGCGATGCCGGGGCCGACCACCACGGAGGCGTCCGTGACCCGGCCGGTGACGACGATGTCGGCGCCCTGCTCGAGGGCGCGGGCGATGCCGAAGCCGCCGAGGTAGGCGTTGACGGTGAGGGCGCCCTCCGAGATCCCGATGTCGCGGCCGCGAAGGTCGTCACCCTCGACGTGGGCGATGTTCGGGTCGAGGCCGAGACCGCTCGCGACCTCGCGCAGCCGGGCGGCGAGCCCGGCGGGGTTGAGGCCGCCGGCGTTGCTGACGATCTTCACGCCACTCTCGAGGGCCAGTCCCATGCACTCCTCGGCCTGGCGCACGAACGTGCGCGCGTAGCCAAGGGACGGGTCCTTCATGGTGTCCTTGCCGAGGATCAGCATGGTCAGCTCGGCGAGGTAGTCGCCGGTCAGGTAGTCCAGCCGCTTCTCAGCTGCCCCGGCGCCTTCCAGCATCTCGCGCATGGCGGAGAGGCGGTCTCCGTAGAAGCCGGAGCAGTTGCCGACGCGAATCATCGTGCCTTCCTTCCCTCGCCGGGCTGGCCGGCGAAGCACTGGGCGACGTCGAGCCACTGGTCGGCGTCGGTGCCGGTCGCGACGAGATCGGTGTCGGCGCGGTTGACCCGCTGGGTGACCAGCAGGCAGAAGTCGATCGCCGAACCGGTGACCCGTTGGGCGGCCTCGGCCGGGCCGTAGGTCCAGGACTGGCCGCTCGGCGAGGTGAGCTCGACGCGGAACTCCTCGGACGGCGGGGTCAGGTCGTTCGCGGCGAAGGAGAAGTTGCGGGTGCGCACCCCGATGTGGGCCACGTGCACGATGCGGTCGGTGGGCTCGGGCTGCCCGGTGATCGAGCCGATCGAGATCAGGGCGTCGTACACGTCGAGCGAGTGCGCCCAGGTCTCCATGAAGCGGGCCGTCGCCATCGAGGTCGGCGACATCGGCGGGCCGTACCAGGGGATCTTCTCGCCCTCGGGCACCGAGCGCAGGGCCGCGCCCAGGGCCGCGCGACCCGCGCGCCACCTGCCCAGCAGCTCGGACGGCGGCACCTTCGCACCGTCGAGGGCCGCGCTGTCGACCACGTTCTGCGGGTCGGCGATGGCCTCGAGCACGAGCTCGTCCCACCGCGCCTTGTCGGTCGCGGCAGCGACGGACGCCTCATCGGTCCACGCCAGGTGGGAGATCTGGGTCGCGACGTCCCAACCGGCGGCCGGGGTCGGCATGCGCCACTGCTCGTCGGTCAGGCCGGCCACGTGGTCGTCGAGCTCGGCGCTCTGCGCCTCGAGATCGGCCAGGACCCCGTCAAGTACGTCGCTCACTTCTGCTCCTTGAGGATCGTGTCGAGCTGGTCGGCCCAGCGGTCGAGGATGCGACCACGCCGGCGGGCGTCGTCGGAGATCGTGTCGGCCAGGCCCAGGCCGCGGACCAGGTCGAGGGTGGCCTGAACCAGCTCGCGGTTGCCGGGCACCGACTCGTCGATGCCGAGCAGCTCGACGGTCAGCCGGTGCGTCTCGCGGCCGACCCGTTGCTCGAGCGGCCCGACCGATTCGAGCAGGCCGGGGTCGGTGCGGGCGGCCACCCAGAGCTCGAGGGCAGCGGTGAACACGGGGCTGGTGAAGTGGTCACCCAGCATGCTGAGCACCGCGCGGGTACGCCGGGCGCCACGCGGCAGCCCCTCGGCCGCAGCGGCGAGCTCGAGCCCACGCTTCTCGGTGAGGTGCTCGACGGCGGCCAGGACCAGGTCGTTCTTCGTCGGGAAGTGGTGCAGCTGCGCACCCCGACTCACGCCCGCCCGACGAGAGACCAAGGTCGTCGAGGTGCCGCTGAAGCCGACCTCGACCAGGCACTCGACGGTGGCCTCCAGCAGGCGCTGGCGCATGACACGCGTTCGCTGCTCCTGGGGCACGCGGGTGGTGGTCATGCAGTCACCATGCACCCCTGAGCAACAAACAGTCAAGCCTGACTTTTAGTTGCTGAGACGGTTCGACACTGCCCTCTGCACAGTCACGCCGGGGTCGAACTCAGGCTGACTGCCAGAGCCCCATGATGTTGCCCTCGACGTCCTTGAAGTAGGCCGCGAAGCCCATCTCGCCGACGGCCTGCTTGCCCAGCACCGTGCTGCCGCCGAGGGACTCGATCTTGGCCAGCGACGCCTCGATGTCGGGCACGTCGATGACCACGACCGGGCCCTCGGTCGGGCTCTCGCGGCGCATCATGCCGCCGTTGATGAAGCCCGGCTCGATGGGTCCGGTCTCGCCGGACGGCCCGGTGGTCGCCATCGTGTAGGACATCTCCGGGATGTCGAGCAGCTCCCAGCCGAATGCCTCCGCGTAGAAGGCCCGCGCCCGGTCGCCCTCGCCGTACGGAATCTCGAAATGCACCACGCGTCCGCTCATGTCTTCAGACAGTACGCGACACTCGAAGCATGACGAAGACGATTCTGATCACCGGTGCCAGCTCCGGACTGGGCGCCGAGATGGCCCGCCAGTTCGGCCACCTCGGCTACGACCTCGCCCTGTGCGCCCGGCGCCTCGAGAAGCTGGAAGAGCTGCGCGCAGACATCATCGCGAAGCACCCGGACCGCCGGGTCGAGATCCGCCAGCTCGACGTGACGGACGACGACCAGGTCTTCGAGGTCTTCCGTGGGTTCGCCGCCGACTTCGGCACCATCGACCGCATCGTGATCAACGCCGGCCTCGGGAAGGGCGCACCCCTCGGCACCGGCCGGTACGCCGCCAACCGCGAGACGGCGATGACCAACTTCGTGGCCGCGCTGGCGCAGTCCGAGGCGGCGATGGAGATCTTCCGCGCCCAGGACGCCGGGCACTTCGTGATGATCTCGTCGATGTCCGCGATGCGCGGCATGCCCAAGGCGATGACGACGTACGCCGCCACGAAGGCCGGGGTGGCCCATCTTGCCGAGGGCCTCCGCACCGAGCTGCACGGCAGGCCGATCAAGGTGTCGGTGATCTACCCCGGGTTCATCGCCTCGGAGATGAACGAGAAGGCCGAGCACAAGAGCCCCCTCCAGGTCTCCACCGAGAAGGGCGTGAAGGCGATCGTGCACGCCATCGAGAAGGAGAAGGACTCCGCCTGCGTGCCGCCGCTGCCGTGGGCCCCGATGAGCGTGGTCATGAAGCACGCACCCCTGCCGGTGCTCAAGCGGATGATCTGACCTGGGTCAGCGCCGTGTCTGCACGAAATCGCTGCTGACGGCACGGAAGGCGACCGTTTCGTGCAGAACCATCCGGCTGTCCCGAAACGTCGGCGCTCACCGTCGTCCTTCCTGCTCGGGGCCTGTGGATGAGCACCACACGCCGGCCGGCAAAGCCGTCAGGCTTGCCGGATGAGCGCGCACAGGTGGAGTGTCCGATGCAGCCCGCCGCGGGGTTTGGTGGCACCCGTCCCGGTCGATCCGCAAGGACTGACCGGCCCCACCCCCGGCGCCGCCCGTGGTCCCAGGTGGCGGGTCACCTCTCATGGCCTCTACGTCCCGGCCAACACCCCTACCGGCGTGCCCGAGCAGCGCATCATCGAACAGTCTGCACGCCTGCCACCCGGCGGTGCCGCCACCGGCTGGGCGGCCTGCCGACTTCACGGCGCGAACTTCCTCGACGGCTTGGGCGCCGACGGCCTGGCGGAGGTTCCGGTCCCACTGGCCATCGGCCCGACCGGGAACATCCGCGACGACGCGAGGGTCACGATCAGCCGTGAACGCCTCACTCCTGATGAAGTCACCCGCGTGGTCGGCATTCCGGTGACACGGGCCGAGCGGGCCGTGTTCGACGCCGTGCGCCTGGCGCGGACTGATCGGGATGCGGTGGCCGTCCTCGACACCTGTGTCGCGGCCGGCATCACCTCGATCGAGCGCGTGTCGACGTACGTCGACAGGCATCCCGGCTGGAAGCGCATCGCCAGGGCCCGGTTCGCGTGTCTTCACGCCAGGGAGCGCGCCAAATCTCTGGCAGAGACGGCGCTGCGCCTGATCGCCGAACTCGACGCCGGCCTGCCCCGCCTCCACGTCAACTGCCCCGTCCACGATCGATCCGGCCGCCTGCTGGGGTTGGCCGACCTGCTCGACGAGGAAGCCGGCCTGGTCATCGAGTTCGACGGCGCCGACCACCGATCTCGGCGGCAGCACACTCGCGACACCAGGCGCGACGAGGACATGCGCGGCGTGGAACTCGAGGTGACCCGCGTGACCGGGACCGACCTTCGAGACACCGGGCTGGTGGTCGGCCGGCTGCAGCGGGCACGCTCACGCGCAAGGTTCCTGCCACCTGGACAACGCCGCTGGGAGGCCCGCCCCGTGCCTGACTGTGCCGAGGCCGAGCTGCGCAGAGCGGAGGTGCTCGCGGAGGTCAACGCCGAAATGCGCGCCGCGCAGCCATGGACCCAGAGACCGGGATGAGCTCCCCTGCTCCGAGTCTGCACGAAATCGCTCTCCGTCCACCTGTGACCGACGATTTCGTGCAGAAAGCCACGACCCGCAGTCGGCACGGGACCCCGGGTCAGCGCTGGGGGAACCGCAGGCCGACCATCTTGGCGAACCGCGGGGAGATGATCTTGGTCCAGCTCAGCGACAGGTGCGCCTTGTCTCGGAAGGTCACGACGTCCCCGACGACCAAGGGGCAGCGCCCGTCGACGCAGATCAGGTCGGTGGTCGGCACGTAGTCGGCGGTGGTGCCCTCGAGGGCGTCGCGGGTGAGCGCGTTGGAGGTGATCTCGAGGCTCTTGGCCGGAGCCGTGCACGACTCCATCGTCGCGTCGACGTCGGTCACGCAGTCCTGCGGCTCCCAGGGGATCTTCGGGATGTCGCCGAGCACCTTGATGTTCGGCGTGATCGAGGAGAGGTCCTCGACTGTCTCGCGGACCCCCGACTCCCAGTCCTCCTCGGGCGTCGAGCTGTCCATGAACAACATGCCGCGGTGTGCCAGCACGATCCCGTCGGGCTGGATCTGCTCGATCTGGCCACGCGCCCAGTCCCGGAACTCGGGGCAGCTCGGGAACGCCTCACCCTTGTTGGACTGGGGCACGTCGTACGGCGCGCAGCCGACCTTGATCAACGGGATGACCTTGAAGCCCTGCTTCCTGCCCATCGCGTCGAGTGCGGGCATCCACATGCCTGCGTGCGAGTCGCCGTACATCACGACTGTCTTGTCGGCGTCGAGGTCGCCGGCCGGGCAGAGCTTGGTGGTCGGGTCGTCGAAGCTGGCGTAGCAGGGGAACGGCTCCTGCCAGATGTCGCGGCCGAGCAAGTCCCCGTTGACCAGCTCGGGCGGCAGCGGGGCGCCGTCGTCGGCGAGCTTGAGCGAGTGCCGCAGCGCCTTGGTGATGTTGCGCGGCTTCGCCTCCTGGAGCGCCTCGGGGTGCTCCTGGTAGTAGCGCTGGGCCGCTTCGCGGCTCTTGGCCAGCTCGCCCTCGCTGTACTGGTTGGAGGCCATCGCGGTGCCGGCGACCAGGGCCAGCGAGACCGGCCACAGCACCAGCGACCAGCGGCCCCGCACCATGCGCACCTTGCCGTGCTGGAACGGCTGCTCGACGAAGAAGTAGCTGAGCTCCGAGAGCACGAGGGTGAGCACGAGCAGGACGGCCGTGCCGGCGATGCCCTCGGGCACGTGCTTGTCGCCGATGATCAGCACCGGCCAGTGCCACAGGTAGATCGAGTAGGACAGGTCGCCGATGTGGCGCAGCGGCTGCAGCCCGAGGAGCCTGCTCGGGCCGACCTCCTTGCCGGTGCCGGCGGCCAGCAGGGCCGCCGTGCCGAGCACCGGGACGAGGGCCAGCCAGCCGGGGAACGGGGTGGTGTCGGTGAACGCCAGCGAGGCGACCAGCACGAGCCCCAGGCCGACCACGAAGAGCGTCACCCGGTGTCCGTCGCGCAGCCGGTTCAGCACGGGCGTGAGTACGGCGACCAGGGCGCCGGTGGCGAGCTCGAACGCGCGGGCCACGGACGAGAAGTAGGCGTCGACCGGCGCCTGGTTGGTCTGCCAGACCGACCAGACCAGCGACACCAGCCAGATCAGTGCGAGCACCACGAAGATGGTGCGGCGCGAGCTGCGCAGGAACACCAGCAGCATCAGCAGCAGCGGCCAGACCAGGTAGAACTGCTCCTCGACCGCCAGTGACCAGTAGTGCTGCATCGGGGACGGGTCCTGGCTGGCGAAGTAGTCCGTGCCGATGTCGGCGAAGTGGAAGTTGGCCAGGAAGACCGCCGACCAGAGGGCGTCGTCGACGACCACCTTGAGACGGGTCAGCGGCTCGGTCAGGGCGGTGAAGACGGTGATCGCGACCAGCACGATCGTGGCGGCCGGCAGGATCCGTCGGGCCCGGCGGGCATAGAACCCGGGGATGCTGATCCGGCCCGATCGTTCGGACTCCTTGACCAGCAGGCCGGTGATCAGGAAGCCGGAGAGGACGAAGAATACGTCGACCCCGACGAACCCGCCGTCGAAGAACGGGAAGTGGCTGTGGGCCAGCACCACGAGGCCGACGGCGATGGCCCGGAGTCCCTGGATGTCGGCACGCTTCGCGTGGGCCTTCGTCTTCTCCCCGTCGCCTGACACCCGCCTTTTATACCCGACGAGGCCCGGCCCAACCGATTCAGCGAGGCCGACCCAGGGCCACGGTTTCAGCGATAGGTGAGCCCGTCACCCTCCAGGTGACAGTGCTCGTTGAACGAGACCAGGGTCGCGCCCCGGCCACCGACCACCACCTTGGTCACCGAGGAGTTCACCACCACCTTGTTCAGCTGGCCCCAGATGCCGGCATACGACGAGGCGGGAAGATCGGGCGCCGCCGCGGCGAGCAGGCCGGAAGCCGCGAGGGAGACGGGACCGCCGGAGGTGAAGACCACGGCGGTGCCCCCGGATCCGATCCGGTCGATGGTGCGCAGCAGGGCCTCGTCGACCCGGGCGGCGAAGGCCGGGAAGGACTCCTTGTACTCCGCGTCGAACTCGCCGGAGGTCCAGCGTGCGGTCGCGATCTCGAACCACGCCTGGAACTCGGCCCGGGTGGGCTCACGATCACCGGACGGGCTCGGCTCCGAGGCCAGCAAGCCGAGGTGGTCGAACTCGTTCCAGTCGGCGTCCTCGAAGGTCTCGACGGAGCCCCAACCGGCCGCCTCGATGGCCGCCTCGGCAGTCTCCCGGTGCCGGCGCATGTCACCGTGCACGACCAGGTCGGGCGTCGGGACACGCCGGCCGAGCTCGAGGCCGAGCAGCCGCGACTGCTCCCAGCCCAGGGGTGAGAGCACGTCGTAGTTCTCGGTGCCCCACGAGGCCTGTCCGTGGCGCACCAGCAACAACTGACCCATCAGGCCATGACCTCCTGGCAACGGTGCTCGAGATATCTGGCCGCGTCGCCGAAGACGGCATAGGCCTCATTGGTGGTCTGGCCGTGGAAGTAGCGGTAGTAGATCTGCTGGGCGATCACTGCGAGCCGGAACAGCCCGAACACCTCGTAGAAGCGCCACCGTTCGGGCGTCATGTCGATGCCCGTCTGCGCGCAGTAGTGCTCGACCAGCTCGGCGCGGGTCCACATGCCCGGGGCCGTGGTGGGCTGGCGGCGGAACATCTGGAAGAAGTCGTCGTCGCCGGCCTCCACCCAGTACGCCGTCGCGCCGCCGAGGTCCATCAGCGGGTCGCCGAGGGTGGCCATCTCCCAGTCGAGCATGCCGATCACCTTGAGCGGGTCGTCGGCGTCGAGCACGAGGTTGTCGAACCGGAAGTCGTTGTGGATCACGCAGGTGCCGACGTCGGCGGGCTGGTGTTCGTCGAGCCAGGCCATCACGGCCTCGAAGTCGCCGACGTCTTCAGTGCGGGCTGCCCGGAACCGCGTTGACCAGCCGCTCACCTGTCGTGCGACGTACCCCTCGCCCTTGCCGAAGGCGGCGAGGTCGGGGCGGGTGGCGTCGACCCGGTGCAGGTCGATGAGGACGTCAACCGCGTTCCGGCACAACGTGGCGACCTGGTCGGGCGCCAGCGTCAGGTCGTCGGGGAAGTCCTGCCGCAGGATCGTCCCGTCGAGCCTGTCCATCACGTAGAAGTCGGAGCCGAGCACGGACTCGTCGTCACATAAGCCGACCATCGCCGGCACCAGCGGGAACACGGGCGCGAGCGCCGACTGGATCCGGAACTCGCGGCCCATGTCGTGGGCGCCGGCCGCCTTGCGACCGACCGGGGGCCGCCGCAGGATCAGGTCACGGTCGGGGTAGCGCAACAGGTAGGTGAGGTTGGAGGCACCACCCGGGAACTGGCGCACCTCGGGGTCGGCGGCAACGGTCTCGCGGAACCCGTCTGCGGCATGGGCGCGCAACCAGGCGGAGACGGCTGCCACGTCGAAGGAGTCCTCGTCACGAACGGGTCGGGCCGGATTGCCCGCGTCGCTGTCGGTCACGTCATCCCATCTGGTCGAGTCGGGCGGCCTGCTTGCGCATGACGGCGTCGTACGCCGCGCGGTCATTCTGCTTCAGGTCCACCGCACCTCGGGCCGCTTTGTCCGGAATGATGACATCTTCTCCGCGATCCATCCCCTCGAGCACGGCCCGCGCGATGTCATCGGCGGTGAACGGCGAGTTCTCCACGAGCTGTGACATCACCGCGCCGAGCGCGGTGTCGGCGCCCTGCAGGCCGTCCATCAGGTTGGTCCGGAAGTAGGACGGGCACACGACCGAGCAGCGCACGTCGTACGCCGCGAGCTCGTGCCCGGTGGTCTCGCTGAGCGCCACCACGGCCGCCTTGACCGCGTTGTACGACGCCATCCCGGCCGGGTGGACCAGGCCCGCGAGGGAGGCGACGTTGACGATGTGGCCCGAGCGCTGGGCCTTGAACATCGGCACGAACGTGCGCGTGCCACGCACGACACCGAAGAGGTTGATGCGGGTGATCCACTCCCACTCGTCCATCGTGGCGACGTCGAGACGGCCACCACCCGCGACGCCTGCATTGTTGACCAGCACGTCGAGCCCGCCCCACTCGCGCTCGACCCACGCCAGCGCGGCAGCCCAGTCGTCGTCCGACGTGATGTCGAGCTTCAACTCCGCTGGTCGAGTAGGGCGCTCCACCCCCTCCGCTGGTCGAGGAAGGCGCTCCACCCCCTCCGCTGGTCGAGTAAGGCGCTCTGCGCCTGTATCGAGACCCCGCACGTCGAGATCCGTCGCCAGCACCCGGTCCCCCCGGGCGGAAAACGCCGAGACGAGCGCGGCGCCGAGCCCCGAAGCAGCCCCGGTGACCAGCACCCGCCGGCCCGGTCCGGCGCTCATGCGTACTTGCCCAGCTCGAGGCGGGCCACCATGCCGCGGTGCACTTCATCGGGCCCGTCGGCCAGGCGCAGCGAACGGGCCGAGGTCCAGGCCGCGGCCAGCATGAAGTCGTCCGAGAGACCGGCACCGCCGTGGATCTGCATGGCGAAGTCGATGACCTGCTGCGCCATGTTGGGCGCGGCCACCTTGATCTGACTGACCTCCGAGAGCGCGTTGAGCGGGCCGCCCTGGTCGAGCTTCCACGCCGCGTCGAGCACCAGCAGCCGGGTCTGGTCGATGGCGATGCGGGCATCGGCGATGCGCTCGCGGTTGCCGCCCAGGTTGGCGATCGGCTTGCCGAACGCGGTCCTCGCCAGACCCCGTCGGCAGGCGGCTTCGAGGCACGCCTCGGCCAGGCCGATCAGGCGCATGCAGTGGTGCACCCGGCCAGGGCCGAGCCGGCCCTGCGCGATGCCGAAGGCCTCCCCCGACCCGGAGATGATGTTCCCGACCGGCACGCGCACGTCGGTGAACGACACCTCGCCATGACCCAGCGGCTCGTCCTGGATGCCCATCGTGGAGAGCATCCGCTCGACCTTCACGCCTGGGGTGTCACGGGGCACGAGCACCATCGTGTGCCGGTGGTGGCGGTCCGCGTCGGGGTCGGTCAGCCCCATGAACACGATGATCTTGCACTCGGGGTTGCCGATGCCGGTGGTGAACCACTTGGTGCCGTTGATGACGACCTCGTCGCCGTCGACGATCGCGGTGGCCTCCATGTTGGTCGCGTCGGAGGACGCGACTCCGGGCTCGGTCATGCCGAACGCGCTGCGGATCTGACCGTCGAGCAACGGCTCGAGCCACTGCTCACGCTGCTCGCCGGTGCCGTAGCGCAGCAGCACCTCCATGTTCCCGGTGTCGGGCGCATTGCAGTTGAAGACGAGCGGCGCGATCGCGGAGCGCCCGGTCAGCTCCGCGATCGGGGCGTAGTCGACGTTGGTCAGCCCTTCGCCGCCGTCAGTGCCGAAGCGGGCGGCGTACTCCCCCGCGTGCTCCTTGGGCAGGAAGAGGTTCCACAGACCTTGCGCGCGGGCCTTGCCCTGCAGCTCCTTGAGCACGGGCAGCGGCGTCCACGGGTCGCCGGTGCGTCGCAGGTCGGCGAGCTCTCGGTGGTAGTCGCCCTCGATCGGCGTGATCTCGTCACGCATGAACGCGGCCACTCGCGCGGTCAGGTCGGCGGCACGGGGCGTCGGTGAGAAGTCCATGCCGGGAAGGTACCGCGACTGCCATCATGTCCACTATGCGCTCACGTCTCGCGGTCGGCAGGTTCGCCGCCGTACTCCTGCTCGGCCCCGTCCTGATGGGCGTGGCCGGGTGTGGCGGCGACGACCCGACCACCCTCGACAAGGACGAGGAGAAGGCGGCCCGGGCGTTGGCGATCGAGTTCCAGGGCAGGAACCCCACCGACTTCGCCCGCGACGCCGGCATCTGCCTCGGCAAGCGCATGGTCAGCGACCTCGGCACCGCCAAGCTCATCAAGGGCGGTCTGCTGAAGCGGAACCTCACCGTCAACACCGCCCAGGGCGGCCTGACCGACCGCGAGGTCGCCCGTGGGTACGCCGACGCGGTGATCGCCTGCCGCGACGTCCGTGGCGAGATCGAGAGCCGCCGCGACCGCTACCCGAAGGCGACCGACAAGGACATCACTGCGTACGTCGACTGCGTCGAGGCGATCGACGACGACGTGCTGCGCAACGCGATCGTGGCAGCGGCCCTGAAGAGCGACGACTCCACGGTCGCCACCGACTACCTCAAGCAGACCCGCGCCTGCGCCAAGAAGCTGGGCCCACCCAAGGCCCGCTGATGCACGACGGCCCGCCGACCTCGAGGGTCAGCGGGCCGTCGTCAAGCGGGTCTACCAGTCGGGTCAGGCGGGGAAGGACTCGCCCTTCGCCACCATGTCCTTGAGGTACTGCGTCGGCGCGAACTTGTCGCCGTACGCCGCGGCCAGCTCCTCGGCACGCTTGACGAACGCGGACAGGCCGATCTCGCCGTCCGCGCCCTGGTAGCCGGTCATGAACTGGGCGGCACCGCCGGTGTTGGCCGGGAAGCCGATGCCCATGATCGAGCCGATGTTGGCGGCGGCCGCCGAGGTGATGACGTTCTCCTCGAAGGTCTTCGCGGTCTCGAGGGCCTCGATGAAGAGCATCCGGTCCTTGATGTCCTGGAGCGGGATCTGCTCCTCGGCCACCGGGAACGTCTCGGCGAGACCGGACCAGAGGCCCTGGCGCTTGCCGTCGACGTACTCGTAGAAGCCGGCACCCTTGAGGCGCGAGGGACGACCGGCCTCGATCATCGTGTTGATGACGGCACCGGCGGGGTCCGGGCCCGGGTCGATGCCGGCCTTCTCGGCGGCCTCGACGTTCGCCTTGCGGATCTTGACCATCAGCTCCATGTTGAGCTCGTCGCTGATCTGCAGCGGGCCGACCGGGAAGCCGGCCTGCGTGGCGGCGCGCTCCAGCGAGACCGGGTGCACGCCCTCGCCGAGCATGGCCAGGCCCTCGTTGATCTGGGTGCCGATGACGCGCGAGGTGTAGAAACCACGGCTGTCGTTGACCACGATCGGGGTCTTCTTGATCTGCTGCACGACGTCGTAGGCCTTGGCCAGGGCCTCGTCGGAGGTCTCCTTGCCGCGGATGATCTCGACGAGCGGCATCTTGTCGACGGGGCTGAAGAAGTGCAGCCCGATGAAGTCGGCGGGCCGGCTGATGCCCTCGGCCAGCTCAGTGATCGGCAGGGTCGAGGTGTTCGAGCACAGCAGCGCGTCGGGGTTGACGTGCTCGATGATCTCGCCGAACACCTTGGCCTTGAGCGACGGGTCCTCGAAGACGGCCTCGATGACCAGGTCGCAGCCCTTGAGCGCGGCCGGGTCGGCGGTGGCGGTGATGCGACCGAGCAGCTCGGCCTTCTTCTCCTCCGTGGACTTGCCGCGCGCGATCGCCTTGTCGAGCAGCTTCTCGGAGTAGGCCTTGCCCTTCGCGGCGTTCTCGTCGGAGACGTCCTTGAGCACGACCTCCATGCCGGCACGGGCACAGGAGTAGGCGATGCCGGCGCCCATCATGCCGGCACCGAGCACGCCGACCTTGGTGGCCTTGAAGCGCTCGAAGCCGTCGGGGCGCAGCGAACCGGAGTTGATCGCCTGCAGGTCGAAGAAGAAGGCCTGGATCATGTTCTTCGAGCCCTGGTTGACGATCAGGTTCGTCAGGTAGCGGGACTCGATGCGCGACGCGGTCTCGAAGTCGACCTGCGCGCCCTCGACGGCCGCGGAGAGGATCGCCTTCTGGGCCGGGTAGTCGGCACCCTTGAGCTGCTTGCGCAGCAGCGCCGGGAAGGCCGGGAGGAACGCGGCCAGCTTCGGGTTGGACGGCGTACCGCCGGGCATCTTGTAGCCGGCACGGTCCCACGGGTTCGAGGCGGCGTCGGCGTTTTCCTTGTTGTCCAGGATCCACGCCCTGGCCGCGGGGAGCAGGTCGTCCTGGGTGGCGACGACCTCGTCGACCAGGCCCTTCTCCTTCGCGGCGGCCGGGCTGAACTGCGGGCCCTGGAGCAGCACGTCCATCAGGCCGGACTGGATGCCGAGCATGCGGACGACGCGGGTGACGCCGCCGCCGCCGGGCAGCAGGCCGAGCGAGGCCTCGGGCAGCCCGATCTTGTAGGAGCCGTCGACGGCGATGCGGTGGTTGGCGGCCAGGCAGATCTCGAGGCCACCGCCGAGCGCGGCGCCGTTGATGGCGGCGACGACGGGGCGGGGGTAGGTCTCGAGCTTGCGCAAACCGGCCTTGATCTCCTCGGCGGCGGCGAAGATCTCGGCCGCGTCGTCCTTGGTGGTCTTGACCATGTTCTTCAGGTTGCCACCGGCGAAGAAGGTCTTCTTCGCCGAGGCGATCACGACGCCGGTGACGTCGTCGACCTCGGCGTACAGGCGCTCGACGGCCGCGGCCATGGAGTCCTTGTAGAGGTCGTTCATCGTGTTGGCGCCCGCGGTCGGGTCGTCCAGGGTGAGCGTGACGATGCCGTCTGAGTCGCGCTCGTAGCGCACGGCGCTCTGGGTCTGGGTGTCAGTCATTTCAGGTCCTGTTCCGGAAGTCGTGGCGAGGTCAGACGAGTTCGACGATGGTGGCGATGCCCATGCCGCCGCCGACGCAGAGCGTGGCGAGGCCGCGCTTCTTGTCGCGGCGCTCGAGCTCGTCGATCAGGGTGCCGAGGATCATCGCGCCGGTCGCACCGAGCGGGTGGCCCATCGCGATCGCGCCACCGTTGACGTTGGTGATGTCGTGGCTGATGCCCATGTCGCGCATGAAGCGCATGGCGACCGCGGCGAACGCCTCGTTGATCTCGAAGAGGTCGATGTCCTTCGCCTCGAGGCCGGCCTTGGCCAGGGCCTTGCGGGCGGCGGGGGCCGGACCGGTGAGCATGATCGTCGGGTCTGCGCCCGAGACGGCGGCGGAGATGATGCGGGCCCGCGGCGTGAGTCCGAGGTCCTTGCCGACCTGCTCGGTGCCGATCGCGATCAGCGAGGCGCCGTCGACGATGCCGGAGCTGTTGCCGGCGTGGTGGACGTGGTTGATCTTCTCGACCCAGTGGTACTTCTCGAGCGCGACGTCGTCGAAGCCGGCGTCCGCACCGATGCTGGCGAAGCTCGGCTTGAGGCCCGACAGGCTCTCGACCGTGGTGCCGGGGCGGATGAACTCGTCCTTCTCGAGGACGGTCAGGCCGTTGATGTCCTTGACCGGGATGACCGCACCGTCGAAGTAGCCGTTGGCCTGGGCCTTGGCCGCACGGGCCTGAGACTCGGCGGCGAACGCGTCGACGTCCTCGCGGTTCCAGCCCTCGAGGGTGGCGATCAGGTCGGCGCCGATGCCCTGAGGCACGAAGCCGGTGGCGAGTGCGGTGGACGGGTCCATCGCCCAGGCGCCGCCGTCGGAGCCCATCGGCACCCGGCTCATCGCCTCGACGCCGCCGGCCAGGATCAGGTCTTCGAAACCGCCGCGCACGCGGGAGGCAGCCTGGTTCACGGCCTCGAGGCCCGACGCGCAGAAGCGGTTGAGCTGTACGCCGGCCACGGTGTCGGGCAGACCGGCCTTGAGCGCGGCGGTCTTGGCGATGTCGCCGCCCTGGTCACCGATCGGCGAGACCACGCCGAGCACGACGTCGTCGATGCGGTTGGGGTCCAGGTTGGGGTTGCGCTCCTGGACCTCCTTGAGCAGCCCGGCAGCGAGGTCGACCGGCTTCACCTCGTGGAGTGAGCCGTTCGCCTTGCCCTTGCCGCGCGGCGTACGAATGTGGTCGTACACGAATGCTTCAGCCATGACCGTCCCTGATTCCTGTGATGTCTGATGGTGTGCGCGGCGAGTCAGCCACCGCACTCCTTGATTGTGACACTATTACTGTCATGGTGGTCAAGGAAGACCACTGTGATCCGGATCATGGGCAACAGGACGGTGTCGAATGGACGAGTCGGTCGATTCCCTCAAGGAGTTGATGACGCTCGACGAGCTGTGCAAGCGCATCGGCATGAGCGTGCGCAACGTGCGCTTCTACACGACCCGCGGGCTCGTTCCGTCGCCGATCCGTCGCGGCCGTTCGGGCTACTACACCGCCGACCACGTGGCGCGTCTCGAGCTGGTCTCCGAGCTCCAGGCCCACGGCTTCACGCTCGCCGCGATCGAGAAGTACGTCGCCAAGATCCCCGACGACGCACCGCCGGCCACGGTCAGCCTGCATCGCGCTCTGCTCGCGCCATGGATGGCCGAGCATCCCGAGCGAGTCACGATGGCCGAGCTCGAGGAGCATGCCGGGCGCGCGTTGTCCGCGGACGACCTCGAGGGCCTGGGTGCGCTCGGCGTCCTCACGTCCGTCGGCAAGGGGCGCTACGACGTGGCACTTGCGCACCTCGACGCGGGGTTGCGGCTGATTCGCTTCGGCTACCCCTCCGAAACCGCCTCCGCCATGGGGGACATCTACGCCCGGCACGCCCAGGCGGTCGCGGCCGACATGCTCGAGCACTTCCGCACCGTGCTCTGGCCGGCGTACCGCAAGTCGGGTGCGAGCGACGAGGACCTGACCGAGGCCGTGGAGCTGCTCAAGCCGCTCTCCATCGCCGCGCTCGTGTCGGCGTACGAACGCGCGGTCAACGAGCAGATGCGCGAGGAGATCGCGCGCCGGACCGAATAGTCGGTCAGCCGAGCGCGTAGCGGCGCGAGGCCTCGACGATGCCGGCGACGACCTCGACCTCGGCCTCGGTGCGCGGCCCGTAGACCAGCACGAACCCGGGCGACTTGCGGGTGCCGGCATGCATGTGCGGCTGGGCCCAGCCCTGGGCGATCGCGTCGGCGGCGAGGTCGGCCGGCAGGGTCAGGTGCAGGGACGTGTCGTAGAGCGGGTGCAGGTGCGCGAACTCGTTGTCCTCGGCGACCACGAAGGCCTCGGCCGGTCCGGCGGCGTCGGCCAGGAAGAAGGCGCGCGAACCGGGTACGGCGACCTGGGACTCGCCGACGCTGACACCCTCGGCCCGCGTGATCCGGTCGAACAGTGCCGTCTGGAGCTCGTGCGGCGACTGGTCGGAGAACTGCTGCTGCGGGTAGGCCCAGCTCACCAGCGGGCGCGCGCCGACCCGCGCCGGAAGGCCCTCGGGCAGGGTCGGCCAGGACACGGTCTCCGCCCGGCCCACGAGTGCCGCGCCGACGGTCTCGAGGTGGTGCAGGCGGCGCGACAGCCAGTCAGCCAGCTCGGCGACGGTCTCGTGGGAGATCACGTGGCCGCCGGGGTCGCGGCGGGCCAGGGTGGCCGAGCCGGAGTCGCCGGTCAGGTAGTCCCACGTGCGCCGGGTCAGGTCGGCGGGAATCACGAAGTCCTGCTCACCGTGCACGAGGAAGACCGGCAGGCCGGCCAGGTGTGCGACGTCGACCGGCAGGCCGGCATCCCACGGCAGCGTGCCGTTGAGCACAGCCACGCCGGCGAAGCGCGCGGGGTCGCTGAGCACGAGGCCGCCGGCGAAGGCCGCGCCACCGCTGAAGCCGATCGGGATCACCGGGCGTCCGGCGGGAGCAACCTCGTCGAGCCACTTGCGGAACCAGGCGATGGTCTCGGCCAGCGACTCCTCGACGGGCCGCCCGATGCCACGGTTCTCGAACCAGGCGTAGCCGCCGCCCTCGGTGATCGGGGCACGCACCGCGGCGTACGCCGGGCCTTCGGGCAGCTGCTCGGAGAGCGCGAGGATCGACGACTCGTCGGCTCCGCGGCCGTGCAACAGCACCACGAGGGGGGCGGTGACGTCGGTGGATCCGGCAACGGTGACGACGGGTGCCTCAAAGCTCATCTGGTGATTCCTCGTTCTCTGCGCGACGACGATCCGGACGTCCGGACCCGGGGGTCAGGTTACGCGGCCCTGACGCTGCCGCCACGAGAGGTGCACAGGGTGAACGCCCAGGCGCTCACCCGGGCGGGGCTGCGAAGATGCTTGCGTGACTGCGAAGAAGATCGCCTACCAGGGCGAGCCCGGCGCCAACTCCGACATCGCCGTACGCGACGTCTTCCCTGACGGCGACCCCCTGCCCTGCGCGTCTTTCGAGGACGCCTTCGACGCCGTCCAGCAGGGTGCCGCCGACCTGGCGATGATCCCGATCGACAACTCCAGCAACGGCCGGGTGGCCGACATCCACCACGCGCTCCCGGACTCGGGGCTGCACATCGTCGGCGAGTACTTCCTGCCGATCCACTTCCAGCTCCTCGCCGTTCCCGGCGCCACCCGCGAGTCGATCAAGACCGTGCACAGCCACATCCACGCACTCGGTCAGTGCCGCCGGATCATCCACGAGCTCGGCGTGAAGCCGGTGATGGCCGGTGACACGGCCGGGTCCGCACGCGAGGTGGCCGAGAGCGGCGACCCGACCCGCGCGTCCCTGGCCACGGCTCTCGCCGGCGAGATCTACGGCCTCGAGACGCTGGCCACCGACGTCGAGGACGAGGAGCACAACACCACCCGCTTCGTGGTGCTCGGGCGCGAGTACGTCGTACCCCCGGTTTCGGACGAGCTGACCGTGACCACCTTCGTCTTCCGGGTCCGCAACCTGCCTGCGGCGCTCTACAAGGCGCTCGGTGGGTTCGCCACGAACGGGGTGAACATGACCAAGCTCGAGTCCTACATGGTCGACGGCGAGTTCAGCGCCACCGTCTTCCTGGCCGACGTCGAGGGGCACCCCGAGCAGCCGGCACTGGCGCGGGCCTTGGAGGAGCTGGAGTTCTTCACCAACGAGATCCGCATCCTCGGGGTCTACCCCGCGCACCCGTTCCGGGCCCAGCGGTAGGTCATCGGCCGTGCTCGAGGCTGCGTTGGCGTGGGCGGCCGACGCGTTGGGGTGCCCTCTGGCTCGCGCCGAGCCGCTCGCCGGCGGGATGACGTCGACCATGCTGGCCCTGACCGACTCGTCCGGTCGTGAGTCGGTCCTGCGCCTCATGACCGAGGAGCCGTGGCGGACGCACGGCAGCGACCTCACCCTGCGTGAGCGCGCGGCCCAGGTCGCCCTCGCCTCGAGCGCCGTACCGGCCCCGACGAGCATCGCGGTGGGGTCCGCTGCCGGAGTCGCGGCTCACCTGATGACGCGCGTTCCGGGCACACCGACGACTCGCGTCGATGCTGCCGCGGTGGACGCCATGGCGTCGATGCTGGCGACGATCCACGACCTCCGGCCGGCCGAGCCGTTCCGCGACTTCCAGTCGTGGGCGTGGGAGGCGAAGTGGGTGGTCCCACCGTGGACACGGCACCCCGACTCGTGGCGCCGAGCCTTCGACCTGCTGACCGCCGGTTCACCGCCGTTCGAGCCGACGTTCCTCCACCGGGACTTCAGTCACCGCAACCTGCTCTGGACCGACGGCTCGATCTCGGGCGTCGTCGACTGGGTGGAGACCTCGACCGGTCCGGCCTGGCTCGACGCGGCCCATGCCGCGACCAACCTGGCCATGGCCTTCGGGCCCTCCCCTGCCCGTGGGTTCATGAAGGCGTACGCCGGACTGACCGGCCGCACTCCGGACACCCACTGGCTGGTGATGGACGCTGTCGGATTCCTCCCACCGCCCGGGCGGGAGCCGATGTTCGGCTCCGCGACCGAGCTGGCCAGGCTCGACGCGTTGCTCGACGAAGTCGTGCGCTGAGGGTGTCCCCCTCACCGGCACAGGGGCCCGACGAGTCGACACCAGGCGTCCGTCACGCTCAAGGGGAAGGCTCAGCGGTAGGCCGACTCGCCGGTGACGGCCTGGCCGATGATCAACTGGTGCACCTCACTGGTGCCCTCATAGGTCAACACCGACTCCAGGTTGTTCGCGTGCCGCATCAACGGATACTCCAACGTGATCCCCGCAGCACCCAGGATCGTGCGGCACTCCCGAGCAATCTTGATCGCCTCACGCGTGCTGTTCAACTTCCCCAACGACACCTGCCGATGATCCAGCTTGCCTTCGTCCTTGAGCCGGCCCAGGTGGATGGCGAGGAGCATCCCCTTGCCCAGCTCCACCGTCATGTCCGCCAGCTTCGCCTGCGTCAACTGGAACCCCGCNGGTCTCCAGACAGTCCCGCGCCGCCCCCAACGCCCCGAACACGATCCCGAACCGCGCCTCGTTCAGACACGACAACGGACCCGACAGACCCACCACACCCGGCAGCACCGCATCCGCAGGCAACCGCACCTGATCCAGCACCAACTCACTGGTCACCGAGGCCCGCAACGACATCTTCGCCTTGATCTCCGGCGCCGAGAACCCCGGGGTGTCCGTCGGCACCACGAAACCCCGCACACCCTCCTCGGTCTGCGCCCACACCACCGCCACATCGG
>NZ_LMGG01000001.1:1454155-1465857 GCF_001427925.1 Nocardioides sp. Root151
GGCCGGGATCGACGCCGACTCGTACCAACCAGCCAGCTGCGGCTTCACCTTCGACTCGACGTACTTGCGCACCGTGTCGCGGATCGCGACATCCTCCTCTGACAGGAGGGAGTCGGTGTTGACGAAGCCCAACGGGCTCTGCGGTGAGGTGACCATGAGGAGTCCTTTCAGAGGAAGGCGCTGATGCCGGTCTCGGCGCGCCCGATGAGGAGTTTCTGGATCTGGGAGGTGCCTTCGTAGAGCGTCATGACCCGCGCATCGCGCATGTACTTCTGCACCGGGTACTCGTCGACGTACCCGTAGCCACCGAAGGCCTGGATGGCGAGGTTGGCGGCCTTCACGGCCGCCTCGGAGGCGAAGTACTTGGCCTTGGACGCCTCGGTCGCGAACGGGATGCCGCGCTCGATCATGTCCGCGGCCCGCCAGGTGAGCAGTCGCGCCGCATCGGCGTCGATGGAGATCTCGGCGATCATGTCCTGGATCATCTGGAACGACGCGAGCGGACGACCGAACTGCTTGCGCTCCTGGCTGTAGGAGACCACGGCCTCCAGGCAGCCCTGGATGATCCCCGTGCAGCCGGCGCCGACGGAGACCCGGCCCTTGTCGAGGGACTTCATCGCGAGCTTGAAGCCCTCACCCTCGGCTCCGACCATCGCGCTGGCCGGCACCCGGACCTTGTCGAAGCTCAGCTCGGCGGTGGCCTGGCCACGCAGGCCGAGCTTGCCGTGGATCTCGGTTCGGGTGAAGCCGGGAGCGTCGGTGGGCACCAGGAACGCCGAGACGCCCTTCGGGCCGGGCTCGCCGGTGCGGGCGAAGACGATGCACACGTCAGCCCAGGTGCCGTTGGTGATGAAGATCTTGTTGCCCGTGATCAGGTAGTCGTCGCCGTCCCGGACGGCGCGCGTCTTCAGGTTGCCGGCATCCGAACCGGTGTCGGGCTCGGTGAGTCCGAAGCAGCCGAGCTTGGTCCCGTTCGCGATGCCGGGAAGCCATTCCTGCTTCTGCTCCTCGGTGCCATGCTCCAGCACGATCTTGCCGAAGAGGCCCATCGAGACCGACACGATGCCGCGCACCGAGGAGTCGGCCCGCCCGAGCTCCTCCATGCCGATGCAGTAGGTGATGTAGTCGCCGCCGAGGCCGCCGTACTCCTCGGGGATGGTCAGCCCGAAGAAGCCGATCTCCCCGAGCTTCGGGATGATCGCGGTGTCGACGGACTCGCGACGATCCCACTCCGCACGATGTGGCACGACCTCGTTGTCGAGGAACTCCCGGGCCAGCTTCTGGAAGCCGAGCTGGTCCTCGGTCAGGGTCAGGTCCATCTCAGTGGTCTCCTTCTGTGTAGTCGTACCAGCCCTTGCCGGTCTTGCGACCGAGCTCGCCCGCCTCCACCTTCTCGGTGACGCTGCGCGAGGGGGCGTCGGCGGGGTCGCCGGTCTCCTCGAAACGGCCCTGCTTGGTGTAGTAGCCGATGTCGATGCCGGTCAGGTCCATCAGCTCGAACGGACCCATCGGGTAGCCCAGCGCGGTGCGGGCAGCGGTGTCGATCGCCTCGACCGACGCGTAGCCGCCCTCGAGCAGCCGGATCGCCTCGTCGCGCACGGCACCCAGCAGGCGGTTGGCGATGAACCCGGGGATCTCCTTGTCGAGCACGACGGGGAGCTTGCCGATCCGCTCGGTCAACGCGACGGTCGCATCGACCGTGGCGTCGGAGGTCTGCGGACCTCGCACCACCTCGACGCACTTCATCACCAGGGCAGGGTTGAAGAAGTGCATGTTCACCACCCGGTCGGGGCGGCCGGTGGCATCGGCGATCCTGGAGGGCACGAACGACGACGAGTTGGTGGCCAGGATCGCGTGCTCAGGGGTGAGCCGATCGAGCTCGGCGAACAGCTCGCGCTTCACGTCGAGCTTCTCCACGGCGGCCTCGATGACGAAGTCGACGCCCTCCGCGGCGGGCGCCAGGTCCGTGTCGAAGGACAACCGGGCGAACGCCGCGTCACGCTCCTCGGCGGAGAGTCGGCCCTTGACGACGTTGCGGTCGACCCGGGCACGCAGCTCGGACTGCGCCTTCTCCAGCGAGGCCTCGGCCAGGTCCTGCACCGCCACCTCGAGGCCGGCCAGCGCACAGACCATGGCGATCTGCGAGCCCATCGCACCCGAGCCGACGACCAAGATCTTCTGGATCTCCATGTCAGCTCCCGGTGAACGCGGGACGGCGCTTGGCGAGGAACGCCTCGGTGCCCTCCCGCTTGTCGTCGGAGGTGTAGAGCAGCGCCTGGGCCAGCCGCTCGACCACCAGGCCGGTGTGCTGGTCGGCGTCCATGCCGGTCCGCACGACGAGCTTGGCCAGCCGGACGGCGAGCGGGCCCTTGGCCAGGATCTGGCCGGCCACCTCGGCGGCCTTCGTCAGCAGGTCACCACGCGGCACGACACTGGTGACCAGCCCGGCTGCCAGCGCCTCGTCGGCCGGCATCATCCGACCGGTCAGGATCATCTCGATGGCGCGCCCGGTGCCGATCAGCCGGGCCAGCCGCTGCGTCCCGCCGGCTCCGGGGAGCACGGAGAGGTTGGTCTCGGGCAGGCCGAAGCGGGCGTTGTCGGAGGCAATGCGGATGTCGCAGGCCATCGCCAGCTCGCAGCCGCCTCCGAGGGCGAACCCGTTGACCGCCGCGACGGTCGGCTTCTCGAACGCCTCGACCTCGTCGTACAGCCTCTGCATCTCGGAGGCCAGCCCGGTGTGCAGTGTGTAGTCGGCAAGCTGGGAGATGTCGGCACCCGCGACGAACGCCTTCTCCCCCGCACCGGTGAAGACGACCGCGCCGATCTTCTCGTCAGTGCGGGCCCGGGCGAGGAAGGCTCGGACGTCGTCCTGCACCTCGCGGCTGACCGCGTTGCGCACGTCGGGGCGGTTGATGGTCACGAACGCCACCGCGTCGGTGACGTCCACGAGCAGGGTGTCGTAGTCCATCGTCAGACTCCTTCGAAGAGCACGGAGATGCCTTGGCCGACGCCGACACACATGGTCGCCAGCGCCCGGCGGGCACCCCGGTCGGACAGTTCCAGGGCCGCGGTCAACGCCAGCCGTGCGCCGCTTGCCCCCAGTGGGTGGCCCAGGGCGATGGCGCCCCCATTGGGGTTCACGTGGTCGGCGTCGTCCGGCAGGTCGAGTCCGCGCAGCACGGCCAGCGCCTGCGACGCGAAGGCCTCGTTCAGCTCGATCACGTCGAGATCCGTGACCGCCAGGCCCTGTCGGTCGAGCAGCTTGCGGGTCGCGGGCACCGGTCCGACACCCATGGTCCGCGGGGGTACGCCGGCAGACGCACCGGCGGTGACGCGGGCCAGCGGGGTCAGCCCGTAACGCTCGACCGCTGCGGCCGAAGCGACCAGCACGGCCGCGGCGCCGTCGTTGACCCCCGACGCATTGCCCGCAGTCACACTGCCCCCGGCCACGATCGGCCGAAGCGCTGCGAGCTTCTCCAACGAGGTCTGGCGCGGGTGCTCGTCGACGGAGACCACCACGTCGTCGCCGCGCCGCTGCGGGACGGTGACTGCAACGATCTCGCGGGCCAGGCGCCCGTTCACGATCGCCTTCGCCGCGCGCTCCTGCGAGCGCAGGGCGAAGGCATCCTGGTCCTCGCGGGAGATGCCGTGCTCGTCGGCGACGATCTGGGCGGTCGCCGGCATCGAGTCGGTGCCGTACTGCTCGTGCATGCGCGGGTTCACGAAGCGCCACCCGATCGTGGTGTCGTGCACCTCGGTCGCGCGCGACCAGGCGGATCCCGCCTTGGGCAGCACGAACGGCGCCCGGGTCATGCTCTCCACTCCCCCGGCGATCACCAGGTCGGCGTCGCCGGCACGGATGCTGCGGGCCGCGGTGGCCACGGTGTCGAGACCGGACCCGCACAGTCGGTTCATCGTGGTGCCGGGGACCTCGACCGGGAGGTCGGCGAGCAGGGCGGCCATCCGAGCCACGTTGCGGTTGTCCTCGCCGGCCTGGTTGGCGCAGCCCAGGATCACGTCGTCGACGTTCGCCCAGTCCACGGAGGGCAGGGATGCTGCGAGTTCCCGGATCACGTGGGCGGCCAGGTCGTCGGGGCGTACGCCGGCCAGTGCGCCGCCGTACCGTCCGATCGGGGTGCGGACCCCGGCCACCAGGAATGCCTCGGTCATACCTTCACCTGGTCCCTGAGCTGGAACTTCTGGATCTTGCCGCTGGGCGTCTTGGGGAAGTCGGCGAGCACACGCAGGTACTCGGGCCAGTACTGCTTGGCCACGCCCTTGCCCGCGAGGAACTGCTGCATCTCCTCGAAGGTGAAGTCGTCGACGCCGTCCTTGAGGATCACGCAGGCGCAGGCCCGCTCCTGCAGGCGCGGGTCGGGTACGGCGACCAACGCGACCATCTCGAGCTTGGGGCTCTCGTAGAGCACGTTCTCGATGTAGGAGACCGGGATGTTCTCGCCACCGCGGATGATCACGTCCTTGGTGCGGCCGGAGAGGCTGACGTAGCCCTCCTCGTCGATCCTGGCGAGGTCACCGGTGTCGAACCAGCCGTCCTCGAAGAGGTCGCGGGTCATCTCGAGACGCTTCGCGTAGCCGACGAAGAGGAACGGGCCGCGCACCTGCAGTCGACCCTCCTCCCCCGCGGGCACCGTCCTGCCTTCCGGATCCACGGTGCGGATCTCCATGCCGGGCCACGGAAAGCCGTCGCGCTCGATGATCTTGTCCTCCGGGTCACCGGGGATACCGAGCGTGACGAGGCCGTTCTCGGACTGGCCCCAGCCACCGAGCACCACCATGTCCGGCAGCTGCTCCTTGGCCTCGCGCACGATGGCCCGGGGAATCGGGGCCCCCATGCAACAGAATCGGGTGAGCGACGAGAGGTCGTGATCGGCCAGGTTGTCGGCCTGGAGGGTGTCGTGCAGGAACGGAGTGGCTGCCGACGTGTAGCTGATGCCGTGCTCGGCCACCAGCTCGACGAAGCGATGCGCGTCCCACACGTCCTGGAGGACCGCGGTCGCACCGTTCTGCACGTTGAGCCGGGCGCCGTACAGGAACCCGGTCAGGTGGGCCAGTGTCGAGGCCATGTGGAAGACGGTGTCGCTGGTGATCCCGAGCCGCTCCGGCAGCGCGTCGTTGGCGGCGACCACGGTGTTGTGGGTGTGCATCACGCCCTTGGGCTCACCGGTCGTGCCGGAGGTGAAGATCAGCAGGGTGACGTCGTTGGGGTCGGGGCGCATCGTTGCGAGCTCGGTCGCCTCGCGGTCGGTCCGACGGTGGAGGAAGCTGTTCCAGGAGTCCTCACCGTCACCGTCGACGACCAGCACGTGCTCCAGCGCCGGCCAGCCTCCACGCAGCTCCTCGACCATCGCCGGGTAGTCGAACCCACGGAACTCCTGCGGAACGACGATCACCTTCGACTCGGCGAGACCCACCATGAAGCCGACCTCGCGCTGCCGGTAGATCGGGATCAGCGGGTTGCTGATCGCGCCGATCCGGGTGGCGGCGTAGTGCACGACGACCCACTCGATCCAGTTGGGCAGCTGGAAGGACACCACGTCGCCGGGCTGCACCCCCAGGTCGAGCAGCCGGAGCGCGGCCCGGTCGACCTCGTCCTTCAGCCCGGCGTAGGTCACCGACCGTCGGGGGTCCACGAAGGCCACCTTGTCCGGCGTACGGCCGGCCCAGTCGTCGAGGTAGTCGGTGATGGTGCGGTCGAGCCAGTAGCCCTTGCCGGTGTGGTCGGCGACCATCTCGGAGGTCAGGATCGTCTCGAAGCTCATGGCGGGTTCTCCGGTCAGCTCATGGTGAGACCGCCGCTGACGCTGACGGTCTGGCCGGTGACGAAGTTGGCTTCGTCGGAGGCGAGGAAGGCGACGACGTTGGCGAGGTCCGAGGGCTGCCCGAGGCGCTTGAACGGGATCGCCCTGGTGAGCGCCTCGCGCAGCTTGTCGCCGCCCATGGAGGCGAACAGTGCGGTGTCGGTGGGGCCGGGGCACACGCAGTTGACGTTGACCTGGCTGCGCGCCATCTCGCGGGCCGAGGCCTTGGTGAACGCGATGACGCCACCCTTCGCGGCCGAGTAGACCGCCTCACCCGAGGAACCCACCCGACCGGCGTCGGAGCCGAGGTTGACGACGGAGCCGAAGCCCTGCTCGGCCATGATCGGCAGCACCGCCTTGGAGGTGTTGAGCACTCCGTAGAGGTTGATCTGGATGATGCGGTCCCAGGTCTCACGTTCGGAGTCGACGAACGCCTCACCCTTGTCCCAGCCGGCGTTGTTGACGAGGACGTCGATGCGGCCGAACTGGTTCCTCACCTGGTCGACCATCACGTCGACCGACTCCGGGGAGGTCACGTCGGTGCGGATGCCGACGGAGTCGTTGCCCAGGCTGTCGGCGGTCTCCTTGGCGGTTGCCTCGTTGATGTCGGTCACCACCACGGTGGCACCCTCGGCCGCGAGCTTCTCCGCGATGGCCTTGCCGATGCCTTGCCCGGCGCCGGTCACGATCGCGATCTTCTTGTCGAGCTTTCCCATGGTTGAACTCCTTGGTCTGGTGTCGGTGGTCAGGGCGCGTAGGCGCGGCCGAGCAGGTCGCGGGAGATGACCAGCTTCGACACCTGGGCGGTACCGTCGCCGATCTCGAGGCCGATCACGTCGCGCAGCCGCTGGCCGACCGGGCTCTCGGTCGAGTAGCCCAGGTGCCCGAGCGTGAGCAGGCACTGGTGGATCACGTCGACCGACAGCTTCGGCGCCCAGAACTTCGCCATCGCGGCCTCGGCCGAGTGCTCGAGGTCGTTGTCCTTCTTCCAGAGCGCCTCGAGGCAGACGTGTCGGGCGCCGGTGATGTACGTCGCGTGCTCCGCGAGTGGGAACGCCACCCCCTGGAACTTGCCGATCGGCTGCCCGAACGCTTCGCGATCACGCGCCCACTGGGTGGCCTCGTCGAGGGAGGCCTGGGCAGCGCCGAGGCAGGCCAGGCCGATGATCGCCCGGGAGTAGTCGAAGCCCTGCATCACCGAGACGAAACCGTCGCCCTCGTTGCCGATCAGGTCGGCGCGGGTGACCGGCGTACCGTCGAAGTGCAACGACGCGCGGCCGATGGCGCGGCTGCCGAGGTCGTCGAACGCGGCCCGGCCGACGCTCTCGTGGCCGAGGTCGACCCAGAAGGCGCTGACGCCCCTGGCCCCGGGACCACCGGTGCGGGCGAGCACCACGGCGCGGTCGGCCGCCATGCCCAGGGTGATGGAGGTCTTCTCCCCCTGGAGCTTCCAGCCATCGCCGTCGGGCACCGCCTTCAGCTCCAGGCTGGCCGCATCGGTGCCGTGGCCCGGCTCGGTGATGCAGATGCACGGCACGGTGGTGCCGTCGGCGATGCCGGGCAGCCAGGCCGCCTTCTGCTCGTCCGTCGCATTCCGGACGATCACGTCGCTGATCAGGGCGGTGTTGATGATGACGTACGTCGCGTTGAAGTCGGCGCGACCCACTTCTTCAGCCGCCAGTCCGGCGATCACGGCGGTGGCCGCCTGCCCGCCGTACTCCTCGGGAATGCGGAGTCCGGTCAGCCCGAGCCCTGCCATGTCGAGCGCGAGCTGGCGACGGAACTCAGCCGCCTTGTCGTCGCTCTGGTAGTGCGGGGCGAGCACCTTCTCCGCGAACCGGCGCACCTCCGTACGGAAGGCGTCCTGCTCCTCGTCGAGTGAGTAGTCCATGACCGTCTCTCCTTGCCTCGAGTCGCGGAATCAGTGCCAGTTGGCGTGCTTGGCGAACTCGGGAGCGCGCTTCTCGGAGAAGGCTGCGGCGCCCTCAAGGCCCTCGGGCGCGGCGACGAAGAGGTCGAGCGCCGACATGGCCAGGTTGGACAGACCGCCCTGGTGGTCGGTGTCGGCGTTGAACGACTGCTTGAGGAAACGGATCGCGGTGGGGCTCTGCCTACCGATGTCGGCGGCGACCTTCTTCGCCTCGTCCATCAGGTCACCGGCGGGGACGACCCAGTTGACCAGGCCCCAGTCCTCGGCCGTCTTCGCGTCGTACTGCCGGGTGAGGTACCAGATCTCGCGGGCCCGCTTCTCGCCCACGACCCTGGCCAGGAAGGCCGAGCCGTAGCCGGCGTCGAAGGAGCCGACCCGCGGGCCGGCCTGGCCGAACTTCGCGGTGTCGGCGGCGATGGTCAGGTCTGCCAGCACGTGGAGCACGTGTCCCCCACCGACCGCGATGCCGTTGACCGCGGCGATGACGGGCTTGGGGATGTCGCGGATCGCCTTGTGCAGGTCGCCGATCATGAAGCGGCCGGACTCGCTCGGGCCGTAGTCACCGGTCTCGGCTCGCTGCTTCACGTCACCGCCGGTGCAGAAGGCCTTCTCGCCGGCACCGGTGAGGATCACCGACTGCACCTGCGTGTCGGCCCACGCCAGCTGGAAGGCCTTGAGCAGTTCCTCCACGGTCTGGGCGCGGAACGCGTTGTAGCGGTGGGGGCGGTTGATCGTGACGATCGCCGCGGTGTCCTCAACGACGTAGGTGATGTCTTCGAAGTTCGTCATGTCGGCGACCTTTCGGATCGAGTGGCTGCGGGGAAATGAATCTTGGTTCACTGCGAATGAATCTAGATTCATTTCATGGACCGTGTCAAGAGGATCCATGCGATAAAGTGAATGGCAGTTCATTTTCGAAGCCCCAGGAGACCGCATGTCGATCGACACCGATCCCGCCGAGGCGGCACGCCAGGCCCGTGCCGAGCAGCGCAGCGCGCAGCTGCTCGAGGCGGCAGCACGCCTGATGGACCGCGACGGTCCTGAGTCGGTGTCGATGCAGTCCCTCGCCACCGAGGCCGGGGTGAGCGTCGGGCTGATCTACCGCTACTTCGGCGGCAAGGACGAGCTGCTGCTGGCCGTGATCCTCAACGTCCTGGACGCATTCGGCACCGAGGTCCCCAAGGCGATGGACGAAGCCGGCGAGGATCCGGTCCATCGCCTGGCCGCAGGGGTGCGCGCGCTCTGCGAGGTCATCGACGACCAGCGCTACGCCGTCGTCCTGACCTACCGCGCGACCAAGCAGCTCAGCCCGGAGGGACGCCACCGCATCATGGAGCTCGAGCTCTCCACGATGGAGCCACTCCGCGAAGCCCTGCGGGCCGGCCAGGAGAGCGGCGCCTTCGAAGTCATCGACGTCGACCTCGAGGCCTACAACGTGCTGCTGCTGACGCACTCCTGGGCCCTCAAGCACTGGTACTACGAGCGGCGCTACACCGTCGAGGAGTTCGCCACCATGCAGACCGCGATCGCCCTGCGGGCACTCATCCCGCCACGCCAGCGCCGCAAGTACGCCGCCCTGCTCGGCAACGCCGGCGCCTGAACCCGACGTCGGTCATGCCACCACGGCCGGCACTCCGCTCACGGTCGCACCCGAACCATCCAGCACCTTGGCCCGAGTGTCACTCAGGCGAGCCACGCAAGCGATGCTGAGCAGGCCCATGGCGGCCAGGTAGATGCCGATGGACGGCGTGCCGAAACGTGCAGCCAGGCTGGCGGCAATGACCGGCGGGATGGACCCGCCCAGGATGCCGGCCAGGCTGTACGCCACGCCGGCCCCGGTGTAGCGGTAGCGGGTGGCGAACAGCTCCGGCACGTAGGAGCCGACAGGGCCGTAGATCAGGCCGACACCCACCATGGTGAGGCTGAGCGCCGCAGTGAAGCTGACCGCGCCGGAGCCGTCCAGGATCCGGAAGACGACCAGTGCCCAGCCGGTGGCGAAGACGTTCCCGGCAATCACGAGTGTCTTGCGTCCCACCCGGTCGGACAGCTTGGCGGCGACGATCGTGGTGACCGCGAAGACCACACCGGCAACGATGTTGCTCGTCAGCACCGCAGTGCGCTCGAGACCGAGCTCGGTCGACGCGTAGCTGGTCAGGTAGCTGACGCCCAGGTAGAAGGACGCGAAGAGGATCGTCAGGGCACCGGCGACCAGGAGCACCTCGCGCCACTGGTGACGGAAGACGTCAGCGAACGGCAGCCGGACCACGGCGTCGCTGCTGCGGACCTTCTTGAACGACGTCGTCTCCTCGATGGTCAGCCTGATCCAGAGGCCCACCGCAATCAGTGCGATGCTCACCAGGAACGGGATACGCCACCCCCAGGCCATGAACTGACCGTCGGTCAGGAACAGTGCGGCTGCCAGGTACGTCGCACTGGAGAGGACCAGGGCGATGCCCGGGCCGAGCTGGGGGTACATGCCGTAGTGGCCCCGCTTGGCGGCGGGAGCATTCTCCGCCGTGAGGAGGGCGGCACCGGCCCACTCACCCCCGACGGCGAGGCCTTGGGCCAGGCGCATCAGGACCAGGATGACCGGCGCAGCCACCCCGATCGTTCCGGCGGCCGGCAGGACGCCGACGACGAGCGTGGCGATGCCCATCAGCAGCAAGCTGACCACGAGGGTTCGCTTGCGACCGATACGGTCGCCGTAGTGCCCGAACACCACGGCACCCAGCGGCCGCGCGACGAACGCGACACCGAAGGTGGCGAACGACGCGATCAGCGCCGCCGCGGAGCCGAGGCCGGGAAAGAAGAGCGTGGGGAAGACCAGTGCTGCGGCCGTGCCGTAGATGTAGAAGTCGTACCACTCGATCGTGGTTCCCGAGAGGCTGGCGAAGGCGACTCGGCGCATCTGCGCCGCGCCGAGTTCCTGCTGTGAATCGGACATGGGTCTCTCCAGATGTGTGAGATGAATCTCAGTTCATAGCGAGTGAACCTAAGTTCATTTCTGATGGGGTGTCAACGAGACGCCGACACCGCCTCACTTCAGGGAGTCACCGATGGGCACGCAGACCGACCCCGCACCGGAAGTCGCCTCGATCCGGATCACACGTGATGGAGTTCGAGATTTCTCAACCAGCATTGGGGAAACGCGACCGATGTATCACTCCGTCCGATCCGCTCGAGCCGGCGGACATCCCGATCTCCTGGTGCCGCCGACCTACCTCTTCGGTCTCGCGCTACGGACCGGTAATGCGTTCGGGTGGGCCAGTGAGAGGGGCTTCGACATGACCCGAGCGCTGCACGGCGAGCAGTCCTTCGACTACGCCGAGATGGTGTACGCCGGAGACACGGTCACCCTCTCCTCGACGTGCAGCCAGGTCGAGCAGCGTGCCAGGTTCCAACGGATCGCTCGCACCACCGAGGTCACGCGCGGAGGGCGCCCGGTCGCTCGACTCGTGACCCTCCTCCTGTGCCCGGAGGTGGCTTCGTGAGGCTCGAAGCTCCCACCATCACCCGGGAGACGCTCGCGGCGTTCGCCGCCACCTCCGGTGATGGCAATCCCGTGCACCTGGACCCGGAGGCTGCCCGGGCAGCAGGTCAGCCCGACGTGTTCGCGCACGGCATGCTGTCGATGGCCTGGCTCGGACGTCTGGTCACCTCGGCGTTTCCGCAGGCACGACTCGCCGGCCTGACGGTGCGTTTCACGGCGGTGACTCCGCTGGGCGCCGAGCCGGTCTTCACGCTCGAGCGCGTCGACGAGACCTCAGTGTGCCTGCGCGGGGAGCTCGCCGACGGCACCGTGACCGTGGTGGGCCGGGCAACCCTGCACGTCTGAGTCAGGCCGGACCTGTCGCACCCGTCGTGGGACGGCGGACCCAGCCGCGGGTCACACGCGGTTGGTGTGTTCGGCGATCGACAGGGCGAAGCGCTGTTCGAGGTGTGTGCCGTCGATG
>NZ_LMGG01000001.1:1465905-1466755 GCF_001427925.1 Nocardioides sp. Root151
GGGGGCGGAGTTGTGGACACCGGTCTGGGCCGGTGGCGCCTTCTTCTGGTCGTGGTCGTAGGGGACGGGGTGGTCGTAGTCGACGCGTCGGCTCACGGTGGTGGAGTGGGGGAAGGCGGTGCGGGGGCTGATCAGCTGGATCCGGTCCTTGAGCCACTGCGGGTGCACGTAGGTCGCGGTCGGGGTGGTCTGGTTGAGGTCGATCACCTCGGTGACCTGGACCAGGGCTGTGCCGAGCATCGGCCCGAGGTTGTCGGGCAGCATGGGGCCGGCGTCCTCGACCTTGGCCACGGTCCCGCGTCCGGTGGGGTGGCTGGTGGACAGGGCGGCGTGGTGCAGGTGGACGTAGACCACGGCCCGGGGCCGCAGCTTGGCCGGGTCGATCGAGCGCAGCGTGTCGAGCAGATGCTCAGGGAACCCCTCGACCCAGGCCACCGGTGACGAGCCGGGTTCCTCGTCTTCCGGCTCGCGCTCATGCTCGGGCTCGGGATCCGGTGCTGGGTGGGAGGCCGCATCGGAAGCTGCATCCGGCTCGTGGTCGGCTCCGGTCTGGTTGTCGTCGCGGGCCGCGTCGCTTGTGCCGGCGGGCTCACTGTCACTGGGCTGGCCCTGGTCGTCGCTGCCGCCCTCGTCCGCGTCTGCATCGTCGGCGTCGGTGTCACCAGCTTCGTCGTGGCCGTTGCTGGGCTGGTCCTGCTCGGTGGACTGTGGGCCAGGGTCGGGGTCCTCGGCGTGCTCGAGCAGCAACGCGAGCAACTCCGCGGGACGCGCCAGCCACCCGAACGCCTCGGCACGCCTCGTGTCGAGGGACCGGTACGGCACCTCGGCTTCCTTGTCGCGGGCGGCGAGG
>NZ_LMGG01000001.1:1466815-1467095 GCF_001427925.1 Nocardioides sp. Root151
CTCCCCGGCCAGGGCCTCGGCGACTGCCGCGTCCACGTAGGCGGCGTCCTCGGCGTTGAGGTGCCGGGTCAGGCGGGCGATCCGGCGGGCCACCCATGCCTCGCACCGCAGGGTCTTCAGCACGGCCCAGCACTTCGGCAGCCGGTGCACCAGGTCGAGCCCGTCGGCGACCAGCCAGCGGGTGGCCATCGGGTGCGTCTGCCGGGAGATGGCCAGTTCGGCCAGGCAGAGGTCTTGGACCAGTGGGGTGCCGGCACCGCCGACCGGGATGAGTTTCGCC
>NZ_LMGG01000001.1:1467215-1673218 GCF_001427925.1 Nocardioides sp. Root151
CGCAGCGCGCACCGCACACCACGAGAGCGCAGTGCGCGTTCCTCGGCCAACGAGAGCACGACGGACTGACCAAGGTCAGGACTTGAAGCCGTCCTTCACGTCGTCGATCGCGTCCTTTGCCTTCTCTCCGGCGTTCTTGAAACTCGCCTCGGCCTGGTCACCCTTGCCCTCGGCCTCGAGCTCTTCATCACCCTTGGCCTTGCCGGTGGATTCCTTCACCTTGCCCTTGGCATCCTGCATTGCGTTCTTGGCCTTGTCCGCGAGGCTCATCTGATGCTCCTTCTCAGTGGTCAGCGTCTCTTCCCGGTCACTGGCGCGGTACCCAGAGACGTGCGCGGCATGCGGGCGAAGCGCCGTGCCGAGAGGTCCTCGTGCGCCAGACGCCGCAGGGTCAGCAGGACGGGCTCGGCGAGCACAGTGCCGATCACGGCGTACGTCGCCGCGCCCTCGCGACTGACGTCGGACATGCTGGCGATCTCGTTCTTCGCGACGTCGGCGGCCGCGTCCGCATAGGCCGCCAGCGCCTCCGCGTCCAGCCCCTGGCCGGCGGCATCGAGCGCGTCGAGAGCAGCGGCCAGGGCCTCGGCATGCCTTCCACCGTTGGTGACCTTCCAGCGCCGGGACTTGATCATCCGCGCCACCAGCTCGCGCGACTCCTCGCTCGGCTGGCGGCTCGGGACCGGCGACAGCTCCTCGTGCGCACTGGCAAGTACGTCGTGCAGGTCGGCCTTGGTGTCGTCGACGGCGTCGATCACCGCACGCACCCGATCGAGGCCCATCCCCGCCACGTCGACCAGGGCACGGATCAGGCGGAGTCGCTCGACGTGGCGTTCGTCGTACACCGCTCGGGTGGCGCCGGTGGCCACGCCCGGAGGCAGCAGCTTCTCGCGCAGGTAGAACTTCACGGTCGGCACTGGCACGCCGCTGCGCTCGGAGAGCTCGGACATCCACATGGCAAACATCTTGACATTGGACAGCCACCTATCCAACTATTGGATAGTCCAGTATCCAAACGAGGAGAGGTCGCCATGTCCGACGAATCCCGCACCCTTGCCGGCATCCTGCTGCTCTCGCTGGTCACCGTCGAGACCGGCGGCGCCTACATGCTGGCGATCGTGCGCGGCAAGGTGCCGGCGACGCCGTTCCAGGAGAAGTTCGCCAGGGCCGGCCACGCGCATGCCGGCGTACTGCTGCTGCTCGGCCTTCTCTGCCAGCTCCTCGCCGACGCCACCACGCAGACCGGCTTCTTCGACTGGCTCTCGCGGGCCGGGGTGCCGATCGCGGCACTGCTGATGCCCGGCGGGTTCTTCTTCGCCTCGATGGGCAAGGGACGCACCGAGCCCAACGGTTTCATGGCCATGGTCGTCGTCGGCGCCGTCGTGCTGGCCGCGGGCCTGCTCAGCCTGGGCATCGGCCTGTTGACGGCCTAGAGAACGCAGGAACGTGTGGGTTCTGACTCATCTGGTGCGTCAGAACCCACACGTTGTCCGATCAACGGATCAGAACTTGTCCTTCAGGTCGTTGCCGAGGTCCTTGGCCTTCTCGCCGGCGTCCTTGACGCTGGCCTCGGCCTGGTCGGACTTGCCGTCGGCCTCGAGACTGTCGTTGCCGGTGACGTCTCCGACGGCTTCCTTCACCTTGCCGATTGCGTCTTCGGCTGCGTTCTTGGCCTTGTCGATGAAGCTCATGGCGTCGTGCTCCTTCTCGCTGGGTCAGTAGGTCGACTCCAGTCCAGCACGGTCACCCTGAGAGTCAAGGGACACCGAATGAACAACGTCCTGCGTCGTGGTTGGCCAAGCAACCGTGACGGCAGGACGTTGTCAATCAATTCAACTCGGCGTCCCGCGCAGCGACTGCCGGAGCAACCGTGACGCAGGACGTCGTGAAGGGTCTGAGGTCAGCGGCGACCGCTGCTGAAGGAGGCCGCGCTGTGCGAGCCGCCCCCAGCCGATGCGCCGCCGGACGCGCCACCGCTGCGACCACGCGAGCGGTTGCGGTTGCCGCCGCCGTTGCCGCCGCCGTTGCCCGAGGGCTTGCCGGCACCGGCACCACCGCTGCGCGCGGAGCTGCCGCGCGACGAGGAGCCGCCGCTGTTGCCGCCGGAACGCGCGCCACCGTTGGTCTTGGCGGCACCGCCGCGCGAACGACGCGGACGTCCGCCACCGGACTTGCCGCCCGAGCCCGAGCCGGAACCGGCCGAGCCCATGTTGTTGCCGCCGGACTCGATGACCAGGCCACCGGGCGTCAGGCGCTCACCGGGGGCGAGCTGCTCGAGGATCGGGTGGGCCGCACCGTTGAGGCGGGTCGTGGTCGGCTTGATGCCCGCGGCCCGGGTCAGTGCGCGCACGTCGCCGACCTGGTCGTCGGTCATCAACGTGATGACCGTGCCCTCGGCGCCGGCTCGCGCCGTACGGCCGGAGCGGTGCAGGTAGGCCTTGTGCTCGGCCGGCGGGTCCGCGTGCACGACGAGCGCGACGTCATCGACGTGGATGCCGCGGGCGGCGACGTCGGTGGCGACGAGCGTGGTGGCCTTGCCGGCGTGGAACGCATCCATGTTGCGGGTGCGCGCGTTCTGGCTGAGGTTGCCGTGCAGGTCGACCGTCGGGATGCCGTTCTTGTTGAGCTGACGGGCCAGCGCCTTGGCGCCGTGCTTGGTACGGGTGAAGATCACCGTGCGGCCGGGGGCACTGGCCAGGTCGGCGAGCACCGGCACGCGGTGTTCGCGGTTCAGGTGCAGCACGTGGTGGCTCATCTGCGAGACCGGCGACTGCGCCGAGTCGGCCTGGTGGGTCTTCGGGTTGTGCAGGAACTGCTTGACCAGCGTGTCGATCGCGTTGTCGAGCGTCGCGGAGAACAGCAGGCGCTGGCCGTTGGTCGGCGTCTGCTTGAGCAGGCGGCGTACGGCGGGCAGGAAGCCGAGGTCGGCCATGTGGTCGGCCTCGTCGAGGATGGTGACCTCGACGTCGCCGAGGGTGCAGTGACCCTGGGCGATGAGGTCCTCGAGACGACCCGGGCAGGCCAGCACGATGTCGACGCCGTTGCGCAGGCCCTGGACCTGCGGGTTCTGGCCGACACCACCGAAGACGGTCTGCGTGGACAGGCCGAAGACCTTGGCCAGCGGCTTGAGCGACTCGTTGATCTGGCCGACCAGCTCACGCGTGGGGGCCAGGATCAGCGCGCGGGGCGCCTTGGAGCGGGGCTTGCGGTTGGACGCGGCGAGGCGCGCCACCAGCGGCAGCGCGAACGCGAACGTCTTGCCGGAGCCGGTGCGGCCACGGCCGAGGACGTCGCGGCCGGCCAGCGAGTCAGGAAGCGTGGCGGCCTGGATGGGAGTGGGGACGGTGATGCCGAGATCGTTGAGCACGGCCACGAGATTCGCGGAAACGCCGAGATCGCCGAAAGAGGGCACAGTTGAAGCAGTAGACAAGAGAAGTAGTCGCTATCCGTTGGTGTGTCTCACCAAACAGTCACGAACCCCGAGGTTCGGAAGGCAGCGCATGAAAGGCGAATCCCACTGGAGGGCTCCGCGCGCCGGCGACCCGAGGCAAGACTCAACGGGTTGCTATTTACAAGGATAGGGCACACAAGCCCCATTGGTGGCATCCAGTGACCAGTCACACAGCGTTGATCAGACAGAACGTTGATCAGACTCAGGCTGATCGGCTGCACAGGGTCAGCGGAACTGCAGGACCCCGTCGTCGAGGTCGGTCCTGCGGATCGTGCGGACGTCGTGGAACCAGCTCTGCTTCAGCTTCCACGGCTCGACGTCGCCCTGCTTGGGCAGCTCGTCGAGCGAGCGCAGCACGTAGCCGGCCTCGAAGTCCATGAACGGCTCTTCCCCGACACCCGCCTGGCGCACGGGTACGACGGTGCGCGCGCCGACCTCGGTCATGTGTTGGAGCAGCCGGCAGACGAACTCGGCGACCAGGTCGGCCTTGAGCGTCCACGACGCGTTCGTGTAGCCGACCGTGTAGGCGAAGTTGGGCAGGTCGCTGAGCATCAGCCCGCGGTAGGCCATCGTCGAGGGCGCGTCGAGCTTCTCGCCGTCGACGGTCACCTCGACACCGCCGAACAGGCGCAGGTTGAGGCCGGTCGCGGTGATGATGATGTCGGCCTCGAGCTCCGCACCCGAACCCAGACGCAGGCCGGTCTCGGTGAACGTGTCGATGGTGTCGGTGACGACCTCCGCCTTGCCGTGGCGGATGGCACGGAACAGGTCGCCGTTCGGCACCAGGCACAGGCGTTGGTCCCAGGGGCCGTACGTCGGCTTGAAGTGGACGTCGACCGGATAGCCCTCTGGCAGCTGCTTCTGGTTCAGCCGGCGGATGAGTCGGCGTACGAGCCTGGGCTGCTTCTGGCTGACGTTGTAGAGCGCACTGGCCTGCGCGATGTTCTTGATCCGGGTGACGTTGTACGCCGCCTGCCGGGGCAGCACCTTGCGCAGTCCGAGCGCGAGCGGGTCGCGGGCCGGCAGCGAGAGGATGTACGTCGGCGAGCGCTGCAGCATGGTGATCTTGGCGGCGTCGTCCGCCATCGCCGGGACCAGCGTCACCGCGGTCGCTCCGGAGCCGATCACGACGACCTTCTTCCCGGCGTACGTCAGGTCCGCCGGCCAGTGCTGCGGGTGCACGATCTCGCCACGGAAGCGCTCGCGGCCCGTGAACTCGGGCGTGTAGCCCTCGTCGTAGTTGTAGTAGCCGGTGCACGACCAGAGGAATGACGCGGTGTAGGTCTTCGACTCGTCGCCCTCGTCGACGGCCACCCGCCAGGTCGCCGACTCGGAGTCCCAGTCGGCCGAGGTGACGTGCTGGTCGTAGCGGATCCGCTCGTCGACTCCGTACTCCCGCGCGGTCTCGCGGACGTAGTCGAGGATCGAGGCGCCGTCGGCCAGTGCCTTGTCGCCCAGCCACGGCTTGAACCGGTAGCCGAGCGTGTACATGTCGGAGTCGGACCGCACGCCCGGGTAGCGGAAGAGGTCCCACGTGCCACCGCTGGACGGCCGCCGCTCGAGGACCAGGTAGGTCTTGTCGGGTTGGCGCGTGGCCAGGGTGGCGGCGGCGCCGATCCCCGAGAGACCGGCACCGATGATGAGGACGTCGACGTGTTCGCTCACCCGAGCGAGGCTACTGAATGTCATTCAATTAGGGAAGGTCAATGGCAGAAGGGTCGACTCGCGACCGCTCAGCAACCGTGGTTGATCTGGGCACAGGTGTCCTGGCCCCACTGCAGGTCGTACGACGCAGTCGTGCCGTCGTCGAAGGTCACCCGGACCCGCACTGGCTCGGTCTCGGCCGTCTGGTCCACCAACGGACCGCTCGTGGCCACGTAGGTCATCAGCCACATGTCCTTGCCGATCACCGCGTCCTGCGTGTGGCCGTCGGGGAACGTGTAGCTGATCGACGCGACGTCGGGCAGCGTCGGCCCGCCGGCGACGTACTGCCCCACCAGGTGGTCGTCCATGGAGTAGTTCTGGCTGAGCGCGTAGGTCTGCTTCGACCAGACGTCGTTGGTCGAACGGTTGCCGATCAGGGTCGGCACACCCCCGTCGGAGGTGGCAGCCCAGTCGTCGCAGATCACCCAGGTCGCCCCGTCGGTCCACAGCTGTGCCGTGCCCTCGTCGTACGTCGTGCTTCCGGCGAGCCGCGCGGCCGAGAGGAGGTTGCCGACCTCGTCCGCACAGGGGACGGGCGGCTCCATTCGCATTTCGTTCTCGGGGATCTTCTCCGTGGTCGAACCTTCACCGGGCATCGTCGACACCGGCGGGTCCGGCGCCTTCACCGTCGGGTCCGGGTCGCTGGCCGTGCCGGACCCTGCGGGCGCGATCTCGCCGGAGCGGTCCCGGCCGTCGTCGTCGCCGTTCAGGAACAGGCCGGCCCCCAACGCGGCGATGCCGACCATGGCGGCCGCGGCGACGGTCGGCACGAGCCACGCGTGCCGCGGCCGGTCGGCGTCGGAGCGGCCGATCGCCTCGGTCAGCTCGGCACGCATGCGCGCCTTCGACTGCTCGTCGAGCGGACGCTCGGGAGGCAGTTGGTCGTCAGTCGGGTTGTGGTCAGTCATGGTCGTTCTCCCCTTCGGAGACTGCTGCGTGGAGCCGCCGCCTCGCCCGCGAGAGACGCGAGCGCACGGTTCCGACGGGTATGCCGAGTGCCGCCGCTGCCTGCTCGTAGGTCAGCTCGGACCACACGACCAGGGAGAAGATCTCCTGGTCGCGGCGCGGCAGGCCCTCATGAGCGGTCAGCAGTGCAGCCATCCGGCGTTCGTCGTCCAGGCGGCCGATGACCGCCTCGGCATGGTCAGGAGAGTCGGCATCGACGGGCAGACGTCGTACGGCGGCGAGGTGCCGGCGTTGCTTGCGATTGAGGTTGCGGCACACGTTGGTGGCGATGCCGTAGAGCCACGGCAGCGCCGACGAGTCGTGCAACATCACGCGTTCACGCCCGCGCCAGGCCTCGAGAAAGACCGTGGAGGTCGCGTCCTGTGCGGCATCCCACGACGCCGTACGACGGAAGCAGTGGTTGTAGATGCGGTCGGCGTACCTGTCGAACAGGATGCCGAGCGCGGATCCTTCACCGTTGCGCAGGCCATCGACCAGCTCATTGTCGCTGAGCTCAGCCATGTCGATGCCCCCGAAGATGCTTGTCACCATGCCCTGTTTGTGTCCGCAGGTGGACAAGAGTTCCAACGATTCTGCGGCCGCAGGGGCGAGGGCGGCAACCAGCGTTCACTTGAACAGGCAGTTCGGACCCCTGAGCCGTTCGCTGAGCGCGGAAGGTCAAGGTCGAGCGACGAACTGTCTGCTCAAATGAACCGGACCGCCTGCAGAACAGGCGGTCCGGGTTGAGGCAGGGTGGATCAAGCGGCAGCTTCGGCCAGCTTCTTGTTCTCGGCACGGCGCTGCACGGCGTCGTACGCCCGTCGCACCTTCGGCCCACCGGTGGTGAGCTTGTAGAGCAGGGCGAACTGCTGGGGCGCGTTCTTCACGTTGGTCTGCTCGAGCCAGCCGTTCGGCAGCGAGAGCCGGACGATCTTGTGCCACGCGCTGCCGACCTGGCGGGGCAGCGACGCCGAGTGGTAGTTGAGCTCGTACTTCTCGAAGAGCGCCTGCACCCTGGGCGCGACCTCGGAGTACCGGTTGCTGGGCAGGTCCGGGAAGAGGTGGTGCTCGATCTGGAAGCTCAGGTTGCCGGTCATCAGGTGCATCGGCTTCGAGCCGGAGATGTTGGCCGAACCGAGCATCTGGCGGACGTACCACTGGCCGCGGGTCTCGTTGGCGGGGATCGACTTCTTCTCGAACGTCTCTACGCCTTCGGGGAAGTGGCCGCACATGATCACCGAGTGCGTCCACAGGTTGCGGACCAGGTTCGCGGTGAAGTTCGCGGCGAGGGTCGGCAGGAACGAGCCGGTCGGGATCGACAGCGCCGGGTGGACCACGTAGTCCTTGGTGGCCTGGCGGCGGATCTTCTTCAGCGTGTTCTTCGCGTTGCGCTTGAAGGCGTCGCTGCGCTTCTCCTTGGGAATGCGCAGGTTCTTGCCGAGCTCGAGGTCGTACGCCGCGATGCCGTACTCGAAGAAGCAGGCGTTGATGAAGTTCCACACCGGCTGGCCGAGCAGGAACGGCGACCAGCGCTGGTCCTCGTCGACCCGCATGATGCCGTAGCCGAGGTCGTTGTCCTTGCCGACGATGTTCGTGTAGGTGTGGTGCACCTGGTTGTGCGAGTGCTTCCAGCCCTCCGCGGTGGAGGCGTTGTCCCACTCCCACGTGGTCGAGTGGATCTTCGGGTCACGCATCCAGTCCCACTGGCCGTGCATGACGTTGTGCCCGATCTCCATGTTCTCGAGGATCTTGGCGACGCTCAGGCCGACCGTGCCCGCGATCCAGGCGGGCGGGAAGATGCTGGCCAGCAGCACCGCACGCGAGCCGAGCTCGAGCTTGCGCTGCACGTCGACGACCTTGCGGATGTAGGCGGCGTCGCTGGCGCCGCGGGAGTCGATGATGTCCTGGCGGATCGCGTCGAGCTCGATGCCGATCTGCTCGATGTCTTCGGGCGTCAGGTGCGCCGTCGGGTTCTCGGGCTTCTTCGTGATGACAGTCATGGTGATGTCTCCTTCTCCGCTGATCGAGGAGGTCGCTCTGCGACCGTCTCGAGATCGAGGACAGTTGAAGTCAGTGGTCGATGTGGCACGGCCCGGCGGCCGCGCTGATGCAGGTCTGGATCGGTACGCCACCGTTGTCGGTCTCGCCCGGGGTGGCAGTGGTGATCGCGCCGTTGCGCAGGTCGCGGACGGCGCCTTCACGCATCGGCAGCACGCAGCCCATGCAGATCCCCATGCGGCAACCGCTGGGCATCAGGACGCCGGCCTGCTCGGCCGCGTCGAGGATCGTGGTCGCACCGTCGAGCTCGAGGCTCACGCCCGACTTCTCCAAGGTGACCGTGCCGCCCTCGCCCGCGGCGATGACGACCGGGCGGAACTGCTCGGTGAACAGCTCGAGCCGGGCGGCCTCGTGGTGCTTCGCGAGCGCGTCGAGAAGACCACCGGGGCCACAGGCGTACGTCGTACGCTCGGCCAGGTCGGGGACGAGGTCGGAGAGCGTGTTGATGTCGAGCACGCCGTGCACGTCGTCGTACCGGTCGACCAGGTTGATCGCGCCGGCCTCGTGCAGCTCGTGCAGGTTGTCGATGAAGATCGACTCGGGCCGGCTCGGGGCGACGTGGACGACCGTGATGTCCAGCGCCTTGCTGCGGTCGAGCCGCAGGACGCCGGAGTCCGTGGCCGGGAAGAGGTTGCGAAGCATGCCGACGACCGGGGTGACCCCGGAGCCGGCGGTGACGAAGAGCAGCTTGCCCGGCTTCGACGCGAGCACGAAGTCGCCGGTCGCCTGCTCGAGGTGGACCAGCGTGCCAGCCTCGGCGCGGTGGACGAGGTGGTTGCTGACCTTGCCGTCGGGGACGGCCTTGACGGTGATCGAGATGTTGCCGTCGGCGCGCGGGCCGTGGGTCAACGAGTAGGCGCGCCATTCACGGACGCCGTCGACGTCGATGCCGATCCGGAGGTACTGGCCGGGCACGTGGCCTGCCCAGTCTGCCCCGGGGCGGATCACGATCGTCGCGGCATCCGCGGTCTCCGGGTGCACCGAGACGATGCGGCCCCGGAGGTCCGCCCCACTGCGCAAGGGGGCGAACAGGTCGAGGTAGTCGGCCGGCAGCAGCGGCGTGGTCGCTGCCTCCACGACCCTGACCAGTCGGTCACGGAGTCGTGTCGAGCTGCCAGCACCATCAAGAAGGACCATGTGACCATCGTGCCCGCCTCCACGTGTGAAGTCCTGACCCTCCCTGCGTGAATCTGGAGTAGTCTTTTGTTCGCAGCGAGTGAAAGAAGGCGTCCATGAGCGAGCCACGCAGTGCCCGTCTGGGCGGACTGCGCCTGCCGGACCCGGTGATCGCCGCCATGCGTGGCGAGCTGGCCGGCTGTGCCGAGCGCGTGGTCAGTTCGGTGATCCGCGAGGTGCCGAGCTACTCCGAGCCGTTCCGCGGCCGCATGGGGCGCAACATCGAGACCGCCGTGACGATGGCGCTGAGCGGCTTCCTCGACATGACCGCCACGCCCGCCGGGGCAGGTCCGGGCAGCCGGGTCGAGTCGGTCTTCGAGGCGGCGTACGCCCTGGGTCGCGGCGAGGCGCGCAGCGGGCGCAGCATGGACGCCCTTGCTGCGGCGTACCGCGTGGGCGCCCGCACCGCCTGGCACGACCTGAGCAGCAGCGCCGTCGAGGCGGGGCTGCCCGCCGCTGAGCTGGCCCGCTTCGCGGAGCTGGTCTTCGACTACATCGACGAGCTGTCGGCGGTCAGCGTCTCCGGTCACGCGGACGAGCTGGCCACGTCGGGTCGTGTCCGCGAGCGGCATCTGGAACGACTGGCCGCCGGACTCCTGGCCGACCTCGGCACCGATGACGCGCTGGCCCTGGCCGAGCGCGCCGACTGGGAGCCACCCACCACGCTGACCGCGGTGATCACGCCGGAGTCGACGCTGGGCACCCTGCGGACGCTCATCGATCCCCGCTCGTTGATCGCCGGCACGGAGGCGCCCGGCCTCGACGAGCACCCCGACATGACCGCGATCCTGGTCGCCGACCTCGACTCCCGGGGCCGCCGCGAGCTGGTTCGCCGCATCGGCGACCGCACCGCAGCGATCGGACCCAGCCGGCAGTGGATCGACGCCAAGGGCTCCTACGTGCGCGCCCTGCGCACGCTCGGGCTCGGCCTGGGCGGTGAGGAGTCGTCCGTCGACACCGACGACCACCTGGTGCCGCTGGTGACCACCGCCGACGGCTCCGCCCTGGCCGACCTGCGGGCCCGTGTGCTCGCACCGATGGACGGCCTGCGCCCCTCGACGGTCGCCAAGCTCACCGAGACCCTGCGCGCCTGGCTGCTCCACCAGGGCCGGCGCGACGACATCGCCGCCGCACTCTTCGTGCACCCGCAGACCGTGCGCTACCGCGTCGGCCGGCTGCGCGAGCTGTACGGCGACCGCCTGGCCGACCCGCAGTTCGTGCTCGAGGCGACGATCGCCCTGGCCTGACTTCGACCCGGGCACCCGCGCGTACCGCCGAACGGGCACAACGCCGCACTTTCCCCCACATTTGAGCCGAATCGGGCCGTTGCGCCCGTTCTTCGGTACGACGGCGGGTGGGTCAGAGGGGTGGGACGGCGGGTGGGTCAGAGGGGTGGGACGGCGGGTAGGTCAGAACGTGGGACGGCAGGCGGGTCAGAGCGTGGGCTCGGTGGGGATCGAGAGCGTCAGGATGGCGTCCTCGATCATCTCCTCCTGCTCGAGAGACGCCTCGAGCCCGCGCAACCGGATGGCCAGCTCGCCCTCGCGGTCGTCGCCGGTGAGGTCGACGGCGGCCACGATGAAGAAACGGTGCGGGCCGACGTACTCGACGTGGAGGTAGCTGACCCGGTGGATCTCCGGGCGCGCCTTCAGGGTGGCCAGCACCCGGCCCTCGAGCTGCGGCGAGATCTCCTCCCCGAGCAGGTAGTCCATGTTGCGCCGCATCAGGAACACCGCCACGAAGCCCAGCAGCAGGCCCACGGCGATCGAGCCCAGGGCGTCGAAGATCGCGTTGCCGGTCAGCTGGTGCAGCGCGATGCCGGTGGCCGCGAGGACCAGACCGATGATGGCGGCCGAGTCCTCCATGAAGACCGCGCGCAGGGTCGAGTCGGAGGTGCGGTCGACGAACTTGAGGGGCCGCATGCCGAAGGAGCGCGCCTGGCCGACCACCTGGCGGGTGGCCTGGGTCAGCGAGATGCCCTCGAGCACGAACGCGATGCCGAGCACGACGTAGTTGATCAGGTAGTCGGGATCCTCGGACTCCCCGGTCAGCTCGGTGAGCCCGTGCCAGACCGAGACCACCGCACCGGCCGCGAACAGGCCGAACGCGGCCACCAGCGACCAGACGTACGTCGCCCGGCCGTAGCCGCGGGGGTGGCTCTCGTCGCGGGCCCGCCCACCCGACCGCTCGGCGAAGAGCAGGAAGACCTCGTTGCCGGTGTCGGCCCACGAGTGTGCCGCCTCGGCCACCATCGAGGCCGACCCGGTGACCGCGGCGGCCACGGACTTCGCCGTCGCCACGAGGGCATTGGCGACCAGCGCCACCAGCACGGTCACGAGGGACGCACTGCCCTCCTGCTTCGCGTCGGCCATGCACCAGTTCTATCGCAGGACGGCGACCGGGAGGGTCCGGCGCGGTTCAGACCTCGTCGCCGACGGCGTCCTCGTCGCCGGCCAACGGCAGGAAGACCGACTGCTGGCGGGTGCGGGGCGGGGCCACCGAGTCCGCACCGAAGATGCGTGCCCGGAGCGGGGCGGTGAGCACGCCGAGGGGCGCGGTCGCGACGTACAGGTAGGCCACCGTGACACCCGTGGTGGCCGGGGCCAGCGCCAGTCCGGCGGCCACGACGAGTACGGCGACCGTGGTGCACACGCGGGTCTGCGTGGTGCGGGGCGTGACCAGGTCGCGGAAGGAGCGGAACCGGACCGTCGAGACCATCAGCAGGGCGGGCACGAGGCTGATCGCGACCGGCACCAGGATGGCCGGGCCGACCCGGAAGTCGGGGCCGGCGACGTCGGGGTTGTCCATCGCGAACACCGTGGCCATCACGACCGCGGCGGCGGCCGGCGAGGGCAGGCCGATGAAGTAGCGCTTGTCGTCGGTCGGGTCGATGGTGAAGTTGAAGCGCGCCAGCCGGAAGCCGGCGCAGGCGAGCCAGAAGAACGCCGCCAGCCAGGCGATCACCGGCCACTCGGGCAGCACCCAGGTGTAGACCAGCACGGCCGGCGCGAGGCCGAACGAGACCAGGTCGGCCAGCGAGTCGAGCTGGACTCCGAACGGCGAGGTGGCGCCCACCAGCCGGGCGACCGCACCGTCGGCGATGTCCATCACGATGGCGACCGCGATCAGGATCGCGGCGAGCTGGAAGTGCCCGGAGGTGGCCAGCAGGACCGACGAGAACCCACAGCCCATGTTGGCCGTCGTGAAGAGGCTCGGCGAGGTGACCCGCAACTGCTCGCGGGCGCTGAGCTGGCGAAGCGAGACGACCTCGGCGCCGGAGTGGGACTCGAGTCGCCAGCGCCGAAGCAGCCGGCGTCGCAGTGAGCTGTCCGTCATCGGGCGGCTCCGGGCCAGGTGGCCAGGACCGTCTCCCCGGCGACCGTGCGGTCGCCCTCCTTGACGTGCAGCTCGACGCCGGGCGGCAGGAAGACGTCCATCCGGGAGCCGAACTTCATCAGGCCGATGCGCGCGCCGGTGCCCACCTCGTCGCCGGCCTTGACCCGGGTGACCACGCGTCGCGCGACCAGTCCGACGATCTGACGGAAGACGTAGGTGCGCTGCTCGCCGCGAACCGTGCGGTTCATGACGATGTCGCTGCGCTCGTTCTCGAACGCCGACTCGAACTTGTAGGCGGCCAGCCACTTCCCGGGCCGGTAGGTCACCGACTCCACCACGCCGGCGTACGGCGCCCGGTTGATGTGCACGTCGAAGAGCGACAGGAAGATGCTGATCTGCTGCCAGTCCCCCTGCGCCGGATCCCTGGGAGGTGCCACGCCGGGCTGGGCCGGGCCGGCGTGCATGACCTTGCCGTCGGCGGGGGCGACGACGGTGTCCTCGTCGACGTCGGCCAGGTCGGCTGCGCGCTCGGGGTCACGGAAGAACGCCACCAGCCCGACCGGCAGCGCGAGCAGGCCGGCGGCCAGCTTCGGGTGGCCGGTCAGCAGCGCGAGGCCGCTGGGGATGGTGCCGATCGCGGCCGGGAGAGCGGCCTCGCGGTCGATGGCGGTGCCCAAGATGTTCACGAATCTCCGTCGGATTGCGGTCAGTGCTGCGGCACAACCTAACCCGAATCGGACAGATCACCCTCCCCGTCGCGTCGCTTCAGGCACTCACGAGCGCCTCGGTGTCATGAACCTCACGGGCCGCGATTGCCTCCGCCAGGGCGAGTACGACGAGCGCGGCGAGGGCCAGCCCGGCACCGACCCACAGGGGTGAGGTGTAGCCCAGGCCGGCGGTGATCGCGAGACCGCCCAGCCATGCGCCGATGGCGTTGCCGAGGTTGAAGGCGCCGATGTTGGCACCCGAGGCGAGGGTCGGCGCCTGTCCCGCGTGGTCCATGACCCGCATCTGGAGTCCGGGCACGGTGGCGAACCCGAAGGCACCCATGAGGAAGAGGGCGACGACGGTGAGTGCCTTGCTCTCCGCGGTGAGCGCGAAGAGGACCATGACGACGACCAGCCCGGCCAGCACCACGAACAAGGTGCGCGCGACGGCCCTGTTGGCCGCCCGGCCGCCGAAGAGGTTGCCCACGAACAGCCCGACACCGAAGAGGACGAGCAGCCACGGGATCCACGAGTCGGCGAAGCCGCTGACCCCGGTGAGTGTGTAGGCGATGTAGGTGAACGCCCCGAACATGCCGCCGAAGCCGAGCACGGTGACCGCCAGCGACAACCAGACCTGGCCGCTGGTGAACGCCCCCAGCTCCTGCCTCAGGCGAGGTGGCGCGTCGGCACCGGCGACCTTGCCGGGCACCAGCAAGGCGATGGCGACGAACGAGACCATGCCGATCGCGGTGATCGCCCAGAACGTCGAGCGCCAGCCCGCGGCCTGGCCGAGCAGGGTGCCGGCCGGCACGCCGAGCACGTTGGCGCTGGTCAGTCCGGCGAACATCAACGCGATGGCACCGGCCTTCTTCTCCGGCGCGACCAGGGAGGCGGCCACCACGGAGCCGATGCCGAAGAAGGCACCGTGGCACAGGGCGGCGATGATGCGGCCGACCAGCATCGCGTCGTACGACGTGGCCAGCGCGGAGACCAGGTTGCCGACGATGAACAGCACCATCAGGCCGAGCAGCACCTGCTTGCGCGGCAGGCGTACGACGGCCGCGGTCAGCAGGATCGCGCCGACCGCGACGCTGAGCGCATAGCCGGAGATCAGCCAGCCGGCAGTGGCCTCGCTGACCGCGAAGTCGGCTGCCACCTCGGGCAGCAGGCCGGCGATCACGAACTCGGTGAGTCCGATGCCGAAGCCGCCCACGGCGAGGGCCAGCAGTCCGGGTTTCATGGAAGCTCCTTTGCGTGTGCAATATGCCGCGTGTGCAACGTTCTCGCTCGAGATTAGTTGCACGCGCTGGTTATTGCAAAACGGGCGCTATGATGGTGCGCATGGGAATCAGCGACGAGGCGGTCCAGGTGCGAGCCCAGGGCTGGCGCCGACTCGCCGCGCTGCACCAGATGATCGAGGCGCGGCTCGAGCAGGCACTCTCAAGTGGTCACGGCCTCTCGGTCGTCGAGTTCACCGTGATGGACGCGCTGTCCCGCCAGGACGGCTGGCACATGCGCATGGCCCAGCTGGCCCGCGCTGCCGCACTCTCCCCGAGCGCGACCACGCGCCTGGTCAACCGACTGGAGGACCGCGGGTTGCTGACCCGCATCCTCTGCGCCGACGACCGGCGCGGCATCTACACCGAGCTCACTGCCTCAGGACGCAAGGCACTGGCCAAGGCCCGCCCCGACCACGACCGGGCACTGGAGGACGCGCTGGCCGAGGCCGGCGCCACCCCTGAAGTCGCCTCGCTGGCCGACTTCCTGACCGCCTGACCGGGACTCGGAAGTCAAGGCCCCGAGAGTGACCTTCGTGTCGTCCAACGGCCCGACTCACGACACGAACTTCACTCTCGGCACTGCGAACGGTCCGACTCAGGCCTGGACTGCGGAGCCACCCTCGAGCAACGCGTCGACGTCGTCGATGCCCCATGCCGCAAGGGCCTCACGGGTGTGCGCGCCGGGGCCGGGCGCGGGCGGCGACGACAGGGTCGCCTCGGTGCGCGAGAACCGTGGGGCCGGTGCCGGCTGGGTCAGGCCCTCGTGCTCGACGAAGACGCCACGGGCCTTCATGTGCGGGTGCTCGATCGCCTCACTGATCGGGATGATCCCGGCCACGCAGGCGTCGGTTCCCTCGAACACCTCGACCCACTCGGCCTGGGTGCGGGTCGCGAAACGCTCGGCGATCAACGCCTTCAGTGTGGAGTAGTTGGCCGCGTCGTAGCGGTCGGGCGCGATGTCCTTGATCTCCAGCAGCTCCACGAACAGGTCGTAGAACTGCGGCTCCAGCGGACCGACCGACATGTGCTTGCCGTCCGAGGTCTCGTAGACGTCGTAGTACGGCGTGCCGCCGTCGAGCAGGTTCGAGGCGCGCTCCTCATGGAAGCCGCCGCCGGCCAGGAAGGCCGCGGTCATCGCGTTCAGGTGGGCGGTGCCGTCGACGATCGCCGCGTCGACGACCTGGCCCTGTCCGCTGGTGCGCGACTCGAGCAGCGCGGCGAGGATGCCCATCACGAGGTACGTCGACCCACCGCCGAAGTCGCCGACCAGGTTGGCCGGGAACGACGGCCGCGCCTTGTCCTGGCCGAGCCCGTGCAGGGTGCCGGTGATCGCGATGTAGTTCATGTCGTGCCCGGCGACCTGGGCGAACGGGCCGGTCTGGCCCCAGCCCGTCATCCGGCCGTAGACCAGCTTCGGGTTGCGGGCCAGGCACTCGTCGGGACCGAGGCCCATCCGCTCGGTGACGCCGGGACGCATGCCCTCGACCAGCACGTCGGCCCCCTCGACCAGCTTCAGCACCGTCTCGACGGCAGCCGGGTCCTTGAGGTTGAGCGCGACACTCGGACGACCGCGGTTGAGCAGGTCGTGCGATCCGCCGGTGAGCATCTGACCACGCGGTCGCTCGATGCGGATGACGTCGGCACCGAGGTCGGCCAGGATCATGCAGGCGTGCGGGCTGGGCCCGATGCCGGCGATCTCGACGACCTTCACTCCACGCAGCGGACCAGTGCCCTGACCGAGTTCGATAGTCATGCCGCCGATCATGACAGATCCACTGTCACGATCGGCGGCCGGAATCACTCAGTGGGCGTGCTCGTCGGCGCCACCGTGATGCATCTCGTGGACCACGGCGTGGCCCAGGCCCCGACTCATCAGCCAGCGGTTCACCGGCACCGTGAGCACGAAGGCCAGGGCCAGTGAGAACGCGAGGGCGGTCCAGAAGAGCCAGGCGCCGAGGCCGGCGTCCATCGCACCGGGCACGGTGACCATCACGGTGTTGTCGATGATCTCCATGACCAGGATCGAGACGGTGTCGGCGGCCAGCGCCGTACGCACCGCCGAGCGGACGTCGAGACCGGCACGGCGCACGCCGACGAAGGTGAGCAGGTAGCCGAAGAAGAAGGCCAGCGCGACCGCGAGGACGACGCTCGGCCCCGCGCTCCAGCCCCACCAGGTGGCCAGCACCATGCCCAGGACCTCACCGATCGCACAGCCGGTGAGGCAGTGGAGGGTGGCCGACATTGCCATGCGCCAGGACGTGTTCATGATCAGGACGCTATACCCCTAGGGGGTATAGCGCAAGGTGACCCCCGCCACGCAGGCTTGCAACTAGTTGCATAGGTGTCGCAGGATGGTCGGCATGGCCCTCGAACACGCGCTCCTCGTCTCCCTGAGCGAGCGCGCGGCCTCAGGCAGCGAGCTGACCCGGCGCTTCGACAAGTCGATCGGCTACTTCTGGACCGCCAGCCACCAGCAGATCTACCGCGTTCTGGGCCGCATGGAGAAGGACGGCTGGGTCACCTCCACCGTCGTCGCCCAACAGGGCCGCCCCGACAAGAAGGTGTACGACGTCACCGAGCCGGGTCGCCTCGAGCTCGAGCGCTGGCTGGCCGAACCGACGTCGGGTGATCCGCTGCGCTCCGACCTGATGGTGAAGATGCGCGGGGCGTCGTACGGCGACCGCGCGGCGATCCTCGACCAGGCCCGGGAGAAGCTCGACGACCACCGGAAGAAGCTCTCGCTCTACCACCATCTCGAAGCCCGCGACTTCCCGGACCCGTCCGGACTCTCCGGCCATGACCTCGACGTCTTCCTCGTGCTCCGCGGCGGCGTACGCCTCGAGGAGTTCTGGATCGACTGGCTGACCGAATACATCGACGCCCACACGAAAGCTGAGCGATGAACAACTACCCCCACCTCCTCGAGCCGATCACGATCGGGTCGACCACGCTGCGCAACCGTGTCGTGATGGGCTCGATGCACACCGGTCTGGAAGACGCCTTCTGGAACCTGCCCAAGCTTGCGGCGTACTTCGCCGAACGCGCCAAGGGCGGTGCCGGGCTGATCATCACCGGCGGCTACTCCCCCAACTTCCGCGGCCAGCTCAAGCCGCTCGGCTCGACGATGTCGAACAGCCTGCACGCGGCGCGGCACCGCCAGGTCACCGACGCGGTGCACGAGCACGACGGCAAGATCGCGCTGCAGATCCTGCACGCGGGGCGCTACGGCTACACGCCGTACAGCGTCTCGGCCTCGAGCCGGAATTCGCCGATCACCCCGTTCAAGCCCACCGCGCTGTCGACGCGGGGCGTCGACCGCACCGCCACCGACTTCGCCAAGGCCGCGCGCCTGGCCCAGCGGGCGGGGTACGACGGCATCGAGATCATGGGCTCCGAGGGCTACCTGATCAACCAGTTCCTCGCGGCGCGCACCAACGACCGCACCGACAGGTGGGGCGGCTCGGCCGAGAAGCGGATGCGCTTCCCGCTCGAGATCGTCCGTCGCACCCGCGAGCTGGTCGGCCGCGACTTCATGATCGGCTACCGCATCTCGCTGCTCGACCTGGTCGAGGGCGGGCAGACCTGGGACGAGACCGTCGAGCTCGCCCAGGGTCTCGAGGAGGCCGGCGTCGACCTGCTCAACACCGGCATCGGCTGGCACGAGGCACGGGTGCCCACGATCATCACGCAGGTGCCGCCGGGCGCGTGGCGCGACTACACCGCGCGCCTGCGGCCCGAGGTCGGCATCGCGGTCTGCGCCTCCAACCGGATCAACACCCCCGAGATCGGCGAGTCGATCATCGCCGAGGGCGGTGCCGACCTGGTCTCGATGGCGCGCCCGTTCCTGGCCGACCCCGAGCTGGTGAACAAGGCCGCCGCCGGTCGCGCCGACGAGATCAACACCTGCATCGCCTGCAACCAGGCCTGCCTCGACCACGTCTTCGCCAACAAGATGAGCTCGTGCCTGGTCAACCCGCGTGCCTGCCGCGAGACCACCCTGGTGCTCAGCCCGACGCGTACGACGCAGAAGGTGGCCGTCGTCGGCGCCGGACCGGCCGGCCTCTCCGCAGCGGTCTCCGCGGCCGAGCGCGGTCTCGCCGTCACACTGTTCGAGAAGTCCGACCGCCTCGGCGGCCAGTTCCGCCTCGCGATGGAGGTCCCCGGCAAGGAGGACTTCCGCGAGACGCTGCGGTTCTACACCCGCCGCCTCGAGGTGCTCGGTGTCGACGTGCGCCTCTCGACCGAGGCCACCCCTGACGCCCTGGCCGGCTTCGACGAGGTCGTCGTCGCCACGGGTGTGACGCCGCGGGTGCCTGCGTTCCCGGGCGTCGATCACGCCAAGGTCGTGCGCTACGACGAGGTGCTCAACGGGTCGGTGACCGTCGGCCGCCGGGTCGCGGTGATCGGTGCCGGCGGCATCGGCGTCGACGTCAGCCACTTCCTGACCCACGACTCCGGCGACGACCTCGACGACTGGATGGCGCACTGGGGCGTCGGCGACCCGGCCATCCACCGTGGCGGCCTGACCGAGAAGAAGCCGCGCACCGCTCCCCGCGAGGTGTGGCTGCTCCAGCGCAAGACGACCTCGATCGGCAAGGGCCTGGCCAAGACGTCCGGCTGGGCGCACCGCGCCGTGCTCAAGGACTCCGGCGTGCACATGGTGCCGGGCACCTCCTACGACAAGGTCGACGACGCCGGACTGCACATCACGGTCACCTCGGCGTCCGGCGAGACCAGCCAGCAGGTGCTCGACGTCGACCACGTCGTGCTCTGCGCGGGACAGGAGTCGGTGCGCGGGTTGTACGACGAGTTGAGTGCTGAACTGGCGGTTGGGGCAACCACTTCAGCACTCAACCCCAGCGGCGTACACCTGATCGGCGGGGCCGACGTTGCCGCCGAGCTCGACGCGAAGCGCGCGATCGAGCAGGGCACCCGCACCGCCGCAGCCCTCTGACGACGGCCCACTCGTCATCGTGTGGGTTCTGACTCACCTGGTGCGTCAGGACCCACACACAATCAGCGGTCCTGCCCCGCCGCCGCGATGTAGGCGCGGTACCAGTCGTAGGACTTCTTGGGCGTGCGCTGTTGGGTGTCGTAGTCGACGTGCACCAGGCCGAAGCGCTGGGTGTAGCCCTCGCTCCACTCGAAGTTGTCGATGATCGACCAGGTGAAGTAGCCGCGCACGTCGACACCTTCGGCGATCGCGTCGGCCACCGCGCGCAGGTGTGAGTCGAGGTAGTCGATGCGGGCCCGGTCGTCGACGACGCCGGTCTCGTCGGGGCCCAGGTTGTAGGCACAGCCGGACTCGGTGATGACCACGGGCGGCAGGTCGGTGTATCGCCGGTGCAGGGTCACCAGCTGCTCGCGCAGGCCGTCGGGCACGACCGGCCAGCCGAAGTCGGTGGTCGGGTAGCCCTCGATGTCGCGGTACTCGAACGGCAACTCCGCACCCTCGGCGGCGGCCGCCACCAGGTAGGGGTTGTAGTAGTTGACGCCGTAGAAGTCGAGGGGCTGGTTGATCGTCGCGAGGTCCCCCTCCCGGGCCAGCGGCTCCATCAGCGGAGCGAGGTCCTCGGGCCACTCGCCGAGCAGCATCGGGTCGGCGAAGAGGTTGTTCCACAGGTCGTCGAAGAGCCCGGTCGCGGCGAGGTCGCCGTCGCCGTCACTGGCCGGCCACATCGGGGCGTGGTTGTTGGCGCAGCCGATCTCGCCGACCCCGGCCCCGCGCAGCGCCTGCGTGCCGAGCCCGTGCGCCAGCAGCAAGTGGTGGCAGGCGGGCAGCGCGTCGAACATCAGCGTCTTGCCCGGAGCGTGCATCCCGAGCGCGTAGCCCATGAGGCTCGCCACATTGGGCTCGTTGACAGGCACCCACTGACGCACCCGGTCGCCGAATCGCTCGCCGCAGATCGCGGCGTACTCGGAGAAGCGCTCGGCAGTCGCCCGGTTCAGCCAGCCGCCATCGTCCTCGAGAGCCTGGGGCAGGTCCCAGTGGTAGAGCGTGACCATCGGGTCGATGCCGGCACCGAGCAGCTCGTCGAGCAGGCGGTCGTAGAACGCGATGCCCTCGGCGTTCGGCGCCCCGGTGCCGGTGGGCTGGATCCGCGGCCAGGCGATCGAGAGCCGGTAGCCGTCGACGCCCAGCCCCTTGAGCAGCGCGACCTCCTCGGCGTACCGGTGGTAGTGGTCGCAGGCCTCCGCTCCACTCGACCCGTCGACGATCCGGCTCGGCTCGGCGCAGAAGGTGTCCCAGATGCTGCGGCCCCTGCCGCCCTCGGCGACCGCGCCCTCGATCTGGTAGGCCGCGGTGCTGGCGCCAAAACTGAATCCGGGCGGAAGGTCGATGCTCACCTCGATCAACCTAGTCTCTGAGGCATGGAAATCCACCGGGCCGGCGCGCGTTTCGTCACCGACGCCGACGGACGGGTGACCCGCCACTCGCTGTCGTTCGGGTCGCACTACGACCCCGACAACCTGCGCTTCGGCCTGCTGGTCTGCCACAACGACGACCTGGTGCAGCCGGGTGGCGGCTATCCCGACCACCCGCACCGCGACCTCGAGATCGTCACCTGGGTGCTGGACGGCGCGCTCCGCCACGCGGACTCGTCCGGCACGTCCGGCGTGATCGAGCCCGGTCGGGTGCAGGTGATGTCGGCCGGCGACGGTGTCGTGCACTCCGAGACCGTGGACGTGGCCAGCGGCCCGACCAGGTTCATCCAGACCTGGGTGCTGCCCGACGAGACCGGCGGCCCGACCCGCTACGACTCGGCACCAGTGGAGCCCGAGGCCGCGTGGCAGCCGGTCGTGTCGGGGTCACGACCCGACGCGATCACCCGGATCGGCGCCTCCGGAGCGACGTTGTACGCCGCACGCCTGGCCCCCGGCGAACGCGTCGACCTGCCAGACGCCCCACTCGGACACCTCTTCGTGACCACCGGATCGGCGACCCTCGACGACGTGGCGCTCGGCGAGGCCGACGCCGTACGACTGAGGGACGAGGGCGGCACGGTCACCGCCACTGCACCCACGGAACTGTTGCTTTGGAATTTCGGCGGTTGAGCGCGGGGTTCCTGTTGAATGTCGCGCATGAGCACGATCGATCCCATTGCCGCGCGCCGGGCCAAGGCCGAGCGTGCCCCGGGTGCCCTGCGCGTCGGCCTGAACCTGGTCGTCCTCGTCATCGGCGGCTACCTGACCGGCGTCGGCTGGACGGAGATGTCCGCCGACGTCACTGAGTCGCCGCCCAGCACCGTCACCATGGCCGCCGTCCCGGTCGGCATGACCCTGACGGTCATCGGCCTGATCGCATGGGGTCCCCTGCTGTTGCGCTCCTCGAAGCTCGGCATCGCCCAGGGCCTCGCCGCGGCCGCGTCGGGAGGCGGCCTCGGCACCTGGACGACGGCACGCGAGATCGAGAGCCGGGTCGCGGAGCGAGTCGGTCTGGGCTTGCTGGTGCTCGCGGCCGCGCTGCTGCTGCTCAGCCTGTTCGCCTACCGCCGCCGGATCGCGCGAGCCCGGCTGGCAGAGGAGCTGATGAAGACCGGAACCCGCACCCTGGCCACCGTGTCCGACAAGGGATACACAGCGTCCAGCGAGGGCTCGAGCGTCTTCACCACCGTCACCTTCACCTTCCACGACGCGCACGGCGTGCAGCGGTGGGTGCAGCGGCCGATGATGGTGCGCAGAGCCGCTCCGATCACCGACGGCCAGACCACCGATCTCTGGTACGACGCACAGGACCCGGGCAACGACAAGCACATCGTCGTCGCCCTGGCCCTGGAGTCCATGCGGATCAAGCCCCCCACCCCGAGCTGAGGATCTCGCTCACACCGGAGGCCACGGCCCGGCTCGGATACGGTGACCGGACCCCCGCAGACACGTCGCGTGACATTTGAGGTGCAGCAAATGAGCCCCGACGCTCCCCCGGCCGACCCTGGACTTCGCCTGCCCCGAGGCAGCCGGGTCATCCACATCGGCCCGCCCAAGACCGGATCCACGGCGTTGCAGCACGCCCTCCACGCCTCACGTGATGCCCTCACGGATCACGGAGTGGTCTACGCAGGCGACGACGTACGTCCACGACGGGCGGGCTGGGCCTTGATGGGAGCCGCGCCACGCGGGCGGACGATGCCCCCGCCGAGCGCCTGGACCGACCTCGTCGACGAGGTCGGCGCGGCCGGCGACTCGACGGTGCTGGTCAGCAACGAGGACTTCGGGCGAGCCAACGACCACCAGGCCGGACGCATCGTGCGCGAGCTCGGCCAGGGCAGGCCGCACGTGCTGATGGTGGCTCGTCGCTACGACCGGCTGCTGCCGTCGTACTGGCAGGAGCTGGTCAAGGGCGGCGAGCAGATGGCCTACCACGAGTGGCTTCGTGTGGTGCTGCAGCCGACGGGCGGGCCACGGCACCGCCGCATCTGGCTTCCCCAGAGCACCCCGTCGGTCGTCGAGCGTTGGGCGGGGCACGCCGGACTGGACAACGTCACGGTGATCGTCGCGGACGAGGCCCGCAACCGGATGGCGCCCGATGCCTTCGAGCAGCTCCTCGGGCTTCCGACCGGGCTGCTCGACCTCTCCGCCGAGCACTCGAACCGATCCCTGACGCTGCCGGAGGCCGAGCTGGTCCGGCGTATCAACCACGTCTTCGCGGACGGGGGCTGGTCCGGCGAGCTCTACCACCAGGTGGTGCAGAACGGCGTCGTCCTGCGCATGCGCCGGGCCGCGCCCGCTCCCACGGACGCGAGGGTTCCGGGCATTCCCGCGTGGGCGGTCGAGCGCATCGCCGAGCTGAACCGCCAACGCGTCGAGGGTCTCCAGGCCCTGGGCGTCCGGGTGATCGGCGACCTCGACCTGCTCGACCGGGTCGAGGTCGACGAGGGCACCGACCCGGAGCCGTCGACGATCTCGCTCGACGCCGCCGCCCAGGCCGTCGAGGGCGCGATCAGGATGGCCCTGCGCCGCGAGCGGAAGACGGCCAGGCAGCACGCCAAGGCGCTGCGCCGCGCTGCTCGGGGGCGGGGCGTCGAAAGCCGGCCGTTCACCGTCCGGGTCCGCGGCCGCCTTGCACGCCTGCGCGACCGATGAGCGTCGCGAACCCGGACGGGTGAGTTTCGCCAGTCAGCGCAGGATGTTGACCGCGCCGGGAAGCACCTCGATGCGCACCGGCGCGTCACCGAGCATGCCGAGGGGCTCGCCGTCGCCGCCCATCACCACACCGGGACGCGACGTCAGGGTGATCGCCCTGCCACGGAAGACATGCACCTGGTCGAGGTCGATGTGCCGGCCGTCGTACACCTTGGGGAACGAGCGGATCATGTCGAACCGGCCGGCCGCCTCGATCACGATGACGTCGAGCTCACCGTCGTCGACGGATGCCGACGGGGCGATGTGCATGCCCTTGCCGTAGTAGCCGGAGTTGGCCACCACGACCGTGGCCGCGGCGAAGTCGTTGCTGTCGCCGTCGACGTCGACCGTGTACGACGCCGCGTTGAAGGTGGCCAGTGCCCGCACCGTGGCGGCGGGGTACTGCAGCTTCTTGGGCAGCCACTGCATCCTGTTGACCAGGTCGGCGGTCTTCGCGTCGACTCCGGCGTAGACGGAGCCGGCCACGTCGTGGCTGGTGCCGTCGGGCAGCGTCGCGCGCACCAAGTCGGTAGGGGTCGGCACGGAGTCGAGCAGGATCCTGGCCACGGCGTCGGGCTCATCGGGCAGCTCGAGCATGCGGGCGAAGTCGTTGCCGCGTCCTGCCGGCACGATGCCGAGGGTGCCCCCGAGTCGCGACACCTCGCCGGCGATCGAGGAGAGCATGCCGTCGCCACCGACCGAGACGACCACGTCGCCGCGCTCGACAGCACCGGAGACCAGGTCGTGGGTCGCCCTGGGGCCCGGTGAGTAGGTCACGTCGACCGCTGCTCCGGCGTCGCGGAGCAGCCTGGCGACGGGTACGACGGCGCCGGGGGCCGCACCGCCGCCGGAGGACGGGTTGACCAGGAACGAGAAGGAGCGCGTCACGGGATCAGCACCCCCGGGTTGAGCACGTCGGTCGGGTCGAGGTCGGCCTTGACCGCGCGAAGGATGCGGACACCGACCTCGCCGATCTCCTGGGCGAGCCAGGGCTTGTGGTCGGTGCCGACCGCGTGGTGGTGGGTGATCGTGGCGCCGGCGTCGACCATGGCCTGGCTGGCCTTCGCCTTGGCGGCGAGCCACTGCTCGAGGGGCGCGTCGGCCTGGGGCGCGGCCACGGTGAAGTAGAGCGAGCAACCGGTCTCGTAGACGTGCGAGATGTGGCAGAGCACCAGGGTCTTCTCACCCAGCGCCTCGGTGAGTGCGCTCGTGACGGCCTTGTAGAGCCGGTCACGGTTCGACCAGAACGTGGCGGTCTCGAGGGTCTCGACGAGTACGCCGACGTCGAGGAGCGAGTCGCGCAGGTAGGGGGCGTGGAAGCGTCCCTCCGCCCAGGCGGCACCACGGTCCTCACCCAGCGGAGTGCCACCGAGCTCTTCGAGGGCCGCGCCGACGAGGGCCTGGCGAGCGGCCACCGAGGCCCCTTCGTGGCCGACGATCATCAGGCAGCCGCCGGTGGACTCGCCGCCGACGTCGGAGTGCGAGGCCAGGTTGAGGGCGGTCTCGTTCTCGTCGGAGAGCCGCAGCACCGTGGGCATGAGGCCGTTCTGGGCGAGGTGGCGCATGGCGTCGGCACCCGCGGTGAACGAGGGGAAGTTCCACGCCTCGTAGACCTTCTCGACGGGCAGCTTCTTCACCCGGACACGAACCGACGTGATGATGCCGAAGGCACCCTCGGAGCCCAGCACGAGCTGGCGCAGGTCGGGGCCGGCGGCGTTGGCCGGCGAGCTGCCGACCTCGAGCGTGCCCTGGGGCGTGGCCAGGGTCAGGCCCATCACCATCGCGTCGAAACGGCCGTAGCCGGCGCTCGACTGGCCGCTGGACCGGGTGGCCGCGAAACCACCGATCGAGGCGAACTCGAAGGACTGCGGGAAGTGACCGAGCATCAGGCCCTCGGCCGCGAGGAGCTCCTCGGCCTCCGGTCCACGCAGGCCCGGCTCGAGCACGACCGTCATCGACTCCTTGTCGACCTCGCGCAACGCCTTCATGCGGATCAGGTCGACCGAGACGACGCCGGCGTAGCCCTCGCGTCGGGCGACCAGGCCACCGGTGACCGACGTACCGCCGCCGAAGGGGACGATCGCAATGTGATGGCGCACGGCGAGCGCGATCAGTGCGACGACGTCGTCGTGGGTGCCGGGGCGGGCCACCACGTCGGGCGCGTCGGTGAGATCACCGGAGCGGGCGCGCAGCAGGTCGGGGGTCGACTTGCCACGGGTGCGGAGTCGGCGGTGCTCGTCGTCGGTGAGCACGTGGTCGTCACCGAGCAGGGCACGCAGCTCGGCGAGGACGTCGTCGGCCAGCCCGACGGGCGGCATCGAGACCTCCTCGACTGCCGGGGTCTCGCGGACTCCGAGGGCCAGTTCGACCAGCCCTCGCGTGGACTCGGGCAGGGCGGTGGTCTCGGCCGGGTTGCCCCAGCGGGAGGGGTGCATCTCTGTGGTCATGTGTTACAGTGTGACATATGACGTCAATCCGTCACAATACCTATCTCGACGCGGCCCGCGGCTGCATCCTCGACCTCGGCTGGAAGCGCACGACGCTGACCGAGGTGGCCCGTCGCGCCGGCGTCTCGCGCATGACGATCTACCGCACCTGGCCCGACATGCAGACCCTCCTCGCCGACCTGATGACCCGCGAATGGGGCGACATCGTGGCCACCGTGCCCGAGGCGCCCGACGACGCACCGACCCCACGACGCATCGCCGACGGCATCGTCGCGGCGATCGGCGCACTGCGTGAGAACCCGCTGATGCGACGCATCCTCGACGTCGACCCCGAGCTCCTGCTCCCCTACCTGCTCGTCCGCCGCGGTCGCTCCCAGCAGCTGATCCTCGAAATGATCGCGCCGCGCATCGCGGCGGGGCAGAAGGCCGGTCACGTCCGGGCGGGCGACCCGCAGCTGCTGGCCCGCACCGTGCTGCTGGCCGCCCACGGTTTCACCCTCTCGGCCCACACCATGGCCGACGACACCATCTCCGAGGGCGACCTGGGCGCCGCCCTCGCCGACCTGATCACCGGAGGCCTGACACCATGACCGACCCCGTCACCGAGCCCAGGATCCGCACCGGTGTGGCAGACCTGCCCGACCAGACCGACGTGCTCGTCATCGGCCTGGGCATCACCGGCACCGGCGTCGCCCTCGACGCCGCCTCGCGCGGCCTCGACGTCGTGGCCGTCGACGCGTTCGACCTGGCCTTCGGCACGTCGCGCTGGTCGTCCAAGCTGGTGCACGGCGGCCTGCGCTACCTCGCCAAGCTGCAGCTGGGCGTGGCCCACGAGAGCGCGGTCGAGCGCGGCATCCTGATGGAGACCACCGCCCCGCACCTCACGCACGCGATGCCGATGCTGCTGCCGCTGATGTCGAGCGTGAGCCGGCCGCAGGCGAGCCTGGCCCGGGCCGGCTTCTTCGCCGGAGACCTGTTGCGACGCAAGGCCCGCACCACGGCCGACACCCTGCCCAGGCCCCGACGCGTCTCGCGCACCGAGGCACTCAGGATGGCGCCCGCCCTGCGCAGCGCCGGACTCCGCGGTGGGCTGCTGTCGTGGGACGGCCAGCTCGAGGACGACGCCCGACTCGTCACGGCCGTCGCCCGAACGGCGGTCGCGCACGGCGCCGACGTCCGCAACCATGCCCGCGTGCTCAGCGCCACCGGCACCAGCGCCGTGATCCGCGACGAGATCACCGGCGCGGAGCACACGATCCGCGCGAAGAAGGTCATCAACGCCACCGGCGTCTGGGCGGCCAGCATCGTCGACGTCACCCTCAAGCCGAGCCGCGGCACCCACCTCGTGCTGCGCGCCGACACCCTGCCGGGCCTGACCACGGCCGTCACCGCGCCGATCCCCCACACCTCCAACCGGTTCGTGCTGGTGCTCCCGCAGCCCGACGGCACGATCTACGTCGGGCTCACCGACGAAGAGGTCGAGGGCGAGATCCCCGACGTCCCCGAACCGTCCGAGGCCGAGATCGGCTTCCTGCTCGACGTGGTGGCCGCCGCGTTCGACCGGCCGCTGCACCGCTCCGACGTGATCGGGGCGTACGCCGGGCTGCGGCCACTGCTCCAGAGCGAGGGCAGCACCTCCGACCTGTCACGCGAGCACGCGGTGCTGACCTCCGACACCGGGGTCATCACGATCGTCGGCGGCAAGCTCACGACCTACCGTCAGATGGCCGAGGACGCCGTCGACGCCACGCACCTGGCCGACGGCCGCTGCCGCACCCGCAACCTGCCTCTGGTCGGCGCCGCCCCGCGCGCCGAGCTCGCGAAGCTCGAGGAGCCGGCCAGACTGGTCCGTCGCTTCGGCACCGAGGCGAGGGCCGTGCTGGAGAACGCCCGCACGGTCAGTGGTCTCTCCGACGAGGAACTGTTGGCTCCGATCGCGCCCACCGTTCCGGCCACGCTGGCGGAGCTGATCTTCGGCGTGACCCATGAGGGTGCCGTCGACGTCGACGACCTGCTCGACCGGCGTACCCGCGTCGGACTGGTTCCGGCCGACCGCGTGCTCGCCGTACCGGCCGCAGAGCGCGCCCTTCAACTGGTGGCCGCGGTCAGGTAGTGGCCATCCACAACGCCTCCCAGATGTGACCGTCGAGGTCGCGGAACGAGCCGCCGTACATCGGCCCCTGGTCGACCCGCTGGTCGGCGTCCGTGGCGCCGGCTGCGGCAGCGGCCTCGCAGAGGCGGTCGACCTCCTCGCGACTCTCCACCCCCAGGCACAGCAGGGTCTCGGTGCCGGTGTGCGGGGTGGTGTCGTGGAACCCGTGGAAGAACTTCTCCTGCAGGAGCATCACGCTGGCCTGGTCGTTGACGACCAGGCAGGCGGCGTCGGGGCTGCTGAAGTCACGGTTGAACTCGAATCCGAGGCTGGTCCAGAAGTCGATCGTCCTGGAGACGTCCTTGACCGGCAGGTTCGGAAAGATCATGCGTCCCATGTGGTGCTCCTTCTCGTGTGTTCGCGTCACCGTTCCGACCCGGCCCGAGCATCGAACTCATCGCTCACGGAACTTCGTCTCGTGATGAGCGATGAGTTTTCCGGTGGCGGGCGGTCGTTACTTCCGGCAGACTGAAACGCACCAGGAGGCGGGCGTGACCACCACACTTGTGAACGAGACGGATTTCCAGGACGTCGCCAACGGCTACCGCCGTGAGCTGATCGCCCACTGCTACCGCATGACCGGGTCGGTGCACGAGGCCGAGGACCTGGTCCAGGAGACCTACCTGCGCGCCTGGAAGGCCTACCACAACTTCGAGGGTCGCTCCTCGGTGCGCACGTGGCTCTACCGCATCGCGACCAACGTGTGCCTGACCAACCTCGAGGGCAAGGCCCGCCGGCCGCTGCCCACCGGTCTCGGCACCGCCGACGCCCAGGCCTCCGACGAGCTGATCGCCGACAACGAGGTGCCGTGGCTCGAGCCGGTGCCCGACGCCGCCGTCGTGGTCACCGACCGGGAGTCGATCCGCCTCGCCTTCGTCGCCGCCCTCCAGCACCTTCCGGCCCGACAGCGTGCGGTGCTGATCCTGCGCGACGTCCTCCGCTGGTCGGCCAAGGAGGTCGCCGAGGCGCTCGACACCACGCCGGCCGCGGTGAACTCCGCACTCCAGCGGGCCCACGCCCAGATGGAGGAGGCGCACCTCTCCTCCGACGACGCCAGCGCGACGGTCGCGCCCGACCAGCAGGCCCTGCTCGACGCCTACGTCGACGCCTTCTGGCGCAAGGACATCACCGCCATCGTCGACATGCTCAAGGCCGACGCGATCTGGGAGATGCCGCCCTTCACCGGTTGGTACGTCGGCAACCAGAACATCGGCGAGCTGATCGCCACGCAGTGCCCCGGCGGGGTCAACGACATGCCGATGCTGCCGACGACCGCCAACGGCCAGCCCGCGTTCGGCCTCTACCTGAAGCAGCCCGACGGCACCTACACGCCGTTCCACCTGCAGGTGCTCCAGATCGAGGGCAACCGCGTGGCGCGGGTGGCCGCGTTCTTCGAGAAGGACGCCTTCGCCCGCTTCGGCCTCCCGTTGGTGCTCACCGAGGACGACCTTCCCGAGCGCTTCGCCCCCACAACCAGCTGAGCCCGCGATGAACACCACCGATCCGGTGGAGCTGCTCGAACGCGCCATCGGCTACGCCCGCGGAGCACTCGGCGCCGCGGCCACCGCGGACCCCGACTCCCCCACGCCCTGCTCCGCGTGGCGGCTCGGCGCACTCCTGGCCCACATGTCCGACTCGCTCGACGCGTTCACCGAGGCGAGCTCCGGGCTGATCAGCATCCGCCCGCCGGCCGGCGACGACCCGACACCTGTCGGCGTGCTCTACGACCAGGCCTGCACGCTGCTCGGCGCCTGGACCTCACCGGCCGCCCGCACCGTCCGGCTCGGCGACCGACGCCTGGCCAGCGGCATCCTGCTGAGCGCCGGCGCCCTCGAGATCGCGGTCCACGCCTGGGACGTGGCCCGGGCCACCCGCTTCGACGCACCACTCCCGGAGGGGCTGGCCACAGACCTCCTGCCGGCGGCGTACGCCCTGGTCGACGCGGCGGATCGCGGCGTACGCTTCGCAGAGGCGCTGCCGGTCCCCGACGCCGCTCCGGCCTCGGTCCGGCTGTTGGCCTTCCTCGGTCGGAGTTGTCCCGAAACTGGGGTCTCGGGTGGTCCGTTGAGATCAGGGCAACGTACCCCTTTTGGGTGATCCCTTGACAGTTGTCTGGTTATTTGAGGTGAGGTCGCCCTAACCTGCTGGACATGGGGGTGCCTGTCGCCTCGGGAGCCTCTCCGCTCGACGCTCACGAGCTCTTACGCAAGGGCGAGGTCAGTCGCGCCCTGGTCCTCTTCGAGAAGATGCACGATCCGCGTCGCCCCGACCCTGCCGTGCTGGCCGGCCTCGTCGAGAGCCGGCTCGCGTTGGGTGAGGCCCACCGGGTGGCCCCCCTGATGCCGCACCTGGCCGACGCCGCGCTGCACGCACCCAGCAAGGACCACCACACCGGCCTGGCGCACTGGGCCCTTGCCGGGCTCGCCGAGCTCGAGGGCGACCACGACCGGGCGGCCGGGCACTTCCGCTCGGCCGGTGAGGCCGGCCCCGACGACCCCGACCTGCTGCCCTGGCGCGCCGGCCTGGCACTCGCGCTGACCCGTCAGGGCCGGTCACCGGAGGCGGTCCGGCTGGCCCACGAGCACCTGACCCGGGCCCGGGCCTCCGGGTCGGCGTACGCGCGTGCGCTCGCGTTGCGCACGCTGGCCGCCGTCGACGGCGCGAGCAGTCGGCGTGACCTGCTCACCCAGGCGCTCGAGGAGCTCGAAGGGATCCAGGCGACCCGCCTGCGTGCCCAGGTGCTGACCGACCTGGCCGGCGTACTCGTCCTGCTGCACGAGGACCGCGGACCGGGGGTGATCAGGCTCCTGCGCGAGGCCGAGCTGATCGCCGTCCGCTCCCGCCTGCGGCCTCTCCTCGATCGGGTACGACGACTGCTGACGCGCCTCGACCAGCCTGCCGGCTCCACGGCACCACCGGGGCTGGAAGGCCTGACTCCGAGCGAGCTGCGCGTCGTCGAGCTGGCCGCCAGCGGCCTCACGAACCGCGAGATCGCGGGCCGGCTCGTGGTCACCGTGAAGGCCGTCGAGTGGCACCTGTCGAACGTCTACCGCAAGCTCGGCATCAGCGGACGCAAGGAGCTGCCTACCTGAGCGGGTGCGCGATCTCGTCGCGCGGCAGGCGCGCCCAGATGATCGCCACGACGGCGACCACCATCGGCACGGCGCCGGCGATGTAGAACGTCTCGCGGACGCCGATCACCTCGGCCACCGGACCGGCCAGCGCCATCGACACCGGCATCAACGAGATCGAGACGAAGAAGTCGAGGGACGAGACCCGGCCCAGCATGTGCGGTGGCACCCGCCGCTGCAGGAGTGTGCCCCAGATGACCATCGGCGCCGAGAACATGCCACCCAGCAGCAGGCCGAGGCCGACCAGCATCCACACGTGGTCGACGATGCCGAACAACGCGATCGGCAGGCAGCCGACGCCCCACATCAGGTTCATCACGGTCAGGTAGCGCCGTGGCATCGGCAGGGAGCCCATCACGAACGAGCCGACCGCACCACCGATGCCGAACGCGGCAAGCACGAGGGCGTGGTCGCCCGCGTCACCGCCGAGCGTGTCCTTGATCAGGAACGGCACCAGCACCTCGAACGGGCCGATGAAGACCAAGATCATCAGGCTCGCGAAGACCAGGGTGGCCAGCAGCCACGGCGTACGCACCATGTAGCCGAAGCCCTCGCCCATGTCGGTGAGGGCCGACCGCACCGGGTGCACGGGCGCGTCGCTGGACCGGTCGCGGTGGACCGGGGTGAGTGGTACGGCGAGCAGCGTGACGATGCCCAGCCCGGCCGCGACGGCGGCGACCATGATCGCCCACCCGGGCGAGGCCGCACCGACCATGAAGCCGGACAACGCCGGGCCGATGGCCTGGCCGATCATCGGCCGCACCGCGCCCTCGAAGCCGTTGACCGCCAGCAGGTCCTCCTCGGGGACGAGCGAGGGCAGCCAGGCGGAGTACGCCGGGTAGTAGAACGCTGTGGCGCAGCCGTAGGCGAAGTTGATGCCGATCAGGACCGGGATGCTCGACAGGTCGGTCAGCGAGAGGAATCCGACGAGCGCGATCGCCGAGAACTGCACGGCCGCGACCCCGAGCAGGATCACCTTCTGCGGGATCCGGTCGGCGACCACGCCGGCGAAGAGCACCGGCACCAGCATGCCGACCGCGTTGGCCCCGGCGACGAAGGACAGGTCGCCCGCCGAACCGCCGAGCCGGATCACCTCCCACACCAGCGCGATCACCCAGACACCCCATGCGAACAGGGTGAACACCAGGGCGATGGCGAGCTTGCGGTAGGCCGGCGTACGGAACGGCACGAGGGCGCGCGGCAACGGCCGCGGCAGCGGCGGGGGTTCCTCCAGCGGCTCCCGGGCCGCGGGGTGGAGGTCAGTCACGAGGTGCTCCGATCAGGCTTGGGCCATTCTTGTCGCGCAGACCGACAAATGCACCTTGTTTCATCGGTGGTTCAGCCCCGGGATCACTGTCGGGGCAGCAGGACAACCTTGCCGAGCGCCCTGCGCTGCTCGAGGTCGGAGTGCGCCCGGGCGGCGTCGGCCAGCGGGTACGTCGACACGAGCGGCTTCCAGTCACCGGCTGCCAGGCGGTTGAGCGCCCGGCCGGCCAGGCCGGGAATCCCGCCGGGCAGCGCGGCCATCCGCGGGCCGAGGCTCCACGAGACGGACAACCCGCGCTGGACCAGGTCGGCCGAGGTGAAGTCGGTGGCCGTGCCGGAGGACCAGCCGAACATCACCATCCGGCCGCCGGGGCGCAGCAGCTCGAGGGCATGCCGGCCGACCTCGCCGCCGACGCCGTCGTAGACGAGGCTGATCGGGCCGGGGCCGTCCGCCACCCGCTTGTGCCAGCCGGACTCGCGGTAGTCCACGACGAGATCGGGTCGGAGTGCGGCGAGCCGGTCCACCTTCTCCTTGCCGCCGGCCAGCGCCACGACGCGGGCGCCGCCGCGCCGGGCGGCCTGGGCTAGCAGCCAGCCGAGCCCGCCGGCCGCGGACGGCACCAGCACCACGTCACCGACCATCGGCGGCTCGATCTCGAGGATGCCCTGCGCGGTCCGGCCGGTGCCGACCATGGCCACCGCATCGGACAGGTCGACCCCGTCACGGACCCGGAAGAGGTTGGGGTTGTCGACCGAGGTGACCGCCTGGTCGGCGTACCCGCCGGGGACCATGCCGAGGTGCGCGACCACCCGGGCGCCCCGCCAGCTCTCGCTGACGCCGGGTCCGACGCGGTCGACGACACCGGCCACCTCGCGACCGGGCACGGTCGGAAGGTCTGGCAGGGGCATCGGCCCGGCCGGGTCGCCCGCACGCAAGGTGGTGTCGAGCAGGTGGACGCCGGCCGCCTCGACGGCGATGCGGATCTGTCCGTCTCCGGGTGTCAGGTCGGGCAGCTCGTCGAGCCGCAGGTTGTCGGCGGGGCCGAAGTCATGAAGTCTGATCGCTCTCATGACTCCATGGTGAAACTTGAAGTTCGCTTGAAGTCAAACGACGTCAAGGATCCACGGTTCGCGCATCAAGAACCCACGGTTCGCGCATCAAGAGTTGCTGGTTCGTGCCAACGGAGGGTGCTGCCGTGGCCGTGGGTGAAGGCGACCGAGCGACCGTCGATGCCGAGCACGAACCCGGGCCTGGTCGGGGCCGGGCCGGTGGAGGTCACCCCGGGCAGCACGTTCGGGCCCTCGTTGCTCACCCAGTGGCACCGACCCTCGGCCACCAGGCCGGCCATCAGCGCGGCAAACCGACGGCGATCGGGCTCCTCGAGGTAGGCGATCACCGCGGAGTGGAAGACGACGGTGACCGCCTTCTCCCCCGATCCTTCGTCCGGTGCCCGGTCGAGCAGCCGCGGCAGCGCGTCGAGCAGGTTGCCGCGGGTCAGGTTCGGCGGGTCCCGCCTGGCCACGTCGATCGCCGCGGCCAGGCGGGCCCGACGCGCGTCCTGCTCGGGCCAGACGAGGTTCGCCAACCACGCCATCTCGTCGGCGTCTGTGACGTCGAGCGGGTTCAGGTCGATGCCTGCGCGCGACAAGACCCGGGGCATCCGTTCCGGGAACGGGACCGGCCCGGAGACCCGGCAGGTCAGCACCGGCCCGTCGCCCACGTGGTGCATCACCGTCGGGTCGTCGTACTGCACCCACTCGTGGCGGTAGGTGTCCGGGTAGAGGCACAGCCCGGCCGAGGCACCGACCTCGATCAGGTGCAGCCGGTCACCGAGCGTGGCGAAGGCCGGCAGCAGGGTGGCCAGCCGCCCCACCTCGTTGGTCTGGGTCGAGCGGGCCAGGATCGTCTCGCGCACCTCGGGCCAGCGCTCCAGCAACGTGGCGCGGAGGCCGGCGTACGGCCCGGGCGCGGGAGTGCCGTGCCAGCGTGCGGCGGCGAAGACCAGGTTCGGCTGCTGCTTGACCGGCGGCAGGGTGCGGATCAGGCGCTGCACCTCCGGGTCACCGGCTACGCCGAGCGACCACTCCACGAAGCAGGGCGAGTCCCCAGCCTCTTCGGCGAAGGACGTGTACGACGCGACGACCTCGGCGTAGGGCTCCATCAGCGGCGAGGGCCTAGTTGGCGCGCCACTTGCGTTCGAACGGCAGCCGCCACGCGAACGGGGCGATCAGCTGGTGGATCTGGTTGGGGCCCCACGAGCCCTGGGGGTAGTTGCGCACCGGCGGCATGTGCTCGAGCAGCGGCTCGGAGATCTCCCACAACCGCTCGACGCCCTCGGCGGTGGTGAACAGGGTGCGGTTGCCCTTCACCGCCTCGAGGATCAGGCGCTCGTAGGCCTCGAGGATCGACCCGGCCCAGCCGGTGTCCTCCATGGCGAACTGCATCGACAGCTTGTTGAGGCCGAACCCCGGGCCCGGGCGCTTGCCGTAGAACGACAACGACATCTTCGCGGTGTCGGCCAGGTCGAAGGTGAGGTGGTCGGGCCCGTGGTCGCCGATGCCGGACCCCTCGGGGAACATCGACTTCGGTGGCTCACGGAACGCGATCGAGATGATCCGCTGACCCTCGGCGAGCTTCTTGCCGGTGCGCAGGTAGAACGGCACGTCGGCCCAGCGCCAGTTGTCGACGAAGCACTTCAGCGCGATGAAGGTCTCGGTGTCGGACTGCGGGTCGACGCCCTCCTCGGCCCGGTAGCCGTCGTACTGCCCACGCACGACGTCGTGGGGGTCGAGCGGCAGCATCGAGCGGAAGACCTTGTGCTTCTCCTCGCTGATCGAGATCGGGTCGAGCGCCGTCGGCGGCTCCATCGCGATGAAGGCGAGCACCTGGAAGAGGTGGGTGACCACCATGTCGCGGTAGGCGCCGGTGCCCTCGTAGAAGGCCGCCCGACCTTCGACGCCGAGCGTCTCGGGGATGTCGATCTGGATGTGGTCGATGTGGTTGCGGTGCCAGATCGGCTCGAAGAGGCCGTTGGCGAAGCGCAGCGCGAGGATGTTGAGCGCCGGCTCCTTGCCGAGGAAGTGGTCGATGCGGAAGATCTGCTCTTCCCTGAAGACCTTGTGGATCGAGTCGTTCAGCGACTTGGCCGAGGCCAGGTCGGTGCCGAACGGCTTCTCCATCACGATGCGGCTGTTCTTGACCAGGCCGGCCTTGTCGAGGGTGTCCACGACGCTGAGCGCGGCCTTCGGCGGCACGGAGAGATAGTGCAGCCGGGCCTGCGGCTTCTCGCAGTCGGCCTCGGCCTCCTCGATGCCGGCCTTCAGGTTGTCGACACCATCGTTGGCCCAGAAGAGCCGCTTGGCGAACTCCTCGAACTCGTCCTTGTCCTGCTCGTCGTCGCTGAACTCGCCGATCGCCTCACGGGCGAAGTCGACGAACGACTCACGGGTGTGCTCGTCGAGCGAGGTGCCGACCACCTGCATCTCGGGCAGCAGCCCCGAGCGCCACAGGTGCAGCATGCCCGGCAGCAGCTTGCGCCGGGAGAGATCACCGGTGGCGCCGAAGAGGACGATCGTGGTGGGCGGCCCTGGCGTGCCCTGCGGGTTGTCAGCCATGGTCCCAGCCTGCCACGTCGGCCGAGCCGCTCGCGAGAGTCACCCGCGCGCGATGCCGACGTACGTCGTGTCGAGGTACTCCTCGATGCCCTCGAAGCCACCCTCGCGGCCGAACCCGCTGGCCTTCACCCCGCCGAACGGAGCCGCCGGGTTGGAGACCAGGCCGGTGTTGACCCCGACCATGCCGAAGGCGAGCGACTCCACGACGCGCAGCGTGCGGTCGAGGTCGCGGGTGTAGACGTAGGACGCCAGGCCGTACTCCGTGTCGTTGGCCAGCCGGATCGCCTCGTCCTCGTCGGTGAACGTGGTCACCGGCGCGACCGGCCCGAAGACCTCCTCGCGGTTGATCCGCGCACCGGCCGGCACGTCGGCGAGCACGGTCGGCGGGTAGAAGTTGCCGTCGGGCTCACCACCACCGGTGGCGACCCGGGCGCCCTGCGCCACTGCGTCGTCGACCAGCTCGCGGACGCCGGCCACGGCGTCGGCGTCGATCAGCGGACCGACCTCGACCCCGTCGTCCTGGCCGCGGCCGACCTTCAACGCGCCCATGCGCTCGGCCAGCTTCCTCGTGAACTCCTCGGCCACACCCGACTGCACCAGGAACCGGTTGGCCGAGGTGCAGGCCTCGCCCATGTTGCGCATCTTGGCGACCATCGCGCCCTCGATCGCCGCGTCGACGTCGGCGTCGTCGAAGACCAGGAACGGTGCGTTGCCGCCGAGCTCCATCGACACCCGCTGGAGGTTGGCGGCCGACTGCTCGACCAGGCCCTTGCCGACCGCGGTGGAGCCGGTGAACGAGACCTTGCGGAGTCGGTCGTCGGCCATCAGCGCCGCCGTGACCTCCCTCGACGACCTGGTGGTGACCACCTGGAGGACCCCGTCGGGGAGGCCGGCCTCGGCGAAGACCTCGGCCAGCTTGATCATCGTCAGCGGGGTGGCCGAGGCCGGCTTGACGATCATCGTGCAGCCGGCCGCGATCGCCGGTCCGATCTTGCGGGTTCCCATCGCCAGCGGGAAGTTCCACGGGGTGACGAACAGGCACGGGCCGACCGGCTTCTTGAGGGTGAGCAGCCGCGAGCCGCCGGCCGGTGCGTTCAGCCAGCTGCCGCGGATGCGGACCGCCTCTTCACTGAACCAGCGCAGGAACTCGGCACCGTAGGCCACCTCGCCCTTGCCCTCGGCCAGGGGCTTGCCCATCTCGAGGCTGATGGTGCGGCCGAACTCGTCGGCGCGCTCGGTGATCAGCTCGAACGCCCGGCGCAGGATCTCCCCGCGGTCTCGCGGCGGGGTCGCCGCCCACTCGGCCTGCACGGCGACCGCCCGGTCGAGTGCGCCGATCGCGTCGGCGACGGTGGCGTCGGGCACCCGGTCGATCACCGATCCGTCGACGGGGTCCAGGACATCGAAGACATCGCTCATGTTTTCACCCTAGTGCGGGGGTGGATCTCGGCAGGTTCGGCACTGAGGCTTCCCACAGGTAACCTTCTCCGGTGCGCAAACCACCCGAGCTCCTCGTGATGTTGGCTCCGGCTGCGCTCGTGACCGCCCTCGTGGTGATCTTCGGGTTCGTGCTGGGCGGCGAGTCCGACGACAGCAACAAGACGAGTGCCGAGCCCAGCACCACGGTTTCCGCCCCGCCCTCGCAGCAGCCTTCGGGATCGCCGACGGCGTCCTCGACGGTTCCGGGGCGTCCCGAGGGCTCGACGGTGCAGAAGAAGCTGGTCGGCCCGACGGTGACGATCAAACGCAAGCCCAAGCCGAAGTACGACGTGGCGCCGCAGTTCAGCTTCACGATCGCGTCCTTCAACCTGCTCGGCCACAGCCACACCGCGCCGGGCGGTGACCGCAAGGGCATGGCCCCCAGCGGCGTGCGCACCGGGCTCGCGGTCGGCGCCCTGCGCAACAGCAGTGTCGACCTGGTCGGCTTCCAGGAGTTCCAGGCCCCGCAGATGGGCGCGTTCCTGGCCCAGACCGGCGGGTCGTACGGCGTGTACCCGCCGGCCAGCGCCGGCGTACAGCTGCATGCCAACGCCGTCGCGTGGCGCACCGACACGTTCAACCTGGTGCAGAGCGAGACGTTCGGCATCCCCTACTTCTTCGGCCAGATCCGGCAGATGCCGGTGGTCCAGCTCGAGCACATCGCCACCGGCCAGAAGCTGTGGCTGATGAACGTGCACAACCCGGCCAACGCCCACGGCAACGCCGCCAAGTGGCGTGGCGCCGCGACCCAGGTCGAGATCGACCTGGCCAACCAGCTCGCCGCCGACCACCCCGACGAGCCCGTCTTCCTCACCGGCGACATGAACGACTGGGAAGGCTACTTCTGCCGGATCACCACCTCGACGGGACTCAAGGCGGCCAACGGTGGGAGCACCGGCAGCTCGTGCGCCCCGCCGCCGCGACCGCTCGCCGTCGACTGGGTGTTCGGCTCCGACAAGGTGGAGTTCAGCGACTACCGCGCACTGCGCACCCCTGACATCCAGCGCGCCAGCGACCACCCGCTGGTGGCCGCCGAGGTGACGGTGCCGGAGCTCAGGACGAGGATCATCTACAAGGACGGCAAGCGGGTCGACGACGACTGACCCGTCGCCAGTTCCGATCGACCTGTCGCCAGTTCTGATCGACCCGTCGCCAGTTCCGATCGACCCGTCGCCAGTTCTCAGACGCCGAGCGCGCGCAGGCCCGCGGCGGTCCCGGCCGCGGCCAGCACGATGACCACGAACGGCGCCCGGCGCCAGGCCAGGACCACGGCGACCGCGACCCCGGACACCCGGGCCCAGCCGGCCGGCGACGACCCGTCGAAGATCGCGGCCGTCGCGGCGAGGGCGACCAGCAGGACGGTCGCGGACATCGACATCAGCGACTGCACGGACGGGCTCACCCGGATGCGGGCGTGCAGCAGGGGGCCGACGGCCCGGAACGCGAACGTGCCGAGGCCGAGCAGGACGGCGGAGGCGATCAGCACAGGGGCCGAGATCACGCCACCTCACCGACTCCGCGCATGAGGGGCAGCAGGGCCAACGCGGCAAGCGCGAGCAGCACCGCGGTCCCGGCCGGCAGGAGCGGGGTGACCGCCACCGCCACGACCGCACCGACCAACGCGACGGTGCGGGTCCGACGGTCACGCAGGGCGGGCATCACCAACGCCACGAGCACGGCGGGGAACGCCGCGTCGAGCCCGAAGGTGTCCGTGTCGGTGATCGCGTTGCCGAGCAGCCCACCCAGCAGCGAGCCGATGTTCCAGAACACCCACAGGCAGGCACCGCAGGTGAAGAACACCAGGCGGCGCCGCACCGGATCCTTCTCGGACAGTGCGAAGGCGACGACCTCGTCGATCATCAGGTAGGATCCCAGCACGGGCCGATTCTTGACCGTGTCGGCAAGGGCGAAGCCGAAGGGGAGGTGGCGGGCGTTCACCAGCAGGCCCGCCAGCACGGCCGCGACCGGGCTGCCACCGGCCCCGATGATGCCGGTGAACAGGAACTGGCTCGCCCCGCCGAGCACGACGATCGACATCAGGTTGGGAGCCCACAGGGGCAGTCCGTCGCCGACGGTGATCGCGCCGTACGAGACACCGACGATGCCGACGGCGAGGTTCACCAGCAGGATGTCGCGGAGCGTGCCGGGGCCGAGTCTCTCCGAGAGGTCTCGCCAGGCAGCACGCATGGGCAATCCTTACCCGAACACGGAACCGGCCCGCCACTCGGTGGCGGGCCGGTTCGAGAGATTGCTGCGTCTGTCTGAATCCAGCTCAGGCCGCGTGCACGGTGGCGGCGGACGTGTGCGTGGTGACGCTCCAGCGTGCCTCCAGGTGCGTGCGACCATCCGCGTCCTTGACCTCGATCCACGTCATCGTGGGGCGGTCGTTCTGGTCGTGGCTGCGCATGGGACACCTCCTGTTCACTTTCTGTTCACCTTGAGTATCGCACGCCCGTCCCCATTTCGCACGTTCTTCCACCGAAGAAGTCCGCAGTTCTCCTCCACTGCGGGGTGGCCCAGCGTGCGCAGAGGCAGATTTCGCCCCACAACGGCCCATTTTCGGAGGTTCCGGGTCAGCGCCGAGCCTGCCTGGCCACCCACCGGTCGATGTCGATGCCGGCCTTGCGGGCGGCCGCCCGGGCGCGCGGGCTGTCGAGGTCGGGCACACCGAAGGTCTCCGGCGTGATCGACGCGTCGGCCGCGGCGTACTGGCGCTGCTGCGCCGCCAGGTCGTCGGCGCTCGCCGCGGCGGTCCGGCGTACGTCGGCAGTCACCGTCAACGAGGCACCGGTGAGCAGCGGGCTCACCGTCGGCGTGTAGCCGCTCGCATGGCCCGGCTTGTTCGGGTGGTAGGACTCCGAGATCGGGTTCGACAGCCCGTTGAGGTATTCGGGGTCGTCGCAGACGGCGTGGCCCACGAACCGGCTCGTGGGGTTGGCGAAGCTGAAGCCCTTGGCGCCGGCCTGCGTGGCGGTACGGCTGTTGAGCAGGTCGGCCGTGGCGTTGAGCCGGCTCTCCTCCGCCGGCGAGAACCAGGTGAGCGCGTTGCAGTCCTCACCGTTGAAGATGCGCGGGTAGCCGACCACGACCACCTTGGCGGTGGGTGACTTCGCCCGGATCGCGGCATAGAGCGTGGAGAGCTTCGCAGGCAGGGTGTTGTTGATGTAGGCCTGTGCCCCGTCGATGGCACCGTCGCAGTCGCTCATCCAGCCGGGCTGTGCGCACTCGGTGAGCACGTCGGCGAAGCCGGCGTCATTGCCGCCCACCGAGATCGACACGTACTTCGTGGTCGAGGTGAGCGCGCTCAGCTGGTTGTTGGTGACGTCGGGGATCCGCGCCCCCGAGCAGGCCCGGAAGTTGAGCGAGTAGCCGCGGGCCGCCGCGATCAGTGAGGGATAGGCGTACGTCGAGCGCTGGCACGAGGTGCCGTCGTCGATGTAGCTGCGAGTGCCGGTACCCGAGGCGTACGAGTCACCGAGGGCGACGTACGACGGACCGGCGGCGTGGGCCGCGGGAGCGGCCACCAGCGTGGCGGTGAGGACCGAGGCTGCCGCAGCAACCGCGCCCGAGATCTTCCACTTCATGCACACGACTCCTTTGTCGATCCCCACATGTGGCCCACGTCACACTAAAGGCACGCATAGGGTTCACGCCATGAGTTCTTCCGGCGGACTCCCGGGCGACGGGGTCGCCGACATCGCCTGGCACCCCCGCACCCGGGACGCCGACGAGGCGCTCGCCCGGCACGTCGCCGCCCTTCTCGGAGTCGACGCGGGCAGCGTCCGCGCCGGTCGACTGTGCCCGCGCTGCGGCTCGGACGCGCACGGGCGGCCGTGGGCCACCGGCGCCCACGTCAGCCTGTCGCGCGCCGGTGACCACCTGGTCACAGCGGTGGCGACGAGTCCCGTCGGCGTCGACATCGAGGTGGTCGCCGATGTCGAGGCGCGCTGGGACCCGGGCCTCGTGCTGCATCCGGACGACCCGCCCGGCGTCGAGGCCACATGGGCCTGGGCCGCGAAGGAGGCCATCCTCAAGGCGCGCGGCACCGGACTCGACGTGGCGATGACGTCGGTGCGCCTGGCCGATCACGACGTGCGCGAGCTGGACGCGCCCGTCGGCTCGGTGGCCGCGGTCGTCGTGCTGCCGGTCCGACCCGGGGTCAGAGCTTCGGCAGCTCCGGCAGCTCGACGCTGAACAACCAGGCGTCGAAGAGCTCCGTGAGGTCGCGGTCGGCGACCCCCGCCGCGTGCGCGATGAACTGCTCGGTGGTCACGTTGCCGCCGGTGTGTTCGGCGACCCAGCCGCGCAGGATCGCGAAGAACGTCTCGTCGCCCACCTCGGCCCGCAACGCGTGCAAGGTCAGCGCCCCACGCTTGTAGACGCGGTCATCGAACATCAGCTCCGCGCCCGGGTCGCCCAGCAGCAGGTCGGGGCCGTCGTCGTCGGCGACCCGCGCATGGTGGATCGCGGCGCGCTCGTCGGCACTCTTCGACCCGGACTCCTCCGACCACAGCCACTCCGCGTAGCAGGCGAAGCCCTCGTGCAGCCAGATGTCCTTCCACTTGGTCAGCGTCACCGCGTTGCCGAACCACTGGTGCGAGAGCTCGTGCGCGACCAGCCGGACGGCGTCCCAGTCGTCGCTGACGAAGTTGCGTCCGAACGTCGAGAGCCCTTGTGACTCCAGGGGAATCTCGAGGTCGTCGTCGGTGATCACCGCCGTGTAGGAGGCGAACGGGTAGTCGCCGAACAGCTTCACGAAGAACGCCAGCATCTCGGGCTGGCGGCCGAAACCGGCAGCGAACGCGTCCTCGTCGCGGTCGGCCGGGCCGATCACCCGCAGGGGTACGTCGGCCTCGAGCTCGACCACCTCGTAGCGGCCGATCTGCACGGTCGCGAGGTACGTCGGCATCGGCGACTGCTGCTCGTAGAGCCAGGTGGTCGCGCTGCCACTGCGACGGGACGAGACCAGCTCGCCGGAGACGGCCACGTAGTAGTCGGAGGGCGCCGAGACCGCGATCGAGTAGGTCGCCTTGTTGTCGGGGCGGTCGTTGCAGGGGAACCACGACGGCGCACCGTGCGGCTGCGCGGCGACGATCACGCCGTCGTCCAGCTCCTCCCACCCCGACGTGCCGAGCACCCTCGAGGGCACCGGCCTCGGGCTGCCGGCGTACTTCACGCGCAGGTCGAAGACCTCGCCGGCCGGGATCGTCGTGCCCAGCTTGACGTGGATGCGCTGGTTGCGGTGGGTGAAGGAGGCCGACCTGCCGTTGAGGAGGACCTTCGCCGGACGCAGCGCGTGCAGGTCGAGCTCGAGGAACTCGAGGTTCGCCCGCGCCCGGCAGCGGAGGGTGGCGTCGCCGTCGATCCGGTTGCCGATCAGCTTGTAGCCCAGCGCCAGCCCGTAGTGCTCCACGTCGTACGACGCGTCACCGTGCCCGGGAACATAACTGTCGGTGCCGCCTCGCCTCACGCGTCCTCTTCCTCCCAGGGCCCGATCGGGTTCCCGATCCAGCGCGTCCGCGAGGGTACGCCCTCGCCGCGCATCACCAACGACACGGGGCCGACGGTCGCGTGGCGACCGATCGACGCGGCCGGCAGGATCACGCTGTTCGGGCCGAGGGTGGCCCCGGCCCTGAGTACCACGGTGTCCATGCTGAGCACCCGGTCGTGGAAGAGGTGGGTCTGCACGACGCACCCGCGGTTGACCGTCGCGCCTGCGTCGAGGCGGACCAGGTCGGTCTCGGGCAGCCAGTAGGACTCGCACCAGGCGCCGGGTCCGATCTCGGCACCCAGGCTGCGCAACCACACGTTCAACGCAACGGTTCCGGAGGTGACCCGGGCGAACCACGGTGCGGCCAGCACCTCGGTGAAGGTGTCGGCCAGCTCGTTGCGCCACACGAACGAGGTCCACAGCGCGTGCTCGCCCCGGCGGTGCCGTCCGACGATCAGCCACTTGGCGGCCACGGTCACGGCTGCCGCGACCAGGCTGCCGGCGACCATCACGAAGCCGCCGAGCACCAGTGCCAGCAGGTAGCCGCCCTGGTCGAGCGCCCAGAACAACGTTGCGCCGATGCCCAGGTGCAGCAGGACGCCGAGGAACATCGGCACCACGCGGCCGGTCTCGACGAGCCCGCGCAGCACGTGCAGGCGGGTCGGCGGGTCGTAGGTGCGGCTGCTGTCCCGCTCCCCGGTCGTACGCCGCAGCTTCCGCGGCGGGCTGCCCATCCACGACGAGCCGGCCTTGGCCACACCACGCCCCGGTGCCGCCGAGAGCACGGCGACCAGCGACTGCTTGGGCACCTTGCGGCCGGGCGCGAGCATGCCGGAGTTGCCGACGAACGCGCGCTTGCCGACCTTGACCCGCTCGACGCGGATCCAGCCGCCGCCCAGCTCGTAGGAGCCGATCAGGGTGTCGTCGGCCAGGAAGGCGTGGTCGTTGACGTGCACGAGGCTGGGGATCAGCAGCACGGTCGAGGCCTCGACGCCGTGGCCGATGCGGGCGCCGAGCAGGCGCAACCAGATCGGGGTGATCGCACTGGAGTAGACCGGGAACAGCCAGTCGCGGGCCTCGTCGAGCAGGCGTACCGTGCCCCAGATCGAGACGCCGGCCAGAGAACGCACCGGGTGGTGGCCGGGTTCGACGGCCAACGCGAACAGGCGGGTCAGGCCCACGACGAGAAGCATGAGGACGGCGTACGCCGTGAAGGCCGCGAGTGGCAGCCAGGGCAGCGCGGCCAGCAGGGCCTCGCCGAGGCTGTCGGTTCCGTCGAGCGCGGGCAGCAGCACCGACGCACCGACGCCGATCGAGACGGCCGGCAGTACCGCGACCAGCCAGGCGACCGCGCCGTAGACCCCGATCCAGCGCGAGGACCGGGGCGGTGCGGTGTTCGACCACGGGCCGCGGGCGCGGGCTTGCCGCTCGGCCGGGGAGCCCGACCAGAACTCTCCGTCAGGAACCTCGCCGACGACATGGGACCCGGGGGCGACCTCGGCGTCCTTGCCGACCCGGGAACCGGGCGCGAGCGTGCTGCGGGCGCCGATGCGGGCCCGGGCGCCGATCGCGACGGCACCGACGTGCACCACGTCGCCGTCGATCCAGTGGCCGGCCAGGTCGACCTCGAGCTCGATCGCGGCGTCGTTGCCGACCTCGAGCAGCCCGGTGACCGGTGGCAGCGTGTGCAGGTCGACGCCCTTGCCGAGCCGGGCGCCCAGGAGCCGCGCGTAGTAGGGGAACCAGGGTGCGCCGGAGAGTCCGGCGGCACCGAGCTCCTCCTGGATCTTCTCGGCCAACCAGAGCCGCAGGTGCATCTTGCCGCCGCGCGGATAGGTGCCGGGCTCGAGGTCGCGCAGGAGGAAGCGGGCGAGCAGGGCGGCCACGGTCATCCGGCCCGGCGGCACGAGGAAGAACCAGGTGGTCAGCACCAGCAGCCACAGCGGGAACGAGACCAGCCACTCGAGGTCGGTGATCGCCGCGCCGAGCGTGGAGCCGAGCATCAGCCAGGCCAGCCACTTCTGTGCGGCCAGGGCGCGGAGCGGCAGCAGCGCGAGGAGCTGGCCGACCTGCGTCTTGCGCCGGATCGGCTGCACCTTGCGGTCCGAGAGGACGGTGGAGCCGCCCATCTCGTCGAGCGTCGCGGCCAGCGTGCCGACCGAGGGGTTGGCGTAGACGTCGCCGACCGCCACCTCCGGGTGCTTCTCGCGCAGTCGGCTGACGACCTGGGCCGCGGTCAGCGAGCCGCCGCCGAAGTCGAAGAAGTCGTCCTTCTGCGAGGTCACGTCGGCGCCCAGCACCTCGGCCCAGATCTCGGCGATCCACGCGCTGGTGCCGCTCAGCGCCACGGTCGAGGCGGGCACCTTCGGCAGCGGCCACGGCAAGGCGTCGCGGTCGACCTTGCCCGACGTCCTCGTGGGGAGCTCCTCGACGACCGCCAGCCGCGGCACCAGCGCGGCCGGCATCCGGTGGCGCAGGAGCTCCTTGGCCCGGTCGGCGTCATAGCCCTCGTCGACGGTGAGGTAGCCGACGAGCAGCTTGTTGCCCGACTTCGTGGAGCGTACGGCGGCCGCGGCCGAGAGCACGCCGGGGACGCGGAGCATCTGGTCGTCGATCTCACCGAGCTCGATGCGTCGACCGCCCAGCTTGATCTGGTCGTCGGCGCGACCGGCGAAGACCAGGCCGGCCGGGTCATTGCGCACGACGTCGCCCGAGCGGTAGGCGCGCTCCCAGCCGAGCGTCGGCATCGGTGCGTACTTCTCGGCGTCCTTCTCCGGGTCGAGGTAGCGGGCCAGCCCGACGCCGCCGATGATCAGCTCGCCGGACTCGCCCTCGCCGACCGGGTGACCCTCCGCATCGACCACGGCGAGGTCCCAGCCGTCGAGGGGAAGGCCGATGCGCACCGGGTCGGAGCCGTCGAGCAGGGCACCACAGGCGACCACGGTGGCCTCGGTCGGGCCGTAGGTGTTCCACACCTCGCGGCCCTCACGCTGGAGCCTCGCGGCCAGCTCGGGCGGGCAGGCCTCGCCACCCATGATCAGCAGGCGGACCTTGTCGAGGGCCGCTGCGGGCCACAGCGCCACCAGCGTCGGCACCGTCGAGACGATGGTGATGTCGTTGGCGACCAGCCAGGGCCCGACGTCGACACCGGAGCGCACCAGGGAGCGTGGTGCGGGGACCAGGCAGCCGCCGTACGCCCAGGCCAGCCACATCTCCTCGCAGCTGGCGTCGAAGGCGACCGAGAGGCCGGCCATCACCCGGTCGTCGGGCCCGATCGGGTCGTCGACGAGGAACATGTTCGACTCGGCGTCGACGAAGGCCGCGGCGTTGCGGTGGGTGACCGCCACGCCCTTGGGCCTGCCGGTGGAGCCGGAGGTGAAGATCACCCACGCGTCGTCGTCGTGGCCCGGCGCGTCGCGTTCGCGCGGGTCCCGGTCGACGGTCGCGGCGATCACCAGGTCGTTGCCGATCACCGCGGCAGCCGCCGACTCCTCGAAGACCACGCGGGCCCTCTCGTCGGGGTCGTCGGCGTCGACCGGCACGTAGGCCGCGCCGGCGACCAGGATGCCGATGATCGCCACGTAGAGGTCGGTGGTCCCGGACTTGATGCGTACGCCGACCTTGTCGCCACGCCCCACGCCCAGCGCGGCCAGCCGGTCGGCCAGGTCGTCGGCGGCCTCGGCGAGCTCGGCGTACGTCAGGGTCTCGATGCCGCTGTCGACGGCGAGTGCGTCGGGGCACTCCTCGACCGTGCTGCGGAAGATGTCGACCAAGGTGCGCGGTCGTGGCGCCCGGTCGCCGGCCAGGAGGGCAGGCAGGAGCGTCGTTGGAGCGGGGTTCACGCGCGGAGTGTGTGGCACCAAGGTGAACGGAAGGTGTCTCTGCCCTCAGCGCCTCACGAGGTCAGCCGGGGTAGTGCACGAGGGGCGTCCACTCCGCGTCCCGGCGTACGACGGCCGCATGGATCGCCGTCGCCACGTTGCCCGGACCGAAGGTGCCCGACTGGGCCAGCACTCCGTCGACCTGCACGTTGACCGCGCGGATTCCGTCGGGCTCGAGGGTGGTGTCGAGGCTGATCACCAGATTGCGCAGGGCGGCCTTCTGCACGCCGAGCGACGCGGCCTGGTTCCACGGCTTGTCGGCGGCGGCACTGCCGGTGACGACCACGCGGGCACCGCTGCGCAGGTAGGGCCGCGCGGCCTGCACGGCGGGCAGCAACGGCGCGACGCCGAGGCGGAGGTCGTCCAGGAGCTCGTCGACGGTCAGGGCGAGCGGGTCCTTCTGGCGGAAGGTGCTCGGGTTGAAGTGCAGCACGTCGATGTGGCCGTGCCTGCGACCCACCTCGTCGACTGCCCGGCGTACGGCCTTCTCGTCGGTGAGGTCGACCGCCACCGTGTCCACCTTCGTGCCCGCCCCTCGCAGGTCGTCGGCCAGCTGGCCGAGGCGGTGCTCGGAGCGCGCGGCAAGCACGATCTTGTAGCCGTCGTTGTGGAACCGGTGCGCCACCGCGCGGCCCAGGCCGGGCCCGGCACCGAGGATGAACAGGACAGGAAGGGTCACCCCGTCAGGGTAGTGGCGGGCGCCCGTGGTTCACGGCACTTCAGCCCTTCCGATACAGAGCTGTATCGGATACATTTTCGTATCGTGAGCACTCCAGCGCCGACGCGACGCCGCCAGCAGACTCGGCAACGCCTGCTCGACGCCGCGCTCGTGGTCTTCGCCCGCGAGGGGTTCGGCCGGTCGACCGTCGAACAGGTCTGCGAGCAGGCGGGGTTCACCCGCGGCGCGTTCTACTCCAACTTCACCTCGCTCGACGAGCTCTTCCTGGCCATCTGGGAGCAGCGGTCCGACGAGATGCAGTCCGACCTCGCGGCGTTCCTGACCCAGGAGCCACCGCCCGTCACGTCGCTGCGTGAGGCCGTCGAGCACGTGCTCTCGGCGGTTCCGCTGGACGACGAGTGGTACCGCGTGACCGCCGAGTTCACCGCGCACGCACTGCGCAACCCGGCGCTGCGGCGCGTGATGGCGCAACGCGAGGAACGCATCGAGGCGGGCCTCATGCCGACGCTCGAAGCACTCCTGGCCCGGGTCGGACGACGCGTCATCGATCCGGCAGCACTCGGCCCGGCCCTGGTCGCCGTGCACGACGGCACCTCCGTGCAGTGCCTGATCGAACCCGACAACGCTGCCGTCCTGCAGCGCCGTACAGACCTCTTTGTCCTCCTGGTCACGGCACACACCGTCGAGGCCGACACCGCCGTCACCGACACCCCACCCAAGGAGACCCCATGACCGACGACGACTTCCGCCCCGACGTGATCGTGGTCGGCGCCGGCCTGGCCGGGCTCGTCGCCACCCACGAACTGGTCAAGGCCGGCAAGCGCGTGCTGGTCGCCGAGCAGGAGAACCGCAACAACCTGGGCGGGCAGGCGTTCTGGTCGCTCGGCGGGCTCTTCTTCGTCGACAGCCCCGAGCAGCGCCGCATGGGCATCAAGGACTCCCCCGAGCTCGCCATGCAGGACTGGCTCGGCTCGGCCGGCTTCGACCGCCTCGACGACCAGGACGTCTGGGGCCGCCAGTGGGCCGAGGCGTACGTCGCGTGGGCTGCCGGCGGCAAGCGCGACTACGTGCGGGGCCTCGGCCTGAAGTTCCTGCCGTTCGTCGGCTGGGCCGAGCGCGGCTCGGGCTCGGCGAGCGGTCACGGCAACTCCGTGCCGCGGTTCCACCTCTCGTGGGGAACCGGGCCGGCGGTCGTGGAGATCTTCGAGAAGCCGGTGCTCGACGGCGAGGCGCAGGGTCTCGTGCGGTTCGCGTTCCGTCACCAGGTCGACGAGCTGGTCGTGGACGCCGGCGCCGTGGTCGGCGTACGCGGTTCCGTGCTGGAGGACAGCGACGCCGAGCGCGGCGTGAAGTCCTCCCGTGAGGTGGTCGGCGACTTCGAACTGCGCGCGGGCGCCGTGGTAGTCACCTCCGGCGGCATCGGCCACAACTTCGACCTGATGCGGGCGAACTGGCCGGTCGACCGGCTCGGTCCCGTGCCCAAGCACATGATCGCCGGGGTGCCGGCCCATGTCGACGGCCGCATGCTCGCGATCTCGGAGGCCGCCGGCGCCAACCTGGTCAACTCCGACCGCATGTGGGCCTACACCGAGGGCATCCACAACTGGGACCCGATCTGGCCCGACCACGCCATCCGGATCATCCCCGGACCGTCGTCGATGTGGTTCGACGCGCTGGGCGACCGGCTGCCCTCGCCGAACTTCCCGGGCTTCGACTCGATCGGCACGATGAAGGCGATCCTGGCCACCGGCCACGACTACTCGTGGTTCGTGCTGACCCAGAAGATCATCGAGAAGGAGTTCGCCCTCTCCGGCTCCGAGCAGAACCCCGACATCACCCGCCGCGACCTGAAGTTCATGCTCCAGTCCCGTCTGGCCAAGGGCGCACCCGGCCCGGTCGAGAAGTTCAAGGAGCACGGCGAGGACTTCGTCGTAGCCGACACGATCGGCGAGCTGGTGGCCGGCATGAACGAGCTCGGCCGGGACGGCGCGGTGCTCGACGCGGCCCACGTCGAGAAGCAGATCGTCGAGCGCGACCGCCAGCTCGACAACGCCTTCTCCAAGGACCTGCAGCTGATGGCGATCCGCAACGCCCGCCTGTCGCGTACCGACAAGCTGATCCGGGTGGCCTCACCGCACCGCATCCTCGACGCCGACAACGGTCCGCTGATCGCGGTGCGCCTCAACATCCTCTCCCGCAAGACCCTCGGCGGCATCCAGACCGACCTCGACTCGCGGGTCATCGGCGGCGACGGTGCGCCGATCCCCGGCCTCTACGCCGCCGGAGAGGTCGCCGGGTTCGGCGGTGGCGGCGTGCACGGCTACAACGCACTCGAGGGCACCTTCCTCGGGGGCTGCATCTTCTCGGGTCGCGCCGCGGGCCTGGCCCTGGCGAAGGCCCTCTGATGCGCACCGCCCTCGTCACCGGCGCCTCCTCCGGAATCGGCCGGGCCACCGCAATCGCCTTGCTGGGCAAGGGGTTCCGGGTGATCGGCACCAGTCGCAATCCGAAGTCGCTGCGCGACGACCAGCTCGTCGAGGGGGTCGAATGGCTGGCGCTCGACCTCGAGGATCGCGCGTCCATCGTGGCCTGCGCGCAGGCAGCAGGCCCGGTCGACGTTCTGGTCAACAACGCCGGGGAGTCGCAGTCAGGTCCGCTGGAGGAGCTGCCGGTCGAGGCACTCGACCGGCTCTTCCAGCTCAACGTGCTCGGCCCCGTGCAGCTGACCCAGCTGCTCCTGCCCGGCATGCGCGAGCGTGGCTACGGACGGGTGGTGATGATGGGTTCGATGATCGCCAGCTTCCCCCTGCCCTACCGGTCGTCGTACGCCGCCACCAAGGCCGCGATCCGGGCGTTCGCCACGGCCGCACGCGAGGAGCTGGCGCCGTACGGCGTGTGGCTGACCACGGTCGAGCCCGGGTCGATCAACACCGGCATCAGCCAGCGCCGCACGAAGTACGTCGCCGACGACTCGCCGTACAAGCGTGAGTGCAACACCGTGATCGCGCGACTCGACGAGCTCGAGGCGGGCGGCGTGAGTGCCGACGACGTCGCCGCGACCGTGTGTGAGGCGATCGAGGCCGAGAAGCCGAGGTCGCTCTACGCCCGCGGCAGCAACGCACCCCTGGTCTTCGCGCTGCGCCGAGTCGCGCCCCGCGGGCTGGTCGAGACGATCACGGCGAGGAAGTTCGGCATCCGCCACTGAGTGCACGATTCATGTCGAGCCTGCGGGGGAACCCGACAGATTCCGTGCGCTCACGGCGGGAGCCTCTTGCTCCTCCATCACGACGGAATGCCGCTGCTCAGCACCGCAAGAACCCACGGTTCGCGGCACAGGAATCCACGGTTCGCGCGGGTCAGTACTTCTTGTGGCGGGGCTTCTTCTCGAACTTCTTCGGGCCACGGTCGCTGGCGCCACCGTCGTACTTGTTGTGGGGTGTGCGGCTGATCTCTTCGCCGTCGGCCTTGCTCAGCTCGATCAGCTTGCCGGAGATGCGGGTGCCGCGCAGCTTGTCCCACGCATCGCTGGGCAGGTCGACCGGCAGCTCGACGATCGAGTGGTCGGGACGGATGTCGATCTTGCCGAAGTCGCCGCGACCCAGGCCGCCCTCGTTGGCCAGCGCGCCGACGATCTGGCGCGGCTCGACCTTGTGGCGCTTGCCGACGGAGATGCGGTACGGCGCCATCGGCACGTCGCTGCGACCTCGCGACGGGCGGTCGGGACGCTCACGGCGGGGGCCGCGGTCGTCTCGGGAGCCACGGTCGGAACGGTCGGAGCGGTCGGAGCGCGTGAAGGTCTGGGCCGGCTCGGGCTCCATCAGCAGGGGCGTCTTGCCCTGGAGTACGACCGCCAGCGCGGCGGCCACGTCGGCCTCGGGCACGTCGTGCTCGCGGACGTAGTGGTTGACCACGTCGCGGAAGAACTCGACCCGGTCGGAGTTGAGCGCCTCGGTGATCGAGTCGTCGAAGCGGGCCAGGCGCGTGGTGTTGATGTCGTCGACCGTCGGCAGCTGCATCTGGGTCAGCGACTGGCGGGTGGCCTTCTCGATCGCCTTGAGCAGGTAGCGCTCGCGCGGGGTGATGAACGAGATCGCGTCACCGCTGCGGCCGGCGCGCCCGGTGCGGCCGATGCGGTGCACGTAGGACTCGGTGTCGGTCGGGATGTCGAAGTTCACGACGTGGCTGATCCGCTCGACGTCGAGGCCACGGGCCGCGACGTCGGTGGCGACCAGGATGTCGAGCTTGCCCTGGCGCAGCTGGTTGATCGTGCGCTCACGCTGGTTCTGGGCGACGTCACCGTTGATCGCGATCGCGGAGAAGCCACGGGCCCGCAGCTTCTCGGCGAGCTCCTCGGTGGCGGACTTGGTGCGGGCGAAGATGATCATCGCCTCGAAGTTCTCGACCTCGAGGATGCGGGTCAGCGCGTCGATCTTCTGCGGGTAGGACACCGTCATGTAGCGCTGGGTGATGTTCGCGGCGGTGGTGGTCTTGTTCTTGACCGTGATCTCGGCCGCGTCGTTGAGGTACTTCTTCGCGATGCGGCGGATCTGCGGCGGCATCGTCGCGGAGAACAGCGCGACGTGCTTCGAGTCAGGGGTGTCGGCCAGGATCGTCTCGACGTCCTCGGCGAAGCCCATCTTGAGCATCTCGTCGGCCTCGTCGAGCACCAGGAAGCGCAGCTCGGAGAGGTCGAGGGTGCCCTTCTCGAGGTGGTCCATGATGCGACCCGGCGTACCGACGACGACGTGGACGCCGCGGCGCAGGGCCGAGAGCTGGACGCCGTACCCCTGGCCGCCGTAGACGGGCAGGACGTGGACGCCGTTCATGTGGGAGGCGTACTTCTCGAACGCCTCGGAGACCTGGAGCGCGAGCTCACGCGTGGGCGCGAGCACCAGCGCCTGCGGGGTCTTCTGCTTGAGGTCGAGCTGGGAGAGGATCGGCAGCGCGAAGGCGGCGGTCTTGCCGGTTCCGGTCTGCGCGAGGCCGACGACGTGGCGTCCCTCGAGCAGCGGTGGGATGGTGGCGGCCTGGATGGGAGAAGGCGACTCGTAGCCGATCTTCTTCAGTGCCTTGAGCACCCGTTCATCGAGCCCGAGTTCATCGAAGGTCGGAACAGCATCGATTTCAGGGTCAGTCATGGGGTCCAACCTAGTGCCCGCGCGGCTGGAACCCCTTATTTTCGGCGGAGTCGATCCGCTCACACACGATCTCGGCGAGCACGTCGGGCGCCTCGTCGGGGATCCAGTGGCTCACGCCGGTCAGCACCTGGAGCTCGAACGGGCCGTCGACATGGCGCTCGGCAAGCTCGACTCCGCGGCGGCCCAGCGCGACGTCGCCGTCGCTCCAGACCTGGGTGGTCGGAGCCACCACGCGGCCGCGCGCCATGCGTGGATGGGTGAACGGGAGCGCGCGGTACCAGTTCAGCCCGCCGCGCAGGGCGCCGTACTCCACGATGTCGGTGCGGAACGTCTCGACCATCTCGGGAGTCATGCCGGCCCGCCCCAGCGCCAGGCGGGCACCGACCTCCTCGCCGAGCACGCGCTCGGGGACCCACGGCAGCTGGAAGAAGCCCATGTACCAGGAGCGCAGCACCTGGCTGCCGACCATCGAACGCATGAACGCGGCCGGGTGCGTGACCGAGACCGCCGTGAGGCTGCGCACCAGCTCGGGGTGCGCGGCCGCGGTCGGCCAGGCCACCGCGGCACCCCAGTCGTGGCCGACCAGGTGCACCGGCCCGACGTCGAGCGTGCGGATCAGGGCCGCGACGTCGGAGACCAGGTTCTCCATGCGGTACGCCGTCCGCCGGCGCGGCCTGGCCCGTGGTGAGTAGCCACGCTGGTCGGGCGCGACCGTGCGGATGCCGCGCCCGTGCAGGCGTATGGCCACCTCGTTCCACGACGCTGCGCGCTGCGGGAAGCCGTGCAGCAACACGGCGACGGGCCCGTCGACCGGCCCCTCGTCGATGACATCGAAGGTGAGCCCGGCATTGCTGTAGGTGGTCACGCGTTGCATACCCCCAGTATGCGTGGGAGCGACGCAGGTCACACCACCCCCCTCTCGACAAACACCGCCGGCTGTTTACTAAGGTAAGCCTTACCTTAATCTCGGAAGGAGTTCGCGGTGTCCCATCCCTCCGCGCACCACCTGTTCCATCCGGCCAATGCCGACGCCTGGGCGACCACCGTGCTGAGCGGCGTCGCCCACCTGGGCCGCCAGCTGGCCGAGGTCGACGGGCCGTCGAACGGCACCGCCCCCGAACTTGCCGCCAAGCTGGTCGCCGACGTCGACCTCGACACCCCACTGAACGACACGACCGCCGCCCTCGAGGAGATGTCCCGCCTCTACCTCGACGACGCCGTGTGGTTCCACGAGCCGGGCTACGCCGCTCACCTGAACTGTCCCGTCGTGATCCCCGCACTGCTGGCCGAGCTCTACGTGTCGTCGGTGAACTCCTCGCTCGACACCTACGACCAGAGCGTCGGCGGCACGTTCATCGAGCGGCACCTCATCGACTGGACCGCGGCCCGAATCGGCTTCCCCGAGACCACCGCTGACGGCATCTTCACCAGCGGCGGAACCCAGACGAACCTCCAGGCACTCCACCTGGCCCGCGGCCGGGTCGAGCGCCGGGGCCTCGACCGGCTGCGCATCTTCGCCTCCGCCGACGGGCACTTCAGCGTCCAGAAGGCCGCCCGCCTGCTGGGCCTGGGCGACGACGCCGTGGTCTGCATCCCCGTCGACGAGCGCCACCGCATGCGCCCCGACCTGCTCCGCGGGGCCCTCGACCGGTGCCTCGCCGACGGCAACGTCCCGATGGCCGTCGTCGCCACCGCCGGTACGACGGACTTCGGTGCCATCGACCCCCTCGACCGGGTCGCCGACCTCTGCCACACCTACGCGACCTGGTTCCACGTCGATGCGGCGTACGGCGGCGGGCTGCTGGCCTCACCTCGGCGCAGGCACCTGCTCTCGGGCATCGAGCGCGCCGACTCGGTGACCGTCGACTACCACAAGACGTGGTTCCAGCCGGTCTCCGCGAGCGCGCTGATCGTGCGCGACACGGCCACGCTGCGCCACATCACCTGGTACGCCGACTACCTGAACCCGAAGGACGCGGCCCACCCCAACCAGGTCGACAAGAGCATGCAGACCACGCGTCGCTTCGACGCACTGAAGCTCTGGCTGACCCTGCGGATCATGGGCCCCGACCTGATCGGCGACTACTTCGACACCGTCATCGACCTCGCGGCCGAGGTGCACGACGCGATGGTGCAGTGCCCCGACATCGAGCTCGCGGCCGAGCCGACGCTGAGCACGCTGGTGTTCCGCTACCGCCCACGGGGGGCGGACCCGGCGACGACCGACGAGGTCAACACCCGCATCCGGGCGGCGCTCTTCGACAGCGGCCGCGCGATGGTCGCCTCGACGAAGGTCGACGGTGAGGTCTGGCTCAAGTTCACCCTGCTCAACCCGATGGCCACCTCGCGCAACATCCTCGACATCGTCGACCGGGTGCGCGTGACCGGGGCCGAGATCCTGACGGGAGCCGCCAGATGAAGGACTTCGTCGCCGTCGGCCTCGGGCCGTTCAACCTCGGCCTGGCCTGCCTGACCGACCCGATCGACGAGCTCGACGGGCTCTTCCTCGAGGCCCGGTCCGAGTTCGCCTGGCACCCCGGCATGATGCTCGAGGACGCCACCCTCCAGGTGCCGTTCCTGGCCGACCTGGTCACGATGGCCGACCCCACCTCGCGGTTCTCGTTCCTGAACCACCTCAAGGAGATCGGCCGGCTCTACCCGTTCTACATCCGCGAGTCGTTCTTCCCGCTGCGCCAGGAGTACAGCGACTACTGCTCCTGGGCCGCCTCGCGGCTCGACTCGGTGCGCTTCGACTCACCGGTCACTCGCATCGAGCACGACGGGTCGGCGTACGTCGTGACCACCGGCTCCGGCGAGCAGCACGTGGCGAGGCGGTTGGTGCTCGGCACCGGCACGCAGCCCTACGTCCCCGAGGTGGCGCGTGGGGTGCTTGGTTTCGAGACAGGCGCAGAGCGCCTTCCTCAACCAGCGGGGGTCACGTGTCACTCGGCGGACTACCTGCGGCGCAAGGCCGAGCTCCAGGAGCTCGAGTCGATCACCGTCATCGGCAGCGGGCAGAGCGCCGCCGAGGTGTACGCCGACCTGCTGGCCGGCATCGACGAGCACGGCTACACGCTGACCTGGGTGACCCGGTCACCGCGGTTCTTCCCGATGGAGTACACCAAGCTCACCCTCGAGCTGACCTCGCCGGAGTACACGTCGTACTTCCAGGGCCTGCCGGGCGAGACCCGGGAGGAGCTCCTGCGCGGGCAGCGCTCGCTCTACAAGGGGATCAGCGCAGAGCTGGTGAACCACATCTACGACGAGCTCTACCGGCGCCAGGTGCACGGCGGCACCGAGACCACGCTGGTCACCAACACGGCGGTGACCGCCGCGTCGGCCGTCGACGGTGGAGTCCGGCTCGAGCTGCACCACGTCGAGGAGGACGAGCACTTCGCACTGGAGACCCGGGGCGTCGTCTTCGCGACGGGCTACAACCGCGAGGTGCCGGAGTTCCTCTCCCCGATCCGCGACCGGATCCGGTGGGACGACCACGGTCGCTTCCTCGCCGACGCCAACTACGCGATCGACGTGGCCGGCAACGAGATCTACGTCCAGAACGCCGAGGAGCACACCCACGGCTTCGTGGCCCCCGACCTCGGCATGGGCGCCTACCGCAACTCCAGGCTGATCGCCGCGATGCTCGGCCGCGAGGCCTACCCCATTGAGAAGCGGATCGCCTTCCAGGAGTTCGGCGTCCCCGACCACCTCAGGAGCGCACCGTGAGAATCACCCTGGAACCCGTCGTCGTCGACCGCGACCTCGGGCTGCTGCATGCGTGGGTGACCCACCCGCGCTCGCTCTACTGGGAGATGCAGGGCGCCACCGCCCTGGACGTGGCCCGCGAGTACGACGCGATCCGCGCGAATCCGCACCACCACGCGTGGCTGGGTCGGGCCGACGGCACCCCGCAGTTCCTGACCGAGACCTACGAGCCGCAGCACGGTCCCCTGTCCGGGCTGCCCGAGATCGCGGAGGGCGACCTCGGCATGCACGTGCTGGTGGCACCGCCCTCGACGTACCGCCCCGGCTTCACGACCGAGGTGTTCCGCGCGGTGATGGAGTTCTGCTTCGCCGATCCCGCCGTACGCCGGGTGGTGGTCGAGCCCGACGCCCGCAACGAGAAGATCGCCGCACTCAATGCCGCCGCGGGCTTCGTCGTCGAGCGCCACGTCGACCTGGGCCACAAGACCGCCGCGCTGTCGTTCTGCACCCGGGCGGCGTTCCTCGACTCTGCACTGGGGGTGCCGGCATGAGCACCCCATTCGAATGCTCACTTCGTTCTGCCTCGAACAGGGACCCCGCATGAGAAGCCACGACGTGACGCACCTGCAACCCGATCTGCTCGCGACCGCCCAGATCTCCCTTGTCTGCAAGGCGATTGCCGAGTTCTCCCACGAGCGCCTGCTCGCCCCCGTCGCCGACGGCCACGCCTGGGAGCTGGTCTCCCCCGACGGCTCGGCCCGCTACACCTTCACCGCGCGCCGCCACCAGCTCGAGCACTGGGTACTCGACCGTGACTCGCTCGAGCGCACCGTCGACGACACACAGCGCCCCGTCGACGACACACAGCGCCCCGTCGACGTCCAGCAGTTCCTCGTCGAGTTCGCACCCCTGCTGGGCATTCCCGATGCACTGCTGCCGACCTATCTCGAGGAGCTCGCCTCGACGCTGGCCTCCTCGATGTGGAAGCTCGGAAACTCCACGGCGTCGGCCGACGACCTGGTGCACGCCGACTACCAGGCCCTCGAGGCCGCGATGACCGAGGGCCACCCGGCGTTCGTGGCCAACAACGGCCGGATCGGCTACGGCGGCGACGACTTCGCGGCCTACGCCCCCGAGACCGGCAACGAGGTGCGCCTGCTGTGGGTCGCCGTACGCCGCGACAAGGCGGCGCTGTCCCTGGGCAGTGGCCTGACCGAGGAGTCGCTCTACCGCGACGAGCTGGGCGCGGAGACGCTGGCCGGCTTCGAGGCGACCCTGGCCGACCTCGGGCTCGACGCGCACGACTACCTCTACCTCCCGCTGCACCCGTGGCAGTGGGTCAACCGGGTGGCGATCACGTTCGCCCCCGACGTGGCCCGCCGCGACATCGTGCTCCTCGGCGAGGCGCCGGACACCTTCCGGGCGCAGCAGTCGATCCGCACGTTCTTCAACACCAGCAACCCGCAGCGGCACTACGTGAAGACCGCACTCGCGATCCAGAACATGGGCTTCCTGCGCGGGCTCTCGCCGAAGTACATGCGGGTCACCCCGGCGATCAACGACTGGGTGCACGACCTGGTCGCCGCCGACGACGAGCTGCGGGCCCGTGGCTTCGGCGTGCTGCGCGAGTGCGCCGCGATCGGCTACACCGGTGACGCGTTCCACCACCTCGGCTTCACGTCGCCGTACCAGAAGATGATCGCCGCACTCTGGCGTGAGAGCCCGCTGCCGCAGCTGCGCACCGGGGAACGACTGGCCACGATGGCGTCGCTGCTGCACCGTGACGCCAAGGGCTCCTCGCTGGCCGCCGCGATGATCGTGGAGTCCGGGGTCGCGCCGGTGCAATGGCTGCGCAGCTACCTCGACGCCTACCTGCGGCCGCTGGTGCACTGCCTGCTGCGCTACGACCTCGCGTTCATGCCGCACGGGGAGAACCTCGTGATGGTGATCGAGGAGCACGTGCCGGTGCGGATGTTCATGAAGGACATCGGCGAGGAGGTCGCCGTGATGGGCGACCTGCCCCTGCCCGAGGAGGTCGAGCGGATCCGCGCGGCGGTGCCGGCCGACGAACAGTCCCTGGCGATCCACACCGACGTCTTCGACGGCTTCTTCCGCCACCTGGCCGCAATCCTCGACGAGGACGGCGTCCTGCCGGCCGCCGACTTCTGGAGCGAGGTGCGGGCCTGCATCGAGCGGCACCTGACCGACCACCCGGAGCTGGCCGACGGGGCGGCGAAGCACGACCTGCTGCGTCCGACGTTCCGGCACAGCTGCCTCAACCGCCTGCAGTTGCGCAACACGCTGCAGATGGTCGACCTGACCGATCAGGCAGGTTCCCTGCTGTTCGCCGGGGAGTTGGCGAACCCGGCCGCTCCTGCAACGGTTGCGGAATGACCACCCCATTCAAATGCTCACTCCGTTCCGCTTTGAACAGGGACACCGAATGAGCTCCGAGGTCATCCACGACGCACACGGCATCCCGCACATCCGGGCCGACTCGCTCGAGGAGCTCGCCTTCGCCCAGGGACACGAGATGGCCACCGCCCGGGCCGGCCAGCTCGAGCTCGAACGACTCCGCAGCGAGGGGCGAACGGCCGCCCACCTCGGCCGGGCCGGACTCGAGTGGGACCGCTTCTCCCGGCGGGCCGGCATCGATGACCTCGCACAGCGCGGCTACGACGCGGTCGACGACGAGACCCGCGACTTCCTCGTCGCCTTCACCGACGGCATCAACGTCGCCTTCCGTGACCGGCGCTGGATGCCCTGGACGCCGCTCGGCGTCTTCCTCGTCCAGCAGCTCCAGTTCGGCGCCTACCCGTCCAAGCTCTGGCGCCACAGGGTGTCCACCACGCTCGGGCCGGCGGGGGTGCGGGCCCTCTCGGTGGAGCCGCCGACGGTGGCCGGCAGCAACGCCTACGCGCTGGCCGGTGACCGCACCACGACCGGCCTTCCGCTCGTCGCCGGCGACCCGCACCGGGTCTTCGAGGCACCCAACGTCTACCTCCAGACCCACCTCGCCTGTCCCGACTTCGACGTGGTCGGCTTCTGCTTCCCGGGCGTGCCCGGCATCCAGCACTTCGGCCACGCCGGCTCGGTGGCGTGGGGCCTGACCAACGCGATGGCCGACTACCAGGACCTGTACGCCGAGCAGCTCGAGGTGCACGACGGCCGGTTGGTGGCACTCGGCCCCGACGGCTGGGAGCCGGTCGAGGTGCGCGAGGAGTTCCTCGACATCCTCGACGACGAGCCCGAGCCGGTCGAGATCGTGGTCACCGAGCGCGGACCGATCGTCTTCGAGTCCGACGCGCTCTCGTTGCGCACCGCCTCGTGGGCGCTGGGCGACCTGGGCTTCGGTGCCCTGCTCCCCCTGCTGCGCTCCCAGACGGTCGCCGACGTCGAGTCCGCCCTGGAGCACTGGGTCGAACCGGTCAACAACTGGGTGATCGCCGACTCCGCGGGCGTCGTACGCCACCGGGTGGCCGGCCGGGTGCCGCAGCGGGACCTTGCCAACCGGTTCGGCATCGTGCCGGCCTCCGACGGCCGGCACGCATGGTCCGGCTGGGTGGACGACCTGCCCGTCGTCGATCCCGGGAACGACGGTCGCGTGGTCACTGCGAACGAGCGGACCACCCCGGCGTACGACGCGATCAGCAGTCACTTCGCCGAGTCCTGGCGCGCGGACCGCATCGGCACGCGCCTCGACGCCGAGGAGTCCTGGTCTGCCGAACGCGCGATCGAGCCACTCACCGACGTCCGCCAGCTCGGTGGCGACGCGCTCCTCGCCGCGGTCGCCGCACTCACCGACCTGTCGCCGGAAGCCGCTGATCTTCAACGCACACTGGGGTCCTGGGATCTCGCGATGGCCGTCGACAGCGCCGGAGCAGCGGCCTTCAACGACGTCCGCGAGCGGATCGTGCTGGCTGTCAGCGCCCACCCGGCGTTGGCCGGGCTGACCGATGCCACGGTGTACGGCGACATGTACGTGCCGTGGCTGTGGTTGCCCGGACGCGTCGGCCAGTCCCTGACCAAGCTGCTGGCCCACGGTGAGGGAATCGGCATCGACCTGCCGGCACTCGTGCGGGCCGCCGTCGAGGAGTCCGCCACCGCCACCCCGCGGGCGTGGGGCGAGCGCCACGGCTTCGGGCCGTTGACCGGACTGGCCCAGTTCGGGCTGGACGACGACGTCGTGCCGGTGGCCGGCGAGCCGCTCCCCGGCGACGCCGAGTGCGTCGCGGCAATGGGCTGGCTGCCCGGCACCGACACCTCGGTGCGGGGGCCCGTCGCCCGCTACGTCTGGGACCTCGCCGACCGCGACCACAGCCGGTGGGCCGTCCCGCTCGGCGCCTCGGGCATCCCCGGAGACCCGCACCAGGTCGACCAGTTCGAAGCCTGGCGCGACGGGACGCTTCTCCGGGTCACCACCGACTGGGACACCCTTCGCAAGGAGCACTCGTGACGATCACGCTGAACGCCCGCCTCGCCCTCCGCCCGGTGCACCCCGAGTCCGACGGTGCCCTGCTCCACGGCTGGGTCACCGAGGAACGGGCCAGGTTCTGGGGCATGCTCGAGCGGCCGCTCGACGAGGTCATCGACATCTACACCTACATCCAGGAGCAGCCGCACCTGGCGGCGTACCTCGTCTGCTGGGACGACGAGCCCTGGGCGCTGTTCCAGACCTACGACCCGGCGGTCGACGAGATCGGTGAGTTCTACGACCGACGGCCCGGCGACGTCGGCGTGCACCTGCTGATGGGCCCGGGGAAACGACCCGACGGGTTCTCGGAGGCGATGTTCACGCACCTGCCCGGGTGGGTCTTCAGCGATCCCGGGGTGCAGCGCATCGTGCTGGAGCCCGATGCCCGCAACAACGCCTCGGTGAGCCTGATGCCGCGGATCGGCGCCCGTCTCGGACCCCAGGTCGAGATGCCGCAGAAGACGGCCCAGTTCGCGTTCATCGAGCGCTCGGGGTGGACCGCGCCGAGCGTGTAGACCGCGTGGCTCCGCGCCGGTCAGACGGCGAGGTCGTCGACCGCACGCAGCCGGCGCCCGCCGACCGTGTCGCGCACGAAGCCGGCCACCCGGTCGATCGCCTCGCTGCTCTCGGGCAGCAGGTCGCCCAACACCGGGAACGCGTGCACCTGGCCGTTCCAGATGTGCAGCGTCACCGGCACGCCGGCCCGCTGGAGTCGCTCGGTCATCAGCTCCGCGTCGTAGCGCAGGATCTCGTCGGCGGCACAGATGATCAGCGCCGGCGGCAGTCCTGCGAGGTCGCGGTTCACCGGCGACGCGGCGGGGTCGAGGATCGGCTTGCCGGTGACCAGGCGGGTGATCGCGTCGAGGCGTCGGGCCGGGATGTAGTGGTCGCGCCGGGCGTTGACGTGGTTGCGCCGCTCGGTGTTGTCGAACTCGAGCCACGGTGACAGGCCGACGACACCGCCGAGGCTGATTCCCTGCGCGGTGGCCTCGATCGCCACGGCGAAGGCGAGGTGGCCCCCGGCGGAGTCACCGGCCAGCACCATCGATGAGGCGTCGAAGCCGCGCCGGATCATCCAGTTCGTGGCGTCGACGCCGTCGGCGATGCTCTGGTCGACAAGGGCCTTGTCGTGCTGGCGGTAGGCGACCGACAGCACCGGGACTCCGGTGCGCAGGGCCAGGTGCTCGACGATGCGTCGGTGGGTGGCGAGCCCGCAGAACACGAAGGCGCCGCCGTGGAAGTAGACCAGGCCCGCTGTCCCGGGCTGTGCGTCGTGGGGCGTGACCAGCTCACCGATCCAGCCGTCGCCGGTGACCTTCTCCACGCGCGTGCCGCGGTGGCGCGGGGCGATGCGGGCGCCGATGTCGAGAGCGTGGCGCAGGGGCGCGATCGGCCCGTTCACCGGGAACCAGCGCAGTGCGGGCCGGGCGACGAGCTTCGCGGCCGTCCCGAGCGCGACGGACCGGCAGCTGGTGCGTTCATGGATCTCGATCACGACTCAGTCCTTCCGCCCGAGCGCTTGCTCGTGCAAGCGTCCGGCGACTGTACGACGCCCGGGTGGCCCAGGTCACGTGTTTCAAGCAAGTTGAGTCTTCAAATTTCTCGGACTTTTTCCAACAGGGGTGGGCAATTCGGGCCCCGATCACTACTGTCCAGAGGCATGAGCGACGCCGATGAGCCGCGACCTGAGTACGTCTCCTACGAGGACTTCGGCCGCCAGTTCTTCGTTGCCGCCGTCACCGCCGACCGGATCCTGGCCGGTGTCGACGTCCTCGCCGGCGAGCCCATCGAGTTCGGCCCCATCGGGGTCGGGCCCGGCCGATTGGCCAAGGTGGACGCCAAGGGCCGTATCGGCCGTCCCACGGCCAGCCCACGCCCCGGCGAGCTGGTCGGCTACCGCGTCGACCTTCCGGTCGACCTGCACCCTACCATCGACCTGCAGCTGGACACGCACCGGTTCGACGCGCACCTCGTCGTACCGCTCGAGCTGACCGCGCGAGCGCTGGACGGCTGCACCATCTTCATCGAGGCAGTTCCTCCTCGGGCCGAGCAGGTCGAGCTCGAGCTGAAGGCCGGTGGCCTGCGCGCCTCGCTGCTGCAGAGGGTGGCCGGGGTCGAGGGCGAGATCCAGCGCTTCGTGGCGAAGTACGTCGCCCGCGAGCTCGACAAGCCGGCACTCCGGGCGGCGCGCACGATCGACGTGGCTCGCGCGATCGACTCCTCCTGGAGCGGACCGAGCGCTCAGTGATGTGACACGCGCCACATTGGGTGCAACTCGGGAATGACCTCGCCTAACCTGTAGTTGAAAGTTCAATGAATGCCACGAACACCTCAACTTTCAGGAGCAGACCCGCAATGAGCATCTTCAGCCGCAGCAAGTCCACCGCCACCGCCGAGCCCGTCTTCGACGCCGGCACCAGCGCCCTCGCTGACATCTCGGGCGACTACACCATCGACGCCTCCCACACCTACATCGGCTTCCAGGCTCGCCACGCGATGGTCACGACCGTCCGCGGTGCGTTCAAGGAGTTCGAGGGCACCGCGACGATCGACGCCGCGAACCCGGCCGCCTCGAAGGCCGAGCTGACCATCGCCGTGAACAGCGTCGACACCGGTGTCGCCGACCGCGACGGCCACCTGGCCTCCGGCGACTTCTTCGACGTGGAGAACTTCCCGACCATCACGTTCACCACCACCAAGGTCGAGGCGGACGGCGACGACTGGGCCGTCACCGGCGACCTCACCATCAAGGACGTCACCAAGCCCGTCACGGTTCCGTTCGAGTTCACCGGCTCCGCCCAGGACCCGTTCGGCAACGTCCGCGTGGGCTTCGAGGGCGAGATCGCCGTCAACCGCAAGGACTGGGGCCTCTCCTGGAACGCCGCGCTCGAGACCGGCGGCGTGCTCGTCTCCGAGAAGGTCAAGCTCAAGTTCGACGTCTCCGCGATCAAGAACGCCTGACGAACCGTGGCTTCTTGATGCGCGAACCGTGCGTTCTTGCGCCTCGAACCATGGATTGTTGATGCGCCAGCCGGCCGGTCCCCTTGGGGCCGGCCGGTTTCGTCGTCCCTGAAAACCAGGTGCGCCCCGGGCGACCTGACCGGACAATCGGGACATGCCCCTCCTCGCAGGCCTGACCACCCGGCCCCTCGCCCTCGACGACGCAGCGGCCGTGACCGCGCTGATGGCCGCCGAGGAGCTGGCCGACATCGGCGAGGTCGCCATCGAGGAGGCCGACATCGTCAGCGACTGGCAGCGCCCCAGCTTCGACCTGGCCGCCTCCACCATCGGCGTCCTCGACGGCGACCGCCTGATCGGGTACGGCGAGCGCTCGCTCGGCAGCAGGGCCGACGCGGCGGTCGACCCGGCGTACCACGGCCGCGGCATCGGCACGTTCATCGCCGAGTGGCTCGAGGAGCACGCCCGCCGCGCCGGTGCACCGCTGCTGGGCATGCCAGTGCCGCAGGGGTCTCCGGGCGACCGGCTGCTCGAGGCCCGCGGCTACCGGGTTCGCTGGACGTCGTGGGGGCTGGAACTCCCACCGGGCAAGGCGATTGAGCCTAGGCCGCTGCCCGAGGGGTTCACCCTGCGCGAGGCGCGAGCCGACGAGGCACGTTGTGTCTGGACAGTCGTCGAGGACGCATTCCTCGAGTGGTCGGTGCGGGAACGCGATCCGTTCGAGGACTTCGCTGCCAAGGTGATGGAGCGACCGGGTTTCCAGCCGTGGAACCTCCGGGTCGTCGCCGACGAGGCCGACGCGGTCGTCGGGGTCTCGTTCGTGATCGACGGCGAGTACGGCGCTTTCATCGAGAAGCTCGCCGTACGCAAGGATCTTCGCGGCCGCGGCCTGGCGCAGGCACTGCTCTCCGACTCGTTCACCGTCGCGCGGGAACACGGCGCCACCCGTTCGGAGCTCAGCACCGACTCGCGCACCGGGGCACTGGGCCTCTACGAGAAGGTCGGCATGGAGGTCACCTCGACGTGGGTGAACCGCGCCCTCGACCTGTAGCCCACTTCGTGTCCGTCATGGGATGCTGACCCTCGTCACTGCCAGGGCTACGCATTCCGGGAGCAACCCACATGACCGAGAAGTCTCGATCCGGCAAGAAGGTCGTCCGCGCCGAGAAGACCCCGGCACCCAAGGGCGGCGCCGGCCCCTCGGGCGGTGGCGGCGACGTCGAGGACCCCGGCCCTACCTGGAAGCCGACGCCCGAGGCGAACAAGAAGGCCACGACGTTCCGACTCATCGCCGCGACCCTGTGGGTGCTCGCGATCGCCGGAGAGATGTTCGGCATCTTCTACGTGCTGCGCCAGGACGACGTCAACATGGTGCTCCTGATCGCACTCATCGTGGTGATCGGCGCCCTGGCCATGGGTGGCTCGTTCCTCTGGAAGAAGGCCAACCGGCTCGATCCGGCCTCACGCCAGGACACCGTGCGGTTCTTCGTGCAGAACCAGCTGGGCGCGATCATCACGGTGATCGCGTTCCTCCCGCTGATCGTGATGATCTTCCTCAACGACACGATGGACAAGAAGGACAAGGCGATCGCCGGCGGCATCGGCATCGCTGTGATGGCCGTCGCCACCCTGTTCGGGATCGAATGGGACTCGCCTTCTGTCGAGCAGTACACCGAGGAGACCAACCAGGTCGAGGACGTCGTCGGCGAGAACCTCGTCTACTGGACCAAGTCCGGTGAGGTCTTTCACCTCTGCGCCGACGTACCCGCGGTCAACCGCGAGTCGAAGGACGGCAAGATCTATGAAGGCACGGTCGCCGAGGCACACGAGGCCGGCAAGTCGCGGCTGACCAAGCAGGTCGACTACGAGGCCAAGGTCTGTGGTTTCGACACCGGCACCTCGGGCGGCTCCGACGCACCCGCTTCGGACGAGCCCGAGCCCAGCGGCGCCGTCGAGCCGTCACCTTCATCCAGCGAGTAGCCCCGCGGGCCGGGCCGACTCACTCGCTGGGCTGCGACCCGGATCGTGCAGGTGCATGGTCTGGACACGAAATGCGGCCACATCGACGTCACAACCATGCACGTGCACGATCGTGGTCGCCCGCTGCGGTCAGGCTTCTTCCTCGACGGCTGACAGGTCGAGGTCGCGCACGGCGGTGATGACCTGCTCAAGCGCCTCGGCGGGGAGTGCGCCGGGCTGGGAGAAGACCAGCTGGCCCTGCTTGAAGGCCATCAGCGTCGGGATCGAGGTGACCCGGGCCGCGGCGGCCAGCTGCTGCTCCTCCTCGGTGTTGATGCTGCCGAAGACGATGTCGGCGTGCTTCTCGGCCGCCGCCTCGTAGATCGGCGCGAACTGGCGGCACGGGCCGCACCACGACGCCCAGAAGTCGACCAGCACGATGTCGTTGCTGGTCACGGTGGTCTCGAAGTTGGCGGCACCCAGTTCGATGGCAGACATGGCGTCGAGCCTAACCCGACACGCGTTGTGCTCAACCGGCCTCACCCGCCATGGTGGGTACGGCGCACTCGGCACCAATGACTGATGTGGAGGACTGCGATGACCGTGCACACCGTCGGACACCTGATCGGCAGCCTGTCGAAGGACTCGATCAACCGCCGCCTGGCGACGGCGCTGATCAAGCTCGCCCCCGACAACCTCACCTTCGAGGAGGTGGTCATCAAGGACCTGCCGCTCTACAACCGGGACCTCGACGTCGACTACCCGCCGGCCGCTCGCGCCCTCAAGGATCACCTGTCCCGGGTCGACGCGATGCTTTTCGTCACCCCGGAGTACAACCGCGACATCCCCGGCAGCCTCAAGAACGCCATCGACTGGGCCAGCCGGCCGTACGGCAAGAACTCGTTCTCCCGCAAGCCCTCCGCGGTCATCGGCGCCTCCGTCGGCGCGATCGGAACGGCGGTCGCCCAGCAGAACCTGCGCAGCGTGCTGAGCTTCTGCGACTCGCCGCAGATGAACTCGCCCGAGGCCTACATCCAGTTCACCGACGGGCTCGTGGACGACGACGGCAACGTCACCAATCCCGCGACCGAGGAGTTCCTGCGCGGCTTCATGGCCAACTTCGGCGAGTTCGTCACCCGCGTGCGAGCCGTGATCCCGCCCGAGGCCTGAGCCCGGACCGGGGTGACGCCTCGCCGTTCACGTGTTCCGCCCGCGGGCGTCGACCCGCCACTGCAGTCGTACGCCGTCCTCGAGCACAGTGAAGGTGTAGGCCAGGTTCACCGCGTTGCAGGCATGGTTCGGCACCACCCGGACCCGACTGCCGAGCACCGGGAGCGGGCCGCCCATCTCGACCACCGCGTGGTGCTCGGAGAGCCCGATGATGCGCGCCTCGGGGTGGTCGAGCAGCCGGCCGAAGCCGGTCGCGTACACCGCACGGTCGGCACCGAGCGCCTTGCTGCCCGCGTCGAGTACGGCGCGACCGCCGGCGTGGCTGATCACCGTGGCGACACAGGTCAGCGCGATGTCGTCGGGCCGGGAGCTGCCGAGCTCCCACTGCTGGGCGTCGCCGAAGACGTAGACGCCGGGCCGCAGCTCGGTGACCGCCGAGTCGTCCTCGAGGCTGGCCGCCAGGCTCGGCGTCGAGCCGCCGCTGACGATGCGGGCAGGCAGCCCCACGGCCTCGAGGGCGGCGGCCGCTGCGGCCAGTGCCGCGGACTCGTCAGCCGCCGCGGTCGTCGTACGGTCCGGTGCGTAGCTGTGGCCCGGGAAGGTGAAGACGCCGACCACGTCGTGGCCGGCCTGGCGGGCTGCCGCCGCCACCGTGCCGGCGGAGTCGGGGGCGACGCCGGTTCGGTGATGTCCGCTGTCGACCTCGACCAGCACGCGTTGCGGTCCGGCCAGCGCCAACTGCGCGGCGGCCTCGGCGGAGTCGACACCGACGCTGACCGTGGCGCGTTCGGCGAGTGAACGGAGGCGGGCGGCCTGGGCCTCGGAGACCCAGAGCGGATACGCCACGAACACGTCGTCGCACCCCGCCTCAACGAAGACCTCGGCCTCACCGATCGTGGCCACGGTGATGCCGGCCGCACCTGCATCGATCTGGCGGCGGGCGATCTCGACGCACTTGTGGGTCTTCACGTGCGGTCGCACCGCCACGCCGCGGGAGGCCGCACTGGCGGCGACCCGCGCGATGTTCGAGTCCATCCGCGCGGCGTCGATCTCGAGGTACGGCGTGGGCTGCTCGTCGACTCGGGTCACACCGTGAATCTAGCGGCGGCGCACGTCACGCAGGCACGGTGGCGCGAGGCTTGAGCAGGAACGCGGCGAGGTAGAGCACCCCCACCACGATCAGCAGGTTGCGGTAGCCGGTGAGCAGCGCGGCGTACTCCAGACACCCGCCGACGATCGCGCCGAGAAGGTTCACGCCGAACGCCGCCTGGGAGTCGCCGGACTCGGCGAACCGTTTGGCGAACGCGATGTTGGCCAGGTAGATCGGCGCGAAGGCCAGCAGCACCGCCACCAGCAGTCGCGGGGTGAAGGACAGTCCGAGCAGCCAGCTCGGCTGGACCACCCAGGCGACCGCGAGCGAGACGGCGACCAGGGAGAACACCACGGACAACGACGGCGTGCGGAACCTGCGGGTGGTCTCCACGGCCGCCAGCACGATCAACAGCACGCCAGCGAAGACCATCGCGTTCACGAACCAGGTGGTGCCGAACAACAACGCGAAGGTGGCGATGTTCTTGGTCTCCAGCAGCAGGAACGCGGCCCCCATGAAGAACAGGTCCGCGTAGGGACGCATCGCCCGCAGCGGGCCGCCGAACGCCCGCACCAGGAGGAGCGAGATGAGCAGGATCCCGCCGAGCGCCCACAGGTAGATCGTCGGGATCATGCCGCCGTCGTAGTAGAGGAACGGTGCGTTGTCGGTGGCCGGCTCGAGGTACGACGACGGCAGCGCGTGGTTGTCCGGCCCGCACCTCTGGTTGGAGGGGTCCTTCGCGACCGAGACGACCGCCGTGGCCGCCCCGTAGGTGTCGATGCACGGCGCGTGGCCGAACGCCGCGGCCGCCGTACCGCCGAGCCGGTCGATCAGCCAGTCCTGACGGTAGTAGTTGTACATCGCGAAGACACCGTCGTCGGTGAGGTGATCGCGGGCGGAGCGCAAGGCCTCCTCGGTGAAGAGGAACGACTCGAGTCGGATCTGCGAGGCACCGCTGACCAGCGACAGGGAGTCGGGCAACGCGAACAGGATCAGGTCGTACTTCTTGTCGGTGCGCTCGAGGAACGCCCGGCCGTCGTTGATGTGCCGGGTCACCCGCGGGTCCTGGTAGGCGCCGTCGGGGTTGCCGTCCACGCCGATCTCCACGATCCGCGGATCGATGTCGACGGCGTCCACGTGCTCCGCGCCCTTCTCGAGCGCGATCGCCACGTCGGAACCGGATCCGGCGCCGACGACCAGCACGTCGCGCAGGGGCGTCTGCTGGCGCCGTTCGTAGGGAGCGCCGTAGATCTCCGAGGCGCGGTTCAGCTTCCAGTCGGCCGAGGACATCGACTGGTGCGGCACGCCGTTCACCGAGATGTAGACCCGGGTGCCCGAGGGTGCGTCGACGGACTCCGTCGTGACCTTGTAGTAAGGCGACCAGGAGACGCCCGCGGCGGTGGACTCGGCGACCAGCGTGGCCACGAGAACGACCCCCGCCAGCAGCGCGAGCCAGCGCTGCCATCCGCCGACCAGCACGAGCAGTGCGATGCCGACGATGCTTCCCCAGACGTACGACGGGGCGTGCAGCAGGGAGAGCACCGAGAACGCGACGATCCCGCACAGTGAGCCGACCAGGTCCCACCGGTACGACGTGAGCGGGGGCAGCTGGGCGAAACAGCGGCCGACCGCCTCGGCGGGTCCGGCGAGGATGGCGGCAACCACGAGGAAGACGATCGGCAGCACCAGCCAGGCGGGAGGCCCGGTGGTCTTCAGTGCGGTGAAGAAGATGACGTCGGCGCCCTGCCGGTCGATGGAGACCGGGTAGTGACGCACGACGAGCACCAGGCCGGCGAGCAGCACCGGCGTCCACGGCAGCACCGACCAGGACTTGCGTGAGATGAGGAAGCCGATCCCGATGCCGAGGAACGAGCCGAGAAGCACGAAGTTCGTGAAGTAGGACAGGTGCACGATGTTCGCGCCGAGCCAACGGATGAGCGCCAGCTCCAGGAACAGCATGACGGCGCTGGCCAGCACCAGCCGGGGAGCCGGGCGCGCCACCGCGCGCAGGTCGAGCGAAGATGACTCCTGGGTCCCTGTGGTGACCATGACTCTCCCCGGTTCGCGCCGTGTGGTGCGGGCACGTCGAGCATGGCAGAACGGGAGTGCCGGCGGGAGGGACCGATCTAGACGTTCGGGGCGATCTCGGCGATCAGGGCCTCGATGCGGGTGCGGATCTCGTCGCGGATCGGGCGCACCGCCTCGACTCCCCGGCCGGCCGGGTCGTCGAGCTCCCAGTCCTCATATCGCTTGCCGGGGAAGAACGGGCACGCGTCGCCGCAGCCCATCGTGATCACCACGTCAGAGACCTGCACCGCCTCGGTGGTGAGCACCTTCGGCTGCTGGGCGGCGATGTCGACGCCGACCTCGGCCATTGCCTCGACCGCGGCCGGGTTGATCGAGTCCGCCGGCGCCGAACCCGCCGAGAGCACGTCGACCCGGTCGCCGGCGAGGTGCTGCAACCAACCGGCGGCCATCTGGGAGCGACCGGCGTTGTGCACGCAGACGAACAGGACGGTGGGCTTGCCTGTCATGGAAGCGCCTTTCCGGGCATGAGGTAGCGGACCAGGCCGAGGGCCAGGGCGCCGCCGATCAGCTGCATGAGCACGAACATCGGCACGTCGGCCGGGGCGATGCCGGCGAAGGTGTCGGAGAACATCCGTGCCACCGCGACCGCCGGGTTGGCGAAGCTGGTCGAGCTGGTGAACCAGTACGCCGCGGTGATGTAGCCGCCCACGGCGTACGCGACGGTGTCACCGCGACCGGTGCGCACGGCACCGAAGATGATCAGCACCAGCCCGAACGTCGCGACGACCTCGGCCAGCCACTGGCCGCCGCCGTCACGACTCGTGGCGGCGATCGAGATCGCGTCGAGGTCGAACATCAGGTTCGCCAGCACGGCTCCGGCGATTCCGCCGAGCAGCTGTGCGGCGATCGTGCTGGCGGCCTCGAGGCGGCCGATGCCGCCGAGGACGAGCTCGACCAGGGTCACCACGGGGTTGAACGCCGCCGAGACCGGCTGCAGGGCGAGGATCAGCGCGACCAGTGCGGCACCGGTGACCAGACTGTTCTCCAGGAGCTGGAGGCCGACGTCATTCGGCGACAGACGTGAGGCGGCGATGCCGGAGCCGATCACGGCCATCACCAGGAACGCCGTACCGACGAACTCTGCGACCGCGCGCCGAGTCAGATCCGGCGTCACCCGGCCACACCGCCGATGAGCGCGCCGAGGTCGGTCAGCGCCTCCGGCCGGACCGTGTAGTAGACCCAGACGCCGCGCTTGCTGCGGTCGAGGAGGCCGACCTCGTGGAGCACCTTGAGGTGGTGGCTGATCGTCGGCTGGGAGAGGTCGAAGGCGTCGTTGAGGTCGCACACGCAGGCCTCGCCGCCTTCGTGGGAGGCGACCAGGGACAGCAGCCGCAGGCGCACCGGGTCGGCCAGGGCCTTGACCAGTGGCGCGATCCGCTCGGCCGCGTCGGCGGTCAGTGGCTCCTTCATCAGGGGCGAGCAGCAGGCCACGGTCTGCACGGGCGTCAGCTCGATCAAGGACTTCGACATGAATCTATATTGACAGATGTCGATATCTGGGTGCAAGGTGGTGGGACATCGACATTCATCTATGTATTGGAGAAGCTCATGTCACGCGTCCAGCTGGCACTCAACGTCGACGACCTCGACGCCTCGATCGCCTTCTACAGCACGCTCTTCGGCACCGAGCCGGCCAAGCGCAGGCCCGGTTACGCCAACTTCGCCGTGGCCTCGCCGCCACTGAAGCTGGTGCTCATCGAGAACCCCGGCAACGGCGGGTCCATCAACCACCTCGGCGTCGAGGTCGCCGACACCGACACGGTCGACGCCGAGCAGACCCGGCTGGCCGAGGCCGGCTTCGCCTCTGTCGAGGAGCGCGGAACCACCTGCTGCTACGCCAAGCAGGACAAGTTCTGGGTCGAGGGCGCCCCGAACGGCGAGCGCTGGGAGATCTACACCGTGCTGTCCGACAGCGAGTCGTTCGGCAAGGCCGCGGTCGTCGAGGGCGAGGGCTCCGCCTGCTGCGCCTGAGGGGGCGGGAGGATGCAGAACTCGTTGCCCGACGGGTCGAGGTAGGAACGCCACGGCAGCTCACCCCACTCCGGGCGCAGTCGACTGCCGCCGTGCTCGGCGATGAGGGCCTCGACCTCGTCGGCGTCCTCGCCTCGCTCGAGTCGGACGTCGAGGTGCAGCCGGTTCTTCGTAGCCCCCTTGGGAGCCGGCTCCGCGCAGAACTCGAGCAGCGGGCCCTTCAGCGAAGGGTGGCGCAGCGACCGGGGCGCGGAGGCCGTCACCTCCGACCAGCTGGTCAGCCAGGCCCAGAACTCCCCATCGCGGTCGGGGTCGGCGGAGTGGAGCACGAAGCTCGCGACGGGACCGCTGTCGGCGTACTCCGCGCGATCCTCCAGCACGCACAGGGCGTTGCCCTCCGGGTCGGCGAGCACCACCCAGGGCTCGTCGCCCTGGCCGATGTCGAGGTGTCGCGCGCCCAGTCCGAGCAACCGGTCGACCTCCTCGCCCTGGCGTACGCCGCCGGCGAGGTCGAGGTGCAGCCTCGGCGAGGCCTCCGGCGGCCCGGTCACCGGTTGGAAACAGAGGTCGAGGGTCGGCCCGCCCTCGATGCTGAGCCGGGTCTCGAACCCGTGTTCCGGGTCGTCGGTCAGCGTCTCGCCGCCGACCACCGCCTCCCAGAACCGGCCCAGCCGCTGCGGTTCGACGGCGTCGATGACGAGGTTCTCCAGGTACATGAGCCCACCGTGGCGCAGCGGCCGCGACACCTCAAGCGATTATCCGCGGTCCGCACCACGGCCCTGACAGCCCGTACGACGCCCGGGTGCGCCATGCTGGTCACGCCGAGACACTGGTCTCGCCAGGAGCCGGGAAGGGACGCGCGGGGTGAACGACGACGACGACGGGGTGGTGCCGGTCTTCTTCCTGTCCGACAGCACGGGCATCAGCGCGGAGACTATGGGCAACGCCCTGCTGATCCAGTTCCCCGACCTGCGCTTCGACCGCACGGTGATCCCGTTCATCTCCTCCGTCGACGAGGCCCGCGAGGTGGTCGCGCGACTCGACCAGGCCCTGGACGAGAACGACCGGACGCCCCTGGTGTTCATCACGGCCGCCAGCGACGAGGTGCGGCTGGAGCTGCAACGCACCCGCTGTCCGGTCATCGACTTCTTCGACATGCACATGCAGGCGGTCGAGTCGATCCTGCAGACCCGCGGCACCCGGCTGCCCGCCCGGCTGCACGGTCTGGGTGACATCAAGCGCTACAACAGCCGCATGCAGGCGATCGAGTACACGATCGAGCACGACGACGGCCAGAGCGTCCGTGGCCTGGAGAAGGCCGACGTCATCCTGCTGGCGCCGTCGCGCTGCGGCAAGACGCCGACGTCGATGTACCTCGCGCTCCAGCACGGCCTGTTCGTGGCCAACTACCCGATCGTCGAGGACGACTTCGCGACCATCGAGCTCCCCGAGCCGGTGCGGCACCTGCGTGAGCGCTGCTTCGGGATGACGACCTCGCCCCAGCGCTTGGCCGCCGTACGAGAGGAGCGTCGGCCCGGGTCGACGTACGCCTCGCTGGAGCAGTGCACCTTCGAGCTGCGCCGCACCACCGAGATGTTCGCGCGACACCGACTCCCGGTGGTCGACTCCTCGACCATCTCGGTGGAGGAGATCTCGACCATCATCCTGCAGCGGCTCAAGAAGGATGAAGTCGACGCCCCCGAGCTTTCCCGCAACCGGAACACCCGCACCAGGAGCACACGATGAGCGAGTCCCCCAACGTCCGACCCTTCGCCGAGCTGGGGCTCAGCGACCTCGAACAGGTCGGCGGCAAGAACTCGTCCCTGGGCGAGATGGTGAGCAACCTCGCCGCACTGGGCGTCAAGGTTCCCGACGGCTTCGCGACCACCGCCGACGCGTTCCGGCGCTTCATCGGCGACACCGGCCTGGCCGAGGAGATCTCCGCGGCCCTCCGCGAGCTCGACACCGACGACACGCAACGCCTCGCCGAGGTCGGCCGGTCGCTGAGGGAGGCCGTCGCGAGCCGACCGTTCCCGGAGGACCTCGAGGCCGACATCCGTACGGCGTACGACGCGCTCGTGGCCGGGCGTGACGACGTGTCCTTCGCGGTGCGCTCCAGTGCGACCGCCGAGGACCTCCCCGACGCTTCCTTCGCCGGCCAGCAGGAGACCTTCCTCAACATCGTCGGCATCGACGGCGTGCTGCAGGCGATCCGCGAGGTGTTCGCCTCGCTCTACAACGACCGCGCCATCGCCTACCGCGTGCACCACGACTTCGACCACGACGCCGTCGCACTGTCGGCCGGCGTGCAGCAGATGGTGCGCTCCGACATCGGCGCCTCCGGGGTCATGTTCACGATGGACACCGAGTCCGGCTTCGACGACGCCGTGTTCGTGACGTCGTCGTACGGCCTGGGCGAGGCGGTCGTGCAGGGTGCGGTCAACCCGGACGAGTTCTACGTCTACAAGCCCGCGTTGCGCGCCGACCGTCCCGCGGTGCTCAAGCGAGGCGTCGGCTCCAAGGCCACCAAGATGGTCTACACCGACGACCCGGCGGTCGGGCGGACCACCGAGTTCGTCGACACCGACCCCGCCGAGCGCGGGTTGCTGAGCCTGACCGACGCCGAGGTCGAACAGCTCGCCCGGCACGCGCTGACCATCGAGGAGCACTACGGCCGGCCGATGGACATCGAGTGGGGCAAGGACGGCCTCGACGGTGAGCTCTACATCCTCCAGGCCCGGCCCGAGACGGTGATGTCGCGCGCCGGCGTGCAGCAGCGGTTCCGGATGAACGCCAAGGACGGCACGGTCGTCGTCGAGGGACGCGCGATCGGCCAGAAGATCGGCGCCGGAGCCGTGCGGGTGATGACCTCGATCGACCAGATGCACGAGTTCGTCGAGGGCGAGGTGCTCGTCGCCGACATGACCGACCCCGACTGGGAGCCGATCATGAAGCGGGCCTCGGCGATCGTCACCAACCGCGGCGGGCGCACCTGCCACGCGGCGATCATCGCCCGCGAGCTCGGCATCCCCGCGGTCGTGGGCACCGGACACGGCACCCGCGAGCTGGCCGACGGGCGCGAGGTCACCGTCTCGTGCGCCGAGGGCGACACCGGCCTGGTGTACGACGGCACGCTCGACTTCAGCATCGAGGAGACCGAGCTGTCGTCGATGCCCGAGATCCCCACCAAGATCATGATGAACGTCGGCACCCCGGAGCAGGCGTTCGCCTTCGCCCAGCTCCCCAACGCCGGCGTCGGCCTGGCCCGGCTCGAGTTCATCATCAACCGCCAGATCGGCATCCACCCCAAGGCGCTGCTCGACCTCGACTCCCTCGACGAACCGCTGCGCTCGCAGATCTCCGACACGGTCAAGGCCTACGCCACCCCCCGCGACTTCTTCGTGCAGCGGGTCGCGGAGGGCATCTCGATGCTGGCCGCCGCGTTCGCCCCGGAGCCGGTGATCGTCCGGATGAGCGACTTCAAGTCCAACGAGTACGCCAACCTCGTCGGCGGCGACCTCTACGAGCCGCACGAGGAGAACCCGATGATCGGCTACCGCGGCGCGTCGCGGTATCTCTCCGAGGACTTCGCGGAGTGCTTCGCGATGGAGGCCGAGGCACTGAAGTTCGTGCGCGACGAGATGGGCCTGACCAACGTCAAGATCATGATCCCCTTCGTGCGCACCGTCGCCGAGGCTGAGGGCGTCATCTCGCTGCTGGGCGAGCACGGCCTGGTCCGCGGTGAGAACGGCCTCCAGGTCGTGATGATGTGCGAGGTCCCGTCGAACGCGATCCTGGCCGACCAGTTCCTCGAGCACTTCGACGGCTTCTCGATCGGCTCCAACGACATGACCCAGCTGACCCTGGGCCTGGACCGCGACTCCTCGCTCGTCGCCGCCTCCTTCGACGAGCGCGATCCCGCCGTCCTCTTCATGCTCGAGCGCGCCATCAAGGCTTGTCGGGCCGCCGGGAAGTACGTCGGCATCTGTGGTCAGGGCCCGAGTGACCACCCGGACCTCGCCGAGTGGCTGCTCAAGCAGGGCATCGAGTCGATGTCGCTGAACCCGGACACCGTCGTCGACACCTGGCTCGCACTGTCCAAGGTCGAGGTCTGACACGGCGGTTCATCTCTGCGGAGCGACCCGGATTCGACACCTGCACGATCCGGGTCGCTCTTTCGCGGAAATCCGTGTCAGAGCTCGACACCTGCACGATCGTGGTCACCCCTCTCGCGACGAAGCCCGCCTGAAATGCGTGAAGGCCCCGACCAACTGGTCGGGGCCTTCTCGCTCTGCGCGCCTGTAGGGATTCGAACCCCAAACCTTCTGATCCGTAGTCAGATGCTCTATCCGTTGAGCTACAGGCGCTCATCCTCGCCGACGAGCGCGAGGACTGGAAGAGAATAGCCGAACCGGTGAGGTTCGGCGAAATCAGGAGCCCTCTCGCAGTTCGGCGAGCAGTCCCTCGGTGTCGCTCCAGACCGATTCGAGGATGCGACGTCCGGCCTTGAGGAGGTCCGCGATGTCGGTGGTGCTGATCGCGTAGACGACCGTCGTGCCCTCGCGCGCCGAGGTGACCAGTCCTGCCCTGCGGAGGACGGCCAACTGCTGCGACAGGCTCGAGGACTCGACCTGCAGATCCGCGAGCAGCTCGCGCACAGGCATGGGCCGCTCCTGGAGGAGCTCGAGGACCCGGATCCGCACGGGGTGTCCCAAGGTGCGGAAGAGGTCTGCCTTAGCCTGATTGATGGGGATACTGGTCGTCATCTTCACCTCCCTTGGTCTCACCGGAGATGAACACTACATTAGTTGCAAACTTCTTCAACTAGTGTAACCCTGCATGCACGGGGTGGAACTTACGCAGTCCCACCGAAACCGACACTTCCACCGAGAGGGTCAAGGCACACGATGGCAGACGTTGAGGCAACACTGGATGCGGCAGGGGTCACCAACCCCGACGTTCGTGAGTATGTCCGTTACTACGCGGAGCTCACCGGCGCAGAGCGCGTCGAGGTCGTCAGCGCCGCAGACGACGCCCGCCTGATCCAGGAAGCGCTGGACGCCGGCGAACTCTTCCCGGCCGGCGAAGGGCGCTACTACTCGCGCAGCTACCACAAGGACACCGCGCGCTCCGAGGAGCGCACCATCGTCGCGACCAACGACGAGAAGGACCGCGGCGTCTACAACAACTGGAAGCCCGCCTCGGAGATGAAGCCACTGCTCGAGGACCGCATGCGCGGCGCCTCGGCCGGCAAGACGATGTACGTCATCCCCTACCTGATGGCGCCTCCCGGCAACGACCTCGCCCAGTGGGCCAGTGGTGTCGAGCTGACCGACGCCCGCACCGTCGTGCTTCACATGATCCGCATGGCCCGCGTCGGTGTCGAGCACGTCAACGACGCCGGCAACGACTTCGTCCGCGCCGTCCACGTGACCGGCGACCTGGAGAACCTCGGCCAGGGCACGGACGCCGACCAGCGCTACTTCGTCACCGTCGGTGACGAGCGCACGATCCTGCACTTCGGGTCGTCGTACGGCGGCAACGCGCTCCTGGGCAAGATCGCCCACGGCCTGCGCCAGGGCGCGTACGACGGCTGGGCGAGCAAGAAGTTCCTCGCCGAGCAGTACATGCTCATCGGGATCCACGACAAGGAGACCGGCAAGGACTACCACATCTGTGGTGGCTTCCCGAGTGCCTCGGGCAAGACCAACCTCGCCATGATGCTGGCCCCCGACTCCCTCGGTGAGCGCTACCACGTGTCGTTCTACGGTGACGACATCGCGTGGCTCTGGGTAAACGAGGAGGACGGCAAGCTCTACGGGATGAACCCGGAGTTCGGTGTCTTCGGTGTCGCCAAGGACACCAACGAGAACACCAACCCCACGGCGCTGCACTCGGTCGACCCGGGCACCGGCACGATCTTCACGAATGTCGCCTACAACCCGAACACGCAGGAGGTCTGGTGGGAGGGCCGCACGCCCAGCCACCCCGAGGACGTGCACGGCTGGCTCGACTGGACCGGCTCGCCGATCGCCGACCGCAAGGACAGCGACTCGTCCCCGTGGGCGCACCCCAACAGCCGCTTCACCACGACGCTCGACAACGTCCCGAACATCGCGAAGGACTACAACGCCGCGGCCGGCGTCCCGATCGACGCGATCATCTTCGGTGGCCGCACCCGTGACCGCGAGCCGCTGATCCGCGCGATCACCGACCTCGCCGAGGGCGTCTACGACGGCCTCACCCTGGGTGCCGAGGCGACCGCCGCGGCCGAGGGCAAGGAGGGCGTGCTCCGCTACGACCCGATGTCCAACCGCCCGTTCATGGCGTACGGCGAGGGCGACTACGCGCAGCACTACCTCGACATCGTCGGTGCCGCCAAGGAGCAGCCGATCTTCGCGCACGTCAACTGGTTCCAGCGTGACCCGCAGGACGGCCACTTCCTGTGGAACGGCTACCGCGACAACCTGCGTCCGCTCCTGTGGCTCCTGCAGCTCAAGAACGGCGAGGTGAAGGGTCGCCAGACCGCGGTCGGCATCATCCCGCTCGAGGAGGAGCTCCAGCTCGAGGGCATGAACACCAAGCCCGAGGACCTCAAGACGATCCTGTCGATCGACAAGGCGCGTTGGCAGGAAGAGATGGCCAACCGCGAGGAGCACCTCAAGCAGTTCGACAACATGCCTGAGGCGATCTGGGAGGCCCACCGCCGCGTGGCCGCCGACCTGGAGAACGAAGAGGCCTGACCTCACCAGCACCTCAAGGACGGCCCCGGACTCATCGCGAGTCCGGGGCCGTCCTGCGTCCTCTGCCCGAACTCCGGCATAATCGGTCCCAGGCATCGAGTGGAGGGCGTGTCTTGGAACAACAGACTGGCCAGCAGCGTCGTGAGCTCTTCGAGTCCGCGGCGAGCAGGTTGTTCGAGGACGTCGCCGCAGCGGGCGGAGTCCCCGTCGACGACCCCGTGCTGTCGCGCGACCGGGCAGCCACCGACCTCCTGATCGAGCTCGGACTGCTGAGCCTCGAGGGCACCCGCTACGTCGTGGTCGACCCCCACTCGGCCCAGGCCGCGATCGTGGCGCCACTGGGCCAGCAGGGTGCGCAGATGATCGCCGAGTCCAGCCGCTGGGCCCAGGCCTTCAGCAGCCTCAGCCAGGCCTACCGGCGTTCACCCTCGACGGTCGACGGACCGATCACACGGTTGCGCGGTGACCAGATCGACCGGTTCCTCGCGGACGTCGTACCCAGCGCCCAGACCGAGCTGCTCACCGCCCAGCCGCAGACCGGCCACTCACTCGCTGCCCAGAAGGCCGCGGGCAACCGCGACGTCGCCGCGTTGCAGCGCGGCGTCTCCATGCGCACGATCTACCAGCACGCGGCCCGTCGCAGCCGCGGTGCGCGGGCGTACGTCGACCGGGTCACCGGTGCCGGCGGCGAGGTGCGCACCCTCGACGAGTTCTTCAACCGGCTGATCGTGGTCGACCGCGAGGTCGCGATCATCCCGGCCGGTGACGACCTCGACGTCGCCCTGGCGATTCGCGACGTCGACATGGTCGCTTACCTCGTCGACATCTTCGAACGCTTCTGGAACCGCGGCCGCCCCTTCAGCAGCAGCGAGGCGGGCGTGGTGAAGGGCATTGCCGACGAGCAGCGGGCGATGGCCATCCGCATGCTCAAGGAGGGCCACTCCGACGCCACCTGCGCCAAGCGGCTCGGGGTCAGCCCCCGCACGTACGCCGGCTACGTGGCGGAGCTGAAGGAGGCCTACGACGCGCAGACCCGCTACCAGCTCGGGTACCGCATGGGCCAGCAGGAAGCCCGCGACTCCCGACGCAAGAGGTCCTGAAATAGCGGCGAGGGCAACAACCGTGGTTGTTGCCCTCGCTCTGAGACGAGCCGGGGGGATGGCTCAGGGACCGAACATGTGGGGGGTTGGTTGGTCCTCGTCTCAGGTCTTTTGTTGTTGTCCTCGTCGTGCGGCTACTCGCTGTTGTCTGTGTTGGTCGAGGCGATGTGGCCCCAGCCGGTGTCGTCCAAGGCCTGCGCCTGCGCCCCGAAACTGCCTACCCCGAGAAGCAGTCCTGTCGTCAGCACCGTGGCCGCGACTCGACGGACGAAAGTCTTCATGTCGATTGTCCCCACTTCTATTCACATGTACCCCGCACAACCAGTGTGCGCCACCCCATTGCAGAACTCCACCAAATGGAACTGCACAAATCGGCATTGCAACTACTTGCAAATGTTACCCACTGTGACCATGCCCGCGACTCCCGAAAATGGGGGATGACCTGCATCGATCGAGACGGTCATGGTGCGCGGACACAGATGTCCCGCGGCACCTTCGACGGTGCCGCGGGACATCACAACGCGGAGGCGGAGGGATTTGAACCCTCGATGGGGTTGTAGCCCCAAACCCGCTTAGCAGGCGGGCGCCATAGACCGGACTAGGCGACGCCTCCAAGATGCGCGCCTAGGGTACCCAAAGAGGCGCGCAGGCACAGAATCGGGTGGCCCCGGTGTCAGCGGCGCGCGCCGGGGCGACCGTCGAGGTGGTCCTGCAGCTCGCGGACGAACTGCTCCCGGTCGACGGCCAGCACCTCGACGGGGATCGTCGTCGCACCGCCGCTGCGCAGGCGCAGCACGACGCACGGCGACCCGGCGATGGTGTCGGTGACGACCTGCTCGACGTCGAGCCATCGGGCCTGCCGGACGCCGGCACCGCGCACGAAGCGGACCCGGTAGCCGTCACCGGTCAGGCGGACGATCCAGGCCCTGCGGTTCAACACCCAGCCGAAGCCGAAGATGCCGACGACGCAGACGACCACGGCCGCGGTGAGCAGGGCGATCGGGGCGGAGAACAGCACCACGACCGCCGTGGCGACGAAGACCAGGCCCCCGAGGACGAGCAGGGCAAGGCCCAACATTCGGGCGGCGAGGAGCGGAGCGAGGCGATAGTCGGACGACACGGGCACGATTCTCCCCGACGCGCCGGGGGTGGCCGAATCCGGTCTTGTCTGGACGCGTGATGCAGGTCACACTCGATGCAATGACTCCCGGGAGGTCCGCATGAGAGACCAGGTGCAGCACGCGCTCGCGGCGCTTGCCCAGATGCTCGATGCTCCGGTGACCAACGGCACCGCTCTCGGGAACTGGCGTTGGACGGTCCGGCAACGCCTGGCCGCCGTACGCGACGGACTCTCGCTGGAGTCGGCCCAGGCCGCCGACGGGTGGCTGGTCGCGCGTGAGGGCAGCGTGCTGCGTGAGCGCACGGTGCTGATGACCAGACTGTCCGCGCTCGGACCGGCCGTTCTCGAGGCGGCCGACGTCTCCGCAGTGCGTGAGGAGCTGCGCCGGGTCGTCGCCGACATCAGCCACCACCGGCAGCGCCTCCACGACCTGGCCTACGACGAGGTCGAGCTCGAGCTCGGGGGCTCGGAGTAGCCGGCAGCCGCCCGGTTAGACTTCCCCGTGCACTCTCCCCGGAGAGGGCACGGAGGGGTGCCGGAGTGGCCTATCGGAACCGCCTTGAAAGCGGTCGTAGGGAGACCTACCGCGGGTTCGAATCCCGCCCCCTCTGCCAGTTGTCCTGACCGAGTCGATCGTGCCGGGCGTCAGTTCGGCCGTCTTCAGTTCGGCCGGTCAGTTCGGACGGTGAGTTCGGCCGGGTCAGGGCGCGTCGAGCAGGGTGACCAGGATGTCGCCCTCCTGCACCACGTCACCCGAGGTGACGCGCACGTTGGTCACCGTGCCGTCCTTCTCGGCGAGCACCGGGATCTCCATCTTCATCGACTCCAGCATCAGCAGTGTGTCGCCGGTGGCCACCGCGTCACCGACCGCGACCTCGACGGACATCACGTTCGCCACCATCTCCGCCACGACGTCGGTTGCCTGCTCGCGTGTCATGCCCGCGAACCTACTGGCCGCAGTACGGCGCGACTACAGCGCCCCTGTGGACTCTTCGACACCTGCTGGCGGGGGGCGAAGTGTCATGGACGCCGCGTTACACGCGGAGTGTCAGCGGAGGGGGCGGAAGCGGCTCGACTCCGGACGCGAGGCGGTCTGCTCCTCCGCGCGTCGGGCGCGACTGCCTCGCGGTCCGGTCAGCGCGAGGTCGACGCGGATCACGACGTACCCGAGGCCGAGGCCCAGGATCGTGGAGTAGACGATGATCAGGGCGGCCTCGAGCCAGCCGGTCATCGGGTTGATCAGGATGCCGGAGACCGAGCAGGTCGAGCCCACGCCGAACGCGCAGATCCACCAGCCCTGGCGCCGACGGGCCCGCAGGTGGGTGCCGTAGACCAGTGCCGGGACGCCCACCAGCACCTGGATCGGTCGGGGCACGGCACCGAGGTTGGCGCGCATCCAGCGGACTCCGTCGAGGATGTCGTCGACGAACTCCTCGGAGCCGTAGCGCCGGATCAGCTCGGCGTACGCCAGGGCCACGGTGAGGGCGACGGTGCCAACCGCCACGACGATCAGCCCGCGGCGGCCGAGGCCGTGCAGCCCGGCGCCGAGGCGGTAGACCAGCACGACGACGAGCATGAAGGCGAGGGCCAGGGAGACGTAGTCGTAGCGCTCGAGGGACACCGTCGGCCGGAAGCCCACGACACCGAGGGAGCCGACGCAGCCGACCACCACGGTCACGCAGACCTCACGGGCGGCGAGGCGGAACTTGCGGGCGGGCACGGTGGCCATCACCGCGAGCACACTCGAGATCACGGCGGTGAGTACGGCGGCACCGGTGCGCATCCGCTCCATGTCGGAGATCACGGTGGTCAGGCCCATCGCCAACGCGAGTGCGCCGAAGATGAACGGTCGACCCCCGGTGCGGGCCGCCAACGCCACCGCGTAGACCGTCGAGATCGTCACGGCCGCGGCCTGGTCCAGCCAGTCGGGGCCGAAGCCGAGCACCGAGCACAGTGCGGCCGCGACCGAGGCCAGCACCGCAGCCACCGCGAGCGCGATCGTGGTGGACCGGAGCCGCCCCGAGGGCGCGGACGCGGGCTTCTGGAACCGCTGTCCCATGCGCGACATCCGGGAAGGGGGACGCTCGGCGACCCGTCGACCGGTGGCGCGTTCAGGGCTGGACACGGCGCACAGGTTATCCCGGTGGGTGCCGACGGTTCGCCAGCGAGGGGTTGGTGGCCCGCGCCTCGTCGATGACCCGCCGCTCGAGACGCGCGGTGAGCACGGTCGGTTCGCCCCCGGCCTCGGCCAGCACCTCGCCGTACGGGTCGACCACCATGGAGTGGCCCGTGTAGCGCGGCGCGGCCTGACCGGCGGCCAGCACGTAGGTGGTGTTCTCGATCGCCCGGGCCCGGGCCAGCGTGCGCCAGTGGTCGACCTTGCGGGCGTGCTCGGGCTCCGTGCGACCGGGTACCCACGCGGCCGGCACGACCAGCACGTCGGCGCCCTCGTCGACCAGGGCCCGGGCCAGCTCGGGGAAGCGCAGGTCGTAACAGGTCATCAGGCCGATCCGGAAGCCCTGCACGTCGACCACGGTCGGCGTCCACTCCCCCGCCGTGAGCCGGTCGGACTCCTTGTAGCCGAACGAGTCGTAGAGGTGCACCTTGCGGTAGGAGGCGGTCGCGGCACCCCGCACCAGCAACGTGTTGAAGGGACGGGCCGGGTCGGGCGCGGTCTCGAACATGCCGGCCACGAGCGTGCGCTCCTGCGAGGCCGCCTGCTCGACCGCCGTGCCGAACGGGCCGTCGACGGGTTCGGCGTACGCCGAGATGTCCTCGCCGGGCTTGCCGAAGTCGCGGGCGAAGGCCTCGGGCAGTACGACGACCGCGGCGTCGACGTCCAACGCCGCCACGAACGCGCGGTTCTCCGCGGGGTCGAGGGAGGAGGCCTGTTGCACCAGGGCCACGGTGAGAGCGTCCATGCCGTCCAGCGTGCCAGACGCCGACACGGCCGACCGGGCCGACTGGAAGGATGGGCCCATGCCACTGCCTCCCCTCGACCTCGGCGCGATCATCCTGGCCGGCGGAACCGCGGCCCGGATGGGCGGCGTCGACAAGGCGTCGATCGAACTGCACGGCCGCACGCTGCTCACCCACACGCTCGACGCCGTGATCGACGCGGGCGAGGTCGTCGTACTGGGTGACTGGGTGGCCACCGACCGTCCGGTGACGTTCACCCGTGAGGACCCGCACCACGGCGGGCCGGTGGCCGGGCTGCTGACCGGACTCGACGCCTTCGCCCGGTCGCCGCGCCTGGTGGTCGTGCTCGCCGTCGACATGCCGAACGTGTCGATGGCGAGCCTGGCCCGGCTGCGCGCGGCGGTGGCCGAACGCGACGGCGCCGTGCTCTGCGATCTCAGTGGTCGACGACAGCTGGCGATGGTGCTGCGGGCCGATCGACTCCGAGCCGTGCGTCCGGCGTACGGCGAGGAACACGGCATGCCGCTGCACCGACTGCTCGACGGCCTCGACCTCGTCGACGTACCGGCCCTCGGCGCCGAGGCCCGCGACATCGACAGCTGGGCGGACCTGCGCGACCTTGCCGGTCCGGATTGAACCGTTCGGGGTCTTGCCATGAACCGCTCGGGGCACGAATCTGGAGGGGTGAACCTGCACGACTGGATCGATGAGCTGTGCGACGTGCTCGATGTCGAGCACGAGATCGACGAAGCCCTGGTGCTCGACCTCGCTCGGGTGGCGGCGCACAACGTGCAGCGACCGGCAGCACCCATCACGACGTACCTGCTCGGGTACGCCGCAGCCACGCATGCGGCCGACCCGGCGCGCGTGGAGGAGCTGGCCGGCCTGGCCAGCGGGCTGGCCGACACGTGGGAGCGTCCGGCGGATGCCCCCGACCCCGTGGACATCAACGACCCGATCCCCGACGACAGCTCGGTCGACCACAGCGGCGACAGCATCGCGGAGTTCGAGGACGACGGCACGCCCGCCGACGAGGAGGAGCTCGAGGACTGACCGGCTCACCGACTGGGTCGGGGTCCTACGCTGGGACACATGCGTGCCGTGATCGTCACCGAGCCCGGTGGCCCCGAAGCCCTGACCGTCGTCGACCTGCCCGACCCCGAGCCGGCTCCCGGGGAAGTCGTCGTACGGGTGGTCGCGACCGCCGTCAACCGTGCGGACACCCTGCAGCGACAGGGTTTCTACCCTCCGCCGCCCGGCGCCTCCGACGTGCTGGGCCTCGAGTGCAGCGGCACGATCGCTGCTGTCGGTGAGGCCGTCACCGAGTGGCAGGTCGGCGACAAGGTGTGCGCCCTGCTGGCCGGCGGCGGGTACGCCGAGCTGGTCGCGGTGCCGGCCGGCCAGGTCATGCCGGTGCCCGAGGGCGTCACGCTCGTGGAGGCCGCGGCCATTCCCGAGGTCGCCTGCACGGTGTGGTCCAACGTGTTCATGGTGGCCGGCCTGCAGCCGGGCGAGAAGTTCCTGGTGCACGGCGGTGCCGGTGGCATCGGCACGTTCGCGATCCAGCTGGCCTCGGCGATGTCGTCGAAGGTGTTCACCACGGCCGGGTCGGCGGAGAAGCTGGCGATCTGCGCCGAGCTGGGCGCCGACGTCACCATCAACTACCGCGAGGAGAGCTTCCTCGACGTGATGAAGGAGGCCGGCGGCGCCGACGTCATCCTCGACAACATGGGTGCGAAGTACCTCACCGACAACGTCAAGGCACTGGCCACCGAGGGACGCCTGGTGATCATCGGCATGCAGGGCGGCGCGAAGGGCGAGCTCGACATCGCCCGCCTGCTCAGCAAGCGGGGCGCCGTGATCGCCACGTCGTTGCGCGCCCGGCCGACCGAGGAGAAGTCCGCCATCTGCGGATCGGTGGTCGAGCACATCTGGCCGTTGATCGAGGACGGCCAGGTGCGGCCCGTCGTACACACCACCCTGCCCCTCGACCGCATCGCCGAGGCGCACCAGCTCATGGAGGACAGCGGCCACGTCGGGAAGATCCTGGTCACTCCGTGACGGCGGGTGGAGTCACTCCGTGACGCATTGGGTGCCGGATAGGGTGAGCCCATGAGCGAGAACCAGCCCGAGGACCACGTCGTCGTCATCGGCCCGGACGGCCAGCCGATCGGCTCGATCCCCGCAGACGCGCTGACTCCGTCCGCGGTGAACGCCGCGCAGCGTGAGGACGGCGAGGGTGGCGAGGACGACGAGAAGCACATCACCGAGCTGGTGGAGCAGCCGGCCAAGGTGATGCGCATCGGCAGCATGATCCGCCAGCTCCTCGAGGAGGTGAAGTCGGCGCCCCTCGACGAGGCCAGCCGCAACCGCCTCAAGGAGATCCACCAGTCGTCGATCAAGGAGCTCGAGGCCGGTCTGGCACCCGAGCTGATCGATGAGCTGGAGCGGCTCTCACTGCCGTTCGCCGAGGGCACGCCCAGTGAGAGCGAGCTGCGCATCGCGCAGGCCCAGCTGGTCGGGTGGCTCGAAGGTCTCTTCCACGGCATCCAGACCGCGATCTACGCCCAGCAGGTCGCCTCGCGCGCCCAGCTGGAGCAGATGCGCCGCGCGCTCCCGCCCGGCATGCTCAACCAGGCCGCCGCCGGCCAGGAGCAGGGCGCGCCCGGTGAGGGCGCGCCGGAGCAGCAGGGCGAGGGCCCGGCGTCCGGCATGTACCTCTAGGTCGTACGCCGGGCAGTGATCGTGCCGGCGACCAGAGCGATCAGCACGACCCCGCCGATGAACGGCCAGGCCGGCAGGCCCTCGTCCGGATCGTCGGAGTCGGCACGCACGGCGTGATCGGGAGACGGTGACGCCGCCACCTGTCCCGGACCGATCGCCTTCTCGATCCGCGCCAGGGTGGGCTTGGCGGCGGGCTCGGAGCCGCTGCACGATCCGGTGAAGACGACGTCGTCGCCGGAGGCGTCGTCGCCGCGGCCGGCGTACACGCCCTGCGACGTGGTCAGGAACAGGTAGGGAGTGCCCTCGGGCACGTCGAGCCCGCACGCGGAGGGCTGCGCGTTCGTGGCCACGCGCATCACCGGCGAGACCTCACCCTTGTAGGCCCGGTCGACCGCGACCGTGAACACGCGGTGCTGGGTGCCGGCCGGGGCGTCGACCGAGGTGACCGAGCCAGTGAAGACCTGGTCGGCTCCTTCCACGAGCCGGGACGTCGGGACCATCGCGCACGAACAGGCCTGCGCGGGCCCGCCGAGGAACACGAGCGAGGCGGCCGCCAGCGCCAGCACGGCCAGGAGCCGGCCGAGCAGGGCGCCGTGCAGCCCAGGGAGTCGGGACACCCGCCCAGGCATGGTCACGCGCGTCGGGAGCGACCGAGGAAGCGGGCCAGCACGAGGACCACCCCGCCGATCAGGGCGAGCAGCAGCCCGGGAGCTACCGCCTTGGTGGCGCCGGGGGGCGCGGAGTCGTCGACACGCTGGGTCGTCACCTCGGTCTCCTCCGGGGTGGTCTGCTGGTCGGCCGGGAGCGTGCCCTTGCCGAGCACGCCCTCGACGTCGGCGCGCACCTCGGGCGAGATGGCCTGCGTGCCCTGCCAGCTGCGGGCCTGGAAGTCGGCACCGGTCACGGACCTGGCGACGAAGAGGTAGCGGCTGCCCTTCCTGATGCCGACGAGCCCGCACTTGTCGCGCTTGGTCGGCGAGCTGACCGTCACCTCACTGGTCACCCGGGCACCCTTGTAGACCCGGTCGACCTTGACGACGTACAGCGTGGTCACGCCGGCGTCGGCCGGGCTCGCGGTGACCTGCGAGACCGTGCCGGTGAAGACCGCGGTGGCCTGCTTGAGCTGCTGCGGTCGCTGGGGCGCGGGCGTGTCGCAGGCGTACGCCGTCGCCGGGCTGAGCGCCACCCAGCCGAGTGCGAGCAGCACGAGCACCATCAAGCGCCGCATGGCCACCTCCAGGATCGTTGTCAGGTCTCAGCGTCTCAGGTTAGACGGGCGGGCAACACGAAGGGGTTCCTCACAGCGCGAAGAGGCGGGCGAGTGTCGTGGCGACACCGTCGTCGGCGTTGCCGGGCGCGACGTGGTCGGCCACCCGGCGTACGGCGGGGTGTGCGTTCTCCATCGCGTACGACGTGCCGGCCCACTCGAGCATGGGTACGTCGTTGGGCATGTCGCCGAACGCCACGACGTCGGCGGCGTCGATGGAGAGCTCGTCGCACAGGCGGGCCAGCGTGGTCGCCTTGGTGACGCCGCGCGCCGACATCTCCAGCAAGGAGAACGACGACGACCAGGTCACCTCGAGCTGGGTGCCGACCAGCTCCTCGGCCCGGCGCCAGTAGGTCTCGGGGCCGATCTCGTGGTGGATCGCCAGCAGCTTGACCACGGTGTCGTCGAAGATCGACTCGAGCGGGCCGGTCGGGATGCCGAGCGGCTCCCGGTGCCGACCCATGAAGCCCTCCTCGCGGGCGAAGCCGCCGGTCTTCTCGAGCGCGAAGAACGTGCCCGGCACCGCCTTGCGCAGGGTGTTCGCCACGGCCAGCGCGGTGTCGCGCGGCACGGTCAACGCGTTGCGCACCGTGTGTGTCGCGACGTCGTAGACGATGCCGCCGTTGGAGCAGATCGCCAGTCCGTGGCCGCCGACGTCGGTCCAGAGCTCGTCCATCCAGCGGATCGGGCGGCCGGTGACGAAGACGACCGGCACCCCGAGGGCCTCGACGGCCAGCAACACCTCACGGGTGCGGTCGCTGACCTTGCCGTCAGGGTCGAGCAGCGTTCCGTCGAGATCAGTGGCGACCAGTCGCGGCGTCATCCGAAGTAGAGGTCGAGCTCGGCCGCGGCGCCGTCCCGGTCGACCGGCAGCGTCACGTGGTCGGCTGCGGCCTGCACCTCGGGCACGGCCTGGCCCATGGCGACGGAGCGCCCCGCCCAGGCGAACATCTCGAGATCGTTGCGGCCGTCACCGATGGCGAGGGTGTCGCCGGCGTCGATGCCCAGCTCGGCGGCCACGTGGGCCAGGCCGGACGCCTTGGAGATGCCCTGGGGGGCGAGGTCCATCCAGGCGGTCCAGCCGATCACGTAGTCGGTGCCGTGCAGGCCGAGCTTCTTGGCGAGCTCCTGGAAGTCGTCGACCGTGGCATCGGGGTCGCGGATGATCACGCGGCTGACCGGCTCACCGACGAGGTCGGCCACGTCGGTGATCGTCATCTCGCCCGAGAGCTCCCCGTCGGGGAACAGTCGGTTGACCCGGTAGCCCCTGCCGCGCTCCTCGACGCCGACCAGGGCGGTCGGGTGGTGCTCGAGCACGGCGGCCACGGCGCCCGAGGCGTCGAAGGTCTCCTCGTGCACGACCTCGACGGGCGGGTAGCGCAGCACGACCGCACCGTTGGAGGCCACGATCCAGGTGCGGTCGCCGCCGTCGAGGGGCAGCCCGAGCTGGTCGGCGATCGGTGTCATGCCGTGGAGCGAGCGGCCGCTGGCGAGCACGATGTGCGCACCCGCTGCGGCTGCCCGTCGTACGGCCTCCACCACGGTGGGGGTCACCTCACCGTGCACGGTGCCGGAACCCTCGACCCAGCGCAGCAGCGTGCCGTCGATGTCGAGGGCGATCAGCTTCGGCGCCCAGCCGCGGTCGGGGCTGGGCACTAGACCACCGGCTCCAGCACTTCGCGCCCCTGCAGGAACGGCTGCAGCGCCTTGGGCACCCGCACCGAGCCGTCGGCCTGCTGGTGCGTCTCGAGGATCGCCACGATCGCCCGTGGGATCGCGGTGAGCGTGCCGTTGAGCGTCGCCACCGGCCCGGTCCCGTCGTCGAAGCGGCCGCGGATGTTGAGGCGGCGGGCCTGGAACTCGGTGCAGTTGGAGGTCGAGGTGAGCTCGCGGTACTTGCCCTGGGTGGGGATCCACGCCTCGCAGTCGAACTTGCGCTTCGCGCTGAGGCCGAGGTCACCGGCGGCGGTGTCGATCACCTGGTAGGCGAGCTCGAGCTTGTCGAGGAACTGCTTCTCCCAATCGAGCAGGCGCAGGTGCTCGGCCTCGGCCTCCTCGGGCGTTGTGTAGACGAACATCTCCACCTTGTCGAACCAGTGCACCCGGATGATGCCCTTCGTGTCCTTGCCATGCGAGCCTGCCTCCTTGCGGAAGCAGGGGCTGAACGCGGCATAGCGACGCGGCAAAGTCTCGCCGTCGAGAATCTCGTCGGAGTGGTACGCCGCCATGGCGACCTCCGAGGTGCCGACGAGGTACATGTCCTCGCCCTCGATGCGGTAGACGTCATCGGCGGCCTGGCCCAGGAAGCCGGTGCCCTCCATGGCCCGCGGCTTGACCAGCGCCGGTGCGATCACCTGGGTGAAGCCCATCTCGCGGGCCTGCTCCATGGCCAGGTTGATCAGCGCGAACTCCAGCTCGGCGCCGATGCCGGTGAGGAAGTAGAACCGGCTCCCCGAGACCTTGGCGCCGCGCTCGAGGTCGATCGCGCCGAGCAGCTTGCCGAGCTCGACGTGGTCGCGGGGCTCGAAGCCCTCGGCGGCGAAGTCACGCGGGGTGCCGACGGTCTCGAGCACGACGAAGTCGTCCTCGCCACCGGCCGGCGCCTCGTCGGCGGCCAGGTTCGGGATGCTGAGCAACGCCTCCTGCCACTCGGCCTCGGCCACGGTCTGCGCCGCCTCGGCCGCCTTGACGTCAGCAGCCAGGATCTTGGTCTTCGCCAGCAGCTCGGCCTTCTCGTCACCCTGCGCCTTCGGGATGAGCTTGCCCAGCTGCTTCTGCTCTGCGCGCTTGGCCTCGAACGCGGCGATCGAGCTGCGTCGGGCCTCGTCGGCGGAGAGCGCACGATCCACGACGTCGTCAGAGAGTCCGCGCTTGGCCTGGGCAGCACGCACGCGGTCGGGTTCGTCTCGGAGGATGCGGGGATCGATCATGCGGGCAAGGCTATCGGGAGGGTGGTCCGCCGGTCGCGCCGAATACCCGGTTGGCCCCGGGGTGACGGCATACTTTGGGGCTGACCGCCCAGTAACCCCACGAAACGGCCTGCCTGTGATCGACCGCCCACGCGCCATCATCCTGAGTTGGTCCGCGCTCTGCTTCGGCTTGTTCGTGCTCATCACGGTGCTGGTCACCAACGCCTGGGGGCCCCTGCACGAGCTCGACCACGACGTCACCCGCTCGGCCGCCGAGTGGACCCGTGACCGCGGCGCCCTGCCCGACGTACTGCACGTCCTGGAGCTGGCCACCGGCACCATCGCCAGCGCCGTCGCCACGCTGCTGGTCGGCGTGCTCCTGTGGGTGAAGGGCCACCACCGGGCCGGGCTGTACGTCGTGGGGGTGGTCGCGTTGACGATGGCCTCGGTGCACACGCTCAAGTGGGTCGTCGACCGCGACCGGCCGAAGTGGTGGGTCCCTGAGGAGCAGCTGACCAACGGCTCGTTCCCGTCCGGGCACGCGTCGTACGCCGCGGCGATCGGTGGGGCGCTGATCGTCATCTCGGTGATGCTCGTACGCCGGCGCGGACTGCGGCACCTGACCGTGTGGGCCCTGGTGCTGGCCTTCCTGCTGATCTGCGCCGACCGGCTGCTGCTCGGACGCCACTTCCCGAGCGACCTGGCCGCCGGACTGCTGCTGGGTGCCGGCTTCGTGCTGCTCGGGCTGGCCTTCTACTCCCCGCTCCCGAAGAGCACGGCACTGACCACGGCGCCCCTGGTCGCCTCGGTGCCCGCATCGAGCCGTGACCTGCACGTCGTCCTGAACCCGATCAAGGTCGAGGACGTCGGGCAGTTCCGCGCGATCGTGTCGTCCATGGCACGCGAGGCCGGCTGGTCCGAGCCCTCGTGGCACTACACGACCGTCGAGGACCCGGGCACCGGCATGGCCCACGCGGCCTCCGTCTCCGGCGCCGACCTGGTGATCGTGTGCGGCGGCGACGGCACGGTGCGCGAGGTGTGCGCCGAGCTGGCCGGCACCGGCATCCCGGTCGGCATCATCCCGGCCGGCACCGGCAACCTGCTGGCCCGCAACCTCGACATCCCGCTCTACATCCGCTCCGCGATCGACGTCGCCCTCAACGGGCAGGACCGCGCGATCGACATGGTCGAGGTCTCCGGCGACGGCATCGAGGACTCGCACTTCATGGTGATGGCCGGCATGGGCTTCGACGCCGCGATCATGGAGGGCGTCAACGAGGACATCAAGAAGCGGGTCGGCTGGCTGGCCTACGTGCTGTCGGCGTTGAAGTCGCTGATGTTCCCCGCGGTGAAGGTGGAGGTGTCGGTCGACGACGGGCCGGCCACCGTGCACCGGGCCCGCACCGTGCTGGTCGGCAACGTCGGCTTCCTGCAGGCCGGCATGCCGCTGCTGCCCGACGCCTTGATCGACGACGGTGTGCTCGACGTGGTGCTGCTGCACCCCAAGAAGTTCCTGTCGTGGATCCCGCTGGCGATCCGGGTTCTGACCAAGCGGTCGAAGACCGACGAGACGATCGAGCGCTTCACCGGCCGCAAGGTCGTGGTCCGCGCCGCTGCCGACACCCCGCGCCAGCTCGACGGCGACTCGATCGGGTCCGGCCGCGAGCTGGTCATGGAGTGCATCCACGGCCGCCTGCTGGTCCGCGTCCCCCGCTGACTCCGCCTCCGCTCCCCGACCCCTCCCCCCCGGTGTAACGCGGGGTTACGGTCGCTCCACACGCGTTCTGACGCGGGCGAACCGTCAACACCACCGCACAAGTGCCGCGGCACTAGGCTGCCCGCCATGTACGACGTCTACGCGCGGCTGGTCCGGCCACTCACGATCCTCCTGGGCAGCCAGCCGTGGCTGCCCCGCATCAACAAGCAGATCGTCGCGGTCGACCGGTTCCTCCAGCGAGTCACCCGGGGTCGGATCGGACTGGTCAAGCTGGGTGGTCTCACCGGACTGATGCTGACGGTGGCGGGCGCCAGGAGCGGCGTGCCGCGTCGTACGCCGTTGCTGTGCGTGCCCCACGACGGGGGCTGGCTGATCGCCGGGTCCAACTGGGGCGCACCGAGGCCGCCGGCCTGGGTGGGCAACGTCGCTGCCGCCTCCGACGCGTCGGTCAACTTCGAGGGCCGGTCGTACGCCGTGGTGCCCCACGAGGCCGTCGGCGCCGAGCGTGAGGAGCTGTGGGCAGTGATGAACCGCACCTGGCCCAACTATGCGAAGTACGAGCAGCGCACCGATCGCACGATCCGGGTCTTCCACCTGCGCCCGGTCGGCTGATCCCGCTCACCTCTCACGCCGCACGACGGCACTTGTGCGGTGTCGTAGACGGTTTGCCCGCGTCAGAACGCGTGTGGAGCGTCCGTAACCCCGCGTTACTCCGGGGGGCGGGGGGACGGCGGCGGCGGCGGGTTTCGGGCTACGGGCGGGCGTGCCCGATCGCTTCCTCTTCCTCCGGGGAGAGCTGCTGCTCGCACTTCCACGACGCGATGCTCTTCGCGTAGGTGCGGGCCTCACTGCGCCCGTGGATCGAGGTGACCACCACCCCGTGACCGCCGTCGTCGAGCAGCGCCATCGACCAGCTGAGGTGACCGCCCATGTCGCCGAACGCGTCGTAGCGCACGACGGCGAGGTGCTTGAGCGCGTCGGTAGCCTCCCGACGAAGCGCCGCGACCTCCCGACGCAGACCGTGCACGTCCTCCGGCAGGGCGGCCTCACCTTCCCCGTTGCCGATCACGCGGCGGCGGGTCGTCAGGGACACGGCGAGGGCGACTGCGGCAAGAGCAATCGCAAGACAGGCAAGGACAATCTGCATGCCTCGCAGCCTAGTGAGGAGAGTCAGTGACCATCGCGCAGGCGCGCGAGCCAGCGCTCGGCTTCCCGGAAGTCCGCGTCGCCGGTGCCCGCTGCGATCTCCGGTCGTACGCCGTCCACGCGGGCGTAGGACCCGAGGAAGCGCACGTCGTCGCACATGCGGTGCAGGCCCATCAGCGCCTCACCGACCCGGGCCTCACCGATGTGTCCCTCACAGTCGATCGAGAAGCAGTAGCGGCCCAGGCCCTGGCCGGTCGGTCGGGACTCGATCCGCGACAGGTTGACCCCGCGCAGTGAGAACTCCTCGAGCATCTCCAGCAGCACGCCGGGGTGGTCGTCGCGGATGAAGGCGACCAGCGACGACTTGTCCGCACCGGTCGGCGGCGCCGGAGCCCCGGGCCTGGTGACCAGCACGAAACGGGTCTCGGCGTCGGCGGTGTCGCCGATCCGGTTGGCCAGCACCGCCAACGGGTAGTGGCTCGCCGCCAGTGGCGCGGTGATCGCCGCGTCCCACTCGACTCCGCCCCCGACCAGCCCGGCAGCGGCCGCGGCGGTCGACGACGTGTGCACCACCTCTGCGTGTGGCAGGTGGGTTGCCACCCAGCGCCGGGTCTGCGCCGCAGCGTGCGGATGCGTGGCGACGCGACGGATGGCCTCTGCCGAGGTGCCCCGCCGGGCCAGCAACGAGAACTCGATCGGCACCGTGATCTCGCGGGTGATCATCAGCGGCTCACCGGTGGCCAGCTCGTCGAGGGTGACCGGCACCGAGCCCTCGACGGAGTTCTCGATGGGTACGACGGCACCCGCCGCCTCGCCGTCCCGTACGGCGTCGAGCGCCACCGTGACCGTCGTGCACGGGATCAGCTCGGCGCGATCGGCGGCCGGCAACGAGCGCGCCGCCTGCTCGGTGAAGGTCCCCTCGGGGCCGAGGTAGGCGTAGCGGGCTGGGGGAACTCCGGGCATGGCCACAGGATAGGTTCACCGCATGGATCTGGTCGTGGCCGCACTCGCCTTCGGCGCCATCTTCGTCGTCGAACTGCCCGACAAGACGTTCATCGCCACCCTGGTGCTGAGCACCAAGTTCCGGCCCCTGCTGGTGTGGATCGGTGTCGGCCTGGCGTTCTTCGTGCAGACCCTGATCGCCGTGCTCCTCGGCAAAGCAGCCGGTCTGCTGCCGGCCGACGCCGTGCACATCGGCGCGACGGTGATGTTCCTGATCGGGGCCGCCCTGCTCTACCGCGAGGCCGCGAAGGCCGACGCCGAGGAGGCCGAGACCGAGCAGGAGTTCGCCGAGAAGGCGGGCACCGCCCCCAAGCAGGGCCTGGCCGCCGTCGGGGCCAGCTTCCTGGTGCTCTTCGCCGCCGAGTGGGGCGACCTGTCGCAGCTGCTGACCCTCTCGCTGGTCGCGAAGTACGACGACCCGGTGAGCGTCTTCGTCGGCGCCTGGGGTGCGTTGCTCGCGGTCAGCGGACTCGCCGTGATCCTCGGCCGGGTGCTGATGAAGTACATCTCGCTCAAGGCGCTGCACCTGCTCGGCGGCACGGTCTGCCTGCTGCTGGCCGGTTTGACGATCTACGAACTGCTCAGCTGACCCTGCCGGGACTAGAGTGCGTGGCATGTTCACGCACGGCGCCGACAGCGAGGTCGGAACCCTCAAGACAGTCATGCTCCACCGGCCCGGACCGGAGTTGAAGCGGCTCACCCCGCGCAACAACGACCGGCTGCTCTTCGACGGGATCCCGTGGATCAGCCGCGCCCAGGAGGAGCACGACGCCTTCGCGGAGGCACTGCGCAACCGCGGTGTCGAGGTGCTCTACCTGACCGAGCTGCTGACCGAGACGCTCGCCAGCGAGGACGCTCGCAACCACGCCATCACCACGGCACTCTCGGGGCTGCACCTCGGCGACACGTTGCGCACCTACCTGGCCACGGCCCTGCGCGAGAGCTCCCCCGCGGAGCTGACCGAGCTGCTCACCGCAGGCATCCGCAACGACGAGGTGCGCGGGGGCCACGGCCTGGTCACCTCGCTGCTGCCGAGCGACGAGTTCCTGATCGACCCGCTGCCCAACCTGCTCTTCACCCGCGACTCGAGCGTGTGGATCAAGGACCGGGTCGCGATCACCTCTCTCGCGATGCCGGCCCGGGCCCGCGAGACCCAGCTGACCGAGCTGATCTACAACGAGCACCCGCGGTTCCGCGACGCCCCCGGAGGCACCCGCAAGATCCACGGCTGGCACCACGAGCACGTCGAGGGCGGCGACGTCCTTCTGCTGGCTCCCGGCGTGATCGCCGTCGGCGTCGGGGAGCGTACGACGCCCGCCGGCGTCGAGCGACTCTCCCGCCAGGTGTTCCACGCCGGTCTCGCACACACGGTGCTCGCCGTACCCATCGCGCAGGAACGCGCCACCATGCACCTCGACACCGTGTGCACCATGGTCGACGTCGACAAGATCGTGATGTACCCCAACGTCGCCGACTCCCTGCAGGCCTTCACCGTGACCGCGAACCACGCGGAGACCGACAACTTCGCCGACCTGCAGCTGCACGTCTCCGAGGCGGCGCCGTTCCTCGTCGCGGCCGCCAAGGCCATGGAGATTGACACGCTCCACCAGATCGACACCGGCCTCGACCCGGTCACCGCCGAGCGTGAGCAGTGGGACGACGGCAACAACACCCTGGCCATCGCGCCACGGGTGGCCGTGGCCTACGTCCGCAACGACGAGACCAACGCGCGGCTCGAGGAGTCGGGCATCGAGGTCATCGCGATCGAGGGCTCCGAGGTCGGCTCCGGTCGCGGCGGCCCGCGCTGCATGTCGTGTCCGATCACGCGCGAGCCGCTCAAGGTCGGCTGAGACGACTACATCCGGGCGACGATCTTCTCCGCCATCGGCACCAGTCGCTTGCGCATGTCGGCCGGCGTCCAGTCGGCGTTGCCGTTGCTGAGCCCCGCAGTGAGTTCGACCTTGACGTTGCCCTTGAGCACGATCAGGGAGAGGCTGCTGCTCCCGACCAGCCAGGCCCGGTCACCCAGGTCGCGAACCTTCTCGCGGTAGTCCGAGACGTCGACCCGACTCTGTGCCGCCGCGAGCGCCGCGCCCGGCGTCGGGTGCGTCTCGATGCTCGCCAAGGGCGACAGCGAGCCGTCCATGTAGGGAAGCCCGTCTGCGCCCTGCTCCTCGCCGAAGGGCTTCATGGCGGTGGTCCGGCGGCAGGTCGTGTTCACGAAGTCGGTCGGGTACGTGCTCCCCGACGGCGTCGTGTAGGTGCGTGAGACGAGGTCCGGGGCAGCTCGATATCCCGCGCCCTCCTCGAACTCGTCGTGGGTGAAGACCGAGCACGCGTCGACCACGACGTCGCTGCCGAACTTCTTCGCCGGCGGGATCTCGGCCGCGTCGGTCGGGCGTTCGTCGACCCGCTCGTTCAGCACGCCGACGACCTCAGGGACTCCGTCTGTCGCAAACGCCCGGTCGTGACTGAGCGTGAGGGTCAGAGCGGCCGCGCCGTGGATCCAGGCCACTCTGGTGACTCGTTCGTCCGACTGGATGTAGCCGCCGTCGACGCCGGGGAGGGGCTCGCCGCCGTCGAGCAGCTCGGTGGGGTCTCCGAGGAGCTCCTTGTCGGCCGAGATGTTGATGTCCAGGACTACACGGGAGAGGTTCTCTCGCCTCTCCTCGACCGAGCCCACGCTGCACGACGAACGGGTGCGCGACAGTGGGTCACCGGGAGGCAGCGACTCGGCGTACTCCTCGCTGACCTCGTGAGGCCCTGCGGGGAGCGTGCCGATGAGTTCCTCCACGGTCGCCGGTTGCAGCACCGCGCAGGCGTTGGCATACGGCCCGGCCGCGGCGTTGCCCGCACCGCCCCCTGCGCCCCCGTCCTTCTCGTCTCCGTCGTCGTTCAGAAGGAGGAAGCCGCCGACGGCACCTCCACCGACGACGAGGACGACGAGTGCGAGAACCCAGACCCAGGCCCGCGACCTGCGCCGGGGAGGCGGCATCGGAGGGCCGGGCTGCTGCCAGTACGGCGGCGGAGGCGGCGGGGGTGTGGTTCCCGAGCTCATCGGAGTCCTCATCGGTCGGCCCGGGTCGTCAGCACCGCAGGGTGAAGGGTTGTGATCGTACGGCGACACTTGTGCACCGTTGTCGGCTCTTCCAAACCCGTCCGGAAACCACAAAAGGCCCGACCCACGGGGGTCGGACCTGAGGAAATGTGAAAGCCCGGCCGCTGTTGACGGGGGATACAACAACGACCGGGCGAGGAAAAACCTACGTCATGAGTGGCCCGAACACAACTACACGTCCAAAAGTCGATGTACGAAATGTCCGGGGACCCCTCAGCGGATCGTCACCTGCCGGTTGGCCAGGCCGGACCGGGCCGAACGCTCCTCGGAGGTGAGTTCCGCACCTGCCGCCAGGACCTCCGCGAGATCGGTCGCAAATGCTGCGGCTGGCGCCTCGAGCACGTCCGCACCCGTGCCCACCGGGAGGTCCCAGACCGGCACCAGGAGGCCGTGCGCGCGGAACATGCCGACGAGGCGACCACCCTCGACGAGCGCGTCCTTGCCCTGCACGTGGAGCTTCGCCAGCGCGGAGAGGAGCTCGTCCTCGGGCTCGGGCATCACCCAGCGCAGGTGCTCCTTGGGACCCACGTTGGTCCAGTACGCCGCATCGACGCCGGCCAGTCGCGCGGTCGGGTTGACCGCACCGTTGGCCTGCTCGAGCGCGGCCAGCATCGCCGGCGTCTGCTCCTCGACGTCGTCGATCCAGAACGCGAAGCCGTCGTGCACGGTGATGTCGAGGGGCGCGTCCTCGATCAGGTCCTGCAGGCGCGGGCCCTCGCAGGGAGCGTCGGTCAGCCCGACCACGCCGGCCTCGGCGGTCAGGGCCTTCTCCAGCACGGCGCCGAGGTCGCGGGCCGGGTCACCGAAGTTGTGCTGCACCTGGAGGCCGAGCCAGACCGCGCCGTCCTCGCGCACCATGGCCGGCGCAGCACCGGGCAGCAGCGTGCACAGCCGGACGGCGCGGTCGCTGTCCTTGAGCCGCAACGGGGCGCTCGCGGCCGGCACCAGCTCACGCAGCGCGATCAGGTCGCTCTCGGAGGCCAACCCCTCGAACGGCCGGGCCACGAAGGCCTGCGGCGGACCGTCGGCGGCACCGTGGCAGGCCTTGTAGCGGCGGCCGGATCCGCACGGGCACGGCTGGCGGGGACCGACGCCGCCCTCGGCCGGTGCTGCGGTGTCGCGGGTCTTCTTGCGTGAGCTCTTTCCCATGGCGGGCAGGCTACCCGCGCACGCGCTCCAGCATGTACGCCGGCCGGTCGGTGATGATCGCCTCCACACCGAGCCTGCGACACAACGCCAGCTGCTCGTCGGTGTTGACCGTCCAGACATGGACCCGGCGCCCTGAGTCCTGCAGCCGACGACCGAGCCCGGGGTGGTCGGTCAGCTCACGGATCCCCGGCCCGATGATCCAGTCCTTGCCGACCAGGCGCCGCAGCATCGGCCAGTGGTGCGCCTTCTCCACGAGCATCACGACCGGCAGGTCCGGGGCCATCCGCTCGACGCGTTGCAGGGCGGTGAACGAGAAGCTCATGACGCGGATCGGCGAGTCGGCCGTGGTCCAGCCGAACTCGCGGAGCAGCTCCACGAGACGACGCTCGACCAGGCCGCCGTACCGCGTCGGGTGCTTGGTCTCGATGGCCACCTCGATGCGCCGTCCGGCGTCGGCCACGGTCTCGAGCAGCTTGCGCAGCGTGAGCACCTTGCCGAGCTCGGGATCCATGTCGGGCGACTCGTCGTCGAGGTCTGACCACGGGTTCTTCCACGACGAGAAGTCGAAGGCGTTCAGCTCGTCGAGGTCCATCGTCGAGACCACGCCGCGGTTGCTCGCCGTACGCCGCAGGTCGCGGTCGTGCACGCAGACCAGGTGGCCGTCGGCGGTCAGTCGTACGTCGCACTCCAGGCCGTCGGCGCCGGTCTCGATCGCGGCGAGGTAGGCGCCCAGTGTGTGCTCGGCGATCTCGTGGCTGGCGCCCCGATGGGCAACGACCTGCATGCAGCGAATCGTGCCAGATACGCTGCCGTCCGTGACCTCACGCGCCGGTACGACGCACGCCGTGCTGGCCGGTGTCGTGTGCGGGGTCGTCGGGTTCACCAGCTCGTTCGCGGTCGTGCTGACCGGTCTGCGCGCCGTCGGCGCCTCGTCGGACGAGGCCGCCTCCGGCCTGCTGGCCCTGTGCCTGACGATGGGCGTGGGCACGGTCGCCTTCTCGTGGCGTCGCAGGATGCCCATCACGATGGCCTGGTCGACTCCGGGTGCCGCGCTGCTGGCCACGGCCGCCGTGCCGCACGGTGGCTTCCCGGCCGCGGTCGGCGCGTTCATCCTGTGCGGTGTGCTGCTCGCCCTGTGCGGGTTGGTGCGGCCGTTGGGCGAGCTGGTCGAACGCATTCCCACCTCACTCGCCAGCGCCATGTTGGCCGGCGTGCTCCTCACGCTGTGCGCGGCGCCGTTCCTCTCGCTGGTCGACGACCCCGCCGCGATCCTGCCGGTGATGCTGGTGTGGTTGCTGCTGACCGCCTTCGCCCGGCGTTGGGCCGTGCCCGGAGCTCTCGTCGCGGCGGTCGTCGTGATGGCCGCGCACGGCGTCTTCGGCGAGCTCGGAGCCGGTGACGCGACGCCGGTGGTGACGCTGGTGGCGCCGGCCTGGGACGGCGGGGCCCTGATCGCGATCGCGGTGCCGCTGTTCATCGTCACGATGACGTCGCAGAACATCCCCGGCATCGCCGTGCTCGCGTCGTTCGGCTACCGCCCCGGCATGCGCGGCCCGCTGCTCTACACCGGCACGGCGTCCGCGGTCGGCGCGGTCGGTGGCGGACACGCGGTCAACCTGGCCGCGATCTCCGCTGCACTGGCTGCCGGCCCGGAGGCGCACCCGGACCCTGACCGTCGGTGGATCGCCGGAGTGTCCTGCGGCGTCACCTATCTGGCCTTCGGGCCTCTGTCGTCGATCGTCACCGCCGCGGCCTCCGCGGCCCCGGCCGGCTTGATCGAGACCATCGCCGGCCTCGCCCTCCTGGGCACCCTCGCCGGCGCCGCGGCCTCGGCGCTGCGCGACGAGGACCACCGTGAGGCCGCGGCACTGACCCTCGTGGTGGCCGCGTCCGGCATGACGGTGGCCGGTGTCGGCGCCGCGTTCTGGGGGCTCGTCGCCGGGTCGGCGTACCTGCTGGTGACCGGCCTTGCGCGCCGTACCAACGCCTGATCCGGCGGCTCCGCACCCGCCGATTTCGGGCGGGTCTGGTAGAACCTCCGGCTATGCCGGGCGGTGAGGACGAACTCGAGCAGGCCCTGGGCCGGATGCTCGACGGTGACGAGTCCGGCTTCCGGTTCGTCTATCGCAGCATCCAGCCCGCACTGCTGCGCTACCTCAGCGTGCTGGTGGGTCCGGACGACGCCGAGGACGTCGCGTCGGACAGCTGGGGCCAGGCGGTGCGCGACCTCCGCAGGTTCCACGGCCGGGTCGACGGGTTCCGGGGATGGATCACGACGATCGCCCGCAACCGCGCCCTCGACCACCTGCGAGCCAGGGGCCGCCGTCCCGCGACGCCCACGCCCCACGAGGAGCTGCCCGAACCGGCTCCGGGTGACGACGCCGGGCAGGGGGCCCTGACCTCCATGTCGACCCACGAGGCAGTCCGGCTGATCTCGGCGCTCCCGCGCGAGCAGGCCGAGGCGGTGATGCTGCGCGCCGTGATGGGACTCGACGCGAAGACTGCCGGACAGGTGCTCGGGCGCAGCCCCGGTGCCGTGCGTACGGCGGCCCATCGCGGCCTCAAGACGTTGCGCGAACGCCTCGACGCAGGGGCCAGTAACACTTTCGGACCTCCCGACGCTGATGGAGTGAGATGAGCACGCGACACGGGTTCCGCCTCAGCCGCAGGTCTGCCGACAAGGCACTCGACCTCCGCGGTGGCACCGGCTCGCCCGAGCTGGATGCGCTGCTGGAGGCAGCCGCCGCTCCCGGCCCGACTTCCGGCGAGGTGTCCGGTGAAGCCGGAGCCCTGGCCGCGTTCCGCGTTGCCGGTCTCGCGTCCGCACCTTCGACTGGAAGGGCCACGTCCATGAAGCGCGCCACCTCACGCCTGCTGACCGCCAAGGCCTTGGCCGTCGGCGTCGTCGCCGTCTCCGGGGTCGGTGGTGTGGCCCTCGCTGCCACCACCGGTCACCTGCCCAACCCGGCCGCCGGCGACCATCCCAACCTGGGCAGGTCGCAGGACGCGCCGGGCCTGAACGCCACCGGCGACGACCCGGCCGCCGACCCGACCACAGGTCCCGCCGACCCGGGCGACGTGCCCAGTGCCGAACCCACCACCGGTCCCTCGCTCGCGGGCCTGTGCAAGGCCTTCCAGGCGGGTGAGTCCAGTGGCCACCCGAAGAACCTGACCAACCCCGCGTTCACCGCGCTGGTGACCGCCGCCGGTGACGAGGCCTCGGTGTCGACGTACTGCGTCGGCCTGGTGGGTGAGCCCACGGCGAGGCCTGAGCACCCGGCGAAGCCGGAACACCCGGCCAAGCCCGCGCACCCCGCCACGCCGACCCATCCCGCGAAGCCCGAGCACCCGGTCACGCCGATTCACCCCGAGAAGCCGGACACCCCCGCCACGCCGGAAGTCCCGGCCACGCCGAAGCGTCCCGTCACGCCCCCGGCGCCGACCCACCCCGAGACGCCGGCCACCGCCGAGGTCCCGACGAACCCGGAGCGGCCGGCCACTCCGGCCGACTGAAGACTTCGGACCGGCCTCCCCACCCTGCTGCGGCTGGTCCGAGCCCCTGAGATCGGGCGACAACCCCACATTGTCGCCCGATCTCTCATTTGTGAGGCCTCATCCGTCAGGTCTCAGCCTTCAGGCCTCATCTGCCAGGGATGGCGGGCCGTCATTCATTCGGCGGGAGCGGCCTCGGCGGTCGGCGAGCTGGTCGGCTCCTCGGTCGGTTCGGCGCTCGTCGTCGGCGACGGGTCGGTGCTGGGCTCGCTCGACGATGACTCGGTCGGCGTGGTCGACGCCGTCGCAGAGGGGTCGGTGCTCGGGTCCGCCGAGGGCGACTCACTCGTCGTGGGGTCGCTGCTCGGCGTGGTCTGGTCGTCGTCCTGCTGGTCCTTGGGCGAGTCGTTCGACGAGTCGCTGCCGGTCACCCGCGAGATCGTGGTCCCGTCCTTGGAGTCGGTGCCGCCGGTGATCGACGAGACCGTGCGCCCGGCGATCAGCTCGAAGGCGGTGATCACGAGCATGGCGGCGAGGAAGAACCCGGCCGCGACGAGGGCGATCTTCTTCCACGGCAACAGCGCGAGCCGTTGGCCCAGCGTCGGGGCGTCAGGTTCGTCGGTGGCGTGCGCCAGCTCGGCCCGCGCCTCGTCAAGGTCTTCCTCGGCCCGCCCCAGTCGGCCCTCGACCTCGCGCTCGTCCGACGTACGACCGGCCCGGCGCACCTGGGACTGCGCGGACTCCACGGCAGACTGGGCCGCCTTCTGCGCAACCGCGATGCGGTGCCTGCTGCGCGCCAGCCCCTGGGAGTAGAAGGCGCTGGAGACGGTCAAGGCGAGACTGCCCAGTGCCGCGCCGATCAGCGTGCCGGCGGCGCCCAGGGTCGAGAGCATCACGGCGGTCGAGACCGCGGCCAAGGCACCACCGAAGGCCTTGATCCAGTCGATCTCAAGTCGTGGCTTCTCGTCGTCAGTCATTACGCTCGAGTATGCCGGAGTGACCGAGGCCACGGCCGCCGTCCACCCTCACTGGAGGTGGGCTCCTCGGACCATTTTCCGCGTTCCGCAACGCTACTGGCGACCCGCTCCTAGCCTGAGCCGACTACAGAGAGCGGGTTCGGAATGAGCAGGTCCCGCAGTCGACTCCTGGCCGCAGGTGCCCTGGCCGTGGGCGTGGTGCTGGCCGGGATGCCTGTGGGCAGCCCGGCTGTCGGTGAGCCCGAGTCGTGCCGGGGCGTCGCGGCCACCATTGTCGGCAAGCCCGGCAGACCGATCGGCGGCACCAACACCCGAGACGTGATCGTCACCAATGGCGCCAGCGACGTCTACGCCCGTGGCGGTGACGACCTGATCTGCGTCACCAACATCGCCGGCCACAGTGTCGAGGACAGGGTCACGATCTCCGCCGGTGACGGTCGCGACACCATCGACACGACAGCGACTCACGGCGTTGGCAGCAGTGCCTATCTCGGCGCGGGTGACGACACCTACATCGGCGGCTCCGACCGAGACTGGGTGGAAGCTGCCGATCCCTGGAGCGAGACGAGTCCCGCCGAAGGCACTGACTCGATCGACACGAGCGGCGGGCCCGACTACGTCCTCACCGGCGGCACCCCGGCGGTCCCCGACGGCGACAGCATCGACCTGGGTCCAGGCGCCGACCAGATCGAGGTCATCGGCGCCCTCGCACCCACGTCCTAGGCGGCGGGAACCGGCTCAGACCTGTTGACCGTCGCACGACTGACACCGCGAGGCACGTGGGTCTTCGACAATGCGGCCGGCCGTGCGTCGCGCAACGGGTCGACCGTCCTGTCATGGACATCCTTCGAGCGATTCGAGCTCAACCACAGTCGCAACAGCACGGTGTCGTTCACCGGAGGCCCTCGTGCCGAGCACGTTCGCTCGCTCGTGGCCCTGGATCGGGCGTCGCTCGGTGAGGGCAACGACACCCTCGAGGTCTGGCCCGAGAGACTGGCCGATTCTCCGGCCATGAGGATCGCGGGCGCGGGCGGCAACGACCTCCTGCGCCTGGGGCGCGGTGACAACGACGGCAACGTCGACCTCGACCTCGCCGCGGGCACGGTCCGATTCGTACGTCCGACTCAGGCCGGCCGCACGTCGCGGGTCACTGGCTTCGAGCGCACCCACGTGTACGCCATGTGGGCCCGTGTCCTCGGCACCACCGGTGCCGACCGGATCGGCTGGGATGCGTGCCACGGTTCCGTGTCGGGCCGCACCGGTGACGATGCACTGATCTACCTCCCGATCCAGGGGGATTCCTGCGGCTACATGGGCGACGCGGCCACGATCCGCATCTACGGCGGCCGCGGCAACGACCAGCTCCGAGGCGGCTTCATGCCCGACGTACTCCTTGGAGGTAGCGGCCGTGACACCGCTGACGGACGCGCCGGCCGCGATCTGTGTCGGGTCGAGTTCGCTCAGCACTGTGAACGCCGCTGAGGCCACCGCCCCGATTCAGTGGCCGTGAACCCCGCCGTGCAGGACAGGCTGGCGCGAATGTCTCCTTGGGCCGACGCGGCAGAAACCGGTTGACTCCGCCACAACCGGCCCTCATATTAGATGGCGTCATCTAGATTGCCGTCTCTATCTCGGGGAGTCCCCATGTTCCGTCTGCGCAGGTCCGCGCCACACGTGGCGCTGGCAGCCGCTGCACTGGCAACCGTGCCGTACGTGGTCCTGAAGCTGATGTGGTTGAGCGGCTCCACGATCGGAATCACCGACGCCGCGGCGGACGCCGAGATGGAGGGCACCCGGTTCGTGGTGGGCAACGTCGTCACCGTCCTGCTGATCCTGGTGGCCCTGCTCTTCCTGATTGCCCTGACCAGACCATGGGCCCAGAGGGTGCCGACCGGGATCGTGTTCGTGCTGGGTGCTGGCGCCACGGGACTGCTGGCTCCGATCCTGCTGGGTCTGCCGCTCGGGATGGCGATCCAGCTGACAGTGCTCGGCGAGGTGAAACCGGCCGAGGACACCGGCATGGCGCCGTGGGTGTTCGGGCTCGTCTACAGCGGGTTCGGGCTTCTCGCGGTCGCAATGGCCGTTCTGGTGGCGGCATACGTCGTGGACCGGTGGGGTCGTCTCATCGCGCGGCCGCCGCGCCGGCCATCGTCGGCGGCCACTCTCGGTGGTGCCTTCGGATTGCTGCCCTTCGCCGGCGCCATGGGCTACTGGGGCACGTTCGGGCCGGGGACGAGCGGACCGCAAGGCATGGACCTGCCGGCCCAGCGAACCGTCCTGGTTGTCACGGGAGTCTTGGCCGTCGCGGCGTTCGTCGTTCCGTTCCTGTCGCAGCCCGCCCGTCGGTGGCCGCGAATCGCCTGGTTGATCACCTGGACCGGCTGCTGCGTCAGCGCACTGCAGGGGCCGACCCTGATCCTGCTCGCACAGGATGGCGACATCCGACCGGCGATTGCTCTCATCGCGCTGATGGCGGTCCCGGGCAGCGCCATCTACGGCCTCGCCCTGCTCCGCGCGCACACGTCCGCGCCATCCGCGGCCGCGGAGGATCCTCGGGTCGACCGGGAAGCTGATCTCCAGTCTCCGATCCCGGATCCGGGCTGAGCGCGAGAACGCAGTCGCGTGCCCCAGCCGACACGACCTCCAGCGTTCAGGTCAGGTCATCGTCCAAGAGCGCGATCGCGCGACTGGCGCTCGCGATCGGCACGTCCATCCACACCGGGATCTGACCGCCGACCAGACTCCGCACCATTCCGTACGGCGTGTCCCGGCAGGCCAGCGCCACCAACTCGAGACCTCTCGGCACGGTACGGCCGAAACGGCGTTGCGTGAGGCTCGCAAGGTGCGCGGCGACTGGGTCGTTGAGCCCCTCGAGTTCCGTCACCAGGTCGGCGGGCGGGTCGGCCATCAAGGTCGCGTAGCGGTAGAGGGTCAGCGTTCGAGCTTCGGCGGGGTGCTCGCGACAGAACGTGGGGATCAGGAGGCCGGTGGCCACGATGGCGTCGACCGGGTCATCAGTCGCAGGCAGGGTGGCGAAGGTGCCGTGGAAGCGTTTCACGCATCGCACCCACGCCGACACGAACAGCGAACGGCGGGAGGGAAAGCGGTGATAGATGGATCCCGAGGGTGCCCTCAGGACTGACGTCACATCGGCGATCGTGGCCGCGTGACCCCGCTGATGCACGACTCCTATCGCCGCATCCAGGATCTCCTCCCGCGAGTAGAGCGCGCTCCTGGCCATCCGCACATAGTAGTGCGGATCTAGAAGCGCCTCTCTAGTGCCTGAAGCACGCCGGGGCGAAGTGCCCCTGCCGACTCACCTGCACGGGTGGTTCAGGTCAGGCGTGGTCGCGCAGGTAGCGGCCGAAGTGGGGCACGGTGAACGCGATCCGGCCGCGTTCGCCTGAGTAGATCAGGCCCTTCTTCAGCAGCGAATCGCGTGCTGGGGAAAGGGATTGGGGCTTCTTGCCCAGCTCGGTCGCCACGTCAGCGGTCGGCACCGAGCCGATGTCGTCGAGCTCCTCCTCGCCCTTCTCGGCGATCGCGACCGCGGCGTCGGCCATGGCGCGGAGGTACTCGCGCTCCCCCGGCGTCGCGCGCTCGTAACGGCTCCCGAAGAAGCCGACGGCGAGCTCGGTCTCGGCCTCGGGCGCAGCGACGGCGACGTCCTCACCGGTGATCGGTGAACGGGGCGCGAGGTCCCAGACCGCCTTGCCGTAGGCCTGGATGAAGTAGGGATAGCCACCCGTCGCGGCGTACATCGCGGCCAGCGCCTCCTCGGTGTAGCAGGCGTCCTCGTCCTCGGCCGGCGCGGAGAGCGCGCGGTCCGCGGCCTCGCGGGCCAGCCGGTCGATGCGCTGGTAACGGAAGAGCCGCTCGGAGTAGGACTTGCTGGCCGAGAGCACGGCGGGCAGGTGCGGCAGTCCGGCACCGACGACGATCACCGGCAGCCCGGACTGGCTGATCTCGTGGCACGCCGCGCACAACGCGGACACGTCGTCGGGGCCGAGGTCCTGCATCTCGTCGATGAACACCGCGACACCTTTGCCGACGTCGGCGGCCAGGCCACCGAGGTCGGTGAACAGCTCGACCAGGTCGATCTCGATGTCACCGGAGTCGGCGCGGCCCTTGACCACAGGGGCGTCGATGCCGGGGTTCCACTGCTCACGCAGCTTCGCATTGGGTCCGGCGTCGCGCTGCGCGAACGCCCGGATCACGCCGAGCACGTGGTCGACGTCGTCGGACTGCGGGTGCCCGAGCTCGCGCACCGCCTGATGCAACGCCGACGACAGCGGACGGCGCAGCCCCTGGTCGGGTCGCGCCTCCAGCTTGCCGGTGCCCCAGTGGCGGCGTACGGCGGCCGAGCGCAGCGCGTTGAGCAGCACGGTCTTGCCGACACCGCGCAGCCCCGTCAGCACCAGTGACCGCTCGGGCCTGCCCCGTGCGATCCGTTCGAGGACGACGTCGAAGGCGCCGAGCTGTTCGTCGCGTCCGGCGAGCTCGGGAGGGCGCTGGCCGGCGCCGGGAGCATAGGGGTTACGGATCGGGTCCACGATCGAACACTATCGAGGAGTCTAGGAATCTCCGTAGACATTCCTAGCGAGTCCGATCAAGACGTCCTGCGTGGCGGTCGCCCGGAGAACCGGGCCGCAGGACGTTACGCCGGACGTCCTGCGTGGCGGTCGCCCGGAGAACCGGGCCGCAGGACGTCGTGAGCGGGGTGGGCTTCGTCGTACGCCGAGGCAAGGCCGGCGCGCAACGCGTCGATCAGGTCGGGCACCTCGTCGACGGCGAGCCGGAACGACGCGGCGCAGACGTTGTCGCGCCACAGCGACAGCACCACCACGCCGGCCTCGTGGTGCCAGGTCACCTTGAGCGCACGGTCGCCACCGCGGGCGTCGAGGTGGATCGACCCCGCCCGGGAGAACGGCGAGCGTGCCATGGACCAATGATGCCCCTGCCCCGGGCATCTGTCACCGGCTTGACCCGTCCGGCCGCCGCCGGCTCCACCGAGCAGCACCCGTGCGCGGACCGTTCAACATGCAGTTCGCGCGCCGGACCGGCCGGCTGAGCGGGGCCACGGGCGGCGTACGGCCGAACTGCATGTTCAACGGCACACTCGACGACCTGGAAGGCCACTAGGCTGGGCGCGTGCCCGAGCTGCCGGAGGTCGAAGCGCTCACCCGGGACCTCGCGTCCCGGCTGGACGGGCGCGCCATCGCGAAGATCCACATCGCCGCGTTCAGTGCACTGAAGACCTTCGACCCGCCGCTGTCGGCGGTGGAGGGCACCTTCGTCGAGGGCGTCACCCGGCACGGCAAGTTCCTCGACATCAGCACCGGCGGCCTCCACGTGATCCTGCACCTGGCCCGCGCCGGCTGGGTGCGCTGGCGCGACGAGGTGCCCAAGCTGCCGCCGAAGCCGAGCAACAAGTCGCCGATGGCCGCCCGCATCGTGCTGGACGACGACAGTGGCCTCGACATCACCGAGGCCGGCACCAAGAAGAGCCTCGCCCTGTACGTCGCCCGCTCGCCGCAGGACGTCGAGGGCATCGCCCGGCTGGGCCCGGACCCGCTGGCCGAGGAGTTCACGGTCGACGTGCTCCGCGAGATCCTGCACGACGCCGGGCGCGCGCAGATCAAGGGCGTGCTGCGCCACCAGGGCACCATCGCCGGCATCGGCAACGCCTACTCCGACGAGCTCCTTCACGCCGCGAAGATGTCGCCGTTCAAGCCGGCCTCCTCACTCGACGACACCGAGGTCAACGTGTTGTACGCCGCGATCCGCGACGTACTCGGTGCGGCGGTGGCCCGCGCCGACGGTGTCGCGATGAGCGAGCTCAAGGGTGAGAAGAAGTCGAACCTCGCCGTGCACGGCAAGACCGGCGCGAAGTGCCCGGTCTGCGGTGACGTGGTCCGTGAGGTGTCGTTCGCCGACTCCAGCCTGCAGTACTGCGCGACCTGCCAGACCGGCGGCAAGCCGCTGGCCGACCGCCGGACCAGCAAGTTCCTCAAGTAACCTCGGGCGCATGCACGTTCCCACCGTCAGCATCACCGGCGTCCCCGATCCGTTGCCCGAGGGGCTGCACGTCCTCGACGTGCGCGAGCAGGTCGAGTGGGACCACGGCCACATCGACGGCGCCCAGCACATCCCGCTCTCCGAGCTCGGCAACCGGCTCGACGACGTGCCGCACGAGCAGACCCTCGTCGTGTGCAAGGTCGGCGGCCGCTCGGCGCAGGCGACCGCCTGGCTGGCCAGCCAGGGCCGCGACGTGGTGAACCTCGACGGCGGCATGCTCGACTGGGAGGGCGCCGGCCGTCCCATGGTGAGTGAGACCGGCCAGGCGCCCCAGGTGGTCTGAGTCGACCTATTCGGTGGCCATGTCCGAGGGGAGCATGGTCAGCAGGCTGCTCGGGAAGTCACTGGGCAGGTTGGACAGGAGGTCGCTCGGGATCTCGCTGGGCAGGCCGCTCGGCAGCTCGCTCGGCAGGCCGGACGGGAGCTCGCTCGGCAGGTCTGAGGGGATGTCGCTCGGCAGGTCGGAGGGCAGGCCCGTGGGCAGGTCACCGACACACTTCTCGGCGTAGTACTCGCCGAACGCCCGGCCCTTCTTCTCGTCGTCCTTGCCCAGGTCGTCGATGGCGCCCTCGAGATCCTTCTCGCTGTCCGCGTCGTCGTACGCGTCGACGAGGAGCTCGAAGCCCTCCCGGGCGTCGTCGGGGATGCCGTCGGGCGTGCCGACATCGGCCAGGTCCTTCACGGCGTCCTTGGCCTTGTCGAAGTCGTCACCCGTGGAGGAGTTGACCTTCTCCATGGCGTCACAGAAGTCGCCCTTCGACGCGTCGTCGGGTGAGCCGCCGCACGCGGCGGTCAGGCCACCCAGCAGGGTGAGGGAGGCCGCCACGGCGGCAAGTCGCTTGATCTGCACAGTCACTCCTGAGTCGGTGGTGCGGTGGGTGTCAGAGGCACTCGCGGTTGACGTAGGCCAGGAACGCGTCGACCTGGGCCTTCTCGTCGGGGGTGAAGGAGTTGCCGGCCTTGGTCAGCTCGGCCTCGGTCTTCGCGCCGTTGACCATCTTGATCAGGATCTGCAGGCCGGCGGCCTCGTCGGAGCTGAGCTCGGACGGCGGGGTGGCCTCGGCCAGGCCCGCGCCCCAGCTCTTGATCTCGGTGAAGCCGCCCTCGTCGAAGCCCTCCGCGGTGGCCGCGGTGCAGAACTCCGAGGTGTTCGGGTCGGTCGACTCGGTTTCCGTCGACTCCGTCTCGGTGGGCGTCTCGCTGACGTCATCGGTGGGGGTCTCGGTGGTTTCGGAGGTGGACTCACCGGGGCTGGCCGGGTCGCCGGCGCGGGTGTCGCCGCTCGAGTCGTCGTCGCCACAGGCTGCGGTGGTGCCGGCAAGCAGGATGGCGCTGGCACACAGGAATGCGATTCGACGCATGGGTCACACCTCTCGTCTTCGTCCCCGGGCAGAGCCCTGCCCGGGGACGTACATCAAACCAATGCCCCGGCCCGCAACGCGAACTGCGGGGCGGCCCGGAGAGGCCGCCCCGCAGTCACGCTGCACACCTTGGAACAGGCTTACTGGCATTCCTTGGCGTAGTACTTGCCGAAGGCCTCGGTGGCCTTCTTGTCGTCGCCCTTGACGTCGACGTCGTCGAGGTCCTTCTCGCTGTCGGCGTCGCCCACCTCGTCAACCAGGAACTCGAAGCCGTCACGGGCGTCGTCGTCGATGTTCTCCGGCGTACCGGTGTCGCTGAGCTCGTCGACGGCGTCCTTGTACTTGTCGAAGTCGTCGCCGGCCTTGCCGACCTTGTCCATCGCCTTGCAGAAATCGTCCTTGGACGCGTCGTCCGGGGAGCCGCCACATGCGGCCAGTCCGCCAACCAGGACCAGGCTCGCGCCCACGAGTGCGAGTCGTCGCATCCCGTCACCTCTTCGTCAATAGGGAATGTCTGTCGCCACGTTCCCATCCCAATGAGATTCCATGCATGTACGACACAGATTTCTTGAGAAATTCCTGAGAACAGCGGGCCAACCGCTCCCTGATCCCGACATCCGGGGCAAAATGTGCCCGCCCGCCAGCCGGGTCAGTTGGACGGCGACGTGCTCGGCGCTGCCGGCATCGAGCAGGTCTCGGACTCGAAGGCGCTGTACGCCTGGACCGCTGCCTGCTGCTCCGGTGTGGCCTTCTCGACCTCCTGCACGAACTGCTTCTCGCTCGATGACTTCGCCAGGGCGGACTCCAGGTAGGCCAGGCCGGCCTCGGCGTCACTGCCCGCGTCGTCGGGAAGGTTCTCGACGAGGTCGCCGACGGCGTCCTTCAGGTCGTCGATCTCCTCGGCCGCCGTCGCGTCCTCGGCGGCCTGGCAGAAGTCGGCGTTGGACGGGTCGACGCTGGCACCGTCGGAGGGCGCCTCACTGGACTCGTCGTCGTCCGTGGTGTCGTCGGACTCCTCGGACGCATCGTCGGACGCGTCCGCGGATTCGGTCGAGTCGGTCGGTGAGGCGGACGAGGTCTCGTCGTCCTTCTTCGAGTCGTCGCCGGAATCGTCACCGCAGCCGGCGGTGAGGCCGGCCAGCAGCAAGAGGCTGGCGCAGGCAAGTGTGGCTCGTCGCATCCCGGTCACTCCTCGGGTCGATGGAATTTCCCCGTTCAACTCCGCCCATCCTGACTCACGGCACCTGAGCCGACACCGGGGCGGGGTACGGCGCCGGTACCCGAGGATCGACAGTGCTCAGGCGAACGCCTTCGGCAGTGGGACCACGACGGCGCGCCGCAGCCGCTCGAGGTACGCCGACCGCGGCACCTCCACCACGCCCAGGGAGGCCAAGTGCTCGGTCCGCCACTGCACGTCGAGCAGCCGGCCCTCGACCCCGTCATCGAGCAGGTCGACCAGCCCGACGAGGGCCACCTTCGAGGCATCGCGCTCGTGGTGGAACATCGACTCACCCGCGAAGAGCCCACCCGTCGCGACGCCGTACAACCCGCCGGCAAGTCGGCCGTCGCGCCAGGCCTCGACGGAGTGCGCCCACCCGAGGTGGTGCAGGTCGACGTACGCCGCACGGATGCCGCCGTCGATCCAGGAGCCTTCGCGCGAAGGATCGGCACAGGCGTCGATCACCTCCTCGAAGGCGGTGTCGACGCGGATCTCGAAGTCACGGCACGACCTGCGCAATGAACGCGTGACCCTCATCCCGTCGAGTGGCAGGACGCCACGGAGCTGGGGCGACCACCAACCGAGGTCGTCGCCCTCCAGCGGCATCGGGAAGAAGCCCGCGCGGTAGGCGCGCAGCAGCGTTCCCGGCTGCAGGTCCGCGCCCATCGCGATCAGGTCGTCGGCCACGGGCGAGGGATCGGGGAACTCCCACGGCGTGACGGGCGGTTCGACGGGCACGCACCTAGGATGCACCGCATGGGTATCGGATCGAGCATCACCAAGCGGATCACGCCGAAGATCACGCAGGCAGCACCCAACCTGACTTCCGGGTTCGTCCGCGAGGCGCTCAGGCGGGCGATCGAGGGCGTGGGCCCCCTGCCGTCGGCCGAGACGACCGCCCGGCGCAAGCTCGAGAAGGAGGACGGCGACGTCGACCGAGCGATCCGCGAGACCATCGAGCTGCACGCCGCCTACGCCGGCGCCGAGGGCTTCGCCACGAACCTCGGCGGCCTGGTCACGGCCGCCGCCGCACTGCCCGCGAACATCACCGGCCTGGCCCTGATCCAGTGCCGGATGATCTCGGTGATCGCGTCGTTGCGCGGCTACGACCTCGACGACCAGCGGGTCCGCAACGCGATCCTGGCCTGCGCCCTCGGCGAGGACGCGGTGAAGAAGATGGTGAAGTCGAAGAAGCTGCCGGCACCGCCGATGGCCCTGGCCACCGCGCCCGTGCACGACGCCGCCCTCGACAGGACCATCGCGTCCGAGGTGGCCGCGTCGCTGATCGGCAAGGTCGCGGGCAAGCGCCTCGCCACCACGATCGGGCGACGAGTCCCGGTGGTGGGCGGCGTCGTCGGCATGAGCGCCGACGCATGGAGCACCTGGCAGGTCGGCCGCTATGCCGGCCGCGAGCTCCTGCCCCGCACCCGACGGTAGAGGCCGAGCATCCGGCGCCCCCAGCCCTTGTCCTCGGCGGAGCGGACGATCTTCTCGCGGGCGCGGTACGTCGGTCGCAGGTAGGCCCGCTCCAGCGCGATCTGGGTGTCGCGGAGCTCGTCGCGCAGGTCGGCCTCGACCTGGCGCATGCGGGCACCCTCGAGCAGCAGCGCGTGGATCGCGTCGAGCGCAGCGGCGTTGACCTCGCGATGGCGCGGGCGGTCGGGGTCGCTGAACTCCACCGGGTTGCGGTCCGGGATGAGGTCGTCGAGATCACCGACCACGTCGTACCGCCGCGCGCGCAGCTCGTCGACCCAGGCGTGGGAGAGCTCGTCGGCCCAGGTCCAGACGTCCGGCGGGAGCGCCAGCCGCGGCGACTCCGCGCGCCGGGACAGGGTCTGGTGGGCCAGGAGCTCGCGCACCAGAGGCCGGTAGGCACTCGGCTCGACGTCGGCGTTCGAGGTCTTGTTGATCCGCCGGATCAGGGCCGTCTCGGGGACGCCGAGCGACGGGTTGGCCCGCTCGACGTGCAGGTCGAGGTCGAGGCCGCCGAGGTCGAAGGCCTCGGCGAAGCGCTCCCAGAGCAGCGTCTTGGGTGCGCCCGGCTTCGGCACGGTGACGACGTGGACGCGTGACGGATCGAGCTCGGCGCCCCATCGGTTGAGGATGTCGGGAATCTCCTGGACGCCCCAGAACCACGTGGCGATGCGGCCGGCGCGGTCGGGGTCCTGCACCTGGGCGAGGAACCTGCGGTAGCTGATCGTGCGCCGGTGCTTGATGTTCTCCTGCCACTCCGCCGGGATCTGGCGGACCAGGTCGCGCACCGACAGCACCACGTGGATCTCGGTGTCGGGGTGGCCCAGCGTCTCGAGGGCCCGGCGGATCTGCGTGCGGTCGGCGGTGGCCAGGATCTCGTGGCTGATGATCGCGGTTCCGGGCCACTCGCGCACCTGGGCGGCGAGCCGGTCCCATGCCCCGACGGCCTGGGTCTCCAGACCGCCCCACGGAAGCCGCATCAGGTCGAGCGCCGCCAGGAAGTGCCCGTCGAAACGGTCGGCCGGGTAGAGCACGCCCTGTCCGGCGAGGTGGTCGCGGTTGCTGAACAGCACGTCCTGGAGGTAGGACGTGCCGGTCTTCGGGGTCCCGACGTGGAGGATGACCCGCTTCGGGCTCACGTATCGATCTCCTTGACCTTCAGCAACGTTCTCAGGGCCACGTCGAGGACACCGTCATCGGTCGGACCGGCAGCACGTGGCTGGTCGGTCGGGACGAGGGCGTCCAGATCCCCGAGCACAGGGTATCCAGCAACCCGGAGTTCATCGCGCATTCGCATCGCCCGGTGGCGCACCCACTCCAGGTGGCGGGGCGGTACGACGCGGCGGCGGCCGGTCTCGTCGGCCAGCCACGGCAGCAGCACGTCACGGAGGAGGTGCTGGTGCCGATCGGGGTCGGCCAACACCCGGAGCACCACGTTGACGTGGCGCACGACGTCGAGGGCTTCCGGTGAGAGCCCCACTCTCGTCGCGTCGACCGGTCGTCGGCAGCCGACCAGGCCGGCGACCAGCGGGACGTGATGGGCAGCCGCGACGATGTGCACACGGTCGGCACCCAACCGAGCGGCCTGGTTGGCGGCCACCGAGGGCAGGTCGAGCACCCGGGGCAGCCGGTCGTTGCGGGCCCAGCCGGCCAGCCACCAACGCCACGAGGGGTTCACCGCGTGCTGCACCCGCCAGCTCCACACGTCGGCCAGCATGCCGGCCAGGTCGTCGGCCAGGATCACCGCGACGGGCGATCGACGTCCCGGCGCCGCCCCGGCGCGGACCAGGGTGGTGCGCACCTGCGACACGGCCAGCGGGTCGCCGTACAGGCTGTAGGCACGGCGCCACGGGAGCGCGGCCCGCGGCTTCTCGACCACCGGCTCGCCCGGCTCGTGCGCGACGACGAGGTCGGCGAGCAGGCCGACCGCCATCCGGATCAGCTCGTCGCCGGGCAGTTCCGCGGGATCGACGGGCCGGGGCCCGAAGCGGGAGCCGGTGTGCACGCCGACGAGCTCCAGGTCGGGTTGGCCGCGCCCGGGTCCGCTGGTCTCGAAGACCCGGTCGACCAGCGCTGCATGCTCCGCAGAGTCGACCCCGCCGACCAGGTTCAGCCGACGGGCCACCTCGAGCTGGATCGCCCCGGGCAGGAGGCTGCCGCGGGAGTCGACGCTGCCGGTGAAGTCGCTCCACGGGGTCGTGCCGCCGGCGCGGAGGTGGTCGACCCAGGCCCAGGCGCGATGGAGACCGGGCTCCCGATGCGCGTCACTGCTCAAGCCGTCACCGCTGCCGCATCTGCTCGGCGCGCGCCTTGAGGCGGGCACCGATCTCGCGTGAGGGGTCGGGACGACTGGCCGCCTCGCGAGTCATCACCGTGAGCGCACTGACCGCGGCCTTGGTGATCGCCTTGGCCCGGACCTCGTTGGGGTCCTCCGGCAGGTCCGCGGGCGGCTCTCCGGAGCGCAGGTCGGCCAGGTCGCCGACCACGTCGACGCCGACGCGCTCGGCCCACGCGATCCACCGCTCGGCCTCACCCTGCGCCCAGGCGTAGTGGGCCGGCGGGAGCTGCACCTTGCGCGACCGGCGCCGCCCGAGCTCACTTCGGTCGAGCATCGTCTGGATCAGCTCGTCGTGGGCCGCCGTGCTGCGGGTGGTGCGGTCGAGCTGACGGTTCAGCCGTCGCAACAGCTCCGTCTCGGCGACGCCGAGCCCCGCGTTGGAGCGCTCACTGTCGAGGGGCGCCCACGTCGGGTCGACCCCGAACGCGGTGCAGAAGCGCTTCCAGAGCAGGTTGGAGTCAGTGCGCCCCTGCGGGACGGTGACCACGTGGAGGCGTTCGGGAGGGAGGCTCCTCCCCCACGCTTCCAGCACGGCCGGCAGGTCGAAGGCCTTCATGAACCAGGGACTGCCGTGCTCGGCCTTGGCCAGGAACCGCTCGAAGGTCCACCGCCGGCCCTGCTTGACGCTCTCCTGCCACGCGGCGGGCAGCTGGCGGACCATGTCCCGGGCGCTGTAGACCACGTGGATCTCACTGTCGGACAGGTCGTTCATCACGCGGGCGATCTTGTCGGCCGGTGCCGGCGCGAGGATCTCGTGGCTGATGATCACCGTGCCGCTGCGCCGGCGTACCTGCTTGAGCATGGTGGCCCAGGAGCCGTCCGCGTGCCCCGAAGGTCCGCCCCAGTCCTGGCCGAGGAGGTCGAGGGCCGCACGGAAGTGGAACAGGGTCGGATCGGCGAAGAGCCGCTTGTTCGGGAAGTGCACACCGTGGCCGGTCAGGCCGCGGGCGTTGAGCGCCAGCCTGTCCTGCACATAGGTGGTGCCGGTCTTCGGCGCCCCGATGTGCAGGTAGACCTTGCGCTTGCTCATGGGCGGCATTGTGCCGCACGCGTCATGACAGCACCGCACCCGTCATGACAGCGCGGTGACCACCCGCGAGGGGCTGGGCCGTCCGAGGTGTCCGGCCATCCAGGTGCTGGTCGCGACCAGCGCCTCGAGGTCGACCCCGGTCTCGATGCCGAGTCCGTGGAGCATCCAGACGAGATCTTCCGTGGCCAGGTTGCCCGTGGCGCTCTCGGCGTACGGGCAGCCGCCGAGGCCGCCCGCGCTGGCGTCGAACGTCGTCACGCCGGCCTCGAGCGCGGCGTACGCGTTGGCCAGCGCCTGGCCGTAGGTGTCGTGGAAGTGGACCGCAAGGTGGTCGACGCCGAGGCCAGCTTCGTCGAAGGCGCCGATCAGCCGCTTCACGTGGCCGGCGGTGCCGACGCCGATCGTGTCGCCCAGGCTGAGCTGGCTGGCGCCGAGGTCGAAGAGCCGCTTGCCGACGCCGACGACCTGCTCGACCGGCACGTCGCCCTCCCACGGGTCGCCGAAGCACATCGACACGTAGGCGCGCACGTCCATGCCGGCCTCGCGGGCCCGGCGTACGGTCGGCTCGAACATCGCGAACTGCTCGTCGAGGCTGCGGTTGAGGTTCTTGGTGGCGAAGGTCTCCGTGGCGCTGCCGAAGATCGCGATGTGCTTGAGACCCAGCTCGAGCGCCCGGTCGAGGCCACGCTCGTTGGGCACCAGCACCGGCAGCTCCGGATTGGCCAACCCCTCCATCAGCTCCTTCGCGTCGGCGAGCTGCGGCACCCACTTGGGGTGCACGAAGCTGGTCGCCTCCACGATCGGGAGCCCTGCGTCGAGGAGCCGCCGGATGAACTCGGCCTTCACCTCGGTCTGCACGATCGCCTTCTCGTTCTGCAGGCCGTCGCGGGGTCCGACCTCCCAGATCGTGACCTTGTCCGGGAGCGCGGTCGCGCTCTCGACGCGTTGCGGTTGCCTCATGCGCCTGCCTCCACTTCGAAGAGTACGGCGCCCAACGGCACCTGCTCGCCGACCTTCGGGTGCACGGCGACGACGGTGCCGTCGAAGGGCGCCTTGAGGGCGAGCTCCATCTTCATCGCCTCCATGGTGCCGAGCACGTCGCCCTCCTTGACCTCCTGGCCGCTGGTGGCGTTGACCGCCAGGACGGTGCCGGGCATCGGGGCGAGCAGGGTGCCGTCACCGACCACGGGCCCGTGGTCGCCGAACACGTCGGGGCGTTCGAAGTTGAAGCGCTGCCCACGCAGGGCGACGTCGATGCCGTGCTCCTGGGCGTTGACGACGGCGTCGATGCGTTGGCCGTCGACCCGCAGGCTGGCGACGTGGTCGGCCATCGAGCGCTCGACCACACGGGTGTCGTCGACCAGTCCTGCGGCGCGGTCGACGCGGACCACCTGGTCGAGCTCGACCAGGGTGGGTACGGCGGGGCCGCCGTCACGCCATCCGTCGGCCATCAAGGGTCCGGGCCTCTCGACCAGGCGGGCGATCGCCACGTCGGTCCACGCCGCGATGGTGCGGGCCAACGACGGATCCGGCGCGGTCGGCGGGTGGCGGTCGAGCCAGGCCGTGTCGATCTCCGCGTCGCGGAACGCGTCGCTCTCGGCGATCTCGCGCAGGAAGCCGGTGTTGGTGGTCAGGCCGAGGATCGAGGTGCGCTCGAGCGCCGTGACCAGCTGGCGACGGGCCTCCTCGCGGTCCCTGCCGACGGCGATCACCTTGCCGAGCATCGGGTCGAAGCTGGTGGAGACGACCTGGTTGCTCTCCAGCGCCGCGTCGACGCGCATGCCGTCCCGGGTGCCCTCGAACGGCGGCACCGGCCAGCGCACGAGGGTGGCGTTGCCGGCCTGGGGAAGGAAGCCCGAGTAGGGGTCCTCCGCGTAGACGCGGGCCTCGATGGCGTGGCCGTCGAGCCAGAGGTCGTCCTGCGTGAACGGCAGCTCCTCGCCCGACGCGACCGCCAGCTGCACGGCCACGAGGTCGACCTTGTCGCCGCTCGGCGTAAAGGCCACGACGGACTCGGTGACCGGGTGCTCGACCTGGAGGCGGGTGTTCATCTCCAGGAAGTAGGCCTCACCGGTGTCGGCGTCGAGGAGGAACTCGACCGTTCCGGCGTTGACGTAGCCGACCTGCTTCGAGAGGGCGACCGAGGCACCGGTGATCAGCGCACGGGTGGCCTCGTCGATGGTGGGCGCGGGGGCCTCCTCGAGCACCTTCTGGTGGCGCCGCTGCGTGGAGCAGTCGCGCTCGAAGAGGTGGACGACGTTGCCGTGGGAGTCGGCCATCACCTGCACCTCGATGTGGCGACCGCGCTCGACGTACTTCTCGATCAGCATGGTGTCGTCGCCGAACGACTTCGCGGCCTCACGCTTCGCGGCGGCGACCGCGGCCTCGAACTCGTCGGCCGCGCGCACGATGCGCATGCCCTTGCCGCCCCCGCCGGCCGCAGCCTTGACCAGGATCGGGTAGTTCATCGAGGCCGGGTCGTCGTCGATGCCGTAGCTCGGCACGACCGGCACGCCGGCCGCGATCGCGACCTCGCGAGCGGCGTCCTTGCGGCCCATCCGGTCCATCACGTCGGCGCTCGGGCCGACCAGGGTGAGCCCGGCCTGCTCGACCGCGCGGGCGAACTCTGCGCGTTCCGACAGGAAGCCGTAGCCCGGGTGGATGGCCTCGGCGCCGGAGTCCTTCGCGGCCTGCACGACCGCGTCGATGTCGAGGTAGGCCTCGACCCGGACGGCGTGGTCGGCCTCACGGACGTGCGGCGCCGTGGCGTCGAGGTCGGTGTGGATCGCGACGGTCCGGATGCCGAGGGCGCGGGCGCTGCAGATGACGCGCAGCGCGATCTCGCCACGGTTGGCGATCAAAAGAGTCTTCACCTGTTCACATCCTGAAGATTCCGTAGGAGGGCTCGGGCAGCGGCGCGTGCGCGGCCGCAGCCAGGCCCAGGCCGAGCACGCGGCGCGTGTCGGCGGGGTCGATCACGCCGTCGTCCCAGATGCGCGCGGTGGAGTAGTAGGGCGAGCCCTGGGCTTCGTACTGGTCGCGGATCGGCGCCTTGAACTGCTCCTCCTCGTCGGCCGACCACTCGCCGCCCTTGGCCTCGATGCCGTCGCGCTTGACCGTGGCCAGCACGCTCGCGGCCTGCTCGCCGCCCATCACCGAGATGCGCGCGTTGGGCCACATCCACAGGAAGCGCGGGTCGTAGGCCCGGCCGCACATGCCGTAGTTGCCGGCCCCGAACGAGCCACCGATGACCACGGTGAACTTGGGTACGACGCTGCACGCCACCGCGGTGACCAGCTTGGCGCCGTCCTTGGCGATGCCGCGGTTCTCGTACTCGCGACCGACCATGAAGCCGGTGATGTTCTGCAGGAAGACCAGCGGGATCTTGCGCTGATTGCACAGCTCGATGAAGTGCGCGCCCTTGAGGCTGGACTCGCTGAACAGGATGCCGTTGTTGGCCACGATGCCCACCGGGTGACCCCAGATGCGGGCGAAGCCGCAGACCATCGTCTCGCCGTAGTACTGCTTGAACTCGGTGAACCGGCTGGCGTCGACGACGCGGCGGATCACCTCGCGGACGTCGTACGGCGTGCGGGTGTCGCTGGGCACCACGTCGTACAACGTCTCGGGCGCCTCGTGCGGCTCCTCCGGCTCGAGCACCTCCCACGGCGTGGAGGTGGGCCGCGGCACGGTCTCGATGATGCCGCGCACGATGGCCAGCGCGTGGGCGTCGTCGTTGGCGAGGTGGTCGACCACGCCGGACTTGCGGGCGTGCACGTCGCCGCCGCCGAGGTCCTCCGCGGTGACGACCTCACCGGTCGCCGCCTTCACCAGGGGCGGGCCGCCGAGGAAGATCGTCGCCTGGTTCTTCACGATCACGGTCTCGTCGGACATGGCGGGCACGTAGGCGCCGCCGGCGGTGCACGAGCCCATCACCGAGGCGATCTGCGGGATGCCCTCGCCGCTCATGTTGGCCTGGTTGAAGAAGATGCGGCCGAAGTGCTCCTTGTCGGGGAAGACGTCGTCCTGCATCGGCAGGAACGCGCCGCCGGAGTCGACCAGCGAGATGACCGGGAGCTTGTTGGCGCGGGCGATCTCCTGCGCGCGCAGGTGCTTCTTGACCGTCATCGGGTAGTAGGTGCCGCCCTTGACCGTCGCGTCGTTGGCGATGATCACGCAGGTGCGGCCGCTGACCTGGCCGAGGCCGGTGACGATGCCGGCGCTGGGCACGGCGTTCTCGTCACCCTCCTTGCCGTACATGCCGGTCGCTGCCAGGGCACTGAACTCGAGGAAGGGACTGCCCGGGTCCAGGAGCCTGTTGACCCGCTCGCGCACCAGCAGCTTGCCGCGGTCGGTGTGCTTGGTGCGGGCCGCCTCGTTGCCACCGGCGCCGTCGTTGCGTACGGCGGCCAGGCGGTCGCGCAGCTCGTCGACGGCAGCCCGCAGGCCTCCGGACTCGGTGTCGGTCACGTGCCCTCCCAGAAGATCTTGTTGGTTAATGATCATTAACCGTTGCTTAGGCTACGACACATCCGAGGATTGCGCACCCTCGTCGTCCTGAACAGTGCGTGGCCTACTCTGTCGCGCATGAGCCGACGCGAACAGATCCTCGCCACCGCGGCGACGCTGTTCGCCGAACGTGGCTTCCACGGGGTCTCGGTCGGCGAGCTCGGCGCAGCGTGCGGCATGAGCGGCCCCGCGCTCTACAAGCACTTCCCGGCCAAGGACGCGATCCTCGCCGAGATGCTGGTCGCGATCAGCGAGGAGCTCCTCAGCGTCGGGCGCTCTCGAGTGGCCGCGTCGACCGACCCGCGCTCGGCCCTGGAAGCGCTGATCGACTGGCACATCTCCTTCGCGTTGGCCAACAAGGCGCTGATCGTCGTACAGGACCGGGACTGGGCCTCGCTGCCTGCCGAGGCGCGCGAGAAGGTCCGCACCCTCCAGCGGTCGTACGTCGACCTGTGGGCCGGCGAGCTGCGCAAGGCCGACGACTCGTTGACCCTGGTCGCGGCCCGGGCCAGGGCCCACGCCACGTTCGGCCTGCTCAACTCGACGCCGCACAGCGCCTTCCTGCCGGAGAAGGAGATGCGCCGACTGCTCCAGGACATGGCCGCCCGCGCGCTCGGCCTCTGACCGAGCCGGGTGGCCGTCCGTCGGCGTGGGAGACTCGGGAGCGTGAGCACCAGGTGGTTCGACGAGCGGTCCCTCGAGCAACGTGAGGACTACAGCCAGCGATTCGTGAGGATCGCGGCCCAGGGCAAGGACGTCGACGGCGAGGCCAGGTTCATCGACGCGATGGCGAAGCGCGGCTCCCGGATCCTCGATGCGGGCTGCGGTGCCGGACGGGTCGCCGCCGCACTCGCCCGGGTCGGGCACGACGTGGTCGGCGTCGACGCCGATCCGCTGCTGATCGAAGCGGGCCACGAGCAGCACCCCGACGTACGCCTGGAAGTGCTCGACCTCGTCGACCTGACGCCGTCGCTCGGCACCTTCGACGTGATCGTGTGCGCCGGCAACGTGATGGTCTACGTCGACCCGGGCTCCGAGCCGCGGGTGCTGGCGGCGATGGCCTCTGTGCTGGCGCCGGGCGGCCGGGCGGTGTTCGGCTTCCACCTCGACCGGCCCTACTCGACCTCCGATCTCGACCGTGACGCGTCCGCTGTCGGTTGGACCCTCGAGCACCGCTTCGGCACCTGGGAGCTCGATCCCTTCACCGATGCCTCCGACTGGGCGGTCTCGGTCTACCGCGGTTGACCCGGCTCGTCGTCCAGCCCGAGCCAGCCGTCGACAGGCGCTGAGCGGATCCCCGGCCTCGCGCGTAGGTCCCCAGAGAGTCCATCGCGCGCTCGGTCGGCCGGGCCGATTGGCCTCGAATGCTGACCGCAGAGGGGGCCAATCGGATCGGCAGATGCAGCGGGACACCGACCTGGCCGTCGCCGTGAGCCCAACGCACACCCGACAGCACGCCCGCTGCGGAAGGAGGTCGACACGGTCCTCCTCGGTCGGTCCAAGGTCTAGCCTCGGGCCATGCGCCTTCGCTTCGGACGCCCGGACCTCGCCCAGTACGCCGACCGGTTCGACGTACCTGCTGCGGACAGTGACCTCTCGGTGACCTTCCTGGGAGTGGCCACCCTGCTGGTCAGCGACGGCGAGACCTCGTTGATGACCGACGGGTTCTTCAGCCGGCCGAGCCTGCCCAGGGTGGCGCTGCGCGCGTTGAACCCGGACGACTCACGCATCGACACTGCGTTGAACCGGGTCGGCGTCGACCGACTGGCCGCCGTACTGCCGGTGCACAGCCACTTCGACCATGCGATGGACTCCGCCGTCGTCGCCGAGCGCACCGGTGCGCAGCTGGTCGGCGGCACCTCGACCGCGAACATCGGGCGCGGCCACGGACTGCCCGAGTCACGCATCGACGAGGTGGCGCCGGGCGACTCGCTGACCTTCGGCGACTTCACGCTCACCCTGGTCGAGAGCCACCACTGCCCACCGGACCGCTATCCGGGCACGATCGACACTCCCGTGGGTACGCCGGCCCGCGCGTCGGCGTACAAGTGCGGCGAGGCGTGGTCGACGTTCATCCGGCACGCGTCGGGGCGTTCGGTGCTCGTCCAGGGCAGCGCCGGGTTCGTCCCCGGTGCCCTCGCAGAGCAGAGCGCGGACGTCGTCTACCTCGGCATCGGGCAGCTCGGGGTCCAGCCCGAGGAGTACATGACCACGTTCTGGCAGGAGACGGTGCGCGCGGTGGGCGCCCGACGCGTGGTCCTGATCCACTGGGACGACTTCTTCAGGCCGCTCGACGAGCCGATGCGGGCACTGCCCTACGCCGGTGACGACCTCGACGAGACGATGCGGGTGCTCGACCCGTTGGCGCGTGCCGACGGCGTCGACCTGCACTTCCCGACGGTGTGGCGTCGCGAGGACCCCTGGGCCTGAACCGACCACCAAGAATCCACGGCTCGCGCATCAAGAACCCACGGCTCGCGCATCAAGAATTGCAGGTTCGCGACGCAAGGATTGACGGTTCGTGGGTCAGAGGAGGTGGTCGACGTCGGCGCCTTCTTCGAGCAGCTCCAACACGCGTGCGGCCCGAAGGGCAGCATCGACTCCCACGTCGACATCCGCGAGAAGCTCGGGGTCTGCGCTGCCTTCCGCTGACTGGGGTTCCGTCTCGGCGCCCTGGACCTGGCGGGCGTGCAGCTGGGCGAGCAGCTCCTCGCGCGGGAGGCCGCGCAGGTGGAGCAGGGCCAGGGCGTCGTCGTCGATCAGCCAGGTGAACTGGGTCAGCACGGCGAGGCCGTGCACGCACGGCTGGGCCCACGCCTCGCAGCTGCACTCGGCCGACAGCTCCCCGCCGTACGGCAGCAGCTCGACGCCGGCGTCCTCGGCGTCCTCGACCAGCTGGTGCGGGAGGTCGCCGTCGAGCAGCCGGGCGATGCGCCCGGACTCGGCGGCCACCAGCTCGACGAACGTGGCGATGCCCTCACCCGACAGGGTGGGCATCGCGATCTGGACCGTCCAGGCGTCGTCCCCCTGCTGCACCGCGGCGAAGAGGCTGCCCCGGTCGAGGGTCAACGCGCCGACGTGCCCGCCCCGGGCCAGGGCTCGGCCGGTGCGCAGGTCGGTGAGGTGGTAGGCCGCCTCCTCGACGGCCCGCGACCAGGCCTTGCTCCACCACGGAGCTGACCTGGTCGAGCGGCGCGGGGCGAACCGGGGATGGGTGACCGCGCTCAATCGGTGCTCCGCAGGGTGACCAGGTCGCGCAGGTCGTCGTTGCTCAGCTCGGTCAGCGCCGCCTCGCCGCGGGCCAGCACCGAGTCGGCCAGTGCCCGCTTGCGGGTCAGCAGCTCGGCGATGCGCTCCTCGATCGTGCCGCGGGTGATCAGCCGGTGCACCTGCACCGGCCGGGTCTGTCCGATGCGGTAGGCCCGGTCGGTGGCCTGCTCCTCGACGGCGGGGTTCCACCAGCGGTCGAAGTGGATGACGTGGTCGGCCGCGGTCAGGTTGAGCCCGGTGCCGCCGGCCTTGAGCGAGAGCAGGAAGACCGGCACCTCGCCCCGCTGGAAACGGTCGACCATCGCCGAACGCTCCTGCACGGGCGTGCCGCCGTACAGGAACTGGGTCGGGACGCCGGTGTGCGCCAGGTGCTGCTCGAGCAATCGCGCCATCTGCACGTATTGGGTGAAGATCAGCACCGCGCCCTCCTCGGCGAGCACGGTGCCGAGGAGCTCGTCGAGCAGGTCGAGCTTCTCGGAGCGACCGGCGAGGCGGGAACTGGCCTGCTTGAGGTAGTGCGCCGGGTGGTTGCAGATCTGCTTGAGCCCGGTCAGCAGCTGGAGCACGAGGCCGCGGCGGGCGTGCTCGTCGGCCTGCTCGATGCGCTCCATCGACTCGCGCACCAGCGTCTCGTAGAGCACCGCCTGCTCGCGGGTGAGCTGGAGCGGGTGGTCGGTCTCGGTCTTGGCCGGCAGCTCGGGCGCGATCCCGGGGTCGGACTTGCGACGGCGCAGCAGGAACGGCTCGATCAGGTCGGCGAACTGGCGCGCCTTGGTCGGCTCGAGGCCGGACTCGATCGGGCCGGCCCACACCTTGCGGAACGCGTTGCGCGAGCCGAGCAGCCCGGGGATCGCCCAGTCGAGGATCGCCCACAGCTCGGTCAGGTTGTTCTCGACCGGGGTGCCCGACAGGGCGATGCGGGCCTGGCCGTCGATCGTGCGCAGCGCCCGGGCCGTGGAGGACTGCGGGTTCTTCACGTGTTGCGCCTCGTCGGCGACCACGAGGTCCCACTCGACACCGGCCAGCTCTCGCTTGCCCTTCGGCTGTCCGTCGGCGCGCATCGTGCCGTACGTCGTGAGCACGAAGCCCGACTCCAGCCCCTCGAGGGTGCGCTGGCCGCCGTGGAAGCGGCGTACGTCGACTCCGGGGGCGAAGCGGTTGATCTCGGCCTCCCAGTTGCCCAGCAGTGAGGCCGGGCAGACCACCAGCACCGGTCCGGTGTGGCCGCGCTCGAGACGGTGCAGGTGGAGCGCGATCACGGTGATCGTCTTGCCGAGGCCCATGTCGTCGGCCAGGCAGGCACCCAGGCCGAGGGAGCTCATCTCGGCCAGCCAGGTCAGGCCGTGCAGCTGGTAGTCACGCAGCGTGGCCCGCAACGCGGATGGCGCGGCGAGCGGATCGCGGGTGGCGGCAGTGCGGATGCGCTCGCGTACCTTCTCGAGCGTCGCCCCGACGATCACCGACGTGTCGACCTCGTCGACGGCGATCGTGCCGGTCAGGGTGGCGGCCAGGGCCTGGGCCGGCCTGGCCGTGCTGATCAGCCGCTTCTTGGCCCGCTTGGCGACCTTGGGGTCGACCAGCATCCAGTTGTCGCGCAGCTTGATCACCGGGCTGGTGGCGGCAGCCAGCTCGTCCATCTCGGCCTCGGTGAGCGGGTCGCCGTGCAGGGCCACCTGCCAGTTGAAGCTGAACAGCGCGTCGGTGCCGAAGAGCCCGTCGACCAACGGCTCCTCCTGCTTGCCGCCCCCGGGCCGAAGGACCGCGCGGGTGGTCAGGTCATGCCCGAGCGAGCGTGGGAAGAGGACGTCGACCCCCCGGGCCTGGAGCGCGGTCAACCCGTCGTCGAGCAGGCTGGCGACCTCGACCGAGTCGAGGGTGATCTGGTCGGGGACGCGCAGCTCGAGGAGTCGCTCGAGCACCGGCCAGGCCTCGGCCGCGGCCCGGAGCGCCTGGCTGGCATGGATGTGGGCGCGCGAGCCGAAACCGTGGGTGGCGTCGGCCGGGCGCTCGGTCCACAACCGCGCGGCGTCGGCGAAGTGGAGCGGATTCTGCTCGTCGTGCACCTGGAGCACGAGGCGCACGGAGCCGCCGATCAGCTCCTCCTCGTCGGCCTCGATGCGCAGCCCCAGGGAGACGAGGTGGGGCAGGTCGTCGGGCCGGGCCAGCCGCGACACCCGCTCCTGGATGCGGGCGGTGACGTCGGCGTGCGGAGCCCTGCGCTTCAGGCCGCCGGGACCTCCACTGCCGATGCCGGTCGGGCGCGCGGGTCGTCGTACGGACGTGGAGGACGGGGCGGAGCGGGCCATCGCGTCGGCGACGGCGTGCACCACACCTCGCACCAGGCCGAGCGGGTCGGTGGTGCCGTCGTGGTCGCGGGACTCCGCGAGCAGGCGCAGCCGCTCCTCGTCGGCGTGCTCGAGCGTCGCGATGCGCCAGCCGCCGGTGCCTGGCTCGAGCTTGCCGGCAGCCACGAACTGCATGCCGAGCAGCGCCGCACCGGCCAGCAGACCCACACTCGGGTGTACGTCGTCGCGGCCGCGGGCCCGGGTCAGGACCGGAAGGGCGGCCCGCATCGGCAGGCTGACCGTGCGCCGGTCGTCACTGAACTCGACCACACTGTCGCGGGCCGGGTCGGCGACGTGGAAGGTCGCCGGTCCGGTGACGGGGACGAAGCTCAAGCGGGGCCTCCCAGGTGGCCGAGGTGCGGGCTGCCGACGTTAGCCGGTGCAGCCGACAGTGTGCCGTGCCCGCACAAGCCACCTCGTCCCTGTCGCCGCCGGGAAGCGAACGAGTCTGCTCAGACGGGAGGCCGGGTCGGCGCCTGGCGGTTGTTCGGCAGCATCCCCAGCGCCCGGCCGACGGCCAGCGCGAGACCGATGGCGCCGAGCGCGGCCAGCACGACACCCCACCAGGTCGGGTGCTCGACCGCGAGCGCGAACGTGGCAGCGGGAAGGATCGAGGTCAGCATCGCCAGGATGAGCACGCGGTAGCCGTCGTGGCCGCGCAGCCACCAGGCGGCCGCCCAGACGAGCGTGAGGATCGCTCCGAAGACGAGCAGGAACCACACGTCGTTGGTGTAGGGGTTGTCCGGCTGCTTGGGCTCCCCTCCGTCCATCTCGTCGAACCCGGAGAACGCCATCGACACGGCAGCGATGGCGACGAGCGCAACCAGCGTGACCGCGTAGGCGCCGACCGCGAAGGCACCCACGATGAGCGCGGTCAGGTCACGGGTGGGCAGGAACCATCCAGCGACGGTGATCATCAGTGTGAAGACGAGGACGACGAGGCCGAGGGCGATGCCGAAGTTGTCGCCGTCGATGTCGTCGACGCCGTAGGTGTCGTCGAAGACCTGCACGTAGAGCAGGAAGATGCCGACGATGGCTGCGACCACGAACGCGGGCTGGCGGATCAGGTAGTAGCCGCCGGCGCAGAGCGCCACGATGACCGCGCCGACGCCGTAGACGGCAAAGTCGTTGTCGTCCAGGCCAACGCCGATCATCTGGCCCACTCCGATGGCCCCGAGTGCACCGGGCCACGACATCAGGTTTGCCTTGCGCGCCGGGTCCTGCACGAGGAACCACCCGGCGGCGGCACCGGCCAGGAGGACGACTGTGGCACCGATGCCGACCAGGTAGTTCGACCAGTCGATGTCGCCGTCCTCGCGGGTCCACACGGTGGAGACGGCGACGGCCGCACTGAGCAGCGCCGTGCCGAAGACCACCAGGAGTACGTCGGGACGCAGCCACACCGGCACCAACGAGTTGGCGAAGAACGGCGCGCGTCCTCCGCCGGCACGCGTGGCGTCCAGCGCAGCCTGGGCCTGGTCGGGAGACAGCTGTCCGGCGGCCACGAGCTGGTTGAGCGCCTGGTACGTCGGGTCGTGCTGCTGCGGCATCTGCGTCATGACAGAACCTTCCCCCGGTGGCGCAGCGATCAAACGCGCGCCGCGCCGAGGTCACCCGGCAGAAGTGAGGGACACGTCGTCGATGACGAAGTCCGAGGCCAGGTAGGCGTCCTCGGTTCCCACGAAGGTGAGCGCCACCGACTGCCCGGCGTACGCCGACAGGTCGAGCGCGATGCTCCGGTAGTCACCTGCGTCGAGGTTCGACCACGTGCCGAGCGTCGTGGAGCCGGCCTTGACCCGGAGCGTGTCGTAGGCCTGGCCGGTGGTGTCCTCGTCGGTGTCGACCCTGAGCCAGAACGTGAGCCGGCCGGCGTCGGGCACGGTGACGGTCTGCGCGACGCTGTCGGTGTGCGCCCGGCCGTAGCCGTTGAGCCACGCCTTGCCCGAACCGCCGTGCGCGGACTGGTCGAGGTCGGTGGTGACCACGCCGTTGGTGGCCTGCCATCCGGTGGTGCCGTCCTCGAAGCCGCCGTTGGTGATCGCGTCGTCGCCGGTCGGCGGCTCCGTCGTGCCGCCACCGAAGTCGTGGTCGGCCCACGCCCACAGGGTGTCCGCGATCAGGTCGGCGTTCAGGTCGAGTGCCGCGGTGTCGAGGTTGTCGATGTCGTCGCAGGCGGAGTGGTAGCACGGGTCATAGGCCTGCCCTGCCTGCCCGCCCCATTTCGCGGCCTGCGTCGAGGTCTTGGTCCCCTCGGCGCCGGAGAACGTGCCGGCGGTGGGAATGCCGCGTTGCATGAACGCGGCGTGGTCGGAGCGACCGTCGACGTCGATGTAGTCGGAGTCGATGCCGGCCGCGTCGTACGACGCGGTCAGGCTGTCGCGCAGCTCGGTGCCGTTCGCGTCGTCGTCGTAGACGAAGTAGCCGGGGTTCGGCGAGCCGACCATGTCGAAGTTGAAGTACGCCGCCAGGTCGTCGACCTCCACTGTCGAGAGGCTGTCGACGTAGTGCGTGGAGCCGAGGAGACCGAGCTCCTCCGCGCCCCAGAATCCGAAGCGCACGTGGTTCGTCGGCTCCGCGCCGCTCTGCGCGAACGCGAGGGCGCTGGCCAGGATCGCTGCGGAGCCGGTGCCGTTGTCGTTGATGCCCGGCCCCTCGTCGACGCTGTCGAGGTGGCCGCCCATCATCACGGTGTTCGTCGGGTCGCCGCCCGGCCAGTCGGCGATCAGGTTGTACGACGTACCGGCCCGGGTGCTGAACGACTGCACCTCGGTGACGAACCCTGCGGCGTCGAGCTGGGCCTGGACGTAGTCGAGCGAGGCGCGGTAGCCGGGCTGCCCGGTGTAGCGGTTGCCGCCGTTGGCCTCGGCGATCGACTGGAACTCCTCGAGATGCGCCGTCACCGCGCTGAGCGGGATGTCCGGCGCGTCCGCCAGGGCTGCCGGCTGAGGGTCGACAGTGGCGCCGCCGGACAGGGCGGTGGCGCTGCCGGGCAGGGCAAGTGCGACTCCGGCGGCGAGGGTCGCGATGCCGGCCAGGGCCGCAATGCGAGTGCGTGCGGGTGTCATGCGGTGGATCCTCCCGAGAGGGCATGGCCGTCACCTCGACGGCCGGGTCGAGCCCAACACTCGGGTCTGGGCCGGAGTCCGGCAAGGCATCCGACCCCGTTAACTTTTGCCGCATCTCGGGTTGTGTTTGAGAACCATTCTCATTTAGGGTCAGGGCCATGCGTTCGTTCACCAGCCGCCAGACTCCCGTCGTCGTCCTTGCCGGCCTCACCCGTGAGGCCCAGGAGCCGGTCGAAGCCAGCCTCGCGTTCACCCTGCCCGACTCGGCCCTGGCCCGCTTCGAGCTCGACGTGATGGGCCAGACGATCACTCGTGTCGTCTCCGACGCGACCGGCATCCTCGAGCGCGAGACCGTGCCCCTCGACCACGCGTGCCTCTCCTGCGCACTGCGCCACGAGATCGTGCCGACGCTGGCCCGCCTGTCCGAAGCGGGTCGCTGGGCCTCACTGGTGCTGAGCCTCCCGCCGGCCGCCCACACCTCGGCACTCACCGCGGCCCTGCCGCCGATGCTCGAGCGCCGGCCCCTGCTGACCATGGGCGCGGTCGTCGCCGCTCTCGACGGGTCCCGCCTGCTCGACGACCTGTGCGGCGACGATCTCCTGCGCGAGCGCGACGACCAGCGCCACGCCGGCGACATCCGCGCCGTGGGCGAGGTGCTGGTCGACCTGCTCGGCGCTGCCGACCTGCTGGTGCTCGACGGCGCCGCTGACGACGTGGCCCGGGCCCTGGTCGACGAGGTGCGCGCCCCCGGCGCCGTGCTCGTCCCCGAGTGCACCGAGCTGACCGCCGGGCAGTTGCTCACCCCGGGCACCGCCCCGTCGTCGTACGACGCGCCGCAGCCGGCCTTCCTCCCCGCCCGGGTCGACGAGGACGGGGTCACCGACTGCACGTCACCCCTGGCCGAGGAGACAGGCGTCTGGACGGTGATGCTCGACTCCTGGCGGGCCTTCCACCCGCAACGACTGATGGACTCGATCGAGTCCCTCGGCGGTCACTCCTACATCGGTCGCGGCACCTTCTGGCTGCCCACCCATCCCGACAGCGTCGCACTGTGGGCCGGCTCCGGTGGCCAGCTGAGCATCGGCACCGCCGAGCACCGCCCGGTCCGCGGGCCCCGCACGCACCTGGTGATCACCGGATGCGACGAGCGGCGCGACCAGGTCCTCCACGACCTCGACGCCGCCCTGATGACCGACGCCGAGCTGGCCGCCGGCCTGGCCCGCTGGGTCGGTCGCGACGACGGCTTCGGCCCGTGGCTGGGTGCCCGCTCGGCCAGCGCCTGACTCCTTCCGGACTCCGGCTAGGCTCGCCGCATGAGCATCCTCGACGCCCCCATCGCCCGCCTCGACGGCACCAGCGCGACCCTCGGCGAGATCACCGGCGGCAAGCCCGCGCTGCTCGTCAACGTCGCCTCCAAGTGCGGGCTCACCCCGCAGTACACCGCTCTCGAGCAGCTGCACGAGCAGTACGCCGACCGCGGCTTCTCGGTCATCGGCATCCCGTGCAACCAGTTCGGCGGCCAGGAGCCCGGCACGTCGGACGAGATCGCCGAGTTCTGCTCCGCGACGTACGGCGTGACCTTCCCGATGACCGAGAAGGTCGAGGTCAACGGTGACGGCCGGCACCCGATCTACGCCGAGCTGGCCAAGGTGCCCGACGAGGAGGGTGAGGCCGGCGACGTGCAGTGGAACTTCGAGAAGTTCCTGATCGCCGCCGACGGCAAGGTCATCTCGCGGTTCCGTCCCGGCGTGACCCCCGACGACCAGCGCCTCGTCGACGGCGTGGAGCGGCTCACCTCGGGTTCCTGAGCCTTGCAGGTTTCCCCGGTGCACCGGGGAAACCTTCGCTCCCCACGGGACATCTGCCGTGGGGAGCGAATGTTCTCCGTGGGAGGTGAGTGAGGTCACGCCCCCGGACAGACAAAAGTAGGGTGCGCCGGACCTGAGCGCTTCCGTATTCTTCTTGGGTGTCTACAACCATCCCGGAGCCCACCGCCGCTCCTCAAGACGACAAGCTCGACAAGAAGGTCCTGATGGTGGCGGGCGTGGTCGTGCTCGGCGCGATCATGTCCATCCTCGACATCACGGTCGTCTCTGTCGCACTCGAGACGTTCCAGAACGACTTCGACGCCACCTCGGCCGAGGTTGCCTGGACCATGACCGGCTACACCCTCGCCCTGGCCTCGGTGATCCCGTTGACCGGCTGGGCAGCCGACCGCTTCGGAACCAAGCGCCTCTACCTGATCGCGGTGACCCTGTTCACCGCCGGGTCCGTGCTCTGCGCGACCGCAGGCGACCTCAACACCCTCGTGCTCTACCGCGTCCTCCAGGGCCTCGGCGGCGGCATGCTGATGCCGCTGGGCATGACGATCCTGACCCGCGCCGCCGGCCCGCACCGCGTCGGCCGCGTGATGGCCGTCCTCGGCATCCCGATGCTCCTCGGACCGATCTTCGGCCCGATCCTCGGTGGGCTCCTGATCGACAAGGCCTCGTGGCACTGGATCTTCCTGATCAACCTGCCGTTGGGCATCCTCGCGTTCGTCTACGCCCAGATCGTGCTGCCGAAGGACAACGTCGAGCCGTCGGAGACCTTCGACTGGCTGGGCATGATCCTGCTCTCCCCCGGTCTGGCCGCCTTCCTGTACGGCGTCTCGTCGATCCCCGAGGCGGGCACCATGTGGGACCGCGAGGTGCTCATCCCCGCCGGAATCGGCGCCGTGCTGATCATCGCGTTCGTGCCGTGGGCGCTGAACAGGCGCAACATCCACCCGCTGGTCGAGCTGCGGCTCTTCCAGAACGTGCAGATGACGATCGCCGTGGTCGCCATGGCGCTCTTCGCGATCGCCTTCTTCGGCGCCAGCCTGCTGTTCCCGCTCTACTTCCAGCAGGTGCGTGACGAGACCGCGCTGGGTGCCGGACTGCTGCTGGCCCCCCAGGGCATCGGCGCGATGATCACCATGCCCATCGCCGGGTTCATGGCCGACAAGCGCGGTCCCGGCAAGGTCGTCATGGTCGGCATCACGCTGGTCACGATCGGCATGGCGATGTTCACCCAGCTCGACGACGACACGTCGTACGCCTACATCCTCGGCTCGCTGTTCGTGATGGGCCTCGGCATGGGCTCCACGATGATGCCGATCATGAGCTCGGCGCTGGCCACGTTGACCGACCACAACATCGCCCGTGGTTCGACGCTGATGAACATCACCCAGCAGGTCGCCGCCTCGATCGGTACGGCGCTCTTCTCGGTGATCCTGACCAACGAGATCAAGGGCAGCCGAGACGCCGGGATGTACGTGTTCCTCAGGTCCAAGCTCTCTCAGGCCTCAGGGGAGAAGGCCACCCAGCTGAAGGCGCAGCTCGACGCCATTGCTCCTGACGCACTGCCCGACCTGGCGTCCGCGTTCGCGACGGTCTTCATCGTCGGCACGGTCCTGGTCGGCTGCGTGCTGATCCCGTCGTTCTTCCTGCCCCGCAAGCCCCCGGAGAAGCCGGTCGACCCGACGGCGATGGTCGGCCACTGAGGTCTGGGCTCACGCTGCACTGACAAGGATGCGATCCGCAGTCACCTGGTGACTGCGGATCGCATCCTTTGCCGCATTTCGGCTGCAGGCCTCAGACCGGCACCTCGTGGCCCGGCCCCCGGTGCACCGGCGGCGGAGGCGGCGGCGCCGGCATGCTGCCGTCGTCCTTGCGCATGTCGACGAGTTCGGCCGAGTGGTTGCGCATCTTGTTCTCGGAGTCCTGGTCGGCGTCGGAGTAGGCGTTGGCGGCCGCGTCGAGCTGCACCCCTGCGTCCCCGATGATGATGCCGTTGTCGCCGATGATGTCCTGGAGCATCGTCACGCAGTTGGCGTACTGGTCGGCGGCCCCGGTGTAGCCGTAGCCCAGCCCGGCGACGCGGTTGCGGGTGGCCGAGGGTGAGTTGATCGCGCAGGCGCTCGAGGCAGTGCGGGCATCGCCGGCGGCGTCGATGCAGGTCTGGGCGAACGAGCGCAGGTCCTTGATCTCCGAGACCTCGAACTGGTCACCCCGCACGCCCACGTCGTAGGGGTCGGTCGATCCGAGCAGGGCATCGGCACCCGTGCCGATGAAGGCGGTGCGCACGTGGAGCTTGTCCTGGAGCGCCTTGAGGTCGGTGTGGATCGCGTGTTCGGCGTCCCAGATCTCGTTCTCGAAGGTGGTCAACCCTGCGTCGAGCTTGGAGAAGACCGCGTCGGGGGTCTCGGCACCGAAGCTCATCTCCTTCGCCTGCTTCTTCTCACCCTTCATGGAATCGGCGACGGCGAGGCTCCCGACGGCGGCGGCCAGGGCCACCTGCCCGGCGACAGGGATGGCCACGCCGACCACACCTGCCGCGGCGGCGAAGATCGCAAGCGCGACCTTGTCGTCGGGCTCCGGGCCGTCGGCACCCTTCATCGCGGACACGGCGTGGTCGGCGGTCAGGGCGATCTGCTCCCGCGCCTTGGTCCACATCGCCTTCTCACGCTCGATGTTGCCCTTGAGCATGGCCAGGGCAGCGAACTGGTTGGAGAGGTTGGCGGGCCAGGTCTTGAGGTACTTGTCGCGGAACGCAGTCGCCGCCGCACCCGACCAGCCGAGCATCTTGCCGCGCTCACTGCCCACCTGCCACAGGTGGTAGTCGAGGTTGGTGCCCTCGAACCTGGTGTCACCGATCTTGAAGCCGCCACCGTTGAGCGTGGTGCCGGTCAGGTCCAGGTCGGACGACTCCCGTGCGAAGTGTTCGGGGTAGGGCATGCCCAGGTACTTGTCGAACAGGGGTGGGATCGCGGTCTCCCACTTCGACTTCCAGGCCAGGAAGGTGCCCGACGGGTCGAGAGGGGGCGTCACGCCGTTGTCGTGAGACGTGCGGATCACCGCGCCGGTCGACCAGTCGAACTCGACCTGGCATCCGAGTGCGGGTCGCGCCGCGAAGGTGTACGTGACGCGTGTCGGGTTCTCCTGATCGTCGGCCAACCAGTTGTTCGGGAACTTGGTGGCAAGGCGCATTTCGGCGAGGATCGCCTGCGTCACGATGTCGTCCACGGTGCTGGCGAGTGCGTCGTACGTCGACATGGGGTTCCTTCCCGAGACGGAGCGTCAGCTCCCGGTGTGCGTCCGGGGTTCCGGACACACAGGAGGTGACGCCGACAGTCCGGGAAAAGTTCGCGAGCGCGTGCCGACCGGGCGGATCAGGCCTGCGTGCCCAGGGCCAGCGGGTGTACGTCGGTCGCGCCGGCCTGCCTGAGCGCACGGGCCGCGATGGTCATCGTCCAGCCGGTGCCGACCAGGTCGTCGAGCAACAGGATCGGACCGGCCGGGATCTCGCCCTGCAGCGCGTAGCGCCGCAGCACGGCGGCCACCCGCTGGGCGGAGTTGGCGGACCCGTGCCCGGGCTCGACCGACGGGTCGACGATCGCGAAGCGGCCTACGACCGGCACCTGGAGGAACCGGGAGAGCCCGTCGGCGAAGTCGGCGGTGAGCGCTGCCTTGCGCTGTGACTCGACGAAGACGATGCCCGCGACCTGCGGCCGCCAGTCGCCGAGGACCTCGATGACGGCCTTGACCAGGGGCACCGGCACCGGGCCGTCCTCGGCGTCGTCACGGAACAGGTCGCGCAGCGCCTGCCCGTAGCCGAGGTCGGTCAACCGGGCCACCGCGCGCCCGGTCGACGAGGCGTCGGCGATCTTGCCCTTGAGCTCGATGCCGAGGTTGGCCAGGGCTGTCGGCCACATCTTGCGGGGCGCGATCTCGACACCGGGCCTGGTGAGCTGGGTGCGCGCCTCGTCGAGCGAGGCGTCGGACACCTCGGAGTCGAAGGAGACGCCGCCACAGTTGTCGCACCGCCCGCACGGAGAGCCGACCTCGTCGTCGAGCTGGCTGCGCAGGAACGTCATGCGGCACTCGGTCGAGGAGATGTAGTCGAGCATCGCCTGCTGCTCGCGATCACGCGCGGCCTTGACCCGGTCGTAGCGCTCCTGGTCGTAGCTCCACGCCTGGCCGGTGGACACCCACCCGCCCTGGACCCGCTGCACGGCACCGTCGACGTCGAGCACCTTCAGCATCATCTCGAGGCGCGAGCGGCCCAGGTCGACGTACGTCTCGAGGGCCGGGGTGCCGAGCGGCTTCTCGGAGCCCTCGAGGGCGGAGAGCACCTGCCGCACCTGCGGCTCGGGCGGGAAGGCGAGGGAGGCGAAGTACTTCCAGATGTCGCGGTCTTCGAGGGCGGGCAGCAGCACGACGTCGGCCCGCGGCGTGCCGCGTCCGGCACGGCCGACCTGCTGGTAGTAGGCCACCGGTGACGAGGGCGCGCCGACGTTGATCACGAAGCCGAGCGTGGCGTCGAAGCCCATGCCGAGCGCGCTGGTGGCGATCAGCGCCTTGACCCGCCCGGCGGCGAGGTCGGCTTCGAGCGCCTCGCGCTCGGTGGTCTCGGTCTGCCCGGAGTACGCCGCGACGGTGTGGCCGCGGGCCCGCAGGAACGCCGCGATCTCCTGGGTCTGGGCGACGGTGAGGCAGTAGATGATGCCGGAGCCGGTGAGCGAGCCGAGGTGGTCGGCCAGCCAGCCCAGGCGCTGCTCGGCGGTCCTGAGCCTCACCACCGCGAGATGCAGGGACTCACGGTCGAGCGAGCCGCGCTGCACGAGCACGCCCGGCCCCGAAGGCTCGCCCTCGCTGACCGCCAGCTGCTCGGACACGTCGAGCGTGACCCGCTCGTTGGCCGTCGCCGTGGTGGCCAGCACCGGGATGCCCGGGCGCAGGTCGGAGAGCATGGTGCGGATGCGCCGGTAGTCGGGCCGGAAGTCGTGGCCCCAGTCGGAGATGCAGTGCGCCTCGTCGACCACCAGCAGGCCGGTGGTCGCGGCCAGCCGGGGCAGCACGTTGTCGCGGAACGACGGGTTGTTGAGCCGCTCGGGCGACACCAGCAGCACGTCGACCTCGCCGGCGTTGATCGCCGTCTCGATGCGCGTCCAGTCCTCGTTGTTGGTCGAGTTGATCGTCACTGCGTGGATGCCGGCGCGCTCGGCGGCGGCGATCTGGTTGCGCATCAGGGCGAGCAGCGGCGAGACGATCACGGTCGGCCCCGCTCCCTGGGCACGCAGCAGCGCGGTGGCCACGAAGTAGACCGCGGACTTGCCCCACCCGGTCTTCTGCACGACCAGGGCGCGCCGCTTGTCGACGGCGAGCGCCTCAATGGCCGTCCACTGGTCGTCGCGCAGCTCCGCGTCGTCGCTGCCCACCAGCGCCTTGAGGTGGCGTTCGGCGTCAGCGCGCGCAGAGCGGCGTACGTCGTCGGGGGCGGCGGTCTCGACATCGGGGGAAGTCATGTCCGCATGTCTACCAGCGGCCCCGGACAGTCCGTGACCGCCGTCCACAGGGTCAGGCGGCCGGGCTCAGGCGGCCAGCGCCTTCTCGATGTCGGCGCTGATCTTCTCCGGCTTGGTGGTCGACCCGTATCGCTTGATCACGGTGCCATCCTTGCCGACCAGGAACTTGGTGAAGTTCCACCGGATCTTCCTGCCCAGCGCGCCGGGCTTCTCCGCGCGCAGCCACTGGTAGAGCGGGTGTGCGTCGTCGCCGTTGACCTCGACCTTCTCGAAGATCGGGAAGGTGACCCCGAAGTTCCGCTCGCAGAAGCTGCCGATCGCCTCCGCGTCTCCGGGCTCCTGGCCGCCGAACTGGTTGCAGGGGAAGCCGAGCACGGCCAGGCCTTGGTCGGCGTACGCCTCGTGCAGCTCCTCGAGCCCCTTGTACTGCGGGGTGAAGCCGCACTGTGAGGCGGTGTTGACGATCAGGGCGACCTTGCCGGCGTACGCGCTCAGCGGCTGGTCGGTGCCGTCGAGCAACCTGGCGTTGAAGTCAGAGAGGGTGTGCGGGGAGGGCATGCGGGACTCCTTGTCCGATTCGGCGGGCAGTGGTCATTCGGCGCCGACCGCTCATTGGATGGGCCCCGCGGGAAATGCGCCGAGCCCCGGTCGGGCGACCGGGGCTCGGAGAGAAGGAGTCGGGTCAGGCCAGCGCTGCGATCGCGGCGTCGTAGTCGGGCTCGGTGGTGATCTCGGGGACGAGCTCGCTGTGCACGACCTGGCCGTCGGCGTCGAGGACGACGACCGAGCGGGCCAGCAGGCCGGCCATCGGGCCGTCGGCCATGGTCACGCCGAAGTCCTCGCCGAAGGAGGAGCGGAAGGCGGAGCCGACCTTGACGTTCTCGATGCCCTCGGCGCCGCAGAAGCGGGCCTGGGCGAACGGCAGGTCCTTGGAGACGTTGACGACGGTGGTGTTCTCGAGGCCTGCGGCGAGCTCGTTGAACTTGCGCACGCTCGCGGCGCAGATGCCGGTGTCGATGCTGGGGAAGATGTTGAGGACGGTGCGGCCCTGGACGTCGGACGAGGCGAGCGAGGAGAGGCCCTCACCCACCAGGTCGAACGCCGGGGCGCCGGCGCCTACGGCGGGCAGTTCGCCGACAGTGTTGACGGGGGATCCCTTGAAAGCAGTGGTAGCCATGCCCCATTCCTACAGGGATCGTCCATGTCCACGCCGCGCGGGTCCACTCCTCAGACTCACGTTCACCCCTTACTCTGTTAAGTCAATGATCTTTATTGACTATCTTCAGGAGTGAGCACATGGCACCCACCGCAGCCTCCCCACGGAAGGTCGCGGTCGCCTCGGCGGTCGGCGCGACGATCGAGTGGTACGACTTCTTCCTCTACGGCACCGCCGCCGGGCTGGTCTTCGACAAGCTCTTCTTCAACGGCCTGAGCGGGCCGACGGCCCAGTTCGCCGCCTTCGGCACGTTCGCCGTGGGGTTCCTCGCACGTCCGCTCGGCGGCGTCATCTTCGGCCACTTCGGTGACCGCATCGGGCGCAAGACGATGCTGATCTGGACGCTGGTCATCATGGGCGTCGGCACCGCCGCGATCGGCCTGCTGCCCACCTACGACTCGATCGGCGTGTGGGCACCGATCCTGCTCGTCGTGCTCCGCGTGCTCCAGGGCATCGGCGTCGGCGGCGAGTACGGCGGCGCCGTGCTGCTCGCCGTCGAGTTCGCCCCGCCCGAGAAGCGCGGGTTCTTCGGCAGCTTCGCGCACATCGGAGTCCCGGGCGGGCTGTTCCTCGCCTCGGGCGCCTTCGCGATCGCCAGCCAGCTGCCCGACGAGGCGTTCCTGTCGTGGGGCTGGCGGGCCTGCTTCCTGCTCAGCATCCTGCTGCTCGGCATCGGCACCTGGATCCGGATGAGCGTCATCGAGACCCCGGCCTTCCAGAAGGTGCAGGAGGAGAAGGAGCTCTCCGCGATGCCGGTGACCGAGCTGGTCCGCCGCCAACCGCGCCACCTCCTGCTCGGCATGGGCACCCGCTTCATCGAGGGCTTCACGTTCAACCTGTTCTCGGTCTACCTGCTGGCCTACGCGGTCAAGGAGGTCGGCGTGCCCAAGTCGACCGTGCTGAACGCGATCATGGTCGGTGCCCTGCTCGGCGTGGCGCTGACCGTCTTCTCCGGCCACCTCAGCGACCGGTTCGGCCGCAAACGTGTCTACAACACCGGCACCGTCGCCGCCCTGCTCTTCGCCTTCCCCGCCGCCTGGCTGCTGCAGACCGGCAACACCGTCGCGGTCGCGGCGACGTTCATCGGCGGCCTCGGCGTGCTGTACGGCGTGATCTACGGACCGTTGGCCGCCTTCTGGAGCGAGCTGTTCGACACCCGCTACCGCTACTCGGCGCTCAGCACGCTCTACCAGATCTCGGGCATCGTGGCGTCGGGCTTCACGCCCCTCATCGCGGCCTGGCTCGTCTCTCTCTCCGACGGGACGCTCTGGCTCGTGGCGACGTACAACGCCGCCATCGCGCTGTTCAGCCTGGCCTGCGCCCACTTCCTGCCCGAGACCCGTGGCCGGGACCTGCACGTCGACCTCGCACCGCGGGTTCCCACGGGGCACGACGAGCTCGTCGACGCCTGAATCGGTGCCCGTGCCGGAGCAACGCCCGGAGAAATCGTTCGCTCCGCCGCAACGTTTTGACCGCGTGGGGTGTCTAGGTGTGTGTAGGGCAGTCACGGGGGCTGCCCGCGCCTACGGAAGGTCCCTCCATGCGTTCGCTCCGGACTCTCGCGCTCCTCGCCGCCACCGCACCGCTGATCGCCGTGGGGGCACCTGCCTTGGCCTCGGCACCTGCCGCGAACCCCTCGACCCGTGCCGTCACCGCGCCGCCGACCTGCTTCGGCAAGCCGGCCACCATCGTGTCGCGCACCGGATCCTTCGTGCGGGGCACAGCGGGCGCCGACGTCATCGTGGTGCTCGGACACGCCAGCGTGTCGAGCCTCGGGGGCGCTGACCGCATCTGTGGCTCCCACCTGGTCAGGTCCGGCACGGGCAACGACAAGGTCTCCTTCCACCGTCGCGGGGTCGTCACCGACTACGCCGAGTTCGACCTCGGCTACGGGAACGACCTCCTGACGATGACGGCTCCGGACTCGGCCGTCATCAGCGCCGGCGGCGGCCGGGACCGGGTCCAGACCGGCGCCGGTTGGCAGTACGTCGACGGCGGCAACGGGGTCGACGTGATCAGCACCGGCCGGGGCCACGACGAGCTCCAGGGCGGGTCCGGCGACGACCTGCTCTACGGCCAGGACGGCAACGACGAGTTCCTCGGCGGCCAGGGTGACGACCTCATGTTCGGGGGCGAGGGCAACGACGTGCTGCGGGAGATAGTCGACCAAGGGTTCGACATCGGCCGAGGTGGCGCGGGCACCGACCGGTGCCGGGGAGACGTGGAGCGTCGCTACAGCTGCTGATCCGGGCGGACTCAGTCGACGGAGGCGAAGCAGCCGTCGGTGAGCACCGGCACGACGTCGCTCACGTCGAGCTGAGAGGCCACCTCGACGTCGTCGGCGAAGCCCTTGGCCGCCAGCTCGCGCCCGCCGGCACACGCGGCGACCTCCCCGACCAGCTCGGGCTCGACCGCGCGGAACGCCTGCTCGGCGACCCGGGCCTCCGGCGAGAGTCCCTCGACACCCAGGTCGACCAGGGCGGCCAGCACGGCGCCGGCACCCCACAGGTCCTCGGCGCAGGGCCGCAGTGAGTCGTCGGGCCACCGCTCCCCGCCGGCGATGACGGTCAGGCTCGGGGCGTGGCCGACCGCCGACGGCGCCCAGAGCCTGGTGGCCAGGTGTGCAGCGACCGCGCGACGGTTGCGCAGGCTGGCCGCCAGCACGGTGCAGCCGGAGTCGGCAAGGCCGAAGCTGATCGTCGAGCCGTTCGGGCTGGGCAGCACCAGCCTGGTGATGTCGTGGCTCTGCAGCAGCGACGCCGGCGACAGCGACACGTGCCGGCCCTCGAGGGCGAGCGCCTCGAAGCGACCCACGGCCAGGGTGGCTCCGAGCCGCATCGCCAGCTCCTTGGCGCGGGCGTCACGCCACGGATGAGGGAACACCTCGATGCCCTGCTCCACCGCCACGGTCACCGTCGTGGTGAACGACAGCACGTCGACCACCACGGCGTACGCCGCCCCGGCCGGGCCGATCGTCGCTTCCGCGCCGGTCGGCCCCCAGTCGAAGCGGACCGGGTACGCCGACTGGCCGTGCTCCGGATCGAACTCCGTGTTCACCAGATGCGCACGCGCTGCGAGGGGTCGAGCCAGAGCCCGTCGCCCTCGCTGGTGCCGAACGACACGTGGAACTCGTCGAGGTTGCGCACGATGTTGGCGCGGAACTCCGGCGGGCTGTGCGGGTCGATGGTGAGGTACTGCTGCTCCTGCTCGGTGCGACGCTTCGTGCGCCAGCAGTAGGCCCAGTTCATGAAGAGCCGCTGCGAGCCGCTGGCGTCGGCGGGCGCTCCCTCGACCGGCGCACCGAGCGAGATCTGGTAGGCCTTGTGGCCGATGGTCAGGCCGCCGAGGTCGCCGATGTTCTCGCCGACGGTCAGGGCGCCGTTGACCTTCTCGCCCGGGAGGTTGCGCGGGGAGAATCCGTCGTACTGCGCGATCAGGGCCTTGCTCTTCACCTCGAAGGCGGACTTGTCGTCGGGCGTCCACCAGTCGTTGAGGTTTCCGGCGCCGTCGTACTGTGCGCCCTGGTCGTCGAAGCCGTGGCCGATCTCGTGACCGATCACCGAGCCGATGCCGCCGTAGTTCTCCGCCGGGTCGGCGTCGGGGCTGAAGAACGGCTTCTGCAGGATGCCCGCGGGGAAGCAGATCTCGTTGGTGCCGGGGTTGTAGTAGGCGTTGACGGTCTGCGGCAGCATGAACCACTCGTCGCGGTCGACCGGCGCACCGATCTTCGCCAGCTGGCGGTCGGTCTCGAACGCCGCCGAGGCCGCCACGTTGCCGATCAGGTCGTCGGAGGTGACCAGCAGGCCGGAGTAGTCACGGAACTTCTCGGGGTAGCCGATCTTGGGGCGGAAGGTGTCGAGCTTCTCGTAGGCCCGCTGCTTGGTCTCCTCGGTCATCCAGTCGAGCGCCTCGATGGAGACCCGGTAGGCCTTGAGCAGGTTCTCGACCAGCTCGTCCATCAGCTCCTTCGAACGCGGCGGGAAGTGCCGGGCGACGTACTCCTCGCCGACCGCCTCGCCGATGGCGCCCTCGACGAAGGCCACCGCCCGCTTCCAGCGCTCGCGCAACTCGGGGGTGCCGTTGAGGGTGCGGCCGTAGAAGTCGAAGTTGGCCTCGACGAACTCGTCGGGGAGGTACGGCGCGGCCGAGCGCAGCACCCGGCTGAGCATCCACGCGCGCCACTGCTCGATCGGCACCTCCTCGAGCACCGTCGAGAGGTGCTGCAGGTAGGACGGCTGGCGCACGCAGGTCTCGGCCAGCGTCTGCTCGTTGCCACCGAGGTTGGTGGCGTAGGCCTTCCAGTCGAAGTTGGGGGCCAGCGCCTGCAGCTCGTCGTACGTCGTGAGGTTGTAGGTCTTCTGCACGTCGCGGGTCTCGGCGCGCTCCCAGTGGCCCTTGGCGAGGCGGGTGTCGACGTCGAGCACGGCACGGGCCGCGCCCGCCGGGTCGGCGATGCCGCCGAGGGTGAAGAGGCGCTCGAGGTAGCCGACGTACTTCTCGCGGATCTCGGCGAACTTCTCGTCGCGGTAGTAGGACTCGTCGGGCAGGCCGAGGCCACCCTGGCCGATGTTGAAGAGGTAGCGGTCGGAGTTGCGGTCGTCGGTGTCGACGAACGAGCCGAACAGGCCCGCGCCGCCGAGGCGCTCGAACTCACCGATGAACGCAGCCAGGTCGCGTACGTCGCGCAGGGCGGAGGCGGCGTTGAGCAGCGGTTCGGCCGGTGTCAGCCCTCGGCGGTTCACCGTGTCGGTGTCCATGAAGGAGGCGCAGAGGGCGGCGATCTTCGCGCCGTTCTCGGACAGCGTGTCGCGCTGCGTCGCGGCGAAGTCCTGGATGATCTCGCGCACCTGCTCCTCGGCCACGTCGGCCAGCTGCACGAACGGCCCCCAGCTCGACCGGTCGCTCGGGATCTCGGCCTCGTCCAGCCAGCGCCCGTTGACGTGACCGAAGAGGTCGTCCTGCGGGCGGATGTCGGGGTTCATGCCCTCGCGGGCGTCATCGAGAATGCTCACGGCGACGACACTAACTGAGGGGTGTGCGTGCGGGAATCACCCGTTGGGGCCGAACTCGCGAGTAGGTCTACTTGTCCTGGAGGACGACGACCGACTTGCCGAGCGTGCGGCGCTCGTCCATGTCGACCAGGGCCTGCCCGAACTCCTCGATCGGGTAGACCCTGCCGATCGGCGGCTTGACCGCCCCCGACTCGAGGAACGGCATGATCGCCGTCCACTGCTCCTGCATGTAGCCGGGGCGCACCATCGCGTAGGCGCCCCACCCGACGCCCCGGACGTCGATGTTGTTGAGCAGGAGCCGGTTGACCTTCACCTCGGGGATGCCCTGCCCGGCCGCGAAGCCGACCACCAGCAGGCGGCCCAGTGGGGCCAGGGAGCGCAGCGAGTCGGTGAACAGGTCGCCGCCCACCACGTCGAGGACGATGTCCACGCCCTTGCCGTCGGTGAGTCGCGCGACCTCGTCCTTGAAGCCCTCGGGGCGGATCACCTCGTCGGCCCCGGCCTGCCGGGCGATCTCGGCCTTCTCGTCGGTCGAGACGACGGCGATCGTGCGGGCGCCGTACGCCTTGGCCAGTTGGAGGGTGGCGGTGCCGACGCCGCCGGCCGCGCCGTGCACGAGCACGGTCTCGCTCTCGCGCAGGTTCCCGCGTACGTCGAGCGCGAAGTGGGCGGTGAGGTAGTTCATCGGCAGCGCGGCACCCTCGTCGAACGAGAGCGTGTCGGGCAGCGGGAACGTGAAGATCGCCGGGCAGGCGACGCGCTCGCTGGCGCCGCCATGGGGCAGTACGCCGACCACGCGCTGGCCCGCCTCGAACCCGTGTGCGGCCTCGACCACGGTGCCGGCGAAGTCGACGCCCAGCGTGAACGGCGGCTCGGGCTTCATCTGGTACTCACCCCGGCTGAGCAGCAGGTCGGGGAAGGAGATCCCGACCCGGTGCACGTCGATGAGGACGTCGTCGGGGCCCGGCTTCGGCTCGGGGACCTCGTTGACGACAAGGGCTTCGGGACCGTCGTTGCTGACCACCTGGACTGCGCGCATGGACCCGACCCTAACCGGGGTTCAGCGGACCTCGAGCACCTGGTTCAGCTCGAAGTGCATGGGGTCGGTGTAGTTCCAGTCGCCGCCCCAGCCGAAGCCCCACTTCTTGAAGATGTCGACGACGGTGCGGTCCATCTGGCCGACCGTGCCGCGGCCGTTCTCGGCGGAGTTGATGTCGATCGCCATGCCGAAGGCGTGGTTGGACAACGACGTGGTGCCGGCGATGAAGCGCGGGTAGTAGCAGCCCGCGGTCTGGTAGACCTTGTCGGCCAGGTCGCGCTCGACGACCTCCTGGAGGGCCGCGCGCAGCTGCGGGAGCATCGCCTTGTGGCAGGTCACCCGGCCCAGGATCGGCACCTCCTCGGTGCGGATGTTGGCCGCCACCCAGGCCGCGTCCGGGGTCACCCGGCCACCGATGACCCGGTAGTTGTAGACCCCGACCGCGGCACCTACCGAGGTCCCCGTGGGTACGGCGGTCAGTCGCGCGCCGGGGTCGAGGCCGTAGCGGGCGACCGCGTCGAGCATCTGGATCGAGACGTCGTCGTCGCCGATGATCTTCTGGATCGGCTTGCGCACCGACTGCGGCGAGGTGGCGCCGGTGGCGATCACCAGGGCGTTGCCCTCGACCATCTTCAGCTCCTCGCCCCACTTCTGGTTGACCACGAGGTCGACGCCGTAGGGCTGGTCGGTGTAGGCGCCGACGTGCACGGACGGCGCCTCCTTGTCGGCACCGAGGCGCACGAAGGCCTGCTTGTCCTGGATCCGCTTGCCGGTCGCCTGCGAGGTGGCGAGCTCGCCGCCGGCGACGCGGGTCCAGATCTCGTCCTGCTTGCCGGAGATCGTGAACCGGCGGAACGTGGCTGGGTCGACCGCGGCGAGCGTGACCACACGGTTCTCGATCGGCACCGAGGCAAGGGAGAACTGCTCGGCGGCCTCGACGCCCTTGAGGTCCTTGATCCGCTGGATCATGTCGTCCGAGAGCGGCTTCGTGCTGTAGACGAGGATGTCGGCGATCTCGAGCGACTCCTTGAGCGGCCCGGGCGGGTCGACCGCGTGGTCGGGGTCGGCCACCGGAACGCCTGACCCGGACCGGGACGGGCTCGGCGTGCTGGTCGGCGACGACTTCGCGTCGCCGGGCTCGTCCTTGCCGTCACCCTTGTCGCCGCAGGCACCCAGCAGGGTCGCTGCACACACCAGCGTCAGTGCTGCCGCGGTCGCGCGTCGACGTACGAACATCCGTCAGGTCCTCCCCCGAGTCGTGAAGAGTGTAGAGGGAGTGGCCTCGTGGGCGCGGGACGTGCTCGGCAATCCACGAGTGGCCCGCTGATTCGGTCTCAGGAGCCGGAGCGGCGCCGGATCTCCTCGACGATCGCGGGCACGACCTCGTGCATGTCACCCACCACCGCATAGGTCGCCTTGGCCATCATCGGAGCCTCGGCGTCGGTGTTGACGGCGAGGATCGTCTTCGAGCTCGCGCACCCGGCCCAGTGCTGTATCGCGCCGCTGATCCCACAGGGAACGTAGAGGTCGGGGGCGATCCGGCTGCCGGTCTGCCCCACCTGCTCGTGGTGCGGACGCCAGCCGAGGCTGGTGACCACGCGGGAGACCCCGAGCTGCCCACCGAGGAGGTCGGCGAGCTCGCTCACCGCGCCGAAGCCGTCGGGTCCGCCGGCGCCACGCCCCGCTCCCACCACCACGCGCGCCGACCTCAGGTCTCCGGACCGGTCGGGGACGCCGGGCTCGGTGGACACCACCCGGGCGACGAGGTCTCCGGCGTCGAGCGCCGGCTCGAGCTCCTCGACCACTGCCTCGGTGGCGGCGTCAGCCGGTCTGGCCTCGACGGCGTGGCCGGCCACCGTGAACACGGCCGGGCGCGCGGTCAGCTGCATCTCCTCCAGCGCCGCACCGCCGGCCACCTGCCGGGTCACGACGAGGGGTGCCAGCCCGTCGAACGCCACCGCGTTCGCGGCCATGGGTACGTCGAGGCGCGCGGCCACGTGGGCAAGCACCTCGTTGCCCCGCGGCGTCCCGGCGGCCGTGACCACCACCGCACCCGCACGGTCACGCGCCTCGATGATCGCCGCGGCCCAGGCGGCGGCGCAGTACGACGCGAAGCCCTCGCCACGAGCCACGAACAGCGTGGAGATCCCGTGCTTGCCCAGCTCGTCGACCAGCACCTCGGGAGTCACCTCGGTGGTCGAGCCACCGTCAGCGAGCGAGGTCGGGACCACCAACCCGTGGACCGGCACCCCGCCACCTTCGGCGGCAAGGTCGCGGGCGAAGCGGATCGTCTCCAGGGAGGTGTCGGCGACTCCGTCGGCACCGGTCTCGATCAGGACCAGGATCATCGGAGCACTCCCAGGGACTGGAACAGGTCGACCACCGCGGGAGCCGCCTCCGGGCCCTCGCCCAGCACCTGGACGGTGGAGGGAGCCGGCGGCGGGAGCGTCAGCCGGACCCGGCCCGAGCCGCGCGGGGCACGGGTCGGCGTACGCATCTCGATCTCCACCTTCTTGGCCCCCATCCGACCCTTGATCGTCGGATAGCGCGGCGAGACACCGCCCTCGGAGACCGCCACCACTGCAGGCAGCGGCAGGTCGTAGGTCTCCCGACCCCCGTCCGGGGAGTCGCCGTGCGCCGTCGCCCGGCCTTCCTCGATCGCCACGGTCTTGATGCCAGTGACCACCGGGCGTCCCAGTGCGTGTGCCAACCGCACCGGCACCTGGAAGTCGCCGGTGTCGGCGGCGTCGTTGCCCAGCAGGACAAGGTCGTGGTCGCGGCCCTGCTCGGCGTGCGCCCGGACCACCTCGGCGATCTCGTGGGCGATGTCAGCAGGCCCGAAGTCACGCAGGTCGGTCTCGACGAGGGTGGCCGCGGAGGCACCCACGGAGAGGGCGCTGCGCAGCTGCTCGACCGACTCGGGCGGTCCGACCGAGACCAGGCTGACGGTGCCGCCGTGGACCTCCACGAGCTGGGTGGCCAGCTCGACCGCGCAGTTCTCGTGGTCGCTCAGCGTGCAGCCGACGTAGCGCGAGTCGACCGCCTGCGCGTCGGGGGTCAGCAGCACCTCGCCGGACGAGTCCGGCACCCGCTTGACGCAGACCAGGATGTCGACCATCAGCGGATCCGGGCGTTCTCGGGGTCGAGCAACGGTGTGGAGTCGACCGACTCGATCGTCACGGGGTAGAGCTCCTCCATGTAGGAGACCGCCAACCGGTTGCCCAGGGAGGCCTGGTCGGGCGGCAGGTAGGCCATCAGCACGTGCTTGCCCAGGCTCGGGGCGGACCCGGCGCTGGTGACATGGGGGTGGTGCCCGTGGCCGTCGGTCAGGGTGCCGCCGTCGCGGGTCAGGATCGGCTCCCCGCCCAGCATGTAGCGCTTCACGCCGGACGACGACGTGTGGTCGTCGACGGTCAGCGTGCACAACACCGTCTTCGGGTCCTCCTCCCGCTGCTTCACGTAGGCCTCGCGCCCGATGAAGTCGGCCTGCTTGACCTTGGGCCGTTGCATGGCGGCTTCGACGATGGTGCGTTCGCCGTCGAGCTCGAAGCCGAAGGCCCGGTAGCCCTTCTCGATCCGGCCGGTGGTGCCGTAGACGCCGATCCCGACCGGGACCGCGCCGTCGGGCTCGCCGGCTTCGTGGAGAAGCGACCAGAGGCGAGCACCCTCCTCCATCGGGACGTAGAGCTCCCAGCCGAGCTCGCCGACGTACGAGATGCGGGAGGCCAGCACCCCGAGGTTGCCGACCTCGATGTCGCGGCAGCTGAGGAAGCCGAAGCCGCCGTCGCTGATGTCGTCGTCGGTGAGCCGGGCGAGGATGTCGCGGGCCCGCGGGCCCCAGAGTCCGATCGTGGAGTACGCCGAGGTCAGGTCGACGACAGCCGCGGCACCCGTCGAGCCGTCACCGGCCAGGTGGTCGCTGAACCACTTCTTGTCGGCCATGCCGTGCAGCCCGCCGGTCACCACCCGGTAGCGGTCGTGGGCCAGCCGCATCACGGTCAGGTCGGACTTGAAGCCACCCCGCTCGTCGAGGACCGGGGTGTAGATCACCTTGCCGGGAGCCACGTCCGCCTGCGCGACGACGATGCGTTGCACGGCGTCCTTGGCGCTGGGGCCGACCACGTCGAAGATCGCGAACGCGGTCAGGTCGACGATGCCGGCGCGTTCCCGCATGGCCAGGTGCTCGGCATTGATGATCGGCGACCACCAGCGGCTGTCCCACTCGTGCTCACGCGGCATCACGCGGTCGCCGTACTCGCCCAGGAGCGCCTCGTTTCCGTCGTACCAGTGCGGTCGTTCCCAGCCGACGGTCTCGAAGAACCGGGCGCCCTGCTCCTGCTGCTGGGCGTGCATCGGCGCGAGCCGCTTGCCGCGCTCGCCCTCCCACTGCTCGCCGGGGTGCACGATGCCGTAGGTCTTGATGAACGCCTCGGACGTGCGCGCCTTCACGTGGGAGCGGGTGCGCTGGTGGGGGTAGAACCGGGCGATGTCACTGTGGTGCACGTCGATCTCGGAGCTGCCGTGCGTCATCCACTCGGCGACCGCACGCCCGACGCCGGGCCCCTCCTTGATCCAGACGGCTGCCGCCGACCAGAGGCCCTTCACCTCGGGGGTCTCTCCGAGTATCGGTGCCCCGTCGGGGGTGAGCGAGAGGAGTCCGTTGATCGCGTAGCGGATCTCGGCACCGTCGGCGCCGAGGGCATCGGGCATCAGGTCGAAGGCCTGCTCCAGCTGGGGATCGAAGTCCTCCTGGGTGAACGGCATCTCGGTCGGCGACAGGCGGGCCTGCTCGATGGACGGGATGTCGTCGGGCTCGTGCAGGATCGCGCGGTGGGCGTAGGAGCCGACCTCCATGTCGGCGCCGTGCTGGCGCTCGTAGCAGAAGGTGTCCATGTCACGCACGATCGGGAAGCTGATCTCTCCGGGCCGTTCGGCGAGCTGCGGGATCGGGCCCACCGAGATCATCTGGTGCACCGCCGGGGTGAGCGGAATGGCCGCGCCGGCCATCTTCGCGATGCGCGGGCTCCACACGCCACAGGCGACCACGACGGTCTCGGTCTCGATGGTGCCGCCGGAGGTCTCGACGGCCGTGATCCGGCCGTCGGTCACCACCAGGTCGGTGACCTCGACGTTGGGCACTACGGTCAGGGCGCCCAGCTCGAGAGCCTTCTCACGCATGATGGTCCCGGCACGCAGCGAGTCGACGACACCGACGGACGGCGTCCAGAAGGCGCCGAGGATCTCGTCGGTCTCGATGAAGGGGATCTTCTCCTTCACGTGCTCCGGGCCGACCAGCTCCGACTCGATCCCCCAAGCCTTGGCGCTGGACATCCGGCGACGCAGCTCCTCCATGCGCTCCTCGGTGCGAGCGATCTCGTAGCCGCCCGACTCGGTGAAGACGTCCATCTCCTTGTACTGACGCACAGAGTCGAGGGTCAGGTCGGTGATCTCGCGGGAGTGGTCGACCGGGAAGATGAAGTTCGAGGCGTGACCGGTCGAGCCGCCCGGGTTGGGCAGCGCGCCCTTGTCGATCTGCACGATGTCTCGCCAGCCCAGGCGGGCGAGGTGGTGCACGAGGCTGTTGCCCACGATGCCGGCGCCGATGACGACGACACGGGCGTGATTCGGAACGTCTGCCATGGATCCGCCTATCGGTTGCGCAATGCGCAACGTAATGCGCATTAAGGAACACCACCAGCGTCCGCCCGGGCGCCTTGTGTGTCAAGGGAATCGCCCTCGAAATCACGACAGCCCCACGGAGATCACCGTGGGGCTGTCGTGCGCGTCCGACGCGGTCAGGGCTGGTTCAGCGGCCCAGCCATGCATCGACCTTGTCGGGGTTCTCCTTGATCCACTTCTTGGCGGCGTCCTCCGGCGACATCTTGTCGTCGGCGATGTACTTGGCCACCAGGTTCTGGTCCTCGTTCTTCCAGGTGAAGTTCTTGACGAGGTCGACCATCGCTCCGCCGTCACTGGACCAGCTGGTGGAGACGACCTTCTTCAGATCGGTCTCCGGGTAGTCGCAGGCGACCTTGGCCGGGTCGTCCTGGCAGCCATCGGTGTACTCGGGCAGGGCGACCTTCTCCAACGGAATCTCGGCCAGCAACCACTGCGGGTCGTAGAAGTAGCCGATCAGCCACTCGTGGTTCTTCTCGGCCTTCTGGAACGCGGTGATGCTGGCCGCCTCACCACCGGAGAAGACCACCTTGAAGTCGAGGTCGAGGTTGGCGACGATCGCCTCGTCGAACTGGACGTAGGACGGGTCGGACCCCAGGAACTGTCCCTTGCCGCCGGACTCCGAGGTCTTGAACTTGTCGGCGTACTTGTTCAGGTTCTTGTAGTCGAGGATGTCCGGGTGCTCCTTGGCGAGCCACGGCGGCACGTACCAGCCGATGATGCCTATGTTGCCGGTCGACCCGAAGTCCTCTGCCGAGCCGTCGCCCTTCTCGGCGAAGTACTGCTTCTCCAACGCCGGGTGGCCCCAGTCCTCGATCACCACGTCGACGCCGCCGCTCTTGAACTCCTGCCAGGAGACGTCTTCCTTGAGCTCCTTGTAGTTGACCTTGCAGCCGAGCTCCTGCTCGGCGAGGGTGCCGACCACGTAGGCGTCGGCCGCCATCCCGACCCACGGGTTGACCGCCAGGTTGAGCTCGCCGTCGCCACCGCACTCGGCCTGGGCGTCCTTGTTCTCGTCGGTCGCCTTGTCGATCGACCCGTCACCACACGCGGCGAGGACGAGGGCCAGGCATGCCGACACTCCCAGGAGCTGGACTCCCCTGTTCCATCTGTTCTTCATCTGGATCTCCTTCTTCTCATGGCCGAGTCGCTTGGCCGAGTCGCTTCATCCGGTGACGGCCAGCGGCGCGTCAGGGTCGGTCGATTCCTCCTCCGCAGTTGCGTTGCGTCGTGACCGGCGACGGACCGGAGCGGCCGACCCCGTCACGGCGGCAGCACGGAAGATGCGGTCGAGCATGATGCCCAGCAGCACGATGCTCAGGCCTGCGGCCAGTCCCTTGCCCCACTCCTCGAACCGCGAGAAGCCGAGTACGACGTCGTACCCCAGCGCCCCGGCTCCGGCCATCCCTCCGATCACCACCATGGAGAGCACGTAGAGCAACCCCTGGTTCGCGGCCAGGACCAGGGAGCGTGAGGCCATCGGCAACTGCACCTTCGTGATCTCCTGCCACGCTGTGGACCCTGCGGACCGGCCGGCCTCGAGGGTGGTCTCCGGAACACCGCGTACGCCGTCGGCGACCAGCTTGATCGCCACCGGGGCGGCGTAGACGATCGCGGCGAAGATCGCGGTGAACCGCGTCTGGTCGAACAGGTAGAGCACCGGCACCAGGTAGACGAACGGCGGGATGGTCTGCCCCATGTCGAGCACTGGCCGCAGGAGCAGGTCCACCGTGGGCCGGCGGGCCATCCAGACCCCGAAGATCACCGCCAGGATCATCGTCAGCAGGGTGGCGACCAGCACCATGTTCAGGGTGATCATCGTGTCGTGCCACAGGTCGAGGTACCAGATGCCGGCCAGGCAGGCGACGACCCAGCCCACCACGGCAACCGTGGTGGCCATCGTGCGGAAACCGCCGATCACCACGGCGAGCAGCAGGATCGCGGCGCCGCTGACGAACCACGGCGATTCGGCGAGCACGCTCTGCATGGGGTTGAGCAGGCCATAGCTGACCAGGTCCTTGAATGCCTCGCTCACCCCTCCGATCGCGTCGACCACCCAGCTCGAGAACTTGTTGATGCCGTCGGCCAGGTCGGAGGACCAGCCGGTGGACGGGTACGTCGCCGCCCATGAGTAGAACCGCGACATCTGGATCATCACGACCACCACGACCAGACCGACGGCGAGACCGGCCCACCTGAGTCGGCGGTTGCCTCCCCCGATTCGGGCAAGTTGTTCCGGCCGTTCGCTGGCGGCGGTGGTGGTGCGGTCCAGCATGATGGCCAGCAGCACCAGCATGGCCCCCGGAACCAGCCCGCGTCCGATGTCGGCGATCTGCAGCGCGGCGACGACCGGCCTGCCGAGCCCGGGTCCGTTCACGTAGGAGGCGATGACCGCCATCGCGAACGCGGCGAGCGTGGTCTGGTTGAGCCCCACGATGATGGTGCGCCGGGCCATCGGCAGCTGCACCTTGAAGAGGCGTTGCCAGGCTCGTTGACCCATAGAGTCGGTGGCCTCGATGGCCGTGGGCGAGACCTGCCGGATGCCGAACCCGGCGACACGGATCAGCGGAGGCAGCGCGTAGACCAGGGTCGCGACGATGGCGGCGGGTGCACCGGTTCCGAAGAAGAGCACCACCGGGATCAGGTAGACGAAGGTGGGCATCGTCTGCATCAGGTCGAGGATCACGCCGATGATCCGGTTCGCCCAGTCGCTGGTGCCGATCAGCACCGCGATGGGCAACCCGATCACCACGGCGCAGATGACCGACAGCAGGGTGACGATCAAGGTGTCGACCGCATCGGCCCAGAGACCCATCACCGCGGCGACGAACATGACCGAGCCGGTCAGCACGGCGTACTTCCAGCCGGCGACCGCGTGCGCGATCCACATCATGATGCCGAGCAGGCCCAGCCAGCCGATCTCCGGCACGGGTCGCGGATAGTTCGGCTTCGAGAGCATTCGCTGCAGCCAGTCGACCGCGTTGAGCGCACCCTCGGCGACGTTTCCGGTGAACTGCATCAGCGGGTTGTCGTCGCGGCCGGCGATCAGGTCGTTGCGCCACCCGGTCATCTCGTTGTGCAGGTCGGTGTGCTCGCGGCCGGGAAGGGCCAGCGTGTGGCTGCCCTTCATGAGCCACCAGGCGAGGATCCACGCCCCGACCACGACCAGCGCCCAGGCCCAGCGCGGCATCCTGCCGAGACTCACACCGACTCCTCGGCCACCACGACCCGCAGGATCGCGTCGTCGTCCACGATCCCGACCAGCTTCCCGTCATCGATCACGCGGACCGGATGGTCGGAGGCCAGCGCCGCCTGCGCTGCAGCCCGCACGATGGTGTCGGAACTCATCACCGGCCCCTCGCTCGAGTCGTCGGGCCGCGGGTCGCGCATCACCCACTTCAGGGTCAGCACGTGCGAACGGGGTACGTCGGAGGTGAAGTCCCGGACGTAGTCGTCGGCGGGCGCTCCGACCACCTCGTCGGGCGTGCCGATCTGGACGATCTCGCCGTCGCGCATGATCAGGATCCGGTCACCCAGCTTGAGTGCCTCGGCGAGATCGTGGGTGATGAAGACCATCGTCTTCTTCAGCTCCTCCTGGAGCCGGATCACCTCGTTCTGCATGTCCCGGCGGATCAGCGGGTCGAGTGCCGAGAACGGCTCGTCGAACAGCATCATCGCGGGGTCTCCGGCCAGTGCGCGGGCCAGGCCGACCCGCTGCTGCATGCCCCCGGAGAGCTGGTCGGGGTAGGAGTTCCCGTAGCCGGTCAGTCCCACCAGGTCGACCACCTCGGCCGCCTTGGCACGCCGCTCCTTCTTGCCGACGCCCCTGATCTCCAGGCCGTAGGCGATGTTGTCGATCACCTGACGGTGCGGCAACAGCCCGAAGTGCTGGAACACCATCGAGACCTGGTTCCGGCGCAGGTCCCGCAGCCCGGCCGCGTTGGCGGCGGTCACGTCGATGCCGCCGATCTCGACCTCGCCCGCGGTCGGCTCGATGAGCCGGGTCAGGCACCGGACCAGGGTCGACTTGCCGGACCCGGAGAGGCCCATCACCACGAACACCTCGCCGGGCGCCACCTCGAAGGACACGTCCTTCACACCGACCACGCAGCCGGTCTTCTCCTTGAGGTCGGCGCGAGAGAGGTCGGCGTCCGGCGTACCGATGATCCGGTCCGCGCGGTTGCCGAAGATCTTCCACAGTCCGCGGACGCTGACCGTGGCAGCCGTCTCGGTCGAGTTCTGCTGGCTCATCGTGTACCTGCCTCATCGATGGAGTTGCGTGGGTCGCCCGGTGGATGGAGCGGCGTGCCGTCGCGGTAGCGGTAGTACGGCGCGGGGTCCGGCGCCAGCGGAGTGTTCCCGAGGATCAGGTCGGCGGCCTTCTCGGCCAGCATCATCACGGGCGCATAGATGTTGCCGTTCGTGACGTACGGCATCGCCGACGCATCGACCACCCGCAGCCCGTCGATGCCGTGCACCCGCAACGACGTCGGGTCGAGCACGCTCATCGGGTCGGTGCCCATGCGGGTCGTGCACGACGGGTGCAGCGCGGTCTCGGCATCCTTGGCCACCCAGTCGAGGATCTCCTCGTCGGTCTCCACCCCCGGTCCCGGTGACACCTCGCCGCCGTTGAACGGGGCGAACGCCGGTTGCTCGAGGATGTCGCGGGCCACCCGGATCGCCTCCACCCACTCCTGGCGGTCCTGCTCGGTGGAGAGGTAGTTGAAGCGCAGCGCCGGATGCCGCGACGGGTCGGTGGAGGTGACCTTCACGCTGCCCCGGACGTCGGAGTACATCGGTCCGATGTGCACCTGGTAGCCGTGGGCACCCTTCTCCAGGCCGGCCGGAGCGCTGCCGTCGTACCGAATCGCGATCGGCAGGAAGTGGAACATCAGGTTCGGGTAGTCGACCCGGTCGTTCCCGCGGACGAACCCGCCGCCCTCGAAGTGGTTCGTGGCACCCAGGCCCTTGCGACGGAAGAGCCAGTCGGCGGCCAGCTTGGGACGGTTGCGCCACTTGAGTCCGGGGGCGATCGAGACCGGCTGCGTGGCGGCGTACTGGATGTAGACCTCGAGGTGGTCCTGCAGGTTCTCCCCGACCCCGGGGAGGTCGTGGCGCGGCGTGATGCCGAGCGCCTCCAGCTCCGCGGCGTTGCCGATGCCGGACAGCTGCAGCAGCTGCGGCGAGTTGATCGCCCCACCACACAGGATGACCTCGGCGGCGTACGTCGTGTGCGTGGTGCGCCCGCGCGACCACTCGACGCCCACGGCCCGTTGACCCTCGAAGACCAGGCCCCCGACGAACGCATAGGTCTTCACATCGAGGTTGGGGCGATGCATCACCGGGTGCAGATAGGCCTGCGCGGCCGAGAAGCGACGGCCCTTGTAGACGTTGCGGTCGAAACGGGCGAAGCCCTCCTGGCGGTAGCCGTTGACGTCGTCGGTCAGCGGATGACCCGCCTGCTGGGCCGCCTCGAAGAACGCCCCGAAGAGCGGGTTGAGTGCCGGGCCACGCTCCAGTCGGAGCGGCCCGCTGCCCCCACGCCACCGGTCCGCGCCGACGCTGCCGTCGGGAAGCAGGAGGGTCTCCATGCGCTTGAAGTAGGGCAGGCAGTGGGCGTAGCCCCAGGTCTCCATGCCGTCGTCCGCGGCCCACCGCTCGTAGTCGAGAGGATTGCCGCGCTGGAAGATCATCCCGTTGATGCTGCTGGAGCCGCCGAGCACCTTGCCGCGGGCGTGGTAGACGCGTCGGCCATCCATGTGCGGCTCGGGCTCCGACTCGTACTTCCAGTCGTAGAACCGGCTGCCGATCGGGAACGGCAGTGCCGCCGGCATGTGGATGAAGGGGTCGATCTTGTAGTCGTTGCGCCCTGCCTCGAGCACGAGCACCGTGGTCGCGGGATCGGCCGAGAGTCTGTTGGCGAGGGCGCACCCGGCGGAGCCGCCTCCGACAATGACGAAGTCGTAGCGATCGGTCATGCGCACCCACTCCCTTTCACGATTCGGCTCTCCGCGGCCTGTCACGCTGTCACGCCCCGTCGAACCACCCCTGTGGTTCTGGGCGCAGGTTCTGCCAGATGTGCTTGGTCTCCTGGTACTCCTCCAGCCCCGCGCGACCGAGCTCGCGCCCGATCCCGGACTGCTTGAACCCGCCCCACTCGGCCTGGGGCACGTAGGGGTGGTAGTCGTTGATCCACACGGTGCCCATGCGCAGTCGGCGCGCCATCCGCTGGCCGCGGCCGGCGTCACCGGTCCACACCGCGCCGGCCAGGCCGTAGATGCTGTCGTTGGCGATGCGCACCGCGTCGTCCTCGTCGGTGAAGGTCTCCACCGTGAGCACCGGACCGAAGGACTCGTCCTGGGTGACCGACATGTCGCTTGTGCATCCGTCGAGCACCGTGGGCAGGTAGTAGAACCCGCTGGCCAGCGCCGGGTCGTCGGGCCTGGCTCCACCGCACCGGAGCACCGCCCCCTCGGCGATTCCCGCCTCGACGTACGCCTCGACCTTGGCACGGTGGGCGGCACTGGTCAGCGGACCGGTCTCGGCCTCCGTGTCAAAGGGTCCGCCGAGCCGGATCAGCCTGGCCCGCTCGACCAGGGCGTCCACGAACTCGTCGTGGATCGACTCCTCGACGACCAGGCGGGCGCCGGCCGAGCAGACCTGGCCCGAATGCAGGAAGACCGCGGTCAGCGCCATGTCGAGGGCTGCCTCTCGAGGTGCGTCGGCGAAGACCACGTTGGGGTTCTTGCCACCCAGCTCGAGCGCGACCCGCTTCACGGTGCCGGCGGCGTTGGCCATCAGCAGCTTGCCGACCGCCAGGCTCCCGGTGAACGACACCAGGTCGACGCGTGGGTCGGTGCTCAACGGACTCCCGGCCCCGGGGCCGTCGCCGAGGACCAGGTTGCCCACTCCCGCCGGTAGGCCCGCCTCGCCGAGGATGCGCATCAGGTGGATCGCGGAGTGCGGCGTGATCTCACTGGGCTTGAGCACGAAGGTGTTCCCGGCTGCCAGGCAGGGCGCGACCTTCCACGACGTCTGCAGCAGCGGATAGTTCCACGGGGTGATCAGCCCGCACACGCCGAGGGGTTCGTGGACGACGGAGCTGGCCACGTCGCGGTTCCCGGTGTCGACGACCCGGCCCGCGTCCTCGGCGGCCACGTGACCGTAGTGACGGAACACGCCCACCACGTCGGCCACGTCGTACTCGCTCTCGACCAGACGCTTCCCCGTGTCCAGGGACTCCGCACGCGCCACGGCATCCTTGTCCCGCTCGAGCAGGTCGGCCACCCGCAGCAGCAGGTCGCCCCGCTCCCGGGCCGCTGTTCCGGGCCATGGTCCGGCGTGGAACGCACGGTGCGCGGCCGCGATCGCGGCGTCGGTGTCGGCGGAGTCTCCTTCGTCCACCTCGGCGACCTGGCTGCCGTCGGCCGGGCACCGGATCTCGCGCCGCCCCCCGCCGCGCGCGGCACACCACTCGCCGTCAATGTAGATCTCCGGCACCTCTGGCCCCACCTCTCCGGACGATGTGATCGCGTATCACGCAACAGGTTTCATGTCGCGCAACGACCAGGTCACCCTTTTGCAGGATTGCCCCCTCACCGGACGGCGTCAAGTGGGTCGACGAAACTTGCCCTAACGGTGACCCCAGCCCAAGCGGTACGACACCTCGGTGGCCGCCGCCACCAGTTGCTCGACGACCTCGTCCACGCGCTCCTGTCGCAGCCGCAGCGTGGGGCCCGAGACACTCATCGAGGCGATGACGTCATCGTGGGCGTTGCGGATCGGTGCCGCCACGGCCGTGAGGCCGACCTCCAGCTCGTCGACCGCCACGGCATACCCGACCTCGCGGACATGATCGAGCTCCTTGCGCAGCTTGCCCTTCCGGGTGATCGTCAGCTCGGTGTACGCCGGGAGGGCGCCGAGGAAGTCGTCCAGCTCGTCCGGGTCGAGACTGCTGAGCAGGATCTTGCCGTTGCTGGTCGCATGCAGGGGGATGTGCTGGCCGACCCAGTTGTGTGACTGCAACGCCGAGGACCCCGCAACCTGGTCGAGATAGAGCGCCGAGTGCTCGGAGAGCACCGCGATGTTCACCGTCTCCCCGGTCTCGGCGGCCAGGTTCCGGCAGACCGGACGCGCCTCCTGGACCACGTCGAGCCGGGCCGTGGCGGCACCGGCGAGGCGCAGGATGCCCATGCCGAGGCGGTACTTGCCACGCTCGGCCGTCTGTTCCACGAGCCCGTGCGACTCGAGCGTGGCCACCAGGCGGAACGCGGTGCTCTTGTGGACCCCGAGCTCGCCCGCGATCTCCGTGACTCCGGCCACCCCGACGCGGGCAATGCCCTCGAGGATGCTCAACGCGCGGTCGACGGACTGGACTCCGTCGACGGTGCGGGGCTTGTCCATGCCGTGACATTAGCGCAGGCACTGGCGCAGCCGCTGTTGCGTATCGCAGACTGATGACGCGAACTACGCAACAGTCCGTCGTTGCACCGAACAGGGGTCACCATGGTTCTCCGCTACTCCGCCAACGCCGGCGACCCGGCCGGTGACTTCGTCCTCACCCTGGTCTGTCCCGACCGCCCCGGCATCGTGCACGCCGTGTCGGAGTTCCTGGTGCGCAACCGTGGAAACATCATCGAGAGCCAGCAGTTCGGTGACCGGCTCACCAATCGATTCTTCATGCGCATCGACTTCGAGGTCGAGGGTGCGGTCCCCGACGTCGCCACACTCCGCGAGGACTTCGCCACCGTGGCCGCGCAGCTGTCGATGACCTTCGAGATGTGGGACGCCGCTGCGCCGTACCGCACCTTGATCATGGTCTCCCGGCACCTCCACTGTCTCAACGACCTCCTCTTCCGCACCTCCACCGGGGCCCTGCAGATCGAGATCCCCGCCGTCGTCTCCAATCACCCCGACGCCGAGGCCCTGGTCCGGTCCTACGACATCGACTTCCACCACATTCCGGTGACTGCCGCGACCAAGCCCGAGGCCGAGGCGGAGGTGTTGCGCCTCGTCGCCGAGCAAGAGGTGCACCTCGTCGTACTGGCGCGCTACATGCAGGTGCTCTCCGATCCGATGTGCCGTGCGCTGTCCGGCAAGGCGATCAACATCCACCACTCGTTCCTGCCGAGCTTCAAGGGCGCCAAGCCCTACCACCAGGCCTTCGACCGGGGAGTGAAGCTCGTCGGCGCCACCGCCCACTACGTCACCGCCGACCTCGACGAGGGGCCGATCATCGAACAGGACGTGATGCGGGTCGATCACAACCACAACCAGGCACAGCTCGTCTCCGCCGGACGCGACGTGGAGGCCCAGGTGCTCTCACGGGCGGTCCGTTGGCACTCCGAGTCCCGGGTGCTGCTCAACGGCCCCCGCACCGTCGTCTTCCGCTGACCCTGGTCCCGGGCACTGCTGGTCGGCCCTCGCCAGCGAAGTGTTCACTTGGACATACAGTTCAGCCCGACGTGCCGTTGTCCGAGCGCGAGCGGGCGGGCACGTTCGCGAACTGCATGTTCAAGTGAACATCGTGAGGTGGCAGAGAGTCAGTCGCCGAGCTCCTTGCGGCGGCGGGTCACGAACTCCTCCAGCTCCAGGCGTACGCCGTCGTCGAGCGCCGGCGGCTCGAACTCCTCGAGCTTGGTGCGGTAGATGTTTCCCGCACGCGCCGCGGTGTCGAGTCCGCCGCCTCGAGTCCAGCGCTCGAAGTTCTCCGACGAGGAGAGCATCGGTCGGTAGAAGCAGGTGCGGAAGCGTTCCATGGTGTGCTGCGCGCCCAGGAAGTGGCCGCCGTGGCCGACCTCCTTGTGGGCGTCGAAGGCCAGCGACGCCTCGTCGATCTCGAGCGGGGTGAACTCCGCCTCGAGCATCTGCAGGATCTCGGTGTCGATGATGAACTTCTCGTACCCCGAGACCAGGCCACCCTCCAGCCAGCCGGCCGCGTGCATCACCCAGTTCGCCCCGGCCAGGAAGGTCGGCAGCATGGTCATCAGCGCCTCGTAGCCGGACTGCGCATCGGGGACCTGGGAGGAGGTCAGCCCGCCACCGGTGCGGAAGGGCAGCCCGAAGTGGCGGGCGATCTGGCCGGTGCACAGCAGCCCGATCCCGGACTCCGGCGTGCCGAAGGTCGGTGAGCCGGACTGCATGTCGATGTTCGAGAGGAACGACCCGAAGACCACGGGTGTCCCCGGCCGGATCAGCTGGGCCAGCGCGATGCCGGAGAGCGCCTCGGCGATCTGCTGCACCAGCGCCGCGGGCACCGTCACCGGCGACATCGCCCCCATCAGCAGGAAGGGCGTGAGGATCACCGGCTGACCGGCCGCGACGTACTCGAACATCGACTCCAGCATCCGGTCGTCCCAGTGCAGTGGCGAGTTGCAGTTGATCAGCGAGATCGTGGCCGGCGTCTTCTCGATCGCCTCCCGCGAGCCGAAGACGATGTCGCACATCGACAACACGTCACGGGCGTTGACCGCCGAGACGACGTTGCCCATGAACACCTTGTCGGTCTCGGTGAGCAGGGCCAGCGTCATGTCGAGGTGTCGACTGTCGAGCGGAGTGTCGTTGGGTTCGCAGATCACTCCGCCGGCGGAGTCGAGCACCGGGAACGTCTGCGCCAACCGGCTGAAGTTTCGGAAGTCGGCCATCGTGGCGTCACGGCGCATCTCTCCCTCACGGACGAAGGGCGGGCCGTAGACGGCGGCGAACGCCATCGCGTCGCCACCGATGTGGACGGTGTTGTCCGGGTTGCGGGCCTGTACGTCGAACTCGGCCGGCGCCTTGGCCACCTGGGCCAACACGAACTCCGGATCGAGGAAGACGGTGTTCTCCTCGACCTTCTGGCCTGCAGCGCGAAAGAGCTCCAGTGCCCGCGCGTCCATGAACTCCACACCGATCTCGGAGAGGATGCGTCGCCACCCGCCGTCGAGGGTGGACATCGCATCGGCCGACAGCACTTCGTAGCGCGGCATGCGGTTCCGGAACATGCGTCCTCCTGTGTCGCTCTTGACCTGCCCTTGTCGAGATCCTAACCTCATAATATGGATCAGTGGTTCCATAATGTGGAACACTCGGAAACCGATCCAGTCGACCGCGAGAAAGGCACAAGTGAGCAACACCGGCAGTGAGCCCGTCACCGGAACCCAGGCCCTCGACCGTGCGGCCGCGTTGATCCGCACCGTGGTGAAGGCCGACGAGCCGCTGAGCTTCGTCGACCTCTTCGAGGAGTGCGGCCTCCCGAAGTCGACCACCTCACGCCTGCTGACGGCCCTCCAGCGCACGGAGCTGCTCGAGCGCACTGCCGACGGCTCCTACGTCGCCGGCCCGCTGTTCTGGCTCTACGCCACCCGGCACGATCCCTGGGAGGAGCTGGTCCGACTGGCCCGGCCGACCATGCAGAAGGTCGGAAAGGACAGCCTCGAGACCGTCAACCTCGCGGTGACGCGCGGTGACCGCGTGGTCCAGGTCGCCCAGGTCGACACGGCCTACATGCTCGGCACCCGTGACTGGACCGAGGTCGAGGTGCCGGCGCACTGCTCGGCTCTGGGCAAGATCCTCTTCACCCACGGCGTCCTCGACCTTCCGTCCGGCCCCCTCGACCAGCTCACGGAGCACACCGTCGCCGACGTCGACGGCCTGCGCCGCCACCTCGACCAGGCGCGTCGGCGCGGCTACGCGACCACGGTCGACGAGCTGGAGATCGGTCTCACCGGCGTGGCCGCCCCCGTGCGTGGCGCCGACGGCACGGTGATCGCCGCGCTCGGCATCTCGGGCCCCACCCAACGGCTGCAAGGCCGGCTCGATGACGTCGGGCGCACCCTGATCGACCGGGCGGACCAGCTCTCCGTGCTGCTCCGACGGCGAACCCGAAAGGAGGGGGTGGCATGACCTCCCCGAAGCTGACCTCCCCAGAACTGACTCCCGAAGAGATCCTGCAGGGCCTCTACGACGACACCCTCGTCGGCAACGCCCCGCATGTCCTCGAACTCACCCATCAGGGCCTCGCGCTCCAGATGGAGCCACAGACCCTGCTCTTCGACGCGCTGATCCCCTCGCTCGAGGAGGTCGGTGCCCGGTTCGAGCGCGGGGACTTCTTCGTCCCCGAGATGCTGATCGCCGGCCGGGCCATGGCCGGGGCCATGGAGGTGCTGCGACCCCTGCTCGCCGAGACCGGCGCAGAGACCATCGGCAAGTTCCTCATGGGCACCGTCAAGGGCGATGTGCACGACATCGGCAAGAACCTCGTCAACATCATGCTCGAGGGGGCCGGCTTCGAGGTGATCGACCTCGGTGTCCAGGTCGCTCCCGAGAAGTTCGTCGCCGCCATCGAGGAGCATCAGCCCGACATCGTGGGGTTCTCCGCGTTCCTCACCACCACGATGCCGATGTTCAAGGCCAACATGAACGCCCTGGAGAAGTCCGGCGTGCGCGACAGCGTGATCGTGATGGTCGGCGGCGCGCCGGTGACCCAGGAGTACGCCGACGCGGTGGGCGCCGACGGCTACGCTCCCGACGCGTCGGCGTGCGTGAAGAAGGCGAAGGCACTGATCAAGGAACGGCGCGCCAAGGTGCCGGCATGAACACCCCAGCCAAATCCTCGCTGCGCTGCGGTTTGCCCAGGGACCCCGCATGAGCGCGCCCGCGGAGCCTCTCGAGACGGTCCTGCGGTCGGCGAGCCGCGAGGTCGTGATCGGCCACGGGCGCCGGTTCTGCCTGATCGGGGAACGGATCAACCCGACCGGTCGCCGCATCTTCCAGGAGCAGCTGCGGGCCGGCGACCTGTCCGCGATCGAACGCGACGTCCACGCCCAGGTGGCAGGCGGGGCCGACGTGCTCGACATCAACATGGGGGTGCCGCTGACGGACGAGGCCGACCTGCTCGTGCGGGCGATCCGCATGGTGCAGGGCCTCACCGACCTGCCGGTCTGCATCGACTCCAGTGTGGTCGAGGCCCTCGAGGCCGGGCTGGCGGCGTACGACGGCAGGGCGCTGGTCAACTCCGTCACCGCTGAGGACGAGCGTCTCGAGCAGATCCTGCCGCTGGTGAAGAAGCACGACGCCGCCGTCATCGCCTTGCCCAACGACGAGCACGAGATCCCGATGGAGGTGGAGAGGCGGCTCGAGCTGACCGAGAAGATCATCCGGGTCGCCACCACCGAGTACGGCATCGCCGCCGCCGACATCGTCATCGATCCGTTGGCGATGCCGATCGGCGCCGACACCTCCACGCTTTTGACCACGTTGGAGACCATGCGCCGGATCCGGCACGACTTCGGCGTCAACATGACGTGTGGCGCCTCCAACGTCTCGTTCGGCATGCCCGACCGGCACACCCTTGGTGCTGCCTTCCTGCCGATGGCCATGGTCTCCGGGTTGACCAGCGCCATCATGGATGCCCGCGCACCCCAGATCGTCGACGCCGTCAAGGCGGCCGACCTGCTCCTCGACCACGACGAGTGGGGCTCAGCCTGGATCGCCGTACACCGCGCGAGGAGGGACGAGTCGGCGTGATCCGGGCAGAGGGTGAGTCCGAGGTGGCCCTCGATCCGGGCGTGCCCGACGGCCAGGAGCTGCCTCCCGACGCGGAGCCCCCGGAGGTCTCCGTCATGGAGATCCACCGCGAGGGGCTGCTCGAGGCGCCCGGGGCCGACGCCCCGCCGCACGACGGACTCGGTCGGGTGACGCTCTCGTTCACCGTCGACACCGGTCCGGAGAGTCCCGCCGCGCAACGCTCGGTCCGGGTGCCGCCGGGGGTCAGTGTCTTCGACTCCGCGTCGTGGAACGGGATCGCCGTCGACTCGACCTGCGGCGGCCACGGCACCTGCCACAAGTGCCGAGTACGCGTCGAGGGTGCCACGCCGGTGACCCGCCACGACGTACGCACCTTCACCCCGGATCAGCTCGACGAGGGATGGCGACTCGCCTGCCTGGTGCCGGCCACGCGCGACCTCGAGGTCTTCGTGCCGCCGTTGACCACCCGCCCCAAGGCCGCCACCGTCGGCGTCGGACGCCAGGTGATCCTCCGACCGGCCGTGCAGAAGCGGTACGTCGAGCTCGAGGAGCCGACCCTCGCCGACCAGCGCAGCGACATCGTGCGGCTGCTCGACGCGATCACCGACCTGGTGCCGTCCCCCGACCTGCACGTGCTGCGCCGACTGCCCGGCGTGCTCCGCGCCGCCGACTTCAAGGTGACCGCGGTGATCGTCGACGAGGCGCTCGTCGAGGTCGAGCCCGGCGACACCACCGGGCAACGTCACGCGATCGCGTTCGACCTCGGCACGACCACGGTGGTCGCCACGCTTCTCGACCTGACCACCGGCACCCCCGTCGCCGTGGCCTCCATGCTCAACAAGCAGCAGCCCTTCGGCGGCGACGTGATCAGCAGGATCAGCGCCACGATGATGGACGACCGTGCGCTGGCCCGGTTGCAGGACGCCGCCGGAGCCACCCTGGCCGAGCTCGCCGAGCAGGTCTGCCGCGAGGGTGGGGTGGCCGCGGAGTCGGTCTACGAGGTCGCCGTGGCCGGCAACGCCACGATGGTCGCCCTGGCACTCGGGATCGACCCCGAGCCCATCGGCGTCGCTCCCTTCGTGATGACCACGGCACTGCCACCCACCGTGCTGGCGGCAGAGCTCGGCCTCTCGCTGCATCCGCGGGCCCGAGCCGTCATGTTCCCCGCGCTCGGGGCGTACGTCGGGGGCGACATCGTCTCCGGCATGCTCGCCACCGGCATGGATCGTGACAAGCGGACCCGCCTCTTCATCGACGTCGGCACCAACTGCGAGATCGTGCTGAGCGACGGCGACACGATCGTGGCCACCGCGGCCCCGGCGGGGCCGGCATTCGAGGGCGGCGCCATCCGCTGCGGCATGCGCGCCGCCGACGGCGCCATCGAGGTGGTGAGGCTGCACCCCGAGGCAGGGGCGACCGACCCGGTCGAGCTGCAGGTCATCGGCGACGTGGCCCCCCGCGGTCTCTGCGGGTCCGGCCTCGTCGATGCGGTGGCCGAGCTGGTGCGGGTCGGGCTCCTCGACGACTCCGGCCGCTTCATTCCCGACGAGGCCGCGGCCGACGTCGCTCCGGGCCTGGTCGACCGGTTGACCCGCATCGGCGAAGAACGCGTGTTCGTGCTGCACCGGCCCACGCCCGACGCCGACCCGGCCGACTGCGTCGTGCTCTCCCAGCGCGACGTCCGCGAGCTGCAGTTCGCCAAGGCCGCGATCTCCACGGGGTGGTCGCTCCTGCTCGACGAGCTCGGTCTCGAGCACCGCGACGTACAACAGGTCCTGCTCGCGGGCTCGTTCGGCAGCTACCTCTCCCCCGCGGCCGCCGTACGCATCGGCCTCGTGCCCTCGTTGCCGCTGCTGCGGATCGTCTCGGCGGGCAATGTCGCCGGCGAGGGCGCCAAGATGGCGCTGCTCTCCCTGCCGGAGCGGGCCGGCGCCCTGACCCTGGTGGAGGAGGTGACCTATGTCGAGCTCTCCGACCGCCCCGACTTCAACGACCGCTTCGTCGAGCACCTCGGCTTCGCCAAGGGCTCCTGACGGACGCACGGTCCTGATCGCGTGCGGCGCCCTCGCCCAGCCGGCCGCGCAGATCGCCGACCGTCGAGGATGGCCCCTCGACATACACCCGCTTCCGCCGCTCCTGCACAACCAGCCGCACCTCATCGCCGACCAGGTGCGCACCCTGGCCCTTGAGCTGCGGGCCCGCGGCGCCCGCGTGGCAGTGGGGTACGCCGACTGCGGCACGTACGGCGCCCTCGACGAGGTGTGTGCCGAGCTCGGGCTCGAGCGGCTGCCGGGACTGCACTGCTACGACGTCTTCGGGGGAGCCTCGAGGATCGAGGAGTTCTTCTCCGAGCAGCCCGGCACCTACGTGCTGACCGACTTCCTCGTGCGATCGTTCGAGCGCAGCGTCGTGCGAGAGCTCGGCCTCGATCGCCACCCCGAGCTGCGCGACGACTACTTCGGCAGCTACACCCGCGTCGTCTGGCTCGCCCAGGAGCCTGATGACGAGCTGTACGCGCTCGCCGCCGAGGCCGCCGCCAGGATCGGGCTGCCACTGACCGTCGTACCCACCGGCCTGTCCGGCCTCGAAGGCGCACTTGCCGCGCTGCTCGGTAGCGGCAGCTAGAGGCGCTGCAACAGGTCGGTGCGCCACGCCTCGGTCTCCGCGATCTGGTTGAACGTGAAGACGTGCAGCCCTTCGACGAACGCGGTGGGGGCGCCCAGCGCCGGGGCGCACCTGGCCAGGAACCGCTCGCCGGTGAACCCGCCGGGGGCGGCCAGACGAGCGAACGTGCCCTTGTGCTTGGCCAGGAACCGGGTCGACTCACCGACCCCGATGCGGGTCGCCATGCCCAGCAGCTTGGTGCGGTCGACGGGTCCGGGCATCCCGAGCAGCAACGGCATGGTGATGCCGCGCTTCCGCATGCGTTCGAGCCACACCTTGATGACGGCCGGATCAAAGGTGAGGTTGCTGACGATGTGCGTGGCGTGCCGGCGCTTGTCCCACATGGCCTGCACGGTCATGTCGTCACTGATCTGCGGGTGCGACTCGGGGTAGCCGGTGATCCCGACGTGGGCGAACGGCCGCCCCAACGCGACGAGGTCCTCCAGCAGCGACAGGGCATCGGGGTAGTCGCCGGCCGGCTCGGCGTCACCACCAGGGACGAAGACACGGGTGATGCCGCCGGAGGTCAGCCGGTCGCAGATCTCCGCGAGCTCACCGCGGCCGCTGACCATGCGCGCTGCCAGGTGGGGTACGACGGCGTACCCATGGCCGGTCAGCCGCTCCGCCAGGTCGAAGGTCGCGCCCAGGCCCTTGCTCGGCGATGCGGTCACGGTGATCATCCGGTCGAGTGGAACGTTCTCGACGACCTTCTGCTCGGTCGATTCGGTCGGCAGGACCTCGTACCTCGCTTGCTCGAGCAGACGACGCATCGTCTGGTTCCGAGTCTTTCCCCCCACGTCCAACTTGTTGCGCATCGTGCACCTTGATTTCGTCATACGCACCACGGTGGACTCAGCGTAGACCCGCGGACCGGCCCGGAACAGGGGTCGGCACCGACCACTTTGCGACGACGTGGCGGAGGTCAGGGGCGCAGCACGCGCTCGGCGATCCACGACACGTCGTCGGCGGTCTCCGCGGGTGTGGCCGAGGGTTGCATCACGTGGCTGAGGACCACGCGGACGACCATGTCGATGGCCGCCTCGAGCCTGGCCGGCGAGATGGCAATCTCGAAGGGTTCGACGCGCTCGTGCACCACCAGCTTGGCCACCCCGAGCAGAGACTGCGAGTGCGTGGTCAGCAGCGGCAGCAGCTCGGTGTCGGCGCCATGGGTGGCGGAGACGACCGCATGGAGCAGGGGGTTTCCCTCGGCGAACTCGAGCACTGCCTGCGACGCACCCCGGATCGCCGCCACGAGGTCCGTCGGGTTCTCGTCGAACGCCCGGTTGACCAGGTCGAGGAACCGGGCCAGCTCGCCCAGGATCATCGCCTCGGCGAGGGCCGGCTTGGTGCCGATCTCGTTGTAGACCGTCTGCCTGCTGACCCCGGCCGCGTCGGCGAGCTTCGACATGGTCACCCAGGCCCACCCGTGCTGCGTGGTGAGCTCGGCAGCCTTGTCGACGATCCGGTCGCGCGTGGTGACCGGCTCGTCGTCGAGGTCGGTGACGGACGCCATGCGTCCATCGTAGGTAAGCGTGGTCAACCGGCCAGCGTCAGGGCCAGCACCGGGCACGAGTTCACCGCCGCGGTGAGCTCCTTGCGGTGCTCCTCCCCCGGGTTCTCGTCGAGCACGTGCATGACGTCGTCGTCATCGACCTCGAAGAACTCGTGCGCCATCGCCTCGCACATGCCGAGACCCTCGCACTTGTCGCGGTCCACCTCGATGCGCATCAGACGGCCGGCTTGTCGATCGGGACGAAGTCGATCTTCTCGCGCACCCCGCAGTCGGGGCAGCACCAGTCGTCGGGGATGTCGGCCCACGCCGTACCGGCGGCGAAGCCCTCGTGCTCGTCACCGGCGTCGACGTCGTAGACGTAGTCACAACCGGGGCACCGCGCGGCCAGGACCTCCTCGGCCAGGAGCACCTGGAGGGCAGCGGCCTCGTCGTCACGGGCCTGGCGGTCGGCCTTCGCGGCGTCGATCGCGACGCCGTACCGGGCCAGGATCTTCTCGCGCTTGCCGGGCTGGAGGTTGGCCAGCGTCAGGTCGCCGTCGAAGTGGGCGATGACGCGGGGGTCCATCACTCGTCGCCAGACCGGCGGGAGGAGCGCGAGCACGATCATGCCGGCGTACCCGGTCGGAAGCACCGGGGACTCCTCGAAGTCACGCAGCGTCTGGTAGCGGCGGGTCGGGTTCGCGTGGTGGTCGCTGTGCCGCTGCAGGTGGTAGAGCAGCACGTTGGTGGCGATGTTGTTGGAGTTCCAGCTGTGCGACGGGGCGACCCGCTCATAGCGCTCCTTGCCGGGCTTGCCGACCCTCTGGCGCAGCATGCCGTAGTGCTCCATGTAGTTGACGACCTCGAGAAGGCTGAAGCCGACGACGGCCTGCAGCACCAGGAACGGCAGGATCTCCCAGCCGAGCCAGATGGTCAGGCCACCCCACAGGACGGCGGTCATCAGCCAGGCGTTGAGCACGTCGTTGCCGAGGCGGAACGGGTGCTTGTCCTTGCGGGCGTAGCGCCTCTTCTCGAGGTTCCACGCGCTCTTCAGCGAGCCGCCGACGGTGCGCGGCCAGAACCGGTAGAAGGTCTCGCCCATCCGGCTGCTGGCGGGGTCCTCGGGCGTGGCGACGCGCACGTGGTGACCGCGGTTGTGCTCGATGTAGAAGTGTCCGTAGGCCACCTGGGCCAGCGCGATCTTGGAGAGCCAACGCTCGTTGGCCTCCTTCTTGTGGCCGAGCTCGTGGGCGGTGTTGATGCCGATGCCGCCGATGCAGCCGATGGAGACCGCGATGCCGACCTTCTGCCACAGCGTCATCGGGTCGTCGAGCAGTCCGAAGAGCGTGCTGCCGCTGACCAGCATCATCGCGCCGACGAAGCCGACGTACTGGATCGGCAGGAACAGGTAGGTGATCCACCGGTAGTACTTGTCGTTCTCGAGCTGCTCGATCACGTCGTCCGGCGGGTTCGACCGGTCTAGACCGGTGAGCAGGTCGATCGCCGGCACGACGACGAGGATGATGATCGGGCCGAGCCACAGGATCGGGGTGAACTCGGTCAGCGTGAAGATGCCGATCGCAACCAGGGCCAGGGAGGGCACGACCAGGCCGATCAGCCAGAGGTGGCGCTTCTTGTCGCGCCACACCTCGGTGGATCCGTCGGGAACCGTTCCTGCTGTCCTGATCGCCATGGCGAGCCTCCTCGTAAGGGACGCCGTGGTCGAATGTGTCGTGTGATCGGCGTCGCTTTACAAAACAGGATGCTTTGTACAGTGCGATCTGTCAACCCTCACGCCTCGTCGACCCGTCGCCAGTTCTGACTGACCTGTCGCCAGTTCTGCCCGGGAGCGCGGAACTGGCGACAGGTCGATCAAAGCTCACGACGGGTCGATCGGAACTGGCGACAGGTCAGGCGTTCTCCTTGCGGAACACGTTGGTGCCCCACCAGAGCGCGAGCACGAACAGCAGCGCCGCCCAGCCCACACCCCAGGCCATGGCCGAGGTGCCGAGGTCGCCGACGAACGTGTCGCGCACGGCGTCGGTGATCCAGCGGAACGGCATGAAGTCGCTGATCCGCTCGAGCCACGACGGGCCGAGCGTCATCGGCAGCATGATTCCGGAGAGCAGCAGCACCGGCATCATGATCATGTTGATCAGCGGCGCCATGACGTCTTCGCTCTTGGTGGTCAGGGCCAGCGCGTTGGACGCCGCCGCACAGGCGCCACCCACACAGAGGGTGAGCACGACGCCCACGACCACTCCGGCGAACGGTGCCCGCATGCCCATCCAGAAGCCGAGGCCGATCAGGATCAGCGCCTGCACCAGCAGCTGCAGCAGGTCACGCATCAGGCGGCCGACGAGCAGCGCCGTACGGCTGGCCGGGGTGACGCGCTCCGCCTCGACGACGCCCTCACGCCACTCGGCGATCAGGCCGAAGCCGGCGAAGAACGCCCCGAACATGCCCAGCTGCACCAGCAGGCCGGGCACCAGGAACGTGTAGGGATTGTCGGTGGGCAGGTCGAACTGCGCGACCAGCGGCTTGAGCAACGGGCCGAACAGCACGAGGTAGAGCACCGGCTGGAGCACGCCGATCAGCACCCACGCGGGGTTGCGCAGGTTCATGCGGATCTGGCGGCGGAAGACGATGAACGACTCACGCCAGAACAACGGGGTCATCGGGTTGCTCCTTCGAGCTCGTCGGTGGACTCGCCGTCGGCGGCGCCGGCGGCATCGGATGCGGCATCGGCGTCACGCAGCGAACGGCCGGTCAGGGTGAGGAACACGTCGTCGAGCGTCGGACGGTGCACCTCGATGGAGTCGAGGGCGACACCGCCGGAGTCGAGGTCGCGCAGCAGGCCGGGCACGACCCGGCCGGCGCGCTCGACGCGTCCGCGGACGTGTCGTCCCTCGACCTCGACACCCTGGGCGATCGAGCCGAGCTTGTCGCGCGCGACGGCGATCTGCTCGTCGCCGGCCACCTCGAGGTCGACCAGGTCACCGGAGACCTGCGCCTTGAGGTTGTCGGAGGTGTCACTGGCCACGATGCGGCCCTTGTCGATGATGACGATCCGGTCGGCCAGGTGGTCGGCCTCGTCGAGGTAGTGCGTCGTGAGGAAGACCGTGACTCCCTGCTTGGCCCGCAGCCCGGCGATGTGCTCCCAAAGGTTCGCCCGCGCCTGCGGGTCGAGGCCGGTGGTCGGCTCGTCGAGGAAGACCAGGTTCGGCTCGTGGATCAGGCCCATCGCGATGTCGAGACGGCGCTTCTGGCCACCCGACATGTTCTTGGGCATGCGGCGCCACAGGCCCGGCAGGTCGAGCTGCTCGAAGAGCTCCTTGCCCTTGCGCTCGGCGTCGCGCCGCGACATGCCGTAGAGCATGCCGTGGTCCATCACCTCGTCGCCGGCGATCGCACTGGAGAACGTGGAACCCGCCTGCGAGACGTAGCCGATGCTGCGGCGTACGTCCTGGGACTGGGTGACCACGTCGTAGCCGGCCACTGTGGCAGTGCCCGCGGTCGGCTTGAGCAGCGTGGTCAGCATGCGCAGCGTGGTGGTCTTGCCCGCGCCGTTGGGGCCGAGGAAACCGACGACCTCGCCCTCGGCCACGTCGATGTCCACGCCGTCGACCGCATGGACCTCCGTCTTCTTCTTGCCCTGACCCGTCATGAAGGTCTGCACGAGTCCCCGTGCATGAATCATCCGATGCTCCCTAGATCCAGGTTCAAACGCTGTGTTCAAGTTTGAACAGCGACAGTGTTCAAGATTGAACACCCCGTCGTCAAGTTGCTTTCGTGGGCGCCGGGCGCGCCGAGCTCGCCCCACCGCGAATCAGACCACCTGCCACCGACAAACTCATCGGTTCACCAGCTGATCTGTGCCCCGTCGCGCCACATGTCGGCGAAGGACTCGAGGGCGGTGATCTCGTCGGAGCGGTTCCACAGCGTCAGGTAGAGCGCCACCGGCGACCCGGCGAGGACCACGTCGCCGTCCGCGTCCGGCGTACGCGTGGTCACGGCGGGGTCGGCGCTGACCGCGACCTGCCAGCCCACCGCGCTGCCCTCGGGGCGTACGACGATCGTCAGCGGCTCGTCACTGCGCAGCCGGGACGTCGTGCGGGTCAGGAAACCGGTCAGCAGCTCGTCGATGCCGTCGAGTGCGACCTCGTCGGTGATCCAGGTGTCGGCGGCCCTGGGCTGGCGGCCGAGCGCCGCGGAGAGCGCGTCGACCGCATGCATCGTCGTCTCGTGGCACTGGCGCCGGGCCCAGAACCGCCGGGCCGGGGGCGCGTCGTTGAGGAAGACCAGCGCCTCGAGGTCGTCGGGCGCCTCGGTGATCGCCTGGGCCAGCTCGATCGCCCCGTCACGCAGCCACTCGAGCGGGTCGGGAGCTGACTGACCCTCTCGCTGGTAGCGGTCGGGATCGGCCGGCTCGCCCCTCAGGATCGCGGCCGCCCAGCGGTGCACCATGCCCTGGTGCGCGACCAGGCGTCGGACGGTCCAGTCGGGCGTGGTGGGTACGGCGGCACGCAGGCCGGCGCGATCGGCGTACCGCACGAAGGACACCAGTGCAGTGCGCAGCCCTTCGAGGTGTTGCGGCAGGGAGAGATCGGTGGCCATGCACCAAGCGTGGCACGTCGACGACCGGACCACCTGCCATTAAATCGGCGTCAGGTGCACCCAGCGTGCGGTCTCGGCGATCGTCGGATCCGGATCGTCGACCCACGGTTGCGCCAACTCGGCAGCGTCGGCACCGAGCACGCCCGGCGCGGCGTAGAGGCCGCAGGCTCGAAGCCAGGGCTCGTCCCAGGTGCCGTCCGGATCGGTCACGAGGTCGCGGACATGCTCGGCCGCCGAGCGGCACGATCCCGGGCCGTGCCCTTCCAGCGCTCGACGACGCGCCAGGTCGTCGAGCGTCGGATCCACGAGCGCGAGTGCCAGAGGGGCGACACCGCGACCACAGGTGACCTCGAGCATCTCCAGGGCCAGACCACGCACGTGCTCGACAGGTGAGGCCAGCGCCGACACGGCCCGGACCACTTCCTCGTGCCCGTGCGCGAGGGCAAGCAGGTCCGTGGCCTGTCGGGCCGATCCGGCGATCTCGTCGCGCAGGGCGCTGCGCAGAGGAGCCGTCCCGCGGGAATCGTCGAGGGTGCCCAACACCTCGAGCAGCATCGCCACCCGCTCCGCCTCGACGACCAGGGCCCCGTGCACGTCGTGCGCCGGCCCGGCCGGCATCTCGACCTGGGTCATCCCCCACTCCCCACGCGTGTCGCTCAGCGCGGTCAGCCCGACCTCGACGTCGCGTGGGTCATTGCTGGCGAGCAGCCGGTCCACGGCGGCCTGCTGGGCCGCGTCGCGGATCCGCAACGGCACCGGCACCCACGGGGGCCGCGCGAGCAGCCGGCGCAGCCCGGCGCCGTACTGCCGATGGGCCCAGACCGCCAGGCCCAACCAGGCCAGCGACATCATCAGGGCCACGACCTCGACCACCAGGATGTCGAACCCCAGTGCCCGGTTCAGGAGGAGGAATCCCCCCACCAGGCCCAGGGCCACGGGTACGCCGGCCGCCTCAATGCCGGTCTGGGCACGGAGTCGCTCGGCCATCGGCATGGCCTGGTACGTCGCGTTGATCGAGGTGCGGGTCATCCCGTCGGTGAGCGCGATGTCGGCCACCTGCTGGGCACAGACCACGACGAAGAACAGGGTGGACCCCGTGCCGGACCCGAGGCCCAGCACGGTGCCGGCGGCCACCAGGACGACCACGGCGCCGGGGTTGGCGGCCAGGCCCAGGGCGACTCCCCATCGGGTGAGCAGCCGTCCCGCGAGCAGCGCCACGAAGAGGACCGCCGCGAAGTTGATGATTGCCCCGAACACGCCCTGGAAGCGCGCCAGGTCGGACGGGTCCGGGAATCGCGCGGCGGCCCGCTCCCAGACCAGGTAGTCGAGCAGCTGGGTGACCGCCGCGGACAGCACTTGGTAGCCGAACACCACTAGCACCAGGCGGTTCCCCAGCAGTGCCCGGAGCGCCGGCCGGCCGGTGGCCGCACCGGGCAGCGGGTCCGGTGTGGCTCGCAGCTCCGCGGGGAAGCGACGCGCGGTCTCGACCACCAGGCCGAGCAGGCACACCCCGACGACGGCATCGATGCCGAGCAGGGGCACCGGCCCGCCGAGCGGTTCGACCAGTGCTGCTGCCGCCAGCCCTCCGATGCCGAAGCCGAGCGAGAACCCGCCCATCACCCTCGGCAAGTGCGCCTTCATCTGGCGTACGTCGAGCAGTCGACCGGACTGGGCGCCGACCAGCATGAAGCCCAGCGGGATGATCAGTGGAAAGAGCACGAGCAGGGGGAAGGTGACCCACAGTCCCTCCGACATCCCGAGCACGGTCCAGGCTGCGGTGACCATCACGACGTACGTCGCCAGGACGGTCACGGCGAGCGAGGCCAGGCTGAGCCGGTTCTGGGCGCGCCGCATCGCCATCGACACCGCAACCCCGGCGGCCGCGACCGCGAGATAGGCGAACGGCAGCGCGTCCGCGCCGTACCGAGCCAGGAACAGGGCACTGGCCGGCACCACGAGGAATGCCACCATCGCGCCGAGCGCGGTGGTCTGACCCGTCAGCAGGGCCAGCCGGGTCCTCATCAGCCGGGCGAGCCCTGGTGGTTCTCGCGCAGGCGACCCACCAGTTCCGCGATCACGCCAAGGGCCACCTCGGGTCGGGTCCGAACCGCCTCGTCGAAGGCAGGCTTGCTGAGCCGGAAGGCGAGCACCGGCGTGAGGGCGGTGACCGTCGCGGAACGGGGTCGGGGATCGAGCACCGCCAGCTCGCCGACCACCGATCCGGGCCCGAGCTCCACCCGGCGGTCGGGGCGAACCACGTCGACGTTGCCGTTCACGATGACGAAGAGCCAGTCCTCGATGTCTCCGACCCGGATCAGCACCTCGCCGGGGAGGAACTCCACCTCATCGAGCACCGAAGCCACACCGGCGAGCACGCGATCCGGTGTGGCGGAGAACAGGGAGACGTGGCGGAGGTGGGCCACCCGCTCCACGGTCAGGAGCATGACCGATGGTAGGACTGCGGCGATGCCCGCGTGAGAGGAACGGCGAAAGTTACCCTGTTGAGGCCGGTACAAGCCACGCGACGCGTGGTGAGGAGCGCGTCAGGTCAGCGCCCGAGAAGCGCGCGATATTTCTCCCGGTCGACGTTCATCTGCCAGCCCGGATCGTCGGACGGCGGCTCCCAGCCCCAGTCGTCACCCTGCTCGAACTTGAGGGCGCCGGACTCGATGTCGCGCAGCGTCGAGGTGAGCCAGGCCAGCTCGGTCGCCACCGAGTCGCGCCACAGGAGCATCGAGCGGAACGCATGCGGTGGGCCGTACTCCGGTCCGACGTGCCGCGGCGACGGGAAGCCGTCGAGGGTCTCCTGCAGCACGCGCTTGCGGCGGCCCAGGCTGTGCACGACCTGCGCACGGTCGAGCAGCGGCAGCATCGAGAAGGCGGTGTGGAAGGCGACCCGGTCGTAGGGGTCGACCTCCTCCAGCGCCCTGATCTGCAGCTGCAGCAGCTCGGCGCGACCCTTGGTGGTCATCTCGTAGACCGCCACCTCACGCGTGCCGTCGCGGAGGTCGTGGCGCTTCAGGTGGCCCTGCCGGGTCAGCGTGGTCAGGCCGTTGTAGATCGAGCCCGGGTTGACGTGGGCCCACTTGTCGATCTCCCACGAGACCAGCTCGCGGCGGATCTGGTAGCCGTTGATCGGCTCGAACATCGCCACTGCCCCCAACAGCAGCATGCGTGTCTCGGACCCGGCCATGGGGCGAGTGTAGGGCGTGCGGTCAGGCCATCGGCTTGCCGCTGATCGCGGCGGCGACGGCCTTGGGCACGTCGGGGTGGAACACGCTCGGGATGATGAACGACGGGTGCAGCTCGTCGTCCTTGACCACGTGGGCGATCGCCTCGGCGGCGCGCAGCAGCATGTCGATGGTGACCTCGCTGGCCCGTGCGTCGAGCAGTCCGCGGAAGACGCCGGGGAAGGCCAGCACGTTGTTGATCTGGTTCGGGTAGTCGGAGCGGCCCGAGGCCACCACGGCGGCGTACTTCGCGGCCTCGGCCGGGTCGACCTCCGGGTCGGGGTTGGCCAGCGCGAACACGATGGAGCCGTCGTTCATGGTCTTGATCCACTCGGGCTGCAACACGCCCGGTCCCGAGACCCCGATGAACACGTCGGCGCCGTCGAGCGCGGCCTGGAGGTCGCCGCGCCGCAGGTTGGGGTTCGTGCGTGCCGCCAGGTCTGCCTTGGCCGGGGAGAGGGCCGTGTCGTCGCGACAGAGCACGCCCTCGCGGTCCCACACGCTCACGTCGACCGCGCCGCCGGCCAGCAGGAGCGAGACGATCGCGGAGCCGGCCGCTCCTCCGCCGGCCACCACGATGCGTACGTCGGCCAGGTTCTTCTCCACCACGCGCAGCGCATTCATGAGGGCCGCGAGCACGACGATCGCCGTACCGTGCTGGTCGTCGTGGAAGACCGGGATGTCGAGCGACTCGCGCAGCCGGGCCTCGATCTCGAAGCAGCGGGGTGCCGCGATGTCCTCGAGGTTGATGCCGCCGAACCCGGGGGCGATCATCTCGACGGCCTTGACGATCTCGTCGACGTCCTGGCTGGCGAGGCAGATCGGCCAGGCGTCGATGTTGGCGAACTTCTTGAACAGCGCCGCCTTGCCCTCCATCACCGGCAGCGCCGCTCCGGGGCCGATGTTGCCCAGGCCCAGCACCGCGGAGCCGTCGGTGACCACGGCGACCGAGTTGCCCTTGATGGTCAGGCGCGACACGTCCTCGGGGTTCTCCGCGATCGCCATGGAGACGCGGCCGACGCCGGGCGTGTAGGCCATCGACAGGTCGTCGCGGGTCTTGAGCGGCACCTTGGAGGTGACCTCTATCTTGCCGCCGAGGTGGATCAGGAAGGTGCGGTCGGAGACCTTGTGCACCTCGACGCCGGCGATCGCCTTGACCACCGCGACGAGCTCGAGGGAGTGCGCCTCGTCGGCGGCGGAGCAGGTCACGTCGACCACGAGGCGGTCGTGGCTGGACTCCGCGACGTCGATGGCGGTGACGATGCCACCGGCCTTCGCCAGCTCGGTGGCGACGGTGCCCACCACGCCATGGTCGGGGGCCGTGTGAAGGCGCATGGTGATCGAGTACGACGACGCGGTGGCTGCCATGTGGCAACCCTCCACCCGGGCGCGGGTTACCAGCAAGTCGGCTCGGGTGCGGAGGGTCACACGCGCCGGAATTGCACTCTGTCCAGGAAAGTGCAAAACTGCACTCTGTGAACGAAAGTGCAACTTCCCCACGCAAGGTGACCACCGGTCACCGGATCACCGTCTGCGCGCAGCAGCTCACCGACGCGCACGGCTTCGACGGCTTCACGATGGACGAGCTGGCCGAGGCCGCGGGCGTCTCCCGCCGCACCCTGTTCAACTACTTCCCGGGCAAGATCGACGCCGTCCTGGGCAACATGCCGGCCCTCCCCGAGGACCTTCTCGAAGAGTTCACCGAGGGTGGCCCCGGAGGCAACCTGGTCGATGACCTGTGCTCGATCCTCGTGCACATGGTCAGCACCAAGGAGTTCACCCGCGACGAGGCCGAGGTGGCCCGCCGCGTGGTGAAGGCCAACCCCCGCCTGATGGCCGCGGCCCACGAGCGCTTCGAGGGCATGGCCGACAAGTTCGCCGCCCTGATCGTCCAACGTGAGGGTGAGGACTTCGGCACCCGTCGCGCCCACCTGCTGATCTCGATGGTCGCGTGCCTCTACGGCGTGGCGCTCAACGACGTACTCGCCAACGACGCCGACGGGCTCGCCCTCGACGTCGCGTTCGTGGAAGCCCTCTCCACGCTGCGCGCCCTGCTCGCCTGAGCAGAGACTCTCTTCCCAATCTCGTCCCGAAACACCGACCACAGGAGCCACCACCCATGGCAACGCTGCTCTATCGACTCGGCAAGACCGCCTACCGGCGGTGGCCGATCTTCCTCGCCGCCTGGCTGATCGCCATGGTGGGCGTGGCTGGTTTCGCCGCCACCATGTCCAAGCCCATGACCGACGCCTTCTCCATCCCGGGCATCCCCTCGGAGAAGGCCGCCGACCTCCAGAAGAAGCTGTTCCCCGACGCGGTCGACGCGTTCGACCAGGCCAGCGTCAACGTCGTGGTCGCCGCGCCCGAGGGCCACACCCTCGAGGAGAAGAAGTACGCCGACGCGGTCGACGCACTGGTCGCCGACCTCGCCGACAACCCGCAGATGCCCGACGCGAAGAGCCCCACCGCGCCGGTGAACCCGGTCGCCGCGATGGCCGGCCAGCGGCAGCAGATGATCGACGCCGCCGTCGAGGGTGGCGCGACGAAGGCGGAGGCCGTCAAGAGCACCGACGCCCAGATCGAGGGCATGGCCACGATGCTGCCGACCAGCGAGGACGGACGCGTCGGCGTGATCACCTTCGACTTCGACGTCGAGACCCCGATGGACGTCAAGGTCGACTCCCAGGACGCGGTCAAGGACTCGATGGACAAGGCCCGTGACTCCGGCCTGACCGTCGAGGCCAACGGCGCCGGCATGAGCTCGATGGCCCCGCCCGGCGGCGCCTCCGAGCTGATCGGCATCGGCCTGGCCCTGCTCGTGCTGATCCTGACCTTCGGCTCCCTCGTGGGCGCCGGCCTCCCGATCATCACCGCCGTCCTCGGTGTCGGCCTGGGGATGACCGGCATCACCGCGATGACCGCGTTCATGGACATCGGCTCCTCGACCCCGATGCTGGCCACGATGATCGGCCTCGCCGTCGGCATCGACTACGCCCTGTTCATCCTGGCCCGCTATCGAACCGAGCTGCACCACACCGAAGACCGTGAGGAAGCGGTCGGCGTCTCGGTGGGCACTGCCGGCTCGGCCGTCGTGTTCGCCGGCCTGACCGTGCTGATCGCGCTCGCCGCCCTCGCCGTCGTGGGCATCCCGTTCCTGACCGCCATGGGTCTGGCCGCGGCCGGCACCGTCTTCATCGCCGTGATGGTCGCGTTGACCCTGCTGCCGGCCGTGCTCGGCCTGCTCAAGTCGAAGGCCTTCGGTGGCCGGGTCCGCAAGTACAACCCCACGCGCGACGCCGACGGCAAGATCCTCAACAACGGTGTCCGCTGGGCCCGCCTGGTCGGCAAGCGTCCGGTCGCCGTGGTGCTGCTCGTGGTCGTGGCACTGGGTGCGCTGGCGATCCCGCTGAAGAACCTGCACCTCGCGTTCCCGACCGACAGCACCTCCTCGACCGACACCACGCAGCGCAAGGCCTCCGACCTGCTCACCGACAACTTCGGTCCGGGCCGTGAGGCGCCGATGCTGCTGGTCGTCGACGCGAGTGACGTCGCCTCCGAGGGTCGCCAGAAGGCGTTCGCCGACGTGGCCGAATGGGCCAGGAAGGTGGGCGGCGACGAGGTCGTCAACGCCTCGGTCGCCCAGGTCAACGAGACCGGCACCGGCGCGATGGTGATGGTCATCCCGGCCTCCGGACCCGATGACGTCGCCACCGAGAACCTGCTCGCCGACCTGCGCGACGGGCAGTCCGACATCGAGGCCGAGACGGGTACGACGACCGGCGTGACCGGCCTGACCGCGATCACCGCCGACGTGTCCGAGCGCCTTGCCGACGCACTGCCGGTCTACCTGGCCGTGGTCATCGGTCTCGCGTTCATCCTGCTGATGCTGGTCTTCCGCTCCATCCTCGTGCCGCTCACCGCCACCCTGGGCTTCCTGCTCTCGGTGCTGGCCACCCTCGGTGCGACGGTCGCGGTCTTCCAGGAGGGCGCGTTCGGGCTCATGGAGGGCCAGCCGATCGTGAGCTTCATGCCGATCTTCCTGATCGGCGTGGTCTTCGGGCTGGCGATGGACTACCAGGTCTTCCTGGTCACCCGCATCCGTGAGGCCCACGTGCACGGCGCCGACCCGCGCGAGTCCGTCATCGACGGCTTCCGCAACTCGGCCCGCGTCGTGGCCGCGGCCGCGGTGATCATGACCGCCGTGTTCGCCGCGTTCATGCTGCAGGACGACCCGATCATCAAGTCGATGGGCTTCGCGCTCGCCGTCGCGGTCATCTTCGACGCGTTCGTCGTACGCATGACGCTGATCCCGGCGGTGATGTACCTGCTCGGCGAGAAGGCCTGGTACCTCCCCAAGTGGCTCGACCGGATCCTGCCGAACGTGGACGTCGAGGGTGAGAACCTGCACCGTCCGCACCTCGCCGAGGGCACCGACGCCGGCATCGCCTCCGATGACGACGACGAGGACCGCGAGCTGGTCGACGCCTGACCTGCGTCGTACGACGAGGGCCGGCTCCGCGCACCACGCGCGGGGTCGGCCCTCCGTCGTCCCGGTAGCCTCGGCGTCATGCCCCAGGTGACCGCGAGCGTGACCGTGCCCTGCGATCCGGACACCGCGTTCGCGGTCTCCCAGACCACCGGCAAGCTGCGCCTGTCGTGGGACCCGTTCATCCGCGAGCAGCACTTCCTGCACGGCGCCACCGCACCCGACAAGGGCGTGCAGACGCTCACGAAGGCGCGGGTCGGGCCCACGATGATCAGCCAGTACTCCTCCTACCGGCCGCCGACGAGCGTCGGCATGACGATGGTGAAGGGCCCGTGGTTCTTCGCGAACTTCGGCGGCGGCTGGCGGTTCAAGCCGTCGGCGGACGGCGGCACGGAGGCGACCTGGAAGTACACCTACTCGATCCGGCCCGGCTGGCTGCGCTTCGTCGCCGAGCCGATCGGCCAGTGGCTGCTCGGCCGCGAGATCAGGGCCCGGATCAACGCGTTCGCCAAGGCCTGCGCGGACCCGGCGGTGCTGGCCGCCGTACGACCCGACTAACGCGGTGGGACCTTGCGACCGTGGGCCTCGGCGGGCTGCTGATGGCCCACCGGGTTGGCGAAACCGGCCAGGATCACCTTCACCCGCTTGCCCCCACTGACCAGCACCACGTGGTCATCCTCGATCTCGAGCACGTCGCCGCGCACCAAGACGTGGCCGCCCTCGAGCTCCTCGATGAGATCGCCCGGCTTGCACCGCGCCACGTCACGGGTGGCCACGAGCTCGAGCACGTCGTGGCGGCGTACCCACAGCATCAGCGCGAACATCCCGAGGATGGCGAGGTCCGCGAGGAGGGTCAGGACCAGGCCCACGTTGCCCGGCGGCACGTTGCCGGCCGCGCGGTTCGCCGACGGGTGGCCGACCAGGTAGGTCACCTCGATGCGGTCGGTCTCCTTCGCGGTCTGCCAGGTCGCGCGGGTCACCTCCTCCGCGTAGTCGTGTCGCTCGGGGTCGACGTCCCCGGGCAGCGTGAAGGTGACGAAGTAGCGCTTGGTGTCCCCGCTGCCGATCTCCTCGACCTTGTCCACGCTGGCCTGCGTGACCTGTCCGTCGGTGTCGAGCCGGTGGTTGGTCCACCAGAGGTGGCCGATCGGCAGGTTGACGAGGAAGAGGAGGACGACGACCGCGACGATCGGCCAGAACCGCTTGGTCTTCGGCATCCGGCCATTCAACTACAGGCCGAGTGCTACAGCCCCGCGCCCGCGCCCCACGACCCGGCGAAGACGAAGTCGTCCATCGGCTTGCGGACCCGTGGCCGCTCGTCGCGCTCGGCGAGCACCGGGTCGGCGGCCCGCGGGTCGCCGTACGCACCGATCGCGAGGGCCGTGGTCACCCGCCAGTGCGGGGGTACGCCGAACTCCCGGGCCACCGCGTCGTGGCCGAAGCCGGCGAACTGGTGCACGGTGAGGCCCAGCAGCTCGGCCTCGACGGTGAGCATGGCGACCGACTGGCCGAGGTCGTACATCGCGTAGTCGGAGAAGGTCAACGCATCGTCCTCGGGACCCGATGCCGCCTGATGGGCAGAGACGAGCACGGCGCTCGCGTGCGGCACCCACGAGGTGTTGCCGGCCGAGAGGTGCGGCAGGAACCGTCGGTGCGTCTCGTCGCCACGTCGCCCGACCAGGAACGCCCACGGTTGGCTGTTGCCGGCACTCGGGGACCACTGGGCGGCTCGCATCAGCCTGGCCAGGTCCTCGTCGGCGAGCACGTGGCCGGGGTCGTAGACGCGGGTGCTTCGCCGGTTGCGCAACAGGTCGGACAGGTCACCTTGTCTCACCGCGGTGTTCATGTCCCTTGCCAACGCGCGCACCGGGCCGACGATTCCCGCCCGGCACCGATACGCTCAGCCCGTGTCCTGGCTCCTCACTTCCGTCGTCGCGGTCTACCTGCTGGTGATCGCAGCACTCGCCGTCGGCGCGGCCGCATCGCCGACGATGGCACCCCTCGAGCCGATCGCCCGACTCGGCATGAAGATCGCCCAGGGCGCGATCGCGATCGTGGTGCTCTTCGCCGCAATCGCGTTGCTGCGTGGGCATGATCCCGACGAGCTGTGGATCTCGGTGGGCTACGGAGTCGCCGCCCTCGGCGTCCCGGTGCTGTTGCTCAATCGGCAGCCCGACCCCTCCGGTGCGCCGGTCGAGCCGCCCCACCTCTATGTGATCGCCGTCGCCGCGGTGACGTCGATGGTGCTGGTCATCAGGCTGCAGCAGACATGGTGAGGTCGCCCGGGCGGCAACTGTTGGTCGCGGTCTACGCGGTGTTCGCCGTCGCCGCCGGCGCGCGCTCCGCCGTACAGCTCGCCACGAAGTTCGACGAGGCGCCGGTCGCCTACCTGCTCTCGGCCCTGGCCGCGCTGATCTACGTCGTGGCCACGGTGGCGCTGCGCTACCGGGGGCCGCGCGCCACGCACGTGGCCGTGACCGCGTGCTCGATCGAGCTGGCCGGAGTGCTCGGCGTGGGCGCGCTCAGCGTCGCCGACCCCGACCTCTTCCCGGACGCGACCGTATGGTCCGACTTCGGCATCGGCTACGGCTTCGTGCCACTCGTGCTGCCGGTCATCGGCCTGTGGTGGCTGTGGCGGTACGGCGACCACGCCGCAACCTGACCGCGATCCATCGGAGCACCACGCCCACGGCCACGCCCGCCAGCGCACCGATCGTGTTGGCGACGAGGTCGGTCGAGGTGCCGTCGCGGTCGGGCAACGCGACCGTCTGCACGACCTCGATCAACACGCTCACGCCAACTCCCACGACGATCCAGAGCAGCGCGGAGGTTCGTCGCCAGATGAGCATGCCGAGCAGGGTGAGCGGCACGAAGAGCACGACGTTCAGGATGAACTCGACCATCGACGCCGTGATCGACGTGATGTCGCGCGCCTGGAGCTCGTCGACGATCCGCGCGATCGCGTCGGCCGGGGCGTCCGGCTGAGGCCAGAGCACCAGGTACGCCGCAGCTCCCAGGTAGACCGCGAGGGCGGCCAGCAGAGCACGGCGCATGGGCACACCTTCTCAGGTGGGCCCATGCCGTCGGTCACGAACGGGGCAGGAAGAACCAGAAGTCGGTGCCGGGGTCGACGTCGGTGGCCCGCTCGAGGTCGCCGTCCAGACCCAGGCGCAGCAGCGCTCCGGGGTGCGGCTCGGCATCGGTACCGGCGAACACGTAGGCATTTACCAGCAGCGAGTCGTCGTCCTCCCAGACCACGTCGCCGTAGCCGAGGCCGTGCTCGTCGTGCAGGTTGATCTGGGTGACCACCTCCCCGGTGGCGGCGTCGAGAATCGCGATCGGCTGCGGGTCCGGGGAGTTGGACTCGTAGGCGATCAGGTGGGTGCCGTCGGGGCTGAACCGACCCAGGCGCCACCCGTCCTTGTGCCAGATCTCCTCCCCGGTGGTGCCGTCGACGACCCGGCCGGTCAGGCCGTCGCCGGGGGCCTGCCCGGCGATGCGGTTGTTGATCTGGTCGGTGCCGGACGCGGAGCCCAACGTGTCGATGTCACGCACGTTGTCGGTGAAGTCGGCCACCTTCACCGTCGGGCCGACCCCCTCGACGGTCGGTTGGAAGACCAGCTCACCGACGCCGACGTACCCGACCGGGAGGACGTACGACGCCTTGCCGGTCTCCTGGACGGCGCCGTCGCCCTCACCCATGCCGCTGGCGCCGGCCGAGTGCAGCTCGCCGACCTTGTCCTTCTGGTTCCACGTCCACCACGCGAGCTGGGTGCCGTCGTTGCTGACCACGAGTGATCCGGCAGCCTCGGTGGCGCTGACCTCGGTGCCCTGCGCGTCGAACTGGCGCAGGGTCACGTCGCCGTTGATGCCCTCGTTGTCGGCGGTGCCCACCAGCCAACCGCCGTGGTACCCAGCCGCAGTGATGATGCTGGCTTGGGTCTGCGGAAGGGGGAGCGTGCTGCCGTCGGCGACGTGCACCGTGTTCTCGTAGACGTAGTCGACGCCGGGAGCATCGCCCGCGGGCAGGTCCTCCAGGGCCTGGGTGGCCGCGGCCTTGTCGTCAGCCAGTTGTGCGCCGCCCTTGTCGGAACCCTTGCCCGAGCCCTTGTCGGGTGACTCCGACGCGTCGGGCACCTGGGAGGTGCCGTCGGCCGGGCCCGGCTCGGAGCCGCGGTCATCGCCCTGGTTGAGCGCCAGGGTGGTCGGCACCGCGATCACGGCGAGTACGGCGGCCGCGGCCACCCCGGTGCCGATCCGGCGGCGACGGCGGATGCCACGCGCCTGCTTCTCCATGGCGCCGAAGTCGAGCCGGGAGTCGGCCATCACGTCGCTGCTGCTCGACAGTGCGCTGTGCAGCTTGTCGTTCCCGTGGTTGTTCATGAGTGCTCCTCGAGCTGAAACTCCGGACCGACGAGGGTGCGGAGGGTGGCCATCGCCCGACTGGCCTGCGACTTGACGGTTCCGGGGCTGATCTCGAGGGTCTCCGCGATCTCGGCCTCGGAGAGGTCCTCGTAGTAGCGCAGCACGATCACGGCCCGCTGCCGCGCCGGCAGCTGCTGCACGGCGGACCACAGCCCGGCCGCCTCGACGGGGTCGCCCACCTGGTCGACGTACCCGCTCTCGGGCAGCTCCTCGGTGACGTGCTCGCGCTTCTTCCACGGCCGCCGCCACAGCGAGTTGTTCTCGTTGATGATGATACGCCGCATGTAGGCGTCGACGTTGCCGCGGGCATGCACCCGGTCCCACACCAGGTAGAGCTTTGCCGCCGCGGTCTGGACGAGGTCCTCCGCGGTCTGCTTGTCACCGGCGACCAGGAACGCGGTGCGGAACAGCACGCCCTGGCGGGCGGTCATCCATTCCGTGAACTCCTCGTCCCTTGACGATGGCATCGTCGCTCCCCTGCCCTGCCGTGCCCGCGTCTGTGCGCCATGGCCTGTTGCCATTGTCGAGTGCATGTCCACCTCCTGCACTCACCACACGCAGGCAGCCACGATCAGGTTGCACGTCGGCTCGACGCAGCGACTCGAGCAGCGAGTGATCGGGCGGGGCCTCACTGCTCCAGGAAGTGCAGCAGCGACCGGTTGAACTCGTCGGCGTGGCTCACGTTCAGGCCGTGCGGCCCGCCTTCGACCAGGACCAGCTCACTGTTCTCGATGGCCTCGTGGGTGCGCTTCCCGGAACCCTCGAAGGGAACGATGGCGTCCTTGTCCCCGTGGATCACGAGCGTGGGGACGGTGACCTTCTTCAGGTCCTCGCGGAAGTCGGTGCCTCCGAAGGCGTCCATGCACCCCAGCGCGGCGTCCTGGTCGGACTTCGCACACAGCGCCAGGGCCTGCTCTCGCTGGTCGTCGCTCACCTTGAGCTCCCCGTCGACCGAGTAGAACTGGTCGACGAAGCCCGGGAAGAACTCGTCGCGGCTGCTCTCCAGGGAGGCCCGCATCTCGGCCGCGGCCTCCTCGGTCAACGGACCGTCCGGGTTGTCGTCGGTCTTGAGCAGGTACGGCGGGACGGCGGCCGCGAACACCACGCTGTGCAGCCGGTCCTCACCGTGGGAGGCGACGTAACGCGCCACCTCTCCCCCACCCATCGAGAAGCCGACCAGGGTGACGTCCTGGAGGTCCAGGTCCTTGAGCACGTTGTCCAGGTCGCCGGCCAGGCGGTCGTAGTCGTAACCGTCACCGGGACCGGACTCCCCGAAGCCGCGGCGGTCATAGGTCACGACGCGGTAGCCGGCAGAGCGCAGTGGTTCCAGCTGCTCCGCCCAGGACGCTCCGGAGAGCGGCCACCCGTGGATCAGCACCACCGGGCGCCCGTCACCGCCGGAGTCGACGACATGCAGGTTGCCCTGGTCCGTGCTCTGTTCGTTGTCCTCGGTGCTCATCGGCTTCCCTTCACGATTGCGGGCGGGTCACCCCGGCGGTACCCATCGACGTACGGGATGCACCCTGCTGCGCGCACGGCCCGACCGGCGCGCTCCGTCCTCCGGCTTCCTACGCAGCGTTGCGTACGCCGGTTACGCCTTGGCGCTGACGTGGAAACGGGCCGATCCGACGAGCCTTGAAGCACCGTCAATCAAGGAGGTTCACCGATGTTGAACACACTCGTCATGTCCGCCGACCGCTGGGACGGCGACGCCCCGGCCTTCTGGCCCATCTTCCCGATCTTCTGGTTCCTGATGATCGTCACCTTCGCGTACCTGGTGATCCGCTGGGGTCGCCGCAACCGCGCGCAGTGCGGCGTGATCTCGGGCGAGTCCCGTCTCGCCGAGCGCTTCGCGGCCGGCGAGATCGACGAGGAGGAGTACCGCACCAAGCGGGCAGTCCTGCAGGAGAAGTGACCCACGGCGGGCCTTCTTCGAGCGCCGGGCGACCACGATCCACTACCTGGATCGTGGTCGCTCGCGGTGTGGTCGACGTACGCCCGGCCCTGTCCGCGGACCGTTCGACATGCAGTTCGGCGTACGACGCCGCGCCGCCACGCTCAGCATGGGCCACCCACGCTCGAACTGCATGTCCGATGGTCCGCCGGAGGCTGAACTGCTACTCGCCGTGACCGGCCACCACTGCGCCGAGCCAGCGTGGGACGAGGAACGGGTACGACGGCAGCGGGTGCTGTCTCGAGTGAAAAGCCGATCGGGATGCCACCGTCGAACGCTGCGGCGCCCCAATTTCGTCCAAACTGCTGCCAGCACGAAGCAGGCGACCCGGATCGTGCATGTGTCGGATCGTGGTCGCTCAGCGCCTCTTGTCTGCTGACCTAACGCGCGGCGGCCCTGACTTGTTGCAGCGTGGTGTCGAAGTCCTGGCCGCGCAACTTGCGCGCAAACCCGTCCTGGTCCGCAGTCGGGAAGGCCGTCTTGTCGGCCTCCTCGTCAATCAGGCCCTTGCTGTACACGACGTAATAGATGTTCTGAGCGAACACCCGTGGATCCTTCTCGGCCAGGCCGGGGATCGCTGCTCCTGCGCGACGGAGCGCGAAGATCGACTGCTCCCCGACCACGGGCCTCCACATGGCTGGTGAGACGTCAGCCGCGGGAACCGGGCCGAACGTGACGGTCACCGTCTCCGAGTTCTTGCCCAGAGTCCCGGCCAGCACCTCGTCGACCCGCACCTCCAGGTCGATCATCACCTCCGTGTCGACGTCCGACCCTTCGGCGTCGTTGATCCGTTCACCCGGTCCGCCACTCAGCACCGTGCCGAGCACCGTCACGTTGGCGGACCGGACCATCGAGCGAAGATTGGCGAACTGCTCGGCCTCCAGCCCTGTCATGCGGAATTGGGCCCAAGGGTTCGGAGTGGCGGAGGCGCTCGGTGTAGGAGTCGTGGTGCGGTCGCGTTCGGACGCTTCCGAACCTGTCTCGCCGCCACACGCACTCAGTGCGAGAAGCGTGGCCACAGTCGCCAGAACTGGGCCACGCCCGAATGTCATCAAGTTCATTGGCACCCCTCAGTCAGTAGTGGCGGCGGACCGCGTAAACGTCTTCCATGGAATAGCTGGGAGTCGTGTCCCGAACTACTCGCATGCACGAGTCAGAGTGAAGCTCGGTCTCGTGTCGCAAACCCACTGTGTGACCGAGCTCGTGACAGGCGAGATACCGCTTGCCCGCCGGGGGCAGGGAGAACCGCAAGTTCACATTCAGGCGTTGGCCATAACACCACCTGTTGGGGTTGCGTCCACGCTCAGTCGCCGAGTTCGGGCAGTTGACCCAGCCAAGCAGGTTGTTTGACGCGCGGAAGTCACTGATACGAACGTCGTGATTGGTTCCATCTACCCAGTGCCAGCCAAACCCGAGGCGAGGGAACTGACGGTTGAGCGCCCATTTCATGGCTCCGCCTGTCGCACTCGTTGTGCTGTGGAAATCGACCCGGTGAATGTCGTTGTTCGCCAGGCTTACCTGCTGAGGAGGTCGAGCCCGAGAGGGTGGTGTCGAACCGAAGTCCCCAGAGGCCGGAGAAACTGCCACTCCGAGCATCGCGAGGACGAACGCTAGGGCCATCACGCGTACCAGACTGACAATCATGGCCGTATCCAAGGCGCACGGGGCGGAAGTCCCGTCATGGTCTTCGCGTCTCCACTGACGGCCAGATGGGTGTGAACACTGCCGGGCTTCGTCAGCGTCTGATTGGTATTTCCGTTCCTTCATCGTCGCCCCCGAGTGGGTCCAATGCTGCAGTCGTTATCGCGAGACATGACACTAGTCCGAGAACTCGACTGCCGGTTGGCGTGGCGACAGCACTGTGGATAAGTCACACGGCCGCTCGGCAAGGCGCTCCGAGGAAGTGGCGGCCGGTCCCAGCCCACGGCGCCCAAGCGGGCGACCCGGATCGTGCAGGTGCAGAGTCTGGACACAGGTTTCCGCGAACACGCGACCACGATCGTGCAGGTGTCGGATCGTGGTCGCTCCGAAAATGGCAGAAGGCCCCGGGAGACCGGGGCCTTCTGCTCAACGTGCGCGAGGGGGGAGTTGAACCCCCACGTCCTTTCGGACACACGGACCTGAACCGTGCGCGTCTGCCTATTCCGCCACTCGCGCGTGAAGCGGGCCAAGGTTATCCCAGCAACGAGGAATCGCCCAAACCGCGGTGCCATACGCAAGGTGGGTCACCCCGACCCCGATACGATCACGGCAACCGTCAGTGGCCGACGGCCCTGACGCATGACCGAGAGGAGGCACCGATGGGCGGACTGCAACGCTTCGAGAACAGGCTCGAGCAGATGATCTCCGGTGTCTTCGCGCGCGCCTTCCGCAGTGCGGTGCAGCCGGTCGAGATCTCCGCGGCCCTGCAGCGCGAGGTCGACAACAACGCGCAGATCCTCAGCCGTGAGCGCCGTCTGGTGCCCAACAGCTTCCACGTCGAGCTGAGCCAGACCGACCTCGAGCGCCTCGCGCCGTACGACTCGGCGCTGGCCGGCGAGCTCACCAACTCGCTGCGCGACCACGCCGACCAGCAGAGCTACGTCTTCCCGGGCCCGGTGAAGATCGAGTTCGAGCAGGCCGACGACCTCACCACCGGCCGGTTCCGGGTGCGCAGCACCGCCCAGGCGAAGGTCACCACCAACGCCACCGACACGCAGGTCGGACGTGCGACAGTCGTCATCGAGGTCAACGGCGTGCGGCACCCGTTGAACCCTCCCGGACTCGTCGTCGGCCGCGGCACCGACGCCGGCCTGCGGATCAACGACCCCGGCATCAGCCGCCAGCACATCGAGTTCCGCACCGCCCGCAGCCACGTCGCGCAGGGGCAGACCCCGGAGATCACGGTCCACGACCTCGGCTCCACCAACGGCATGCAGGTCGACGGGAGCCGAGTCGAGCAGGCCACGCTCTACAACGGATCCACGGTCAAGATCGGCAACACCACGATGACCATCCGCGTGGTCGACGAAGCCCCGGCCCCCGGAAGCGCAGGCCCATGAGTGAACTGACCCTGTTCCTGATCCGGTTCGCGTACCTCGCGATCCTGTGGATCTTCGTGCTCTCGGCGATCAGCGTCATCCGCACCGACATGTTCGGCGCCCGCCTGCCGGCCGGAGCCAACCGCCAGGCCAACGGCCGGGCACCGAAGGCGCCCAAGGCCCCGCCCCGGCGGCGCGGCTCGCCGACCCACGTCGCGGTCGTGGAGGGCTCCAACGCCGGCGAACGCGCCGACCTCGCCCAGGCCCCGATCCTGATCGGCCGCGGCCCCGACGCCGCGATCCGCCTCGACGACGACTACGTCTCCACCCGGCACGCCCGCATCGCGGCCTCGGGTGAGCAGTGGTTCGTCGAGGACCTCGGCTCCACCAACGGCACGTACGTCGGCTCGGCGCGCATCACCCAGCCCACGACACTGGCACTCGGCACCCAGGTGCGGATCGGCAAGACCGTCCTCGAGTTGAGGAAGTAGACGCATGGGCGACGAGACGACCACGGAGACCGGGGCCACCGCGGAGTTGGTGCTGCGTTTCGCCGCGCTCTCCGACGTGGGCCGGGTCCGCAAGGACAACCAGGACTCCGGCTATGCCGGACCCTGGGTGCTGACCGTGTGTGACGGTGTCGGTGGCGCCGCACGTGGCGACATCGCGTCCGCGACCGCCGTACAACAGCTCCGCAAGCTCGACGAGCGTCCCGGCGACGACATGCTCGGCCTGGTCGCCGGTGCCCTGCACCGGGCCCACGACCGCATCAGCGAGCTGGTCGAGCAGGACCCCAGCATCAACGGCACGAGTACGACGGCCACGGTCGCACTCTTCGACGGCAACCGGGTGGCGATCGGCCACGTCGGTGACAGCCGCGCCTACCTCTACCGCGAGGGTGCGCTGAGCCAGCTGACCAAGGACCACACGTTCGTCCAGTCGCTGATCGACGAGGGCCGCATCACCGAGGAGGAGTCGCGGGTCCACCCGCACCGCAACCTCATCCTCAAGGCCGTCGACGGGATCCACGAGACCGAGCCCGACCTCTTCTTCGTCGACCTGGCGCCCGGCGACCGGCTGTTCCTGTGCAGTGACGGCGCGTGCGGCGTGCTCGACGACAGCCACCTCGCCGACATCCTCTCCACCGGCACCCCCGACTACGCCGTCGTCGAGCTGGTCCGCGCCAGCCTCGAGGCGGGCAGCAGCGACAACGTGACCTGCCTGGTCGCCGACGTCGTCGAGCCCGATGCGACCGGTGAGGGCGCCGGCCCGACCAAGGCCGAGATCGACGACCAGGTGCCGCTGCTCGTCGGTGCCGCCGCCGACCTGCCCCGGCGTGCCACCCGCGGCACGGCCGGCAGCCTGTTCCGCGGCCACCGCTCCGGCGACACCGGCGAGCTCGAGCCGGTCCCGGCCGAGATCCCGGTCGACGCGCCCGGCCACGCCATCCCCAACGACCCGATCGACCCCGAGCTGGCCCGCTACGCACCACGGCCCCCTCGTCGCTTCGCATGGCTCAAGCGCCTGGGCGTGCTCGCGATCTTGGTCGGCCTGCTGTGGGCGGCCGCCGGCGCGGCGTACGCCTGGACCCAGCGCCAGTACTACGTCGGCGAGCACGACGGTCACGTCACGATCTTCCGCGGGGTCGACGCCAGCCTGCCCGGCCTCGAGATGAACCGGCCCTACGAGGAGTCCGACATCTCGCTCGACCGGCTGCGCGACATCGACGCACGGGCCGTGCGCGAGGGCATCGACTCCGACAGCCTCGACGACGCGCGTCGCACCCTGGAGAATCTCGGCGAGGCGCAGACCGACTGCCCGTCGGAGGAGTCCACCGAGCCGTCGCCCGACCCGACCACGACGCCGAAGTCGACGCCGCCGAGCGGTGAAGGCGGCACCCAGGGCGGCACCGGCGGCGCAGTCTCCGACCCCAGTGACACCGGCTCGGCCACGAGCACCGGCACGTTCCGCTCCGGTGGCGGCCCGGCCGAGGAGAACGCCATCCTCGACACGGCCAGGCTCAACGCGGCCACGACGTCCCCGCTCGACACCGTCGTCGAGCTGTCCAGCCGGGTCGGCGCCACCAGCGGTTCGGCGGCCCCGGCCACGGCCGCGGACTGCGACTGAGGCGGGTGCCGATGACGCAGCAGAACAGCTTCCTGGGGTTCGTGCACCGGCGGCGCCGGGGCGCGGAGCTCTTCCTGCTCATCCTCGCGCTCTTCGTGGGCATCGGTGCGTACGCCGCCGTCGGCCTCGGCGTCGAGGGTGAGGTGCCCGCCGACATCATCGGGTACGGCGGCTGGCTGGCCGCCCTGACCATCGCCTGCCACGTGGTGGTCCGGCTGACCGCGCCGTACGCCGACCCGGTGCTGCTGCCGGTCGTGGCCGCCCTGAACGGCCTCGGCCTGGCCGTGATCCACCGCCTCGACCTCGCCGACGGCACGACCTTCGCCCGCCAGCAGCTGGTCTGGATGACGATCGGAGTCAGCCTGTTCGCGCTGACCCTGATCTTCCTGCGCGACCACCGCGTGCTCCAGCGCTTCACCTACACCAGCGGCCTCGCCGCGATCGTTCTGCTCCTGATGCCGATGCTCCCGTTCATCGGCGTGCAGAAGAACGGCGCCCGCATCTGGATCAACCTCGGCCCCGTCGGCATGCAGCCCGGCGAGGTGGCCAAGGTGCTGCTGGTCGTCGCGTTCGCCGGCTACCTCGTGCTCCACCGCGACGCGCTGGCGCTGGCCGGTCGCCGCCTCGTGTTCGTCGACCTGCCCCGCGGCCGCGACCTCGGCCCGATCCTGATGATGTGGCTGCTCAGCCTCTGCATCCTCGTCTTCCAGCGCGACCTCGGCTCCTCGCTGCTGTTCTTCGGCATCTTCCTGACCATGCTCTACGTCGCCACCGAGCGACCGGGCTGGCTGGTCGTCGGCGCCAGCATGTTCCTGGCCGGTGCGTTCCTCGGCTACAAGGCGTTCAGCCACGTGCAGGTGCGCGTCGACGCCTGGCTGCACCCCTTCGACGACTTCTACGGCTCCGGCAACCAGATCGGGGAGTCGCTCTTCGGCATGGCCTGGGGCGGGTTGCTCGGGCGAGGCTTCGGCCAGGGCAGTCCGTCACGCATCCCGTTCGCCGAGTCCGACTTCATCATGGGCGCGATCGGCGAAGAGCTCGGACTGACCGGTGTGATGGCGGTGATCGTGCTCTACGGCCTGATCGTCGAGCGCGGCCTGCGCGCCGCCCTGGTCTGCCGCGACGCGTTCGGCAAGCTGATGGCCTGCGGCCTGGCCTGCGTGCTGGCCCTCCAGGTCTTCGTGGTCATCGGCGGGGTCACCCGCCTCATCCCGCTGACCGGCCTGACCACCCCGTTCCTGTCGTACGGCGGCTCGTCGCTGGTCGCGAACTGGGTGATCATCGCCCTGCTGCTGCGCATCTCCGACCAGGCCCGTCGCCCGGTGCCCGACCTCTCGCAGGACAGCGACGAGACCAGTGACGCCGAGACCACCCAGGTGGTGAGCCTTCGATGAACAAGCCGATCCGCACCATGGCCATGTTCTGCATGCTGCTGTTCCTGGGGCTGCTGGCCAACGTCACCTATCTCCAGTACGTCGCGGCCGGCGACCTCAACGACGCCTCCAAGCACCCCGAGAACCGGCGGGTCATCGAGGCCGCGTTCTCGCGTGAGCGCGGGGCGATCCTGGTCGGGCGCAACGCGATCGCGGAGTCCAAGGAGTCCGACGACAAGTACGACTTCCAGCGCACCTACAGCAACCCGTTCATGTATGCCCACGTGACCGGCTGGTTCTCGTTCTACTCCCAGTCGGGCATCGAGAACACCCAGAACTCGGTGCTCTCCGGAGACGACTCACGCCTGTTCGTCTCGCGCCTGGTCGACCTGGTCAACAACGCCTCCCCCAAGGGCGGCACCGTCGAGCTCACCCTCGACCCCGACGCCCAGAAGGCCGCGTTCGACGGACTGTTCCAGAACCCCGAGCTCGGCAACGACGTGCAGGGTGCGGTGGTCGCCCTCGAGCCGTCCACCGGCAAGATCCTGGCGATGGTCTCGGCCCCGACGTTCAACCCGAACAAGCTGGCCTCCCACGACCTCGAGAGTGTCGAGGTTGAGGACAAGAAGCTCAACGACCGTGCCGACGAGCCCAAGCTCAACCGGGCGATCAGCACGACGTTGCCGCCCGGCTCGACGTTCAAGCTGGTCACCGCGGCCGCCGCGCTCGAGACCGGCGACTACGACGCCGACTCGATGGTCCCGGGCGGGCCGTCGTACCGCCTGCCCGGCACGAACACCAGCATCGGCAACGGCGGTCGCGCGTGTGGCACCGACAAGATCTCGATGACCCAAGCGCTCGAGCAGTCGTGCAACACGACGTTCCTGGCGCTGGCCAACGAGCTCGGCCAGGACAAGCTGCGCCGCCAGGCCGAGGCGTTCGGCTTCAACGACACCTCGCTCGAGGACCTCAAGGGCCAGGCCCAGAGCGTCTTCCCGACCGAGGAGATCTCCGACGACTTCCTCGCGAAGTCCGGCATCGGCCAGCAGGACGTCCGGGCGACGCCGCTGCAGATGGCGATGGTCGTCTCCGGCATCGTCAACGACGGGGTCGTGATGCGGCCCTACCTCGTCGACGAGGTGCGCTCGCCCGATCTCGACGTGCTCGACAAGACGTCGACCGAGGAGCTGTCCGAGGCCGTGGGCTCCGACAGCGCCAACGAGCTCCGCAAGATGATGGTCGCGGTCGTGGAGAACGGCACCGCCGGTGTCGCGGCGATCCCCGACGCCGAAGTCGGCGCCAAGACCGGTACGGCGGAGAACTGCAGCGCCTGCAACGACTACGCCTGGTTCGTCTCCTATGCCAAGAAGGACGGCAAGGACGTCGCCGTGGCAGTCATGCTGCAGAAGGTGCAGCTCAGCAACGCAGAGATCGCCGGCGGCAAGCTTGCCGGGCCGATCGCCAAGTCGGTCATGGAAGCAGTGATCGACTGATGACCCCCTCGGACAGGAAGAAGGGCACATGACGAACGAGGAGCCGATGATGGTCGGCGGCCGCTACGAGCTCGGCGAGTTGCTCGGGCGTGGCGGCATGGCTGAGGTGCGCAAGGGCACCGACTCCCGCCTCGGACGCGTGGTGGCGGTCAAGCGACTGCGCACCGACCTCGCCAGCGACGCCACCTTCCAGGCCCGGTTCCGCCGCGAGGCGCAGTCGTCGGCCTCGCTGAACCACCCGGCCATCGTCGCGGTCTACGACACCGGCGAGGAGATGTCCGACGACGGCGTCGCCCAGCCCTACATCGTCATGGAGTACGTCGCCGGCCGCACCCTGCGCGACATCCTCCGCGAGGGCCGCAAGATCCTTCCCGAGCGGGCCCTGGAGATCACCTCCGGCGTGCTCTCGGCGCTGGACTACAGCCACCGCGCGGGCATCATCCACCGCGACATCAAGCCGGCCAACGTGATGCTCACGCCCGGCGGAGACGTGAAGGTGATGGACTTCGGCATCGCCCGTGCCGTGTCCGACGCGTCGTCCACGATGACCCAGACCGCCGCCGTCGTCGGAACCGCCCAGTACCTCTCACCCGAGCAGGCCCGCGGCGAGACCGTCGACTCGCGCTCCGACGTCTACTCCACCGGCTGCCTGCTCTACGAGCTCCTCACCGGCCGCCCGCCGTTCGTCGGCGAGTCCCCGGTCGCGGTGGCCTACCAGCACGTCCGCGAGCCCGCGCAGCCTCCGTCGACCCACGACACCGAGCTCACCCCCGAGGTCGACGCGATCGTGATGAAGGCGCTGGCCAAGCGCCTCGAGGACCGCTACCAGTCCGCGGCCGCGATGCGCTCCGACATCGAGCGCTACCTGGCCGGCCGTCCCGTCCAGGCGCCGTCGGTGGCGGCCGCCGCAGCAGCCCCTGTTGCCGGCGCCACCACCGTGCTCCCGGCTGCCGGCCCCCGACCCGGTACGACGACCGCCACGGCCCCCGTGCGCGAGGACGAGGATCCGTCCAAGCGCACCGGCCTGTGGATCCTGCTCGGCGTACTCCTGCTGGCGCTGGTCGCCGCAGGGATCTGGATGTACAACAACAACAGTGACGACCCGGTCGAGCAGGTCGCCGTGCCCGACGTGGCCGGCATGACCCAGGCCCGCGCGGTGCAGGCCCTCAAGGCCGAGGAGCTCGTGCCTGTCATCGAGGAGGCCGCCCACGACACCGTCGCGGAGGGCAAGGTCATCGACACCGACCCCGAGGGCGGCACGGACGTCGACCCGGGCAGCGAGGTGACCGTGACGGTCTCCACGGGCAAGCCGGACCTGCAGGTGCCCACCGTGCTGGGCCTGACCCGGGCCGAGGCCGAGGAGAAGCTGACCACCGCCGGCTTCAAGGTGACCTTCCAGGAGCGCGACACCGACGAGCCCAAGAACCAGGTCGTCGACCAGACCCCCGCCGCCGACACCAAGGTGAGCTACGGCAGCGCGGTCACGGTCTTCGTCTCCGACGGCCCCGAGGAGGTCCCCTACGTCGTGGGCAAGACTCGCGAGGAGGCCACCAAGGCCCTCGAGGACGCCGGCTTCAAGGTGTACGTCGACGAGACCGACGAGGAGTCCGACGCCAAGCCGGGCGAGGTGGTCGACCAGAGCACCGCGAAGGGCGACACCGCCGACCAGGGCACCGAGATCCGGATCACCGTCTCCACCTACGAGGCGCCGAGCGAGACACCCACGGCGAGCGAGACACCGACGACGACAGAGCTGCCGACGGGCCTCCCGACCGACGAAACGACTCCCTGACGGGGGTTGGTCAGGAGGTCAGTGGCTGGGCGTACTCCAGGCCGCGCAGGCCGTCGTACGCCGGCACCGTGATGCCCTGCTCGTCCTGGACCTCCCAGCCGAGCTGGAAGCGATCGTCCTCGACGTACTGGCGGTAGACGTTGACTCGGTAGTCGCCGTCGATGCTCGCCTGCATGGCCTCGGGGTCACCGACCGCGGTGATCACGTAGGGCTGCGGGTAGGGGATGCCCTGCAGCTCCACGGAGTTGCCGGCGCACTTGATGCCGGTCGTGGAGATGATGCGCTGGCCCTGGATCATGATGCCCCGGGCGCCGGCCCGCCACATCGCGTTCACGACCGCCTGGATGTCCTGCTGGTGCACCACCAGGTCGTTGACGTTGTCGACGTCGTCGCGCAGCTCGTCGGGCCCGTCGGAAAGCGTCACCGTGAGGCCGTCACCGTGGACCGCGCTGAACCCGGCCGGTCCTTCCAGGCGCCTGGCCCCGGCCCGGGTGCGACGTACCTGGTCGTCGTCGACGCGCGCGGAGAGCCGCTCGACGTCGTCGTTGAGGGAGCGGGCCTTGTCCTGGAGCTGTTCGTACTGGCGACTCTCGCTGCGCACCAGTGAGGGCAGGTCCTCGACCCGCCCCGGACGCAGGTCGGTGCCGCCGCTGCTGGTCGCGCTGACCACGAAGAGCGCGCCGGCGGCCGCGAACACGGCAGGGGTGCTCAGCCGCCAGGCGACGCGTTTGGCACGGTGCTCGTGGGTCGGCGGGGTCATGGCGACTACGCTAACCCGGTGCGCCCGGGAGTCCAGACGCACCCGGTGAAACATGCAGAGGAGAAGTCGGTGTCGAAGTCCAAAGACAAGCACGAGCTCATTGATCCGGATGCGGTCAAGGGACCCATCTTTTCAGTGAGGCTCCTGCTGTCCGTGCTGCTGATCGCCGCGGGCATCGCGTACGTCGTGATCTGGACGCTCTACGTCCGCGACCTGCGCGACTTCGACCAGGCGTTCCCGAAGCCGAAGGGCGGCGAGCCCGACACGTTGATCCCCAGCATGGACAAGCTCAAGGACTGGAACTGGGCCGTCGGGTTCGGCCTGATCTTCATCGGCCTGATCGCCGCGGCGCACCCCAAGACCCCGCTGGGCCGCGGCCGCGGAGTCGTGGTCGGCATGCTCGGCTGCTTCCTGATCGGCCTGATCTGGATCTGCACCTTCTACGTCTTCGCCGACCGCCCCGAGGGCGAGATCTGGCTGCTCGGCGACCTCGGCCAGCTCAACCTGGCCGTCGGCATCGGCTTCATGGCCGTCGGATTCACCTTCGCCACCCGCTGGGAATGACCAGCAGCTCAACCACACGACAGGGCCGGTACTCCACCGGCCCTGTTGGCATTTCAGGCCCCTGACCTGCGGAATCACACGCCTGTAAGTTCTCCACAGGAGTTATCCACAGTGTGCATAACTCGTCTCGGTGGCGGTGAGGGTGGGTGGGCGGGGAAGCCGCGGGCGCTGCGGCGGCGCGTCGCTCGGGCGGCCGTTGCTTGTGCCCNNNGGCCGTTGCTTGTGCCCGGCCACCGCTACCGGCGCCGCAGCCAAGCCCCTTTACGCCGCCCGCGCCTTCCCCGCCCACCCACACCGACTGCACCGACTGCACACCGCTCCTGCTCGACGCCTGGACAGGATGCGTCGGTATCTACGGCAGTTCGGGACTCTGGACCCTCGACTGAGCGTGGGGAAGCCCGACGTACCCACGAACTGCCGCAGATATCGACGCGACGCCGCAGCGCCCGCGGTTCCCCACGCAGCCGCGCGCCGGGCCGGGCGCCGCGGAATTAGACGAGGACGGCGGTGCGGGTGGCGATGATGCCGAGCACGGCGACCAGGACCAACCCGACCCCGAGCGCCTGCCAGAGCGGTCGGCGGTTCTTCGGCGCGTAGGCCAGGACCGCGGCGAGTACGGCGCCGCCGAGGAACCCGCCGAGGTGGCCCTGCCAGGAGATGTTGGACCCGGAGATCGTGATGAAGACGTTGAGGCCGATCCAGACCAGCAGCTGGCTGACGTTGCCGCCGGCCTTGAGGCCGACCACGAGCAGGGCCCCCATCAGGCCGAAGATCGCCCCGGAGGCACCGAGGGTCTGGCTGCCGGTGTCGCTGAGCCAGTAGACCGCCGCGGAGCCGGCCAGTCCGGAGACCAGGTAGACGGCCAGGAAGCGGGTCCGGCCGACCAGTCGCTCGAGCTCGGGGCCGAGGAACCACAGCGCGAGGAGGTTGAAGGCGATGTGCAGGATGTCGACGTGCGAGAACATGCTGGTGACCAGCTGCCACGCGTCGCCGCCCGCGACTCCGCCCGCCCACTCGGTCGCCTGCCCGGAACGGTTGGCCGTCTCGCACGCGTGTTCCGAATCGAGCCCGGGGTAGTACGACCCTGGCTGGTCGGGGGCCAGGCACCTGCCCAGCGGGGTCAGGGCCAGTCGCGCCACCCATTCGCTGTCGTGACCGCCGGTGGCCCGGATCAGCAGGAAGACCAGGGCGTTGAGCCCGATCAGCACCATCGAGGTCAGCCCGGGGTTGCCTGACTGCGAGCCGCCGTACGGCGTACGCCCGCTGCGGGTTTCCTTGGATCCCCGGTGCACGCACTCGGGGCACTGGAAGCCGACCGATGCCGGGATCATGCAGTCCGGGCAGATCGGGCGCTCGCAGCGCTGACACTTGATGTACGCCTCCCTCCCCGTGTGCCGGTAGCACACGGGGACGGAGGACTCAGGCGGTGTGCTCAGGGCCGGACGACCTCGACGCTGTTGATCACGACGTCTTCGGTCGGGCGGTCCATGCGACCGGTCGGCGCAGTCGCGATGGCGTCCACGACCTTGCGGGACTCCTCGTCGGCGACCTCACCGAAGATCGTGTGCTTGTTGTTCAGGTGCGGGGTCTGGCCCACCGTGATGAAGAACTGCGAGCCGTTGGTGCCCGGGCCGGCGTTGGCCATGGCGAGCAGGTAGGGCTTGTTGAACTGCAGCTCGGGGTGGAACTCGTCCTTGAACTGGTAGCCGGGGCCACCGATGCCCTGGCCGAGCGGGCAACCGCCCTGGATCATGAAGCCGTTGATGACCCGGTGGAAGATCAGGCCGTCGTAGAACTTCTCGCCGGAGCGTCCGGCGTCGTCCTTGTACTCCTTGGTGCCCTCGGCGAGGCCGACGAAGTTCTCGACGGTCTCGGGGGCGTGGTTCGGGAACAAGTTGATGGTGATGTCACCCTTGTTCGTCTTCAGGGTGGCCTGCAGGTCAGCCATGACTGCCTTTCGTCGAGTGGTGTTCGGGACGATCTTCGCAGGCCCGGACAAGCCGGGGAAACAGCAGGTGCCGGACGCGCGGTTGGTTGCTGCCCACCTTTGGTGTTGGATCGAAGACAACGAACCGAAACGGGAGGCATTCACGATGGGCAAGCGCCACAAGAACACCCTGCTCGAGTCCGCAGCCGAGGCCGCCGAGAATCTCCGGCCCCACCTCGAGTCCGCTGTCGACACCGCCAAGGAGGCGGTCGAGAACGCCCGTGACCGGGCCCTGCCCCTCCTGGAGGACGCCCGCGACAAGGCGGCGCCGATCATTGCCGAGGGTCGGGCGCTCGCTGCCGAACGAGCCCACGAGGCACGTGAGAAGGCCGGCCCGCTGCTCGCCGAGGGCCGGGCGCTGGCCGCCGAACGAGCCCACGAGGCACGTGAGAAGGCCGCTCCGCTGCTCGCCGAAGGCCGGGCGCTGGCCACCGAACGGGCCCTGGCCGGACGCGACGCGACCGTGGCCAAGGTGAACGAGCTGCGCGGCATCGAGCCCGAGCCCAAGGGCGGCAAGCTGAAGAAGCTGCTCTTCTTCGGCGTCCTCGTGGCTCTGGGCGGCGTGCTGGTCAAGAAGCTGCGTGGCACCCAGGGCCCCGGCGACAACTGGCAGTCCACCTACACCCCCGCACCCGCACCGAGCGCGGCCAAGCCCACGGAGAAGCCGGGTGCACCGGCCGAGCGGGCCGAGGACGACCAGGCCGCCGCGACTCCCGACGAGGCCATCTCCGACGCCGTGGAGTCCCCGCACCCCGACACGACGCCGGACGACCCGGCCGAGGTGGTCGACCTGAAGGCGTTCGCCGACACACCGGCTCCCGCCGATGTTCCCGCCGAGGGGCCGTACGGCGCGGGCTCGGCCGCCCCGCTCGAGGACGGCGCGGGACCCGACGACTCGTTCACCGTCAAGGGGAACGCCGACTCGATGCTGTACCACACGCCGGAGTCACCCTCCTACGCGCGCACCAAGGCGGAGGTGTGGTTCACGGACGCCGAGACCGCGGCGGCCGCGGGCTTCAAGGCCTGGAACCACAAGCAGCAGCACTGATCACCGCGTGGGGGTCCGGGTCAGGCGTCGAGCGCCTCGGCCCGGGCCCCTTCTTCGCGCACCCGCCGCGTTGCCCGGTGCTCGGCCCAGAAGCTGAGCACCGGGATCGTGCCGCAGATCAGCGTGACGACGGTGAACGGCAGCTCCCACCGCTCCCGGCGGGCCAGCAGGAACGCGGTCACCAGGAAGATCATGTAGAGCCATCCGTGGGCGACACCGAGGTACGTCGTGATCCATTCGCCCAGGTGCTGCAGGTCGGTGCCGTCCTCGAAGAGGTACTTCAGTGGCACGCCGATCAGGATGAGGACGATCAGCAGGACACCGACGATGGTGGCCATCACGCGATAGCGGGTCAGGGCTGGGTTCTTCACGCGGCCGACCCTAACCGCTCGGTCTCGTCCTTCACCCAGCGCCACCAGATGAAGCCGGCGAACAGGCCGAAGACCCACCACTCGATGGCGTAGAGCAGGTTGCGCAAGGCCGTCGTACGCCCGACCTCGGGGAGCTGGTCCAGGCTGGCCGCGGAGAGTCCGTCGGTGCCGTCGTTGATCGCCGTGTCGCCGTGCGGCCAGTCCCCGTCGGCGACCTCGTCAGCCACCACGGCGTAGGCGCCGTACAGGTCCTGGTCGACGTGCTGGAGCGCGTCGGCGAGCCGCACCTGCGGCAGCACGTCGTCGTTCGGGTCGTCGTCGACCGCGCCGGTGCCCTCGGCCGGCTGGAGGAGCGCGACGAACCCGGTCTCGCCGGTCGGTGCCGGCGGCGCGTCCTCGACCTCGTCGGTCCAGCCGCGTACGACGAGCAGGGCGGCGCCGTCCTGGCCGTCGATGGCCACTGGGGTCATCACCCAGTAGCCGTCGTGGCCGTCGTGCTCCCGGCCGCTGACGTAGAGCGTCGCGTCGGGCACCCACGTGCCGCGTACGACGACGGGCTGGCCGACCTTGCGGCCCGGGAAGGCGGCGTCGGGCCCGATCACGTCGGTCAGCTGCTCGGGCTCGACCCGGGTCAGGTCACGCGCTTCGGCGGCGCGGTGCGCCTGCCAGGCGTTGAGCTGCCAGACGCCGAGCGCGCCGGCGATGGCCACGAGCACCAGGGCCAGGAGGTGGAATCCCCAATAGCGTGGAGCAAGGAGGGGACTGGCGGGCACGCCCCAACTGTACGGAGCGTGACCACGGTCGCCCGCTTCGGGATCATCGACGGACGCCGTCGTGCCTTCCAACGGGCACAACGGCCGGATTTGGCCCGATTCCGAGGGTGAGAGCGTCGTTGTGCCCGTTCTTCGGCACGCCCAGGTTGCTTCAGCCGAAGAGGGAGACCAGGAGAAGGCACCCGAGGGAGGCGAGGGCCCAACCCGCGGAGGCACCCAGGAAGACTGAGGTGGCCACCGCGCGACGTCGCAGGATCAACGCGACCAGGAACAGCAGGACGGTCACGTCAAACGTGAACCTGACCTTGTCGCCGAGGCCGGAGGCAAGCGCGAAGACGGTCCCCACCAGGGCCCCGGCCACCGCACCGTAGGCCAGCCAGTGTCGGATCGGGGTGGCGAACCGGAGCCGCCGCTCGTGTCTCTCCTCCGGCGGGTTGGGCTGGTCGATCCGGGACATTCGGTGGATTCTCCTGGTCTGGGTCGGGCGAACGGACGACGCGCCGTCAGAGACCGGTCGGCTCGTCGAGCGGCACCAGCTCGTTGCACACGGCGAATGGCAGGTGGTCGCCGAGGACAAGGTTCGCAGCCGCCACCGGATTGCGCACCTTCCAGCCGACCCGCCCGGTCGAGGGGTCGCCCACCGGCATGCCCTTGAACGCGTCGTCCCACGTGATGGTGCCGGTCTCGGGCCAGAGGTCCATCAGGTCGGCACGGTCGTGCAGGTCGGTGCGGTCGACGTCCATCCGCGCGGTCGCCACCTCGTCGGAGAACGTCACGGAGAACGCGTCGAGGGGCAGCAGGTCACTGACGTCGTACCCGTTGCTGAGCTCGTCCTGGTCCTCGAAGTCGGCGTCCGGGCCGAGCGCATCGTTGACGGGGATGCAGCCCTTGCGGAGGTACGTCGACTCGGCGGCATCGTCGTCGAGCAGCTCCGGCAGCGACGGTTCCGCGGCCCAGACCGGGTCGCCCTCGTCGGCGATGCCGGAGACCAACAGGTGCTGGTCGGCCAGCACCGTGGCGTCTTCGAGCGGTGCGACGTCGTCCTTCACGGCCCTGCTCACCTCGGACATGTCCTGGTCTGGCCGGAAGCTGAGCACGTAGCCGGAGCCCTCCGGCCCGGTGAAGCGCGCCTCCCAGTCGACGTCGTCCTGGGTGAAGCCGTGGTCGAGCCACAGCCGGGAGTGCTCCTCGCGCAGCAGGCCGGCGGTCAGCATCACGCTCTCGCGATCGGCCTGTTCCCAGAACGCCGTACGGTCGGTCATCAGCGAGTCGCTGGTCAGGTCGTCGACGCCGAACCGGGCCCGGATCTCGTCGTAGTGGGTGATCGTCAGGATCTCCGCCTCGGCCGGAACGAGCGCGAGCACCAGGCGCGGGTCACTCACTGCCTGGTGCTCAGGGGGCTGCAGCTCCTCGGGCACCGCCGTCGGGAGCGCGGTCGGCTCGGCCTTCTCGCGCTTCGGCCGGTCGTCCCCGCCGCAGCCGCTGGCCAACGACGCGACGAGCAGGAGCGAGGCAACCAGCCGAGTCGGTTTCACGCCGGGATCGTACCCGGGACCGGACGTGGAGGACCGAGCCCGGCGCGCACTCAGCCGATGAGGAGGGCGGCGAGGTCGCGGGCGGCGCGGGCTGGGTGCGAGTTGCCCCGGGTGGAGCCCATCACGAGCGTTCCCTCGATCAGCAGGTGCAGCTGCTCGGCGGCCCGACCCGGGTCGTCGTGACCCAGCGCGGTGAGCTCCGTGACGAGTAGTGCGCGCAGGCGTTGCCGGAAGGCGTCGGTCTCGGCATGGGCCGGGTGCTGGGGGTCGGTCAGCGCCAGATCGGTCGCGAAGTAGCGGCAACCGCGGAAGTCGGCGTTGGCGACGAGCTCGTCCAGGCGGTCGAAGAGTCCGAGCAGTCGGGTGCGCGGCTCCTCAGAACCGGCCAGCGCCTCTTCGTACCACGCGATGTCCTGCTCGGAAGCCCGACGGATGACCGCCTCGATCAGGCCGTCCTTGCCGCCGAAGTGCTCGTAGAGCGACCTGCGGGCGACGTTGGCCTGCTTCAGCAGGGCGTCGACGCCGACCGAGGCGCCGTGGGAGTAGAAGAGATCCTGCCCGGCCTCGAGGAGTCGCTCCCTGGGTCCGGGGGCCTTGTCGGCGCTCATCTGTGGATCCGAATCCTTCCCTTGACGGTAGAACGATCAGTCTATACCGTCGAAAATAGACCAATCGATCTACTTCTGGAGGATGAGATGAGCACTGCACCTGACACCCGCGACACCGCCGAGACCGTGGCGTCGTTCAACGAGGCATTCCGCACCGGCAACACCCGGGCGATGGCCCACCTGGTCCACGACGACTGTCTGATGGTCTCGGCCCAGCCGGCACCCGACGGCACGGCGTACGTCGGGAAGGACGCGTGCGTCGCGTTCTGGGCCGAGCTGATGGACGACGAGTCCACGACGTTTGAGGTCGAGCACGTGTTCGCGGACGGGGAATGGGCGACCGTGCGCTGGCGGTACCGGTTCGGTCCCAGCGACGCGGAGTCGGTCCTGGGCGTGAACGTGACTCGGATCAGTGACGGCCGGGTCATCGAGCAGCTGGGCTACACCAAGACCCCGGGCAGCCTGCCGCTACCCGAGTGAGCCTCGGCTGCGCATCAGGACTCCGCCTCCCGCGACCAGAGCCAGTCCGAGCCACAGCAGACCCAGTGGCGGACCGCCGGTGTCGGGCAGGCCGGTCTCGTCGGCTCCCGATGCCGGTCCGTCCACCGTCGTCGTCCCATCGGGGGTGGTGGGCGCGGGGTTGGTGTCGGCCGGCGCGACTCGAAGCCTGACCAGCTGGGGCGCCGACGTCATGGCCGCGTTGCTGGCGGTGTAGGTGAAGGAGTCGGAGCCGGCGTAGCCAGGCGTCGGTGTGTAGGTGAAGCCGCCGCCGGGGCTCAGGGTGAGGTTCCCGTGGCGCGGCTCGACGTCGACCGCTGCGGTCAGCCCGGCGAGGGCCCGTGGGGCAAAGGCGATTCGACGCGTGCTCGGTGCCGGAGCACCCGTGTCCGGGTCGGTGTCGTTGCCCAGCACTCCGTCATGGTTGGAGACGGTCAAGGTCTCCCCGGCCGTGGCGTCGTACCGGTCGGCGCGCGTGACCGGTGCGTCGGGTGACGGGCCCACCTCGATGGTGGCGAGGCCGTTCGCCTCCAGGCCGTCGGGATCCGTCACGGTGTAGTGGAACTCATCGGGGCCGAAGTGGTCGGCCGCGGGCGTGTAGGTGAAGGAGCCATCTGCCTCGAGGGTGAGAGAGCCGCCCTTACCGGTGCTGATCGCGGTTCCGATGCCGGCATCCTCACCGTCGACCTCGCTGACCGTGAGGGTGTCTCCGTCGGGATCGCTGTCGTTGGTCAGGACGTTGCCCGTGGTCGGAACGTCCTCGACCGTGGTGATGGGGTCATCGGTGGCGACGGGGGCGTCGTTGACCGGGGTGACGGTGATGGTCACTGTGCCGTTGTCCGTGCCGCCGTTGCCGTCGGAGACCTCGTAG
>NZ_LMGG01000002.1:0-10084 GCF_001427925.1 Nocardioides sp. Root151
GGGGGAAGAAGATGAAGTCGACGCCGTGGTTGTGCCAGCCGTAGCCGGCGGCCTTCATCTTCGCGGCCGCCGTCCAGGGGATGTCGGTGTAGGAGGCCTGGGTGTTCATGTCCCCGCCGATGAGCACCGGGCCGTGGGCGGCCAGCGAGTTGCGCAGCTGCAGCAGGATGTCCATGCCGGCGCCGTACTGCTGGGGCCGGGTCAGCGGCGGATTGCCGTGCTGCTTCGGCCAGCGGTGCGGGTTGGTCATGTGATGGGTGGAAACCACCGAGACCACGGCACCGTCGGCGCGGCGCAGCATCACCCACGTCGCGAAGCGATCCCAGGTGACCTCGCGGCCGTCGTAGAAGGTCTTGTCGTCGTCGACGAGCTGAACCCGGCCGCCGTTCACCTTCGTCCAGGTCGAGCTCTTCCAGAGCACAACGTTGCCCATGGCCTGCTCTGCGCCGGCGCCGGTTCCGGCCGGCGCAGACACCCGGAAGGCGGAGTAGCCGGGGGCGGCTGCTTCGATCTGCTCCAGGCTCCAGCCACCGGCCTCGTTGAGGGTGACGAACTCGGGGTTCTTGGACAGGACCTTGGGCATGGAGGCCCGGAACCCGTCGAGGCCGGAGCGGCGCGGGATGTTGGCCTGCGCCATGATGATCTTGCCCTTGACCGGGCCGCCCACCGGGCCGTCGATGGCACCGAGGTCACCGAGCTCGGTGTGCCCGGTGCCTTGGCTGCTTTGGGTGCGGCACTCGGCGGCCGCGGTGGTGCTCATCACCACCATCAAGCTGACGAGGAGTGGAAGCCCCATGAAGATGATCAGGACGGGCAATCCCGCGAGCAGCAGCTTCTTCATGACAGGTCAGTCCCGAGGGTCGCGCGCGCTCAGGCGGCGGACTCGATCGCCTCGTTGGTGTAGTAGAGCTTCTTCTCCAGCGGGTGGAGCACCGTCTGGACCTTGTACATGGCGTCGCCGATGCACCACAGCGCGCGGCCCTTGTCCTGCATGGCCCACCCGGAGACGAGGTCCTGGGCGATCGGGCCGAGACCGAGCATGGAGTCGAGCTCGCGGGCGACACGGGGCTTCTGGGCCCCGAGGATCTTGATGTCGGCCAGCTCGAGGAGGTCCTTGGCGATCATCGCGGCCTGGGAGTCGGCGTCGCCGACCGAGAGCAGGTCCGAGGGCTTGTGGAGGTTGCAGAACTGGATGTCGCCGCCCTTGCCGGCCATGCCGCGCGAGAGCCGCAGGTCGGCGTCGAAGCTCGCCACCGCGGCGGTTCCCAGACGCATCTGCTTCCAGACCTCGTCGCGCACGACGATGCGCAGGTCGCCGGGCTCGGCGATCTCCCGCAGCCCGCGGCCCCAAGAGTTCATGCACAGCAGCGCGATGCCCACGGCCTCATCGCCCAGGCCGTCGAGCCGGGAGAGGCTGAACGACTGGATCGGTGCCTTCCAGTCGACCTCGATGTTGGTGAAGTCGTCGAAGAGGCCGGCCAGCGTGCCGGTGACGAGCTCGCCGAGCGCGTTGCGCAGCAGGCGGGTCTCGTCGAGGAAGACGCGGGTGTTCGCGTACTCGCAGACCCGGACGAGCTCCTCGGTGGGGTTGCGCAGCAGGTCCCACAGCCGCGGGATGGTGGTCTCGGCCAGGACGCTGTTGCCGGCGGCGTAGCCGGTGAGGATCGCCAGGGCGTTGCGCACGACGTCGGATTCGTCGGGGCCGAATGGCACCCGGCGCTCGTCGTCGATCTTCATGCTGCCGACCAGGCCGCGGACCAAGACCAGCCACCGCTTGAAGATGATCGTGGCGCGGCGCTGGGCTTCCTCGGCCGAGAGCTTCTCCCAGCCGTCGCCGAGCGGGCCCTTGTCCAGCGGGTTGACCCGGGCAGTGAAGCCGGGAGCGATGACGAAGGGCTCGACGCCGAGAGCGTGGCACAGCGACTCGTACTCGTCCTTGACGTCTCCGGTGACCAGGGTGCGGTAGCCGAACGGCATCATCCGGGTGCAGAAGCCCTTGGTGGTGCCGGACTTGCCGCTTCCCGGCTTGGCGAACTGGAAGATGTTGGGGTTGGTGGCGGGGACGTCGTCGCGCAGCACCCACCCGAACGGGTCGCAGTAGAAGCTGCCGCCGGAGAGCTGGTCGACGCCCATCTGCGCGCCGGTCGGGGGTAGGGCGGGCGCGGGAACGAAGGGCCAGAACACCGGGGCCTGGTCGCTGGTCATCCGCCAGGCCATTGCCGGGGCGGTGGAGGCGGCCCAGCCTCGGCCGGGTCGAGCGGCGCCGCGGCGCGGCGCGTACCGGAAGAGCCGGGGCTCCTTGGGCTCCGGGGCGAGCGTGGGGATCGTGGGCAGGTCGTGCCCGAAGTCGGAGAGCAGGGCGGCCATGTCGCGGCCGCCGCGTCGGTTGCGGCGGGGGTTGGTGGTCATCAGGCGTCTCCGCTTCGGGTCAGGCTCGTGCCAAGGGGGATGGTGGACGCGGCGAAGCCGACGTCCTGGGCGAGGTCGAGGCGCAGCGGCGCGAACCCGGCACGCCGGACCGAGGCGTCCAGGCGGCGACCGAACTCGGTGATCCGCATCGTCTTGGGGACGGTGACCGTGCACACGCCGTAGGGCCGGGTCAGCGAGTTGCCGCGGGCCAGCTTGGCGTCGAGCCCGCGGGCCTTGTGGGCCTCGTCGCGCTGCTTGGCGCGGGTCTTGCGGCCGAGCTTCTCGTTCATCCCCTCGGCCAGGTCGGCGGCCCACTCGGCGTTGCCGGACTGCCGGTCGGCCTTGGACTGGGACACGATCGGGTAGGCGACGACGAACGAGCGCCGCTCCCCGAACTCGCTGGGGGTCAGGATCGGCGCCAGGGCACCCATCGCGACGCCGCGGGTGGGGAGCTTGATGGTGGCACTGACCGAGTTCCAGGCGTCGTGGCTGTAGTGCCGCACCGTCGCGTCGGCACCGGACGGGCCAGCCATCGCCCACGGGACGTCGGCGTTGACGCTCGGGTCCTTCTCCCGCAGCGAGAGGGCCTCGACGATGCCGGCACGGTCGCCGGGAGCGAATCCGGTCCGGCAGGCCAGCGCGAGCTCGGGCGAGGTGAGCCAGCGGACCTGAGTCATCCCCATCGGGCCGCGCAGCTGGGCCTCGATCTCGGCCATGAGCAGGTAGAGCTCACGGCAGCGACCCTCGAAGCCGCCCCCGGACTCCTTGGCCGACCGGGCGATCCGGGTCTCCGGGACGACGATCGTCACGAACGTCTCGGTGCGCACCGACGCCTGAGTGAGGCCGTGGGCCAGGTCGCTGTTGACGACCTCCGAGAGCTCCGGGGCGTTGGGGCGGCGGTGGCGGTTGACCCACAGGTCGCGCTCGGCGCCGTCCTCGGGGACGGTGCGCACCATGAAGAGGATCTCGTCGACCTTCTCGGTGCGGCCGGCGACGTCGAGCAGGCCGGCCAGCGCCTCGCCGTAGCGGGCGCGCTCCTCGATGTCCTTCATGCCGATGCCGGGGTGGACGATCGAGGCGGTGACCGCCCATGTCTTCATGGCGTGGTTCTCGATAATCGCCACGCGCTGCAGCTGCGAGCCGTGCGGCGGGCCGTCGTGGATCTGGACTCCCTGCAGGACCCCGGGAAGGTCGGGGGTGTCGAGGTCGCCGGCGCGACCCTGGGTGGCCTTGGCGCGGAACGAGGTCCAGCCGAGCAGGCCGCCGACGGCGTACATCGTCGAGGCGAACACCCAGCCGGTGGCCGAGCGGCCGCGGACCGGGATGACGGTGATGGCCAGCAGGAACAGCCAGACCAGAGCGAACAGGAACGCGGAGAACCATGCTCCGCGGCTGATCGCCCAGAACGCCGGCAGGCTGGCCAGCGCCAGGAACATCAGCTGTCCTCCGGAGAGGCCGAAGAACCAGCCGATGCGGTCGCGCTGGTAGTCGGCGTAGGTGGTCATCGTCGGCTTCCTTTCTGGTCAGTGAGGTCGGCAGGTGTGGTCGGTTGGTGCTCGAGGTGGGGGCGCATCGGGCTACACCGCCACCGGTGGGATGCCACCAGCTGCTGCGCCGGCACCGCCGGCACCGCCGGCTGCTCCCCCGCCACCGGCCGCGGGAGTCTTGGGCGTAGCTGCGGCTCCGCCGGAACCGCTCTGGCCGCCACCCGAGCCGCCGCCGGGCCCGCCGCCGGTGGGCAGCGTCGGTGGAGTCGGGGGTGCCGGCGGCATGGGCGGGTTCGCGGGCGGATCGTCGTCGCCGTTGTTCTGTGAGCCGGGGTGCGTGCCGGTGCTCTGGTCGCCGGACTGGCCGCCGGACTGCCGGCCACCCATGCCGCTGAAGTCGGGGCCGTAGGTGCTCTGCCCGACACCGGCCTGGTTGGTCTCGTCCGACATCAGGGAGGTCGCCTTCGCGCCGGCGGAGTTGATCATCCCCATCCCGGCTGCGAGCGCCTGGCCAACGCCGCCGAAGCTGCCGAGGAAGCCCTGGGTGGACTTGTTGAACCGGTCGCCGGTCGAGGCCTCGGCGCTCTGCTCACCCGAGGAGCGCCCGTTGCCGTCGGTGCTGGACGCGGCCGACGAGCCGCCGCCACCACCGCCGCCGAGCAGGCCCTGGAGGCCGCCCTGGATGGCCATGCCCTGGCGGAACGATGCGCCGCTGGGGGTGCCGGGGTCGACGAAGGCAAGGAGCTTGAACAGCGACAGCGGGGCCACGACGCTGATCAGGATCGTCATCACGGCCGGCAGCGCGGTGCCGAAGGTCTTGGCGGTGTCCTCGGCCAGGTGGGCCGCGACGCCGTTGGCGAACTGCACGCCGATGCCGAGCACCATGATCATCAGGACCGGGGTGAACGCCGCGGCGTGCAGCCACCGCAGGCTCTTCCAGAACCAGGACCGGGTGAAGTCCGAGACCAGTCCGGCAGCCGCGAGCGGGCCGGTGGCGGTGAGCACCAGGAGCGAGGCCGCGCGGGCCAGGTAGACCAGGAGGTGGCCGATGGCGGCCAGCCACAGGAAGATCCCGAGGAAGGCCAGCGCGGTGGCTACGCCGGCGTCGGTGATGTCGTCGACACCGAGGCCTCCGAGCGGGTCCCAGTCGGGCCAGGTCTGGACCTTGAGTAGCGACTTCATCAACGCCCGGGTGATCGCACCACAGGCGGCGATCAGGGTGACGGCATAGCCGAACCAGCACGCGTTGATGACGACGAACTGGCCGGCTCCGATGAACGCGCGGGCGAGTCCCTTGCCTTCGCGCTTGAAGGCCGCGGCGCCGAGCTGGATCATCGCCAAGATGACCACCAGGGCGAGGGCGAGCCACAGGGTGAAGGCGTAGACGTCCTTGCCGGGTCCGTCGGCACGCAGGTCGGGGGTCAAGAACAGCTCGCTGAACGTGAGCACGATGCGCAGCACGAACAGGCCGGAGTTCCAGACCGCGAGCATGGCCGCGGTCCAGGCGTCGGCGGCCGCCTTGGCGATGACGTCGCCGATGGCCTCGAAGGGGTTGGGGATGTCCCCGATACCGGGGATGCCGCCTCCGAAGATGTCACCGACGTTCGGCAGACCGGGGATTCCCGGGAGGCCGCCGGGCAGCCCCGGCAGGCCGGGCAGGTCGCCGTCGCAGATCGCGTCGAGGATCCCGCATCCGTCCGGCAGCAGACCTGCTGCGCCGTCCAGCGCGTTGCCGGCGCCGTCGAGCAGGTTTCCGGCGCCGTCCTTCACGTCGCCGGCGGCGTCCTTGCCGCAGTCGATCGGGTCGCTGGCGCAGTCGAGTGCATCGCCGCCGAGGTCGCACAGGGCATCGGGCCCGGTGCAACCCATCTTCACGTTGCCACGGGCCGGAAGTCGGCCGCTGGTGGCGACCGGGGCGAGCTCCGCTGTCGCGGCCGTGCCGGTTGCCGGCTCAGCTGCGGCCGCGGCGGGCGGCTGCAGGCCGGTGGTGGCTCCGAGGAGCGTGGTGAGGACCAGGATCGCCAGGGCGGCGATGCCCAGTCGGCTCACCCGGCGCGCGGTGGAGGTGACGTTCGTGCTCACTGGGGTGCTCCGTTGATCCGGATCCAGCCAGCCTTCTCGAACTCGGGGGTGCCGGGGGCTACCGCCTTCGGCTGGCCCTCCGAGACCAGGTGCTGGATGTCGGCCTCACTGCCCTGGACCAGGTGCCAGTCGCCGTCGACCCAGCGGATCAGCTGGGTGCCGGCGTAGAGGCTGTCGTGGACCTTGCCGTCGGCGGTGGTGAGCGTGACGTAGCTGAGCAGGTTGACCGCGTAGTAGCCGGTGTCGAGCTCCTCGAGGGTGTAGGCGATCGGGGTGAGGGCGTACGACGCGGGGGCGGGCACGTCGCCGTCCTTGGCGACGCCGGCCTGCTGGCGGCGCAGCTCGACCGCGGCGCGGGCGCGCTCCTCGAAGACGGCCTTGGCCTCGGGGTCGGCGTAGAGGCCGGCGACGGTGACGGCCTGGTCGTAGTCGAATCCGACCTGGGCCTTGGCCACCTCGACCTGCAGGGCAACGGCGCCGAGGTCGGTGGCCGGGAACCCGGTCGGGTGGCCGTCGACCTGGTCGGTGCCGGTCGGGATCACGACGCCGTCGGCGGGCGCGGTGTCGGGTGCGACCTGCTCGACCGAGGTGTTCTCGATCGTCTTGCTCGAGTTGTTCCCGCCGGCCGTGTCGGAGGTGCCGGCGTCGTCGCCTCGGCTTTGGGCACCGAGCCAGACGACGGTGGCCACCATGGTGGCGATCGCCACCAGGATGCCGATGCGCACGAGGGTTGCGCGCGAGTCGTCGTTGCCGGTCGTCAGGTTCTTCATCAGTGGTCCCCTTCGATGTGGTCAGGGTCAGTGGTGGCGTCGGTCGACCAGGTGCGCCAGCCGGCCTGGTGGGCCAGTTGGGTGCCGGGCCAGGTGGCGGGAGCGGGGGCGGGTGGTGCGCCGGGGGCGACCATCCAGCGGCCGCCGACCCACTGCATGCGCTCGCAGTGGGCGAAGGCGATCTGGGCTTCCTGCTTGTAGGAGGCGCTGACCTTCATGAGCACGCAGACGGTGGTCCAGTCGGGTCCGTCGGTGCCCTTCACGAGCGCGGCGGCCGGCTCGAGGGAGACCGAGGAGCTGGGGTCCTTGACCTCGCCCATGTCGGTGCTGGTCAGGAAGGCCCGGACGCTGGCGGTGATCCACCAGTCCTCGGCGCGGACCCCGCCGGGCCGTGCCCAGGCGTTGTAGACCTCCTCGGCGGTGGTCAGGCTCATGGACTGCAGCACCGCGAGGTCGATCTGAGCGAGCTGCCCGATCGCGCCCTCGGGGGTCTGCGGGAACCCGGTCCTCACGAACGCGGGTCCGTTCACGCCGGTCCCCGCCGGGATCTTGATGACGGGTGCCTCGGTGCTGACGGTCTCGCCCGGCCAGGCGGCCCGCTCGGGAACGGTAAGCATCGGCTCGGCCGCGATCTCGTCGCGGTGGGCAGCACCCTGGGCAACTGTCGAGTGGTCGGACTCACCGGTCGCCACGCCCGGTGCCGCGGTGGCGTCGTCGCCGATGCCGGCGAGGGCGAGGTAGCTCCCGTAGACGAGGCCACCGATCAGGAGCGCAGCCACGACGACGGCCATGACCAGAATCCCGAGGAGGCGGCGACGGCTCCACTCGCTGGTGCCCTCAGCCTTCTTCGTGGCTGCGCGCCGCATCAGATGCAGCCCTTGCCGAGGATGCCGTTGAGCATGCCGGGCAGAACCAGGTAGGCGATCGCGCACGCGAAGACCACCACCACCGAGATCACGCCGACCTTGGAGGCGTGCGGCAGGGAGAACACCCGGCCGGCGATGATCGCGCCGATGGCGATGATGATGCCGAGACCGAACAGGACGATGACGCCCCACAGCACGTAGCTGGTGATCTCGTTGGTGGGTCCGACGGCGCCGGGGGGCGCCTTCGGGCAGACCTGGGCGGCCATCGGGAGGAGAGCGGTCATGACGTCCATGGATGGACTTCCTTTCTGGGTTGCTGACCCCGGTGTGGGGTCAGGCGCTTTCGCTGGTGTCGGTGGACAGGTGTGCGGGCTCGAGCAGCTGACGGGCTGCCGAGATCAGGGGGGCCGGGACGGGGCGGGAGTCCAGGCCGTTGACCGCGAGCTCGCGGTCCTCGGGGATCTCCACGCACCGGTCTGCGACCAGGGCGCGACGTACGGCGGGGCCGCCGGCGTGCTCGAGGCCCCGGGGCCACTTCTTGCGACGCGGCCCGCGCACGGCGAGGGTGATCTGCTCGGGCTGCCAGTGGTTGGCCAGCAGCTCGAGCGCGACCGAGGCACGGCGCAGCCCGGGGACGGTGGCGGTGGTGACCAGGACGACCTGGTCGGCGGTGCGGACGGCCTCGGCGAGCCAGCAGTCGGTGGCCAGGAGCTGGCCCGCCTCCCAGCCGACGTCGAGGATGGTCAGCTGGGTGTCGTGCTCGGCGTCGATCGGCCGCGGAACCTCGTCGACGCCGGCGAGGACCTCGCTGGCCCGCTCGAGCAGGACGTGGTCGCGCTTGCCCTGACGCCAGTCGGTCGGGTGCAGGCCGAGTTCGGCGGTGCTGGCAGCGGCGAGACCGGAGGCGGTGACCGAGCAGCACTCGATGACCCGGACCGGGCTGGCCGCGGCCAGGCCGGTGGCCAGGGCGACAGTGCTGGCCCCGACCGAGCCGGCGCATCCGATGACGGCGATGGTGTGCTCCCCCGCGGCAGGTGACCAGTTGTCGGCGGCAGCGGTGCCGCGACCGCGGGGTCCCTTGCCGGCACCGGGGCCGGTGCGGAACTCGCCGGCGTTCACGGCGTCCCAAGCCCGCTTGAGCTCGTCGACGCCGACCGGGCGGTTCGAGGTCTGGGTGCTCACTGGGCCTCCCCGATGCCGCCGCGGCGGAACTCGAGCGCGGCACGGACCTCAGCCGGGGTCAGGCTGGCCAGCTGGGCCTTGGCGGCCTGGACCTCGTGCAGCTGGGCCACGCAGCCGGTCAGCTGCTCGATCGCCTCGGTCTCGCGGCCGGCGATCGCGAACAGCTCGGCGATCTGCTGCGGCGTCCGGCTCTCGCCGTCGTCCTGGGTGTTTGTCATGGGCTTCACCACCTCCAGTCGCCTATGTGTCGTGGGGCGGTGGGAGCGATCACGGTTGCGCTCATTCGTCATGGCCGAACTTCCTGGGGGCGGCCGCGGCGAGGGCGCGCATGCTGCGCGAGCCGTGGCGACGGACGGTGGCCTCGGACACCCCGACGCGGGGCGCGACTCGGCTGGAGACCTCGTTGCTGAGCAGGCCGCCGTAGCCGCGGGCGAGGTTGCGGGTCTCGACCCGGTCGGCCTCGTCGACCAGGCACAGCAGCAGGTAGCGGTCGGCCGGGCTGATGACCTGGTTGTCGCACGCCCACGCCAGCAGCTCCAGCAGCTCCTCGGTGGCCGAGGGCTCCTCCTGCTCCGGACCGGCGTCGGCGAGGATCTCGGGACGGTGGAACAGGGCGCCGGCAACGCGCTCGGTTGGCATCGCGGCAGCGCTCCACGCGCTGGCGTCGCCGTCGGCCAGGTCGCCCGAGGAGAAGGACTCCACGAGGGTGGTGTTCGCCCAGGTGCGGTCGGCCCGGGAGACGTAGAAGAAGTCGCCGACCTCGCGGAGGACACCGACCCGGGTGTTGATCAGGATGTTGGCGGCGACCTTGCGCAGTCGACGCCACTTGAAGGTCCGGACCTCGATCCACAGCTGGGAGGCCACGAGCTCGTCGATCCGCTCGACGGCCGACCAGGAGCCGGCGGCAACGGGCTGGCTGTCGCGGAAGACCTCGCGGGGCGGCAAGGTGCTCAGCCAGCCCGCGAGCCGGCACGCACCGGGCAGCAGGCACTTGGCGAGCGCCGCCGCCGCGGCGATGTCGTCACCGCCATCGGGTGCCGCCAGCATGGCCAGCGCCAGGAGGACCTCGTCAGAGGCCGCACTGTCCACCGAGGGCAGCCAGGCCCTCAGGTCGTCGAACTCCTCGACGACTCCAAGCCGCGGATCCGCGGCCACCCAGGACGTCCACTTCTGGCGCGCCTGGTCGAGCAGTTCGCTGTTGTCGTCGAGGCCGAGCTGGTCTCCCACACTCATCGCACTCGCTCCTTTCGTCCGTGACTGAGCACGGCGAAAAGGTCGCGAGCGGGCG
>NZ_LMGG01000003.1:0-80422 GCF_001427925.1 Nocardioides sp. Root151
CCAGGGCGCCCGCCTCGAGCAGGGTTGGGACGGCACGATGGTGTCGGACCACCACTGGCTCTCGGCCCGTATCGCGATGAACGGGGCCGGCCCCGAGACCGCCCCCGCGCCCGCGGCCACCAGCGATGGCGTGGTGAACGCCGCCCACACCACGAGGACCTCGGCCGAGCCGCCGTCCGGCGACGTGCTCGCCCAGCTGATGCGCCTGCGGTTCGCGTCCAACTACCCGACCATGACCGCCGAGCAGGCCCGCAACGCGATCACCATCGCCCAGGTAGCCCGCGACCTCCAGATCTCCCGCTACGGGCTGCAGATCGCGATCGCCACCGCGATCCAGGAGTCCAAGCTGGTCAACCTGACCGGCGGCGACCGCGACTCCGGCGGCCTGTTCCAGCAGCGTCCCTCCACCGGCTGGGGGAGCCGCGCCGAGGTCACCAACCCGGTGCTCGCCGCCCGCGCGTTCTTCGGCGAGGCCCAGCACACCGGCAACCCCGGACTGCTCGACATCCCGGGCTGGCAGAACATGCCGCTGACCCAGGCCGCCCAGGCCGTCCAGCGCTCCGGCTACCCCGACGCCTACGCGCAGTGGGAGGACGTCGCCGGCGACATCACCGACCTGCTCGGCGGCGACCTGCCCGACCTCCCCGACGACGGCTCCACCACGAACGTCTCCAACTGCCACGACACCGTCAACCCGGTCACCGTCGGCACCCTCAACATCCTCGGCGCCGGCCACACCGACAAGCCGGGGGAGCGGCCCGGCTACGACACCTGGGACAAGCGCCTGCCCGGCGCCATGAGGACGATCGAGAACGCCGGCGTCTCCATCGCCGGCCTCCAGGAGGTGCACGGCCCTCAAGCCAAGGCGCTGGAGACCCAGTACGCAGCCAAGTGGGGCATGTACCCGGCCAGCGGCAAGGCGCAGAACCGGGTGATCTGGGACCGCAACGAGTGGGAGCAGACCGACGCCCGCCTCGTCGACATCCCCTACTTCAACGGCAACAACGTCGGCATGCCGCTGGTCCAGCTGACCGGCACCGCGGGCGGCCCCAGCGCCGGGCAGGTGATCTGGGTCTGGAGCATCCACAACCCCGCCAACACCCACGGCAACGCCGCGGCGCACCGCAAGGAAGCGCTGCGCCGCCAGGCGGCCACCATGGCCGAGCTCGCCGGCACCGGCATCCCGGCCGTCATCCTCGGCGACTTCAACGACGGCGAGGACGGCAACGACTCCTCCCACTGCGCGCTGACTCCCGAGCTGAGCAACGCCTTCGGCGGCTCGGCCGAGCCCTGCAAGAAGCCCAAGCAGGACGCGCCGATCGACCACGTCTACGGCGCCAACCTCACCTGGGCCGGCGCCCAGGTCGACAACAGCACCAAGGCCAGCAAGATCGCCGACCACCCTCTGGTGACCGCCACCACCGCCGGCAGCAGCGCCGGGTGCGCCGTGGCCACCAACGCCAACTACAACCTCGGTGCGGTCAAGCCCCAGCTGACCCAGCTGGTCAACATCCTCGGCCCCATGTTCGACATCAAGACCGTCGGCGGCTACCGCGCCAGCGCAACCGACCCCAACGGTCACCCCGCCGGTCTGGCGGCCGACTTCATGGTTCCGCTGACGCCCGCGGGCAAGGCCCAAGGAGACGCCCTCGCGGCGTACGCCCAGGCCCACGCCCGCCAGCTCGGCATCGACTACATCATCTGGTACCAGCGCATCTGGTCCGTCGCTCGAGCCGACGAAGGCTGGCGGCGGATGGAGGACCGGGGCTCGGCCACCGCGAACCACATGGACCACCCGCACATCAACGTGCTGCCCGACGCCAAGGTGTCCCCGGTCGGTCTCGAGGGCGCCTCATGCGACGAGGTGGTCTACCCGGTGCCGGCGAAGTACGTCGGGTCCGACAATCACAACTGGCACGAGACCGGCCCCTACTGGTCGAACTGGCACACCGGCACCGACTTCTCCGCCCCCTGCGGAACCACCGTCTACGCCGCCCACGCCGGCACCATCGAGATCGACACCAGCCAGGGCTGGGCCGGTCCCCAGCTCGTCAAGGTCACCACCGGCGCCGGCGGCCTGACCACCTGGTACGCCCACATGCAGAACATCAGTGTGAGCCGTGGCCAGACCGTCGCTGCCGGCGAGCCGATCGGCCAGGTCGGCAAGGAGGGCAACGTCTCCGGCTGCCACCTCCACTTCGAGGTCCACCTCAAGAACGGCTCGATCTACGGCCCCGACAACGTCGACCCCTCGACCTGGCTCGCAGAGAACGCATCGCGCCCGAGCCTCGCCGTGTGATCGCACCGGGGCACTGAGAGCACATAGGTGACCAGCGAGGCCCAACCCGTGACCTAGACCCACGACCGCCTGGAGGTGGCCAGACCGATGCAGCGCGAGCGACGACGAGACCCCTACCCCTGGACCTGGGAGGTCCCTCTGGCGGTGACCCTGGCGACCCTGTTCGTCCTCGTCATCGGCATCCAGCTCGGCCGCTCCGTCGCCAATCTGCTCGCCGGCGCCGGATGGACCTGGCCCGACGCCAACGCCGGCGCGTTCCCCTCACCCATCGGCACTGCGTTCTGGACCAGCCTGCCGCGCGTCCTCGCCGGCAACGCCGAGGCCGGGCTGCCCAGCCCTGCCCCCGACGACCTGGCGGGCCGCGGCCTGGTCTGGGGCAGTGTCGCCCTGACCGAGCTGACGTTGCTGGCGGCGACCATCTGGGTCGGCGTCTGGGCCTACCAGCGCTGGGGCCCGGGCCGCATGCGCGGCATGGCGACCGCGGCCGAGGCCGAGAAGCTGCTCGGCATCACCCGGCTCCGCAAGGTCGCCGGCATCGTCCGCCCGGACCTCTACGGCAAGCACGCCGCGACCCCGGCGCCGGTCCAGCGCGCCGCGGGCGATCTCACCGAACAACCCGGCCCGCAGCTGGGCCACGGCCTGAGCCCGTGGCTCCTGGACGGCCGTCGAGCGAAGGAGGACCGATGAAGCTGAGGTTCGACCCCTGGGACGTGGGCTGGCGGATCGGCAACGCCCACGAGCCGCGCGGCGGCGAGCTGTGGGTGCCGTGGGACCGCACCGCCGGAGTGATCGGCCCGCAGGGCTCCGGCAAGACCCTCGACCTGCTCACCCCGGCGCTGCTCGGTGCACCTGGTGCCGCCCTGGTGACGCTGACCAAGGTCGAGGACCTCCTGCTCAGCCTCAGCGAGCGATCCCGCGACGACCGGCCATGCGTGGTCCTCGACCCCTTCGGCCTGGCCGAGGGCGTCGTCGACGAACTGATCTGGGACCCGATCGCCGGCTGCGTCGACCCCAAGGTGGCCGAGCGGCGCGCCAAGGCGTTCACCGCCGGCACCGTCAAGGGCGCGATCACCGGCGGCACCGGCGACGACGCCGCCCGGTTCTACGCGGCCGAGTCCGCAAAGGTGCTGCAGGGCTACTTCCACGCCGCGGCGTTGACCGGCAAGACGCTCGAGGACGTTCTGCAGTGGGTGGCCAACCCCACCGCGGCCAACGAGCCGATGGAGATCCTGCGCCGCCACCCCCACGCCGAGCCGTTCTGGCACGGCCTCCTGCACGGAGCGCTCAACGGTGACGACCGCACCGCCGGCAACACCGTCACCACGGTGCAGCAGGCGGTGTCGCTGTTCTTCCAGGCCGACATCCGCCGCCGCTGCATTCCCAGCCCCGGCCACCCGGCCACCGACCTGGCCGACGTGATCCGCCGTCGCGGCACCATCTATCTCCTCGGCCGCGAGGACCCCTACGCATCCGCCAGCCCGCTGATGACCGCCGTAGCCGAGCACGTCTTGGACACCGGGCTGCTGCTGGCCAACAGCTCCCCGTGGGGCGGCCGGCTGTGCCCGCCCCTGGTCTCGGTGCTCGACGAGCTGCCCTCCACCGCCCCGCTTCCCACGCTGCGCACCCGGATGGCCAACGAGCGCGCCCTGGGGTTGAGCTTCATCTGGGCTGCCCAGACCCGTCCCCAGCTCACCAGCATCTTCGGCGAGCACGAGGCTCGCGCGCTGCTCGGCCTCACCAACACCCTGGTCATGTTCGGCGGGTCCAAGGACGTCGCCTTCAACCAGGAGATCTCCGACCTCCTCGGCCAGGTCCGGATCGGTCGACGCACCCACCGCGGCAGCGGCGGCGGGTACGAGGGCGACGACATCGCGATCATGCGACCCGAGGAAGTCCGCCAGCTGCCCGAGCGCCAAGCCCTGGTGATCGCCGAGAACGGCAAGCCGATCATCGCCAAGCTGCACCGCTGCGTCGAAGGCAAGGCCGGCGAACGGCTCCTGGCTGACCAGCGGGCACTGCGCGAGCGCCTGACCAACGACCGGCGCATGGTCATCACCCCCGAGGCCCGCGCCACCGCCGCGCTCGTCGAGGCCCGCCGCCTCGGCTTCGTCGACGACGAGAACGACCACACGAGGAGTGAACTGTGACCACCGAGCAGCAGACCCGCCGGGCGGCGCCCACACTGATGGTCTTCCCGTTCCCCGTCCCCGGAGACCACGTCCGGCTCGCCTACCGCGAGCTCCACATCGCCATCAACGGCACCGAGGAGCAGAAGAAGGCGCTTGGCAACCACGCGCTGCTGCCGCGGCCCTGGGAGCCGGCAACCTGCCTGGACCCCGAGCTGCGTCACGACCTGTGGGAGTGGCTCGACGACGTCGTGATCTGGCTCAACCGCGAGTACACCTGGGACGTCTCCGGCCTCATCCCCAGCTGCTGGCCCCGGCACCCGCACCTGGTCCACGAGATCGCCGTCCTGGCCGACCAGCGCCGGCGAGCCGGCCTGGCGCTGACCAGCGACGCGCTCGAGGAGTGGCACCGCTACTGCCTGACGGCGTTCACCGACCGCATGCGCAACAGGCTGCGCGCGCACTGCGACGACGAGCACAAGAGCTGGCCGGCCAAGCCGCGCCACAACGAGCACCTGGCCGACGCCAGCCGCCAGCGCCGCGAGAACACCTTCGCCCACGACATCGACGCCCTGCCCGTCAACCGGCGGGCCCACGAACAGCCGCCGGCCCCGGCAGGCCCGCCGCGGCTGGGCCTGGTCGACCTCGACACCGGCGAGATCCACGACGACGTCGACGACGACGAGGTGGGCGGCGCCGGGCCGCGCACCCGCACCGAGAAGGGGCCGAGGGAATGACACAGGCAACGATGCACGTGAAGGAACGCTCCGAGGCGATCCAGCGCGCCCAGCGCGCACTCAAGGCGCTCGGCGAGCACCCGCGCTCGAGCAAGAAGGAGCTCGGCCACGCGCGCGAGCACGTGAACGCCTGCTACTCCCACGCCTCCGGCGAGCAAGTGTGGGATGCGGTCGCGCAGGTCGAGGCAATGGCCGAACGCCGCTACGGCGTGCCGAGCACCGAGGAGCAGCGGCAGCAGCTCGAAGCAGCGGGCGAGGACCTCGAGGAGCCGGCGACAGCCGCACGCGGCCGAGCTGCGGAGGACCGCGCGATCCCGTCGACGTCGGCGACCACGGACGTGGACCTCACGCCCACTCCATCGCGATGAAGCGGCCGCGACGGGGCCGAATCGGCCTCACAGCGCTTCTGAGAGACGCCGAACCCCGCCTGGCGGGCACTCTCGACCCGTCCGATTGTCAGGGAGCGATTTTGAGCGCGCTCGCCGCGGTCGACGTCCAGGCATAGAACGGGCCCGATCTGATGACCCCAGCGCTGCTCCTCATCGTGGCGATCGCCTACCTCGGCGGCGCCTTCCTGGTGATCGCGGCGCTGGCGAAGGCACTCTCGTCCTGGTCCGCCAGCTGGCGCACGCGCAGCCACGCTGACCCGGTCGACGAGCGCCTGCAGGCCCGGGCCGCCGCGGCGATGGCGGCCGTCGCCGCGCTGGCGAACGTCGCGCCCCCGGCGGCCGACGTCGTCGCCTACCTCGGTACGCCCACCGGAGACGACGCACGTCCCGCGGGCGACGGTGGTCTGGCCGTGACCCGCTTCCGGGCCGGGCACCCTGCCACCGTGGTGTTCGCGCAGGCCGCACTCACCGGCCTGAGCCGCCCCGCGCTGCAAAGCCTCGCCGCGCACGAACTCGGCCACGTCGTCCGACGTGAGCGCTCCTCGGCCGCGGCGCGCTACGGCTGGCTGGCCGGCTACCTGGCTCTGATGCTGGCCGGCGGCGGTCTCACCGTCACGGCTCTCCTCGCCGCGCCCCAGATGGCTGGGCCGGCGATGCTGGCGACGATGAGCGCCGCAGTGGCCTTCCTCGGTCTCCAGGTCGCGTTCGACCGGCGCGAAGAGATCGCCGCCGACCTGTTCGCCGTCGACCTGACCCGCGACCTCGAGGCGGCCGCCGAGCTGATGGGCTTCTACGAGGAGAACGTCGCCAAGCCCACGCCCGCCGGTGGTCTCGGCCGAGCGTGGGCACACCTCGAGCGCCGCTGGTTCGCGACCCACCCGACCCCCCGTGCCCGGCTCGCAGCGATGCGTCGGCACCTGGTCGACCAGCAGACCGACTAGCGCTCGATGGTTCCCTCGGCCGCGGCCAGCGACCGGGGCTCCGTGCCGTAGGTCAGCACACCCTCCTTCGCCATCAGGCGGACGATCCTGGCGCGCAACGCCGGCGGCCAGCCCAGCTCGTCGCCCAGCTCGGTCCAGGTCGGCCCTGCACCGGTGCGCTGCCACACGCCGGCAACATAGGCCGCGGCCCGTTCAGCGTCGCGCGCGGCCGTGTCGCGAGCCGCGGAAGAGACCTGCGCTCGTGCCTGCTGCTGCTCTCGCCAGGCAGCCTCGAAGACCTCCAACGCTGGGGCGGCCCACCCCGGACTGCGCGGTCAGATGCACCGCCAGCCGATGACGCGGCAGCCCGGGTCGGCCCGCAGCACCGACCAGGTCGACGTACTCGGTGACCAGGTCGTCCGGGGGAGTGCCCTCGTAGCCGGCGGCCGCGAGGAACTTCCGTACCTGGGTACGTGTCGCGCGGCGGGGCTGGTTCGTGTCGGGCATGGCACCTTGCTCGGCCGGGGACGGGGCCGCCCAAGGCTAGCGACCGCCACGGGCCGCGCGGCCCGATTTCAGCGACGCGGAGTGCCGGGGCGGGGCGGCCGCGGACGGTTCACGTCCTGCCGGTCGCGAGCAGCTCCCTGCGACGGCGTCGGCGCCGGTGCGCCTTCGCCGTCGATCGGCAGCTCGAGGCGGGACACGATCCGGTAGCGCAGGTCGCGCGCCGGGCTGTCGCCCAGCGGCTTCTCGGCGACCAGGCCGCGCGTGGCGGCGCCGACGTCGTGACCCTGCTCGTGGGCCTCCTGCAGCATCGCCGCGGTGGCCGGCCAGTCGCCCTGCTCGAGGAGCCGCGGGTCGAGCTCGCGCGCCAGCGGAGCCCACCGCTCGGCCGGGGACTTCTCGGCCGCGGCCGAAAGACGGGCGCGCACCTCGCTGCTCTTGTGGAGCTCGGCCAGCGCCGCCTTGCGCGGGTCGGCATCCCAGCTCTTCACCGCGTCACGCAGGTCTCGTCGCGCCTGCAGCTGGGAGAGCTGCAGGCGGGCCTGCACCTGGTTGACTCCCGGCTCCCAGGCGCGGCTGGGACGGGCCGAGAGGATCCGCATGGCCGCGACCCGCGCCTGCTCGGGGGCGAGGTTGTCGAGCCGCTCGGTGAGCAGCTGGTCACCCAGTGCGCGGAAGGCCGGCTGGCCGCTGGCCACCGCCGCGGTGAGCGCGGCCGGGCCGCGCTGGGTGAGCAGGTCGGCGGGGTCCAGGCCGTCGGGGAACCGGGCGTAGCCGGGGTCCAGGCCGTGCGGTGTGAGCATCCAGAAGTCGCGTTCGGCCGCGACCTGGCCTGCGAGGTCGGCGTCGGTGGCCACGATCGGGTCGCGGCCCACCGCTGCCAGCTGGGCGGCCTGCTCGTCGGTCAGCGACGTGCCGAGCGGTGCCACACCGACGTAGAGGCCGTGGCTGGCGATCGTGACCGCCACGGCGTCCATCGGGCCCTCGACGATCACCGGGACCGCACCCTCGGCGAGAAGCTCGTCGACGACACCGAACAGTTGGGCACCCTTGTGGAAGAGCGGGGTGTCAGCGGTGTTGAGGTACTTCGGGCCGCCCTTGTCGGCGTCAGTGAGGTCGGGCCGGCGCCGGCCGACGAAGCCGAGGACCTCGCCCTGGTGGATAACCGGGAACATCACGCGGTCGCGGAACCGGTCGATGAGGCGACCGGTGCTGGCCTCGGTGGCGACGCCGGCGGCTAGCATCTCGGCGTCGCGGACACCGCGGCCGCGGAGGTGGTCGACCAGGTTGGTCCACCCGGCCGGCGCCTGCCCGGGACGGAACCGCTCGTCGCCGGCGAGGTCGACCCCGAACCGGCCAGTGAGGTAGTCGCGGCCCCACGAGTCGGTGAACCGGGACTCGAAGAAGGCCTGCGTGAGCTCGTTGATCTCGACCATGCGTTCCCGCGTGACGGGGGAGGGCTGCCACTCCTCGGCCCGCTGGTACATGAGTCGGAGATCGGCGTCGGTGGGCTCCAGTCGGCTACCGCCGAGGTCGCGGATGTAGGCGGCCAGCGTCAGGTCGGGCTCAACGAACTGGTCCTCGTCGACGTCGACCTGGGCGCCGGCGTCGACGTCGACCAGGGCCTCGTCGGGCGCGTCGACGAGGTGCTCGTCGTACGGGCCGGGGTCCTCGGCGAGCGGCCAGTCGGCCCAGTCGGTGTCGGTGGCGTGGTCGACGAGCGTCGCCGGGTCCGGCTCGAAGCCCTCCCACAGGTCTGCCGGCGGCTCCTCGACGTGGTACTCGTGCGCGTGCTCGTCGGGAGCGGTCTCGAGTGCGATCGAGGTTCGCCAGACCAGTGCCTGGCACTCGTCGACGCCCTCCCAGCCGTCGCTCGGCATCGCGCGGCCGGCGCCCAGCAGTGCCTCGAGCTGCCAGCCGCGCTGCAGGCCGTGGTCGACGTTGGAGACCAGCGCGGGCCACCAGGTGCTGGCCTGGATGCTCGCGGCCCGCTCGGGACCGAACAGATCGGAGAGCCGCGGGGCCCAGTCGGTGGTGACGGCCTCGCCGTGGGAGCCGTCGCCGATCTGCGCGGCGACTGCCGGCGTGAGCTGACGGGCCATGCGCCACCAGACCGCGGCCGCGGCGTGCTCGTCGGGCAGCGGCCCGGCCGGGTGGTCGGCCGCGGTGGCGGTGCGCAGCAGTTGGTGGGCAGTGACGCCGGCGCGCGACATCGCGGCGAGCCGCTCGGCCAGGAGTGGGGTGAACTCGTCGTCGCGGACCTGCGGGGCGAGCGAGTAGAGCAGCTGACGCCATTCCTTGAGCGCCGGCGTGTGATCACCGGTGACGGCGCGGTTGAGCCGTCGCTGCCAGGTCGCGGATGCCTTCTGCAGCTGCGGCGCACCGGTCGGGCGTCGGTCGTCGGTCGGGACCTGCATGGCGGCCCGCCAGACCTCGACGTCGGCCACCGTGGCGGCCTCGGGCCGGATGCCGTTCTGCGCCCACACCGGCAGCGAGGACTGCTCGGCCGCGCGGGTGTGGACCTGGTCAGCGAGCTGCTCGACCAGGTGCGCGCGCTGGGAGAGGTAGGCGCCCCAGTGCGGGTCGTCGGCCAGCCGGGCCGGGACCGCGGGCATCCACGGCAGCGGGCCGGCGCCGGCGTTGCGCAGGCCGGAGGCGTCCAGGCGCCAGTCGAGGACCGCGGCGCGGTCGTGAGCGCTCTCCAGCTCCCGGTCGCCGGCGGCCGCCCGGAGTGCGTCGACGGGGTTCTCGCCGGCCGCGCCGAGCAGCAGCAGGTGGGCCCGGAGGGTCGGCCAGGCGGCCTCCTCCGAGAGCCCGGGGACCAGCGTCTCGACCGCGTTGTCCAGGGCGTCGACCACGTTGACCGGGGTGCCGTCGGCGCCGGGGATCGTGTCGTGTCGTAGGAGATCCTCGGCGGCGACGTAGAGGCTGTCGAGGTAGCGCTGGGAGGCCTCGCCGAGTCGGGTGGCCGGGTCGGCCTGATCGCGCAGCAGGCTGGTTGCGGACCGCTGGGTGTCGTCGCGGGCCAGCATCGACTCGAGGATGTCGGTGGACGTGAGCGGGCGGACCAGCGTCGGGTGGATCACCGAGTGCGGGTCGCCGTCGCCGACGACCTCGAGGTAGACGTGGTTGGCGTGCGCGCCGCGGGTCATCATCGTGTAGAGCTGCTGGCGCGACTCGCTGCCGGTGGCCAGCCCGTGCATCGTGTCGGCGGTGACGCCCTGGGCGGTGTGCACGGTGCAGGCGTAGCCGAGCTCGGTGGACCGTGCGACGTAGTCAGCGGGCAGCCGCACGGTGCGGCCGTGCTGCGTGTGCTGGACCGTGAGCTCGCCGCCGTCGTGGATCTCCAGCACGTGCCAGCGGTCGCCGTTCTTGACCCAGTCGGTGGCCGAGGTCCGCAGGCGACGGTCGTTCTCGCGGGTGATGATCAGCTCGCCGATCGAGGCCTCGTTGCCGTCGGCGAGCCGGCGAACCGGGCCAGTGGCGGCGACGTCGGCCGGGTCGATCCCCTCGAGCCGGTGGGCGCGGGCCTGCTGGTTCAGCTCGCTGACCAGGTCGCGGGTCGGGGCGAGCATGATCGAGTCCAGACCCTCGGCGCGGTCGGCCTGCCAGGCCGCGAAGACGTCCTCGGTCATGGTGGCCAGGTCGCCGACGTGGACCCGGTCGCGGTCGAGGTAGAAGCCGAGCGACTCGGGCTTGCCCTCGCGCAGCGCGAGCGAGGCGGCGCCCTCGGCGGGGTCCTTGAACCGGACGAGCTCGGTCAGCTGCAGTGCTCCGTGGGTGGCGCGGATGTCGCGCAGCACGCCGCCGGCGCCGATCGCGGAGAGCTGCTGGTCGTCGCCGATCAGGCGGACGCTGCCGCCGCGCTCGAGGATGTAGGACACCGCCGTGTCCAGCGAGAGGGTGTCGGCCATGCCCGCCTCGTCGATGACCACGAGGGTGGAGGAGTCGATGCCGGCGACCCAGGCGGGCATCGCGGCTCCGGTCTCGCGGGCCTGCTCGAGGGAGTGGGTCAGCTTGGCCAGGGTGTCGGTCTGGGTGTCGATCTGGGAGCGCAGGGCGTCCGCGGCCGCCGCTGAGGGAGCCAGGCCGATGATGGTGCCGCCGCCGTCAGTCCAGGCGCTGGCCAGGGCGCGCATCGCGGTGGTCTTGCCGGATCCGGCGGGCGCGATCGCCAGCTGGAGCCGGGCGCCGGAGGTGGCCATCTCGCGGACCAGCGTGGCCTGCCCGGCGTTGAGGGTGATGCCGTTGGCGGTCGACTCGAGCAGCGCCAGGTCGACCGAGGATGCCTCGACGGCGTACCCGTCGTGGCGGCCGGCGGCCTCGACCAGGCGCTCCTCGGCGGCCAGCACCTTGCCCGAGGTGAACAACTCGGCGCCGCTCTGGGTGTAGACCGAGGCCCCGTCCGCGCGCCGCAGCTCGACCGGTTCGCTGATGGCGTCCCACTGGCGGGCCATGCTCACCGAGCGGCCGTCGAGGACCTCGCTGACGAGCAGGTCGACGACCTGGGCGACCTGGTTGGTGGGCACGTTGGCGCCACGGACCTGCCGCTGGGCTTCGGCGTAGACGTGCCAGTACTGCCAGGTGCTACGACCTCCCTCCATCGTCGCCACGATCCGGTCGGTGGTCTTGGCGAACCAGGCCGAGTCGGCCAGCGATCGCGCTGCGCCCTTCGGGTTCAGTGCGCCGTGGACCATCTGCTTGACCCGCTGTGGGGTGCCCAGCACCTCGATGGCCTCACGGCTCCAGGTCTCGCGCTGCTCGGCCAGCGAGCGCGGCTCATGCTTGGCCTCGCGGGTCTCCAGCGTCGCCTGCTGGGACAGCTGGATGGTCTCCACCGGTGTGGGTGGCCGCCCGTGGGTGGCCTGGAACGCGGCCGCGAGGACCTTGCGGCGGTCCTCGACGTTGGCGCGGCGCTTGGAGAAGCGGCGGTTCAGCTCGGGGTCGACGCCGACGATCTCGCGGACCGGCCGCTTGCGGGCGTCCTCGTTCGGGCGCTCCTCGAACCGCACGCCGAGGGCGTCGACCAGGTGCCGCTCGAGCGCAGTGTTGTAGGTCTCCGAGGCCGAGACGACCGCCTTGTGCAGCGGCCGGCCGTCGATGGCCAGCCACTTGCCGTCGAGGGTCTGGACCTTGTTCGCCACCGCGACGTGGGTGTGCAGATCGGGGTCGCCGGCGCGGGAGTCGCGGTGGGTGAACGCGGTGGCCACCAGGCCGCGGACGTCAACCTGGCGCACGCCGTTGGTGCCCCGGCGGGTGAACAGGGCCTTCGACTCGATGAAGCCCAAGGCGTCCTTGATCGCCGCTTGGTGGGCCCGCTCGATCACCGCGGCGGTCTTCGGGTCGGCGATCGCCCACAGCACCGAAACGCTCTTGACCGGCGAGAACGTCAGGTCGTAGCCGGCCACCGCGGTGGTCTTCGGGCGGGAGTGCTTGGCGATCGCGGCGGCCAGCTCGCGGGCGTCGACGGGATCGCGGCCGTGCTCGGCACGGAAGAACTCGGTGCCGACCTCGGTGCGGACCTTGGCCCGGTCGGCCGCAGGGACGGGCCAGTCACCGGGCAGGCCGGCGGCCTCGTTGATGGCCGCGATGCGCTTGGCGACCTCGATCCGGAACGGGCTGATGTCGTTCTCGTAGACCTTGTACGGCGTGCCGAGCTGGCGGGCCGTCTTGTAGTCCGCCTCGGTCGGCCGGTCGACGCCACCTCCGTCGATTGGGCGGCCGATGCGCAGGTCCAGGTCCTTGCTCCGCTGGGTGGCCAGCGGGTGGTGACCGGAGCCGAACAGGCTCTGCATGTGGTCGGCGGTGACGACGTCGCCGACGTCGAGTCCCTCGATGCCCTCCATGCCGGAGCCGACCCACACCCCGGGGGTCTCGCCCTTCTCGGTGTAGTAGCTCGCGAGGCCGGTGTGGCCCTTGTCCGTGGCGTCCATCGCTGCGACCTGGCGGGTCAGGTAGTCGTACCCCGACCCCGCCGTCAGCTTGTGGAGGCTCATCGTCACGGTCACCTACGTGCGCGCGGGCGTGCTGTGCGATCACTTCCGGCCGGATTTCTTGTGTGTTCTTTCTATTCGGCGAACCGAGAATGCAAGAGGTGTGTGGCACTTGGGAGTTCGCGGAAATCTGGGGGGACGCTGAGGGGCGTCGGTGACGGCTGGGGCGTCGGGTTCGGATCGGCTGGGTTGGACGGGTTGGGCTGGGTCGCTGGGGGAGCGGTTTTGAAGGTTTCTGGGGTTCGGTGATCGCTCGGGGACCGGGAAATGTCGTAGGTGACTGTCACAGTCCATGTCGACACGAGTGAGGACCGGATGAGTCAGCAGACGATCAAGCAGCAGGCGCGGCGTACGGCGCGGGAGATGGCCGAGAAGCGGCGCAAGGAGCGCGAGGAGCGCGAGCGCCGGGTGATCGACCTGGCCGAACAGGTCATGGTCGCGATCGGTGAGCGCGACGCGGCGGTGGCCGAGACCGAGAAGCGCGCCGGTGAGGCGCTGCGGGAGTTGACCGAGGCTGAGGGCCTGTCGCTGGGCGAGGCCGTCGAGTGGTGCGGCGAGACCGTGACCGTGCGCGAGGCGACGCGGCTACGGCGGCTCGCCAGTGAGCCCCAGGCCGACGACGGCGACCAGGGCGGCGACGGCACGGCGCTGGCGACCGCTGGGAGTGGGGGAGCGGGTGCCGGTTCGTCGGCTGGATGACGCCGGCCTCGCGGCGGTCGCGGCCGCGATCAGCGATCCGGCGGTGCTCGCGCGGTATCGGGCGAAGGTCGCCACGGTGCCGGACAGTGAGTGCCTGTGGTGGACCGGAGCGGTCTCGGGCCGGTCCGAGCGTGAGCGCACCGACGGCGGTGGCCATGGCCGGTTCTGGTACGCGCCGGGGCGGGTGATCATCGCGCACCGGTTCGCGTTCGCGGTCATGCACGGCGTGGACGCGCTCGCAGAGGCGCGGCTGCTCGGGCACCGTTGTCACAACCCGCTGTGCCAGCGGATCGCACCGGAACACGTCGTGGTCTCGACGGCACGCAAGAACCGGCAGGAGTGGGCCGTCCAACGGCGACTGCCCTACAGCCCGCTGGCCGACCCGCGCGGGCCGCGTCGCCGGGCGCGGGAACTGCGCGACCTGGCGCGTGAGGACCCGCAGCTGGTGGCCGACGACCTCGCGCGGCTCCAGGAACTGCTGGGCGAGCAACTGACCCTTTGGTGACCAGCCCGACGCAGAAGGCCGCCCGCACCGTCGATGGTGCGGGCGGCCTTGCGGTTGTTGGTCAGGCTGGCTCGCCGTCGAGGAGCCGACCGAGCGTCTCCCACAGGTCGAGGTAGCCGTCCGCGTCCTCGGGAGACTGCTCGCCCCACTTGGCGTGAAGAGCGCGGATGCGGTCGAGCCGGTCGAGCCGGTCGGGCAGCGCGGTGCGCGAGGCGGCCATGAACTCCACGTCGGCGGCGTGGCCGGTGGTCTTGAGGCCGAGCCGGTGATCGTGGCCGGTGTAGTAGGCCACGAGGATGTTGTCGGGAATCAGGGCGTCGGCGGCGGTGGCGCGGATCTTGTCACCTGCCGGAGTCCACGGGCCGGGGGTGGCGCGCTCCACCAGGGCGCGGAGCGTGGCGTCGTCGTCGCTCATGCTGGCTGGTCCTCCCGCGCGGTCGCGGCGGCGAGGTCGAGCCGCCCGGATGCGGCGGTCGCCACGGCGGTGATCCGGGCGGCCAGCGCCCGCAACTCGGCGGGCGTGCCCTGGATCGCGACCACGTCGTCACCGGCCAGCGTCAGGACCGGCTGGCGGTGCTCACCGGCACCCACCCAGTCCTCGCCGGGGGTGAACACCTGGACGCTGGTCTCTCGGGCTGCCAGCCACTCGATGTGCGCGCTCACGGGGTCACCTCGGCGGGTGCGGTGCCGATGACGCGGCGGAAAGCCTCCACGTCGGCCTCGAGGGAGAACAGGCGGCGCCGGTGCTTGTCGCTCTCGGTGGCGACCTCGCCCAGGACTTCCGCGAGGCCCTCCAGGAAGGCCACGACGGCGTCGGCGTCGACGGCGGCACCCATGGCGACCCACGGCTTGGGCACCCGCTCGGTGGCGGCGTAGGGCATCGCGGACATGGCGGCTCGGATGCGGCGCTGGTCGCGCTCGCTGATCACCGTCGTGGTTGAAGCTGCGTCGTGGTTGGTCATGACTGCTCCTGTTCGGTGGTGGTGCGGTGGGTGTGCTCGGCGTGCAGGGCGTCCAGCGCCGTGGCGACGCTGGACAGGGCCGCGTCCAGGTGGGCGCGGGCGGCATCGGGGGTCCAGCTGCGGACGTCGCGCAGCCGGTGCTCGATGACGATCAGGTCGCAGGCCGTCTCGCTGAGGGTGTGCCGGTCCTTGACGGCGCTGGCCTCGACGTCGGCGGCGGTGGCGGGCGGCTGGCTCATCGCAGGACGTCCTCGACGGCGCGGCGCTTGGCCTCGTCGAGCGTGGCGGTGCGCATTCCCCAGCGCTGCCCGTAGCCGCCGTCGATGTCGGCGTAGAACCCCGGCGCGAGGTAGGTCGCACAGTCGCCGGGGGTGATCCGGATCAGGTAGATGCGCCCGTGCGCGTGGACGCTGGCGGTGTGCGCGGTCCAGCGACCGGGCCAGCGGTCGTCGGCGTCCACGGCGTGCCACTCCACGGGCGTGGGGTCGGGCGTCGTCGGTGCTGCGCTGGCGTGGCTGGTGGTGTCGGTCATGGCTCCTCCTTCGGTTGGGCCGGTGGCGGGCCGGACTCTGGGTCTCAGCCCGCCACCGGAGGAACTGGCGACGGTCAGGCCGGGGCGAGCGCGGTCCAGGCGCGGCGCTTGATCCGGTCGGGGTCGTCGCTGGTGAGCACCCGCGTGGCGCGGGCGGCGTGCTCGTCGCCCTTGGTGCGGACCGGGGCGTAGTGGTCGACGTACTCGGCCACGGACTGGTAGCCGGCCCACGCGGTGTCGCGGATGCCGGCCTGCGTCTCGGCGTCGGCGAACAGCCAGTGCAGCCGGGAGCGACGGCGGCGCTCGGTCTCGCGCACTCGCTTGGTCGCGTTGGCCTCGGTCTTGCCGAACGTAGCGTCGATCAGGGCGTCGAACGCGGCGTCGGTCATGGTCTGCTGGATCAGCCGCTCGGCCTCGACCTGGAACGCGTCGAGGTAGGTGAAGGTCACCCCGAGCGCGTCGCGGGCGGCCTGCACGGCGGCCTTGGCGTTGCGGGTGTGCCGGATCGAGAACGACGACTCGTGGTTGCGCAGCGCCGCGCTCTGGGTGTTCGCGCACACGACGCGGACCGGGGTGACGAGGATGCGGAACGCGCTGGAGCCGTCGTGGCTGTTGAGCGCGGCGATGTTGAGGTCGACGCGGTCGGTGCCGCCGACCGTGAGCGAGTCCGGCAGCTGCATGGTGATGAACACCTGCCGCCCGCCGCGCAGCGACCCGGCGGTGTCGAAGATCGCGCCCGACTCGTCGGCCAGCAGGTTCAGGAACTCGGCGTGGTCCTCGTTCTGCAGCGGGGTGTAGCCGCCGCCGACGACGCCGAGCGCTTCGGGTGCTCCGGTGAACGGGTTGGTGCGCACCGTGGCGAAGCCGGGGACCTCGATCGCGGTGACGCCGCCCTCGCTGACCTCGGCGGTGGTGAGCGGCAACTTGCGAACGTCCCAGCCGCCCAGGTGGCCGAGCCTCATGGCCTCCTCGGCGGTGAACGCGCGGTCGCGAACGGTGGTGCCCAGGCGGTGCCAGGCGTCCTTGCGGGCGAAGACGGCTGCTGCCTGCGTGCCGTGGGTCTCGATCTCGTGTGACATGTCGGGGTCCTCCCGGGTAGCGGATCAAACGAACTGAGTTCATTCTATGGTTTCTATTCCACTGAGGGCGGTTCTCTACAGGAAGAACCGCCCTCAGATGGGGGAGGGGAGCCGATCAGGCGGCGCTGTCGCTGGCCTCGTCGCTGGCCTCGGCGGCGTCGGCGTCGCTGTCGTCCTCGGTGCTCGGCTGCGGCTCCTCGCCGAGCAGGATCCGCTCGACATCGCTGGGCTGGTAGCCCCACTCCACGAGCGCGCCGAGCACGCGGGCGTCCCACGCGGTCGGGTTGCGCCACGAGTGCTTGCCGGTCGTGGCCTCCCACGCGGCGACGACGGCGGCGAGCGTGGTCATGGTCGCGGCCTTCGGCGTGCTCGCCTTGGTCGCGATCTTGTGGCACTCCTCGTGCCCCGCGCCGTAGTAGCCGGTCGGCACGTCGATCCCGAGCAGCGTGAAGAGCATCGGGTGCCGGTGGTCCATGGCCTTGCTCAGCGAGTGGTGGCCGGTGACGACGGCCTCGCAGATCAGGGCCTCGGCTCCCTTCGGGGCGGTCTTGCGGGCCACGAACCCGGCCAGCCACTCCCGGCGCACCGTCTCCGCGCTCGCCCAGGCCTTGTTGTAGGCGATCACGCGGCGGCGCTCCTCGCGGCGCTCCTCGGCCTCGGCTTCGGCGGCGGCGTCGGCCTCCGGGTCGTGAGTCTCGGGGTCGTCGCTCAGGTCGTCGTCGGTGCGTCCGACCCGGCTTCGGTGGATGAGTCCGCTGGCCTCGATGTCGGTGACGACCCACATCTGCCGGTAGACCTTCACGGCCTCGGCCTCGTCGTCGTAGGTGGCGTCCTCGTCGTCCTCGCTCTCAGGGTCGGTCTCGGTCTCGGGGTACTCCCACTCCTCGGTGACGATCACCGCGACGCCATCGAGGGCAGCCCACTGGTCGACCGGCACCGGCTCGCCCTCGACGGTCCGCATGTCCTCCAGCAGCAGCGACCCGTCCGCGTCGTCAGCCTCATCGAAGGACAGCACCGGCAGGCCCTCGGCCCGCAGGCGCTCGACTTCGGCGTCGTACGCGGCGCGCTCGGCGGCCTCGTCCCGCAGCTTCTGGGCCACGTGCTCGACAGAGTCGCCCCATCGGGAGGTCCGCGCGCGGTCCAGGCGCTCGATCGCGGCCTCGTCGTCCTCGAACTCGGCGTAGATCGCGGCGTGCTCCAGCGTGAGGTCGCCCGCCTCGTACTTGGCGCGGGTCTCCCCGGCCTTGCTCACCGCCAGGGCGGCGTTGACGGTGGGGCGGTCGATGCTGGTGCGCTTGGCGATCTGCGCGGCGCTCACGCCGAGCAGGGCCAACTGCTCCATGCCGGAGACGATCTCGGTCTCGCGCATCCCGGCCCGGTGGATGTTCTCGACCATCTGGTCACCGATCCGGTCGGCGTCGTCGGGCTGGGGCACGACACGGGCCGGGATCAGGCCGGTGGGGGTGCCGACCTCGGCGGCGGTGACGGTCCGACGCTGGCCGCGCAGCAGGACGTACTGGCCGTCCTCGTTGCGGTAGACCGTGACGGCCTCCAGCACGCCGCGCTCCTTGATCGACTTGCGGAACTCCTTGTGGTCGGGGCGCAGGTCGTTCCGGACGTTGGTGCCGATGATGATGTCGGCGGGGTCGAGGTGCAGGAACTCCTCGGCCTGGACGGCGTCGGTGGTGGCCTCGTCGGCGGCGGTGTCGGCGGGGGTCTGGATGGTGTCGGTCATGCTGCTGTCCTCCGTGAGTAGAATAGAAAGAACTGACAGGACTTAGTCTCCCAGCGGGGGCCGACGCCTACCGGGGCACAGGGCGGACCTGTGGAAAGGTGGGCACCCGGTGAGGGTGGGGATAAATCCCGGCCTCACGGGCGCGGACTCCGCTGCGGCGGCGCGGCGCAGCTGCACCTCGTAGCTGGCTGGAACGGAAGGAACCGAGCGAGAGTGGGAACGGCTGCGCAGGGCCCCGACCGGGAATGCAGCGGCGTTGGTGTTAGCCGCTGCAGCTCGTCGCCGGCGGCCGAGACCAGGGGAGTGATCCGGTGACAAGCCAGACCACGATCCCGGTCGGTATCTACTGGAAGCCCGGCGTGTGGGACTTCGCGCGATCGGCCTACATCGCCGACCTGGACACCGACGCCGACTCGCCCGGCTCGTTCGTTGGCTGGCTCGCCCAGGCGCTCGAGCTGCACGCCCGGCGCTCACCACAGCAGCGGGCCGAGCTCGCGGCCGCGGGCGAGAAGCACCCCGCCCTGGTCAGCGTGACCCGCAAGAGCTTCAACAAGAAGCACGACCTGCCGGCCTCGACCATCGAAGCGGTCGAAGACGCGCTGGTGGCCGACCGCCAGGAACTAGGCCGGATGCTTGCCCGCTCCGCGTTCGCCCAGGAGGCCGTGATCGTCGCGGCCGAGGACTCCCGCCGGCGACTGGGCCGCGAGTTGCCGCCGCCTCCACAGCAGCTCAGCAACCGGCCGCCGCGGCGCCGGCCGGCACGGTAGTTCAACTGCCCGCCGGCACGGTTGTGTCGGTGTCTACGCCTAGCGTGCTTCTCAGCGCCCCGATCCGGTACCCGAGAGCCGGTCGGGGCGCTTCTTTGCGCACGCGAGCACGAGCGGATCCGAACAAGTTCGACCGATGTGATCGCTGCCGGGCACCAATGGGACCTAGGTGACTGCAGGACCGATCCGAACGGTCTCGCAGTCACCTAGGAGGAAGTCATGTCCACCACCGTCACCTTCGCCGGCAACCTGGCCGAGGCTCCCGAGCTGCTCTACACCCGCGAGAACAAGCCGTTCGTCAGCTGCCGGGTCCTGGTCAACCGGCGCGTGCAGAACGACGAGGGGGAGTGGGTCAACGACGAGCCCACTGCCCACAACGTCAAGGTGTTCGGCACCGCCGCCACGCACGTGCACGACAGCTGCGGATCCGGCGACCCGATCTTCGTCCACGGCCTCGAGCGCACCGAGAGCTGGACTGACAAGGAGTCCGGCGAGAAGCGCACCAAGGACGTCGTGGTCGTCGACAACCGCTTCGGCGAGGTCGGCGTCTCGCTCAAGTACATCTCCGCGCGCATCGAGCGCGCCGCCCGCCCGGCCCAGGCCAGCTGACCGCGCGGAGGGTTCCGATGGATCTCGTCGTACAGTCCCCGGACGAGCTGCTCGCCGCAGTGCCGCACGTCCTCGGCTTCAAGCCCGAGGAGTCGATCGTCCTCGTTCCCTTCCGGCCCGGGCTCCCCATCACCCGCGTCGACCTGCCGAAGACGGCCGCCGACCGCGAGGAAGTGTGGGACGCCATCAGCGGCCCCTACGGCCGCCACGCCCGCCCCGGCGCGCGCCTGGCGATCCTCTGCTTCACCGAGGACCGCCGCAGCGCCGAGCTGGCCAGCCAGCATCTGTCGAACCGCCTCGAGACCGTGGGCATCACCACCCACATCCGGCTGTGGGCCGACGGCGAGCGGTGGCGTGAGTTCAACACCGGTCAGACCGGCCTGCAGACCTCGGCAACCGCTGGGCGGATCGCGGCCGCGACCGTGCTGACCGGCGCCGCCCAGCCAGCCGCCAGCCGGGACTCCTTGGCCGCCTCCATGGTCGGTGACCGTGAGCCGATCACCCAGCTGATCCCCGCAGCCCGAGCCGCGGCCGCAGCGAGTACCCCCGCCATGGAGCGGGACTGGGCACTGGACCGGCTCGAGCAGTTCCACGCCGACGGCAACCGGCTCTCCGACGTCGACGGCGCACGGATGCTCGTCGCGCTGGAGACGATCAGCACCCGCGACACGGTCTGGGAGGACATGACCAGGGAGAACCACACCTCACACATGGCCCTCTGGAACGACCTCACCCGCCGCGCCCCCGACGAGGTCCGCGCGGCGCCGGCCTCCATGTCTGGCTTCGCCAGCTGGCTGCACGGCGACGGTGCCAAGGCCTGGTGCGCGCTCGACCAGGTGCCCGCCGACCGGCCCTACGCCATGGCCGCCATCGTCGCCTCGGCCCTGCAGAACGGCATCCACCCCCGCGAGTGGGAGCGATACCAGACCCAGATGCGCGACATCGCCGCCGACCTGGACGAGTCCTTCGTCCCCAAGCCACCCGGCCAGCAGCGCGACATCCCGGGCGCGCAGCCCGTCACCGACCGCCCGGCCCCGGGCCGCTGAGGAGGACCGCGATGAACCACCACCACGACACCCCGGTGCAGCCCAGCGTCACCGAGCGACAGCTGCGCCGCCTGGTTGTGCCCGAGCCCGCGGCCTACGCCGCCGACAAGCGCCTTGACGTCATCCATGAACCCGACCTCGATCTGCTGTGGGGAGACGAGGAATGAGCACCCCTCGCACCGACGTCGACGACGCCGACCGGCTGGCCCGCGTCAAAGCTGCAGCGCCAGCGAGCCCGGCGACCTGCGGATTACTGGATAGGCCCGGTGGCCACTGCGAAATCTCGGCCCCGGCACGACGCCAAAACAGCTCAGCGATCGCCTGAGCCCATGAAAGGAGAACCAGTCATGCCCAACCCCTCACCGGATCCGGGTGTCGACGAATGGGTGCTCGCGAGCGCGGCGGAGGTCGCCCGGAATGTTGCACGCCACGGCGTGTCCATCACGTGGTCGGAGGCAGCGGAACGGCTGCGACGCACCGTCGAACTGTTGTCCGGGCAGGTTTTCGTCATCGACGACGGTGGCACGTTCACTCCGTTGCCCCAGCAGGAAACTCCCCGTTGGCAGGAGACCGGGTTCGCAGAGTCTGTCGCCTGCGCTGCCGTTCACTACGCAGGCCAGCCCTACTACCCCGAGAACCCCCAGAGTTCGCGAGTCGAGCTCGCGGTTCCCTGGGACACCGCAACTGCGCTGGTGCATCTGCTCAGCGCACTCTTGGTTGCTCGGCTCACCGGCCCCACTCCCAGCTGCGACCAGGAGCAAGTTGAAGCGGCGCAGCTGCTGAACAGGCTAAGCGCCGACGTGGCCTTCGAGTTCTCGCGTGACGACGACGAACTCCTGGGCGACGAGGAGAAGGTGGGGGAGCGCGTCTACCTCCTGATGCAATCCTGCGATGTCTGGCAGGCACTGGACCTCCTGGGCAACGGGAGGGAAGCGCTCCGGCTCGCCGGCGTAGCGGACATGGAGATCTTGGACCTCACCCTTTGGGAGGCCCGCTGCTGGCTGTTCGGACCCTACGAGCAGGCGTCATGAGCACCCCGCACGCCGACGTCGACGACGCCGACAGGCTGGCCCGCGTCAAGCTGAGCAGTGCCATCGAGCCCGGCGACCTCCGCGTCACCGGGCTGGTCGACGAGCTCGGCGCCGTCAAGGTCCTCGACTACCTCGAGGCCGCCGGCGAGGTGGAGAGCCACTGGGGCTTCGGCATCGGCCAGGAGCTCGCCCGCGCCGACTCCGCCAGGCTGCTCGAGCAGGCCGCCGTAGTCGGCATCCGGTTCATCATCCCCGGCGACCCGGAGTGGCCGTACCGCCTCGCGGACCTCCGCGACGTCGGCGCGTTGCACGAGCGAGGCGGCGAGCCGGTCGGCCTGTGGGTCAGGGGAGCCGGCGACCTGACCCAGCTTGGAGCCAATGCTGTGGCCGTGGTCGGGTCTCGCGCCGCGACGGATTACGGGATGCAGCAGGCCACCGAGCTGAGTCGCGAGCTCGCGGCCACGGGCCACACCGTCGTCAGCGGCCTCGCCTACGGGGTGGACCAGGCCGCGCACCGCGGCGCCCTCATCGCTGACGGCCCGACCATCGCCGTTCTGCCCGGCGGCGTCGACCGGCCCTACCCGGCCGCACACGCCCAGCTGCTCGAGGCCATCGCCGAACGTGGCCTCGTCGTCTCGGAGGCACCCCCGGGAGCCGGACCCACCAGGACCGGCTTCCTGGCGCGGAACAGGATCGTCGCCGGCCTCTCTGAAGGGACTGTGGTCGTCGAGGGCGCGCTGCGCAGTGGCGCCCTCAACACCGCCCACTGGACCACGAACCTGCACCGACCCCTCATGGGCGTCCCCGGCCCCGTGAGCAGCGCGGCCTCCACCGGCGTGAACCAACTGATCCGCCTCGGCCAGGCCAGCATGGTCACCACCGCCCAGGACGTCATCACCGACGTCACGACCCGCGCTGCCAGGGGAGACGGAGGCGCCAAGCAGCTCGACGAGTCCTTCGTGCCGGGCCCCGTGCGTTCCACGCAGCGCGCGATTCCCACCCCGGCAGCCGGGGCCTCCGCACCCCGCCGATGACGGCCCTACCGATGCCTGTGGATAACCCGATCTGAGCCGGACCCTCACTTACTCTGCTGAGAGTGCCTGGTCTCCCACAATCAAAGGAGGAACCTCCGATGTTCACCCTGACCACCCAGCCGCCGGTCGTCCGCGTCGACTGGACGTGGACCGTGAGCGTCGAGCGCGTACTGGGCGCAGTGCCCGACCTGCTCACGTGGGCCGACGCGCCGAGCACCGAGTGAGCCGGCGATGCGCAGCGCCCACACCGAACGGTCGATGCTGGACCGGCTGAACATTCGCTACTCGAGCTGCGTCACGAACGGCGGACGGAGCGCTTGAGGACCTCGACGATGCCGGCGAGCTCGGCGTCGCGTGACCAGCGACCGCCACTGGACGGGTTGGACCTCAGCGACCTGGGCCGGTCCAGTTTGGGTCGACCGGCACGGGGATCAGATCCTCAGTGCACAGCCAGTCCATCTTGACCACCGGCTTGAGGGACGCGTCGTCATGCCACACCACCAGGGCCTCCCAGTGTCGACCCTCGCGCTTCCAGTCGAGGATCAGCCCCCGGGACGGCTTGAGCCGGCCCGAGTTTCGGATCAGCACGAACCGCACATCGCCGTACGGCCGCCATGCGTCGTTCTTCGGCGGGTTGGCAGACAAGACGGCCCTCACTCGGTGGTGAGCAGCTCGGCCGGGATCCACTCCTCGACCGTTGCCCACCGCCCGGGCCTCAGCTGGGCGACGTAGACGACTCGGCCCTCCCACAGGTGGCCGGCGCGGCGCCACTCCAGCAGCAGGCCCGGGCGCGGCGACGACGCGTCGACGGGCACGCTGACCCAGCAGTGCCGACCCGGATGCTCCGCCCCGGTCGCGCTCACCGGCTCCGACGGTTGGTCGACGCGTACCCGGTCCTTCAAGGGGATGCCAGCCCCGCGCCCGTAACCGCCCGCCATACCCCTAGGGTAGAACAAGTGTTCGAACCGCATGGCCGACGGATCGGACCGCCGATGCGGGCGAACCGGCCTCCTCGTGTCGGCAGGGTGCCGTAGTTTCGGCCCATGAGCAGTCAGGGCCGCGCGTCGATCCAGTTCACCCTGAACGGTCAGCGCTACGAGCTGAGCCGTGAGGGCGTCGAGAGCTGCCTTGTCGACGTCGCGCCCGACGCGATCCGCAAGCACGCCGTGCAGGTGAACGACACGTGGTTCCCGGTGATTCAGGCGTTCGAGCTGGCCACCGGGATCCCGCGATCGGAGTTCATGTCCAACACAGCGCGCCGGCACCTGGCGGCCCTGGGCTACCAGGTGGCAGGTAACGTCGAGACGCGCACGACACCGCCGGCAGCCCGTCCAGCGCTCGCGACCCCATCGGTGCCGACACCGCCGCGCCGGGATCTCGCCGCGGCGGTCGAGGTCGAAGGCGAGTGGCACACCGAGGCCAACGTCCAGGCGGCCCTGGTGACGGCGTTGGCCGGAGAGGGGTGGCGGATTCTCTCGGTAGCCAACACAGCGACCAGGGAGCACGGCATCGACGTCATCGCCTCCCGAGATGGCCAGACCGCCGGAGTCGAAGTGAAGGGGTACCCGAGCCGCGGATACGCCGACCCCGCTCGGGCAGGAGAGGTCAAGCGCACGAGCCCGAGCACGCAGGCCGGCCACTGGTACTCCCAGGCGGTGCTGGCCGCGATGCGTCTGCGCGGCAAGGAGCCGCAGTGGTGCAGCGTCATCGCTCTGCCCGACTTCTCGCGCTACCGCGACCTGCACGCCGAGACGGCCGGCTCGCTTGCCGCCGCGCAGATCGAGGTCTGGTGGGTAGACCAGGCGGGCTCGGTGCAGCGTCCGTGACACTCACCTTCGCGTCGGTCATCGCGAGCGCGGGTATCGACCCAGCCGAGGCCCTGGTGATCAGGCACGCCTACGTGCGTGAGCACGAGGACGGGACCGTGGGGATCCACGGAGACTCCTCCGACGACGAGATCATGGCCTACACGCGCGTCCAGTCGGCCAACACCCGCACCTTCCCCGCCATGCCGCCCCGGCTCTGGATCGTGTTCCGGCCCGAGGGTGGCGATCGCGCACGGCTGTGGTCGGTCCTGGTCAATCACGGCGAGCTGTCGCACGATGGCGCGCTGCGGACCTTCGACCTGGAGCAGACCGAGTTGATGAGCGATCTGCGCAACAGGCTGGTGATTCATTGGCGGTCTCCGCGCACCTGGAGGATCAACGCGACAACCGCGGCCGCGTACCCGGTGGTGGAGATCGCCGACTCAGAGCCTGTGCGGTTCCCGGGATTCGACGCGCTCACGCTGGACTACCCCCAGCTGCAGGCCGTCATCCGTGAGCATCGGTACGCCGCCTGGCGAACCGCACTGTCGTCCGTCATCGGGATCTACCTGATTACCGACACCCGCGACGGTCGCCATTACGTCGGGAAAGCCGACGTCGCCGAGACCATCTGGCAGCGCTGGGCTGCGTACGCGACCAACGGCCACGGAGGCAACGTCGAACTCCGCACCCTGGACCCCGTGAGTTTCCGGCTGTCGGTTCTCCGAGTGTTCGACCCCGCTACCCCCACCAGGGAGATCGACGCGGCGGAGAGCCACTTCAAGCACGCACTCGACTCCCGGCGCCACGGGCTCAACCGCAACTGAATCCCCCGCATCGTCAATGTCGGACCCCTGCGGCAGAACAAACGGGCGTGCCACTGTCGGCGCAGCACGCCCGTCGCCGCAGAGCTCGACGCAACCGTTTACCCACAACTGAAAACTGATCCACGGCAAGATGGCCGCATGGTTGAGGGTGAAGTCAACGGGCGCGCGCTTGCGCCGGAGCATGAGTCCGCGCTGCTGGCGGGTACCGGCAGAACAGATCTGGTCGATGCGCTCCACTGGATCGCCGAGGGTAGACCCGTGTCAGGGGTGGACGGAGCGAGCATCCTCACGGCCGTCGTTGCGGCGGCCGACTCAGGAGTCCGGGGCGCGGACGCTGCACTCCGGACAGCCGTGCGGTCGGCACTGCGCAGCACACTCGACACGAGCGCTGACCTCGTCCTGACTGATTCGATTGTGCCGCCGCATCGGTACCAGGCAGCGCTGGCCAACGTCGCGCGCCGGACGCCGAGCGGAACGCTGTCGGATATCACGAGCGCGACCGTGATGGCGGCTCAGGCCGCCGACCCGCTGGTCATCGAGACGCTGGGTCTCGTAGCCGGCCTGAGTTGGCGCGACCTCCAGGCTCGCTCGCACGCGCGCGGCGTTTCACTACCAGGCGACTCTCAGGGGACGTGGAACCCCAGCCAGGTGCTCGGGGCCTTCCGAGTCATCGACGAAATCGTGCGAGCCCAGGTCGAACCGCAGCTCGTCGGCGCTGTCGCTGCCCGGCCCCTCGAGCTCCTGCTCGACGGCTCGGTTGGGTGGGATGCGATCGAGAAGCTTCGCGCCGACGGAGTCGGCTACGGGACACTTCTCGCGCAGCGCGACGTAGGCAGTGCCTGGAGCGCTCACCGAAACCGGAGCAACAACGAGATCAGCAAGCTCATGGTCCGTCGGGTGCTCAGCGCACTCGACGACCACAGTGTCGGCTACTGGTCGACCGAAGGGGACGAGCCCGTCGCGAAGACGTTCCTTGGTGGACGGGCAGGCGTTGCTGGCAAACCCCCCGGGCAACTCTCTGTCGTGACCCGCAGCGCCGATGGCGCTGCCGGTCTGGCGGTTCTTGTGGCGATCGCCAGAGATGGAGGGACGGCCCGGAAGACGGCAGCTACCCTGCTCCAGCTACCCAAGAAGATCGGCGTGCCCGCAGTCCTTGTTCTATTCGGTACCGGATGGGCAGACCGCGGCGAGAGCGATGACCTGGTGCGCGCCTACGGCGGACGCCTCTACACCGAGCAAACGCTCGACGGACTGGCCAGCCTTGCGGCTTGTGTCGGTGAGGACTGAGATGCTGGACCGACGAACATCGCACAGGAGAGGTACATGAGCCAGCCAATCACGACAGCCACTCGGGAGAGTTCCATCCAGGCCGCCACCGACGCGGCCAAGCAGGCCGTCGCGAATGGCGGTGGGACCGCCGAAGAGCTGCGGTGGAAGGGAGGCAAGCTAGTCCTCCCGGTGGCCACCGTCGACCTGGACGTCGTCCTCTTGAGCCCGCATAGCCACCGGATCAAGGCACAACTGCAGTCGCTGCCGCAGAGTGAACAGGACCTCGTCGCGGCCGACCCGTACGGCCCGCAGGCCCAGGGCCTGATCGCCCACCTGCTCCGGGAAACCCCGGGCTTCGACCGCATCAAGAACGCCCTGGCCAACGACGGGCAGCTGTACGCCGGCGTCCTGACGACAGGTGGCGTTCTCGTCAACGCCAACACCCGCGCCGTCGCGCTCCGGGATCTGCGCGAGCAGTACATCAAGGCGATCATCCTGCCGGCCGACGCGGGCCCGAAGGAGATCACCGAGCTCGAGCTCCAGCTGCAGATGGAGCAGGAAGTCAAGCAGGACTACAGCTTCACCAGCCAGCTGCTCTTCATCGAGGACCTCATTAACAGCGGCAACTACACCACTCTGGAAGTCGGCCGCGCGCTCCGCCCTTCGCTAACCACCAGCAAGAAGGACACCAAGGCCGCAGTCGACCTGGTCGAGGGCGAACTGCGCTTGCTCGGCCTCATCCGCGAAATCGTGAGCGCGAGCGGTGGTGTCCTGAACTTCCTCTACTTCGACGATCAGCGCCAGGCGTTGATCGAGATCGACCAGGACTACCAGCGCTTGAAGAGCACTAAACCGGACGAGGCGAGTCGCGTTCGCGACGCGCAACTGGCGGCGATGATCGCCGGTGTTGATTACCGCCGGCTTCGAGAAATCGACTCGAACCTCCTGGACAACTACGTGGTTCCGGCGCTCGGGGAGTCCTCGACCCTGGCCCCGCACATCGACGCCTTGCTCTCCGTTGACGGGACAGGCGGGACGCCAGGGACCGCAGCGCCCGCGGGCGTCAGCGAGTTCTTCGGTGATGACGAGGAGGACGGCGATGAAGTGGGTGCGCCTGGTGGGTCACCCGCCACGGCCAGTTCCGGCAAGCCCAGTCTCTCTGGCATGTACACCCTGCTTGCCCAGACGAAGCCCGACGAAGGCATCACAATGCCGAGTCCGGGAGCGTCCGGCGACGACAGCGTCAGCCTGCCCCGGGTGGTGGTCGCAACGGAGCTGTTCAGCGGACTGACGACGGCGATCGAGAACAAGAAGCGGGACGCCCGCCAGATCGATGATCTGACGGCTCCGATGGTGCACCTCAAGGAGGCCGCACGAGTCCTGGACAAGGCCGCCACAGCGTACGCCGACGTCAAGGACCGACCAGGGTTCAAGCGCACCGACTTCGAGGCCGCGGTGCAGGAGTACGAGCGGGCGGCCGCAGCCTTCCAGTCCGTCGTGTCGCCGAGCGAGGAATCGGGTGACTGAGCCAGCGGCCTCCGCCAACGCAGCACCCGGGCCGTCCCTCGGATTGGCTCTGACCGGGCATCCGCCGGCGGTGCAAGCCACCCGACTTGGCGACGTGCCCCAGGGGTTCTGGCTGCAGCTCCTGGGCGAGTGGGGCTCGGACGGCGACCGGCCCGGCGAGCAGGTCGTCCTCCCGCTCGAACGGCTGCTGAGCAACATGGCGTGGCTGCGCACGGCCTGCCAGCGCTACGGCGTCGGCATTGTCTCAACGCCGGACCTCGACAGCATTCTCCAGCAGACGCGGGTTCAACGACGGCTGCTGCAGTCGGCCCTCGCCGCACCGCAACCGCTGGACGACTCCGCGGTAGGAGCAAGGCTCACCGGCACGCGCTTCTCACGCCAGCTCCGCAGCTTCCAGACCCGCGATCTGGGACGCCTACTGGGGCTCGCCAACGGCGCCAACTTCTCGGTGCCAGGAGCAGGCAAGACCACCGTCGCCTACGCCGTCTACGAGACCGAGCGGGCCGCTGGGCGAGTTGAGCAGATGCTTGTCGTCGCCCCGCTCTCAGCGTTCGACGCATGGCAGAACGAGGTCAACGACTGCTTTCCCGAGGGGCAGCGCCCAGTCGTGGCTCCGCTAGTCGATCAGCCACCACGCGATGCCGAGGTACTCGTCGTCAACTATCACCGCCTCGACAGCCGCTACGACACGGTCGCCGAGTGGGTCAGCCGCAAGCCCACCCTGGTCCTCCTCGATGAGGCTCACCGCATGAAGCGCGGATGGGATGGAACGTTCGGCAGCGCGTGCCTGAGCATTGCGTTCCTGGCAGCACGCCGAGACATCCTCACGGGAACGCCAGCCCCGCAGAGTCCGCAGGACCTCATCGCCCTCATGGACTACCTGTGGCCGGGGCAGGGCCGACGGATCCTCCCCGCCGACGCGCTCGTGTCGCCACCTCCACTGGACGCCGGCGCATTGGTAGCCGAAGCGATCGCGCCACTATTCGCGCGGACCCGCAAGAGTGAGCTGGGCTTGGACCAGCCCACGATGAAGGTCGTGGAGGTCGACCTCGACCCCCTTCAAGCAGAGATCTACAACGCCCTAAAGGACCGCTACGTAGGCGCGTTCGACCTCAGCATGACGGATCGCGCCAGCTTCGCGAACATGGGCGACATCGTGATGTACCTCCTCGAGGCTGCCACCAACCCCCAACTGCTCACGGCGGGCTCAAGCTCGGAAGACGTCATGACCTTCCGGCACCCCCCTCTCGACGTTCCACCTGGCAGCGCGTTGTGGGACCTGCTGCAGCAGTACAACCAGTACGAAACGCCGGCGAAGTTCCGCCAGCTCGCGGAGATGGTCGAGGCCAACGCTTCCCAGGGCCGCAAGACCCTCATCTGGAGCAACTTCGTGAGGAATCTCCAGGCGCTCGAGCGGATGCTGGCGGTGTACCAGCCAGCGCTGATCTACGGAGGCATCCCCTCAGAGTTCGCGGACCCCAACGCCGCGCGGACCAGGGAGGGCGAGCTAGCCCGATTCAGGACCGACCCTGCATGCGCCGTGCTCCTGGCCAACCCGGCCGCGATGAGCGAGGGCGTCAGCCTGCATCAGGTCTGCCACGACGCCGTCTACCTGGACCGGACCTTCAACGCGGGCCAATACCTCCAGAGCGTCGACCGAATCCACCGGTTGGGACTCGCGCCTGGACAGGAAACCCGGATCACGTTCCTACTCACCACCGGCACCATCGACGAGATCATCGACTCGAGAATCAGAGAGAAGGCGGAGCGCCTCGGCGAGATGCTCGACGACCCCGACCTGAGCACGATGGCACTGCCATCTGACGAAGACTACGGCCCAGCGCTGGACTCGACGGCCGACATGGTGGCCCTGTTCGCCCACCTCCGCGGGGACCTGTGAACGACGCTGCCCACGAGAACCGGCCCGCCCGGTCGACGCCGACGGCCTACCAGCTGCAGGCCGCGGTTCTGGCGGGCCGTGTACTGGACCAAGCTGGAAACTCCGAGACCTCCCTCGTTGTGAGCTACGACCAGCTGGCGACGGGCGGCCTCTACCGTTCGCAGGACCTTCAAGCAGGGCACGCGCTGCTTCAACGGGCGCACCTGGTGGTCGTTGAAGGCAGCAACCACGTGCCCACCCCGACGCTCCTCAGCCTGTGCGGGCTACCCGACGACGTCGCCGCCGAACTCCTCCTGCAGGAACTGATGGTCGAGGAGCCACCCCTGTGGTTGTACGCGGCGGTTGTCGATGACGAGGTCCGGTGGGAGAACGTCCCGGAGTCCGACCAAGAGGCCCTAGAACAGCTGCTCGAGGATGCGACCCGCAGGGAGGCGCTGCTGATGAGCGTCGGGCGCACCTTGGACGCCGCCCAGCTCGCCGAGCAGGGGGCACAAGGCGAAGAGTTCGTCGTCGAACTCTGCCGGAAGCACCTCTGCGACCTGGATCGCCCCGACCTCGCCGCCGCGGTGAGTCGGGTCAGCCTCCGCAGCGACGAACTGGGCTACGACGTGACCAGCCCCGACACCACCGGACATCGGCACCGCATCGAGGTCAAGACGACCAGCAGCGCATCTGTGGGCCGCGTGGAGTTCTTCCTCTCACGCAACGAGGCGACAGTCGGCGCAAGAGATCCAGGATGGTCCCTCGTCGCCGTACGACGCAACCGCGACGACAGCCTGGAACTCATCGGCTGGTGCTCCTCCGTCAACCTCGTCCCGCACCTCCCGCGCGACGTTTCTGGCCAGGGCCGCTGGGCGAACGTTCGGCTGAGCATCGCCATCACCGACTTTCAGCCGGGGCTCCCGCTGGACGCGCAGAGCTGAGCTCCGATCGACGGTCGGTCCGTCCTATTTGGTCACGGCGCTTTCCGCACGACGGACCCGGAGGGGCTGTAGGAACTCGGCGGAGGAAAGCGCCTCGAGGAACTCCTCCTGCCAGCCGCCAGCTAGGTCACCCACCGCCAAAACGTACTCGGCGACGATGCCGAGGAACTCCTCCTCGGCAGTGTCGCCCACGGTCGGCCGATGCTTGGTGACCGAGATACTAGATACCGGCACCAGGTCCAGTAGCAGGTCCAGGGTGCACGCGCGGACGTTCCGCTTCGCGTGATCCGTCTCGTTCTCGCTGTGAACGATCGTGCAGCCAGCAGCCCGGAGACCTGCGCTTTGCAGCGCCTCCAGGAGTTGCGCCCATGCACGCGGGTCACGATTCGCGTAGCTGAAAATCAGGTGCCCATCGTCGCGCAGCAACCGAGCGGACTCCCGAAAGATCGAGGCAAGCAGTGCGGTGTAGCTACCAGCGGCCACGAGTTGCCCCGTCGCTCGGTTGACGACTGCATCGCCGCCTGAGTCTGCGGAGATCAGGCCCGCCCATGCTTGCAGGGGCTGCGAGAGCTCCCCGTACTGGACATCGTCGTGGTACGGCGGGTCAGTCAGGACCAGGTCCACCGAGCCCGTGGGCAGGAGTTGCCTTTGGGAACTTCCGACCACCACCAGGACGTCGGGACGGTCCAGCGACTGACCGTCCACATCCTGGCCGAGCAGGGCGGGAACCGTGGGAGCGCTAGCCGCGATCGGGCCCGCAACTCGCAGCCCGCCGCCGGTGCGTTCCTTGAGCCACTCGGCAGCCTTGATGAGTTGCACGAGTCGCCGCAGGGTGGTGCCTCGGCCACTCGTTGTAGTGCCCCACGCGTTCGGCTCCACCGGCAGCGTTGTGAAGTTGAATCGGTGGCCCGCCATCGACTCGTAGCTCTTGAGGTAGTACCGGTCCCAGCGGGAAAGGTGGCCGGCCATTTCCGTTGACCCGACGATGGCGAGCTTCAGCGCGGCGACCACGTCGGCATCGGGGGAGCAACTAGGCGCTAGCTCGAGAAGCCTCTCGACCATGGCTCGCTGGCGGCGAGGGTAGAGGTCCTCCCAGCTGCGGAATCCATGACGCCTGAGGACCGCGGTCTCCTGACCTGCCGGGATTGAGCCGAGCTGCATCCGCGGGTCAGCATGTTCCGCCTCTGCGGCGGCCAACTCACCGGGAGTCGGCAGCGAGAGCTCGCGACGCCCGCCGCCCGCCCGCTCAACCAGCACAACCTCCCACGCCAGCCCCGTCGCCTTCGCCCGCTCCTCAAGCCGGTCCTGGTGGCCGCAATGGCACGTGACGACGCGCCGCGGGGTGTACGCACGAGCCGGATCTGTCAGCTCTCCGCAGGTTGAGCATGCAGCGGCCACATCACGGCGCCCCTTGAACAGGTGTCCGTTCGGGCACGCCAGAAACGCCTCAGGGAGGTTCCTCTCGACGCGACTCGTGAGACTGACAAGTGCGTGCGGAAAGATGCGCTGGCCCCGGCCACAGGCTGTGCAGGGTGCAACGGCCACCCTGAACGTATGGCTCACGAGCGCCGGGGTTCCATCCGTCAGAACGGTGCCGTACGCCGCTTGTGCACTCGCCAGCACCCGTTGTGTCAGCGCCGCGATGCCATCTCTCAAAGCCTCTGGGTCTGGCAGAGCCAGCATCGACGCTAGTCCCCGCGCCGCCCACGGGTTCAGGTCCTGGGCGTACACGGAGTGTCCGCGCATCACCGCCGCCAACGGGATTACGCCACCGCCGGCGAAGGGGTCGCTGACGACCATCCTCCCTGGGCGATCCGCGCTGACGGCGTCGATGATCGACCCGTTCACTGCCTCGGTCCGCCGAGCCCACCAGCGGTAGGTGCTGACGGGCGGCAGGTGGACCTCGCGGTTTCGGACCTCGCGGCGGACCTTCAAACTCACCGCTGCTGCGTCGAAGTGCCTAAGGGGGCTGCGAATCGTCGTGGCGAGCTGCTCGGGGTTGGATCTGAGCGAGGCCGACGCCGCAGCGCGCGGCTGGGCAGAAGACCGCGCCATCAGTGGGCAGCCTTCGTCCGGTGGTTCCGAACGCTCGCAGGCGCGCCGGCGTAGTTGCAGCCGGAGTCAGGACACCGTTCCCAGATCCCGGACTGCACTGCGTCAGCCGTAACCGAGTGGTCCGCGTCGTATCCATGGCCGCGAAGCAGTTGCGCGACGGAGCCGTCGTACCGGGCGGCGAGTAGCGCCGCCTCGGCGACCTTGTCGTGGCCACGGGCGAAGAATGCTCCGAGGGCGACTTCGTCTCCGCATCCGCACCAGCAGTTTCCAGTCGGCAGCAGGCGCCGATGTTCGGCTGCAGTCACTCGAGCCACCTCCCGCGATCTACGATCCTTGATCGTCGTTCTAGAAACCCTATCAAGATTGAAGGTGGTTGTCGTGGACGTGTGCCCAGGGCGGTGACACGTGTGTCGGAACCCACGCTGCACGCGTGCAGGCGGCAGAACATCCGGGCGCGACACGGATGCTCAGTGGTTCGCCCAAGTCAGGCCCAGGATCCTGAGGGCCTCTTGGAGGTCGGGGTGCTCGGGGGAGAGCGCGTGGTGCTCGATCGCGTCGAGGGACCGGCTGATCGCGGGGTCCTCGGCGCGCTCGAACACGGCCCACAGGGCGAGGTCGTCACCGTGCCTGGAGGCGAAGGTGACTCCGTCGAGCTCGGTGCTGGCGTGCAGGTAGGTGGCGACGGACTGGGTGAGTGCCCTTGGGCGCCCGTCCTTGAGCGCCGCCGCGTCGAAGTCGTGCAGGTTCAGCAGGTGGGCGAGGGCGACGAACTGCGGCCGCAGCGCCGCGATGGACTCGGCCGCCGTGACGGCACAGAAGCGGCCGGTCAGCGTCGCACTCGCCGCAGAACGAGGCTCCAGCCACGAGTAGGAGATCTCGCCGGCCCGCGCGGTCGGATACACCGCCCCGTCCTCGTCGTCCTCCACGATGTCGTCCAGCTCGAGCGCGAGCGTCGGGTCCGGCCGGAAGCCGGCGAGGACCTCGAGCAGGCAGGCCAGGAGCGTGGAGCCGGCATAGACGGTGCGGAAGTTGCCCTGCCGGTCGTCCCATCGACCGTGGAACCGGCCGTCTGTGCCGGCCCACTCCCAACCCGACCAGGCCCAGGGCTCGGGCTTGAAGCCGACCCGCCAGACCTCCTCGGCCGCATCGACGACGACCAGCTGGGGCGCCTCAGCCACCGGCGACGTCATCCGGCAGCGGCGAACGCGCGCGCGGCCGCCAGGATGCTGGGGCCGACCTGCTCGAGGTCGCCTTCACGCAGCAGCCGCGCGGGTGCGACATCGTCGAGCCGCGGGTTCATGCCCTGGAACCACGCCTGGATGACCGCGGCCGAGTCCTTGCCGCGCAGCAGCGCCGCGATCCGGTAGGCCATCCGCAGCCGGTTGACCACGTCCGTCGACGGAGTGCGCGCGTCGCCGGCGTCGGCCCACTGCCGAACCGCTCGGGTCTCCTGGACCGAACCCAGGTAGGCGACCAGTTTGGCGCCGAGCAGGTCACGCAGCCGCTCGACGAGTTCCGGCGTGGCCAGCCGCACCGACTCCTCGTAGGCGCGCAGGTCGCCGCGGGCGATGGTCGACTGAGTGCTCATTCCTGCAGTGTGTCACGTGCCGCAGCCCGATCCAATACCTAATCCCGTATTTCATCACACCCTTAATCACACCGCCGATAACATAGATTATGTCAACATAACGACAGAGAGCATGAGCACATCAGTTATGTAGTACACTCCCCCCCATGGCCCGTTACCGAGAGATCGCCGACGATCTGCGCCGCCGAATCACCGAGGGTGAGTTCGACGTAGGTGATCAGCTGCCCTCCATCGCCACGCTCCAGGAGCACTACGACGTGCCCGGCCTGGGCACCATCCGGCAGGCCCAGCAGATCCTCTTCGACCAGGGCATGATCGTGACCCGTCAAGGCGTCGGAGCCTTCGTGGTCAGTGCAGCGCCTCGACCCCGCACGATCGACGTCGTCCAACGCCTCAAGGCCGCGCGAGCGGCGATTGACGACGCGCTTGCCGCACTTGCCGAGGCCGCCCCGGTCTCAGACGAAACAGCCACCACCTACCGCTGCGGCTTCTGCGATGCGACGTTGTCCAGCTCTGATCAGGCCGAGCTCGTGGCCTGGGCTGACGAACACACCGACACCGCGCACCCCGAGGAACGGGACTGGCCGAACACGTACTCGATCTACTACCCCAACCACCCGCCGCTCCAGCCGCCGCAGGTCTACTACCGCTGGCCCGGCGGGAAGTCGAACTACCCGAGCGAGCGTCGCTGAGCGGCTGGCCCCGCTGTGGAAAACGAACGGAGTGTCGGACGCATGAGCGAGACTGCAGAAGAGCTCGACGACAGGAGATCGCGATGAGCACCGAGCCCACGTTCGAGGACATGCGCCGTCGGGCGCACAGGCTCCTCGGTGACGCCGAGGACGACCTGCGCTCAGATTGGCGCTCCGGCACCGGACCCACCCGCGAGCAGGGGCAAGGGGCCCTCGAGGCTCGCCAACTGACCGCCCAGGCGAAGGCTGCGCTCGACCGCGCGGCACGTTGATCGGAGACCTGAGGACATGGCCAAGTACCAGCACACCATTCACTACATCGTTCGCGTTATCGAACGGCCGGCCAGTGACGACCGGGAGACCTGGTTCGCGGGGCCGTTCGGTTCCACCGAGGCCGACCACGTCGCCAGCGAGCTCGAGCACGCGGCCGACCACGATCGCGAGTGCTACGTCGAGCAGCTGTTCGCCCGCGAGGAGGGCTGACCCATGACCACCTCGACCGCAACGCGCGACGACCTGGTGGCCCTGGCGACCTTCCCCCTGACCCGGCCGGGTGAGAACACCGTCCCGGTCCGGATGCAGACCGAGCACCTGGCGGCCGTCGAGAGCGACCTCGCACAGCGCGGCGTCCCGGCGGAGATCGTCGAGAAGTACTTCCTCGGCCTCCACCGCTGCGACGAACTCCCGCTCGAGCTGTGGATCGCGATGATCACCGACGCCCACAACCTCGCCACCGCGACCGCCGCGGCGCCCTCCCACGTCGCCGCCCTCGCGATCGAGTGGGCGGCCAACGACCCACTGCAGCGCTGGGTCAACGCAGCACCCGACGGCCCGGGCTCGCTCCAGGACACCATCAGCGAGTACCTCGGCAGCCACAACCCCTTCCCCGACGAGCTCCGCGTCGACGTCCTGGCCCGCGACGAGGCGAGTTGGGTGCCGGCCACCATCGTCGAACGCACCGCCGTCGACGAGTGGACTGTCGAGTACGACGACGGCGAGCAGGTCTGGCGCGACCACCAGGAGCTGCGCCCCCACTCCCCCGAGGCCGGCTGACCGGGGTGGCGGCGCGATCCTGGCGCGAGGGGCGCATCGACGACCTCCTGGCAGCCGTCTCCGAGCTCGGCATGACGATGTCCCGCGCGGCTGCTGGCGAGCTGCTCGACGAGCGGGTGCAGTTCGTAGCGAACCAGATGCGCGTCACTCCAGCGACCGCGCGGACCTACCTCACCGAGGAGGCCCTGGCGGGCATGGCCCGGGAGATCGTCTTCGGCTTCGTCGAGGAGACCCCCGGTGCAGACCTGATGAGCGCACCGCGAACCTCCGCCGTGCCGGTGCGGTTCCTCGGCCGCGTCGTGGCCGGCCTGGGCGAGGTCCAGCGGATCCTCATGGTCGAGCGTGACGACCTCGAGCACACCCGAGACCGGGTCGCCCAGATCGCCCATACGCAGAGCCACCTCGGCCTCTTGCTCACCGATCAGGTCGCCACCATCGACTTCTACGACGAGCCCTCGGTCCAGATGCCACCTGCCCTGCTGCTGCGCGTGGCACGCTCCCTCGAGACCGGGGCCGACCTGGTGGAGGCGGGCCTGGTGGGCTACGAGGCGGACCCCCAGGAGAGCGAGGGGCTCCCCTCGGCCTTCCGCCGCGACGTCGACCTTCTGCGCACCATGGCCGAGCAGGAGAAGAGACCGTGACGGCCGCGCAAGCCGTGACCCTGTACGCCACCGTGCAGGAAATCCCACCCGACCACCGCGGCGGCTACACCCTCGGCCGAGACGAGCTGATCGTCGAGGACGTCGACTACGACCAGGCGCTCGCGGCCGCGCGCCGGCGTGTTCCCGAGGGGTGGCGGATCATCGCCCTGCGGGTTGACCGCGAACGAGTCGCGACGGATTGATCGTTCCCGGCTCCCCTGCGCACGTAGGTGACCAGGAAAGCGAGGTGGACCATGAGCACTTCCCCAGCTGAGAACCCGGTCCCTGGAGTCGTCACCTTCACTGCCCGCGGTAACGCTGCCCTCGACCAGCTGGCCGAGGCGTTGGCGGCCGAGTGCGACGGCTCCCCCACGAGCATCGCGGACATCCTCGAGCGGGTCCTGGAGGCCGATATCGAGGACCTGGCCGAGTCCCTCAGCGAGACCGAGCAACCAGTCGCGACCACAAGGCAGGAGGGCCTCGACGTTGAGGAGGTCGGGCCGCTGCCAGAGAGCCCCGACGAGGCCGCCCGACGCCGACTCTCGCCGAGGTCACCGCACGCCGGCGGCAGCCCGAACTCGCCCGGTGCCAGCATCGCCCGCTGATCAGAGTTCGCGGCGGGCCTGACGGCGCAGAACCGCCTCCAGTTCGGCAACGCCCTGTCCCAGCGGTGTCGGCGGGGTGACGTCGGCCAGGTCGTCGAGCAGCTCGTCGACGTCGCTGTCCTCGAGCTGTGGCGAAGCGTAGGCGTTCCACTCCCCCACCGCCGCGGCGAGCCGGCGGTAGGCCTCGACGTCGGCGGGAGCGTTGAACCAGGCCGCAGCGGCGAGCGCCACCCGCCGTGCGATCAAGGCCGCCTGATCGTCCATGGTCGCTCAGTCTCCTGCCCCAGCGCCCCGGAGGGAACCCCTGCGGCTTATCCACAGCCGCCGCCGGCGGCCACGCGTACGCCGGCGAGATCCGCGAGACTCAAGCCCTACCTCTCGGCAGGAAGGGCACCTGGTGGACGACAACGACCAGCTCGAAGCAGGCGGGCACGCGACGGCGGCCCGCCAGCATGTCTACGGCTTCAACCGCGCCACGATGTGGGAGCGCGATCAGATCCCGGCTGAGACCTCCGACGAGCTCGCGGAGTTCGCCGACATCGCGGCCGCGCTGCCCCAGGCGTTCTCGCAGCTCTCCAGCACGCTCGAGCGGGCACTGGCCGACCAGGTGCTCAGCATGGACTCGATGACCGACGAGTCCGACCCGGCCATGGCGATCGGCGTCGCTCGTCTCCACCTGGAGGAGGCCCGCGGTCTCGCGGTCGACCTCCACAAGCACCTCAACGCCGCCCGGAACGCCACCGCGCACATCATCAGCCAGGGCGTCGACGACGGGCAGGAATCGATGCCCTGGGACCAGCCCTGACCCCGGCCCCGCTGAGCGTCCGCGAGATTTCTTCGCGTCGGGTGATCGCCCGAGCGGGTCGACCTTCCTTTGGTGACTGAGAGATGACCCCGGTCCACCAAGGAGCTGCCCATGAGCACGCCCACCGATTCTCCCTCCGCCGCGGACGATCGTGACCCGGTTCAGGAGGCCCGCGACTACCTCGAGCAGGCCCTGGCCGCGCTCGACCGCCTCCGCGAGGTTCTGCCCGCGTCGAGCAGCATGCCCCCGCCCAACACGCGAGGCAGTGAGTCGTCATGACGACCGACACCGCTCTGCACGCCGCCGACGCCGTCTTCATGGCCGAGCAGTCCGTGGGACGCGCCCGCCGGGTCGTCGACGAGCTGCACACCACGATCAACTCGGCGCTCCAGGTTCTCGATGACGCCGAGCTCGACTCGGCCAAGGCCCGCCTCAGCGACCGTGGTGACTACTACCTCGAGGCCGCCGGCGAGCACTTGAGCCGCCTGCAGCGGCGCTGCAGCGACAACGCCGAACTGGTCGATGAACTCACCGGACACCTGGAACGGGCATCGCACGCGATCGCCGATGCCCACGATCTCCTCCAGGAGGCCGACACCTCCGATCCCGAGCTCGCCAGCGAGGTCGCGCAGTTGAAGCCGCGCCTCGCCGTCGTGGGCGAGATGATCGACCTGGCCAAGCCAATGGCCCGCCTGACCGCGCAGCACATCGACAGCGCGCAGCTCGCGGCCCAGCAGGTGACTCCGCCGGCGCTACTGGAGCCGGTCACCCTCGAGCGAAGCATCGCAACCGCCGGCAAGGAACTCGGCCGCGCCGACGAGGACGTACGCCTGCTGGAGAACGTCGTCGACCACGCCGCGGCCAGCGCCCGGCAGTCGGCCGGCATCGCCACCGAGATCACCGACAACGCCCGACGGCGTATGGCCGAGCAGAGCCGCGGCCAGATACCGCGCCAAGCGGCCCCGGCCGTCGGGTCGCTGGCGCGGTAGGCGGGAGGACGGGCATGGACCTCGATCCGGGCGGCCGCCAGCTGGCTGGCCTCGTCCTCGACGCCGCCAGCCGCGGGCAGCACGACCAGGTCGCCGACCTGATCGCGCCGCTTGACGTCGACCAGCTGCGGTCTCTGGTGACCGTCCTCGCCGTCCAGGTCGACCAGACCCTGCCGTCGTCCCCGGCAACCAGCCCGGCGGCGGTGTGCGAGCTGGCCATCAACGCAGCCGCACCGATGTTCGGCACCACGCCAGAGGCGATCCTGAGCGCCGAGCGCAGCCGACCGGTCAGCGATGCCCGCGCGGTGGCCATGACCGCCGCCCGCGAGACCGGCCTGTCCCTGCCGGCGATCGCCGAGCACTTCAACAAGGACCACGGCTCGGTGATCCACGCCGTACGCCGCACCGCCGAACGGCCCCGGCTGGCCGACGCCGCGGCCCGCGTGAGCGAGCACGTCAACGACCGCTACACCGCCCAGCTCCCCCGCCCCGAAGCCACTGTGGTCCCCCTCCGCCAGGAGCCCCCGGCGTCGACCTTCGAGCCCGATGGTCCGGTCGAGCACGCCGTCGTCGCGGCCGCCGCGGCCTTCAACACCACCCCCGAAGTCCTCTTGGGCGCCGACCGGACCCGAACTGCCTCGGATGCCCGCGCGGTGGCCATGACCGCGGCCCGCATCCACGGGCACAGCCTGCCCACGATCGCGCGGCACTTCGACCGCGACCACACCACCGTGCTCCACGCCACCCGTCGCATCGAGAAGACCCCACCGCTGCGCGACCTGGCAGCGAAGATCGCCGCGGATCTCCCCGAGCAATCGGCAGGCGCCGACGCGGGTCGGCTCGACGTGGCCGAGCAGATCCCCGAGAGCGGCTACCACTCCCCCGGGCTGCGCGAACAGCAGCGTGCGATCCCCGGTGCCGCCGAGCGCCCGCAGCTGAGCGTCGCCCGGTGAAGGCCCTGATCGGCCTTGCCGCGGCAGCGATCCTCGCGCTGACCGCCGGCGGCATCAAGGCCGCCCTCCCCGGAGCCCAGACAGGACCCGAACCAGCAGAGGGCACGACCAGCCAGGTGCGCGTGACCGCGGTCGTCGACGGCGACACGATCCGCGTCGAGACCCTCGACGGCCGCCAGCTCGGCCGAGTACGCCTGCTCGGCATCGTTCATTAGTCAAGCCAACTGTCGGGATTGGCTGTGTCGGGCTCAGCGATCCGTAGATCGCGCGGAACTCCCAAAGCTGTCCTCAACCGCAAAGTAGGGGGCGTACGCTGGCCCTGGCCGTTGAGATGTATCGCCGCTGCGGCACCGAAATCGCGAAGAGTAGGTTGGAGGGAAACCTCCAACGGCATGGTGCTCTGGGGCCTGGGGTGGATGGTCGGGTGACTCGCCTCGCAAAAACTTGGACGGAGCGGGTCGGCATCTGAACTCTGACACCGCCCCTCCGCGTCGACATCCGAGGGCAAGCCTCAGGCGGTAGCACCCTGTTCCGCCTTTGCCTGCTGGGCGGGCGTCATCAGAGCAGCGAGACGTACCGACACGATCCCGAGCACGCAGCCGATCAGCAGCGAGACAATGGTGTCCACGCACACCCACACGTAAGGCGTCGAGATCACGCCGCCGAAGGCACCGGTACCGGCCGTTGCCGGATTGCCGAGCGAAGCCACCGTGTTGGCGCCGCCCCCACCACCCGCTGCCCAACCATCCATCCCCGTCGCGATCCACCAGAACAGGGTCGAGGCGAAGCCCGCGAAGATCGCGGGCACGAAGTACCAGTCGCCGAGGGCGGAGCCCAGGACGACCACGAATGCAAGCAGGCCGACGATGAGGGCGATGGGCCAGAAGTCGGGCAGGCCCTTCGTCTTGTCGAGCAGGAACATCAGGACGAGTGCCCCCACACCTCCCATCACGGACCCGATGGCGGCCTTGTTGAACGCTGAGCGGTCTGCGCCGGCGGCAAAGAACATGGCCCAGGAGATGAAGGCGGCGGGCAGGACCATGTGAAAGGTATCGGGCAGGCTCAGACCGTTGCCCAAGTCGCCGTTGGTGAACCAGTGGAACGTGAAGTTGGCCCCGAACTCGATCCACAGGGCGGCGAGGACAGCGACGGAGAGCGCAAGCGGGGTGGTGGCTTTGAGTCGTTCGGTCATCTGATACTCCGTGATGTGTTGGGGTGGTGCATGTGGGTGTGTAGGGCGATCGTTAATCGCCCTGTTGCGTCCCGGAGGGAGGGCTGAGGAGCCGTCACGGCGGAGGGTGTGCCCGCAGGGCGGCTGACCGTGCCGGGACGCAAGTCAACGTCCAGCGCGCAAAGTCATGGCGGTCAGCCCGGACTTCCCTAGGGCAGCAGACCTTGGGTTGTGCGGGCGTGGCGACCCGGACTATTTCTCGGGGAGCACTTTGTCGAGGAACTGTGCGATGTCGGAGTAGATCGCGGCGCCGCTGGGCAGTGCACCGAGCGCCCAGAAGAAGCCGTGGATCATGCCTTCGTAGCGCTTAGTTTGCGTGAGCACTCCGGCCTCGTCCAAGCGGGCGGCGTAGGCCTCCCCTTCGTCACGCAGTACGTCGCACTCGGCCGTCGCGACGAATGCCGGCGGTAGGCCGGCCAGGTTCTCGACCCGGTTCGGCAGGGCATAGGTGCCCTCCTCGAAGTCCGCGGCCCCGAGGTAATGCGCCCAGAACCACTGCATGGAGGCAGGGGTCAGAAGCTTGCCCTCGGCGTTCTCGATGTAGGACTCGCGGGTGAAGTCGAAGTCGGTGACGGGGTAGAGGAGGACTTGCGCGGCGATGGCGACACTCCCGGACTCGTGGGCCGCCAGCGAGACACCAGCGGCGAGGTTGCCGCCGGCGCTGTCTCCGGCAACGACGAGACGGGAAGGGTCGCCCTTGTAGTCGGCGGCGATCTTCGCGGCCCACTCGGTTGCGGCCAGGCAGTCATCGAACGCGGCAGGGAACCGCGACTCCGGAGCGCGCCGGTAGCCCACCGAGACGACGACGGCCCTGACGTTGTGGGCAAGGTTGCGCAGAGGGGTGTCGACCACGTCGAGGTCGCCGATCACCCATCCTCCGCCGTGGAAGTAGACGATGACGGGGAACGGTCCGGTGCCCGCCGGTGCGTACACGCGGATCGGGATGTCGCCCGCGGGCCCGTCCACGGTCAGGTGCTCGACCTGGCCAATCTCTTCGGGTTCTCCCTGCAGCGGCAAGAAGCCGAGGGCGGCGCCCCGGGCTTGTGGGACGGTCATGTGCTCGAAGGGTGGAAGCCCTGCGGCCGACAGTGCGCCGAGCAGGGCCTCGGCTTCGGGGTGAAGTGACACGATCTGTCTCCTGACTGGCCGGCGGATGTCCGCCTTGCCGAACCTGCGGTGAAGGTCCCTGGTCGGGACGCTTCTCGACGTTAGGACTGCTTGAGCTCCGCACCGTTGTCGCAATCGACAACCGACGGGGTCACCTCGTTGTCGATGTGAACTCCGCCACCCAGCCCGGTCGGCCGCAGGCTGGGTGGTGCCGCACAAGACGTGCTGGCCGCGTTCCCCACGACACACGACACGCACTGGAGTGATATTCATGGCTAGGTCCGCAACGATGGTGGTGCTCATCAACCCGGTTTCGGAGGCGGTGGAGGCCGAGTTCAACCGCTGGTACGACGAGGTGCATATCCCGCAGGTTGTCGAGCGGATCCCCGGGGTGGTCGGCGCTCGTCGGCTCCGCCTCACCAAGGAGCAGCTGCTCCCCGCCGACGCGCTTCCGGTCCGTCGCTACATGACCGAGTACGACATTGACACCGACGACCTTCAGGGCAGCGCCAACCGACTGGGCGAGGCGCTCGGCGACGGCACTCTCGACATGTCTGAGGCGGTCGACATGTCCCCTGAGGCCGGTCCGCTCATCCATTACTACGAGGGTGTCAAGGCCTGACCTGCGGTCAACCGACCTCCCACCACGAAAGGCATCTCATGAACCACGAATCGCCCATCACCGTGATGCACCCCGGTGGTGCGCTCACCAAGCCGTCCGGCGACACCTCGATCACGCACGTCGACGCACTCGTGATCGGCGCCGGGTTCTCTGGTGTCCGCAGCCTCATCGAACTTCGCAAGCTGGGCATGTCTGCCCTCGTGCTGGACGCGGGAAGTGACGTCGGCGGCACCTGGCATTGGAACCGATACCCGGGCGCCCGGACTGACAGCGAGAGTTGGGTCTACTGCCTCTCCGTTTCCAACGAGGTCATGGCGGAGTGGGACTGGAAGGAGCGCTACCCGCAGTGGGAGGAGGTCAACGCCTACATCAAGTTCGTCGTCGACAAGATGAGCCTGCGCGACGGTTTCCAGTTCGACACCCGTGTCAGTTCTGCGCAGCATGACGCTGGGAGCAACCAGTGGACCGTCACCACCGAGGCGGGCGAGACGTTCACCTGCACCTACCTCGTCACTGGCCTGGGGATCCTGTCCCAACCGGTCATGCCGGCTTGGAAGGGCCTCGACTCGTTCGCAGGCGACGTCTTGCTGACGGCCAACTGGCCCAGCGGTGGCTACGACCTGACGGGCAAGAAGGTTGCCGTGGTTGGGACGGGAGCAACTGGCATTCAGGTGGTTCCGGTGGTTGCCGAGACCGCCGCTCAGGTCACCGTCGTGCAGCGCACGCCCAACTACGCGGTGCCGGGCCAGAACTATCAGCTAGACGACGCCAGGCGTGCCCAGATCCGGGCGAACTACGAAGAGATCTGGGGCAAGGCCAGGCGCCACGTCTTCGGGTTCCCGCTGGACCCGGCGGGCCGAATGTATGACGACGTCGACGACGCGGAGCGCCAGCGGATCTTCGAGGAGAACTGGCAGCGCGGTGGCTGGGAGTTCCTGTTCGAGACCTTCGACGACATCGTGATCGACCGGCGGTCGAATGACGCCGCGGCCGAGTTTATCCGTTCCAAGATCCGCTCGATCGTCACGGACCCGGAGACGGCGGATCTGCTCAGCCCAAAGGGCTACCCGTACGTCGGGAAGCGGCCGCCCTTGTCTCACGGCTACTACGAGGCGTTCAACCGAGACAACGTGCAGCTGGTAGACGTGAGCGGCGATCCCATCGACGCGCTGACCGAGCACGGTCTGCGCACGCGGGATGGTCGCGAGCTTGAGGCCGACGTGATCATCATGGCGACCGGCTTCGACGCGGTCACCGGCCCGTTCGAGCAGATCGACATCCGTAACTCGGATGGTGTTGCGCTGAAGGATCACTGGTCGGCAGGTGCCAACACGTTCCTCGGACTGAGCACTCCCGGGTTCCCGAACCTGCTGATGGTGTCGGGACCGCAGACGCTCTACGCCAACTTCCCCATGGTGTCGGAGATGAACGTTGAGTGGCTCGGGGAATTGCTGGGAAGCATGCAAGAGCGGGGACTCGACCGAGTCGAGGCCACCAAGGCGGCAGCGGACGCCTGGTCGCAGCACCTGGATGATGTCTTCCAGTCGACCGTTCTGACCGACGGCGAGAAGGTCGGGAGCTGGTATCTCGGTGCCAATATCCCCGGCAAGCCCCGCAAGATCCTCTTCTACTTCGGCGGCGCCGCCGCCTACGCAGACGCCTGGAAGCGGGCACGTGAGGACGACTTCGCCGGCTTCACGCTCTCGACCACGGCCGAGCACGCGGCCGTCGGCTGAGGACGACGCCGTCACGTCGACGACAGTCGGCCCACCCCAACCACCAGCTCGACCACCCACGCGGCTCACCCCGCGACTCGAGGCACGGACGACCGCGCCCACTCATCACAGGAGAATTTCACGTGACTCTGGAAATCAACTCATCGCTCGCCAACGTCCTGCCGTCTGTGCAGGAGTTTCTGCGCAACGACAAGCAGCTGTTCATCGACGGCCAGTGGGTCGACGCCGCTGCCGGCGAGACTTTCGTGACCTACGACCCCGCCACTGGACAGCCGTTGACCTCGGTGGCCCGCGCCGGCGCCGAGGATGTCGACCGCGCCGTCGCCTCAGGACGTCGCGCGTTCGATGGCGAGTGGTCGCTGTGGACACCCGCGATGCGCCAGCGCCTGCTGTTCCGCATCGGTGAGGCCATCTACGAGCATGCTGAAGAGCTCGCGCAGTTGGAGGCACTCGACAACGGGAAGTCCGCGGGCGTCGCCCAGGCAGTGGACATGGTGTGGACTGCCGAGCTGTTCGAGTACTACGCCGGCTGGGCGACCAAGATCGAGGGTCGAACCGTGCCGGTCTCTGTCCCGTGGGCGCCTGGGGCGAGTTGGCACGCCTACACGACGCGTGAGCCGGTTGGCGTGTGCGGCGCGATCATCCCGTGGAACTTCCCGCTGCTGATGGCAGCGTTCAAGGTCCCCGCCGCGCTCGCTTGCGGGAACGTGGTCGTGCTCAAGCCGGCCGAGCAGACCCCGCTGACGGCGCTGCGGCTCGCCGAGATCATGGCCGACGCAGGACTGCCTGCCGGTGTCTTCAGCGTGCTGACCGGGTTCGGTGACACCGGTGCGGCCATCGCCGCCCACGACGACGTTGACAAGGTCGCTTTCACGGGTTCGACCGAGGTGGGCAAGCTCATCGTCGACGCGGCGAAGGGCAACCTGAAAAAGGTCTCCCTGGAGCTGGGCGGCAAGAGCCCGCAGGTCGTGTACGCCGACGCCGATCTCGAGGCAGCCATCGCTGGCACGGCCAGCGGGTTCCTGTTCAACCACGGCCAGGCCTGCACGGCAGGGTCTCGACTGCTGGTCGAGGACCGGATCTTCGACGAGTTCACCCAGGGAGTCGCCGAGGTCGCACGCAACAGCAAGATCGGACCCGGAATGGACCCCACGTCCGACATCGGGCCCCTGGTCTCGGAGGAGCAGCTCAACCGTGTGACCGGCTACATCAACCAAGGTCTGGCAGACGGAGCGACGGCGCTTTCCGGCGGACGTCGTCACGGCGAGGTCGGCTACTACGTCGAACCCACCCTGCTCGTCGACGTCGAGGCATCCTTCAGCGTCTACCGCGAGGAGATCTTCGGGCCGGTAGCCGTGGCCACCCCGTTCAACATCGACGAAGGCGTCCAGGCGGCCGCGAACGACACGCCGTTCGGTCTCGCTGCCAGCGTCTGGTCGCGGGACATCTCCAAGGCGCACCGCACCGCACGTGCCATCAAGGCGGGCACCGTGTGGATCAACTGCCACAACGCCTTCGACGCAGCCCTGCCCTTCGGTGGCTATAAGCAGTCCGGATGGGGCCGTGAGCTCGGCGAAGGTGCCATCGACAGCTACACGCAAACCAAGGCGGTGAACGTCCTCCTGTGAGCCAGCCACGAACCGAAGGCGGGACCGCCAGCGCGAACACGAACCTGCGAGCCGCTCGGGACCACCTCATCGCCAACCGGAGCGACTACACCCACGCGCTCGCGACCTTCACCTGGCCAGACGTCGGACCCAAGTTCAGCTGGGCACACGACTGGTTCGACGCCTTCGCCACCGACAACCCGAACCCGGGACTGGTCATCGTGCAGGACGGAGGCGACGCACGCACATACTCCTTCGACGAGGTCGTCCGCGCCTCCAACCAGGTCGCGCGCTGGCTCCAGCAGCAGGGCGTCACCAAGGGTGACGTGGTGCTCGTCATGCTCGGCAACCAGGTCGAGCTGTGGCAGACCGTGCTCGCCATCATGAAGCTCGGCGCAGTGACCGTGCCCACAACACCCGCAGCGGGGTCGTTGGAGCTGGTCGACCGGGTCGAACGTGCCGCGGCGACCTTCGTCGTGTGCAACGACGCCGACGCCAGCAAGGTCGCCTCCCTCGAGGGGTCCTGCAAGGTCCTCATGACCAGCCGGTGGGAGGAGGTCGGGCGCCTCGACGACAGCCGGCTGCCCCATCCTGGGACGACGCCGGCCGAGCGGCTGCTCCTGTACTTCACGTCCGGAACCACCACTGCGCCCAAGCTGGTCGAGCACACCCAGATCTCCTACCCGGTCGGGCACCTGTCCACCATGTATTGGGTCGGTCTGCAACCCGGAGACGTTCACCTGAACGTGTCCTCGCCTGGCTGGGCCAAGCACGCCTGGTCCTCGCTGTTCGCACCCTGGCTCGCCGAGGCGACCGTCATGGTCTACGCGTACGAACGCTTCGACGCGGGCAGGTTCCTCCAGGTGCTCGCCGACCATGAGGTAACGACCCTGTGTGCGCCACCGACGGTGTGGCGGATGCTGATCAACGCCGACCTCAGCACCAGACCCGCCGCACTGCGCGAGCTCGTCGCAGCGGGCGAACCCCTGAACCCCGAGGTCATCCAGCAAGTGCGCACCGCATGGGGCCTGACCATCCGTGACGGGTTCGGACAAACCGAGAGCACCGCCCAGGTCGGCAACACCCCCGGGTCCGAACTCAAGATCGGCTCCATGGGCAGGCCCCTGCCAGGGATGCCTGTCGTGCTGGTCGACGTGCTCTCCGGCGAACCCACCCGGGCCGAGGGCGAGATCTGTCTCGACCTGGCCGAGTACCCCGTCGCGCTGATGACCGGATACCAGAACGACCCTGAGCGCGACGCGGAGGCCAAGAGAGGCGGCTATTACCACACCGGCGATGTCGCCACGATCGACGACGACGGCTACATCACCTACGTCGGCCGAACCGACGACGTGTTCAAGGCCAGCGACTACAAGATCAGCCCGTTCGAGCTCGAGTCCGCTCTGATCGAGCACCCCGCGGTCGCCGAGGCCGCGGTCGTTCCGGCACCCGACCCGGTACGGCTGGCGGTCCCCAAGGCATACGTGTCACTCGCGCCCGGCTACGACGCGAGCCGGGACACCGCGCTCGACATCCTCGCCTTCGCCAGAGACAGGCTCGCGCCCTACCAACGGGTGCGGCGACTGGAGTTCATCGACTTGCCCAAGACGATCAGCGGCAAGATCCGGCGAGTCGACCTCCGGGCCCGCGAAGTCGACCGGCCAGCAGCGTCGGAGGAGTTCCGAGACGACGAGTTCCCGGAACTGCGCACTGGCCGCTGACGGGTCTGCGGGCTACTTCTGACTGGACCGGTACCTCCCGGGCGTGGTCCCCACGTGGGCTCCGAACACCCGGGTCATGTGACTCTGGTCGCTGAACCCGCAGGCCGAGGCGATCTCTGCCAGTGAGCGCCAGCCTTGGCGCGCCAGCATGGTCTTGGCCGCCTCCACTCGCTTCCGCATCACGTACTCGTGCGGGGTGGTGCCGGTCGCTTCACGGAACCGGCGAGCGAAGTGGTAGTGGCTCAGGCCGGCGACACCGGCCAAGTCTTGCAGCGTGAGCGAGGATTGGATCTGCTCGGTCACGAACCCGTCGATCCGCGCCAGCATCGACGCCGGCATGCCGTGCTGGGGGTGAAGCTCCTTGAAGCTGACCTCGGTGTGGCGGCGTAGAAGGTGGACAGCAAGCTGGCACGACAGCGAGTCGACCAGCAGCCCGGCTCCCGGCTCGTCGTTGGCTGCTTCACGAGCAAGACCCATCGCCAGCCGGAACAGGAGCGGGTCGTCGGCACGGAGCTTGTCCTGCAACAAGACGTCGCTGATGTCGCGCTCGTACATCTGCTGGCAGACCGAGCGCACCAGGTCGTGGGTGAGATGGACGTGCACGACGTCGATCTCCTCTTGCCACACCCACCGGGTCTCCACCGCACGGGTCAACAAGGTGACATCACCGGGACCGAGCGACTCGTGGGACCACCGACCGTCGAAACGGCGACGCATGTCCGCCGAACCCTTGTGGTAGGCCACCACGAGGTAGTCGCGCACCGGCGGCAGCGTCACGTCGTGCGCGCCATAGCGGAACGCGCGGACAGCGGCACCGTCCCACGCCTGGTCCGGGCTGCGCAGCAGCAACCGACCGTGCACCCAGTGCGGGTAGTCATCAGGCGTGATGAGCTCAGGCGACATCGGGTCGATGGGAGGATCTCCTGCGACCGGCGAATCCGCGCCGTTCGGAGGAGTGACGTGGGTCACTCGACTGATGGTGCTCGGGTTGTCCACCAGAATCCAGTCCTGCTGCTCAACGCAGCAACTACATGCAAAGACTCAGCAATCACGTCCAAGACACACCCAATGTGCCACACGGTGGGTCACAAGTGCTCCTGGCACGGGGCGGTCAACAGCGGTGTTCCGGCTCACCCACGCCTGAAAGCAACCTGGTACAAGGCCCTCGCGCTTCCGTGCAAGAACGTCCCGGGTCGCGAGGGCCATGGTGGCGGTGGTCACATGAGGAGGTCAGAGTGGACGCCGTCGTTCATGAAGCAGGGGAGCGGTTCAACCGCCTCGGTGAGGCGATCGCCTGCCGAGAGGAATTCCTGGTCGAGATCCAGATCGAGTCTGTCCTGCGGACGTTCCCGGAGTACGAGAGCCGCGGAGTCCCGCACACGTCCATCGCGACCTCTGCCCGGTGGAACGTCATCAGGGCACTTCGCGCCCTGACCTCTCCCACGAGCCCGTGTGTGGAGACCGAAGACCAGGAGATGTTCGTAGCCCGAGAGCGGGCCGAGCAAGGGCTGCCGTTCGACGTCATGCTCGACGGCTACCGCCACAAGCACCGCGTCGTCCGTGACGAGTTCGTCCGAACCGCACGAGCGCGCGGCGCCTCCGATGCACTGATGTTCGAGGTTTTGACCCTACTCACCGACGTCGCCGACGTAGCGACATCCCGCCTCGTTCACGCTCGCCGCAGCGTCGATGCTGAGTCGAGAACTCATGCAGACGACGTGAGCGACTTCGTACAGCGGCTGCTGTGGGGACGCGCTGACGTCCAGCCGTCTCGGAACGAGGTCCGCGCTCACGGTCTCAACCTCGACGGGCGGTACCGCGCCGTGCGAGGCCTGTCATTCGACGGGGCCAACCAGAGACTGTGTGACCAGCTACGAAGCGCGACGTGGAACCGAGGAGGCGGAGTCGTGGTCGAGCTGCACGGCGAGGTCATCGGTCTGGTGTCAGAGACTCCCGACCTGGTGGGGCACGCTGTTGTGGCACTGGGCGAGCCGCACCCGCTTGCTGAAGCCAACGCAAGCTTCCAGAGCGCGACACGCGTCTTCGTCGCGGCACAGCAGTTCGGCGTCCGTGGCGTCGTCGGCACCGACGACCTCGGCCTGCGAGTTGCGATCGTGGCGGATCCCGAGATGAGCCGTGTCTTCGTGCAGCGCTACATCGATCCTCTGGCGACCGAGGGAGACTTCGGGGACGTGCTGGAGCTCAGCGCGGTCGAGTACCTCAAGTCCAAATGCGAGCTCAAGCGAGCGGCGCGGTCACTCCACGTACACCCCAACACGCTCAAGCACCGCCTGACCCGCTTCCAACAGGTCAGCCAATGCGATCTTGACGACCCACGGGTCCTAGCGGAACTGTGGTGGGCACTCGAGGCAAGATCTCTCGAGTCGAGCAACCCAGCACTGCGAACCTCGGGCGCGCTGGAGTCGACCGTCTCCTGACGAGGATGCGATTCGCGCCTGGCCCCACCGTGAGGCGCGCGGCATCTGGGGTAGATCCAGGTGCCCGATGGTCGGTTTCGTGCGGCGACGAGAACGGTCAGGGGCATGAGTGGGCCTCGCGGGGCGGGGCTGGTGGAGGAGCTGTTGGTCGGCTGGCGCTGGCTGTCGGGTGCCGGGCGCCCACGCTGACGTATGCGACCTCGTCTGTCGGGCGGGTCGTCTGGCTTCGTTCGGGCTGCCGCAATGGCGAAGGACCCGGGCGCCAAGCCAGATACGGCATAGCGCCTTGCGGTGCCTGCCACAGCGGAAGCGGCGTCTGGTCCGGGTCCTTCGTGCCTTTGAACCTGGCACTACCGACCGGAGTTGTGAAGTCCCGGTGTCAGTCCTCCCGGATCCACCTGCTCGGGTCGTAGTCGGTCTGGCGTAGACTTTCGCACTGCGAAAGTCCACCAAGCCGGAACGTCGATGAATTCTGGCGCCACCCTGAGCGCCGGCTCAGGGGAGGCCGCGGGCCGGCCTTGGCGTCAGGCGTGGCACCCGTCGTAGCGAGGCGAGTTCTTCGCGTGCTTGGAGGAGTTCGAGGGAGAGTTCGCCGGCGATCTTGGACACCGTATTGGTGGTCTCGCGTTCGGCCGCGAGCTGCGCTTTGAGGCTGGCGTTTTCGTCCTTGAGCGCGCGGTTGTCGTCGGCGATTCTTGCGATCGAGGCTGGGGTAGCGTGCTGGGCTTTGACGCGGGCCGTGAAGTCGTCGACGAGGTCTTTGTGGTCGGCGTAGACGACGTCACGTCGTAGGCCGGACTCGGTGATCAGCTCCGTGCTGGTGAGCTTTCCGCTGGGCGAGCGCAGCGGAGTGCCAGCCAGGAGACGGTCCGCGGCGGCGGCCAGGTCGCGGCGTTCGGCGTCAAGGTCGCGTCGCCTGCGGGTCATGGTGTGCGCCCTTCTTTGGGTGCTGTCTGGTGTCGATTGAGGACGGCGCGGATCTGTTCGGCTTGAGCGCCTGCGCGGTCGCGCAGCGGGGCCGGCGCCATCGAGTCGTCCGCGGCGGCATTGAGGACGGCGAGGCGTTCACCCAGGCGGGCGATGTCGCGGTCGGTGTATGCAAGGTTGACGCACCCCGTCTGGCATTCCGCCTCGAGCGGGCCGTCCTCGATCGGCAGCCCTTGGTCTTGGCGGCTGGTACGGCAGACGGCAGTCTCGGCTCGGTACACGCAGGTCATCCCGTCGCCGTGGTGGATGCTCGGGTCGGTGTGTTGCAGGAGGCGTTCGACGTTACGAACGCGGTTGACGACTCGCCCGGCGAACCGGTGGGCACCCACGACCCGGTCGCGATAGTCGGTGGCGGCGGGGCCGCTGACGTGTTCTCCAGCGGCCAACAGGGCATGGTCGTGCTTGTTGTGCTCGAGGATGGCCTCCAGGCGTTCGACGGCCAGGTCGTCGAGCCATCCGGTGTCGGCCTTGCCGCTGTAGCTGAGTGTGACGGTGGTGGACACGTGCCCGTACTGCAGTGCGGCCGCGATCAGCCCGCGAGGACGACGAACGATGAAGTAGGCCAGGGTGCGGCGAAACCGGCTGGGGTAGATCCGACCGGCCGGATCAGGTGGGATCACGGCGTCGCCGTCGAGCCGGTGGAAGGTGGCGTTGACCCAGGCGATGAAATTTCCCAGGTCGCGGGTCATCTCGCCGGTTCGGCGGGCATGCCGGTCGGCGGGTCGGATCGCGTGCGGTTTGTGGAGGCTGGACGGGAACAGGAAGGGTGAACCGTCGGTCAGCCGCTCGAGCAGAGCGATGGCCTGGTGGACAGGGCGCACCACGACCCAGGTGCGCTCCCAGGGGTCGTCTCCGAGGGTGGGGCGTGGAGTGCGGGCGTGCCCTTTGCCGTAGCGGCCGGCCACCAGCAGCTGGCCGGTCGTCTCGTCCTGGCGGGTGCAGCCGCGGCGTAGGTTGAGGACTTCGCCGGGTCGCATGCCCGACAGGTAGCTGATGATGACGAAGCAGGCCACGGACAGGTGAGAGACCAGGCCGGGGAGCTCTTGTGTCGTCGCGGGCCGTTCGCGCCAAGGGTGGCCCTGGACCAGGCCGGTGATGGTGCCCACGGGTGAGCCGTCATCGATGGGAAGGTCGCTGTCGAGGATGACCGGCTGCAGGCTCGCGGGTACCTGGCGTTGCGGCAGTTGCAGCATTCTGGCGAGCTGGCTCCAGTTGATCCGTGGTTGTTCCTGCGAGTTGCGGCGGGGATGCCCGGGCAGGCCATGACCCCGCTGGACCGCGTCGGCTGCGAACACCTGGAGCCGTTGCCGGGAGGTGAGCCCGTCGAAGGCGCGCTGGCTGGGATGCGTGCCGGCCTCGAGCTGGTCCAGTTCGGCGCGAGCCGCCACGATGTCGGGGCCGATCACCTCGACCATGCGCAGGCTCCAGTCCAGCAGGGCTTCCATGGTGGCCGCGGCGACGCGCGGGGTCGTGTTCTCCGTGCCCGCCGGCCGGGACGCTGCCGCGGCCAGCCGAGCCGGCGGCGTGCCGCCCCACGGGCTGTGGGTGTTCAGGCGACAGTGTGGGGGAAGGCGGCCGCGGTAGTCCCAGACGGTGCGGACCGCGATGAATAGGTGGCTCTTGTGGTGAGTGCTGGCCTCGAGGCGGAGCACGTGCTGGCGGTAGCGGTCCAGCTGCTGGTCGGTGACCTCGTGCAGGTTGGGCAAGTGTTGCTGGCTCATCCACTCGGCGAACACGCGCAGCATGCGGAGCCGGTACGCAAGAGTGCCGATGCTCATCAGGTCTCCGTCGCTGGTGACGGTGACGCTGCGCGGTGTGGGGTGTTCCAGGAAGGCCAGGGTGACGGGCTTGAACACGTCTACCAGCTCGGCGGGCCAGTGGTCCCATCGGATCGCGTTGATCTTCGCGTGGGCGTCGGGGTGGGCGGGGGCCAGGTGCCAGACCGCGTCTCCGAAGTGGGACAGCTTGCCCGGCGAGGTCCCGGGGCGCACGGTGCGGTGGCGCAGGATGAGTTCGCCGAAGCGGCCGGCGTCATCACTCGTTAGCGGACCTCCCATCGGCCCTCCAAGAGATCGTTGATGCGGTGGCGATGCTCGTCGGTGATCCCGGCCTTGGCTCGGTCGATCTCGGCGGGCTGGAAGCCGGTGGTGATGTCTCGCAGCTGGTCCAGGCGGGGCGCGTACCGGCGCGCCCACAGGGCAGGGGGGAGGTGTGGACGCAACTGCTCCAGCGCGTCGACCGCGGCCAGCTGGATCGGTAGCTGGTGCGGCAGCGCGCGGGCGTTGGCGCAGTCCAAGCAGGCCAAGAACGACGCCGAGCAGGCGACCCCGGGCGGCTCATACGGGCCGGCCCGGTGGTCTTGGCAAGACGCCAGGACGGTGTCCTGACTCCCCTCGATCAGCCCGACCAGCTGTCGCATGCTCATGCCGGCCTGCTTGGCGGCGGCCTGTGGGTCGCGCCGGGCGAGGTCTACGAAGCTCTGGGACAAGACCGGCACCCGGGCATGGTCCCGGGCCTTGCTCACCTGGTTGTCCAATGCGGCCGCGACAATGGCGCGGGACTCGGCCTGGATGGCGGGTTGGGGCATCAGGTAGCTATCGCGCATGGTGGTCGCCGTGTGCGCCACGGGGCGACGGCGCCGCTCGATCGCGGTCAGCCGCAGCCTCCTCACCGAGACCACCGGCTTCCGCCAGGGCCGGCGGCGGTGGCGGTGGGAAAGCCGTGTCCGGCGGCCCACCGCTGCACATGCTGGCTAGTCAGCGTGGTGATCCATGGGTTTGGAGTATGAGCGGTCTTCTTGGCGATCCGGCCGACGAAGAGTCCCTGGCTGTTGCTCAGGCGACGGGCGGTGTCGCCGAGGTCGAGCAGCATTCGGTACACCCGCAGCGGTGACCGGGACCATCGGTGCTCCCGGTCGCCGCCGGCGATGAGGTCTTCCAGCGCGATGACCATGTGTTCCCGGTCGGGTCCGCGGCGCGGCTTGCACGCCTCGACCAGGGCCAGGCCCTCGTCGGTCAGCCCGCCGTCGGGCCGGAAGTGCGCCGCCGGCCAGGCCGCGATCGTGCCGTAGTTCTGCCCGGTCAGGGAAATCAGGAGCAGCGCGAACGCGGCCAGCTCGTTCGGGGACAGACACAGCATGCCGGCGACATTGACCAGTCCGCCGCAGCGGCGCACGTCCGGCGTGGCGTTCGTGTCGAGCTTGCGGGGCAGCTGGCCGGTGCGTTCGAAACCATCCAACAATCGACCGAGTGTGACGTCCTCGCTGCCGGTGGGAAGCTCCCCGGCCCGATACCGGCCCAGGAGTCGCCGCGCGGCGCGGATCCGGTCGCGGGCCGCCCGCACGTCATGTCGCACGGCGGTCAGGATCTCCTGCCATTCGGTGTCGGTGTAGCCCCGCTTGCTGATGTCGCGGCGACTCATCCCGCGTACCCGGATCGCGGCCAGCCCGGCCCGCGCGTCAGAGCTGAGACGCTCGTCGCCGCGCAGCAGACGTCGCAGGTTCTCCACGTAGCCGCTCATGGTTCGTGGTTTCAGTTGCTCGTATCGGCGCCGGAAGTCCAGCAGGTGCTCGGCAACGACGTCTTCCGGGCGCGTGGCCGTGACCGGGTGCTCGGAGAGCACGACGGCGAAATGGCGAGCGGTGTCCACCAGCGACCTGGCGGTGGGCAATCGCTTGACCGTCGAACGGGTGGTGAACTGGCCCGCGACACGTTCGGCCAGCCACCGGCGGATCGGCTCGGCCACCGGCAGATCGGTGAACTCGAACAGCGTGACGTGTCCGGTGGTTTCGTCGAGGAACAACACACTTTGACCATCGGGTCCCAGGCGTGGCCTCGGCGCCCACCCGGCCGGTGGCAGAGCCGCGCGCTGTCCCCCTCCCGCGTGGGCGTTCACCGGGACACCTCACCGGTGAGGGTGATCGGCTGCACCGTGCGCCCGCCTCCGTGGGCGAGGGTGCGCAGCAACGCATCGACGCCGGCGGTCTCCTCCTCGTCCAACAGGGCCATCAGGTAGTCGATCTCCAGGCCGGCGAATGGTTCGAGGTAGATGTCTCGCGTGGTCATCGGGTGGGCGTGGCCCATCAGTGTGGCCAGTTGGTACCAGATGTCACCCAGTTGGTCGCGCAGGTCACGTGTCTCCTCCTCGGACAGGCCCGTGACCCGGGTCCGCCAGACCGTCGAGAGTATCGAGTACCACTTCAGGCAGAACGAGTGCCGCAGCATGTGCGGCCGCGCCCACAACGGGCACTCGTCCGCGTCCCTCCCGTCACCGACGGTCACGGCCCACGCTCGGGCGATGCGGTGATTGGCGTGATCGAAGGTGTCTTCCCACCCGTAGGGCTTCTTCGGCAGCCCATTCGGGGCGAGCCACAGCCACAACGGCGCAAGCCCGTCCGGAGTGCGTCGGAACAAGCGGCGTCGCTCGTCCGGGCCGAGCACGTCCAGCGAGACCGGCACCGGGTCGCCCAGGCCCTCGATCAACAGCCGCCGACTGTGCGCGCGGTAGCCGGTCACGACCCGGACGCCGGGCAACTGCTGGTAGCGGCCGGCCCGCTGAGCCCGTCGGACAACCTCAGCCCGGGAGCCCTCCGCCGGGTCGGTGTAGGCGGCCACCGCATGCAGCACGCTGCGCGGGATCCGATATGTCCGGCCGGACTTGCCACCCTTGAGGCATGCCGCCGAGAGATGCGCCGGCGCGAACCGGGCCGCGCCCGGTGTGGGGATCTCGACGTCGAGGACGCTGGCCCACTCCGCCAACCGCAGGCCCGTCCCGTACAGGCCATCGACGAACGCCGCATCCCGGTCCTCATTGATACCGCGCCAGCCAGGGCGGCGCAGTCCATCGAAACCGTAGCCACACAGCCCGATGTCGCGCCACTGCTCGAACGCCGACCGCAGCATCCACTTGACCTGCCGCCGCGTCGAGCCCGCGGGCCGCAACGGATCCCGGCCTTCCGATAGGCGGCGCGGTACCGCTTCGCCTGGCCGAACGCTGCGTCGCGCGCCCACGCCGGCGGTAGCGACCGGATTGGCCACGCCGTACCGCTGTCCGGCCCACGAGTAGAAGGAGTTCAACGCCGACCGATCCGTGTCGAAGCTCGTCGGCTGCACCCGTCCGGCATTATCCAGCGACGTCAGCCGCCACTCCTTGAACGCTTCCACGTCACTGACCGTCGCCTCCACCCAACCGCGGCCGACCACGTGCAGATAGTTCAGCCACACCACCAGGGCGTAGGCATACCGGCGCCACGTTCCTGGACGGGCCTCGGCCATCGGCCCGGTGCGGAAGAAGAGATTGACCCGCGGGTCAGGCCACCCACCCGGCCCGATCAGCACCGGTGTGCCGTGCCGGGCACCATTGGCCGCAGCGCGAGCATGCACCTCCCCGAAGCCCGAAAAGCACGCAGCGTCAGGGGTGGTCACGGACGCAGTGAAGTCGTAGAACGTCACAGCCCACCCTTCCAAACCAGCAGGCAAAGCGCTCTCCAACCAGGTCATGACCGACAGTTCGGGAGAGCCTAGAGAAGTATCGACGCCCCCGAAGTCGCCCACCCGCCGAAGCCGGCCGAGTGCTACGCCGACCAAGCAACCGACCTGCTCGAGGACCTCGCGCCGGTCGGCAGCACCATCGAGCTGGTCACCGACAGCAGCGAGCCCAACCGCGACCGCTACGACCGGTTGCTGCGCTACGTCGACCACTACGACACCGGCCACCGCATCGATGTAGCCCGCGAGCTCCTGGCCAGCGGCGCCGCACGCCGCTACGAAGCAGCCCGGACGCTCGCCCGCGAGAAGTCGTACGCCGCGGCCCTCGACGATGCCCAGGGCGCTGACCGCGGCCTGTGGGGCACCTGCTGACAGGCCACGGGCGACGGATCATGGACGAACATTTGGCTGCGAACGCAAAGACACTGGCTCGCTGGTGCTACGCCCGCGGGATCGACGAACGCATCCTCGAGTGCGGTGAGAACCTGCTCAGGTCCGCGGTCGACCAGGCGCTCGGCCGAGCAGCGCCGCTGCACCTCGAGAGCCTCCTGTGGCAACACACCGCCGCCCTGCTGGGCCAGCGCCGCGACTGGGACCGCGCCCACCAGGTGAGCCCTCCGACACCCGCGGAGTGCCTGCCCTGCGCCGTGGCGGTCGACCAGTGCCCCACCCACGCCGGCCGGCGATGTCGTGCCTGCGGTGGCCAGCTGCACCGCATCGTCGTCGACGAGGGCTTCGACACCCACCCGTGCTGCGACCGTCCCGGCGAGAACGGATCCTTGACCGTCCTCGAGCACGCCGCGCAGATGCTGAGAGCCACACTGCTCGCACAGCCGGCCTGAGAGCACCTGAGGCGAACACGATCAGCCGAGGGTGATCGCTCCCACCCCTCGTCCGCACTTAGGAGACCAAGGAGAACTGGCGCAGCCGGTGCCGGTCCACGGGATCCGTTGGAGTTCACATGAGTGAAGCCGCTCGCGAGGAAGCCGCGCTCGAGGAAGAGGCCCGGCAGCGCACCGAGGAGATCAGGGCCACCGAGGAGGCCGCCGCCCAGGCCGCGGCCGCCGACTCCGGCCCCTCCCCCGACGCCGAGATCGCGCAGGTCCACCGATCCGGCCGCCAGCACGACCACACCGACACGGCCGCCTACCAGCGGCCCCAACTCGGCCGCCGCCGCGGCCCGCGCCGCTAGGAGGTCGCGATGGCTACCGCACTCGCATCATCGGACGCCGGCCGCATCGCCGGCCGCACGACGGTCCGCTGGGTCGACTGCTCCCACAAGCTGGGATCGCTGCCCTGCATGAACCACAAGCCGCACCAGGGCAACGGCCGCGGCTGCGTGCACCACTCCACGTCCGGCTTCCAGGACGACGAGTAGCCCCACGCGCTACGACTGCAGCGCCCAGGAAGCAACCTCAGCCGTGCACCAGGTGCAGCCGCGGCCGCGGCTGCTGCGCGACAGCCGCCTCCAGGCGCTGCAGCCGCTCGAGCGTCATTGGATGCCCATGACGCCGGAGCAGGCCAGCCAGCACGGAGCCCAGGCCGAGGGAGACCACCAGCTGGTCGGCCGCGGCCTCCGAGTGGGCCTCGATCCGCCGCCCTGCCGCCGGCACCAGGTAGGTCAGGGCGATCACCGCGCCGCCCAGGATCCCCGCAGCGGCCCGACCCTCAGTAACCGACTGCACGATGCAGATCACCCCGACGACACCCCGCAGCGTCCACGCCAGCCGCATGAACGGAAGCCAGGCGAAGGCCCGGCCCACGCCACGGAACGTCGCGACCACCAACCGCCACGGCACCGTCGCCGCCAGCACGGCGAGCTCCAGCCGTGGCCGGATCGCCCGCCGTCGGCCGACGGCATGAGCCATCGTGGCGGCCGCCTCCGCAGCGGTCACTCCCCCGCGGTACGAGGCGTCGACCAGTCCGGCGCTGACCACGACGGCGCGATCCTCGATCGCCACAGCCACCGGGGTGCTCGGCCCCTGATGCCGGCGTACGAACAGGGCGCCGACGTCGACGCCACGGCCGCCCAACTCGGCGAGCACGGGTGCCATCACCTGGAGCTCAGCTGCGGTCGCAGGACGCGACCTGGTCAGTGCCGCGATCGCCGGAACCTCGAGCTGGCCGATCGCCAGCGCAACGAGCAGGCCGGCTGCGGCCAGGAACGCCACCAGGCCAAGGGCCGGCGGGAGCAGCGCGCACACCACCACGGTCAGGACGAAGCTCACCAGCAGCGCCGGCGCCAGCGTCACCACCCTCAGCACGGTCATCGGGAACCTCATAATCACGACCCTCCTTCATCTGTCAGCACTAGTGCGAATCTCTTGACTTTGCTCGCGGTGATCGTCCGACGACCGCCGTACGACATAGGCGAACGAGACCAGTTTGTGCCCAGCCGCCGACACGACCCCGAGTTATCCACAGCCCCCCGCTCCACGGAGCGAGGACCGACCCGGACGTGGGTTCATGGGCCAGACCGACCTCCGACCGAAAGGAACACCCGTGGACACCCTCAACGCTGACGGCACTTGGGACCGCCTGGGCTCGATCGCCCTCCTGCTGCACCAGGCCGCCAACCAGGTGTGGAGCGACGCCGACCGGGCCGCCGCAGACTCGCCGCTGCACGACCTCGGACTCGGTGTCTATCTCGCGCACTCTCAGGCCAGCGCCCTGCTGCCCGACGACTACGAGCTGCCTGACGTCGACGAGGACGCGGAGCTCGAGGAGCGCACGCCGCTGCAGCTGCTCACCGAGGCCGAGGAGCTGACCCGTCCCCTGCCGCTGCACCGGCCCGACCTGGTGCACGGTTCCCAGCTGGTCGTCGACCTGTGCGACCTCATCCGGGAAGCCCGCGGCCTTGGCTACTGACCTGCGCCTGGCGTACGCCGACATCGACGAGGAGCTCTTCGACGTCGACCAGATCCCGATGACCTCACGCGACGTACGCAGCGTCGGCGAGATGCTCTTCGACGTCGACTACCTGGCACGCCAACTGCTGATGGACGTCGACGGCGAGGCCGCCGGCACGCTGCTGCGCAGCTGGCCGACGATGGTCGCGGCCGCCGAGGACCTGTGGGCATCCCTGCCCGGTCGACGTCCTGGCGTCGACGAGCGCGACCGCCCCATCACCAGGCTCTCCGCCCAGGCCGCAACTATCGAGACCAGCCTCTCCGGCCGGACAGCCTGGCCCGGGCAGGGCCCGACCAGCCCCCGCATCGACCAGATGACCCAGACCTTCATCAACGCCGCCTCACTGGTCCGCCGCTACGGCGCCGAGATCCCCCACGAGCAGCCCGATGCTCACCGCGACCTCGAGGCAGCACGCACGCGGATCATGCACGGGCTCTACCTCACCGCGCACGCCGTCAACGTCGCGCTCCACGATCACGGCCGCGACCGCGTCGACGACGCCCGCAGCGCCGGCCGACGGATCCACCTGGCACAGCACCACTCCCCCTACGCGATCGCCCCCACGGGGGTCTGGGTCGACCGAATGTCCGCCTGCGAGAACACCGCCCGCAGCTACCTGACGGACCGGTTCACCCAAGCCCTTGCCGGCGAGGCGATGCGGCCCGTCGACGACCCTGGACGGCTGGCGCAAGCGCTGGCCAACTGGGACATCCAGACCCACCGCGCCCTGGCTCGAGATCTCGAACCGTCCAACATTCTGCTGATCACCCGCACCCAGGGGCTGATCGCCGGCGCGAGCATGGTCCTCGTCGACGCGGCCGCGACTGCCGGCGTGCTCGATCGCTCCGACCGCCTGATCCCCGCCATCGCTGAGGCAGGGCGGTCCTGGAGCAACCTGGCCAGCCGCTGGGGTGACCTCGCTGCCCCAGGTGCCCGCCTCGAGGAACCGCTGGCCCGCGCGGCCGCGGAGGTTCGCGCTGCATACCGCCAGATCACCCACGACCAGACCACCCTCGCCACCCCCGAGGTCATCGCCAGTCGCCCCGGACTGCCCCAAGCCGTGACCGCAACGCTGCGCGCGGTCGAGGCCGGCTCCGAGCTCGCCGCGGTTGTCGCCGAGAAGGCCGATACCCCCAACCTCACCGGCCCAGCCCGCGCACTTTCCCGCCGAGCGCACAACGACGTCGAGGCCGGCCTGGCTACCCCGCCGGCCGAGGGCGACGTCGTGTGGGTCTCCCCCGCCGACATCCTCGCCAAGCGCCTCGTGCCACTCCCCCCGCCCGTCGCGGAAACCCTGCGGGCGGCCAGCGACGCCACGATCGACGCCACCAGTTCCGCCTCAGCGGTGGCCACGCTGCATCAAAGCGAGCACGCGGCGGCCGCCTCGAACATGGAACATGGTCCCCGCGGCAAGGACTTGCCCGAGCTCTCCCGGCCACCCGTCGCGACGTCCACCGTGCCCCGCCGGTGAGTCATCGACGGGGCCACACTGGTGGTCTCAGTAGGCGCGGACGAGGGAGAAGCACTGCAACAGTGCAGCATTTCCGGAAACACCAGCGGCGTGTTGTCGTTTCCAGAAACGCTCCCTACGGCAGGATCGCAGTCATGCAGACCACACGGAAGGCCGGTCGACCCCACAAGGGCGAGCGGCACGCGTTCCTCGTGAAGCTGTCTCCGGAAATGGTCGACAAGATCCACCTTCTCGCGCAGATCAACGAGCGAACCTACGTCGAGGTGGTCGAAGTTGTGGCCACCGACGCGCTCGCTGCTCGGACCCGCGATGAACTACTGGATCGGGTCACGGACTTCGTGGGCCACAAGGGCGAGCGACGCGGTCTCAAGTTCCAGTTGCCGATCGCGCAGGCCGAGAAGGTCTTCGACCTGGCACAGACCACGGCGCGCACCTATCAGGACGTGCTCGAGTTCCTCTTGGGCGACGGCCTGGAGGTCTACGACATGGTCGAGATGCTCGACTACATCGCCGAGGGGCAAGGGAGGCTCGACCTAGCCGTCTGAGACTTCGGGCAGTGCCCGAAAAGCCTGAAGGGCGACCGCTCGAACGGTCGCCCTTCGATGAAGCAGAGACCCAACTCAACTCTTTGCCGGAGATGACGGGATGGGTGCCAAGACCTCGACAGGAGGGTGCTTCGTGCTCCCCACAGTAACAGCGCACGCCGACATTCAGTCGGACCTTGCGCGTGTGACGGCTGCCCCGCGACGTGGTCGCGAGCGCACCCCGCGTACCGCTGCGACCTGTCCTCGGCTGCACGAGCTTCCGCATCTCGCCCCACCCCAAGCGGCTGCAACTCGGCTGCACTCGTCAATGACGAGCTTCGCTCCTCGCGCCTGGAGGGAGGTGCATGCCGCTGGCCGTGGCCAGAGCGGGCGTGACTCGCCTTAGAAATGACGAAAGGTCCTGCGCCAACAGGACCTGATCGTCTTGGTGAAGACCGGGGCCAGCGCCAACTGGAAACCCGGGTGATGCCTCTGAGAGGAGGTATGAAGATTTGTTGCCGGTAACTGTACCGGCGTCGCAGGGCGATGCCGCACACCCTTCTGCAGGTCGGCGTGTCGACACTGCCCTCCTGGCGCTCGACGAGCATCTGTTCAACCCTGCTGCAGCGGCGTGGCTGGTGATTGATGCCGGCAACACCGCGGTGCCGCGCGTCGACGTCCCCTCGCTCGACGCTGGACTCGAACTAATCGGCAAGGGACGTGTCGCAGCCCTGGTGGGTCATCTCCGCGACAGTGTCGGCGTCGTCGACGTCGACGTGCCCAGTGAGTTCGGGAACTTCCTCGCGGCCGAGATCGCCGACTGGCTGCGCCGCCGCGGCGCCTGGGTGCTCGAGCGCCCCTCTGGTGGTGCGAAGGGCCGCTGGCACATCTTCTTCGCCCACACCGACTACCGGTACTCCCCGGCAGCGCAGCGCACCGGTCTGGCCGCCGAAGTCACCGACTTCCTGATAGGCCTCGCGGCCGATGTCAAGGTGCCGGCACACGAGCTCGATCTCCGCGAAGCGGTACGGCCTCTCACATCTCCCCACCGCCACGGAGCGGTTACCCGGCCCAAGGGCAACCTGCGCCACGCGCTGCGCGATCTACAGCGGATCCTGCCCGAGCGCCCCGAGCCCACGCCGCTGCGCCGCCGGCCCAGGGCTACGACCGCCGTCGGCGCCAGCTCGTCGATCAGCACCAACGACAACACTGCAGTCGTCGTGCCGCTCCTGTTCCACCGATGGAGGCGCGAGCTGCGGCCAGATTGGCGCCGGTACCTCCTTCATGGCCACATCCCAGCCGGAACCTGGACCACTGGCGCGACCAGGTCCCGCAATGCCGACCAAGTGGACCGGTCGCTGCTGGAGATCTCGTGCACCCGTGAACTTGTCTGGGCAGTCGGCGACCCGCAGATCGCGTGGCGAATCATTCGGGAGTCCCATCCGACCGTCATGACCAAGGCCAAGCACCAGGGCGAGGCCTGGTGGCTGAACAACTGGTGGAACAAGACCGTCGAGGCCGCCGATGCCTTCCGCAACACCACCGACACAGGCCCACGCGGACTCACGAACGAGGGACCGCCAGCCGAGGTCGCCGCGGCAGTAGCAGCCGGCCGCACCCAACTCGCCGCGCTGGCGTGGACCGTGTCCGCCCGCCAGCGACCGGCCCTCCTCCTGGTCGGTCATCACCTCCTTGACCGCGTCCTGCGCGCCGGCAAGCTCCGCGTGCCCTGCCCAGAACGCGATCTCGTCCTCGACACCGGGCTCACCGACCGCAAGACCATCCGGGCTGCCCTGCGCCTCTTCAACGGGCGACTCGGCACCCTCCACACCGACTGCCTATCCCCCATCGAGAGGGACTCGACCAGCTACGAGTTCGAAATCAACATCCCCAGCCAGGTGGGGGGACGGGAAATCCCCCCACCTGTCTTTCACACACCCCCGCCCGCCCGCGGCCTCTGGTCAACCCTCCCCCGCACGAGCCACAGCCTGTGGCGCACCCTCCAGGCCTCCCCAGGACCCACCGACCTCACTGAACTTGTGGTGAAGTCCGGCCTGGTGGAGAAACCGGAAGACGTGCCTTCGAAGAGCCAGCGGTCAACGGCGAAGACAGCACTGGCAGCGTTGAGCCACGCCGGCCTGGCCACTGTGGACGAAGACGGACGATGGAGCGCAGCCACCCGCCCTCGCTCGATGAACGTGGACCGACGCGCTTCTGCGGCGTACGCACGCCAGCTCGCGATCGTGGAAGAGGAGCGCGCGGCCTACCGCGTCGGCGCCACCTCGAGCTGGACTGCCGGGAGAGCGAGGGCCATCAAGTCAGAGCTTGCGAAGCAGAAGGCGTGGTGGGACAACCTCTCCCCCGCAGCCCGAGCCGAGCGCAGTTCCAGCAAGCGACTTGAGTTCGAGCAGATGTCGCTCACTCAGCAGTCAGCGCTGAAGGCCAGGATCGCCGAGCGCCGCGCCCGCGCCGGCCTCGACGAGCTCGAGCACTACTGCGCGTGGCTTCGCAGCATCCCGGCAGATGAGTTTGTCGCTCGTAGCCTCGACCGGAAGGCGCGTTTTCAGAGGCTCTCCCCCGCGGAACGAGGAGCATCGATCGCGGCCTGGGACCAGCACCGACGACGCTACGGCCTCCAAACACAACAACCTGGCTCCTCAGTTCGACCGGCGAGATCGGCGGCGGAGGAACGCCAGGCACTCCTCCCCGACGGTGAGAACGTCCGCGACGCCGCCTTCCTCGAACGTCAGGGCGCCCTCTTCCAGGGCACGGACCACCTGGCAACTGGGTGAAGATGACCAGTCGAAGGGCGTTGAGTCCACGGAACCTTGCCTGCCCGACGGCCCATCACGGACCGCCGTTCTGAGGGCGCCGATTCTGAGCAAACGACCTCGGGCCCCGACAGGCTCCCCCCATGCGCTCAGAACCGCCTCCAGAGCCGCTCTTCGTGGACTTATGACCTCGGTCGGACCGTCCTGGTGTGCATCCGTTGCTAGACCGCCCCCCAATCGGTGGGTCCGCTATGGCGTCACATAGCCAGCCCGCTAGATGCCGCATATGCCAGCGTTAGCGGAACGCGTAGCGGAAAACATAACGGGAGTCGTTAAGGGTGACGCTAGAGCACCCGCTAGGTTACCGAGTAACGAGGACCCGTAGGGATAGGCGTTACGTGTAGATGTAGCGGCAGAACTAGCGGAGACACGTAGCGGGAAAGGTAACGGGCGGGCGTAACGCGTCAGATAAGTCGACGCATACGGCGTGTCGTAGCGCAGGCGCTAACGCGCCGCATAGGAGAATCTGGCCCATGAGCAACATGTCGCGCGTGATCACCTTCGCCACCGGCAAGGGCGGAACCGGAAAGACGAGCTGCGCAGCCAACATCGCCGGCCTCGCCGCACAAGCCGGCTGGCGGACCCTCCTGATCGACCTCGACTCACAGGCGAACCTGGGCCATGACCTCGGCTTCTCCGAAGCCGAGGGAGCTGACAATGGCGCTCACCTGGTCAACACGCTCGTCACCGGCGGCACCCTCACGCCGGTCCTGGCAGGAGTCAGGCCCAACCTGGACGTGATCCCCGGTGGCAGCAAGCTCGACGACCTCGAGGACCTCGTCCTCGGCCGCCAACGCCGGGGCGAGGACGGTCGCATCCTGCTGCGCGAGGCCCTTGCCGGCATCGCGGAGGAATACGACCTGATCATCATCGACACCCCGCCCTCCCGCCGTTCCGCGCTGGTCCAGCTCGCGCTCGCCGCGGCGCGCTGGATCGTGATCCCGACCAAGTCGGATCGCTCCAGCATCGAAGGCCTCCGCGTCCTGGCCGAGCAGGTCGCAAAGATTCGAGAGATCAATCCCGAGATCGACGTGCTCGGCGCCGTCCTGTTCGGTATGGGTGCCACGGCGACGGCGCGCCGACGGTTCGCGAAGGAGGACGTCCGCAACGTGCTTGGCGACGCCGACCTGCTGTGCGATTCGGTCATCCGGCACGCCGAGGCGGCCGCGGACGACGCGCGCGAGAAGGGCCGCCTGATCCACGAACTGGCCGAGGTGGTCCACAACGCCGAGCCCTACTGGAAGGCATTGAAGGAAGGCCGCCGTCCCGAGCGGATCGCTGGCTCGGCCCCCGCCCTGGCAGAGGACTACGTCCTCCTCGCCGACGAACTCATTCGACGCATCGGCGCTGCCGAGGAAGCAGAAGCGGCGGCGTCTGCCGTACGAGAGGCAGCCACAGCATGAGCGAGCGTCCCCAGTTGGCACCGGCCCTCGGCCTGGTTCGGGATCGGATCTCTGGTCCTCCGCCTCGCCGGCAGACACAGACACCTACGCCCGCGCCCGTCACGACCGAAGCTGAGGGCGACACTGAGCCCGCAAAGCCCAGCGCCGAGCGCGGGCCAGCGGAGGCAAAGCCGAGGAAGGCAGCCCGGCCAAAGGCAAGCTCGGCAAGCACCGGCGGATTGAGGCGAACCACGATCAGCATCCCGCAGCGCCTGGCCGCGGGTATGCGCGAGCGCCTCCAGGCCGACCGCAAGGTCAGCCAGATCCAGTTCATCCTGAACGCGATCGAAGCGAACGCACACCGACTCGCAGAACTGGTAGAGAAGGAACGGCCGACCGCACCGACAACTGGCGGACTCTTCCCCGACCAGAGCACGGGCCGCAACGCGATCGAGGAACGCACGACGATCAACTTCGACACAACCGAGGCGAATCTCAAGGTCATCGACTCGCTCGTCGAGAAGCACGGTGCAGACAGCCGAAGCCAACTGATCCGAGCCGCGCTCCGCGCTGTTCTCGCCGACTGACCAACCAGCGTCGCCGACGCCGATAGTGTTCGTCGGCGATGGCCTCCGGAATCGACCCCAGCGCGTTGAGGACAGCCCGCGAGAGCGCGGGCCTGACTCAGCACGAGCTCGCGCGACTCGTTGGCGCAGCCGGGGGAGAGCGCGTCTCGCGTTGGGAGCTCGGAGCCTCGGTGCCCCGGCCCGACTTCCTGGTCAAGCTCGCCCGGGCACTCGACATCCCCACCCTGCGGCTGATCCACCTCGAAGGTGACACCCCCGACCTGAGAGCACTGCGCCTCCAGGCCGGCCTCACCGTGCCGGAGCTGGCCACGCGCACGAACATGGCCGTGAAGACCTATTACTCCTGGGAGGTCGGGCGCTGGACCCGCCTCCCATCGCCGTCGATCCTCGAGGCTCTTGGCCGCGTCTTCGACGAGCCCGCCGACGTCGTGGCCGCGGCCTTCAACGAGGCCCAACGGCTGCGCCGGCGCCGCGGCAACCCCAAGCCCGGCAATTGAGTAGCAATACGGAGGTTCAGCCCTAGGCGACGCAGGGCACAATCGTCCGTCAGGGAGACCGAACGCGTGGTCCCATGGGACCCGGGTCGTTCGGCGCGTAGACGCCCGATTCCATCGGGGGAGTGAGCCGCGACCACCCCGGTGAGGGACTCGGGCGATGACATCTCGGAATCCGCCTCCTGTGGAGAACTACATTCAGCGAGACACCTGCACTAGTGTGTTGTTCGCGAGTTGGGTCATAGTGATCGCCCCGGCCCGTCTTGACACATAGGTGATCGAGAGACGAGAGGACTCGGACTGATGTCGCTGGACACCGCACAGACCACCGCGGGGGGACCGCCCCCGCCGCAGACCGCCCAGACGCAGCCCGCGCATGCCGCGACTGCGCGGGTCAAGGCACGCCGCCGGCCCTGGGTCTTCGCCCTGATGGCTTCACTGGTCGCCGCCGGCGCCCTGGGCGTCGCGTTCGTCTTCACCTCGGTCAACGACACCCAAGAGGTCCTCGTCGTCAGCAGCGACATCAAGCGAGGCGAGACCATCGAGGCCGGTGACCTCGCCATCGTGCGCGTGAGCGTCGACCCGGCGCTGACCCCGGTTCCCGGCAGCCAGAAGGCCGAGCTCGAGGGCAGCCGCGCCGCCGTCGACCTGTGGGCCGGCACCCTGCTCACCGAGCAGGCCATCGCCGACAACCTGGTGCCGGGGGAGGGGGAGTCCCTGGTGGGCATCAGCCTCACTCCCGCCCAGATGCCCTCGGAGCCGCTCTACGGCGGCGACGTCGTCCGGATCGTCACCACGCCCGGCGACCAGGGCGAAATCACCGACAAGGAGCCGGTCAGCATCGAGGCCACCGTCGTTGGTGTTAGCCGGGTCGAGGAGACGGGGGAGACCGTCGTCGACGTCTCGGTGCCCGAAAGCGAGGCGGCCGACCTTGCTGCCCGCGCCGCCACCGGACGGGTCGCGCTCGTCCTGGACGCCCGGGAGCGCTGAGGCATGGCGCTGATCGTCCTGGCCTCCGCGAGCGGCTCGCCCGGCGTGTCCACCACGGCGCTCGGGCTCACCCTCAACTGGCCGCGTCCCGTGCTCCTGGTCGACGCCGACCCGACCGGATCCTCCTCGGTCTTCGCCGGCTACTTCCACGGCACCCAGGAGCCGACCGGCGGCCTGATCAACCTCGCCCTTTCCTTGCGCGATGGAGGACTGGCCGATGCCTTGCCCCGCGAGACGCTGCTGCTGGACCCCGAAGCGCCGGCCGAGCGATCGGCCTGGTTCCTGCCCGGCATCCGGGCCCACGAGCAGGCCCCCAGCCTGCTGGCCCTGTGGGATCCGCTCACCGAGCAGCTGCGCGCCCTCGAGCGCAACGGCCAGGACGTCATCGTCGACGCCGGCCGGCTCGGCCTCGCCGGCTGGCCCCAGCCGCTCATCGCCGCCTCCGACCTGACCCTGCTCGTCACCCGCAGCTCGCTGCCGGCACTGGCCGGCGCCACCAGCTGGGCCAAGACCCTGCGAGGACAGTTCGGTGCGGTCGGTGGCCTGTCTCGTCTCGGGGTCCTCCTCGTCGACGAGGAGCGCCGCTGGCCCACGGTTCCCACCGGAGCCCGCGTCCGGCCATACACCGCCCGCCACATCGCCAAGGCCCTGCAGATCCCCGTGGTCGCCTCCGTGGACTGGGAGCCCGAGGCGGCCGAGGTCTACTCCCACGGCGCCCGCAAGCCCCGCAAGTTCGAGTCCTCCGGGCTGCTGCGCGGCTACCGGGCCAGCGCCGCGGCGATCCACTCCATCCTCGGCGCCAATCAGGCCGCCCTCGCTCCCACGAACGGAGGCCACGCATGAGCACCAACGGACACCACCCGGAAACCAACGGCCGTGACCCGCTGCGCGCCGACGAGTGGCTCGAGGCCCGTCACGCCGCGACCCGCGAGCAGACCTCACCGTTCGCCCGCGGCCGCGGCACCAACGGCTCCCCGCCGCCTCCACCGCCGGTCGTCGAGGACCACGACCCGACCTCTCTGCCGATCTTCGCCGGCGCCTGGACCAGCGAAGGCGAGGGTCAGCCGCCCGGCCGCACCCGCTCGGAGTTCAGCCTTCGCCCGCTGGTGGCGCCCGCGGAGGACCACGACTACATCCACGGCGCGGATGGCGAGGTCGAGCTGGACTGGGAGCTGATCGCGCAGTACCGCGCGGAGATCTCGTCGCGACTGACCGCCCGGCTCGACAAGGAAGGTGGCCGGGTCACCGAGGAAGACCGCGAGCAGATGGGCCTCGACGTCATCGAGGAGCTCATCAAGTCCGAGGCCGAGACGCTGGTCTCCACAGGTCGGCCGCCATGGACGACCGGCCAGGAGAAAGCACTCAAGTCCGCCCTCCACGCCGCCCTGTTCGGACTCGGCCGCCTGCAGCCGCTGGTCGAGCGCGAGGACGTCGAGAACATCATCGTCATCGCCCGCGGCCCGGCCTGTTCGGTGTGGCTGGAGCTGGTCGACGGAACCCTGGTCGAGGCCGCCCCGATCGCCGACTCCGAGGACGAGCTGCGCGAGTTCCTCTCCGACCTCGGAGCACGGCAGAACCGGCCCTTCACCGAGGCCCGCCCGCACCTGGACCTCCGGCTGCCCGGGGGAGCGCGGCTCGCGGCCGGCTCCTGGGTGATGGCCTACACCTCGGTCGTGATCCGGCGCCACGGCATGCGCGAGGTGTCGATGGACGAGATGGTCTACGACCGCAAGGCCTGCAGCCCGGTCCTGGCCGACTTCGCCGCCGCCTGCGTGCGCGCCGGCAAGAGCATCGTCGTCTCCGGGGTCCAAGGCAGCGGGAAGACCACCTGGGTCCGCGCCCTGGCTTCGTGCATCCCGCCCTGGGAGATGATCGGCACCTTCGAGACCGAGTTCGAGCTGCACCTGCACGAGCTCGTCGACCGGCACAAGATCGTCCACGCCTGGGAACACCGCCCCGGATCCGGCGAGGTCGGCATCGACGGCCGCCAGGCCGGTGAGTTCAGCCTCGAGGAGGCCATCCACCACTCCTTCCGGTTCAACCTCGCCCGCCAGATCGTCGGCGAGGTCCGCGGCCCCGAGGTCTGGAACATGCTCAAGGCCATGGAGTCCGGCCCGGGCTCGATCAGCACCACCCACGCCCGCAGCGCCGAGCACACCATCGAGAAGCTCGTCTCTTGCGCCATGGAGAAGGGCCCCCAGGTCACCCGCGAGCTGGCCATTAGCAAGCTCGCCGCCGCGATCGACATCGTGATGTACCTGCGCTCGGAGGTCATCCCCAACTCCGACGGCACGTTCCGCAAGCAGCGCTGGGTCGAGGAGGTCCTGGTCGTCCAGCCCAGCATCGACGCCGCCAGGGGATACGCCACCACCCCGATCTTCGCGCCCAACCAGCTCGGCCAGGCCGTCGCGACCGGCAAGCTCGACAACTTCCTCGCCCAGGAGCTGGCGCGGCACGGGTTCGACCTCGAGGCGTACAAGGCCGAGTCGCTGGCCAACCCGGGGGTGGCCACCTCATGAGCACCGCGTTCCTGCCCGCCGTCTTCGGTGCCCTCATCGTCATCGGGCTGATCGGGATGGTCTACGCGCTGATCCCGGCACCGCCCAAGCCGCCGCGGCCCGCCCGGTCCGTCACCCCGTTCGGACGGCTGGGAAACTGGTTCGTCCGGCTCGACCGGCGCACCCGGACGCTGATGGTCGGCGGTGCCGTGGCCGGACTCCTGGTCGCGCTGGCGACCGGCTGGGTGATCGCGATCGTGCTCGTCCCGGCCGGGATCATCGGTATCCCGCTGCTGCTCACGCCCCCGCCGGCGGCCGCCAGCATCGAGAAGCTCGAGGCGCTCGAGGAGTGGACGCGGTCCCTCTCAGGCAAGCTGACCGCCGGCCAATCCCTGCGCTCGGCGCTCATCAAGTCCCTGCAGTCCGCGCCGGCACCGATCGAGCGCGAGGTCGGACTGATGGTCTCCCGGCTGTGGAACAACACCGCCAGCACCGAGGACGTGCTGCGCGCCTTCGCCGAGGACCTCAACGACTCCACCGGCGACGTCGTGGCCAGCCAGCTGATCCTGGCCGCCAGCGGCCGCGGCCAGGCCGGTCTGTCGAAGGCCCTGGACGCCCTCGCCGAGACCGTCGCCTCCGACGTGCGCGCCCGCCGCCAGATCGCCGCCGACCAGGCCAAGCCCCGCACCACCGCCCGCACCGTCACCGTGATCACCCTCGGGGTGCTCGGCATGCTCGCCTTCACAGGCGACTACATCGAGCCCTACGGCTCCCCGCTGGGCCAGGTCATCCTCGCCGTCCTCCTCTCGGCCTACGTGGCCACCTTGCTGTGGATGCGCCGGATGGCGGTCGCCAAGCCGCTCCCGCGGTTCCTCGACCTCCCGGCCCGCAACGCGCACCGCGCCGCCCAGCGCACGGCACCGGTCGAGAACCAAGGAGCACTCGCATGACCGGCCTGCAGATCGCCCTCGCCAGCGGCGCCCTCCTCGGACTGGCCCTCGCCCTGCTCGTGTGGCGTCTCGCGCCGTCCGACCCTGATCTGGTCGACGCCCTGGACCGTCTCTCGCCTGACCACGTCGTGCCCCGCCGCAGCGCCCACGGCCTCGACGACGCCGGCACCGACACCGGGTCGGCCGTCGACCGGATCGGCCTGTGGGCGATGAAGAACCTGCCCGGTGGTGCCTGGGCACACACCCCCCGCAAGGACCTGGCGCTCCTGCAGATCAGCGAGACCCGGTTCTACGGCGAGAAGGTCGTCTGGGCGATGCTCGGGCTGATGATGCCGCCGCTGCTTGCGGGATTCTTCAGCCTGATCGGGCTCCCGCTCCCGTTCGCGATCCCCACGCTCGGGTCGCTGGCCCTGGCCGCCCTGTTCTGGTTCATGCCCAACTACAACGCCGCCGACGACGCCAAGAAGGCCCGCATCGAGTTCAGCCGAGCCCTGGGCGCCTACATCGACATGGTCGCCACCGGCGTACGCGACGGCTCCAGCGGCCAGCAGGCGCTGCGCCAGGCGGCCGAGGTCGGCGACACCTGGGTCTTCAAGCGGATCGAGAGTGAGCTGCGCCGCGCCCGCTACATGACCCGCGCCCCCTGGGACTCCCTGCACGGTCTGGCCGACGAGCTCGGCGTCCCCGAGCTCGACGACCTCGCCGACATCATGCAGCAGTCCGGCCAGGACGGAGCCCAGATCTACAACAACCTCCGGGCCCGCGCAGCCGCACTCCGCTCGGCGATGCTCAGCGCCGAGATCGGCAAGGCCAACGCGACCTCCGAGCGTATGTACATCCCCGCCAGCCTGCTTGGCGTCGTCTTCATGGCGATCCTCGTTGCCCCCTCGATGCTCCGCTTCACCACCTGACCGACCTAACACCGACCGCAAGAACCCGGGTCACCCAGACCGCAACACCCGAACAGGAAGGAAGAACCCCGATGTTGAAGCTCTTCATCGCCCTCCAGCTGGCGGCGCTGACCACGCTCGCCTCCCTCGAGGACCGCGTCACCAGGCAGCGCGACGAGCGCGGCTCCGTCACGATCGAGCAGGTCATCTGGGCCGGCGCCGTGATCGTCATCGTCGGCATCGTCGTCGCGGCGATCAAGTTCTTCGTGACCAGCGAGTCCGCCAAGATCAAGTAGGCCGCCATGTTCGCCAGCCTCCACCGCCGCCGCCGCCGCAGCCGGGACGAGCGCGGGTCAGTGACCATCCAGATGGTCTTCCTGATGCCCGCGCTCTTCCTGCTGATGTTCCTTGGCCTCCAGGGCGCCCTGTACTACCACGCGAAGCAGGTAGCGCTCGCGGCCGCGCAAGAGGGCGCCCGCGAGGCAGGCAGCGAGACCGGCACCCGCGACGCCGGTGTGGCCACGGCGAACACGTTCCTCCAGGACGCCGGCGGATCCGACGTGATGACCTCCACCAGCGTCTCCGGATCACGGACCACGACCACCGCCACGATCACCGTCACCGGCACGTCCATGAGCGTGATCCCCGGCTGGCACGTCACCGTCACCCAGAGCGCCAGCGTCCCGGTCGAAAGGCTGACCGAATGACCAGGCAGACGAGGCGGACCCGCCAGCGCCGGGACGAGCGCGGATCGGTGGCCATCGAGGCCGCGATCGGCGTCCCGGCCTTCGGCCTTTTCGTGGCGATGATCATTCTCGGCGGCCGCGTGGAGATCGCCAACCAGGCAGTGGACGCAGCCGCCTACGAGGCAGCCCGCGCGGCCTCGATCGAGCGCACCCAGAGCGAGGCGATCAGCTCCGGAAAGTCCGCGGCCACCAGCAGCCTGAGCGACCAGGGTCTGCAGTGCGCAACCACCAACATCACGGTCAACGCCGCGGCGTTCAACGCCCCGTTGGGAACCACCGGCCAGGTGACCGCCACCGTGACCTGCAAGGTCGACGTCGCGGACCTGAGCATCCCCGGCCTACCCGGCACCCGCACCATCACCGCCACCGCGAGCAGCCCCGTCGACGCCTACCGGGAGCGCCGATGATGACAGCCCCCATCCGAAGCCTCGTGCCGCGGCGCTCGCGCGATGAGCGCGGCTCCATCAGCGTCTGGTTCGCGACTGCGTCCTTCGCGATGATCATCCTCGTCGGGATGGCCGTCGACCTCGGCGGCAAGGTCCACACCCAGCAGCAGGCCCGCAGCGCGGCATCCCAGGCCGCCCGCACCGGCGCCCAGGAGGTCCAGGGCTCGACAGCGGTGCGCGGCGAGGACCTCCGCGTCGACATCAACGCCGCCAAGGCAGCTGCCATGGACTACCTCCACGCCGCTGGCGTGGAGGGAACCGCGCGCGTCGTCGACGGCGACACCCTGATCGTCACCACCACCGACACCTACACCAGCAAGTTCCTCGGGATCATCGGCCTGGACTCCATGCAGGTCACCGGGGAGGCGTCCGCGCGGCTCATCCGCGCCGAAGGAGGCATCGAGAGATGACTACGCCCACCCATCCCACCCTGGGCCAGCGACTCACAGGCCTCGCTGCAGCGCTTGCCGTGCTCGGCATCGTCCTCGGGCTGCCCGCACTGTTCCTCGCGATCGGTGCCAGCCCGATCCCGGACCAGGTGCCGACCCTGGACGGCATCAAGAACGCGCTCCTGGCACCCGACGACGGCACGCTCGTCCTCGGCCTGTTCAAGGTGATCGGCTGGGTCGCGTGGGCCTTCATGGCGCTGAGCCTGGTCGTGGAGACCATCGCCCGGCTCCGCAAGGTCCAGGCGCCCCAGCTGCCGGGCCTGGGCAGGCCGCAGGCCGCAGCCCGTGGCCTCATCGGCCTGGCAGCGTTGCTGTTCATCGCCGCCCCCATCGCCGCGCAGGCAACCACGGCAGCCCCGGCCGCCGCGGCCCCGGTGGCCGTGGGACACGTCACCGCCGGTGCCGTCGACCAGGCGCCCGCCCACCAGGACGTCAAGGTCGAGATGAAGCAGGAGCGCCAGCACAAGACCGTCGACCACGCTGTGAAGCCGGGGGAGAGCCTGTGGTCGATCGCCGAGGACCACTTCGGCGACGGTGCCCGGTACAAGGAGCTCGTCGAGCTCAACCGCGATCTCCTCGGCGAGCAGCCGAGCTTCCTCGAGCCCGGGTGGGTCCTCAAGCTGCCCGCGCCCCAGGCGAAGGACGCCCCCGCGCATCAGTACGGCGTGCAGCCCGGCGACACCCTCAGCGAGATCGCCCAGGAGCAGCTCGGTGACGCCGACCGCTGGCCCGAGATCTACCAGGCGTCCACCGGCATCACCCAGCCCGGGGGAGTCCAGCTGACCGACCCCGACGTCATCGACGTCGGCTGGAAGCTCCACATCCCCGGTGCCGAGACACCAGCCAGCCACGAAGACCAGCAGCCGGTCGACCCGCCGGCCGAGGAAGAGCCCCCGGTCGTCCCCGAGTCTGAGGTGCCCGAGACGGCCGTGCCGGACGTCGTGCCGGACGTCGCACCGCCCCAGGCCGAGGAGCCAGCGGCGCCGGCTGCGCCGGCTGCGGACGTCGACCAAGTCGACGACGCTGACGACTCGATCCTCGACGCGCCGTGGGTCCTCGCCGGTCTGACCGGCGGGGGCGTCCTGCTGTCCGGGGCACTGCTCATGGCCCTGCGGTCCCGCCGCCGTGCCGGCTACCGGAACCGGCAGCCCGGCCGCGCGATCGCCGCGCCGCCTCCGGAGCTCGCGCCGGTCGAGATGACCCTGAACGCCACCGGCGCTGCGGCCGCGGCCACCGTGGAGTTCGCCGACGAGGCGCTGCGCCGTCTCGCGGCCGCCGTCGGCGCGCAGGGCACCACGATGCCGCCGCTCGCTGCCGTGGAGCTCGCGAACGGAAAGCTGACACTGCACCTGAGCGCCCCGGCCGCCGTCCCGGCGCCCTGGGTGGGCAGCCCCGACCAGACCCACTGGCACGTCGCCACGGACACCGCCGCCGACGAGCTCGGCCCCGACACCGGCAACGTCGAGCCGCCCTACCCGCTCCTGGCCACCATCGGGATGAGCGACACCGGCGAGACCTGGCTGCTCAACTGCGAGGAGCTGTCCACCCTCACCATCAGCGGCGACCCCACCTACGGCCGGGACTTCGCCCGCCACCTCGCCGCCCAGCTGGCCGTCAACCCGTGGTCGCGGCGCGTGCAGGTCGACTGCATCGGTGTGGCTGAGGAAGCCGTCGCCATGGACGAGCGGATCAGCTACTACCCGACCGGAGCAGCCGGGTCGCCCGCGGCCGCGGAGGTCCTCGCGGCCGCCGTCACCACCGTCGACCGGGCCAAGCGACACGACACCGACGTGTCCACCGCACGCACCGGCAGCGTCGACGACGACACCTGGCCGGCCCGGATGCTGCTGCTCGACGCGGCCACCGGAGACCCCGAGGACCTCGAGCAGCTGCTGCAGCTGGTCAACGACCACGTCGGGCAGTCCGCGACCTCCATCGTCGTCGCCGGCGAGCGCCCCAACACACCCGGCGCTGTCCTGCACATGACGAACACCGGCCGCGTCGTCCTCGAGCACGCCGGCCTCAACCTCATCGCCGTCGGCCTCACCAGCGACGAGGCCCGCGGCTGCGCCCTGGTCTACGCACAGAGCGAGGTCGCCGAGGACGTCCCCGTGCCGGTCGACGAGACCGCCACCGACGGCTGGGAGGCCTACACCGACCAGTCCGGGGCACTGCGCCGCGAGTACACCCTGCCGCGCAACACCCCCGTCGACGCCGTCGACGAGCCCCTGTCGTCCCTCCTCGAGGGCGACGACGAGGACTACATCCGGCAGAGCGCGATCGTCCAGGAGGACCTCGAGACGCTCGCACCGAAGGTCCCCGAGCACGTCCGCGCCGAGGTCGAGAAGAGCGACCCCACCCTCGACCAGGACATCGCCGACTGGTTCTCCACCGACTGCGCCCGTCCCCGGCTCAGCCTGCTCGGCCCGGTCACCGCGCGTACCCACGGCAAGGCCCTGGCCAAGCGCAAGCCCTACTTCACCGAGCTCCTCGCGTACCTGGCCCTGCACCGCAAGCACGGCGCCACCCGCGAGGAGATCGGCGAGGCCTTCGGCATCACCCCCGGCAAGGTGCGCGACTACACCAACACCATCCGCGAGTGGCTGGGCACCAACCCCAGCACCACCGAGCCCCACCTGCCCCACGCCGACAAGGCACCCGCCACCAAGCTCCGCGGCGTCAACGTCTACCAGGTCGACGACGGCCTCCTGGTCGACCTCCACCTCTTCCTCCGACTGCGCAAGCGCGGGCAGGCCCGGGGCGGCGCCGAAGGCGTCACCGACCTGTGCACCGCACTCGAGCTGGTCGGCGAAGCCAAGCCGTTCAGTCAGCTGCGTGAAGAGGGATGGTCTTGGCTCGTCAACGAGCCCGACCGCGTCGACCTCATGGCGTCCGGCTGGATCGCCGACGTCGCGCTCATCGTCGTCACCGAGGCCCTCGCCGCCGGCGACCTGGTCAAGGCCCGCTCCGCCGCCTACGTAGCCAACCGGGCCGACCCGGACGGCGAGAGCACCCGCCTGTGCCTGGCACACGTCATGAAGGCCGAGGGCGACCAGCTCGAGGCCGACCGGATCCTTCGCGAGGAGATCTGCAACCGGTCCGACGACGGCGACGCCCCGTTGGAACTGTCGGAGCGTACGAAGACCATCATCAGTACCCACGGCTGGCTCGCGAGCTGACTCGGGAAGGGAGCACCCAACACATGACCACGTTCGACCAGGAGCTCACCGGCCGCTACGTCGCGGCCGGCGGCGATCGCCCCGACCTCGACGCGCGACGCGTCGCCCGGGCCGTGTTCGTGCGAGACACCGTCCGCGCGCTCTACAACGCCGACAAGAAGTTCGGCATCGACCCCGCCGACAACGGCTCGCTGGCCGAGCTCGTCGACGCCGCCGAAGAACACCTCGAGCTCATCGCCAACGACGTCAGCCAACGCTCAGTCATGGCCCCGCCCAACACACGAGGAGACACCGCATGAGGAAGCACCACTCCGCACTCGGGGGAGTGGCCCTCGCCCTGGCCCTGACCCTCACGGGCTGCTCGGACGACGGCAGTAACGATCCCGACGCCACCGACACGCCCACCGCGACACCGAGCGAGACGCCCACCAGCGCGTCACCCACGCCGAAGACACCCGAGGAGAAGGCCGCAGCCCAGCTGCAGACCTACCTCGACGTCCGCGACGACGCGTTCCGCGCTGCCACGATCGAGTTCAAGCGACTCAACAAGGTGGCAACGGGCCGGGAGTTCCTCAACGTTCAGCAGAACGTGTCCGGGATCGAGCGCTCTGGCAGCAAGGTCACTGGGGAGTACGTGCACACCCTCGGTGAGCCCCGCCAGCGCGCCGCCGACCAGATCTTGATCATCGACTGCGAGGACCGTACCGGGGTTAAGCGGACGAAGGATGGCAAGCCGGTCCCCGAGCAGAAGGACCCGGAAGGCAACCCGCTGCGCAATCCGGTGCCGATCGAGTACGAGCTGATCTTGGAGAAGGGCCACTGGCTCGTCACTAGCTCCGATGTGATGTGGGACGAGCCGTGCTAGCGCGGGCGCTCGCCACGATCGTCGCCGCGGCCGCGTTGGTAGTGGTCGGCCCGGGGTCTCCGGCCTCGGCTGCTGGAGGCGAAAACTGCTGGTACGAGACTGACCCGGACACGGGGGAGGTCAAGCTCGTATGCGAGGACACCGACACCGACCCCGGGAATGGTGGCGATCCTGGCACTGGAGGCTCATCGACCTGCACCTACGCCGGCAACGAGATCCCCTGCACCGGCCCGGAAGGGTCGGTCTGGAGCAGCAAGTACAAGTGCTGGATCGGAGCGCGAGGAGCAGACGACATGGTCCCGCCTGAGGGCCAGACCAAGGAAGACGGCTGGTGGCACGTCTGCTACTTCCCGCCGCCGGGGTCGTCGTGGGAGTACATGTGGATCGAGACTGGCGAGGTCGGAATCGACCCGGTGGTCCTCGCCCAGCGCGCGATCGCCTCGATGAACCTGGACCCGATCGAGATCGGCATCGTTCCCGAGTCGGGAGCCAACCGCGCCGGCTTGGTCGGCCTGCCGGTGTGGATGTGGGTCGACCAGCCGACCGACGTCACCTTCGGGCCGATCACTGCGTCCGCGGCCGAAGGAACGGTCTCGGTCAGCGCAACGGCCAACGTCTCCAGCATCGTGTGGAACATGGGCGACGGCACCAAGGTGACCTGCGCCGGCAAGGGGACGCCGTACGCCGATCACTACGGGAAGCAGCCTTCGCCGACCTGCGGGCACCGCTACGCGAAGATGTCGTCGGACCAGCCGGACGGTGCCTACCAGGTCACCGCGACCAGCCACTGGGTGGTCGCGTGGACCGGCGGCGGCCAGTCCGGAACCATCGAGTTCGACCTGACCACCGAGCCGCTGCCGATCCGCATCGGCGAGGCTCAGGTGCTCACCCAGTGATGGGCGGGCAGGTCGTGGGAGGTCGTCGTGTGTCGAACGGGCGGGTCATCCGCGAGGTCCTGCGGGCACCGTTCCGGGAGGCCGGCCTTGGGTCACTGCGGCGGCGCTGGCTGACGTTCTCGCCGGTGATCACGACGTACAGCGTGCGCAACCACCCTGAGCTGATGGTCGAGAACTTCGATGGCTCGGTGATTCTTCATCTTGCGGAGCTGGGAGCCTTCGAGCTCGAGATGGAACCGACTGGGCTCTGGACCGAAGGCGACCTGGCAACGGGTGCCGCGCGGGTGCGCGAACTCCTGGCCTGGCGGAACGACCCGGCTGCGCCGTTCCCTGATGGATGGCGCAAGCCCAAGATCTCCGTGCGAGATCTGACCTAGCGGTCTCATCACGAAAGGGTCGGTCCCGTCCTCGAAGGAGGCCGGGACCGACCCTTCTTTTTGCCCACCCAAGCGTGGCTACGGGCCCGACCGGAGGGGGCCGCTGAGCGGTGTCTCCGGGCATGAAGAGACCCCAGGCGTCTCGGGTCACCTGGGGCTCTGGCGCCAAGTAGAGCACGACCCGTCCGGCCGCGCAGGAGATCCGCAGACTCCGCTGCGCGGACCCGGTCGAGGCCCGGTGCGTCGACCGCGCCAGCCCCGCGCGACCGCGATTTCGAGGCCGCGCAAGGGGTCGGCCGAAAACTTTCTCAACTTTCGGGGGACGCCCTCTGACCTGCGGAAACGCGCGTCCCCCCTCTGCGTCCCCCCTCCAAATCGGGGGTCTGGGGGGACGGATGCGGGG
>NZ_LMGG01000004.1:0-51125 GCF_001427925.1 Nocardioides sp. Root151
GCTGCGCTGCTCGCCAAACCGGCAGCAGCATGACCGTTGCTTAGACCGATTGACCTAGCCGGGTGCAAAGCGTCACGGACAGCGCGTTACACGGGGTTCGGGGCGGTGGGCACGGGTAATCTCACGACGTGACGACGACTCCGGGCCGGCAGGCCCCACCTGGAATGCGCGTGGGGGACTACACCCTCCTCTCGCGCATCGGCGAGGGCGGCATGGGCGTCGTGCACCTCGCCCGCAAGCCCGGGGGAGAGCGCGTGGCGCTCAAGGTGCTGCGCCCGCACGTCGTCGGCGACGACGAGGCCCGCGCCCGGCTGGCCCGCGAGGTCAACTCGCTCACCCGGGTGCGCAGTGTCCGGGTCGCCGAGATCGTCGACTCCGACCCGTGGGGGCCGGTGCCGTTCGTGGCCACCCGCTACGTGCCCGGACTCTCGCTGCACGACCACGTGCGCGAGGAGGGTCCACTGACCGGAGACGACCTGGCGTGGTTCGCCCAGGGCCTGGCCGAGGCGCTGCAGGCCGTGCACCGGGTGGGCGTGCTGCACCGCGACATCAAGCCGTCGAACGTGCTGATGGAAGGTCGCAACCCGGTCCTGATCGACTTCGGCCTGGCCCGGGTCGCCGACGACGCGAACATCACCCGCACCGGCTGGCTTCTCGGCACACCGGGCTACCTCGCCCCCGAGATCCTCTACGGCATCGAGCCCACCACCGCGGCCGACGTGCATTCGTGGGCGGCGACCGTGGCCTTCGCCGGAACCGGTCGTGCGCCGTACGGCAAGGGGCCGTCGGTGGCGGTGATGGACCGCGTGCGCCGCGGCGAGCACGACCTGACCGGCCTGGATCCCGTGGTCCTCTCGCTGGTGACCTCCGCGCTCGCGCCCGAACCGGACCAGCGACCGAGCCTGCCGCAGGTGATCGAGACCCTCGGTGGCTCGCCGACCGCCGAACGCCCCGCTGTCCCCGGACCGGCGCCCACGATGACGATGCCGATCACCCCCGGGTTCGCGCAGGCCGCCCAGGAGGCGCTCGACGTCGCCGCCCCGCAGACCCGCAGGTTTGAGGACGACCCGACCCGCAGGCAGCCGCCCCCGGCGCCGCCGTCGCAATCACTGAACCAACCGCTGGCCGGCCCGGCGACCGAGGCGGCCCCGCCGCGGCCGGACCACACCCTGCCGCCGCCGATGCGCGAGCCCTACCAGGTGCCTGCCCCGGCGGGGGCGGCACCGGCGCGGGTGTCGTGGACCGAGCGCCTCCGCCGCTGGATCCTGGGTGCTGCCGTCCTCGGTGCGGTCGCCGGGGGACTCGTGCTGGCGCCGTACGTCGTGAGCGTGTCGATCGCGGTCGTGACCGTGGTGCTGCGCAGCCTGTCGCTCTCCGCGACCGCGGCCACCGATCGACGTGGTCGCCGCGGCCCGAAGTGGTACGACGGGGTGCTCAACCTGATGGCCGCGCCGTGGCACTTCCTCGTCTCGCTGCCTGCGTCGATCATGCTGCTGGTCTGGACCGCCCTGTTGGTGGGCTGCGTCGGACTGGTGATGGTGGCCCTCGACGTCGACGACCTGACGGCGCTCGGGGTCTCGGGCGTGTTCCTCGGTGTCGTGCACTGGACCGGCCCGGGCAGCTCCCGGCTGAGGTCACCCCTGCGTCGGATCGGGTTGCCCCTGGCCCGCACGCCGCTGCCCTGGCTGGTCGGCGTGCTGCTGTTGGTCGCCGCCTCCGCCCTCATGGTGTGGTGGGCGGTGGACCACGACCCGGTGTGGGCGCCGTTCGACGAGTCGCCGTGGGCCCCCGGCACCTGGTTGGGCCGCCACCTCTGACGGGTCCGTGCGCTGGATCAGCGACCGGGTTCAGGCGCTGGCGGCGGGCTGACGCGGTCCGGGCAGGTGGCGGGCCCCGCGCGGAACACCCCGGGAGTCGACCGGGTCGTTCTCCATGGCCAGCCGGTGGAGCGCGATCAGCACCTGGTCGAGCAGGACGGTGGTGGCCGCCACCGTCGTGGGCAGGTTCTCGGCGGACGTCTCGCTGATCGCGGTGCGGTCGCTGTGCGCGGCGAGTGCCGCCGCCTCGGCGTACGCCGAGAAGTGGTCGGGGTCGATCTCCAGGCCGACGGACTCGGCGGCCCACAGGGCACGGGCCAGGGCCGGGAGGTGAGGAGACGTGGCGGCCACGTGCCACCCGAGGTCGGCCAGGAGATCCTGCGCGGCGGTCACGTCGATGCTGTCGGAGACGCCGGACGAGGCCGCGATCGCCGCGCGGACCCGGGTGACCCGGGACTCCGTGTCGACGTCGGGAAGGTCCATCGCATCAAGGATCTCGTGGATGTCGGACAGCGAGAGCCGGCCGACCTCGAGCAGTGCGCGAATCAGGCGCAGGCGCTTCAGGTGCGTCTCGTCGTACAACGCCTGCGTGGCACTGGTCGCCCGGCCGGCGTGGAGGAGCCCCGAGCGAAGGTAGAACTTGACCGTGCCGACCGGCAGGCCGGCGCGCTCGCTGAGCTTGCTGATGCGCATGGGTGGGGAGTTCCTCAAAGCTGTCCGGATGTTGGATCGCCCAAGAGTAGGTCGGCTCCCGGGTGCCGCGCAGAAGAATGGGGAAGGTCGGATTCCGAGACGGCAGGCTTCGGGCACGTGGTTCCGTGGCAAACTGGGCACGTGCAGCAGATCGCGATCATTATTGACTAGCGCGTCAGGGACTCCCCGACGCGCAACCTCTCGTACTCCGGGAGGTTTTTTTGTTGCCACACCCCCGAACCGGACAACCGAAGCGAGATGAGACGAATGGACCTCCACGGGGCCTTCCACGTCTACGACACCACGATGCGCGACGGCGCACAGCAGGAAGGGTTGAACCTGTCGGTCGCCGACAAGCTCAACATCGCCCGGCTGCTCGACGAGCTCGGTGTCGGCTTCATCGAGGGCGGCTGGCCCGGCGCGAACCCGAAGGACACCGAGTTCTTCGCCCGCGCCGCCGACGAGCTCGACCTGCGCCACGCCAGGCTGGCCGCGTTCGGCAGCACCCGCAAGGCCGGCCTGGCCGCCGCTGACGACCCGCAGGTCGCCGCGCTCCGCGACAGCCGCGCGCCGTACGTCACGCTGGTGGCCAAGTCGCACACCCGCCACGTCGAGCTGGCGCTGCGCACCACGCTCGAGGAGAACCTCGCGATGGTGCGCGACACCGTGGCCCACCTGGCCGGCGAGGGACAGCGCGTGTTCCTCGACGCCGAGCACTTCTTCGACGGCTACAGGCTCGACCGTTCCTACGCGCTCGAGGTGCTGCGCACGGCGTACGACGCGGGCGCCGACGTGGTCGCGCTGTGCGACACCAACGGCGGCATGCTGCCGCACTGGGTGGGTGAGATCGTCGCCGACGTGATCGCCGAGACCGGCGGACGCGTGGGCATCCACGCCCACAACGACACCGGGTGCGCGGTCGCCAACTCGATCGCGGCCGTGCAGGCCGGCGCCACCCACGTGCAGGGCTGCATGAACGGGTACGGCGAGCGCACCGGCAACGCCGACCTCGTCTCGGTGATCGCCAACCTCGAGCTGAAGCTGGAGCGCCGGGTGCTGCCCGAGGGCGCCCTGGCCGAGGCGACCCGGATCGCCCACGCCGTCGCCGACATCACCAACTTCCCGCCCGCCTCACGCCAGCCGTACGTCGGCACCTCGGCGTTCGCGCACAAGGCCGGGCTGCACGCCTCGGCGATCAAGGTCGACCCCAACCTCTACCAGCACCTCGACCCGATGCAGGTCGGCAACGACATGCGGCTGCTGGTCTCCGACATGGCCGGCCGGGCGACCGTCGAGCTCAAGGGCAAGGAGCTCGGCTACGACCTCTCCAGCGACAAGGACCTCGTCACCCGGCTGACCAACCGGGTCAAGGAGATGGAGTCGCGCGGCTACACGTTCGAGGCGGCCGACGCGTCGTTCGAGCTGCTGCTCGTCGAGGAGGCCGAGGGAGTGCGCCCGGCGTACTTCGAGGTCGAGTCGTGGCGGGTGATCACCGAGACCTCGCCCGGCGGCGAGGCGATCTCCGAGGCGACCGTCAAGCTGCGCGCCGGCGGCGAGCGGTTCGTGGTGACCGGTGAGGGCAACGGCCCGGTCAACGCGCTCGACCACGCCCTGCGCCAGGCCATCGACCAGGCCTATCCGGAGGTCGCGAAGTTCGAGCTGATCGACTACAAGGTGCGCATCTTCGACCAGGGCCACGGCACCGACGCGACCACGCGGGTGCTGATCGAGACCACCGACGGCGAGTCGTCCTGGGTCACCGTCGGGGTCGGCCACAACGTCATCGAGGCGTCGTGGGGCGCGCTCGTCGACGGGCTGACGTTCGGGCTGCGCCGCCACCACGTGGAGTGACTGCGGGCCGGGTGCGCGGCTGGTTCAGCCCGCGAGGATGCGCCGGACCAGGTCGTCCCACCCGGCGATGATGCGCTCCTCGCCCACGCCCTCGGCCCTGTGCTGGCGCAGGATCTCGGCCTCGAGCGGCGCGAGCACCGCCGTGGTCAACAGGTGCAGGTCTCCGGTGGCGCCGAGCTCGGTGAGCAGGTAGCGGACGTGCATCGCGGCGAACGAGTAGGCGGCGTACGACCGGCCGTAGGAGGAGATCGCCGCCTCGATGAGGTCGGCGTGGCGCAGGTTCAGGTCGAGGCGGGAGCGCCCGAAGGCCCGGAGTCGTTCGAGTGGGGGAGCGCCCGGCCCGAGCGGCGGCGGACCGGAGATGACGGCGTTCTGCCAGGCCGACTCGGAGTGGTCGAGCACCGCGCCCATCAGGCCGGCCCGGCTCTCGAAACGCCGGAACACCGTGCCCTTGCCGACTCCCGCGGCCTCGGCCACCGCTTCCATGGTGACCGCGCAGGCGCCGTTGGCCTCGACGAGTCGCAGGGCCGCGTTCAGCACCGCGTCGCGGTTGCGCGCGGCGTCGCGGCGCTCCGGTGCCGGCTGGCCGAGCAGCGGCAGCTCGGCCCTGACCTGCCGGTCGTCGGCAGCTCGGGGCTTCGTGGGCGGTGTCACAACACTCATCCTAGAGGCCCGGAATAAAGCGGACCGCGGTCCGCTTATGCCCTCTGTTCGTCCAACAAACCTCTGAGGAGACAGCTCCATGTCTGACACCCGCGTGCTCGTCCTCGTCGGCAGCCTCCGCGCCGACTCCCTGAACCGCCGCATCGCCGAGACCCTCCAGGCCCAGGCCCCGGCCGGCGTCACCATCGACATCGCCGACGGCCTCGGTGAGATCCCGTTCTACAACGAGGACATCGACGGCGAGACCGCGCCCGAGGCAGCCACCCGCCTGCGCGCCGACGTCGCCGCCGCTGACCGCGTCCTGGTCGTCACCCCCGAGTACAACGGCACCATGCCCGCCGTGCTCAACAACGCCATCGACTGGCTGTCCCGCCCGTACGGCGCCGGCGCCGTCGTGGGCAAGCCGTTCGCCGTGGTCGGCGCCACCCCCACGCCGTACGGCGGCAAGTGGGCCCACGAGCACGCCCGCCACTCGGCCACCATCGCCGGTGCCCAGGTGCTCCAGGAGATCGTCGTGTCGCAGTCCGCGATGGAGGGCGACATCCTCGCCGACGACGAGGTCGTGGCCCGCCTGGTCAGCGCCGTCGAGGCACTGGTCGCCGCCGAGGCCGAGACCTCCGCAGCCTGACATTTCCGATACTCCCTGACGTTCCGGTCCCCAAGGAGGGGCCGGAACGTCAGGGAGTATCTGCGTCTTCAGCGCCAGAGCAGGGCGCTGGTGTAGTCGGCGTTCGTGTAGTGGAGGTAGTCCTTCACCTGCTTGGCGGTGACGCCCTTGCCGCCGGTGACCACCGTGAACACGGCATACTTCCCGGCGCTGCGCACGCGCCACTGGCCCTTGTCGAAGCCCGGGACGATGTCGGCCTTCTGGTAGTTGAAGTCTCCGTCGGTCAGCGACTTGTCGTTGGAGAACGTCTTGGCCTTCTTGTCGCTCTTCATCTCCAGGATCATGTGCGTGATCATCACCCGGCCGCCCAGTGCCTTGAGCGTCACCTTGACGCCGTACACGCATCCGCGCTTGGTGAGCGCGCCCTTGACCTCGAGGCCCGAGCAGTCCGGGTAGTCCTTGCCGCGCACGTGGTCGGCCGCCATGCGTACGCCGTCCAGCTTGAAGTCCCAGTCGTGGGCGTACTCCGCGGCCGTGAGTCGGCCGCCGGGCGGCGGCGTGGTGCTCGGGTCCGTGGTGGAGGGGGCGTCGGTCGGCGTCGTGCTGGGTGACTCGGTGGGGTCCGTCGACGGGTCGTCGGTGGGAATGCTGCTCGGCGCCACCGCCGGATCTCCGGCCACCACGCTGGACTTCTCGTCGGAGTCGCACCCGGCGAGCAGCCCGGCCACCAGGAGCGCCAGGACGATCGGCCCGGCGACCGCGCGCCGGCGACGGTTGCTCTGGATGGTTGAACGCATGACACTCCTCTGTCGGTGACTCCGGAGCACCACCCCTACCCGATGCTCCGCCCACGCAATCATTCCCGACACTCCCGGGACCGCAACCACGGGATCGTCAGGGAGTGTCGGTGAACCAGGTGGGGACGGCGGCGGTGAAGGACGCGCGGTCCAGGCCGCCGGCACCTTCGGTGAGTACGGCGACCACGGGTACGCCGGCCACGCGGGGCAGGTCGTCGAGGTTGCACGACTCGGCAAGGTCGGGGGAGTGCGGCCAGGCGCCGATGACGAGTCCGGCCGGTTCGAGGCCCCGGGACCGCAGGGCGCCCACGGTGAGCTCGGTGTGGTTCAGGGTGCCCAGCCCGGCCCGCACCACGACGTACACCTCGGCGTCGAGGTCGGCGGCCAGGTCGAGCAGCGTGCCGCCGTCGGTGTCGAGACGCACCAACAGGCCGCCGGCTCCCTCGACGATCACGGTGTCGACCTCCTCGGCGAGCGCACGCACCCGGACGGCGTACTCCGCCACTGCAGGGATCGTGACGCCGGCTCGACGCGCGGCGGTGTCGGGGGCCAGTGGGTCGGGCAGGCGGGTGTACTCCTCCACCGCGCAGCCGGTGAGGGCACGGACCACGTCGACGTCGCCGGGCTCGTCGGTGTTGGTCGGTCCGATGCCGGTCTGTGCGGGCTTCACGACGGTGACCGTGCCCCGCGCGGTCGCGCGTACGGCGAGGGCGGCGGTGGCGATCGTCTTGCCCACCCCGGTGTCGGTGCCGGTGACCACAATGATGCGACCGCTCACGGGTGCTCCTTGACGACGCGGCCGATGACGTCGGTGGCGTGCTGCCAGTGCGCCTCCGGCAGTCCGGCGTTGCAGGTGATGCGCAGCCGTGACACCCCGTCGGGCACCGACGGCGGCCGGAAGCAACCGACACGGATGCCCTCGGCGAGGCAGGCGGCCTGGGCGGCGACTGCCACCCGGGGAGCCCCGAGCGGCACCGAGAGCACGGCGCCGGCCGGGAGGTCGACCTCGAGCGCCTGACCGAGCGTCGCCACCCGGTCGTGGATGGCGCGCGGCAGTTCGGGGTGCGCCACGAGGTGGCGCAGGGCGGCCAGGGCGCCGGCGGTCGGTGCCGGGGCCAGCGCGGTGTCGAAGATGAACGGGCGGGCACGGTTGACCAGGTGCTCGCGCAGCGGCGCCGGGCCGAGGACCACGCCGCCCTGCGCGCCGAGCGCCTTCGACAGGGTGGCGGTGACGACGACGTGGGGGTGGTCGGCCAGGCCGAGCTCACGGACCAGCCCGTGACCGCCGGTGCCCTTCACCCCGACGCCGTGCGCCTCGTCGACGACGAGCAGGGCGTCGTGCTCCGCACAGACGGCGGCCAGGTCGACCAGGGGAGCGGCGTCGCCGAGCACGGAGTAGATCGACTCGGCGAGCACGAGCGCACGTCGGCCGTCGGCCGCCGCGAGCGCGCTCCGCACCGCGGCGACGTCGTTGTGCGGGGTCACCACGGTCTGGGCGCGGGAGAGGCGGACGGCGTCGATCAGCGAGGCATGGATGTGCGCATCGGAGACCACCAGGGCGTCGCGGTCAGCCAGCGCAGTGACCACCGAGAGATTCGCGTGGTAGCCGGTCGAGAAGACCAGGGCGGCCGGCCAGCCGAGGAAGCCGGCCAGCTCGCGCTCGAGGTCGGCGTGCAGGTCGAGGGTGCCGGTGACCAGTCGCGAGGCGCCCGCTCCGGCACCCCATTGCGTGACCGCGTCGGCTGCCGCCCGGACCACCTCGGGGTGGCGGGACAGGCCGAGGTAGTCGTTGCCCGCGAGGTCGATGGTGTCGTCGTCCGCCCTGCGTGGGTTGAGGATTCTCGTCAACCCGGCGTCTTCGCGTGCCTCCGCCTGCTCGGCCAGCCAGGCACGCCAGCCGGTCCCGCTGCTTCCGCCGCTCATCCCGCGACCGCCGCGGCGTGCAGCGCGGTGCAGATCCGGGCGACGTCGTCGTCGGACGAGATGTACGGCGGCATCGTGTAGATCAGGTCGCGGAACGGGCGGATCCACACACCGTTCGCGAGTGCGGCATCGGTCGCCGCCACCACGTCGACAGGGTGGTCGAGCTGTACGACGCCCACGGCGCCGAGGGTGCGGACGTCGTACACCCCGGGGAGCTGGCGCAGGCGAGCGAGGCCGCGCTCGAGCGCGGCGTTGACGCGGGCGACGTCGGCCTCCCATCCCCGGCTCAGCAGCAGGTCGATCGAGGCGGAGGCGACCGCGCAGGCCAGTGGGTTCCCCATGAACGTGGGGCCGTGCATCAGCACGCCGGACTCGCTGGCCGAGATGCCGCCCGCGATGTCGGAGGAGCAGAGCACGGCGGCCAGGGTGAGGTAGCCGCCGGTCAGCGCCTTGCCCAGGCAGAGGATGTCGGGCGTGACCACCTCGGAGACGAACAGGTGGCCGGTGCGGCCGAAGCCCGTGGCGATCTCGTCGAAGATCAGCACCAGTCCGAGCCGGTCGGCCACCTCGCGCATGACGGTGAGGCAGGCCGGGTCGTAGGGGTGCATGCCGCCGGCGCCCTGGAGCAGCGGCTCGACGATGATGCCGGCGAGCTCGTGGGCGTGTGCCTCGGCGAGTGCCGTGAACGAGGCGCTCCAGCCGGCCAGGTCGCCGCCCGGTGCCGGTGGCTGGTCGGCGAAGACGTGGGAGCGCAGCATGCCGGTGAACATCGTGTGCATGCCGCCCACGGGGTCGCACACGCCCATGCAGCCACAGGTGTCGCCGTGGTAGCCGCCGCGGACCGTGAGCAGGCGGGTGCGCTCGGGGCGGCCGCGGCCACGCTGGTGCTGCACGGCCATCTTGATCGCGACCTCGACGCTGACCGATCCGGAGTCGGCCAGGAAGACGTGCTGCAGTGGCTCCGGTGTGATCTCGACGAGGCTGCGGGCCAGGTCGATCGCCGGCCGGTGGGTCAGGCCGCCGAACATGACGTGCGCGAATTCCCTTGCCTGGTTGGCGATTGCCTCATCGAGCGCGGGGTGGCGGTAGCCGTGGATCGCCGACCACCACGAGCTCATCGCATCGATCACCTCGCCGGAACCCTCGAGCTCGAGACGTACGCCGGACGCCCCCGTCACGAGTCGCGTCGGAGTGGGGTCGGTCATCGACGTGTAGGGATGCCAGACGTGCTCGCGGTCGTAGGCGAGCAGGGAGGCGGTGTCGGTGCTCACGCGGTCACGCGTTGGCGGGAGCCTCGGTGCCCGCGCCACGCTTGCGGATCACGGGGTTGTGGGACGTCTCGCCCACTGCCTCGTCGGCATGCCCCGAGCAGCCGCCGCCACAGGCCGAGCCGCAGCCGGCCCCGTCGGAGGCACTGCCGCACGGGCTCGCGGATGCCGAGCCGCAGTCACCGGCCGCGGGCTCGAGGGAGTCGAGGCCCGGCAGGCTGCCGTTGGCGAACGCGTCCTCGTTGCCGAGGATCACGAAGCCGTTGTCGCGCAGCATCTCGAGGTCGGACCTGGCGTCCTGTCCCTCCGAGGTGAGGTAGTCGCCGAGGAAGATCGAGTTGGCCACCTGGAGGGCAGTGGCCTGCAGGGAGCGCAGGTGCATCTCCCGGCCGGCCGCGATGCGGATCTCCTTGTCGGGGCACACGAACCGGGCCATCGTCAGGATCCGCAGGCACCGCATCGGCGAGAGCTCCCACGTGTTCTCGTACGGCGTGCCGTCGAAGGGCATCAGGAAGTTCACCGGGATCGAGTCGGCGTCGAGCGCGCGGAGGGCGAAGAGCGCCTCGACCAGCTGCTCGTCGGTCTCGCCGAGTCCGGCGATCAGGCCGGAGCAGGGGGAGAGGCCGGCCGACTTCGCCTTGCCGATGGTGTCGATGCGGTCGTCGTACGTGTGGGTCTGGACGATGTTGTCGTGGTTGCTCTCGGCGGTGTTGATGTTGTGGTTGTAGGCGTCGACGCCGGCGGCCTTGAGCCGGTCGGCCTGGCCGTCCTTGAGCAGCCCGAGGCAGGCGCACACCTCGACCCCGTCGTAGGTCTCCTTGATCGCCTCGGTCATCTCCACGACCCTGTCGACGTCGCGGTCGGAGGGTCCGCGGCCCGACGACACCATGCACACCCGGGTGGCGCCGCCCTTGAGGCCGGCCCCGGCCTGCTGGAGGGCGTCGTCCTTCGTCAGCCAGGAGTACTTCAGGATCGGTGCCTGCGACCCGAGCGCCTGGGAGCAGTAGTTGCAGTTCTCGGGACACAGGCCCGACTTCAGGTTCACCAGGTAGTTCACCTTGACCGTGTTGCCGAAGTGCTCACGGCGCAGCCGGGCAGCCGCGGAGACCACGGAGAGCAGCTCCGCGTCCGTGGTCTGCAGCACGGCGAGGGCATCGGGCTCGGACGCGGCGCCGCCGTCGAGGATCCGGTCGGCGAGCTGGTCGAAGTGGGTCGTCATGTGGGTGCGTCTCCTGGTCGTCGGCGAACCTGAACGGTGTTCAGGCAACCTGAACGGTGTTCAGGTTAAGCGAGTTCGACGGGACGCCGCAACACACGTCGGGATGATGGACATCCTGCACGTGGGTGGTCGAACCGTGGACTCTTGCGTCGCGAACCGTGGATCGTTGCGCGTCGAGCCGTGGATCCTTGACGTATCAGTCGTCGCCGATGCCGCGGGCGTGGAGCGCGTCGCCGGTCTCCATGGCCCGGGCCACCACCCGGATCACGAACGGCGAGAGGTAGGCGCGCGGATGCCGGCCCAGGCCCCGCGCACGGGCCGCGTCGCGGGTCTCGTGGGCCAGGGTGACCGTGCCGGGCAGGGCGCCGATCGCCAGGGCGAAGGCCAGCGCGACCCGTTCGGGCTTCACCCCGATGCGGCGGAACGGTCCGAGCCAGCGGACGACGGCATCGAGCATGGCGTTGACCGACGTGGTCGCGGTGACCACCACCGCGGCCAGCGCCAGCGTGACCAGGTCGACGAACGACTCGATCGCCTTCGCGCCGCCGTACCACCACCACTGGAAGGCGGCCACGAACGCAGCCAGCACAAGGATGCTGCGGGCCGCCCGCCACAGGGTGCGCAGGCGCACCCGGGCCACGGAGACCAGCAGCAGGGCCACCGCGAGGAACGCGAACGACGCGGGCATGCTGCGCACCAGCACGATCGAGAGACTGAGCACGCCGAGCGCGACCACCTTCACCCCGACCGGCAGGCGGTGCAGCAGCGTCGTGCCGGGTTGATAGATCCCGACCAGGACGCTGCCGGAACCCTGGCTCATGCCGACACCGACGTGACGTAGTGCTCGACGGCCTCGTCCGCGTCGCCGTCGAAGGTGACCCGGGCGTCGGCGACCACCAGCACCCGGTCGCAGCGCCGCGCCAGGTCGAGGTCGTGGGTGACGAGCATGAGTTGTTGCTCGAGGTCGAAGAGCAGGTCGCCGACCCGTCGGGTGTTGGCCAGGTCGAGCAGCGTGGTGGGCTCGTCGGCGACGACCAGCGAGGGGCGTACGGCGAGCACCCCGGCCAGTGCCAGCATCTGCTTCTGCCCGCCCGAGAGCGAGTGCACCGAGTCGTGCGCGTGCTCGAGCAGTCCGTTCTCGTCGAGCACCGCCAGGGCGAGCTCGCGTCGCCGAGAGGGCGACTTCTCCTGCCGCCGCAGCGACAGCTCGATGTCCTCCACGCAGGTCGGCATCACGAGCTGGGCGGCGGGATCGGTGAAGCAGAACCCGACCGTACGACGCACTGCCGCGGCGTCGCGGCGTACGTCGAGGCCGTCGACGCGCACCGACCCGGTCGTGGCCAGGACCAGCCCGTTGAGCATGCGGGCCAGGGTCGACTTGCCCGATCCGTTGGCGCCGATCACGCCGATCCGGTGCTCGGTGAGCTCGAGGGTGGTGGGTTCGAGCACGACGCGGGATCCGCCGTCACCGGGAAGGGGGACGACGACGCCCGCCCGGTCGAACTCGATCCGCGGCACGGTCAGCCCGCGTCGGGTGCCGCGTCGCGAAGCGCTGCGTCGGGTGCCGCGTGGCGAGGGGCGCGGGCGAGCAGTTGCGGGAAGGCCCGGTGCACCTCGGCGGCGATCAGCGCGACCAGTGTGGTCTTGACGAAGTCGCCGAGCCAGAAGGGCAGGTCGTAGGTCATCGCCTCGTGCCAGCTGACGTCGAAGAAGAGCTTCATGCCGGCGATGCCCATCGGGTGGATGACCAGGATGCTGCCCGCGGCGGAGCACAGGAAGATCACCAGCGCGCTGGTGCGGCGCTGGCCGGCGACGTACTTCACCAGTAACCCCGCGACGAGCGCGGCGACCGGGAACGACCACAGGTAGCCGGCGCTGGCGCCGGTGAAGGTGCCCAGGCCCGAGGAGTGCTCGGCGAAGACCGGCAGGCCGATCGCGCCGAGGCCGAGGTAGAGCGCCACCGCGAGGAAGCCGCGCACGGGGCCGAGCAGGCAGCCGGTCAGCATCACCGCGAAGGTCTGCAGGGTGATCGGCACGCCGGCGCCGCCGACCGGGATCGCACCGACGTACGCGCAGGCCGAGATCAGTGCGGCGAACGCCGCGATCAGGGCGATGTCGGTGGTGCTCGACGTCGTACGCCGGGTGCTGGTCGGGGTCTGCGTGCTCAAGGTCGTCGTCTCTTCTGCAAGGTGTCGCGGGCCGGAGCCGTTGCTGAACACTGTTCAGGTTAAGGTCAGTGCATCGTAGATCCTCAAGGAGGGGTGGGAAGTTGAGCTACCGCAGGGCGGACGTCGTCGAACACGCCATCGTCGTGCTCGACGCCTACGGGCTGGCCGACCTCTCCATGCGCCGCCTGGCCAGCGAGCTCGGCGTGCAACCCAGCGCGCTCTACCACCACTTCGCCAACAAGCAGACCCTCCTGGCCGCCGTGGCCGACGAGATCCTGCACCGTGGCACCCGACCTCGGACGACGACCGCCTGGGACGACCGGGTCGTCGAGGTGTGCGGCCAGCTCCGCGACGCGATGCTGGCCTACCGTGACGGAGCCGAGCTCGTGGCGACGGTCAGCGCGTTCGGCCTCGGCGCGGAGGCCCCGGCACTCGAGCTGGCCGAGGCGCTCGCCGACGCCGACCTCGACGCCGACCTGGCGCCCGTCGCTGCCCGCACGCTGATCCACTTCGTGCTGGGCCACGTCATGGACGAGCAGACCCAGATGCAGGCCAGCAGCGCCGGTGCGATCGAGGACCGGCCGCGCGAGGAATCCGACTTCGCGCTGGGGCTGGCGCTGGTGCTCGACGGCATCCGGGTGCGTGCCGCGGTCTCGTCCTGACCGCAGTCGCCGCGAGGCGACATACGACTCACACGGTGAGCCTGCGGGAGACGATGTCGTCGGCCGCGAGGAACGCCTCGCGCTCCCCGGTGAGGGCCGCGAGGAAGTCATCACGGCCGAGGGCGTGGAGCACGGTGTCCTCCAACGCAGTGATGGTGGCCGTCCGCGGCACGTCACGCAGCAGGCCGATCTCACCGAAGAAGTCGCCGGGCCCTTCGCGGCGGAGCACCACGCCGTCCTGGGTGACCTCCACGAGCCCCGACTCGATGACGAAGAACCGGTCGGACTCCTCGCCCTGGCGCAGCACGACCGACCCGGCCGGCACCGCGAGGCGAACCAGTTGACCGGCCAGGCCCTCGACGACGGAACGGGGAAGTGGTGCGAACATCGGAACGGCGGCGAGCAGATCGGCTCCGAACGGCGCGGTGAGCCGTGCGTCGAGACGACGCATGCGGGCGATGAACGGTACGACGGCCAGGGCCACGCCCAGCCCGACGACGGCGAGCGCGGTGCGCAGGCTCCACAGGTCGAGGAGGAACGGCATGGCGAAGGCGCCGAGGGCCATGGTCGCGATCAGGCACGACTCGAGGGCCCCGAACACCCGCCCGAGGACCGCGTCCGGGCTGATGCGCTGGACGATGGTGTCGAGGTTGACGTCGACCAGTGGGTTGGCGAGGCCGAGGAGGGCAACGGCTGCGAACACCGTCACGGGTGAGGGCCACAGCGTGACCAGGACCAGCGGCACGGACCACAGCAGGACGCCCGTCGTGAGGTCCTGGGCGAGGCGCTGCCGGGACGCCCTCGAGATCGCCAGGAATCCACCCAGGACGGCGCCGACGCCGAGCGCCGACTCGAGGTAGCCGACACCGTGGGCTCCGGTGTCGAGGACCTCCACGGCCATCACCACGAGGAAGACGGTGGAGGCGCCGGCCACGATCGTCTGCATCGCGACCAGCCAGGTCACCACGACCAGGTCCTTGTCGGCCCAGATGCAGCGGAAGCCACCGGAGACCTCGGACAGGAAGCTCTCCCGCGGGGCGTCGTCCCCGTCGTCACCGCCTCCCGCGTCGTCACCGCCTCCCGTGTCGACGCCGGCTTCCTCGTCGGGGCCGCTGGTGGGGTGCGGGACCCGGATGCCGAGCACCATCGCCATCGACCACACGAACGTGACGACGTTGAGGCAGAACACCACCGACACGCTGGTCGCGCCGATCAGCAGCGCTCCGAGGGCGGGACCGACGAAGAAGGAGAGGCTCTCGATCGTGCTGGACGACCCGTTGGAGGCGGTCAGCTCCTCTGGGCTGTCGGCCAGAGTCGGCATCAGGGCTCGCTGCGCGCAGCGGAAAGGTGTCCCCAACAGTGAGGTGAGCGTGGCCAGCACGAAGACCGGTGCGGCGGGAGTGTCCAGGAAGAGACAGGCCGCGGCGGCGGCGACCAGCGTGGCGCGGCCGATGTCGCACAGGACCATAACCGCCTTGCGCGGCGCTCGGTCCGCCCAGGTGGAGGCGAAGGGTGCCGTCACCGACATCAGGGCGAGCCGGATCGCTGCCCAGATGCCGACGGCGCTGGCCCCGCCGACGCCGTACGCCCAGACCGTCACCGCCGTCGCGTAGGCCCAGTCGCCGATCATCGATCCGGCCAGGGCGAGCTGGACCCGCCTCAGTCCGGGGTTGCCGAAGACCGACCTGAGCGAAGCCTTCGTCTCGTGGAGGGCAGTGCGGGTGCTGGCGACGAGGCCGACCCGAGGCGCGGGAGCGGAGGCCACGGCGGATGTCTCGTCCGATGCCACGCCTGCCTCCTGGTGCACGCTGCCTTTCGACCGTAGTGCGCTCCGCACGGTCCTGGTGGGTTTCCGGTCAATCCGCGATCTGGTCTGGACCAGTCGGTGCCGCCGCCGTCGGCGGGCACGCCTACGGTGGGGGTCGTGACGGATCCGATCGAGAACACCGACCTCCACTACCGCGAGGAGGACTGGTACGCCGAGGACCTGGGCGCGGCCCGTTTCGTGCGCTGCACGTTCACCGACATGGACCTCAGTGAGGTGGTCACCTCCGGTGCGACGTTCGACCAGTGCACATTCGCCAACAGCAGGCTCAACGCCAGCACCCACCGTCACACCGCGTTCGTGGCCTGCGACTTCCAGCGGACCAGCCTGTTCGACGCGACCTTCGAGGGCTGCAAGATGATCGGCTCGGTCTTCGCCGACTGCACCGTCCGCCCGATCAAGGTCGTTGGCGGCCAGTGGCGGGGCGTGACGATGCGCGGGCTCAACCTCAGCAAGCTCGACCTCGCCGGCCTCGACCTGCGCGAGGCCGACCTCTCGATGAGCGACCTCACCTCGACGTCGCTCGCCGGCGCGAACCTCGACGGCGCCAACCTGCGCGAGACGAAGCTGGCGGGCGCCGACCTGAGGGGTGCCTCTCTCGACCGGGTCGACCTCGCGGCAGCCCATCTGCGGCGTACGCACCTCGACCTCGCGGGCGCCGTACTCCTCGCCGAGCTGCAGGGTGCGCTCGTCGACGCGGAGCCGGTCAGGCACTGACTGACGGCCGTCGCCCGCGCGTCGACCGGAACGGTCAGACGTCGACGGTGCCGCCGCTGCGCCAGTAGACGCTGTCCTCGCGGGTGAGGAACTGGTCGTCGACCAGGTAGCGCCGCAGCGCCGCGACATCGGGGTGGAACGCCCGGAGGATCTCGTTAACCTCGATCTCGGGGTAGGTCCGGCCGAGCTCGAACGACTGTGCCAGGTGGTCGAGCACGACGAGCCGCTTGGCCCGCTTCGTCGGGATCGTGTGCAGTCGTCCCTCGGCGTCGAGGAAGTTCCCGAGAACCTTTGAGTCCATGCTCCGAACCTAGGACGCGCGCGCCGGGCACGCCACCGGGTTTCAGGCCGACACACGCTCCGCCGTTCGCGCGAGCACCCGGCTGCCGCCCCACGACACGACGACCGCGACGACGCCGGCAGCCACGGTGACCGCGAAGGCCGGGGTCTGGCCGCCCCAGTCCGCGAGCCGGCCGGCGATGGCCGCGCCCACGGCGTACCCGAGACCGGTGGCGGCGGCCAGCAGCGTCATCGCGGCGCCGGTGCGGGCAGGCGGGGTGATCCTCTCGCCGAGGGTGAAGGTGGTGATCATGTACGGCGCCACGCTGACGCCGAGCACGAGCAGCACGGGGGCCAGCAGCGCGAGGGAGTCGACCAGCAGCAACGGCACGGCCAGCACGAGCAGGGCGACGGCGAACCAGCGCAGGCGTGCGGGCAGCGTGAAACGGTCCGGCAACCCGGCGATCGAGAGTCCGGCGACCACGCTGCCCACGCCGAGCAGCGCATGGAAGTAGCCGGTGAGACCCGGCTGCCCGGCGTCGGTGGCCAGCACCGACGTGCCGGTCTGCACCGACCCGAACACCGCGCCGATCACCAGCTGGGAGGCGCACAGCAGGATCAGGGCGGGGGTCACCAGGGTGAGGTCGTGGATGCCGGTGTCCTCGTGCGCGTCGTGGGCCTGTACGGCGGTGGGGTGCAGCGCGAACCACGCACCGAAGACCGCAAGCACCACGGCCGCGGCAGAGAGCGCGAAGGACGGGCTGGCCAGGGAGACGCCGAGGCCGATCAGGGCCGGGCCGAGCACGAACGAGGCCTCGTCGGCGGCGCCCTCGTAGGAGAACGCGATGTCGACGAGCTTCTTCTGGTGCTCGCTGCGCGCGGTGATCGGGCGCCACCGCACGCGTGCCATCGGTCCGACCTGCGGCATCACCAGGCCGGCCGCGGCACTGGCTACCGCCGACCAGCCCCACGGCACACCCGCGTGGGTGAGCACGAGCAGGACGATCATCGCGGCGGCTCCGGCCAGCGACTGGAGCAGGACGACGCTGCGTTGTCCGACCCGGTCTGCCGCCGTACCCCAGAACGGGGCGCCGACCGCGTTGGCGATCGCGAGTGCCCCGGCACAGGCGCCGCCGGCGCCGTAGCTGCCGGTGGTGCCGGCGACGAGGAGGAGCACGCCCAGCTGGCTCATGGCCAGGGGGAGGCGGGCCAGGAAGCCGACGAGGACGTAGGTGGGGCCGGTGAGGCCGAACAGCCTCTTGTAGCCGGTGAGGGGTGACACGGGAACTCCAGGGTTCGCAGAAGCGGGTGCGTACCTTCCCGCCCAACAGGTACGCCAGAGCCCTGTGCGCCGCCGATTCTACCGACTCCGGCGGGTCTCGGGCGATTCGTCGGGACGTGCTTCGCGATACGTTCCGACTCATGCATCGCAGCCGCATCGGTGTCGTCCTGGTCGACCATCCCGTGGACCGCTTCGAGAGCTCCGCCGCGTTCTGGGCGCAGGCGCGGGGCTCGACCCGGCAACCCGACGGGGAGGAACCGGTCTACGACAGCCTCGACCCTCTCGGCGGCGGCATCATGCTCGAGCTGCAGCGCACCGGCGCGGGCACGCCGCCGCGGGTGCACCTCGACATCGAGACCGACGACGTCGACGCCGAGATCGCGCGGCTGGTCGCGGCCGGGGCGAGGGTCGAGCAACGCCACGAGGCGTACGCCGTCATGCACGATCCGGGCGACCTCGTCTTCTGCGTCGTGCCGGTGCAGACCGGGAGCGACTTCGACGCGCACGCCACGACCTGGCCCTGAGCGTTCACCAGGTCTGGAAAAAACTTTCCCCGCCCATGTCGAGAACCGCTCGACGGCTCCGTCCCGGGGGTGAAGGTGCCCACGGGGGCACCTGAGGAATCCAAGGAGATCATCATGGCGAAGTACCTGTTGCTCAAGCACTACCGCGGCGGTCCCGAGCGGATGCCGATCGGCAATGTCCCGATGGACCAGTGGTCGCCGGAGGAGGTCACCGACCACATCCAGTTCATGCGGGACCTGGCCGACGAGCTCGAGGAGAACGGCGAGCTCGTCGATGCCCAGGCGCTCTCGCCCGAGGGCACGTTCGTGCGCTACGACGGCGAGGGCAAGCCGCCCGTGACCGACGGACCGTTCGTCGAGACCAAGGACCTCATCGCCGGCTGGATGGCGATCGACGTCGACTCGCAGGAACGTGCCTACGAGGTGGCGGCGCGTCTGTCGTCGGCCCCCGGCCCCGGCGGGCAGCCGCTCCACGAGTGGCTCGAGGTGCGCCCGTTCATGGTCGAGCCGCCCACGGTCACCGAGTGACGGTGCTCGACCTCGACGAGCAGCTCAAGCTGCTCGGCCCCCAGGTCCTGGGTGTCCTCGTCCGCCGCGGAGCAGACTTCGCGGCGGCCGAGGACGCCGTGCAGGAGGCCCTCCTCGCCGCCGTCGAGCGCTGGCCCGCCGAGACCCCGGCCGAGCCCAAGGGCTGGCTGATCACCGTCGCCTGGCGCAAGTACGTCGACATGGTGCGCTCGGCCGACGCCCGTCGCCGGCGCGAGGAGAGGTTCCACGACGAGCCCGAGCCCGGTGAGACCGAGAACGCCGACGACACCCTGCAGCTGCTGTTCCTCTGCTGCCACCCGGACCTGTCGCCGACCGCCGCGATCGCGTTGACGCTGCGTGCCGTCGGCGGCCTGACCACTCGCCAGATCGCTCTCGCCCATCTCGTGCCCGAGGCGACGATGGCCCAGCGGATCAGCCGGGCCAAGCGCACCGTCTCCGACCGTCGGCTCACCCGGCTCGGCGACCTCGGCCGGGTGCTCAAGGTGCTCTACCTGGTCTTCAACGAGGGGTACGGCGGCGAGGTCGACCTGGCCGCCGAGGCGATCCGGCTGACCCGGCAGCTGGCCCGGGCCTCTGACGATCCCGAGGTGGCCGGACTGCTGGCGCTGATGCTGCTCCACGATGCCCGGCGTACGTCGCGGCGCGGTTCCGACGGGTCGTTGATCGCGTTGGCCGACCAGGACCGGTCGCTCTGGGACACGACGCTGATCGCCGAGGGTGTCGAGATCCTCCAGGCCGCGCTCGCGAAGGACAGGCTGGGGGAGTACCAGGCGCAGGCCGCGATCGCCGCCCTGCACGCGGATGCGCCCAAGGCCGACGAGACCGACTGGCCACAGGTCCTCGAGTGGTACGACGAGCTCCTGCGACTGACCGACAGCCCGGTGGTGGCACTCAATCGTGTGGTGGCCCTCGGCGAGGTCGACGGCCCACTGGTCGCCCTGCGCGCCTTGGACGAGCTGCCCGCCGACCTGCCGCGACTGGTGGCCGTGCGGGCGCACTTCACCGAGCGGGCCGGTTCGCTCGAGCATGCTGCCGAGCTCTACGCGGACGCCGCACACCTCGCGACGAGCACGGCCGAGCGCGACCACCTCACCCGCCAGGCCGCCCGCCTCCGCCAGGGTCTGGCCGGCTGATGACCTCCGGTCACGCAGCGGACTCCGATCGGCGTTGTACCGGCGAACGGGCACAACGTGCCGAAACAGGCTGGAAAAGGGCGTCATCGCACTGTTGTGCCCGTTGATGTGCACGTGGGCTGTCAGTGCAGTGCGAGCAGGTCGACCGCGCCGCTCACGCCGACCGGGCGATCACCGTCAGCAGGCGCGCGCACTCGTCGATCAGGCGCTGTCTCAGCGGGGCACCGCGTTCGGCGAACCGGCGCTGGCGGGCGGCGTACTCCTGCTTGCCCTCGGGTGTCTCGATGCGCACCGGCTCGAAACCGAGGTCGACCAGGTCGTACGGCGCGGCCTGCATGTCGAGGATGCGGATGTCGCGGGCGAGCTCGAAGCAGTCGGCGACCAGGTCGGAGCAGGTCATCGGGGTCAACCGGAAGGCGTGCTTGTAGAGGTCCATTCCGCCGTGCAGGCAGCCGGGTTGCTCGTAGGCCTGCCGGTCGTCGCGGCCGGGCTGGAGCTGGTTGAGCGGCCGCGCCGGGGGAGTGAAGAAGCGGAACGCGTCGAAGTGCGAGCAGGTGATCCTGTGCGACTCGACCACGTCGTCGGTGCCGGTGGCGCCCAGGCGCAGCGGCCAGTCGGCGTGCCGGGTCTCGTCCTCGGAGAGCTTGTAGACCATCGCCCACTCGTGCAGCCCGAAGCAGCCGAACGTCGGTGCCCGGCCGGCGGTGGCGGTCAGCAGCCGGTGCAGCGACTCGACCAACGGCCGCTGCGTGGCGACGTACTCGGCCGACACCGTGACCGCACCTTCGCCGGCGTCCCCGGTGATTGAGGAGTGCGTGCTGGCGCGCGTCTCCAAACCACCGGCACTCACATAGCCCTTCAGGCCAGCGTACGCCGAGACGTCGCCGGCCAGCCCCACGCCGTACCCCGGATGCCAGCGGCGCAGCTGGGCGGGACGCTGGGAGTAGTAGGTGAACAGGAAGTCGTGGACCGGGTGCTTCACGCTGGATCCGCGGCGGGCGAGGTGCGGCTCGATGTAGGCGTCGACGCGCTCGGCGTGCGCGTTCGCCCGCGCCCGCCACGTGGTCTCGTCCAGCACCTCGATCATGGGGACAAGGGTAGGAGCGACGGCGCCAAGCCCGCGAAACGGTGCGCGCGACCCCCGACCAAAGTCGTACGCAAACAATCCCCTGGGTGGATGCAACCAAATCGGGTCCGGGGGAGTCTGTATGTAGAGAAGAGCGACGAACGGAGAAGGGCATGGCCAGCACCGCACGACGCATCAGTCCCGAAGAGGCAGCACGGCGCCTGACCGTGCAGCTCGAGGCTGCCCGTCGCCGTCGGCGCGCCGAGACCAGCGCCGGGTCGAGGGCGCTGCGCAGTCGCCTCATGCGCTCCTGACTCGCTCCCGAACCACCGGAGCGAGTCGGCACGAGTCGACGTAGTGGGACTGAGCGGGGGCTCCCCACTGCGTCGGCTCGTGCCGACTCGTGGTTTCGAGACGCTCGTTCCTCACTCCTCCACCACCGAGGGGAGCTCGTCAACCACCGTGGCAGGGGTCCAGCCGCACGGCAGATAGGCTCGGGTCCGTGCGTATCTGCAGATTCACCACCGGCGAAGACCCCCTGTACGGCGTCCTGACGGGCGAGCTCGACGAGTTCGGCCAACCCGAGGAGGGCGCGGTCATCGTGGCGTTGGCCGGCGACCCGCTCTACGTCGGCGTCAAGCTGCTCCAGCAGGAGTACAAGCTCGACGACGTGCGACTCCTCGCGCCGGTGCTCCCGCGCAGCAAGGTCGTGGGCATCGGTCGCAACTACGCGGCCCACGCCGCCGAGCTCGGCAACGACCTGCCCTCGGAGCCGCTGATGTTCCTCAAGCCCAACACCAGCGTCAGCGGGCCGGGTGACCCGATCTTCTACCCGCACCAGAGCGAGAACGTCCAGTACGAAGGCGAGCTGGCCGTGGTGATCGGGCGCATCTGCCGCGACGTCCCGGTCGAGAAGGCCACCGACGTGATCCACGGCTACACGATCGCCAACGACGTGACCGCACGCGACCTGCAGAAGTCCGACGTGCAGTTCACCCGCGCCAAGGGCTTCGACTCGTTCTGCCCGATCGGCCCGTGGATCGAGACCGACCTCGACCCGCAGACCTTCATCGACGGCGTCAGCATCCAGACCCACCTCAACGGTGACATCGTCCAGGACGGCTCCACCAAGGACATGATCTTCGACATCCCGGCGCTGATCGCGCACATCTCCAGCGTGATGACGTTGCTGCCCGGCGACGTCATCCTCACCGGCACCCCCGAGGGTGTCGGTCCCATGAACGTCGGTGACGAGGTCGAGGTCTCGATCGCCGGCATCGGCACTCTCACGAACAAGGTGGCAGCACGTTGACCAATCCCGTACTCGGTGACCTGAAGCCCGAGCAGGTGCGCGTGCGCATGGCTCCGTCCCCGACCGGCAGCCCCCACGTGGGCCTGGCGCGCACGGCGCTCTACAACTGGGCGTTCGCCCGCCACTTCGGCGGCACGTTCGTGTTCCGCATCGAAGACACCGACAAGGCGCGCAACACCGTCGAGTCCTACGACTCGCTGCTCGACCTGATGCAGTGGCTCGGCCTCGACTGGGACGAGGGCCCGCTCAAGGGCGGCGACTTCGGCCCCTACCGGCAGTCCGAGCGGTCCGACATCTACGTCGACGTCCTGGCGAAGCTGCGTGAGCACGGGTCGACGTACGACTGCTACTGCACCAACGAGGAGGTCGACGCGCGGCGCAAGGCCAGTGGCTCCAAGGTGATGGGGTACGACGGCTTCTGCCGCGAGCTGACCGGCGAGCAGGTCGCGGCCTTCAAGGCGGACGACCGCTCGTCCGTGGTGCGGTTCCGCATGCCCGACGGCGAGATCACCTTCGACGACCTGGTGCGCGGTGACATCACCTTCGACACCCAGTTCGTGCCCGACTTCGCGCTGGCCCGCGCCAACGGCGACCCGCTCTACACGCTGGTCGCCCCGGTCGACGACGCGCTGATGAAGATCACCCACGTGCTGCGCGGTGAGGACCTTCTCTCCAGCACGCCGCGCCAGGTCGCGCTCTTCGACGCGCTCAAGGAGATCGGCGTCGCCGACCGTACGCCGCGCTTCGGCCACCTGCCCTACGTCATGGGCGAGGGCAACAAGAAGCTCTCCAAGCGCGACCCCGAGGCGCACATGGAGCTCTACCGCGACCAGGGCTTCCTGCCCGAGGGCCTGCTGAACTACGTGGCCCTGCTCGGCTGGTCGATCGCCGCCGACCGCGACATCTTCAGCCTCGAGGAGATGGTCGAGGCCTTCGAGATCGGTGACGTCAACCCGAACCCGGCGCGCTTCGACCTGAAGAAGTGCGAGGCGATCAACGGCTCGCACATGCGCCTGCTGAGCATCGAGGACATCACGCACCGCTCGATCCCGTTCCTCAAGAAGGCCGGTGTGGTCAGCGACCCGGTCAGCGACGCCGACGCGAAGCTGCTCGAGCTGGCCATGCCGCTGGTCGGCGAGCGCATCAACAAGCTCGCCGAGGTGCCCGACATGCTCGGCTTCCTCTTCGTCGACGAGGCCGACTTCACCCGTGACGAGGCGGATGTCGCCAAGCTCCTCAACGACGAAGGCTTGGCGATCGTGCAGGCGTCGTACGACGTGCTGTCGCCCCTGTCGACGTGGAGCACGGCGACCATCGAAGAGGCGCTGCGCGCCAAGCTGATCGACGAGCTCGGACTCAAGCCGCGCGTCGCGTTCGGGCCGGTGCGGGTCGCGATCACCGGCAAGCGGATCAGCCCGCCGCTCTTCGAGTCGCTCGAGCTGCTCGGTCGCGAGCGGGGCCTGGCCCGGCTGCAGAGCGCCCTGGCCTGAACGGCCGATCGACGATGGGGGACACCACACCCGCGCCCGCTGACCGGCTGCCGGCGCTCGCGTACCACCAGTTGCAGCGCGCGGGTGCGCACAGCTGGTGGCGGTCCGTGCTCGGCGTGCTGCTCCTGGGACTGTTCGGCCTGATCGTGGTGCCGGGCGTCCTGCAGGTGTTCGTGCTGATCGGCCTGGCGATCTCGGGTTCCTCCGACATCGGCAGTGACGCCATGGACCTGCTCGACCTCAACGACCCGACGCCGATCGGCCTGGCCTACCTCAACCTGACCCTCGCGGCGTTGATCCCCGCGACGTTCCTGGTCACCTTGTGGCTGCACCGGCTGCGCCCGGGCTGGCTGACGTCGGTCCTCCCGCGGATGCGGTGGAAGCTCTTCGCAGCCTGCCTCGGGCTCTCGTTCGTGGCCCTCTTCGCCACCTTGCTGGTCAGCGCGTTCCTGCCGACGTCCTCTGGACAGGAGGTCTCCGGCGACCTCAACGCCTTCGACAGCCAGGCCCAGCAGTTCGCCCTCGTCGTACTCCTGCTGACGCCGCTGCAGGCCGCGGGGGAGGAGTACGCCTTCCGCGGCTACCTCACCCAGGTCTTCGGCGCGCACTTCCCGACTGCGGTCGCCGTGCTGGCCCCGGCCGTGCTCTTCGCGCTGGCGCACGGCGCCCAGGACGCCCCGATCTTCGTCGACCGGCTCGCGTTCGGCATCGTCGCCGGCATCCTTGTCGTGCGCACCGGCGGGCTCGAGGCGGGCATCGCGATGCACGTGCTGAACAACTGGCTGGCCTTCTCGCTGGCGCTGATGTTCTCCGACTTCGGGTCCGCGCTGAACCCGACCGGAGGCACCTGGTGGAGCCTTCCGGTGACGCTCACACAGTCGCTGGTCTACCTCGGCCTGGTGCTCTGGGTGACCCGGAACATGGGTGTCTCACGCACTGCGGACGGGGCCGTTTTGGCGGCCTCCACGAGTCGCGTGTAAGGTTTCCCGCGGCTCTCCAGAGGGCCCGAAACCATTGGGATATGGTGTAATTGGCAGCACGACTGGTTCTGGTCCAGTTAGTCTAGGTTCGAGTCCTAGTATCCCAGCGAAGCCCGCACGAGACCGAAGCCACACGGCCGAGATTTGGTGCAGGGCCTGGCGAAACGCTAGAGTTTCGCTCGCTGTTCGCAGCAAGTTTGCCCCCGTTGTGTAGTGGCCTAGCACGCCGCCCTCTCACGGCGGTAGCGCCGGTTCGAATCCGGTCGGGGGTACAAACACGAAGTGGGGCCCTGGTCAGCGGAAACGCTGGCCAGGGCCCCTTCGTCATTTCTTCCCGAATCGGGCCTGGGCAACACCGGGGGCAAGAACAGGATCAGCCTGGCCCACGACGTGGAGCAGGGCACGGCTCTCGCGTGCTGCCTCGCGGGCCCGGCCGATGCCCTCGCCCACCTCGTCCCGCGGAAGTGTGACGGGGTGTCCCGTTCAGTCGGTGAGGAAGGCGGCCACGACGGGTGCGAACCTGTCGTGGAACTGGAAGATCCCGCCGTGTCCGGAATGGGGGTAGATGATCAGCTCAGAACCCTTGATCCTGCGGTGGAGGTCCTCGGACAGGGGAGTGGGCACCATACGGTCGTGGTCGCCGTTGGCGATCAGCGTCGGCTGGGTGAAGGTCGACAGGTCCGAGGGAGCTGAGCGCCCGTACTTCTGGATGGCCTTGAGCTGCGTCCGGAGGGCTCTGAGTTTGATCGGCTCGTCGCGGTCGACGGTGCGCTCCTCGAGCCGCTCGATGAACGCCTTGGCGGCGCGCTTGCCGGTCGCGTCGCGGTTGAAGAACAGGAACTCCTTCGGGTCCGAACGTGTCACGGTCGCGCGAAGGATGTCCCAGTACGTGGTGGTGACGACCTTGTCGATGTCCTTGCCGCCGCGGGGTCCGGTGCCGGTCAACACGAGTTTGCGGACCAGGTCGGGGTGCTTGACGATCAGGTCCTGGGCGATGAAACCGCCCATCGAGAACGAGAAGATGTCGATCTGGTCGAACCCGAGTGCGCTGATGAATTCGTGGGCGTGGTCGGCGGCCTCCTCGAGGGTGGCGGGCACCTTCCCGTTGGACGCGCCCACGCCACGTTGATCGAACGTGATGACGTGCCGGTTCGCAGCGATCGGGTCGATGATGCGGGGGTCCCAGTTGTCCAGGGTGGCCGCGAGGTGGACGAAGAAGACGACGGGGATGCCGCCCTTGGGGCCGAGCTCCCGGTAGGCGTAGGTCACCCCGCCCGCGCTGATCGTGCGGGTAGGGGCCAGGGCGTACGACGTGATGACGGGCTCGTTGCTGCTGTCGTGCATGGGTCCTCCTCAGGAAGTGCTGGCCTCGGGCCTGGCGCAGAAGATCGAGCAGTTCAGGGACGAACCGGTCATGGTGTTGGAAGACGCCGCCGTGCCCCGCGTCCGGGTAGATCGCGAGGCGGGTGTTCGGAAGTCGATGCGCCAGCTCGAAGGAGGCCCGTGGTCACCGGGTGACCACGATCTTGCCGTTGGCCTTGCCCTGCTCGACATGGGCCATGGCGTCCACGGTCTGGGCGAAGGGGAAGGTGCGGTCCAGGACTGGCCGGAGGGTGCCGTTGTCGTACAGCGCGGCGAGGGTCTTCAGCTGTGCTCCACTCGCCTTCATGAAGAGGAACGAGTAGCGCACGTCGAGCTTCTTGGCCTGCTTGCGGATCTTGCGGCTCAGCACCTTCATCACGGGTGCGAGCAGCGGTTGGCCGAGTTGCTTGGCGAACGTCGGGTCGGGCGGGCCGACGACACTGATCGCCAGGCCGCCCGGCTTGAGCACGGTCAGGGACTTCTCGAGGTTGACGCCGCCGAGGGAGTCCAGCACGACGTCGTAGTCACTCAGCAACTCGGCGAAGTCCTGCGAGGTGTAGTCGATGATCTCGTCAGCCCCCAGCGAGCGGACCTTCTCGACGTCCTTGGTGCTGGCCGTCGTGGCGACGTGGGCACCGAGGTGCTTGGCGACCTGGATGACGGTGGAGCCGAGGCCACCGGCGCCAGCATGCACGAGCACCTTCTGGCCGGCCTTCACTGCAGCCACGTCAACCAGGGCCTGCCAGGCCGCGAGTGCGACCAGCGGCACGGCGCCGGCTTCGTCGAACGACAACGAGGCCGGCTTCAGGGCCACGTCGTCGGCGTCGATGGCGATGGCCTCGGCGAAGGTGCCGATACGCAGGTCGCGTGGCCGGGAGTAGACCTCGTCGCCGACCTTGAACTCGCGAACCTGCGAGCCGACCTCGGTGATGACGCCGGCGACGTCGTGGCCGAGGACGAAGGGTGGCTTGTACTTGAGGAGCTGCTTGAACTCCCCGTTGCGCACCATCTTGTCGAGCGGGTTGATGCTCGCTGCCCTGATGTCGACGAGCACGTCGCGCGGCCCAACGGCTGGGGTGGGTACGTCGGCCGGCTGGAGGCCGTCGGGGCCGTAGTGATGGACGACGAAGGCTTTCACTTGGTCTCCTGGTGTGGTGTTGGGGTGGTCGTGGGGCCGCCGGCGATGCGCATCGCGTTGCGATAGGCCGAGGCAAGGATCTGGTCGGACAGTGCGGGGTCGGTCACCGCGCGGGCGAGTTGGAGCGAGGAGACCAGGAGGGTGTAGAGCCCGATTGCGCGCTCGTCGGCGTCGACGGGGTTGTCGGCTGCGAGGTGTCGCGTGATCGCCTCGATGAGGCCGCGGGCGCCGTCGGTGTAGGCCTCGCGGGCGGCGACGTGTTGTCGGGGGATCTCGTCGAGCAGTGCGGCCGAGGGACAGCCTCCACCCGGATCGTCGCGGTGTTCGGGGGAGACGTACCAGCTGACGAAGGCATCCACGGAGTCATGGCCGAGGGGAAGTTCCTCGATCCGTGCGAGTTGGGCGGCGAGTTGCTCGGCGACGACGGAGGCGATGAGGTCGTCCTTCGACGAGAAGTGTCCGTAGAAGGCGCCGTTGGTCAGTCCGGCGTCGGCGACCAGTGTGGAGATGCCGGCCCCGTCGAAGCCGTCGCGCTTGAACCTGGCGCCGGCGGTCTCGATCAGGCGGCGCCGGGTCGCGACCTTGTGGTCAGGTGCGTATCTGGCCATCGGAACTTCCTTCCGTCGTGGTGCTTGCCAACAACATAGCATTATGACCATACTATTACGAACGTACTGCAAACAGACCCCAGGAGAGCCCCGATGTCCTCGCTCCACGACCCGCTCGAACTGCCGTCCGGCGTACGGCTTCCCAACCGCATTGCGAAGGCGGCCCTCAGCGAGGCACTCGGGGATGTCGACAACTCGCCAGATGAGCGGCTGGTGACGCTGTACCGCCGGTGGGCCGAGGGCGGCTACGGCCTGCTGATCACGGGCAACATCATGGTCGACCGCAACCACCTCGGCGAGCCCGGCAACGTCGCGATCGAGGATGACCGAGCTCTCGAACGGCTCACTGCCTGGACGAAGGCGGCTCACGATGGCGGCGCGGCGATCTTCGCCCAGCTCAATCACCCCGGCCGGCAGGCCAACCTGCTCGCCCTGGGCCACACCCCGGTCGCGCCGAGTGCCGTCGCTCTCGCGATGCCGGGGGCGACGACACCGCGGGCGCTGACCCCCACCGAGATCGAGGACATCATCGAGCGCTTCGCGACCGCCGCGGCAGTCTGCGAGGCCGCCGGCTTCGACGGCGTGCAGCTCCACGCCGCTCACGGCTACCTGGTCACCCAGTTCCTGTCGCCGCTGACCAACCTGCGCACCGACGAGTGGGGTGGCACGCCTGAGCGCCGGATGCGGTTCCTGCTCGAGATCGTTCGCCGGGTCCGGCAGCGGGTGAGCCCCGGATTCGCTGTCGCGGTGAAGCTGAACTCGGCCGACTTCCAGCGCGGCGGTTTCACCGAGGAGGACTCGCGAGCCGTGGTCGCGGCCCTGGCGGCAGAGTCCGTCGACCTGATCGAGGTCAGCGGTGGCAACTACGAGTCCCCGGCGATGGGTGGCTCCGAGGCGGCCTCGACGCGGGCCCGTGAGGCCTACTTCCTCGACTACGCCCGTTCCGTACGACGCGAGGCGGGCGCCGTCCCGATCGCGGTGACGGGTGGATTCCGCAGCCGCACGGCGATGGACGACGCACTGACGGCAGGTGACTGCGATCTCATCGGCATCGCTCGGCCGACGGTCACGGCCACCGACGCGGCGTCGAGCATCCTCGAGGGGCGCACGGCAACCCTGGAGGCCCATGAGATCCAGGCCGGCATGCGCGGACTCCTCGGCCGCATCACCGATCTGAAGGCGCTCGACGGCTTCTTGAACATCAGCTGGAACACCGACCAGCTGCACCGCCTCGCTCGCGGTCTCGAACCGGACCTCGACCGAGGCCCTCTGGTGACTGCGCTGGCGATGGTGCGGCGCAACGGCCGTGTCTCGTTCAGCCCGAAGCGCGGTGTGGCGTGAGCCGGACGTCGTACGACCTCGACGACAAGGTCGTGCTGATCACCGGCGGCAACGGCGGAATCGGTGGGGCGACCGCGCGTGCCCTGCTGACCCGCGGTGCCCGGGTAGTCATTGCCGACATCGACCCCGAGACCCCGCAGCGGGCAGCAGCTCTCGACCCGGATCGGGCCCTCGGTCGTGTCGCCGACGTCCGCGACCGGTCATCGCTCGACGATGTCGTCGCTCAAGCAGTGCAGCGCTTCGGCCGACTCGACGTCGTGATGGCCAACGCGGGCCTCCTGGCCAAGGCGGCGACCCTCCGCAACACGCCGATCGCCGATCTCGAGGCGACGTTGGCCGTCAACGTCACCGGTGTCGTCAACACTGTCGCGTCGGGGCTTGAGCAGGTGATCAGCAATCGCGGGCAGATCGTGCTGCTCAGTTCGGTGTTCGCATTCGTCAACGGCATGGGCACCATCCCCTATGCCATGAGCAAGGCCGCGGTCGAGCAGCTCGGTCGCGGTCTCCGGCTCGAACTGGCCGACCATGGGGTGTCGGTGCTGACCGCCTATTTCTCCCTGGTCGACACCGACATGATCAAGCACGGCGTCGACGCCGACGACATGGTTCTCGAACTGCTCTCGACCCTGCCCAGGCCCATGCTCAAGCGGGTCCCCCCGGCCTCAGCGGCCGCGGCCGTCGTCAAGGGTCTCGAACAACGATCCGTCCGCGTCATCCACCCTCGGGTGTGGCGACCCGTCTCTGCATGGCGCGGCATCCTCGGCCCGGCCCTGGACTCCCGGTTCGCCAAGGATCGTCGTGTGCTCGACGTGCTTGCCCGGCTGGATACCCGCACCAGTACCACCGCCCCTGCCCGTCCATCTCTGACCGCCATCCAAGGAAGCTGACATGACCACCTGGCGTGACACGCCCACGAAGACCATCACGATCGACGGCACCTCCTTCGCGTACCGCGAGCTGGGCACGCCCGGCGGCGTACCCGTGGTGTTCCTCCACCACTTCACCGCAGTCCTGGACGACTGGGACCCCCGGATCCTCGACGGCGTCGCGGCGCAGCACCACGTGATCGCGTTCGACAACCGTGGCGTCGGTTCGACCGGTTCCCGCGTCCCCAGCGACCTCGAGCAGATGGGTGCCGACGCCATCGCCTTCATCAAGGCCCTGGACCACGACCAGGTCGACCTGTTCGGGTTCTCGCTCGGTGGGGCGGTCGCGCAGATGGTCGCGTTGCAGGCTCCCGAGCTCGTACGCCGCATGGTGCTCGCCGGCACCGGTCCCCGAGGCGGTGGCGGCATCTGGAAGATGCCGTTCATCGTCGGCGGCGCCTACGCCAAGGCGTTCGCTGCCCGCAAGGACCCGCGTCACTTCCTGTTCTTCCCCCGCAATGCCGAAGGCAAGAAGGCGGCCGAGGACTACTTCGCCCGCCTTGCCGAACGGTCGGGAGACCGCAGCAAGTCGATCTCCCGTCAGGCCACGCTCGCGCAACTGCGCGCGATCACCGCCGGTGGAATGCACGCCCCCGACGACCTGTCCACCATCACGGTCCCGGTCCTCGTCGCCAACGGCGATCACGACCTGATGGTCGCGAGTGAGCACTCCGCAGACATGGCCCGACGCCTGCCGGACGCCAGACTGATCGTCTATCCCAACTCGGGACATGGTGGCGTCTTCCAGCACCATGAGAAGTTCGTGCCGGCAGTCCTCGCGTTCCTGGCCGCCTGATGAGCAACCCGGACTTCGTGACGGTCGACGCCTTCGATCGCCCTGCGGGTGGGCGGATCAGGTGGCGTCGCAACCTGCGGCGCGTCCTGGGCGGTGGCATCGAGGGACTGCGCGGGGCGAGCGTGAACTACTCCAACAACGCGACCCACACGGTTCCGCCCGGGCTGCTGCCGGGCGGATGCGCGCTCGTCGCCGCCTGGGAGTCGCCCGAGGCGGCCGAGGCCGCCTTTGCCGGCCCGCTCCGGCGCGCCATCGACGGCCCGGACCGGTTCAGCCTCGACGGTGAAATCGTGCGGGTGAGAATCGACTCCGAGTCCAGCGCGACAACTGGCACGGATGGGAGCCCCGAGCCGACGGCGCGCAGCCACTGGAGAAGGATGAGCCGATGGTCGCCATCGTCCACGGCATACTGCGGCGCGGCGAACTGATCACGTTCGTGCGGAACAACGTGCACGCGGCCAGCCGTGCCGCCCACCACCCCGGACATCGCGGCAGCGTCGACATCTCTGCGCAGCTTCCGTTCGAACACACCTCGATCAGCCTGTGGAAGACCTACGAACTCGCCCAGGTCTTTGCCTACAGGCCGGGAGGGCATGCCAGCGCCATGAAGCATGCCCTGAAGAAGAAGACTCATCGCGTCGGTGTGTTCCTGCAGGCGCGGCCGACGGCGTGCACAGGAGCGCTCGGCATCGACCAGCCTCCGTTCCCTCAGCTTCCTCCAGCCAATCGCGCCGGCCTCTGAGCAGGGCGAAGGTCGCCACCCCTCGTGGCGAGGGAACACCTCGAGGCCGCCGGCGAGCAACGTCCTGCGTGGTGGTCCTCGGAGTGGCCGATGTGCAGGACGTCCGGAGGACCGCCCTAGTCGGCCTTCGGCGTCGCCGTCGCCGTCGACGTGGCGCCGGCCAGCCCGAGCACGGGTGCGCTGAGCCGCTCCATCGCTTCGACCACGTCGGCATGCCGTTGCGCCACGGCGGCCACGAGCTCGGCCATGTCGGCGTGCAGCTTCGCCAGTCCGGCCATCGTGTCGGCGAGCTCGCGCTGGCGTGTCACGAAGTCCTGCAGCGGTTGGGCCGTGGCGCTGGCCAGGTCGCCGACGGCGCCGAGCAGGTCGGTGACCTGGGTGAGCACGAGCTCCGGTGCCGCGGCGCCGCTGCGGCCGGCGTCGAGCAGGGCGTTGAAGGTTGCCGACGTCATCTTGAGCGCGGCGCGCTGCGACTTGGTCAGCAGCTCGATCGGGTTGTCCACCATGACCGAAGACTGGCACAGCGACGGGTCCCCGGGAAGGCGCTGCAGACGGCCCGAACGACCGCGATCGTGCAGGTGTCGAGCTGCGACACCGGAAATCGAGAAACGGCGACCCGGATCATGCAGGAGCACGATCCGGGTCGCCGACCGGTCACAGGCGAAGGCTCAGCGCGGCGGCTTCACCGTGAGTACGGCGCACTCGGCACCCAGCAGCACCTTCTGCGCGACACTGCCCATCAGCAGCTTGCCGACCGGGCTGCGTCGCTTGATCCCGAGCACCACCAGGTCGGCCCTGGTCTCGTCGACGACGGCCAGGATCGCCTCGGCCACGTCGGTGCCGACCTTCTGGCGCACCTCGTGGACCACTCCCGACCCGGCCAGCCGCTGCTCGAGCTCGGCCAGCTGCTTGGCGGTCGCGAAGTGCTCGTCGACGTAGGCGTCTCCCCGGCTGCCGTTGACCAGGACGAGGTCTGCGTCGCGGAGCCTGGCCTCGTCGAGCGCCCGCTCCACCGCCACCTCGCCGTACTCGTCGGGCGTCCAGCCGACCACGATCGTCGTGCTCATCGCTGCACCAGCTCCTTCTCCTCGTCAGTTGCGTCAACAGCGTCCGATCCGTCGTCGGACCTGCCTCCCGGTCCGCCCGTGACGTCGTCGCCGGAGGCGGGACGCCGGCGCTTCGTCACCATCGGCACGATGATCACCAGGGCGGCCAGCACGTAGAGCACGATCGCCAGGTTCTCGCTCCACAGCGCCGAGAGGTCGCCACCGGAGATGGCCAGCGCCTCGCGGAACCGGGTCTCCATCAGCGGCCCGAGGATGACACCGATGATCAGCGGCAGAACCGGGAAGGCGAAGCGCCGCATCATGAAGCCGACCATCCCGAAGACCAGCAGCAGGAAGATGTCGAACGCGCGCTGGCTGGCGGCGTACGCACCGAGCGAGGCGAAGAACAGGATCCCCGAGTAGAGGTACGGGCGGGGGATCGCCAGCAGCTTGGCCCACAGGGGAGCCAGCGGCAGGTTCAGCACCAGCAGCAGGGCGTTGCCGATCAGGAGGCTGGCCAGCAGCGTCCAGACCAGGTCGGCCTGGTCGGTCATCAGTTGCGGCCCGGGCTGGATGCCGTACGACGTCAGCGCCGCGAGCATCACCGCCGAGGTGGCCGTGACCGGGATGCCCATCGCCAGGAGCGGGACGAACGTGCCGGCGGCAGAGGCGTTGTTGGCCGCCTCCGGACCGGCAACGCCTTCGATCGCCCCGTGGCCGAACTCGTCCTTCTTCCGGGCCAGCTTCCGCTCGAGGATGTAGGAGAGGAAGGTCGGCGTCTCCGCGCCACCGGCCGGGATGGCGCCGAACGGGAAGCCGATCGCGGTGCCGCGCAGCCACGGCTTCCAGGAGCGACCCCAGTCGTCCTTGCCCATCCACGGCTGGCCGACCGGGATGATCTCCAGCGGCTTGCGGCGCAGGTGCGCAGCGACCCAGAGTGCCTCGCCGAGGGCGAAGATGCCCACCGCGACGATCACGATGTCGAGCCGGTCACCGAGCTCGGGGCGACCGAACGTGAGCCGCGGCTGGCCGGTGTTGAGGTCCATGCCGACCAGGCCGAACGTGAGGCCGAGGAAGAGCGAGATGAAGCCGCGCAGCCGGGCGTCACCGAGCAGGCTGGTCACCAGCACCATCGCGAAGACGATGATGGCGAAGAACGACGGGGCGCCGATGGTCACCGCCACGTCGGCCAGGATCGGGGCGAAGAACACGACCAGCAGGGTGCCGATCGTGCCGGCGATGAAGGAGCCGATGGCCGCGGTGGCCAGGGCCTGGGCGGCCCGGCCCTTCTTGGCCATCTTGTTGCCCTCGATCGCCGTCATCACCGATGAGGACTCACCCGGCGTGTTCAGCAGGATCGAGGTCGTCGAGCCGCCGTACATGCCGCCGTAGTAGATGCCGGCGAACATGATGAACGCCTGCGTGGGCTCGAGGCCGAACGTGACGGGCAGCAGTAGGGCGACGGCCATGGCCGGGCCGATGCCGGGGAGCACGCCGACGAAGGTGCCGAGCAGAACGCCGATGGCGGCGTACATGAGGTTCTCAGGGGTGAGGGCGGCGCCGAGGCCGTCCGCGAGCAGTCCGAGGTTGTCCATCAGAGGATCCCGTCCAGGATGCCGGGGGTGAGCGGGATGCCCAGCCCGACGTAGAAGCCGTACCAGCTGCCGACCGACATCACGATCCCGACGAGGATGTCGCGGATCAGGGTGCGGCTGCCCAGCGACCAGGCGGCGCCGGCGAAGAGGAAGGCGCCCGAGATGGCCCAGCTGAGCCAGTTCACCGTGGCGATGGTGATCAGCAGGACGCCGATCAGCTTCGCGACCGTCAGCCAGTCGGCGGGATGCGTCAGGTCGACGTCCTCACCGCCCTCGGCCTCGGGCTTGTCGCCGCGGGCGGTCGCGACGACCAGCAGCAGCGACAGCACGACCATCGCCCCGCCGATGGCGTAGGGGAACATCTTCGGCCCGACCGGGTCGGCGAACCCGACCGTCAGCGTGGTCGCGTCGTAGAGCGTGTAGGCGCCGATCGCGAACAGCAGGGCGGCGACGCCGTACTGCGCCCGGTCCTGAGACGTGGCCGCCGGTGCGGCCGGGTCGACTGTCTGCGTGCTCACAGTCCCAACTCCTTCATGGTGTCGTCGACACGGGTGTTCTGCTCCTCGAGGAAGGTCTCGAACTCGTCACCGGTCTTGAACTCGTCGATCCACTTGTTGTCCTTGAGCGCCTTCTGCCACTCGGGGCTGTCATGCATCTCCTCGAGGTAGGCGATCATCTCGTCGCGACGCTTGTCCGAGATGCCGGGCGGCGCCAGCACTCCGCGCCAGTTGGTGAAGACCAGGTCGACGCCCGACTCCTTGAGGGTGGGGAACTTGCTGAACAGCTCGCCGTCCAGCCGCTCCTCGCCGGAGACGGCCAGGACCCGCAGCTCGCCCTCCTCGATCTGCCCCTCGAACTCGCCGAGGCCGGAGAAGCCGACCTTGATCTTCTTTCCGAGCAGGGCACTGGTCAGCGGTCCGCCGCCGTCGTAGGGGACGTAGCGCACGTCCCGCGGCTCGATGCCGACCGCTTCGGCCAGCTGCATCGGGAAGAGGTGGTCCGGGCCGCCGGGGGAGGAGCCGCCGCCGACCGCGATGCTGTCGGGGTGCTTCTTCCAGTCCTCGAGGAAGTCGTCGATCGTCTTGTACGGCGACGAGGCCGGCACCAGGACTCCTTCCTGGTCCTCGATCAGCTGGGCCAGGGGCGTGGCGTCCTGCAGCTTGTCGTCGAGGCCGAAGGAGTACGCCGACCCGACCACGCCGAGCCCGACGGTCAACATGGTGTGGTCGTCGTCGGAGCGCATCAGCTGTGAGAAGGCGACGGTGCCGCCGGCGCCGATGATGTTGTGCACCTCGAAGGTGCCACCGGTGATGTCCTGGGCCTCCATCGCGGCGACCGCGGCACGGCCGGTCTGGTCGTAGCCGCCGCCGGGGGCGTTGGGGATCAGCATGGTCATGTCCTTGGAGGGGTCACCGCGGGTGACCCCACACCCGGTGGCGAACATGCCGACCATGGCCAGCACGAGGCCGGCCACGCAGCGGGTTGTCGTGGAGCGGGACGACATCACAGCTCCTTCGATGGGCGAGAGAATGGGACAACCCGATAGTGGTGAATGATGTGGCGGGCGTCACCCTTGCGGAACCAAAGGAGGTTGTGGAACTTGTGGTCACCAGTCCGACGCGGACGCATCCGGCTGAGCCTGGCCGGCCAGTTCCTCGCCCTCCAGCTGATGGTGCTGCTCGTCGTGCTGGCCTTCGCGGCCGTCGTGCTGACCCGGCAGAGCGACTCGGAGTTCCGTGACGACCGGGGTACGACGCTGCGCGCGTCCGCCCAGCAGCTGGCCAACCTGGAGCCGATCCGCAGCAGCCTGACCAGTGGCGACATCTTCGAGTCGCTGGCCGGCTACGTCGCCACCACGCAGTCGCGCAACGCCGCGACGTACGTCGCACTCGCCGGCCCGGACGGCACGATCGTGATGTCGGTCGACCCCGACGACGTCGGACGGCAGCTCGACCTCGACCACTCCGACGTACAGGAGATGCGCATGTGGACCGGCGACGTGACCGTCGACGGCAAGCGCGCGTTCGCCGCCCAGGTGCCGGTCGTGTTCGTGCCGCCGCGGGCCCAGAACAAGCCGCCCCGGGTCGTCGGCATCGTGATGGTCTCCGAGCCCTACCCCACACTGGCCGACCGGGTCGACCGCTGGCTGCCGGACCTGGCGCGCTTCCTGGGCATCGGCCTGGCCGTCGGGCTTCTGGGTGCGTGGTTGCTCTCCCGCCTGATCAAGCGGCGCACCCGTGGCCTGGAGCCGGTCGAGATCGCCGCGCTCGCCGACCAGCGCGAGGCGGTGCTGCACTCGATCCGCGAGGGCGTGGTCGTGGTGGCACCCGACGGCACGATGACGGTGCTCAGTGACAGTGCCCGCGAGCTGCTCGGCATCGACCGGGCCGACGAGGGCACACGGGTGGCGGACCTGTCGCTCGACGAGCACGTGCGGGCGGCCCTCGAGGGCACCGACGACGTGCACGACCAGGTGCTGGTCGTGGGCGGTCGTGTGATCGTGCTCAACCGCAACCGCGTGATGGAGCAGGGGCGCCAGGTCGGCACGGTGACCACACTGCGCGACCGCACCGAGCTGCTGGCCATGCAGAGCGAGCTGAGCGCCCGCGAGTCGATCACCGAGACCCTGCGGGCGCAGACCCACGAGTTCAACAACCAGCTGCACACGATCTCCGGGCTGGTCCAGCTCGAGGAGTACGCCGAGGTGTCGGCGCTGATCGGCAACCTCACCCGCAAGCGCGCGGAGATCAGCGAGTTCGTGACCAAGCGGGTCGACGACCCGGCGGTGGCCGCACTGCTGATCGCGAAGTCCAGCCTCGCCGCCGAGCGTGGTGTGACGATGGTGCTGGCCGGCGACTCGTCGCTGCCGCGCCTGGACCCCGACCTCTCCGCCGATGTCGGCACGGTGCTCGGCAACCTCGTCGACAATGCGGTCGACGCCACGGTCGCGTCGGGGGGTCGGCGGGTCGACGTACACGTCCTGCTCGACGACGCCGTGGTGCTCGTGCAGGTCGCCGACACCGGCCCCGGCGTCACCGACACGACCGAGATCTTCCGCCGCGGCTACTCCACGAAACCCAGCGACGCGAGCGGTCGCGGAGTCGGGCTCGCCCTCGTGCAGGTGGTGTGCGAGAGACGCGGCGGCATGGTCTCGGTGCACAATGACGAGGGCGCGGTCTTCACCGCCCGACTGCCGCTGGAAGCCAGAACATGAGGGACTTGGCATGAGTGACGCCGACGTGACGGTGCTGATCGTCGACGACGACTTCATGGTCGCCTCGATCCACACGAAGTTCGTGGAGCGCACCGACGGCTTCCAGGTGGTCGGGGTCGCCGCGACCGGTGCCTCCGCGCTGGCCGAGATCGAGCGCCTCGCCCCCGAGCTGGTGCTGCTCGACGTGCACCTGCCCGACATGACCGGCATCGACGTGCTGCGCACGCTCCGCGGTGGCGGCAACGACGTCGGCGTCGTGATGGTGACCGCGGCACGGGAGGCCGACACGGTGCGCGCGGCCGCGGCCAACGGCGCCGCGCACTACCTCGTCAAGCCGTTCGGGTACGACGACCTGCGGGTGCGACTCGAGGCCTTCCGTTCGGCCCAACGGGCGTTGACCGACGACACCGCCGCCGACCAGGAGGACATCGATGCGGTGTTCTCCCCGGTGGCCTCCGCCCGGTCCTCGGCCTTGCCCAAGGGCCTGAGCCCGGAGACCGCCGACAGCGTGCTCTCCGCGCTGCGCGAGCGCGGCGACCTCTCGGCCGCGGAGTGCGCCGAGGCGGTCGGCATCTCACGGGTCTCGGCACGCCGCTACCTGGAGTACTTCGCGCTCACCGGCCAGCTCGACGTGCGGCTGAGGTACGGCGGTGCCGGCCGCCCCGAACGTCGCTACCACCCCCGTTGACCCGTCGCCAGTTCGGGTCGACCCGTCGTGAGTTCGGGTCGACCCGTCGTGAGTTCTCGAATTCACGACGGGTCAACGAGAACTGGCGACAGGTCAACGAGAACTGGCGACAGGTCGGTCAGAGGAGCTCGGCGAGCATTGCGGCGGCCCGCGCGGCACCGTCGGACTCCACCGGCAGCACGTGCGGCTCGACCAGCAGCTCCTTGACGATCGCCTCTGCCAGGAAGCCCGGATCGGACGCCTCGCCGTACGACAGGTGCCGGCCCGCGCCGTACCTCTCCAGGCGGTGCCGGACGTGGAAGTTCTGCTCGAAGTGGTGCTCCAGCGGGACGTAGAGGAACGGGGTCCGGGCCGAGGCCAGCTCCATGCACGTGGTCAGGCCGCCCTGGACCACGGCGACGTCGGCGGCGGCCAGATGCTCGTGGAGTCGCGGCAGGTAGCCGCGAACCCGTACTCCGGTGCGGCGGGGGAGCGAGGCGGGGTCGATCCGCGGCCCGCAGACCACGAGGAACCGCAGCTCGGGCAGCAGTCGCCGGGCCAGTGGCGCCGCGTCCAGGACCCGTTGCAGCAAGGGTCCACCGACGCCGGAGCCGCCGACCGTCACCACGCACAGCTTGTGCTCCGGCCGGTAGCCCAGCGATCGCCTCAGCCGCTCGGTCTCCGGCCGGGTCGGTGCCTCGAATCCCGTCACGTAGCCCGCGAAGTCGAAGTTCTGCTCGGTCCACTCACGGATCCTCGGCAGGCCCGGACCGAACGCACCGTCGACGATGTCGGAGGGGTTGCCGACGAACACCGACCGGTCGCGCAGCTGTCGGAACCTGGCCCGCTGCTCGATCATCTCCGCGTTGTGGTCGCTGGTCAGGCGGGCCTCCTCCTCGCCACCGTCCGGCATCGGCAACCACCCCACGAAGTCCGTCATCCAGGCGTAGGCGAACCGCTTGCGCTCAGGGTTCTCGTGGAGGAAGTGGTCGACGTCCCACGCCTCGTCGCCGACCACGAGGTCGTAGTGCTCCTCACCCACGACGTCGTCGAAGACCATGAAGTTGTTGACCAGGATCTCGTCCATCCGGCGGATGGTGCGGAAGGCATGGAGGTCGTGCTCGCCGGCCTCCTCCTCGATGTGGGTCGACTCGTTGAGCAGCCACTGCGAGGCCGGGTGGATGCGTTCGCCGGCGGCCTCGAGAACCGTCGTGACGGGATGCTGGGCCAGCCAGTCGACCTGCAGGCCGGGGCAGCATCGGCGGAGCTCCTCGGCGATGGCGACGTCGCGCCGGGCGTGACCGAGCCCGATCGGCGAGCTCAGGTAGAGCACCCGGCGCGGCCGGTCGAGCGCGCGCTGCCACGTACGTCGTACAGGCGGACGGCCGAGCCCTTCGACGAACGCGCGGACCATCGTGTTGACCAGCACGGGCTGCCGGCCCGGCGGACCGTGGCCCACGCCTTCCAGAAGGGTGAACGAGCCACCCGTGAGCTCGGCCAGCCGCTTCCCGACACCCCACGGCCGGATCCGGTCATGGTCGCCGTGCACCACGGCGACCGGACAGGTGACCCGGGCGCAGACCGGCTCCAGCGGCTCGTTGACCGCGCCCTCCAGCCCCAGGCGCCCGGCGGTCGTGTCGCAGAGGCCCTGTGCGGTGATGTCGGCGGACCACAGCAGGCAGTCCTCGATCTGCTTGGTGGAATGCGGCTCCGAGAACATCTGCTCGAAGAAGAAACGGCGGAAGCCGTCGTAGTCGCCCTCCAGCCAGATGTGCTTGTTGTACGCCGCCCACCCGTCGGTCGTGTCGTGCCGCTGGTCCCAGGCGAACCGTTCGCGGGCGGGGTCGGCCACCGCCAACCCGCACGACGGGGCGATCGCGAACAGGCCACGGACCCGCTCGGGATGGTCGGCCGCCACGTGCACCGACCAGGTCACGGCACACGACAGGGCGACCAGAACGGCGGAGTCCGTGTCGGTGGCGTCCATCACCGCGACCGTGTCGGCGGCGTACTCGAGGTTCGCGTACGCCGCCGCGCCCGACGGCCGCCCGGAGCGTCCGCTCCCGCGACCGTCGAAGGTGACCACCCGGAAATGCCGCGCCAGGTATGGGATCTGCAGCTTCCAGAACCTCGACGGGATGATCGACCAGGTGGGCATCAGCAGCACCGTGACCGGCCCGTCGCCGTACACCTCCCAGGCGAGGGACACCCCGTCCCTCACCACGGTTCCGGTCCGGTCGGGTGACCGGGCACGGCGCTGCTCCTGCACCATCTCCCCATCGTGCTCCCGCACGAGCGGGCCTGCCAGACCCATCAGGGCCGCACCTCGTACACCTTGTTGAACGGCGTCTCGGCGGCCACCCGGAACTGCGTGAACCCGGCGGTGGTCACGACGTCCCTGATCCGGGCCGGGCCGGCCTGGGCACCGAGTCCGAGACCGACGTCCTGGGCCAGCGACGACGGCGTGCACAGCAGGGTCGAGAAGCCGTAGTAGGCGCGGCCGACCGGGTTGAGGTTGTCCTCGACGTGGTCGCCGGCGGCCGGTTCGACGATCATCCAGGTGCCGTCGTCCTTGATGGTGCGCCGGATGTTGCGGGCCGCCCCCACGGGGTCACCCATGTCGTGCAGGCAGTCGAACGTGGTGACGAGGTCGAAGCCACCGTCCACGGCCCGCGCGTCGTCGGTGACGAAGGAGACCCGGTCGCCGACACCGGCGTCCTCGGCCCGCGAGCGGGCGGTCTCGATCGACCCGGCGTGGTAGTCGGAGCCGACGAAGCTCGATCTGGGGAACGCCTGGGCCATCAGGATCGTCGAGGCGCCGTGCCCGCAACCGATGTCGGCGACGGTCGCTCCGGCCTCCAGACGCGGTACGACGCCCTCGAGTGCGGGCAACCAGGCGCCGACGAGGTTGGCGACGTACCCCGGGCGGAAGAACCGCTCGCACCCGACGTGCACGTCGCCGTTGTGCTCGCCCCAGCCGAAGCCGTCGCCGTTGCGCGCGGCCTCGACGATCAGGTGCGCGTCGCGGATCGAGCCGTGCGCGGTCTGGAACAGCCCCGGGAGGTACGCCGGACTCTCACTGTCGGTCATCGCCACCGCCTGTTCGGGCGGGAGCGTGTAGCGCCCGGTGTCGGGGTCGTAGGTGACGTAGGCGCCGGCGGCCTGGCAGTTGAGCCACTCGCGGGCGTAGTGCGGCTCCGTGCCGGTGCGCTCGGCCAGCTCGGCCGCGGTGGTCGGCCCGTGATCGGCGAGGCTCCGGTAGTAGCCGAGCTGGTCGCCCATCACGACGAGGGCGCCGTTGAGGCCGGCGCCCACCTCCTCGACGGCGCGGAAGACGAAGGCCATCAGCTTGTCGGGGTCGACGGCGGTGCTGGCGGGGGTCTGGTCGATGGTGCTCATGTCGGTGCTCCTCCGGTGGTGGATGTGCCGACCACAGTGACGCCGGACGTGGCCGCTCCGAATCCGGTGACCCACCTAGCGAGTGATTCCAAGGGGAAGTGCCGGGCGCGCGATGCCCCGCATCCCGACCGGCGGCGTTGTCCTCGACTCGACGGGACTCCGTCCCGCCTTCGCTCGTCCGCCTTGCCGGATCGGGCGCGGATGCACCGCTCGCTGATCCGGCACCCCTTGGAATCACTCGCTAGCGTTGGTGTCCGTACGATCAGAAGATGCTGGTCGGGCGCGACGCCGAGATCCTGGCCCTGGACAGGCTGGTCGGCGGCGCCCGGATCCAGCAGAGCGGCGTACTCGTCGTGACGGGCGAGCCGGGGATCGGCAAGTCGACGCTGCTGCGCAACCTGGCCGACAAGGCCGAGTCGGTGCGCATCCTGAAGGCTGACGGGGTGGAGTCGGAGAGCGGTCTCGCGTTCGCGGGACTGCACCAGCTCCTGCTGCCGTTGCTCGACCTGCTCCCGGCCCTGCCGGGTCCCCAGGCCACGGCCCTGGAGGTGGCGTTGGCACTGCGCGAGGGTACGGCGGGGGACAGGTTCGCGGTCGGTGCAGCCACCCTGGGACTGCTCAGCCGTTGTGCGGAGGAGGAGCCCCTGCTCCTGCTCGTCGACGACGCCCACTTCTTCGACCATCCCTCGGCGGAGGCCCTCGTCTTCGCCAGCCGCCGACTGATGGCCGACCCGATCGCGGTCGTGGTGGCGACGCGACCCACCACGGGCACACCGGTCTTCGACTCCGACCTTCCACGCCTGGAGCTCGAAGGGCTGCCGCCCGAGTCCGTGGCGCGGCTGCTCGCCGACTCCGCGAACGCTCCCGTGGCACCCGACACCGTCGCCCGGGTGCACCGGGCTACCGCGGGGAACCCGCTCGCCGTCGTGGAGCTGGCGGAGGAGGTCGATGCGATCGACCGGTTGGCGCCGACCACGCCCCTGACCGTGCCGGACCGGCTGCTGGGTGAGTTCGGACGGCGGGTCCTCGCCCTGCCCGCCCGCACGAGGACGGCGCTCCTGATCGCCTCGATCGCCGAAGCCGACGCCGCCGTGGTCGGTCGTGCGCTCACTGAGCTGGGCACGAGCATCGGTGACCTGACCGCCGCGGAGGAGGTCGGACTCGTCGCCCTCTCGTCCGGCGGCATCACGTTCCGCCATCCGCTCGTGCGCTCCAGTGCCTATGGGGCCGCCTCGCCGGCAGAGCGGAGGAGTGCCCATCTGGCTGTCGCGCACTCCCAGCCCCAGTCGGACCCCGACCGGAGGGCCTGGCATCTCAGCGAGACCGTGATCGGCGTCGACGAACACGTCGGTGACCTGCTGGCCGAGGTGGGCAGCCGGGCGGCCGGCCGGGGCGCCCACTCGGTCGCGGCCACGGCGTACGAGCGGGCAGCGGCACTGAGCGGGAGCGTGCGGGCGACGGCTCAGCGACTGCTCCTTGCGGGGGAGGCGGCGTGGCTGGCCGGGCAGTTGGCTCGGGCAGAGACCCTGCTCGAGCACGCCTCCGAGGTGGCTCCGGGCTCGGAGCTGGGTGCCGCGGTGGACGGTGTGCGCGGCAACCTGGAGATGCGGGCCGGCTCGCTCGATCTGGCCGGGACGCTCCTGCGTCGGGCCAGCCTCGCCCTCGCCGTCACCGACCCCGATGCGGCCGCGATGCTGGCTGCCGACCAGATCAACGCGTGCTTCCTTTTGGGCGCGACCGCGGAGGGACTTGCCGCAGCCACCCGGCTCGAGGCGCTCCTGGACTCGGTGACGTCGACGTACGTCGGAGTGCGTGGCCGGATGACGATCGGCATGGCGCGGGTGCTCGCCGGTGAGCCGGGCATCGAGCTGATCCGCTCGGCGGTCGAGGAGCTGGAGCAGGGCACCTGGTGGAGCGACGACCTGCGTCGCCCCGGGTGGATGGTGTTGGGCTCCTTGTTCCTGCGTGAGTCGAGCACCGGACGGGACCTGGTCGACCACGTCGTGCAGGAGCTGCGCGACAGGTGTGCGTTGGGGACGCTGCCCACCCTGCTCTTCCACGTGGCCCGCGACCACGCCACCACCGACCGGTGGTCGAGTGCCCTGGCGGTCTACCACGAGGCGGTGGCGCTGGCCCGTGAGTCGGGGCAGACCACCGACCTGGCGATGTCGCTGGCCGGTCGCGCCTGGCTGTCGGCCCGGATGGGGCAGGCGGACGACTGCCGTCGTGACGCCGACGAGGCCAGCACACTGGCCGATGGACACGGCATTGCGTTGGCGCGTGCCTGGGCGTTGTCCGCGCTGGGAGACCTCGCCCTCGGGGCCGGGCGCGCCCACGAGGCGCTCGGCCACTTCGAGGCGCTCGAGTCCCTGTTGTCGCGGATCGGCTTGCTGGACGTCGACCTGTCCCCGGGACCAGAACGGGCCGAAGCGCTGGTCCGGCTCGGTCGGGCGGCCGAGGCCGGGGAGATCGCCGCCGTGTATCGGTCCCGGGCGCTGGCGAAGGGGCAACCGTGGGCGATCGCGCGTGCGGAGCGCACCTTGGCGCTGCTGGCAGGGGGCGGGGCGTCCGTACACTTCGACGCGGCGCTGTCCCTGCACGACGGCAGCCCCGACCTCTTCGAGCGAGCCAGGACCCAACTGGCGGTGGGGTCCTGGCACCGCCGGTCTCGGCGCAGGGTGGCCGCGCGGCCGGTCCTTCGGGAGGCGCTGGCGACGTTCGAGGAGCTGGGTGCCGGGCCGTGGGCCGAGCAGGCAGCGGCCGAGCTCGAGGCCACGGGGGAGCAGCCACATCGTCGCGGAGACCGGAGCATCGACCTGCTCACCCCGCAGGAGCTGCAGATCGCCGGTCTGCTCGGCGCCGGCCGCACCACCCGTGAAGCGGCGGCGGCGTTGTTCCTCAGCCCGAAGACCGTGGAGTACCACCTGCGGCACGTCTACATGAAGCTCGGCATCCACACGCGGGCCGAGCTCCGTTCACACATCGACCTGTCGTGAGTTCTGATCGACCCGTCGTGAGTTCTGCTCGACCCGTCGCGAGCTCGCTCCCGATGGCCGTGTCTGATTTCCGCTAGAACGGGCTTCGTGGGTGCGGCAGGATGGAGCCATGTTCACCGACACCGAGGCCTGCTACCGGGCCGTGAAGAGCAAGGACCGCCGCTTCGACGGGGTGTTCTACACGGCGGTGCACACGACCGGCATCTACTGCCGCCCCTCGTGCCCGGCGCGCACCCCGGCCTCGAAGAACGTCTCGTTCTTCCCGACCGCCGCCGCTGCACAGTCGGCGGGCTTCCGGGCCTGCAAGCGCTGCCTTCCCGATGCCACTCCGGGCAGTCCTGACTGGGATGTCGCCGCCGACGTGGCCGGTCGCGCGATGCGTCTCATCGCCGACGGCGTGGTCGACCGCGACGGCGTCGAGGGGCTCGCCACGTCGCTGGGATACACCTCGCGACACCTGACCCGCATCCTCAACGCCGAGCTCGGTGCCGGCCCCCTCGCCCTGGCCAGGGCCCGCCGCGCGCAGACCGCGCGGATCCTCGTCGAGACGACGACGATGACGTTCGCGGACGTCGCGTTCGCCGCCGGGTTCTCCAGCATCCGCCAGTTCAACGACACGATCCGCGAGGTCTATGCGTCGTCGCCGACCGACCTGCGCGGTCGTCGTACGCCCTCCCGCGGAGCGGCCGGACAGCTGTCGATGCGGTTGGCCGTGCGTACGCCGTTCGCGGGACGCGCGTTGCTCGACTTCCTTGCCCTGCGAGCGATTCCGGGCGTCGAGGCGGTCGGCGACGGGTGGTATGCCCGGGCGCTGGCGTTGCCCTACGGACCCGGCACCGTGCACCTCGAGCTCGACGACGCCGTCGACGAGGGAGGCATCGCGCTGGTGTCGGCGACGTTCCGGTTGGCCGACCTGCGCGACACGTCAGCTGCCGTCGAGCGCGTCCGCCGGCTGCTCGACGCCGACTGCGACCCGATGGCGGTCGCTGACCAACTGGTCGAGGACCCGCTGGTCGGTGCCCTGGTCCGCGCGTTGCCCGGACTCCGGGTGCCCGGTCACGTCGACGGCGACGAGATCGCCGTCCGCGCGGTCCTGGGCCAGCAGGTGAGTGTCGCCGGGGCCCGAACCGTGGCCGGCCGACTGGCCGCGGCCCACGGTGTGCCGCTGCCCGACGAGCTGGGGTCCGACGGACTCACGACCCTGTTCCCGACGGCCACTGCGTTGGCGGCGCTCGATCCCGAGGACCTGCCGATGCCCCGCGCCCGGGGTCGAGCGCTCACCGAACTGTGCGCTTCCCTGGCCGACGGCCGGGTGAGCCTCGACCGCCGGGCCGACCGCGCCGACGTACGCCGTGGGCTCCTGGCCGTGCCCGGCATCGGGCCGTGGACGGCCGACTACATAGCGATGCGGGCGTTGGGCGATCCCGACGTGTTCCTGCCTACCGACGTGGCCGTGCGCCATGCGCTGGCCGGCCTCGGCGCCGACCCGAAGGACGCCGACGGCATCGCGGAACCATGGCGCCCGTGGCGCTCCTATGCACTGATGTACCTGTGGCGTTCGCTCGCCCACCCAGAGGAGATGAACTGACATGTGGACCCTGATGGATTCGCCCGTGGGCGAGCTGCGCATCATCGAACGCGAGGGCGCGGTGTCGGCGATCGAGTTCTCGCCGTTCCGCCAGCCCAGTGACGGGCGACCTCTCGGTGCCCGCGATGACGACCACCCGGTGCTCGTCGAGACGATCCGGCAGCTGACGGCGTACTTCGCTCGCGACCTGACCGACTTCGACCTTCCCCTGGCCCCGCACGGCACCGAGTTCCAGCAGCGGGTCTGGAAGGAGCTCCAGCTGATCCCGCACGGAGAGACCGCGTCGTACGGTCAGATCGCGCATCGCCTGGGCCACACGAACGCGGCATCGCGCGCGGTCGGTCTGGCCAACGGGCGCAACCCGATCCCGATTGTCATCCCGTGCCATCGGGTGATCGGTGCGGACGGCTCGCTCACCGGCTACGCCGGGGGAGTGGAGCGCAAGCAGACGCTGCTCGACATCGAGCAGGAGGCCCTCTTCTGATGGGGGCTGTCCGGCTGCTGCTCGTGCCCCTGTCCCTGGTCGCCGGTGCGGTCGGACTCGTCGCCGTGCAGGGCGTCAGCGCCCGGCGCACCATCGAGCGACTGCCCGAGGCCGACGGTCTCGAGGACACCCGTGGTCCTTTCTCCGGTGCACCGCTGCATCTGGTGGTGCTCGGTGACTCCGTGGCTGCCGGTGTCGGGATCGCCCACCACGACGCCACGCTCGCGGGTCGGCTGGCCGTCCTGCTCTCGGACGGTCACGCCGTACGACGCGCGGTGGTGGCGCAGTCAGGCCTGACCGCGGGCGGTGTGCTCGACCTGGTCGATTCACGTGCGCCGGAGCTCGCCTCCGCCGACGTCGTGGTGCTGTCGGTGGGTGTCAACGATGCGAAGGGGCTGCACTCCACGCGACGCTGGCGCGCTGAGCTCACTGCCCTGCTCGACGCCCTCAGCCGTACGGCGCCGCGCGCCCAGGTCGTGCTCCTCGGGGTGCCGGACATGTCGATGTTCACGCGTCTGCCGCGACCGCTGCGTTCGGTGATGGGCCTGCGTTCACGGGCACTCGACCGCGCCGGACGGTCGATCGTGTCGTCGTACCCGAGCGTTCAGCACCTGCCCCTGAACGGTCCCGCCTTCGACGTCGAGAGGCCGTTCGCCTCTGACGGGTTCCATCCGTCCGAGGCCGTGCACGCGGCCTTCGCCGACGAGATCCACCGCCTGTTGTGAGCCAGTCTGCTGGCACTCTCGAGCTGGCCTACAGGGTGATGCTCGAGTGTCGCGGTGGCGGCACAGTCATCAAGAACCCACGGTTCGAAGCGCAACAATCCACGGCTCGCGCATCAAGAATGCACGGTTCGTGGTCACTCGGCGGCGGCGCGGCGGAGTGACTCGGAGAGCCGCTCGGCGGCGGCAATGACAGCGGGTGCGTGCATCCGGCCGGGCTGACGGGAAAGCCGCTCGAGCGGGCCGGAGACGGACACCGCCGCGATGATCTTGCCGCTGGGGGAGCGCACCGGTGCGGAGACCGAGGCCACCCCCTGCTCGCGCTCGCCGACCGACTGCGCCCAGCCTCGGCGCCGGATGCCCGAGAGGGCGGTGGCGGAGTACGCCGCGTTCTGCAGGCCGCGGTGCATGCGCTCGGGGTCCTCCCAGGCCAGCAGCACCTGGGCGGCGGAACCCGCGCGCATGGTCAGCTGCGAGCCGACCGGGATGGTGTCGCGCAGGCCGCTGGGACGCTCGGCGGCAGCGACGCAGACGCGGTGCTCACCCTGACGGCGCCACAGCTGTGCGGACTCGCCGGTGATGTCGCGCAGGCGGGCCAGGACCGGACCGGCCGCGGCGAGCAGGCGGTCCTCGCCGGCGGCGGCGGAGAGCTCGGCCAGGCGCGGTCCGAGGACGAAGCGGCCCTGCATGTCGCGGGCCACCAGGCGGTGGTGTTCGAGGGCCACGGCCAGGCGGTGCGCCGTCGGTCGTGCCAGCCCTGTGCCTGCGACCAGTCCCGCAAGGGTGGCCGGGCCGGCCTCCAGTGCGGCGAGCACCAGGGCGGCTTTGTCGAGAACGCCGACTCCGCTAGAGTTGTCCATATGGCAATACTGCCGTCTCAGATCATGGGATGCAAGAGCTAGTCTCTGTGACCTGAGGAACGTCGCTCGAGAAAGTCGTGGAGGGAAGTCATGGGCAAGACCCTGTCGGAGAAGGTGTGGGACGAGCATGTCGTCCGCAGTGCTGAAGGAGAACCCGACCTCCTCTTCATCGACCTCCACCTCATTCACGAAGTCACCTCGCCGCAGGCCTTCGACGGTCTCCGTCTCGCTGGCCGCAAGGTGCGTCGCCCCGACCTGACCCTGGCCACCGAGGACCACAACGTCCCGACCATCGACTGGGACAAGCCGATCGCCGACCCGGTCTCCAAAACCCAGGTCGACACCCTGCGCAAGAACGCCGAGGAGTTCGGCGTACGCCTGCACCCGCTCGGCGACATCGAGCAGGGCATCGTGCACGTGGTCGGTCCGCAGCTCGGGCTGACCCAGCCCGGCATGACCATCGTGTGCGGCGACTCGCACACCAGCACCCACGGCGCGTTCGGCGCCATCGCGTTCGGCATCGGTACGTCGGAGGTCGAGCACGTGCTGGCCACCCAGACGCTGATGCAGGCCAAGCCGAAGACGATGGCCGTGACCATCAACGGCTCGCTGCCCGAGGGCGTCACCGCCAAGGACATGGTGCTCACCCTGATCACGCACACCGGCACCGGTGGTGGCCAGGGCTACATCGTCGAATACCGCGGCCAGGCCATCGAGGAGCTCTCGATGGAGGGCCGCATGACGGTCTGCAACATGTCGATCGAGTGGGGTGCCAAGGCCGGCCTGATCGCCCCTGACCAGACCACCTTCGACTACATCGAGGGCAAGCCCGAGGCCCCCAAGGGTGCCGACTGGGACGCCGCGGTCGCGCACTGGAAGACCCTGGTCACCGACGACGACGCGGAGTTCGACAAGGAGATCGTGCTCGACGCCTCCGAGATGACGCCGTTCGTCACGTGGGGCACGAACCCCGGCCAGGGCGTGCCGCTGGGCGGCAACGTCCCGATCCCCGCGGAGTTCGAGGAAGAGCAGGACCGCGTCGCCGCCGAGAACGCCCTCAAGTACATGGGCCTCGAGGCCGGTACGCCGATGCGCGAGGTCCACGTCGACACCGTGTTCGTCGGCTCGTGCACCAACGGTCGCATCGAGGACCTCCGCCTCGCCGCCGAGATCATCAAGGGCCACAAGGTCGCCGACGGCACCCGTCTGCTCGTCGTGCCCGGCTCGGTGCGGGTGCGCCTGCAGGCCCAGGAAGAAGGGCTCGACAAGGTATTCATCGAGGCCGGCGCAGAGTGGCGCGGAGCTGGTTGCTCCATGTGCCTGGGCATGAACCCCGACCAGTTGACCCCGGGTGAGCGCAGCGCGTCGACGTCCAACCGCAACTTCGAGGGACGTCAGGGCAAGGGCGGTCGCACGCACCTCGTGTCGATCCCCGTCGCCGCTGCCACCGCCGTACGCGGCACGCTGTCTTCCCCCGCCGACCTGGTCTCCGCAAGCGCGACCGCCGGAAAGGACGCCTGAGCATCATGGACAAGTTCACCACCCACACCGGTGTCGCCGTACCGCTCAAGCGCAGCAACGTCGACACCGACCAGATCATCCCCGCGGTCTACCTGAAGCGGGTGACCCGCACCGGCTTCGAGGACGGCCTCTTCGCGGCCTGGCGCAACGACCCCGACTTCGTGCTGAACAAGCCGGAGTACGCCGAGGCGTCGGTGCTGGTCGCCGGACCCGACTTCGGCACCGGCTCGTCGCGTGAGCACGCGGTGTGGGCCCTGCAGAACTACGGGTTCAGGGCCGTCATCTCCTCGCGCTTCGCCGACATCTTCCGCGGCAACTCCGGCAAGGCCGGACTGTTGGCGGCGCAGGTCGACGAGAAGGTCGTGCAGAAGATCTGGGACCACCTCGCCGAGCACCCGGGCACGACGGTCACCGTCGACCTCGAGAGCCGCACCGTGAGGGCCGGAGAAGGGCCTGACGCGATCGAGGATTCCTTCGACATCGACGACTACACGCGCTACCGGCTGCTCAACGGGCTCGACGACATCGGCATCACGCTGTCGAACGAGGTCGACATCGCGGCATACGAATCAAATCGTCCTGCGTGGAAGCCGGCGACTCTTTGAGAGCCTCTACTTCTGACTGATTGACCGCGAATCCCTTGCCTGGCAAGGGATTCGCGCATTTCACGACTTCTCCTCGGAACCCAATTCCACACCGGACAAGGGAAATGGTGGTCTGGACCGCGAATTTCCCGTAAAGGAATTCGGTCGAAAACGCGCCGTGGTCATTGTGAGTTGAGCCACGAATGCCTAGCGTGCATGGGAGATGTCGGGCAGGAGCTCGGCCGGATTGGTTCATTGGAAGGGAAGCTAGTGAACAAGACTCAGCTCATCGACACCCTGGCCGCACGCTACGAGGGCAACCGGAAGGCCGCCGCCCACGCGCTGGAGTCCGTCCTGGACACCATCACCCGTGAGGTCGCCAAGGGGGAGAAGGTCGCCATCACGGGCTTCGGCTCGTTCGAGAAGAAGATCCGCGAGGCGCGCACGGTGCGGAACCCGCGCACCGGCGAGAAGATGCGGGCCAAGAAGAAGGCGATCCCGAAGTTCACCCCGGGTGCCGACCTCAAGGCCGTGATCTCCGGTGCGAAGAAGCTGCCGAAGCTCACCCTGGCCAAGGCGACTGCACCGGCCAAGAAGGCGGCCAGTGCAGCAGGTGCAGCCACCAAGGCCGCAGCCAAGAAGGCGCCCGCGAAGAAGGCGCCGGCGAAGAAGGCCACGAAGGCTGCTGCTCCGGCGAAGACGACGGCGACC
>NZ_LMGG01000004.1:51225-115892 GCF_001427925.1 Nocardioides sp. Root151
ACCCGCGAAGAAGGCTCCCGCCAAGAAGGCCTGATCCGCCGACTGCTCGATCCGGCGCCGTCTCCCGCCAACGGGAGGCGGCGCCGCCGTCGTTCAGAGGGTGGCGTTGGTGTGGTCCCCGACGCCGAGCACCATGGCCCGGCCCAGGTCACCCGCCTCGTCGACGTCCTGTCGCAGGCTCGACAGCTCGCCGTCGATGGGCAGGGCGTCGGCCTCGCGGTGGCGTCGCGCGGACTCCCCGCCGAAGTCCGGGTCGAAGTGGCTGAGCGAGCGGGCGGCGTACATCGTGGTGCCTGTGCCAAGGGCGTCGGTCACGAACGCGGGACCGTCGGCCGGCACCTGCGCCAGCGCCTCGTCGAGGTCGTCCGGCCGCAGTGCGGGCAGGTCGCCGCACAGCGCCGCAAGGCCGTACGCCGGCCAGCGCCGCGCGCACTCGTGGGCGGCCTGCACGAGTGTGCCGTTGAGGTCGCCGTGCACCCCGTCGGGCAGGACGGAGCAGCCCTCGGCGACGGCGAGTGCGGCGAACCGGTGGTCATCGGTGACCACCATGACCTCGGCGACCCGAGACGCCCGGCGCGCGGCCGAGATCGTGTCGCGCGCGAACGCAGTGGCCAGCGAGATCCGTTGCGGATCGGGCATCGTGGACAGGCGCGACTTGCCGATCGACGGTGGCTTGACCGGCACGAGGACGACGAACGAGGGCTGACTGGACATCGCGAAGATTCTCCCACCCTTCTCTCGACCGCGTGCCCGAGGGCAGTCGCGGCCGGCACCGAGTAGCCTGCTGGCACGTTGCAGCGCGATCACGGCAAGGTCGCGTGCGAAGGATGAAAGAGGCGCCTTGACCGTTCGTGATCTCGACCAACCCCGTGGATGGGCCTTCGGCCTCGCAGTGGCCGTGATGAAGCCGACCCTGCTCGCCGTGTCGAAGCGGGTCTGGATCGACGGAGAGAAGATCCCGGCCAGCGGCGGCTGCGTCGTGGTGCTCAACCACGTCTCCCACATCGACCCGATGATGGCCGGCCACTTCCTCTACGACCACGGCCGGATGGCCCGCTATCTCGCGAAGGCCGGACTCTTCTCCAACAAGTTCCTCCGCACCTTCCTCAACTCGGCCGGGCAGATCCCGGTGGCTCGCCAGACCGCGGACGCCGTCGGTGCCTACACCGCCGCCGTGCAGGCAGTGCGTGAGGGGCAGTGCGTCGTCGTCTACCCCGAAGGCACCATCACCCGTGACCCCGGTCTCTGGCCGATGACAGGCAAGTCCGGTGCCGCCCGCATCGCCCTCGAGACCGGGTGCCCCGTGATCCCCGTGGCGCACTGGGGAGTCCAGGACGTCCTCGCGCCCTACGGTCACCGGGTGCACGTGATCCCGCGCAGGACCGTCACGGTCAAGGCCGGTGACCCCGTCGACCTCGACGACCTCCTCGAGCTGCCGGAGAAGGAGCGCCTCTCCGTCCAGTCGGTGCAGACCGCCACCGACCGGGTGATGGCCGCGATCACCGGGCTGCTCGAAGACATCCGTGGCGAGACGGCCCCGGCCGAACGCTTCGATCCGCGCAAGGCCGGTGTGAGCATGACCGGCAACCCCCACAAGCAGCAGAAGAAGGGCAAGGACAACTGATGAGCAAGGTGGCAGTCTTCAGTGCCGGTTCGTGGGGGACCGCGTTCTCGATGATCCTCGCCGACGCCGGCAGCGACGTGACCATGTGGGCCCGTCGCGACGAGGTGTGCGCGAACATCAACGACAAGCACGAGAACACCGACTACATGGCCGGCATCGAGCTGCCGCACACGATAAAGGCCACCACCGACCCCGAGAAGGCGCTCGCCGGGGCCGAGGTCGTCGTACTCACCGTGCCGTCGCAGACCCTCCGGGCGAACCTCACCGAGTGGGCGCCGTACATCCCGAAGAACGCGGTGATGGTCTCGCTGATGAAGGGCGTCGAGCTCGGCACCGTGAAGCGGATGAGCGAGGTGATCGCCGAGGTGACCGACGCCGGTCCCGAGCGCATCGCCGTGGTCAGCGGCCCGAACCTTGCCCGCGAGATCGCCCGCCGTGAGCCCGCCGCCTCCGTCGTGGCCTGCGAGGACCACGACGTGGCCCAGCGCATCCAGGCACTGGTGCACTCGAAGGCGTTCCGTCCCTACACCTCGGTCGACGTGGTCGGCTGCGAGCTGGGTGGCGCCTACAAGAACGTCGTCGGCCTCGGGGTCGGCATGGCCGTCGGGCTGGGCTTCGGCGACAACACCACCGCGTCGGTGATCACCCGTGGGCTGGCCGAGACGGCCCGCCTGGGCATCAAGCTCGGCGCGAACCCGATGACGATGATGGGGCTGGCCGGGCTCGGCGACCTCGTCGCCACCTGTTCCTCACCGCTGTCCCGCAACCGCACGTTCGGCGAGAAGCTCGGGCAGGGGATGACCGCGGAGGAGATCTACGCGACGACCAACCAGGTCGCCGAGGGCGCCAAGTCGTGTGCCTCGATCCTCGACCTGGCCCGTCGCAACGGCGTCGACGCACCGCTCGCCGAGGCGGTCACCGAGGTCGTGGCGGGCCGCCTCACGGTCTCCGGCATGATGGACGGCTTCATCGCCCGCGACCCCAAGCCCGAGCACGACTGAGTGCGACAGGCAGGTCAGACCTGGGGACGAGGTCTGGGCCACTGCCGTGCCGGTTGACGCAGCAGCGTCACACCAGGTCGTCGAGCGACGTGCGCAGGTCGTCCCAGAGGTCCTCGACGTCCTCGATGCCGACTGACATCCGCACCAGCCCGTCGGGGATGGTGGAGGCCTCGCTGGCCCAACGACGCCGGCGCTCGAAGGTCGACTCGACGCCGCCGAGGCTGGTGGCGTGGATCCACAGCGACGTCTTGCGGGTCAGCAGGTCGGCGGCCATCGCGCCCTGCGCCAACACGATCGAGACGATGCCGCCGAACCCCGGGTAGCGGACCTCGCCGATCGCCGGGTGCTCCTCGAGCCGGCGTACCAGCTCCTTCGCGTTGGACTCCGCGCGCTCGACGCGGAGGTGCAGGGTGCGCAGGCCGCGCAGCGCCAGGTAGGCCTCGAGCGTGCCGGGCACGGCGCCGATCAGGTCGCGTCGCTTCTTGAGTACGTCGAACAGCTCGGCGTCGCGCGTGACGATCGCGCCCATCAACGCGTCGCTGTGCCCGGCGATGTATTTCGTGGCCGAGTGGACCACGATGTCAACGTCCATCTCGAGGGGCCGCTGCAGCAGGGGAGTGGCGAAGGTGTTGTCGACCACGACGTAGGCGCCGGCCTCGTGGGCAGCGGCGCGGATCGCGGGGATGTCGGCCACCTCGAGCGCCGGGTTCGTCGGCGACTCGAGCCACACCAGTGAGGCGTCCTCACAGGCGGCGACCACCTCGGCGGTGTTGGTGATGTCGACGAGGCGCGCGCTCACACGTCCGCGGGACTCCAGGTCGGCGAGCTGCATGATCGTGCCCGTGTAGGAGTGGCGCGGGGCCACGACGGTCTGCCCCTGGCCGACCAGGTCGAAGATCGTGGACACCGCGGCCAGGCCCGACGCGAACGACAGGCAGCGTCCGCCTTCGAGGTCACCGAGGGCATCCTCGAACGCCGTCCAGGTCGGGTTGCCGTAGCGGCCGTACTCGAGGTCGCCGCCGGCGACGTACGTCGACGCCATGGTGATCGGGACGTTCAGTGGAGCATCCGGCTCGGCCTTCGGGCGACCGGAGGTGACGGCAACGGTGGCGGGGCGCAACGGCTTCTCAGGCATGGGCACCACATTAGGAGGTCTCGGCCGTGCGACATGATGGGGCCCGTGACTGACGAGACGAACGACACCACCCTCGCCCGCGACATCGATGCCTGCTGCCGACTGAGCGGGGAGTTCACCCTCCGCTCCGGCCAGGTGTCGCACGAGTACTTCGACAAGTACCTCTTCGAATCAGACCCGGTCCTGCTGGGCCGGGTCGCCGACCAGATGGTCGACCTGGTGCCCGAGGGCACCGAACTGCTCGGCGGCCTCGAGCTCGGCGGCATCCCGATCGTCACCGCGCTGAGCATGCGGATGAACCTGCCCGCGCTGTTCGTGCGCAAGAAGGCCAAGGAGTACGGCACCTGCAAGCTCGCCGAGGGGCCGGACGTAGAGGGCCGTCGGATCACCATCATCGAGGACGTGATCACCACTGGTGGCGCCGTACGCGATGCCACGAACGCACTCCGTGCGGCCGGTGCCGTCGTCGAGGTGGTGGTGTGCGCGATCGACCGCAGCCCCGAGGGCGTCAACCCGCTGGACGACGTGCAACTCGAGGTGCGACCCGTCCTCACCAAGGCGGAACTCGACGCCGTACAGCGCTAGGGTCTGACGCCTTATGACTGATCAGACCAGGAAGCCCCGTGTCGCCGTCGTCTTCGGAGGCGTCTCCAGCGAGCACTCGATCTCGTGCATCTCGGCCGGCAGCGTGCTGAAGGCGATCGACCGCGAGAAGTACGACGTCGTGCCGATCGGCATCACCACCACCGGCACCTGGGTGCTGGAGAACCCCGACGCGAACCCGCTCGCCCTCGGCGAGGCCGGCGAGCTGCCGATGGTCGTGGGGGAGCAGGAGGTTGCGCTGAGCCCCGGCGAGACCAGCTCACTCGTGATGCGCCCGGGTGCGGCCGGTTCCTCGGAGATCGCGGGGGTGGAGACGCTCGGTGAGGTCGACGTGGTCTTCCCGGTCATGCACGGGCCGTTCGGCCAGGACGGCACCCTCCAGGGACTGCTCGAGATGGCCGGGGTCCGCTACGTCGGCGCCGGCGTGCTGTCGTCGGCCGTGGGCACCGACAAGGCGTTCATGAAGCTGCTCTTCGAGGCCCAGGACCTCCCCGTCCTGCCGTACGTCGTGATCACGCCGCGTGACTGGTCGCGTGACGAGGCCGGCTGCCGCAACCGCATCGAGGAGCTCGGGTTCCCGGTCTTCGTGAAGCCGGCCCGGGCCGGCTCCAGCTTCGGGATCAGCCGGGTCAACTCCGTCGACCAGCTCGACGCCGCGCTCGACGAGGCCCGCCGCTTCGACCCGAAGGTGATCGTCGAGGCGGCCGCCATCGGAGCCCGCGAGGTCGAGTGCGGCGTACTCCAGGGGGAGGGCAACGAGGCCCACCTCACCAGCGAGCTCGCCGAGATCAGGGTCGACCCGCACCACCAGTTCTATGACTTCGAGGCGAAGTACCTCCCCGAGGAGAACACCGCCCTCGACGTACCTGCCAAGCTCGAGCCCGAGCTGGCCGACCGGGTCAAGGCGTACGCCGTCCGCGCGTTCGAGGCGCTCGACGTCGAGGGGCTGGCCCGGGTCGACTTCTTCGTCTTCGACGACGGCCGGATCGTGCTCAACGAGGTCGAGACGATGCCCGGCTTCACCAGCCTGTCGATGTTCCCGCGGATGTGGGCGGCCAGCGGCGTCGACTACCCCGAGCTGGTCGACCGGCTGATCCGGCTGGCGCTGGCCCGCGACCTCGGCCTCCGCTGAACACGCCTGATACTCCCTGACGTTCCGGCCCCTCAGTCGGGATACTCCCTGACGTTCCGGCCCCAAAGTCGGGATACTCCCTGACGTTCCGGCCCCTCAGACGCAGGGGTGGCCGTCGCGCTCGAGGTGCTTCTTCACCGCGGTGCCGACGTCGACGGTGACCGCATCGGGCGGCCGCAGCTCGCCGGGCACCCGGATCTCCACGCGCGGGGTGAACCCGATCGTGGTCAGCACCATGTCGGCGGCGGGGTCGGTGAGCTGGTCGTCGGGAGCGTAGAACCCGACGCCGTTGGCCTCCCAGCACGCGGAGAACTTGTTGAACCCCTCGGCCTTGTCGACGCCGCAGGTCACCACGATCGGCGGATCGCCCCACGCCCGGCCCAGGGCGTCGTCGGGTTCGACGTCGACCGAGGACTCACCGGAGAGCGTGTCGGGCAGCGCGTCGAGGAACGACTCGCACGTGGCGCGGGTCGCGTCGTCGACGTCGGGTGAGTCGATCTCGACGGCCCCGGAGCAGCCGGACACGAGCAGCAGTGCAGCAGACGCGACAGCGCCCCATGCCCGGGCGGGCACGGGGCGCCGACGCGAACTGCGTGGTCGCACCTGGATCAGATGTGGACGACCGGGCAGGTCAGCGTGCGGGTGATGCCCTCGAGGTTCTGCACCTTGGAGACGACCAGCTTGCCGAGTTCGTCGACGTTGCGGGCCTCGGCGCGCACGATCACGTCGTAGGGACCCGTGACGTCTTCGGCCAGGGTGACGCCCTTGATCTGGGCAATGGACGTGGCAACCTCAGCGGCCTTGCCGACATCGGTCTGGATCAGGATGTAGGCCTGGACGACCATGGGAGCTCCTCGGTCTGTTGTGGACATTGCCACGTCAACCTACCGCCTCGGGCCCGCGTGTCGGTAGGTGGTGGCGATTCTTGCCTGATGGGATGAGGCACATGCCCGCAACGCCGTTCTCCCCTGATGCCACACTCGCCGACGTCGGCGAGTTCGGACTGATCTCCGCCCTCAGCGGAATCTTCGAGCAGGGCGAGCACGTGCTGATCGGCCCGGGTGACGATGCGGCTGTCCTGCGGGTGCGCAGCGGCCACGTGGTGGTGTCCACCGACATGATGGTCGAGGGGCGACACTTCCGTCGGGACTGGGCCGGTGCGGCCGACGTCGGCGCCCGCGCCGCGGCGCAGAACCTCTCCGACATCAACGCCATGGGCGGCACCGCGACCTCGTTGACGATCGGCCTCGCGGCACCCGCAGACCTGCCCGCCCAGTGGGCGCTCGACTTCGCACACGGGTTCGCCGACGAGTGCGCCAAGGTCGGCGCCAGCGTCGTCGGCGGCGACGTGACGCGCTCGGAGGTTCTGGTCATCTCGGTCACCGTGATCGGTGCCTGCACGGTCGCCCCCGTCGTACGCTCCGGCGCGGAGGCGGGCGACGTGGTGGCACTGTGCGGCCGCCAGGGCTGGGCCGCCGGAGGGCTCGCCGTCCTCGGTCGCGGCTTCCGGTCCCCGCGCGTCCTGGTCGAGGCCTACCGCCGCCCCGCGCCGCCGTACGCCGCCGGGCAGGTGGCCGCCGATGCCGGCGCGACGTCGATGATCGACGTCTCCGACGGACTCCTCGCCGACGCGGCCCACGTCGCCGAGGCCTCAGGGGTGGCCATCGACATCCGCACGGCGTCGTTCGAGATCGCGGAGCCCCTGCATGCCGTCGGCGCGGCCCTCGGTGCCGACCCGATCCAGTTCATCCTGGGCGGCGGCGACGACCACCCACTGCTGGCCACGTTCGCCAGCGCCGACGTCGTACCCGAGGGCTGGCAGGTGATCGGCACGGTCTCGGAGCCCGGTGAGGACGGTCCGGTGGTCACGGTCGACGGTGCGCCGTACGACGGCCCGACCGGCTGGACGCACTTCTGAGTCCTGCCAGGCGACTTCCGCGCCCCTGTTGACACTTTGCCCCCTGCTGGTGGGGTGCGAAGTGTCATGGACGGAGCGTTGCACGAGGGCGGGGACGCAGAGGGCGGGGGACGCAAAAGAGCCCCCGGACCTCACGGTCAGGGGGCTCTGTGCGTTCAGGTCAGCGGGAGACCTTGCCAGCCTTCAGGCAGCCGGTGCAGACGTTCAGTCGCTTCGGCGCACCGTTGACGGTGGCGCGGACGCGCTGAATGTTCGGGTTGAAGCGACGCTTCGTAATCTTGCGCGACCAGGGCCGGTTGTTACCGAAGCCCGGCTTCTTGGCGCAGATGTCACAGACGGCAGCCACCGTGAACTCCTGGAAAGTCGATGTTGGAACGAGATGGGCCCGGAGCAGGTCGGCTCCCGGGCAACCGAACAAGAGTATCTGATGGGCACCCGAAGAAGGAAATCGTTCCAGACACTAGCCTGTGCGCAGCACATGGAGACGACGACGGAGGTGACGATGCAGGACCAGAGGTTCGACCTGCCCACGATCCTGAAGTTCGTCGACATCGCGACGTCGGCCCTCAGTGACGCTCGCGAGGAGATCGACGCGCTCAACGTCTACCCGGTCCCGGACGGCGACACCGGAACCAACATGTTCCTCACCGTCTCGGCCGCCCGGGAGGCATTGCTGCAGGCCACCGACGGCAACGAGGCCGCGGAGCTGGGGCCGGCGCTGGCCGCCTTCTCACGCGGTGCGCTGCTCGGTGCGCGGGGCAACTCCGGCGTGATCCTGTCGCAGATGCTGCGGGCCATCGCGGCCCGCCTGGTCCGGGCCAGCCCGGAGACCAGGTACGCGAAGGTGTTCGCCGAGGCCCTGCACGAGTCCACCGACGCCAGCTACGCCGCCGTCGGCACCCCGGTCGAGGGCACGATCCTCACGGTGGCCCGTGCCGCGTCCGACGCGGCGCTCGCCAGGGCAGATGACCCCGAGGCGCGCACCACCGACGTGCTCGCCTGCGCCGCAGAGGCCGCCCGCGAGGCCCTGGCCCGCACCCCCACGCAGCTGAAGGCCCTCGCCGACGCCGGTGTCGTCGACGCCGGTGGTCGCGGACTGTGCGTGCTGCTCGACGCGGCCGAGACGACCCTGACCGGGCGCCGCCCGATCACCGCCCCGCGCAGCGCCCCGCACATCCCGCGCCCGATGCCGACCGGCGACCTGCATCCCGACGGTCCGTCCTACGAGGTGATGTACCTCCTCGACGCCGACGACGACGCGGTCGGCACGCTCAAGGTCACCCTGGCCGGACTGGGCGACTCCCTGGTCGTGGTCGGCGGCGAGGGGCTGTGGAACGTGCATGTGCACGTCGACGACGTCGGTGCCGCCATCGAGGCCGGCATCGTGGCCGGCCGCCCGCACCGCGTGCGGGTCACCCACTTCGCCGAGCAGGTCGCCGAGGCCGGAGCCCGTACGTCGACCCGCACCGGCCGCAGGATCGTCGCCGTCGCAGCCGGCCCCGGACTCGAGCAGCTGTTCACCGAAGCCGGTGCCGTGGTGGTGCCCGGCGGGCCCGGGCAGCGGCCCAGCACCGGCATGCTCCTGGAGGCGATCGAGGCCTGTGGTGCGGCCGAGGTCATCGTGCTCCCCAACGACCACGACTCCGTGCGCGTCGCGGAGATCGCGGCCCGCACTGCCGAGGAGTCCGGCGAGGTCCGGGTCGCGGTGATCGCCACCCAGGCGCAGGTCCAGGGACTGGCTGCGGTCGCCGTCCACGAGCCCGGCCGCTCGTTCGACCAGGACCTCCTCCACATGACCGCCACCGCACGGCACGCCCGGCACGGTGGCGTGACGATCGCCGCTCGACAGGCGATCACCATGGGCGGGCCCTGCGAGCCCGGAGACGTGCTCGGCGTCATCGAGGGCGACTTCGCAGTCGTCGGCCAGGACCTCTACGACGTCGCCACCGGCGTCATCGATCGACTGGTGGGCGGTGGTGGCGAGCTGATCACCCTGGTGGCCGGACGCGACGGCCGTGACCTCGCGACACGCTGCGAGCAGTACGTCGAGTCGACGTACCCGATTGTGGATGCTGTGGTGTACGACGGAGGCCAGGAGCGCTACCCGTTGCTCCTCGCGGTCGAATGACCCGCGACCGAACCACCGGAGGCCTCGGAGCACCATGACCGGCATCACCCTCGACTCATCGATCGCGACCGTCCTCGGCAGCGGCAAGAAGGACGCCAGCAAGGCCAAGGCCCTGCAGGAGAAGCTCGGCATGCGCACCGTCGGCGACCTGCTCTGGCACCTGCCGCGCACCTACCTGAAGACGGGCGAGGTGACCGAGGTCAGCGGCCTGGTCGAGGGCCAGCCGCTGACGGTCGTGGCCGACGTGGTCAGCACCCGTGTGGCGTCGTACCAGGACCGCCGGACCCACCGGCAGGCGTTCCGTGTCGAGGCCGTGGTCAAGACCGACGGCCCGGCGTTGCGGATGACGCTGTTCGCCCGCAACAAGGGGGTCGCCGACTGGCAGGCGGCCCGTCTCACACCCGGTGCGAAGGGCGTCTTCACGGGCAAGGTGAGCACCTTCAACGGCAACTGGCAGCTCAACCATCCGCAGATGGTGATGCTCACCGACGACCCCGACGACGCGCGGGCCGAGTCGGCGCGGGCGATGGCCGAGAGCCTGAAGGCGCTGTTCCCGATCTACCGGGTCACCGGTCCCGTCGAGACGTGGGACATCCAGCGGGTGGTGAGCTTCGCCCTGACCGTAGTCGACGACATGCCCGATGCCCTGCCCGACTGGTTGCGTGACGAGCACGGCGTGGTCGACCTGCACACCGCGATGCGCTGGATCCACTCGCCCGACGACTACGGCCAGCTCGGTGCCGCCCGCAAGCGCTTCCGGTTCGAGGAGGCCCTGGTCACCCAGTTGGTGATGGCCAGGCGTCGAGCGGCCGTCCGGGCACTGGGCGCCCGCGCCCGCACCGGTGGGGGCGGTCTGCTGGCCGCCTTCGACGAGCGTCTTCCGTTCACGCTGACCGAGGGCCAGCGTGCGATCGGCGACGAGCTCGAGCACGACCTCGCCCAGCCACACCCGATGAACCGGCTCCTCCAGGGAGAGGTCGGCTCCGGCAAGACCCTGGTCGCGCTGCGCGCCATGCTGCGCGTCGTCGACTCCGGGGGACAGGCCGCGCTCCTTGCCCCGACGGAGGTGCTGGCCCAGCAGCACCACCGGTCGATCGGAGCCATGCTCGGCGACCTGGCCGCGGGAGGCATGCTCGGCGGTGCCGCCGACGCCACCACCATCGCCCTGCTCACGGGGTCGATGGGCAAGGCCGCCCGCCAGGAGGCGATGTTGCGGATGGCCAGCGGGGAAGCAGGGTTGGTGATCGGCACCCACGCGCTCCTCGAGGACAAGGTGCAGTTTGCCGACCTCGGCCTGGTCGTCGTCGACGAGCAGCACCGCTTCGGCGTCGAGCAACGGGCGGCGCTGACCGACAAGGCCGGCGCGCCGCCGCACGTGCTCGTGATGACCGCGACACCCATTCCACGCACCGTGGCGATGACGGTGTTCGGGGACCTCGAGGTCTCCACCCTGCGTGAGCTTCCGGCCGGGCGCGCGCCCATCCAGTCGACCGTCGTGCCGCTCAAGGACCAGCCCCAGTGGCTCAACCGGGTCTGGGAACGCGTTCGCGAAGAGGTCGGCAAGGGGCACCAGGTCTACGTCGTGTGCCCCCGCATCGGCGGCGACGAGGCCGAGGAGGGGCAGGTCGACCAGCTCGACGTCGACGACGACGGAGACGTGCTGCCGTCCGTCCGCGAGGGCCAGCTGGCGGCGGTCGAGGAGCTCGCACCCGAGCTGTCCGGTGGCGCCCTGTCCGGCCTCAGGGTCGAGATGCTCCACGGCAAGATGCCGCCCGACGACAAGGACCGCGTGATGCGCGCCTTCTCCGCCGGCGACATCGACGTGCTGGTCTCCACCACCGTCATCGAGGTCGGCGTCGACGTCGCCAACGCCACCACGATGGTGCTGCTCGACGCCGACCGTTTCGGGGTCTCGCAGCTGCACCAGCTGCGCGGTCGCGTGGGTCGTGGCGGGCTGCCCGGTCTCTGCCTGATGGTCACCCACAGTGAGACCGGTTCGCCGGCACGTGATCGACTCGATGCCGTGGCAGGGTCGACCGACGGGTTCGAGCTCTCCCGCATCGACCTCGAACAACGCCAGGAGGGTGACGTGCTCGGTGCCGGTCAGTCGGGCTTCCGGTCCAGCCTGCGCCACCTCAAGGTGCTGCGTGACGAGAAGACCATCGTGGCCGCGCGTGACGCCGCCGAGAAGCTGGTCGCCGACGACCCGTCGCTCGCCGTCGCGCCCCTGCTGGCCGAGCGGGTCGACGAGCTCGAACGGTCGAGCAAGAGTGACTTCATGGAGCGTTCATGAGCACCCCAGACAAATCCTCGCTCCGCTGCGGTTTGACCGGGGACCCCGCATGACGCGCATCATCGGCGGCACCGCCGGCGGACGGCGGCTCGAGACGCCCCACGGCCACGCCACCCGTCCGACCAGCGACCGCGTGCGTGAGGCGTTGTTCTCGGCCATCGAGTCCTGGGCCGGCACGTTGAGCGGCCTCCGCTTCCTCGACCTGTACGCCGGCTCCGGCGCCGTCGGCCTGGAGGCCCGCTCACGTGGGGCCTCGGCGGTGACGTTGGTCGAGCAGGACCGGCGCACCGCAACGCTGATCTCCAGCAACGTGCGCATGCTCGGGTTCACCGGCGTCGACGTGGTCCCCACCTCGGTCACCACCGCACTGGTGCGCCCACCCGGGTCGGCGTACGACGTGGTGTTCGCGGACCCGCCCTACCCCCTGCCCGACGACGAGGTCGAGGCCATGCTCGGGCTGCTCGTCGCGCACGACTGGATGGCCCCCGGCGCGCTGGTCGTGGTCGAGCGCGGAAGGAGGGGTTCGTCACATCGCTGGCCTGCGGGTATCGAAGGCTGGCGCGACAAGCGTTATGGCGAGACCGTGCTGAGATATGGTCACGCGGCCGATCCAGAACAAGATCCAGAGCGCGATCCACAGGAGGATCCAGACCAGGCTCCGGATCCATCCGACGAGCCAGAGGAGTAGGAGTCCAGTGCGCAGAGCTGTCTGTCCAGGATCCTTCGATCCGGTCACCAACGGTCACATCGACATCGTGTCGAGGGCTTCGCTCCTCTTCGACGAGGTCGTGGTCGCCGTCGGGGTCAACAAGTCGAAGAACCGGCTCTTCTCCGCCGACGAGCGCATCGACATGCTGCGCGAGGCGTGCCGCGAGTTCAAGAACGTGACCGTCGACGGGTTCTCCGGGCTGCTCACGACCTACTGCCAGGACCGTGACATCCACGCGATCGTCAAGGGCCTGCGCGCGGTCAGCGACTTCGACTACGAGCTGCAGATGGCCCAGATGAACTCCAGCCTGGCCGACATCGAGACCGTCTTCGTGCCCACCAGCCCGGAGTACTCCTTCCTCGCCTCGAGCCTGGTCAAGGAGGTCGCCATGTTCGGCGGTGACGTGTCCGGGCTCGTGCCCGACTTCGTGCGCGAGCGCCTGGCCGTGCGACTCGACGAGAAACGCCGCCTCGAAGGAGAGGGCAGATGAACGACGTACAGTCCGAGCTCGCCGCACTGCGCGACATGGTCGTGAACGCACGGTCGATGCCGATGTCGGCCTCCGCGGTGATCAACCGCCAGGAGTTCCTCGACGCGATCGAGCGGCTCGAGCAGCGGTTCACCGCCGCCACCAGTGAGTCTGCCGCCGTACTGGCCGACCGCGACGGCGTGGTCGCCGAGGGCGAGGGCATGGCGATCGAGATCGTCCGCCAGGCCGAGCTCAAGCGCGACCACCTGGTCTCCGACACCGAGGTCTTCCGGCTCGCCACCCGTGAGGCGGAGACCGTGCGCGCCGACGCGGTGACCGAGGCCGAGCAGCTGCGACGCGACGCCGACGCCTACATCGAGCAGCGCTTCTCGAACTTCGAACACTCCCTGGAGCGCACGCTGACGGAGGTCAGGCGGGGCATCGCGAACCTGAGCGGTCGCAGCTCGTTCGAGGGTGACGCAACCAACAACGAGCCTCCCGCCGGAGACGTTTTGCTGAGTGGCCCCGAAGCCGGGTAGCCTTTGGCTGATTTGTTGTGTCTGGACAGGGAGAAGTGAAGACCTCGAAGTTGGACCCGAGAGCGCCGCTCGTGCTCGATACACGCGAGCTCGGCCGCCGCCCGGGGTCCCAGAAGGAATTCACGGAGACTGTTCCGGCACCAGCAGATCTCGGCATCGAGGTCCTCGGTGTCGCCGAAGGCACGCCGGTCGAACTCGACCTGCGGCTCGAGGCGGTCATGGAGGGCGTTCTCGTCACGGGCACGGTCCACACCGAGCTCACCGGCGAGTGTGTGCGGTGCCTGGACCCGATCTCCGACGAGCTCGAAGCGCGGTTCCAGGAGCTGTACGTCTACGACGATGGTCACCACGACATCGACGCAGACGAAGAGAGCGAAGTACGACGACTCGAGGACGACCTGCTCGACCTCGAGCCCGTCCTGCGGGACGCGGTGGTGCTTGCACTACCGTTCCAACCGCTCTGTGAGGAGGACTGTCCCGGGTTGTGCACCGAGTGTGGTGCCCACCTGGCCGACGATCCCGATCACACCCATGAGGCGCCGATCGACCCGCGTTGGGCGGGTCTCGAGGCCCTCACGCAAGACGACAGCAAGACGACAGACTGAAGCGGCAGGCCGAACGGCCTTCGCGAATCCAGAGGAGATCACAGTGGCAGTCCCGAAGCGGAAGATGTCGCGCAGCAACACGCGTCACCGTCGCTCGCAGTGGAAGGCCGTTGCGCCGTCCCTCGTGACGTGTGCCAACCCGGCGTGCGGTTCCAAGCACCTCCCGCACCGCGCGTGCGGCGAGTGCGGCCAGTACGGCGCCAAGGCCGAGCGTCGTCAGGTTCTCTGAACCGTTGACTGAGTTCTCTGAACCGTTGCCGGACCTCACGGAACTCACGTACGAGGAGTTGCGGTCAGCGCTCGGCGATCCTGTCCTGGATCCCGAGCTGCTGGACCGTGCCCTCACACACCGCTCGTTCGCCTACGAGAACGGCGGCCTGCCGACCAACGAGCGCCTGGAGTTCCTGGGCGACTCGGTGCTCGGCGTGGTGGTCACCGAGACGCTGTTCCGCACCCACCCCGACCTGTCCGAGGGCAGGCTGGCGAAGCTGCGGGCCGCAGTGGTCAACGCGCGCGCCCTCGCCGAGGTGGCGCGCACGATCGGTCTCGGTGAGCACATCAAGCTCGGCCGCGGCGAGGAGTCGACCGGTGGCCGCGACAAGGCCTCGATCCTCTCCGACACCGTCGAGGCCGTCATCGGCGCGATCTACATCTCCGGTGGCTTCGAGAACGCCGGTGCGGTCGTGCACCTGCTCTTCGACCCGCTGATGGAGGCCGCCGCCGGGCTCGGCGCCGGCCTCGACTGGAAGACCTCCCTCCAGGAGCTCTCCGCGGAGCGCGCCCTCGGCGTGCCCGAATACGTCATCGAGGACTCCGGTCCCGATCACCTCAAGGAGTTCACCGCCCAGGTGCGGGTCGGCGACTCCCTCTACGGCCACGGCGTCGGCCGCTCCAAGAAGGAAGCCGAGCAGCAGGCCGCGCAGACGGCGTACGGCGAGATCTCGGCCGTCCCGGTGCCCGTGCCCGAGCCCGACACCGAGTCCGCGGTCGAGCCCGAGTCCGACACCGTCTCCGACTGAGGCCGTGCCCGAGCTCCCCGAGGTCGAGGTCGTACGTCGAGGGCTCGACACCCACGCCGTCGGACGCCGCATCGACTCGGTCGAGGTGCTCCACACCCGACCCGTCCGTCGTGACCCCGGCGGCCCCACCGGCTTCGTCGCGTCCCTGACCGGGCGCACGATCGAGGCCGCCCGCCGCCGCGGCAAGTATCTCTGGCTGCCGCTCGACTCCGGCGACGCGATCCTCGGGCACCTCGGCATGAGCGGCCAGATGCTGGTGCAGCCGCCGACCGTGCCCGACGAGAGGCACCTGCGGATCCGCCTGACCCTCTCCGACGGGCAGGAGCTCCGCTTCGTCGACCAGCGCATGTTCGGCGGTCTGGCCACCTCGCCCGGTGGCGCCGAGCTGCCACCCGAGATGGCACACATCGCCCGCGACCTGCTCGACGACGAGTTCGACCTCGACGACTTCACCCGCCGGGTGCGCCGGCGTACCTCCGCGGTCAAACGGCTGCTGCTCGACCAGACCCTGGTCAGCGGTGTCGGCAACATCTACGCCGACGAAGCGCTGTGGCGGGCCGGGCTGCACGGCGAACGACTGGGGGAGAAGCTGACCGCACGCCAGGTCCGCGAGCTGGCCGGCCATGCCGCGCAGGTCATGCGCCAGGCGCTCGACCAGGGCGGCACGTCCTTCGACGCGCTCTACGTCAACGTCAACGGGGAGAGCGGCTACTTCGAGCGGTCCCTCAACGTCTACGGACGCGAGGGAGAGGCCTGCCGCCGGTGTGGGGCTCCGATCCGCCGGGTCGCGTTCATGAACCGGTCGTCGTACTTCTGTCCGGTCTGCCAGAAACCCCCGCGAACCCCGCGTTCTTGATGCGCGAACCGTGGATTCTTGCGGTTCTCACATCAGGAATCCACGGTTCGAAGCGCAAGAATCCACCGTTCGCGAAAACGGACGTTGCCGGTGGTTTGACCATTCCCGCCCGCGGTGGGACTCTTGAAGACGGGCCGAGTCAGGTCCAAATCACAACTTTCGGAGGCTTTTGAATGGCCAAGGCGCTTCTCGGCTACATGAGCAGCGACCAGCAGTTCCTCTCTCGTCAGACGGCCGTGCGACTGGCCGCCGAGAACAGGGCGCTGCGCGAGCGTGTCGCTGATCTTGAAACCCTGATCGTGCGGTTGAGCGAGGAGAACGAAACCCTCGCCGCAGCCGGGGCAGCCGCCCTCCTCGAGCCCGTCGAGGACATGCAACCGGTCTGAACCGGACCCTTGATGACGCTGCGACGGCGTCACCCCTGAGTCGCGCCCGAACGCGACCCGACGGGCCGGACGCGCCCAGACGTGACCGGGCGCGACGCGTCGAGCCTGTGCCGACTTAATCGAAGTGACGCGGGGTCGCGCTTGCCACTAGCGTGACGACCTTGTGAGCCGAATCCTCGACGCCGTCATGCCTCCGCGGCTCGGACGCGACTTCAGGTGGCTGCTCGGCTCCTCCTGGGTGAGCCAGGTGGGCGACGGGATCGCCCTGGCCGCCGGCTCGCTGCTGATCGCGTCGCAGACCCACGACCCGTTCCTGGTCGCGATGGGCGCGCTGCTCCAGCGGCTGCCGTGGCTGCTCTTCGGGCTGTACGCCGGGGTGGTGGCCGACCGACTCGACCGCTTGGTCGTCGTCGTGGCGGTGGACGTCATGCGGGCCGTGGTGCTCGGGGTCCTGGTGCTCGCGCTGGCCACCGGTGTGGTCAACATCGGCCTTGTGCTGGTCGTGCTCTTCCTCTTCGGCACGGCCGAGGTGTTCGCCGACACCACGTCGTCGACGCTGCTGCCGATGGTGGTGGCCAAGCGTGACCTGGGCGTCGCCAACGCCCGTCTGACCGCAGGGTTCGTCACGGTCAACCAGATGCTCGGTCCGCCGGTCGGCGCCGCACTGTTCGCGGCAGGCATGGCCTGGCCGTTCGTCGCCCAGGCCGTGTGCGTGCTCCTCGGTGCTGCCCTGATCGCGAAGATGCGACTGCCTGCGGTGCCCGCGCCGGAGGAGCCGAAGCGGGTGCGTCACGACATCCTCGAGGGGCTGCGTTGGACCTGGCGCCACCCCGCCGTACGCACCCTGACGCTGACCATCGTGGCGTTCAACATCACCTTCGGTGCCGCCTGGTCGGTGCTGGTGCTCTACTCCCTCAAGACCCTCGACATGGGGGAGGTGGGCTTCGGCCTGCTCACCACTGCCGGCGCGATCGGCGGACTGGTCGCCATCGGGTCCTACGACTGGCTCGAGCGGCACTTCTCACTGGGCAACATCATGAGGGTCGGGCTGATCATCGAGACCTTCACCCACCTGGCACTGGCACTGAACCGCTCGGGCCTCGGCGCCATCGTGATCATGTTCGTCTTCGGCGCGCACGCCTTCGTGTGGGGTACGACGTCGCGCACGGTGCGGATGCGCGCCGTACCCACCGAGTTCCAGGGACGGGTCGGCAGCGTCTACCTGGTCGGGGTGTTCGGATCCATGGTGATCGGCACCGCCCTCGGCGGGGTCATCGCCGGAGCCTGGGGGATCGTCGCGCCGTTCTGGTTCGCGTTCGTCGGTTCGGCGCTGCTGGTGGTGCTGATCTGGCGACAGATGCCGCACATCGCGCACGCCGACGAGGCGCTTGTGCGCGGCTGAGGACTGAGGTCCCGGGATGCCGCGATTCGGGGTTGTCGGCGTGTAATCTCGGCCGTGCTGACCCTTCCCCACGGCGCCTGCAATGATTTCGTCGTTCAGCGACATGTTGAAGCTGACCTGTGAAGCTGACCTGACCGCCGCTGCGAGGAGTCGCACGTTGTACCTCAAGAGCCTGACGCTCAAGGGCTTCAAGTCCTTCGCGTCCTCCACGACCCTGCAGCTCGAGCCCGGGATCACCTGCATCGTGGGACCCAACGGCTCCGGCAAGTCCAACGTCGTCGACGCGCTGGCCTGGGTGATGGGGGAGCAGGGTGCCAAGTCGCTGCGCGGCGGCAAGATGGAGGACGTCATCTTCGCCGGCACCTCCGGTCGCCCGCCCCTGGGTCGGGCCGAGGTGCAGCTGACCATCGACAACGCCGACGGCGCCCTGCCGATCGAGTACGCCGAGGTCACGATCAGCCGCACCATGTTCCGCAACGGCGGCTCCGAGTACGCCATCAACGGCAACACGTGCCGGTTGCTCGACGTACAGGAGCTGTTGTCCGACTCCGGCATCGGCCGCGAGATGCACGTGATCGTCGGGCAGGGGCAGCTCGACCAGATCCTGCACGCCACTCCCGAGGAACGGCGCGGCTTCATCGAGGAGGCCGCCGGAGTCCTCAAGCACCGCAAGCGCAAGGAGAAGGCGCTCCGCAAGCTCGACTCCACCGAGGGCAACCTGCACCGCCTCGGTGACCTGCTCAGCGAGATCCGCCGCCAGCTCAAGCCGCTGGGTCGACAGGCCGAGGTGGCCCGCAAGGCGGCCACCGTGCAGGCCGACGTGCGCGATGCCCGGGCCCGCCTGCTGGCCGACGACCTCGTCACCGCCCGTACGGCGCTCGAGCAGGAGATGGCCGACGAGTCGGTGCTGCTCCAGCGGCGGGCACAGGTCGAGAAGGACATCGCCGCGATCCGTGAGCAGGAGGCCACCCTCGAGGCAGCCCTGCGCGAGGACCTGCCCGCCCTGGCGAAGGCACAGGAGACCTGGTTCGCCCTGTCGGGACTCCGTGAGCGCCTGCGCGGCACCCAGTCGCTGGCGAACGAGCGGGTCCGGAATGCGGCCGGCACGGCCGACGAGCCGACCCAGCAGGGCGGCCGCGACCCCGATCAGCTCGAGGCCGAGGCGGCCCGGGTGGGGGAGCAGGAGAAGCAGATCAACGTCGAGCTGGAGAACCAGCGCACGGCGATGAGCGACGCGGTCACCGCCCGCAAGGCGGCCGAGGACGCCGCGGCCGAGGAGGAGCGTCGGGTCGCCGGACTGCAGCGAGCCGCGGCCGACCGACGCGAAGGACTGGCCCGCCTGCACGGTCAGGTCAACGCGCTCAAGTCCCGCGCCGCCGCAGCAGACGAGGAGATCGGCCGACTCACCGTCGCGCACGAGGAGGCCACCGCCCGTGCCGACCGCGCCCAGCGTGACTTCACCGCCCTCGAGACCAGGGTCGCCGGCCTCGACGCCGGCGAGGAGGGGCTCGACGCCGAGCACGAGGCCGCGGTCGGCCTGCTCGACGACCTCGAGGAACGACTCGCGAAGGCGCGCGACGAGGCCACCCTTGCCGACCGGGAGCGCTCGGCACTGATCGCCCGCAAGGAAGCCCTCGAGATGGGGCTGACCCGCAAGGACGGCGCCGGTGCGCTGCTGGCCGCCTCGGACTCCGTCTCCGGACTGCTCGGTTCGGTGGCCGCCCTGCTGACCGTCAGGCCCGGCTACGAGACCGCCATCGCCGGAGCCCTCGGCTCGGCCGCCGACGCGGTCGCCGTGGCCGGCCCCGACGCCGCCATCGACGCGATCACCCACCTCAAGGGCGACGACCTCGGTCGGGCCGGACTGCTGCTCGGCGGTGGCCCCGAGGCCGATGCGGACTGGCCCGGGCTGCCCGGTAGTGCGGCGTACGCCGTGGATGTCGTGGAGTGCCCGGCCGACCTGCGCCCGGCGCTGACCCGGCTGCTCTTCAAGGTGGCCGTGGTCGACGACCTCGACGCCGCGCGTGCCCTGGTCGACTCGATGTCCGACGTCACCGCAGTGACTCGTGAAGGCGACCTGCTGGGTGCCCACTTCGCCTCCGGTGGCTCGGCCAAGCAGCAGTCCCTGATCGAGATCCAGGCCGCGGTCGACGAGGCCGCCCAGGCGCTCGAGGAGGCCGCGGCGTCCTCGGAGCGGTTGATGTTCGAGACCTCGCGCATGGAGACCGAGCGGCTCGACGCCCAGAAGCGGGTCGACGTGGCGTTGGCGAAGCTGCACGAGTCCGACGCGACCCTGGCCGCCGTGGCCGAGGAGCTCGGCCAGTACGGCTCGCAGGCCCGGTCCGCCCGCGGCGAGGCCGAGCGCCTCACCACCGCCATCACGAAGGCCCAGGAGGCCCGCGAGAAGGACCTCGCCGGGCTCGCCGAGCTCGAGACGCGCCTGGCCTCCGCCGAAGAGGCACCCGAGGAGGAGCCCGACACCAGCGTCCGCGAACAGCTGATCGACTCGGCCCGGGCCTCCCGCCAGGCCGAGATGGACGCCCGGCTCGCGCTGCGCACCTCGGAGGAGCGGGCCCGGGCCCTGCACGGCCGCGCCGACGGTCTGCTGCGTGCCGCCCGACAGGAACGCGAAGCCAGGGCCCGTGCCGCCGAACGACGCGAACGACTGATCCGCGAGGGCAAGGCCGCCCAGGCGGTGAGCACCGGTGTCGGCATCGTGCTCGAGCGCCTCGAGGGCTCCGTCGCCACCGCCGCTGAAGCGCGTACGACGGTCGAGCAGTCGCGTGCCGGTCGTGAGCAGGAGCTGATGGCCACCCGCACCCGCCTGCGCGACCTCGACCGTGAGCACGACGAGCTGGTCAACTCCGTCCACCGCGACGAGATGGCCCGCACCCAGCAGCGCATGCGCATCGAGCAGCTCGAGGAGCGCGCCCTCGAGGAGCTCGGCCTCGACCCCGAGGCGCTGGCCAATGAGTACGGCCCCGACAACCTCATCGCCTTCAGCGGTGAGGTGCCCGAGGGCGAGGAGGCCCCCGAGCCAATCCCGTTCGTGCGCGAGGAGCAGACCAAGCGGCTGCGTGCCGCCGAGCGGGCCCTGTCGATGCTGGGCCGGGTCAACCCGCTGGCGCTCGAGGAGTTCTCCGCGATGGAGGAGCGGCACAAGTTCCTCACCGAGCAGCTCGAGGACCTCAAGAAGACCCGCAAGGACCTCCTCGACATCGTGCGCGAGGTCGACAGCCGGGTCGAGCAGGTCTTCACCGAGGCCTGGGAGGACGTGCGGGTCGCCTTCGACCACGTCTTCAAGCGGTTGTTCCCCGGCGGCGAGGGCAAGCTCGTGCTCACCGACCCGGGCGACATGCTCAACACCGGTATCGAGGTCGAGGCCCGTCCGGCCGGCAAGAAGGTCAAGCGGCTCTCGTTGCTCTCCGGTGGCGAGCGGTCACTCGTCGCGGTCGCGTTCCTGGTCTCGCTGTTCAAGGCCCGGCCCTCGCCGTTCTACATCCTCGACGAGGTCGAGGCCGCGCTCGACGACACCAACCTCGGTCGCCTGCTCGAGATCTACGAGGAGCTCCGCGAGAACTCCCAGCTGCTCGTGATCACGCACCAGAAGCGCACGATGGAGGTCGGCGACGCGTTGTACGGCGTGACCATGCGCGGCGACGGTGTCTCCGCGGTGATCAGCCAGCGACTGCGCGAGACCGAGCCCGCCTGACCGATGCCGGCTTGACCGATCCGGGCTTGGGCACCGGATCGCAGTCACCCGGTCGGCTGTGGGGGTTCGACCAGGGCAGCACTCACCGGCACGGCCGGCGCCAGGTCGGCGAGACGCGGCTGGCGGACCGTACGACAGGTGAGCAGGCGGGTGTGGGCGCGGCTCACGCCCAGATCCGGCCCACCGCCCGCGAGTTGCCTGTCGGACGGTCCGGTGCGGTCCGTCAGCGGACGACGAGCGGCCGTCCCAGGGGCAAGACGTTCATTTCGACGGGCAGTTCGCTCGTCCCGATGCTCACGTCACGCTCAGCTGACGCACTCGTGGCGTGAACTGCATGTCGAAATGAACAGCGCCGCCTCACTCGGTGTGGTCAGGCGGCATCGCGGGGCCTGCACGCCGGGTCGCAGTCACCCGGGGCGAGCAGGGTGCACGAGCAGACGAGTCAACCGCATAGGGTGCCCTGCGTGAGTGACGAGAAGACCCGACCCACCCGCGCCGACTACGTCGCCTGGCGCACCGTGACCACCCGGTGGCGCGACGACGACGTCTACGGCCACCTGAACAACGCGACCTACTACGAGTTGTTCGACACGGCCGTCAACGCCCACCTCATGGAGGCGACCGGCACGAACGTGCGGTTCCTGCCGCAGATCGGCGTCGTCGCGGAGACGAGCTGTCGCTACTTCCGCGAGATCGGGTTCCCGGAGCCGATCGAGATGGGACTCGTGGTCGACAAGGTCGGCACGTCGTCGATCATCTACCGGATCGGGCTGTTCCAGGGCGACTCCGACGAGGCCGCGGCCGAGGGCCGCTTCGTGCACGTGTACGTCGACAACGAGCACGGCGCCGGCAACCGGCCCGTCGTGCCGATGCCCGACGTGATCCGCGCTGCCGTCGAGCCCCTGCTGCGCTGACCTGTCGTCAGCTCGTGATGACCTGTCGTGGGGTCGCCGGCGGGCGCCGTACGGCGTGGGGTGTGACACGTTCCGCGCGTCGGAATGGGGGAAGGATGACGTTGCCGTGTCACGATGTTGGTGACGTCCGCTTTCCAACACCGAGGTGATCTGCTTGCTGGCCATCGTGCTGATGATGCTCGTGATCGTGCTGCTCGCGGCAGTGGTCGTGCTCTACGTCGCCTTCCCGCACCGCGGAGAGGACCTGCCCGCGGTGCCGTGGGTCGGCACGGCGCTGCGCAAGGGCGTCGACGCGATGCCCACTCTCGACGAGGAAGCCGCCGACGCCCGGCGCTGACCGTCGCGAGGGGACCCACGGCGGGTCTGATTGGATTGGCCCATGGAATTCCTGGGTGACTGGCTCTACCTGATCATCGGCATCGCCGTCGTCGGCATCCTCGCCGTCGTCGGACTGCTCTCCGGTGGACGCTCGAAGACCAAGCCGCCCGCTGGTGGCACCGACGTCATCGCGCCGCCGCGCGACAAGCCGGTCGAGCCGCCGCCTGAGGTCTCCACCGAGGAGCCCACGGCCGAGCCCGCTCCCGTCGAGCCCGCTCCGGTCGACGCGGGGACGGCCCCGGCTCTCGAGAAGCCCGAGGGCACCGCCAGCCGACTGGTTCGGCTGCGTCAGCGTCTCTCCAGGTCGCAGAGCGGTCTGGGCAAGGGGCTGCTGGCCCTCCTCTCGCGGGACCGCCTCGACGAGGACACCTGGGAGGACATCGAGGACACCCTCATCACCGCCGACATCGGTGTCGTCCCGACGCAGGAACTGGTCGAGAAGCTGCGCACCCGGCTCCGCGTCGAGGGGAACGAGGCCGGTACGCCGCGCCAGGTGCTGCGCGAGGAGCTGGTCAACCTGGTCGACCCGACCATGGACCGCCGCCTGGCCATCACCGGTGCGGACGGGCTCCCCGGCGTCGTGCTCGTGGTCGGCGTGAACGGCGCCGGCAAGACCACGACCGTCGGCAAGATCTCCCGCATCCTCGTCGCCGATGACCGCAAGGTCGTGCTCGGCGCCGCGGACACGTTCCGTGCCGCCGCCGTCGAGCAGCTCGCGACCTGGGGCGAGCGTGTCGGCGTGCCGGTGGTCCGCGGACCCGAGGGCTCCGACCCCGCCAGCGTCGCCTTCGAGTCGGTCAAGCGTGGCGTCGAGGAGAACTACGACGTGGTGCTGGTCGACACCGCCGGCCGCCTGCAGAACAAGGCCGGCCTCATGGATGAGCTCGGCAAGGTGAAGCGGGTGATCGAGAAGCAGGCGCCGGTGACCGAGGTGCTGCTGGTCCTCGACGCCACCACCGGCCAGAACGGCATGATCCAGGCCCGCGTCTTCTCCGAGATCGTCAACGTCACCGGCATCGTGCTGACCAAGCTCGACGGTTCGGCCAAGGGCGGGATCGTGGTCGCCGTGCAACGTGAGCTCGGCGTCCCGGTCAAGCTGGTCGGCCTCGGCGAAGGCGCCGACGACCTGGCGCCGTTCGACCCCGAGGCATTCGTCGACGCCCTCCTCGGCTGAGGCGTCCCCGTGTGAGCAACGCGTCACACGGAAGTAACACACGGCGGGAACTCGTTTCCTGAGCGCAATGAAGCAACGCGCAAGCCGAAATCTCCAGAGGTGAAGGTTTCACCAACTGAGCGGGAGAGTGTGCCGACATCGTCGTCGGCGTGGGGGCTCCCGCCACTCCGTGATCCACCCCTGGAGGTTCCGTGTACGACGGCTACTACACCTGGATGCTGGTGTCGGCGTCGCTGGTCTTGTTGATGACCGCGCCCGGCCTGGCACTGTTCTACGGCGGCATGAGCCGCTCGAAGTCCGTGCTCAACATGATGATGATGTCGTTCGCGGCCCTGGGCGTCGTCGGCATCGTGTACGTCCTCTGGGGCTGGAACATGTCCTACGGCGACTCCTACGCCGACGCGAACGGCGACACCGGCAAGGAGATCCTCGGCCTCTTCGCCAACCCGTTCCACAACTTCGGGATCAGCAACCTCGACCCGGCCAACTACGTGTTCGTCGCGTTCCAGCTGACCTTCGCCGTGATCACCGCGGCGCTGATCAGCGGCGCCATCGCGGACCGCGTGAAGTTCTCGGCCTGGCTGGTCTTCGTCCCGCTGTGGGTCACGCTCTCCTACTTCCCGCTCGCACACATGGTGTGGGGCGGCGGCTTCCTGACCTGGGCCGACGGTGACGGCCTGGCCGGCATGCTGTTCGGCACCACCGACGGTCTGCCCAACGTGGCGCCGATCGACTACGCCGGCGGCACCGTGGTGCACATCAACGCCGGTATCGCCGGGCTCGTCCTGGTGCTGCTGATCGGCAAGCGCCTCGGCTTCGGCAAGGAGCCGATGAAGCCGCACAACCTGACCCTCACCATGATCGGTGCCGGCCTGCTGTGGTTCGGCTGGTTCGGCTTCAACGTCGGCTCGATCGTCTTCGGCTCGACCGAGGAAGAGGCGATGCTCACCCAGTTCACCACCGAGACCGGCCTGGTCTGGATCAACACCACGGTGGCCACCTGTGCCGCAATGCTCGGCTGGCTGCTCCTGGAGAAGATCCGTGACGGCAAGGCCACCTCGCTGGGTGCCGCGTCGGGCATCGTCGCCGGTCTCGTCGCCATCACCCCGGCCTGTGGTTCGCTGACCCCGGTCGGCTCCATCGGCCTGGGCCTCGTCGCCGGCATGCTCTGCGCGATGGCGGTCGGCCTGAAGTACCGCTTCGGCTACGACGACTCGCTCGACGTAATCGGTGTCCACCTCGTCGGCGGTCTCGTCGGCACGATCGGCATCGGCTTCCTCGCCGCGCCGACAGCCGCCACCGAGGCCATCCCCGAGGGCCTGCTCTACGGCGGCAGCTGGAAGCTCCTCGCCGTGCAGCTCGCCTGCGCCGGCTTCGCGATCCTCTGGTCGGCCGTCGCCACGCTCATCATCGGCCTGGCCATCAAGTACACGATGGGCTGGAGGGTCCACGACGACCACGAGGTCGAGGGCATCGACTTCAACGAGCACGGTGAGTCGGCGTACGACCTGGCCGGCACGTCGGGTGCCCGCCGCGGCCTGACGCCCAGCACGGGCGTCCTCAAGGAGAAGGAAGGTGCCAACGCATGAAGCTGGTCACCGCGGTCATCAAGCCGCACAAGTGGGAAGACGTGCGTGAGGCTCTCGAGACCTTCGGCGTGACGGGCATGACCGTCAGCGAGGTCAGCGGCTACGGCCGCCAGAAGGGCCACACCGAGGTCTACCGGGGCGCGGAGTACGACATCGCCTTGGTGCCCAAGATCCGCATCGAGATCGTCGTGGACGACGCAGACGCCGACGACATCGTGGGCATCGTCGTCAAGACCGCCGCCACCGGCCGGATCGGTGACGGAAAGGTCTGGGTCAGCCCGATCGAGACGGTCGTGCGGGTCCGCACCGGCGACCGCGACGAAGCGGCGATCTGACCGACGTGACATTGGTCCCGGCCTCCAGGCCGTCTGATTCAGACGGGGCGCCGTACGGCGTGGGGAGGCCGGGACTTGTTACCTGCGCGAAACACAACACGACCTCGGCGGTAACGACCGCGAAGCACAGTTTCGCCCCATGACTTCACCTCTCGTCGCGTCCGCGGGCCTCGACACCGGGGACACCGCCTGGCTGCTCGTCGCCACGGCCCTCGTGCTCCTGATGGCACCGGGCCTGGCCCTGTTCTACGGCGGCATGGTCCGCTCCAAGAGCGTGCTCAACATGATGATGATGACCTTCGGCTCCCTGGCCGTGATCATCGTGATCTGGGTGCTGGTCGGCTACTCGATCGCGTTCGGTGACGACCTGGGTGCCGGCCTGGTCGGCGATCCGCGCCAGTTCGCCGGGCTCGGGCAGCTGATGGAGCCCAGCGCGAACGGCGACTCGACGTACCCGCTGATCCTCTTCGCCGTCTTCCAGGGCCTGTTCTGCGTGATCACCGGAGCCCTGGTCTCCGGAGCGATCGCGGACCGGGCCCGCTTCGGCGCCTGGATCGTCTTCATCGCCCTGTGGACGGTGCTGGTCTACGCACCCATCGCGCACTGGGTCTTCGACCTCTCCGCCGGTGACCACGAGGGTGGCTGGCTGCTCAACGGCCTCGGCCTGGTCGACTTCGCGGGCGGCACGGCGGTGGAGATCTGCTCCGGCGCCTCCGCCCTGGCCCTCGCTCTCGTGCTGGGCCCGCGGGTCGGGTTCGGCAAGGACTCGATGCGGCCGCACAACCTGACCCTCGTCATGCTCGGCGCCGGCCTGCTGTGGTTCGGCTGGTTCGGGTTCAACGCCGGGTCCGCGCTCGGTGCCGACCAGAACGCAGCACTGGTCTTCGTGGCCACCCTGCTCGCCGGCGCCGCCGGAACCCTGGGCTGGCTGGCCGTCGAGCGGTTCCGTGACGGCCACGCCACCTCTCTCGGCGCGGCCTCGGGAATGGTGGCCGGCCTGGTCGCCATCACACCGTCCTGCGGCGCCGTGTCGCCGATGGGTGCGCTCGCCATGGGCGTGGTCGCCGGTGCCATCTGCTCCGGCGCGATCGGCCTGAAGTACCGCTGGAAGTACGACGACTCGCTCGACGTCGTCGGCGTGCACATGGTCGGTGGCCTGGTCGGCACGTTCGGCATCGGCCTGATCGGTACGTCGGCGGCACCCAGCGGCGTCGACGGACTGTTCTACGGTGGCGGCTTCGACCAGCTCGGCAAGCAGGTGCTCGGCGGGGGAGTCGTGCTGGCCTACGCGTTCGTCGTCTCGGGCATCCTTGGACTCCTGGTCCACAAGCTGATGGGCTTCCGGGTCGACGAGGAGCATGAGATCACCGGCATCGACCTGGTCGTCCACGCCGAGTCGGCGTACGACCTGCACGCGTCGGCGGGAGCTCGCACCACGGGCCACGGCTTCCTGGCCGGCCTGACCCACCACGATCCGTCCCAGCACGACACCAGCCACAACGAGGAGAACCGATGAAGCTGATCACCGCAGTCATCAAGCCGCACAAGTGGGAGGACGTCCGCTCCGCCCTCGAGACCGTGGGCATCACCGGCATGACGGTCAGTGAGGTCAGCGGCTACGGGCGCCAGAAGGGCCACACCGAGGTCTACCGCGGTGCGGAGTACGACATCGCCCTGGTGCCGAAGGTGCGTCTCGAGATCGTGGTCGACGACGACGACGTGGACACCGTCGCGGGCGTGATCGTGTCGGCTGCCGCGACGGGCAAGATCGGTGACGGCAAGGTCTGGGTCAGCCCCGTCGAGAGCGTCGTGCGGGTGCGCACCGGTGACCGCGACGAGGCGGCCATCTGAGGAGGCTCAGACGCCGCGGGCGTCTTCGACGCCCAGCTTCACGCCGATGGCGATGACACCGATCGAGGTCAGGATGCCGCTAGCCCACAGCAACAGCACGCTCGCCCCGGCGGCGACGCCGCGCCCGTCGGCGCCCACCGCCGACAGCCAGCCGATCAGCCCGAGCACGATGCCGAGGACGACGAAGATCAGGCCGGAGGGGAGCCCGCTGATGAACTCGGGCACCGGCGCGATCGGATCCTCGTCGGCCACCCGCGGGGTCGCGACCGTCGACTGTTCGTCGAGCTCGTCGACCTCGACGAACTCGGCGCCGGCCAGCGACGCACCGCATGCCGGGCAGGCCTTGAGGAACTCCTGCGGCACCTGGTGGCCGTTGGCACAGATCCGGATCTCCATGCCGTCATTCTTGCAGGGCTCTTCATGAGTGCCGCCGACAGGCAGGCCCGCACCGAGGCGGCCGACGCCCTCTGCACCAAGGCGTACGCCGACCTCCATGGGCCCGACACGGGCGTCGCCCTGGTGGCCGTCGGGGGCTACGGCCGGGGAGAGCTGGCTCCGTTCTCCGACCTCGACGTGGTGCTGGTCCACGATGACGACGTCGACCCCGGTGAGCTGGCCACGGCCATCTGGTACCCGCTGTGGGACTCGGCGGCCAAGCTCGACCACTCGGTGAGGTCCTTCGGGCAGACCGTGGACGCGGCCTCCGACGACCTGCGCGTCGCCCTGGGCATGCAGGACGTGCGGTTCCTGGCCGGTGACAGCAACCTGGCCCTGCGGCTGCGCACGACGATGCTGGCGCAGTGGCGGCGGGAGGCGAAGTCGCGGCTGCCCGACCTGCACAAGCTCGTCGTGCAGCGCCACACGCTGATGGGGGAGCTGGCCCATGCCTCCGTGCCCGACCTGAAGGAGTCCCAGGGCGGCCTGCGCGACGCCACCGTGATGAAGGCGCTGGTGGCGACGTGGCTGGTCGACGCGCCCCACGTGGAGCTCGAACGCTGCCGCCAGGACCTGCTCGACGTACGCGACGTGGTCCAGGGCCTGGCCGGCCGGGCCAACGACCGCGTCCCACCGGAGATCTGGGCACAGCTGCCGGAGCCGCTCGGCCTCGACGACACGGTCGCCGCGCAGGTCGTCGTCCGTGACCTGGGTCGCCGGATCACGCACATCTCACGGCTGACCTGGCGCCGGGTCGAGTCCGTGCTGGCCCCACCCGCCGCGGTCGGTGCCCGGCGTCCGGACCTCGACCCGATCGCACCCGGTGTCGCGGTCTCCAAGAACGAGGTGGTCCTCGACAGGGGAGCCCGCCCGGAGAAGGACCCGGTCCTGCTGCTGCGGGCCGCCACCGCGGCGGCCGAGCGCGACATCGTGCTGGCGCCCGCCACTGCCGCGCGGCTGGTCCGCGCCTGCCCGCCACTGCCGGAGCCGTGGCCGACCGAGGCAAGGCAGCTTCTGGTGCGGATGCTGGCCGCGGGCCGCGGTCTCCTCGGCGTCTGGGAGACGCTCGAGCAGACCGGCGCACTCGCCCGGATCCTGCCCGAGTGGGAGCGCATCCGGTCACTGCCGCACGCGTCGGCGATCCACCGCTTCACCGTCGACCGCCACGTGGTGGAGACCTGCATCGAGGCGGGCGCGCTGATCCGCACCGTGGCCCGCCCGGACGTGCTGCTGGTGGCGGCGTTGCTGCACGACATCGGCAAGGGCGGGCTCATCGAGCACAGCCAGGCGGGGGAGCCGATCGCCCGCGAGGTGGCCACCCGGTTCGGGTTCGCGCCCGACGAGGTCGACCTCATCGCGACGCTGGTGCGATGGCACCTCCTGCTGTCGGAGACCGCGACGACGCGCGACCCCGACGACCCGGCGACGGTCGACGTCGTGGTCTCGCACCTTCCGTCCGCCGAAGCGCTCTCGCTGCTCCTGGCGCTGACCGAGGCGGACGCCCGGGCAGCCTCGGGCAAGGCCTGGTCGACCTGGCGCGCCGGCCTGGTCCGGCAACTGGCGCGTCGCTGCCACTCCGCGCTGGTGGCCGCGGAGACCGGGACGACGCGCCCCCGCCTCCCCGAGCCGGAGGTGCCCGTGCCGGCGGAGGTGGTCGCCGATCCGTCGGCCATCGCGGTGTCGGTGACGCCGGGCACCGACGGGTGCCGGGTGACGGTGGTCTCCGGCGACCGGGTCGGACTGCTCGCCGACGCCGCGGCGATGCTGGCCCTGCACCGTACGTCGGTGCACGCGGCGCGGGCCTGGACCCAGGACGCGTACGGCGTCTCGCAGTGGGAGGTCTCCGACCAGCACCTCGACGTCGCCGTCCTGCGGCAACGCATCCAGGGCATCGCCGAGGGACGCATCGACGTCTCGCGCAAGCTGGCCCGGCCCACGGCCACGCGTCTGGCGCCCAGTGTCGTCGTACGCCCGGAGGCGTCGGAGCGCGCCACGGTCCTCGAGGTGCGCACCGACGACCGGCCCGGCGTGGTCCACCTCGTCTGCTCCGCCCTGGCCGCGGTCGGGGTGTCGGTGCGCTCGGCGCACGTGGACACGCTCGGTCCGCAGGCGATCGACGTGTTCTACCTGCAGGAGACCGGGGCGGGGGTGCTCACCGACGTACGCGCGGCGGAGGCCGCCCACGCCGTACGCGCGGCGCTCACGACGACCGGGCCCTGAGCCGCCGCGGGGCAGGCTTTTTCGGACAGTCGCGCCCGGCGGTTACCCTTGACCACTGATCCACGCCTGCCGCTACCCAGGGGATGCCCGACTTGTTCGCAACACTTTCCGACCGGCTTGCCGACACCTTCAAGAACCTCCGTGGCAAGGGCCGGCTCTCCGAAGCCGACATCGACGCCACCGCGCGCGAGATCCGCATCGCGCTGCTCGAGGCCGACGTCGCCCTGCCCGTGGTCAAGGAGTTCGTGGGCGCGGTCAAGGAGCGGGCCCGTGGCGAAGAGGTCAGCGGTGCACTGAACCCGGCGCAGCAGATCATCAAGATCGTCAACGAAGAGCTCGTCACCATCCTCGGCGGCGAGACGCGTCGCCTGCGGTTCGCGAAGTCCGGCCCGACAGTCATCATGCTGGCCGGCCTCCAGGGTGCCGGCAAGACGACGCTGGCCGCGAAGCTGGCGCTGTGGCTCAAGGAGCAGGACAAGACCCCGCTCCTGGTCGCCTGCGACCTCCAGCGCCCCAACGCCGTCAACCAGCTCCAGGTCAACGGTGAGCGCGTCGGCGTGCCCGTGTTCGCCCCCGAGCCCGGCAACGGCGTCGGCAACCCGGTCTCCGTCGCCCAGGCCTCGATCGAGGAGGCCAGGCGCAAGCTGTACGACGTGGTCATCGTCGACACCGCCGGTCGACTCGGTGTCGACGCGGAGATGATGCAGCAGGCCTCCGACATCCGCGACGCGGTGAGCCCCGACGAGGTGCTCTTCGTCGTCGACGCGATGATCGGCCAGGACGCCGTCAACACCGCGCTGGCCTTCCAGGAGGGCGTCGGCTACGACGGCGTCGTCCTCACCAAGCTCGACGGTGACGCCCGCGGTGGTGCGGCCCTGTCGATCGCGTCGATCACCGGCAAGCCGGTCATGTTCGCCTCCGCCGGCGAGAAGATGACCGACTTCGACCTCTTCCACCCCGACCGGATGGCCTCGCGCATCCTCGACATGGGCGACATGCTCACCCTGATCGAGCAGGCCGAGAAGGCCTTCGACCAGGACGAGGCGCTCAAGGCCGCGGAGAAGCTCACCGGCAAGGGCGGCGACTTCACGCTCACCGACTTCCTCGCCCAGATGCAGCAGATCCGCAAGATGGGCTCGCTGACCAAGATCATGGGCATGCTGCCCGGGATGGGCCAGTTCCGTGAGCAGCTCGACAACTTCGACGAGCGCGAGATCGACCGCATCCAGGCGATCATCTACTCGATGACGCCGGGCGAGCGGGAGAACCCGAAGATGATCGACGGCTCCCGCCGGCTGCGCATCTCGAAGGGTTCGGGCACCCAGGTCTCCGACGTCAACACGCTGGTCGACCGCTTCTTCGAGGCGAAGAAGATGATGCAGCAGATGGCCCGCGGTGGCGGCATGCCCGGCATGCCGGGCGTCCCCGGCATGGGCGGGGGAGCAGGCAAGGGCAAGCAGAAGCCGCAGAAGGGCAAGAAGAAGCGCGTCTCCGGCAACCCGGCCAAGGCCGCGCAGCAGAAGAAGGAGCTCGAGGAGAAGTCCAAGGCCGGCGGCAACCCGTTCGGCACGCCCGGCGGCATCGACTACGAGACTGCGGCCGAGAACCTCGAGCTGCCCAAGGACTTCTCCAAGTTCCTGAAGTGACGCGGGCCTGCGATGTCCTCGGATCCCGACGCTGACGCCCGCCGGCTCGCAGCAGTCGCCGGTGAGGGCGACGACCCGAACCGCTGGTTCGAGGAGCTCTACGCCGCGGCGGAACGCGGCGAGGCCGTGGTGCCGTGGGACCGCGGTGGCCCGCACCCGATGCTCGAGTGGTGGGTCGACGAACGCCTGGCCGCGCAGCACCTGTCCGCCGGGGCACGCGCCATGGTGGTGGGCGCCGGTCCCGGCCACGACGCGCTCCTTCTCGACGATCGCGGCTTCCTGACCACGGCCTTCGACATCTCACCGACCGCCGTCGCCGTTGCTGCCGAACGACTGGGCGACACCTCGGTCGTCGTACGCCGGGCCGACCTGCTCGACCTTCCCGCCGAGTGGAGCGGAGCCTTCGACCTGGTCGTCGAGGCGATGACCGTCCAGGCGATGCCGCGCTCCCTGCGCGAGCGGGGCACCGAAGCAGTGCGGTCCATGGTCGCGCAGGGTGGCGTGCTCCTGGTGATCGGCATGCTGCTGCCCGAGGGTGGTGACCTTGACGAGGGGCCGCCGTGGCTGCTCACCCGTGACGAGATCGATGCCTTCGCCCGCGACGGCATCGAGTTCGTGCAGCTGGAGGACCAGCCCGGCTCCGACGGCGACACGGTGCGCTACCTGGCCGAGTTCCGACGTGCCTGAGCTCCCACGTGCTGAGCCCCGGCGCGTGCTGGTGGTCGACGCGGCCAACGTGGTCGGCACCAGGCCCGACGGCTGGTGGAACGACCGTGCGGGTGCGGCCCGCCGACTGCACGGCCAGTTGATGGTCGGCGACACGTCGTACGACGAGATCGTGCTGGTGCTCGAGGGCGGCGCGAAGGGTGGCGTCCGAGCGGGACGTGACGGCCATGTCCGCACGGTGCACGCCAAGGGGGCCGGCGACGACACGATCGTGGCCGAGACACGGGCGGCGATCACGGCCGGCCACCGGGTCACGGTGATCTCCGCCGACCGGATGCTCCAGTCACTCGTGCAGGGCGCCGGGGCGATGGCGATGTCGCCCTCCTGGCTGCTCGACCAGCTCTGACCCGCTAGGGGGCGGTCGAGTGCTGAGGTGGCCGCCTGAACGACCACCACGGCACTCGACCGGGTGGAGTCGGTACGGTCGGGGGCATGACTGCGTTGAGGTTCTCCGGACCAGTGCTGCCCGACGGCGAGGCACGCGAGCTGTACGTCGTGGACGGCACGATCACCTACGAAAGGCAGGCCGGCGCCGAGAGCGCCGCAGAGGGATGGATCGTGCCGGGCCTGGTCGACGCCCACTGCCACCTCGGGCTGGACGACGACGGCGCCATCAGCGACGAGGAGACCGAGCAGCAGGCGATCGCCGACCGCGACGCCGGCGCTCTCCTGATCCGTGACTGCGGCTCGGCCGCGGACACGGCCTGGATCCACGACCGCGACGACCTGCCTCGGCTGATCCGGGCGGGACGCCACATCGCCCGCACCAAGCGCTACATCCGCAACTACGCCCACGAGGTCGAACCCTTCGACCTGCCGGCGTACGTCGCCCAGGAGGCACAGCGCGGCGACGGCTGGGTGAAGCTCGTCGGTGACTGGATCTCGCGCGAGACCGGCGACCTGGCTCCGAGCTTCCCGGCCGAGACGTTCGCCGAGGCGATCAGGGTCGCTCACGAGCACGGCGCGAAGGTCACCGCGCACTGCTTCGGAAGCGCCGTGCTTCCCGGCCTGATCGACGCAGGCATCGACTGCATCGAGCACGGCACCGGGCTCTCCGAGGACCTGATCGACCGGATGGCCGCCCAGGGCACGGCACTGGTGCCGACCGTGATGCAGCTCGACAAGTTCCCGACGTACGCCGAGGCAGGGGCGGCGAAGTTCCCCGCCTATGCGGCCACGATGACCGACCTGTTCGACCGTCGCGCGGACACGATCATGGCCGCCCGGGAGGCCGGCGTGCAGCTCTATGCCGGGTCTGACGGCGGGGGAGTGAGCCGTCACGGCAACCTGCCCGGCGAGGTGATCGCGATGCGCGGTATCGGGCTGAGCGCCGAGGACGCGCTCGGTGCCGCGTCGTGGCGGGCCCGCGGCTGGCTCGGCTGGAACAGCGGCCTCGACGAGGGTGCGCCGGCCGACTTCGTGGTCTACCCGCGCAACCCGCTGGAGGACCTGTCGGTGCTGTTCGAGCCGACCGCGGTCGTGCTGCGCGGCAGCGTCGTCGCCTGAGTCCGCAGCGGGGCACTCAGTCGACGACGTCGATGATGCGGCCGTCGGCCGGTTCGTACTTCACCAGGGCGCAGTTCTTCTTCAGCAGCTCCTCGCCGATCGCGTTGCCGCTGCGACGCGAGATGACGGTCCGCCAGATCTCGTTCTTGCGGAAGATCTCGCCGTCGTGGCGCAGGAAGGCCTCGTTGCGCGCCTCCACCTTGTACGACGTCTCCGGCAGCTCGTCGACCAGCAGCTCGCCGCGCAGGTGCCGCTCGTCGACGAAGGCCTTGAGCTGGAAGGTGTGCGCGGTGTCGTTGCGGACGACGAGGTCGACGTAGTTGTAGACGATCGAGCAGCCCACGCCCCACGGCAGCACCCGGCCCTTGTCGGGGAAGGGGTCGAAGCTGTGCTCGGAGCGTTCGACGACGGTCAGCGGTGAGTGCAGGAACATCCAGTGCAGCAGGTTGGCGAGCTGGCAGATCCCACCACCCACACCGGGCACCGCCGCCCCGTTGGACAGCCGCATCCCCTCGACGTACCCCTTGCTGCGGGTGCAGTTGCCGACCGCCTTGTTGAACGAGAACGACTCGCCGGGGCGGATCACGATGCCGTCGACCCGGGCGCTGGCCAGGCGCAGGTTCACCACCTTGTTGCGCTGGAGCACCATCTCGTCCTCGGACAGCTCGCGCATCAACAGGGACGCATGCTTCTTCACCCGCACGGGCAGGGACGTCGTGCGACGCTCTGTCGCCCAGGCAGTGTCCGACCGCATCCACTGGATCCGCCGGCGCACCCGGTGGGCCCGCACCGCCCAGGGGTAGAGCGCCGGAAGACGCTGGGTCAGCCGCGGGGGTGCGACCACCTGGGCGGGGATGTCGAGGCCCATGGTGGCGGCGTCGGCGAGGGTGACTCTGGTCAGCGTGCTCATCGGGTTTCCTGTCGTAGAACTGCTCCTTCCCTTTCTGACGCACGCCGGGGCGGTTTTGTTGGCACGAGTTTTCTGCCGTCCGCACGTCAGCCTCGACGGCGCGCGGTGACTCCGTCCAACGTGATCGTCCCGTCGTCGAGCCGGACGCTCGTGGCGTAGCGGTAGTGCGCCCGCACCGTGGGGTCGCCGAGGTCCAGCACGCCGCCGGTGTCAGCGGTGAACAGGAACTCCCAGCCCGAGCCCTGGTCGGCGTACGCCGTGGCGACGTGGCCGCGCAGCACGAACGCATAGCGGGCACCCGGGCCGGTGAGGTCGACGGTTCCGTCGAGGTTGCCGTGGGGCTCCTGGCCGGCGGTGACCAGCCGGCCCTTGCTGCGCAGGTCGAAGCCGACCCGCTTGTGGCCGTTGTGGTAGCGGAACAGCAGATAGTTGTCGGCGTCCTTCGCGACACCCACGAACACCGTGTCCTGGGTGCCGGCCTCGGCGAATGCGCCGGTGTCCAGGACGAGTGCCACCTCGTCCGAGCCGGGAGCGACCTCCGAGCGGAGCACGACGTGGGTCAGTTCCTCGGCGCTGACCGAGAGCTGTCCGTCGGCGACTCCGACCGTGCCGACGGGGCCGCCGGTCGGAACCGGGAGCACGGTCCAGTGCGACAGGTCCGCGTCGAAGCGCTCGTCCAGCTCCAGGATCGGGTACGCCGTCTCCGACGGCGTGGGTGGGAACAGGTCCACCTCGGCGATGTGGGCCTCGAGCAACGCACGCAGCTGGCGCGCCTTGGCGGGGTGCCGGCGGCTCACGTCGGTGGTCTCGCCCGGATCCTGCACCAGGTGGTAGAGCTCGGAGCGGCCGTCGCGGAGGTACTGCACGAGCTTGAACTGCCCGTGCCGCACGGCCGCGTGCGGGTGGGTGGCGCCGATGAAGTGGGGGTACACCCAGAACATCGGCCCGCGGTCGACCTCGCCCGTGTCGGTGAGCACGGGGGCCAGGCTGACGCCGTCGAACTCGGCGCCCGGACGGCCACCGGCGAGCGCGAGTGCGGTCGGCAGGACGTCGATGGTGCTGGTCAGCTGGGCCGTACGGCGACCGGCCGCAACCGTGCCCGGCCAGTGGGCGACGAGCGGGACCCGGATACCGCCCTCGTAGAGCTCGCCCTTGCCGCCGCGCAGGGGCCGGTTCGCGTCGCGGTAGGGGCCGCCGTTGTCGGAGGTGACCAGGAACAGGGTGTTCTCCGCGAGGCCGAGCTCCTCGAGCGTGGCCGCGATGCGCCCCACCTGGTCGTCGACGCACTCGAGCATCGCCGCGAGCTGCGGTCGGTTCGGAGCCTGGTCCGCTCCGGGCTTGGCGGCGTACTTCGCGACGAGCTCCGGTTTGCCGTGGAGGGTGGTGTGCACCGCGTAGTTGGAGAGATGCAGGAAGAACGGCTCGTCGCGGTGACGGGTGATGAACTCGACGGCCTCGGTGGTGAGCCGGTCGGTCAGGTGCTCGCCCGGTTCGCGGGCAGGGAGCTCGGGCATGAAGAAGTAGGGGTGGAAGTAGTCGCCGTCGGCGATGTACTGCTGCTCCGAGACGAGCACCTCGTCGAACCCGTGCGCGAACGGGTTGCCCGGCCGCTGGTCGTACGCACCGCTGTAGGTCTCGGTCAGGTGCCACTTGCCGACCAGGCCGCTGACGTAGCCACGCGGGCCGAGGACGCCGGGGACGGTGGGGATGTCGGGGGAGAGGTACTTGTTGCTGGCTGCCGGCTCCTGGCGCAGGAAGTCGGTGATGCCGGTCCGCACCGGATAGAGGCCGGTGACCAGGGCGGCGCGGGTCGGCGAGCACAGCGGCGCGGCGGCGTACGCGTTGTCGAACTGCAGTCCCTCGGCGGCGAGGCGATCGATGTTCGGCGTCTCGTTGAACGTGTTGCCATAGCTTCCGAGCTCATCCCAGCCGAGGTCGTCGATCGACAGGAAGACCACATTCGGTCGATCGGCCCGGGGGCGCGCCCTGACCGGCCCGGTCCCCGCGTTCGCTGCGGTCGTGCCAGCTGCGGCGACGAGACCAGTGGCGGCCATCCCGCGCAGGACGGTGCGCCGGGTGGTTGCGGTGGTGATCGACATGGAGCCCCCTGTTAGACGAGTAAGTCAACTTGACAACAGCAGTATGCAGCATGCGAAGTGGACCGGATTTCAACCCCCGACGGATGTCTGGCAGAATCTCCCGCTGAGTCCTGCGCAGATGGCCCCTCTCATCCGGACGCACGGGATCCACAGAATTCGTCCGACCTGGTCCCCACCCGGCCCCGGGCAGTTCACCAAACCACAATTGTCGAGGAGACACCCACAACGTGTCCGTCAAGATCCGTTTGAAGCGCATGGGCAAGATCCGTGTGCCGCAATACCGCATCGTCATCGTCGACTCGCGCAAGAAGCGCGACGGCAAGGTCATCGAGGAGATCGGTACCTACCGTCCCAAGGAGGAGCCGTCGTTCATCTCGGTGACCTCCGACCGGGCGCAGTACTGGCTCGGTGTCGGCGCGCAGCCTTCCGAGGCCGTTGCCGCGATCCTCAAGATCACCGGTGACTGGCAGAAGTTCAAGGGCCTGCCGGGCGCGGAGGGCACCCTCAAGGTGGCCGAGCCCAAGCGCGACAAGCTCGAGATCTTCAACGAGGCGCTCAAGGAAGCCGGTAGCGAAGCCAAGGGCGACGCGGTGACCAAGAAGGCCGAGAAGGCCGACAAGAAGAAGGCCGACAAGGCCGACGACGCTGCTGAGGCGCCGGCCGCCGAGGCTGCTGCCGAGGTTCCGGCGTCGGAGACCCCTGAGGTCGCCGCCGACGAGGCCGAGGCCGCCGAGACCAAGTCCGACGAGGCCTGAGTCCCATGCTGGCTGACGCGCTCGAGCACCTGGTCCGCGGCATCGTCGACAACCCCGACGACGTCTCGGTCCGCGACAAGCAGATGCGCCGTGGCTCGGTCCTCGAGGTGCGCGTGCACCCCGACGACCTGGGCAAGGTCATCGGTCGCGGTGGTCGTACGGCGTCCGCGTTCCGCACCGTCATCTCGGCCCTCGCGGGTCGCGGTGGCGCGCGGGTCGACTTCGTGGACGTCGACCGCCGACGCTGAGCAAGAGCTTCACCGCTTCCGGGCGCATCTCCTCGCGGGGATGCGCCCGGTCGCCATTTCCGACGTTAAGGTTCTCCGCGTGGAAGAGATCGAGCTCGTGGTGGGTCGCATCGGCAAGCCGCACGGCATTCGCGGCGAGGTGACGATCGACGTACGCACCGACGAGCCGGAACGACGCTTCGCCGTCGGTACGACGTTGCGCGCCGAGCCGCCCAAGGGGTCGGCCAGCCGGGTGCGCGCGGTGACGGTGAGGTCGTCGCGCTGGCACCAGGGTGTGCTGCTGCTCGGCCTCGACGAGGTCTCCGACCGCAACACTGCCGAGACCGTGCGCGGACTGGTCCTCCACGCCACCATCCCCGTGGACGCCACGCCCGACGACCCCGACGAGTTCTACGACCATCAGCTGGTCGGACTCGAGGCGCACAACCTCGAGGGTGAGGTGCTGGGCACGGTCACCGGCCTGGTCCACGGGGGCGCCCAGGACCTCCTCCAGATCCGTACCCCGGACCGCCGCGACACCCTCGTCCCGTTCGTGAAGGCGTTGGTGCCCGAGGTCGACCTGGCCGGCAGGCGCGTGGTGGTGGCCGACCGCCCGGGCCTGGTCACGCCCCTGGACGACGACTGATGCAGATCGACGTCCTCACGATCTTTCCCGACTACCTGGCCCCCCTGGAGCTCTCGCTGCCGGGTAAGGCGCGGGCCAAGGGGCTGCTCGAGCTGCACGTCCACGACCTGCGGCAGTGGACCACCGACAAGCACCACACCACCGACGACACCCCCTACGGCGGCGGTGCCGGCATGGTGATGAAGCCCGAGCCGTGGGGCGCGGCGTTCGACGCGCTCGACATCGACGGCGCGACGGTCGTCTTCACCACCCCGAGTGGTGCGCCGTTCACCCAGGCGATGGCCGCCGAGCTGGCCGGCCACGAACGACTCGTCTTCGCCTGCGGGCGCTACGAGGGCATCGACCAGCGGGTGATCGACCACGCCCGCACCCGCGCCGACGTCCGCGAGATCTCCATCGGCGACTACGTGCTCAACGGGGGAGAGGTGGCCGCGCTGGCGATCACCGAGGCCGTCGTGCGCCTCATCCCGGGCTTCATGGGCAACCCGGAGTCGCTGGCCGAGGAGTCCCACGAGGACGGACTGCTGGAATACCCGGTCTTCACCAAGCCGGCGTCCTGGCGCGACCTCGACGTCCCGCCCGTGCTGCTGTCGGGCGACCACGGCAAGATCGCCGCGTGGCGCCACGAGCAGGCCGTACGCCGCACCGCCGAGCGCCGCCCCGACCTGCTCCACGCCTCCCAGACGATCGACGCGGGGGATCTTGCCGACCTCGAGGTGCGACCCGCGACCCGTGGCGACGCGGGCGAGATCCTCACGCTCCAGAAGGCCTGCTGGGTGCAGGAGGCGCAGGCCAACGCCGCACTCGACATCCCGCCGCTGCGCGAGGGCCTCGACGACGTCGTGGCCTCCCTGGACCGGTGGACGACCCATGTCGTGCGTGCGGAGGGCCGCTTGATCGCCTCCGGCCGCGGACGGCTCGACGGCTCGGCATGGGACGTCGGCCGGCTGATGGTGGCCCCCGACCTCCAGGGTCGCGGACTGGGTCGCTGGCTCCTGTCGTACGTCGAGGGGCTGGCGCCCGAGGGTGCCACGTCGTACGCGCTCTTCACCGGCGCCGGGAGCGCCGAGAACCTGCGGATGTACAAGAAGGCCGGCTACCGGCTGCGCGGAGAGCTCGACGGCCACCCCGGGGTCGTCGTACTCACCAAGCGCCGGCCAGAGCAAGTCCGGATTTTCTGACCCGCGCGAGTCTGTGGCAAACTTCTCTCTTGGCCCAGTCGGCCGAAGGACTGCTCCGAGTCTCCCGTGATGGGTGAGCGCGGGGAGTCCGCGCCAGATCTCCTGCCACAGGGGGAATCGGCGCCGCCGGCCATCGCACTGGTCCGACCCGATCGATCACCGCTGAAGAATTTCAGCACTGTCCGCGGCTGACCTGTGGCACTCGCGAGGAGATAGACATGACCAACGTCATTGACGAACTTGCCAAGGCCAACCTGCGCTCCGACGTCCCGGCCTTCCGCGCCGGTGACAACATCAAGGTGCACGTGAAGGTCATCGAAGGCAGCCGCTCGCGCGTCCAGGTGTTCCAGGGCGTCGTGATCCGCGTGCAGGGCTCCGGCATCGGCCGCACCTTCACGGTCCGCAAGGTCTCCTTCGGCGTCGGCGTCGAGCGCACCTTCCCGCTGAACTCCCCGATCTTCGAGTCCATCGAGATCGTGACCCGCGGTGACGTCCGTCGCGCCAAGCTCTACTACCTGCGCAACCTGCGCGGCAAGGCTGCCAAGATCAAGGAGCGCCGCGAGGCCTGAGCACTCGGCCTGACCGCAGCACGGTTAGGCTCTGTCGCGTGACTTCTGAAGACCGCGACGCCCTCCCCGAAGAGGACGGAACCACTGGTTCCGAAAACGACAAGGGTCAGGCGTCGCGGTCTTCGCATTCCGACAGCGCCCCGGACCCTGACGAGGAGAACCCGTTGTCGGAGACGACCGCACCCGCAACCGCCCCCAAGGGCAAGAAGAAGCGCAAGCAGCTGCCGGTCTGGCAGGAGACAATCCTGCTGGTGGGGGTCGCGCTGGTGCTGGCGATCATCATCAAGGCCTTCTTCGTGCAGGCCTTCTACATTCCGTCGGAGTCGATGGAACCGGGGCTCAAGGTCAACGACCGCATCCTCGTGCAGAAGGTCTCCTACTGGGGCGACGGTACGCCGCAGCGCGGTGACGTGGTGGTCTTCAAGGACCCGGGTGGCTGGCTCGGACCCGAGGACTCCGAAGGCCCGACGAACCTCGTCGCGAAGGCGATGGCCAAGGTCGGTCTCTACCCGACCGGGGGACACCTGGTGAAGCGGGTGATCGCGGTCGGCGGCGACCACGTGGTGTGTTGCGACAAGCAGCAGCGTCTGTCGATCAACGGTCACCCGATGGACGAGAGCGCCTACGTCAAGGGCGACGCCGAGTGCGCCGCGCCCCAGAGCCCGGTCAACTGCAAGCTCGACGTCACCATCCCCGACGGCTACCTGCTGATGATGGGCGACAACCGCGGCAACTCGCGCGACTCCACGGCCCACATGTGCGCGAACCCGAAGCGTGAGCAGTGCCCGCCGACCCGCGGCCTGGTCCGCGTCGAGGACGTCGTCGGCAAGGTCTTCGCCCTCGTGTGGCCCAAGGACAGGTTCCACCGGATCAAGCGTCCCGCGGTCTTCGAGGACGTCCCCGACCCGAAGTGACTGCAGTGGGCGCCTCACACCGACCGACGTTGCGGCTCGAACGCAGTCTCCTGCGCGAGGGCCGCACCTACCTCGCGGCCGCCGACGAGGTCGGCCGTGGAGCCCTCTGCGGCCCGGTGACCATCGGCATGGTGGTGATCACCGAGGCCACCCGTACGGCGCCCCAGGGCGTGCGGGACAGCAAGCTGCTCAGCGCGAAGGTGCGTGAGCGCCTCGTCCCGAAGATCCAGCGCTGGGCGGTCTCCTACAGCGTGGGCCATGCCAGTCCCGACGAGATCGACGAGTTCGGCATCATGGTCGCGCTGCGGATGGCCGGACACCGGGCGCTGGCCGGGCTCTCCGTCGAACCCGACCTGGTGCTCCTGGACGGCAACCACGACTACCTGACGCCGCCGGTGCAGCCCGGGCTCTTCGGTGAGGTGCCGACCGCGGTCGTCGTACCTCCGGTGACGACGGCGATCAAGGCCGACCTGCGCTGTGCGGCCGTGGCGGCCGCGAGCATCCTGGCCAAGACCGCCCGTGACGCCCAGATGGTCGAGCTCGGTGCGCGCTACCCGGCGTACTGCTGGCAGGAGAACAAGGGCTACTCCGCCCCCGACCACCTCGAGGCCCTGGCTCGGCTCGGCCCGACCGCGCACCACCGGCGTTCGTGGAACCTGCCCGGGGTCGGCGCCTCGGCTGCGGAGATCGCGTCAGCCATCGCCGAGGTCGAGGACGCCACGCCGCTGGTTGAGGAGGTCGCTCTGAGACCGTCTCGAAACCAGCACCTAGACTCGCCGCAGCCGCCGAACCACGAGGAGTGCTCATGAGTGCCGAGGATCTCGAGAAGTACGAGACCGAGATGGAGCTCAACCTCTATCGCGAGTACCGCGACGTCGTCTCCATCTTCAAGTACGTCGTCGAGACCGACCGGCGCTTCTACCTCTGCAACGCGGTCGACGTGAAGGCGCGCACGGAGTCGGGCGACGTGTTCTTCGAGGTGTCGATGAGCGACGCGTGGGTGTGGGACATGTACCGCCCCGCGCGGTTCGCCAAGAACGTCAAGGTGCTGACCTTCAAGGACGTGAACGTCGAAGAGCTGGCCGCTTCCGACTTCGAGCCGCCCAAGCCCTGATCGTCAGGCCCTGATCGCCAAGCCCTGGCTGGCTTCCGGCCCGCTTTTCGTGCACGTGCAGGTTCGCGTCCACGATCTCCACAGGCTGAGCCCTCGCCGTACGGCGCCGTCGTCCGCTGCCGCCAGTCTTGGCGCAGGAGGTCAACGACATGGGTTCACGGGCAGCACGACAGCAGGCACTCGGTGCGTACGGCGAGGCGATCGCGGCCAGGCATCTGGTCGACCGCGGGATGATCCTGGTCGACCACAACTGGCGATGCCCCGACGGTGAGATCGACCTGGTGCTGCGCGACGGCGCCGAGCTGGTCTTCTGCGAGGTGAAGACCCGCCGGTCGGTCTCGCACGGGTCGCCGATGGAGGCCGTCACCACGACGAAGTTCGCCCGGATGCGCCGCCTCGCCTCGGCGTGGATGGCCGCCAACGGGGTCCACGCGGTCGACGTGCGCTTCGACCTGGTCGGCATCGTCGCGCCGCACGCCGGTGCCCCGACCGTCGAGCACGTGGCGGGGGTCTGCTGATGGCCGTCGCCACCGCCCACTGCGTCGCCCTCGAGGGGGCCATCGGTCACCTCATCGACGTCCAGGTCGACGTCTCCCAAGGCGTGGTGGTGACCAGCTTGGTCGGTCGCCCGGACGCCTCGATCAACGAGGCCCGCGACCGCTGCCGCACCGCGATCTCCAACAGCGGCTTCGACTGGCCGGCCACGAGACGGGTGACCATCCTGCTGTCGCCCGCCGACCTGCCCAAGCGCGGCACCCACTTCGACCTCGCGATCGCGGTGGGCGTGCTCGCTGCCGCCGACCCGAAGAACACCCTGCGCGACGCGCTCGAGGGCACGGTGATGATCGGTGAGCTCACCCTCGACGGACGGCTGCGCACGGTGCCCGGTGTGCTTGCGATGACCATGGCCGCCTCGGCCCGCGGCTTCCGTCGGGTGTTCGTGCCCGAGCCACAGTCCGCGGAGGCGGCACTGGTGCCCGGCATGTCCGTGTTCGGGTTCCGCTCCCTGGCCCAGGTCATCGCCGAGCTGCGCGGGCTGGAGGTGCCCGACGCTCCGTCGGTCGACTGCAACACCTCCGGCAACCTGCTCACCTGGCAGGGCGACCACCGCCTCGACGAGGTCGACATGGCCGACATCATCGGCATGGACGACGCCCGCTACGCGATGGAGGTGGCCGCGGCCGGCGGGCACCACCTGATGCTGACCGGTCCGAAGGGCGCCGGAAAGACCTCGCTCGCCGAGCGCATCCCCGGCATCCTTCCCGACCTCGCGCTCGACGAGGCCCTCGAGCTGACCGCGATCCTGTCGCTCTCCGGAGTGCTCGACGGCGGCCAGGGGCTGATCACCAAGCGGCCGTTCTTCGCGCCACACCACTCGGCCTCCAGGGTCAGCCTGCTCGGCGGCGGCACCGGTCGGGTGCGTCCCGGTGAGATCAGCCGCGCCCACCACGGCGTGCTCTTCCTCGACGAGTTCCCCTTGTTCAACAACGACATCATCGAGGCGCTCCGCCAGCCACTCGAGTCGGGCGAGGTGACCATCGCGCGCGGCGAGGAGACCGCGACGTACCCCGCCCGGGGCATGTTCGTGCTGGCCTGCAACCCGTGCCGGTGCGGCAACTACTCGTCCGACCCGGTGAGCGACTCGTGCAAGTGCAAGGAGGTCGTCCGGCGTGACTACCGGCTCAAGCTCGAGGGCCCGGTGATGGACCGCATCGACATCACGCGTCACGTCAGGCCGGTTCCGAAGTCGGCCGGCCGCGACCCGCTGAACAGGCCGGAGAGCTCCTCTTCGATCCGCGCGCGGGTCACCGCGGCGCGGCGCGTCCAGACCGAGCGGTACGCCGGACTCTCCTGGCGCATCAACGGACAGGCTCCGGGCCCCGTGCTCCGCGATCGCTGGCCGTTGACCGACGAGGCAGCCACCCGACTCGACGAGGCGATCTATGGGGGAGAGATCACCCGACGCGGTGGCACCCGGGTGCATCGCCTGGCCTGGACGGTCGCGGACCTGGCCGGGGTCGAGCAACCCGGACTCCCCGAGGTGGAGACCGCCCTGGCACTGCGCACCGGCCAGCCACTGGCCCTGTCCGCCCTGTCCGGACGAGCGGCCGGATGACCGCCGCGCATGACGAGCGGTTGGCGCGCATCGCCCTGGGCCAGCTGGCCGAACCGGGAGACGTCCGCATCCGCCACCTCGTCGACGAGATGGGCCCTGCCACGTTGCACGACGCGCTGATGAACGACCGCGGTCCCGACGGACTGCTGAGTGATCTCGCGGTGCGACTTGCCGACCTCGATCCGGTGGGCGACCTCGAGCGGGCCCGGCGACTCGGCATCAGATACGTCGTGCCCGGTGACGACGAGTGGCCGGTCCAGGTCGACGACCTGGGCTCGTGCGAGGTGGTTCAGGACCGCACGGGTGCGCCGCTCGGCCTCTGGGTGAAGGGGCCGTTGCGGCTCGACGAGATCGCCGACTCGGTCGGCGTGGTCGGCTCACGCAGCGCCACGACGTACGGCGCCGAGATGGCCGGCGGCATCTCCGCCGAGGTTGCCGCCACCGGCACGTGCGTGGTCTCCGGTGCTGCGTTCGGTATCGACCAGGCGGCGCACCGTGGGGCGTTGTCCGCTGGCGGTCGCACCGTCGCGGTGCTCGCCTGCGGTGTCGACCGCGCCTACCCGGCCGCCCATGCGAGCCTGATCGACTATCTCGCCGAGCACGGTGCCGTCGTCTCCGAGCTGGCGCCCGGATGCTCGCCGATGCGGTCGAGGTTCCTGGCCAGGAACCGCCTGATCGCGGGACTGACCCGGGGCACTGTCGTCGTGGAGGCAGCCGTGCGCTCGGGCGCGTTGAACACGGCCAACTGGGCAACCCGGCTGAACCGGCCCTTGATGGCGGTGCCCGGCCCGGTGACCAGTGCGCAGTCCCAGGGAGCCCACCAGCTCATCCGCACCGGGGCCGCCGAGCTGGTCACCCAGGGCTCGGAGGTGCTCGAGCTGGTGAAGCCCGCAGGGGAGTACCTCTTCGAGGAGCCACGAGGCCCCGAGCGGCGCCGCGACAGGCTGCGCTCCCGGGAGGCCCAGGTGCTCGAGGCGGTCCCGGTCGTCACCCCGGCCGGCGCGGCCTCCATCGCGCGCACGGCGGGTATCGCGCTGGTCGACGTGGCCAGGGCCTTGTGCAAGCTCGAGTCCGGAGGACTGGTCTCCCGCGGTCTGGGCGGATGGACGCTCACGGAGGCCGCCCGTGAACGCTGAACTGTTCTCCACAGGCGGGCGTTCGACGCTTCCGGCTTGCTTCGCGCCTGCGCAATGTGGGGCCACTGCGCACCTATGCTCGGCGATGTGGAGGACCAAGGCGGCGAGCCGGATCGAGCCGGGCGGCCGGAAGAGCCGGCGCCCGAGCCAGACGAGGCCGCGAACGAGGTCCTGCCCGAGGCGATGATGCGGGTCTTGGCCGACTACGAGCGCCATCTCGTCTCTGAACGCGACCTGACGCCGCACACCGTGCGTGCCTACATGGGCGACGTCTCGTCCATGCTCGACCACGCCCATCGACTCGGCCACGATGACGCCTCAAGTCTTGATCTCAGAAGCCTGCGCAGCTGGCTGGCCAAGCAGCAGACCGTCGGGAAGTCACGCACCACGATCGCCAGGCGGGCAACCGCAGCCCGGGTCTTCACGGCCTGGCTCGCGCGGACCGGACGCTCGCTCACCGATGCCGGGAAGCTGCTCGCCTCGCCGAAGGCGCATCGGCCGCTGCCGGACGTGCTCCGGGCAGACGAAGCCCGTGAGCTCGTCGAGCAGGCGGCCGCGCTCGCCGATGACGGCAGCCCGGTCGGCATCCGCGACGTGGCGATGCTGGAGCTGATGTACGCCACCGGCATGCGGGTGGGGGAGCTGTGCGGCCTCGACGTCGACGACCTCGACTTCGATCGCAACGTCGCCCGTGTGCTCGGCAAGGGTCGCAAGGAGCGCATGGTGCCGTTCGGTGGTCCCGCGTCCAGGGCGCTCAAACGATGGCTGGACCACGGGCGACCGCACCTACGTGTTGAGGGTGCAGGACCGGCACTGTTCCTCGGTGCGCGGGGCAAGCGGATCGACCAGCGTGCGGTGCGCACCCTGGTGCACAAACGGATCCGCGAGGTGCCGGGCGCTCCCGACATCGGGCCGCACGGGCTGCGGCACACGGCGGCCACCCACCTGCTCGAGGGCGGAGCCGACCTGCGCACGGTCCAGGAGCTGCTCGGTCACTCGTCGATGGCGACCACGCAGATCTACACGCACGTGACCAGCGAGCGCCTGCGGGCGGCGTATGCACAGGCCCACCCGAGGGCCTGACGGGCAACTCAGGCTTGGCCGAGCAACCCGAGGATGCCGCCCGACGTCGGGGCGCGGTGGTCGATCGAGCCACGGCCCGGGATACCGGAGAGGAGCGGTACCGCGAGCCCGTCGAACGGCAGCAGCCGCACCCGCTGCGAGCCGACGAGGTCGAGTGGGTCGAGGTAGACGTCGTCGACGTTGCGGATCCAGCCCCAGTGCAGGCAGGCCGAGGGCAGGCAGTGCGAACCGCGTGCCTCGAGGCGGCCGATCGGCGTGCCGGCCTCGACGGCGGTGCCGACGGGAGCCGTGGCCACCACGGGTTCGTACGTCGTGCGGGTGTCGCCGTGGGACACCACGACGACCGAGCGGCCGGCGATCACGCCGGTGAACGACACGGAGCCGGGGAGCGCGGAGCGCACGACCTGCCCCGGAGAGCCGGCGAGGTCGACGCCACGATGGCCTCGTCCCCACCGCGTGTCCGGGGGGTCGAATCCGGTCACGACGGCGGGGCGAGGAGCGAGTGGCCAGACCCCTTGGGGGTCGTCACCCGCCACAGCGGACCCGGTGCCCACACCGAGTCCCAGCAGCTGGGGGGTCAGCAGCAGGGGGAGGAAGAGGAGTCGGATTCGCATGTCGATCAGGATGCCCGTCAGCCCGGTTCGCCGAGCGTCAGAGGACGCGACCTGTGGAGAAGTGAGGCGCCGGATCGCATGTGCGTGGAAACCGGTCGAGAGGGGGCCGAGTCCGGGCGAACTCACGACGGGTCGGCGATTGGTGGGGTTCGGCCCTCATCAACTAGTCTGGTCACCGCAATCCATCCGTGGATTGACTTCGCACGCTCGCAGACCACGACGTACCTCCCGGGGTACGACCACCCGTGGGCGACGTACCTCAGTTCCGGCCCCGGCCGGATTGGTTCGCCGCGCGGCGTCAGGGCAGTCGGCACCCGTCGGCTGTGGAACTGAAAACAACGCTGGTCCGCACGCTGGCCCGCCTCTCCGACGCCGATCACCGGCCGGGAGCAAGGCAGGCACCAACGGTGCGCAGGCCACACCATCAGAAAGTAGAAACATGGCAGTCGTCACCATGCGCCAGCTCCTCGAGAGCGGCGTCCACTTCGGACACCAGACCCGTCGCTGGAACCCGAAGATGAAGCGCTTCATCATGACCGAGCGCAACGGCATCTACATCATCGACCTGCAGCAGTCGCTGGCCTACATCGACCGCTCGTACGCCTTCATCAAGGAGACGGTCGCCAAGGGCGGCGTCGTGATGTTCGTCGGCACCAAGAAGCAGGCCCAGGAGGCCATCGCCGAGCAGGCGACCCGCGTCGGCATGCCCTACGTCAACCAGCGTTGGCTCGGCGGCATGCTCACCAACTTCCAGACGGTGCACCAGCGGATCAACCGCCTCAAGGAGCTCGACGAGATCGACTTCGACGACGTCGCGGGCTCCAACCGCACCAAGAAGGAACTGCTTCAGATGAAGCGGGAGCGCACCAAGCTCGACAAGACCCTCGGTGGCATCCGCGAGATGACGCGTACGCCGTCCGCCGTGTGGATCGTCGACACGAACAAGGAGCACCTGGCTGTCGAGGAGGCGCGCAAGCTGCGCATCCCGATCATCGGCATCCTCGACTCCAACTGCGACCCCGACCTGGTCGACTTCCCGATCCCGGGCAACGACGACGCGATCCGCGCTGTCGGCCTGCTGACCCGCGTGGTCGCCGACGCCGTCGCCGAGGGCCTCATCGCCCGCTCCGGTGGCAAGTCCGAGGGCACTGCCGAGGAGCCGCTGGCCGAGTGGGAGCGCGAGCTCCTCGAGGGTGACGCCGCCAAGACGGCCGCCGAGGCCACCGGTGGCGACGCCACCGACACCCCGGCCGCCGAGGCCACCGGTGCCGCTGCGGAGGCCCCCGCGGCCGCTGCCGTCGCCGAGGCCGCTGTCGAGGCTCCCGCCGAGGCCGCTGTCGAGGCTCCCGCCGAGGTCAAGCCGCTGGCCGACGTCCCCGCCGGTGAGTTCGGTGCCGACTCGGCTCCGGCCAACGAGGACGGCTCGGCTCCCGAGGGCTTCGAGATCAAGGGCAACAAGGACTCGATGAAGTTCCACGCGCCGACGAGCCCCTGGTACGGCCGCACCATCGCCGAGGTCTGGTTCAAGACCGCTGAGGCTGCCGAGGCCGCTGGCTTCGTCAACGCCGAGCACAAGGCAGACGAGAAGGCCGACGACAAGGCCTGACGACCCGGGCCGCGAGGCCTGAGCCGTACGCATTCGCTTCACCGGCGGCCGCGCCCAACGCGGGCGCGGCCGCAGTTTCAATCTCATGTGAAACATCTGAACTTCGAGGAAGAAGGATCATGGCTAACTTCTCCGCAGCCGACGTCAAGCGGCTCCGCGAGCTCACCAGCGCCGGCATGATGGACTGCAAGAAGGCGCTCGACGAGGCCGACGGTGACTTCGACAAGGCCGTCGAGCTGCTCCGGGTCAAGGGTGCCGCCAAGGCTGCTGCCCGTGGCGCCGAGCGCGAGGCCTCCGCCGGCCTGGTCGCCAGCTCCGGTGGCGCCCTCGTCGAGCTGAAGAGCGAGACCGACTTCGTCGCCAAGAACGAAGAGTTCATCGCCACCGCCCAGCGCATCGCCGAGGCTGCTGACGCCGCCAAGGCCGCCGACACCGAGGCCCTCAAGGCGGTCGAGCTGGACGGCAAGACCGTCGGCGAGGTCGTCGAGAGCCTCGCCATCACCATCGGCGAGAAGATCGAGCTCGGCAACGTCGCCTACTTCGACGGCCCGGTCACGGTCTACCTGCACAAGCGTGCCGCCGACCTGCCGCCCGCCGTGGGCGTCCTGGTCGAGTACGAAGGCGACGAGGCCGCTGCCAAGGCTGCCGCGATGCAGGTTGCCGCGCTCAAGGCGCAGTACCTCACGCGTGACGAGGTGCCGGCCGACATCGTCGCCGCCGAGCGCGACGTCCTGCAGAAGAAGACGATCGAGGAGGGCAAGCCCGAGGCTGCCGTCGCCAAGATCGTCGAAGGCCGCATCGGCGGCTTCTTCAAGGAGATCGTCCTGCTCGAGCAGGAGTCGGTCGTCGAGAGCAAGAAGACGGTCAAGGCCGTCCTCGACGCTTCCAACACCACCGTGAAGCGCTTCGCCCGCTTCGAGGTCGGCGCCTGACCCCAGGTCCACACAGCTCCACCCGTTCAGGGGCGGTACGACGAACGCGTCGTACCGCCCCTGAATGCATTGCGGATCACGTGGAACCTCGTCTCGGAGCGGCCCGTCGGGTTCGACCGGGACACCGACACTCAAGTAGGTTGCATGACGACGATCGACCTCCTCGAAGGGAATGCCTCCGTGACGCCGTACAAGCGAGTCCTGCTCAAGCTCTCCGGTGAGGTCTTCGGTGGTGGCCAGGTCGGTGTCGACCCCGACGTGGTGCAGAAGGTGGCGGCCGAGATCGCCGCCGTCGTGCGTGCGGGAACGCAGATCGCGGTCGTGACCGGTGGAGGCAACTTCTTCCGGGGAGCGGAGCTCCAGCAGCGTGGCATGGACCGCGTGCGCGCCGACTACATGGGCATGCTCGGCATCGTGATGAACTGCCTGGCGCTCCAGGACTTCCTCGAGAAGGAAGGCATCGACACCCGCGTGCAGACCGCCATCACCATGGGCCAGGTCGCCGAGCCGTACATCCCGCGCCGCGCCATCCGTCACATGGAGAAGGGCCGCGTGGTCATCTTCGGCGCCGGCATGGGCATGCCGTTCTTCTCCACCGACACGGTCGCCGTGCAGCGTGCGCTGGAGAGCAAGTGCGACGTCGTGCTGGTCGCCAAGAACGGCGTCGACGGTGTCTACACCGCCGACCCGAACGTCGACCCGACTGCCACGAAGCTCGACAGCGTGACCTACTCCGACGCCATCAGCCGGGGCCTGCGCATCATGGACCAGACCGCCTTTGCGCTGTGTGGAGAGAACAAACTGCCGATGGTGGTCTTCGGGATGGAGCCCGAGGGCAACATCCTTCGCGTCGTCCAGGGTGAGAAGATTGGCACGCTCGTGAGCGCGGACAGCTGACCCAGCGGTGCCGACCGCCGTACGACGACCACCAGCCACATCCGTAGCGAACTAGGAGAAACCGTGATCAACCAGGTCCTGTCAGAAGCCGACCAGAAGATGGGCAAGTCGGTGGAGGCGACCCGCGAGGAGTTCGCAGCGATCCGCGCCGGCCGGGCGAACCCCAGCATGTTCAGCAAGCTGGTCGCCGACTACTACGGCACGCCGACGCCGCTGCAGCAGCTGGCCTCGTTCACCTCGCAGGACGCCCGCACGATCCTGATCGCACCCTTCGACATGAGCGCCATCGGTGCCATCGAGCGGTCGATCCGCGACTCCGACCTCGGCGTCAACCCGGCCAACGACGGCAAGACGCTCCGCTGCGTCTTCCCCGAGCTGACCGAGGAGCGCCGCAAGGAGTACATCAAGATCGCCAAGGCGAAGGCCGAGGACGGCCGGGTCTCGGTGCGCAACGTGCGCCGCACGGCCAAGCAGTCGCTGGAGAAGCTCGAGAAGGATGGGGAGGTCGGCAAGGACGACGTCACCGGTGCCGAGAAGAAGCTCGACGCCTCCACCAAGAAGCACACCGACGCGATCGACGACATGCTCAAGAACAAGGAAGCCGAGCTGCTCGAGGTCTGAGCACCCCCTGATGACTGCTGCCACGCCACCCGCCGCGCCCAAGAAGGACTACGGCCGCGCCGGACGAAACCTCCCCGCCTCGATCGCCTCCGCGGTCGTGCTGCTGGGGGCCATCGCCCTGTCGCTCGCGTTCTGGAAGACCGCGTTCATGGTCATCGTCGCGGTCGCTGTCGTGGTGGCCGTGTGGGAGCTTCGGCGCGGGCTGCTCACCCACGACATCGACCTGCCCGAGCAACCCCTGATGGTGGGCGGCATCGTGATGGTCGTCGTCGCCTACTTCTGGGGCGCCCCGGCGCTGGTCACGGCCACGGCAGTCTCCGCCCTGGTGATCATGCTGTGGCTGCTGCGCCGCGGCGTCGACGGCTACGTCAAGAACGCCACGGCGTCCGTCTTCACGCTGATCTACGTGCCGTTCCTCGGCTCGTTCGTGGCACTCATGCTCGCCGAGGGCGGCGCCACCGGCTTCGAGCGTTGGGACGACGGGGTCAAGGGGATCCTCACGTTCATCCTCATGACGGTCGCCTCCGACATCGGCGGGTACGTCGCCGGGGTGCTCTTCGGCAAGCACCCGATGGCCCCGGTGATCTCTCCCAAGAAGTCGTGGGAGGGCTTCGCCGGCTCGTTCATCGCGTGTGTCGCCGCCGGCGTCGCCCTGGTCGTCCACCTGCTCGAGGGCGACTGGTGGGTCGGCGTGATCCTCGGCGCGATCGCAGTCGTGATGGCCACTCTGGGCGACCTGTGCGAGTCGGTGATGAAGCGCGACCTCGGCATCAAGGACATGTCGCAGATCATCCCCGGCCACGGCGGCCTGATGGACCGACTCGACTCCCTGCTGGCCACCATCGCCCCGATCTGGCTGCTCCTGCACTACCTGGTCTTCAACTAGTCGACCGATGAGCGACAACGCCAGCCGCGCCATGTCGCTCGAGGGCGGTGCGCTCGGCGGGCCGGTGATCGTGTTGCTGGGCTACGTGATCGGCGGTCGCCTGGGCATCGTCTGGAGCGATCCGCTGCTCCTGGCCCTGTTGGGGCTGCCGATCCTGGTTGCCGCACCCTTCCTGCTGCTCCCGCGCCGACGCGCCGATGCGGTCAGGTTCATCGTCGGATCCTTGCTGGGCATCGCGATCCTGGTCGTGGTGGTCGTCGGCGGCATCTCGCTGGTGGCCAACATGCTCTCGGACCCGGCGTGAGGCGGCGAGGTCGATGACCCTGTTCCTGGTCCGTCACGGGCGGCCCTTGCCGGTGGCCGGCGTACCCGCTCACCTGTGGTCGCTCGACCCCACGGGCTTCGATGCCGTGTGGGCCCTGCGCGACGCGTTGCCGGCGCGGGCGGCGTGGTTCAGCTCTCCCGAGCCGAAGGCGACCGAGACGGCGCAGCTGCTGACCGACGGCCAGGTCGGCGTCATCGACGAGCTTCGCGAGCACGTGCGTGAGAACACCGACTGGATCGACGACTTCGAGGCGGTGGTTTCTGCGGCCTTCGACGCCCCCGGCGTGGCGGCGTACGACGGGTGGGAGCCGCTGGCCGCCTGCCGGGACCGCGTCGTCCCCGCCGTACGCCGAGTGCTGGACGTGCACCACGACCAGGACGTCGTGCTGGTCGGGCACGGCACCGCGTGGACGCTGGTCGTCGCCGCACTCTCGGGTCAGGCGCCCGACCTGGAACGCTGGGCGGCACTGGCCATGCCCGACGTCATCGTCGTCCGGGTCACCAGCCCAGGACGACCTTGAGGCCCGAGCTGATCAGCCTCTGCCACTCCGACTCGCTCCATTGGCCCTCGGGCGCGCCGTACTGCACGGCGATCAGGTAGGTGCCGAGTGAGCGGGCGACGAACCGCGATCGGTACGTCACGCCCGCGGCGGTGACGTAGGTCAGGTCCTGCTTCACGAACTCGACCGTGCCGTGGTCGGTCTGCAGCAGTGCGGTGCCGTACGTCGGCGTGCTGACCTTCGAGATCTGGGAGTTCTGGGACAGCTCTGCGTGGTACTTCACCAACCAGGCCTTGGAGTCGGCCGCGTCGCTGGAGTTCGATCCGGCCTCCTTCAGCTGGTACGACGTGAACAGGGCGTCGCTGCCGTTGCGGGTGAGCTGGTTGACGCCCTTCTGGTCGCGGGTGGTGAACGTCCAGCCCTTGACCACCACGGGGAAGGCCCACATCGGTGCCGTTCCCGGCTGCTGGGCGTCGGTGGTGAGCGGCAGCTCGGTGAGGCCGTCGGGTGGAGTGCCGGTCGGATCCGTCGGGTCCGTCGACTCGGTCGGGTCCGTCGAGGTGGTGCCGTCGTCGGGGGAGGCGGCCGACGAGCTGGAGGTTCCGGCGTCGTCGGACGAGTCGTCGCAGGCAGCATGGGCGAGCAGGGCGGTGCAGACGAGCGTGGCCGCCAGGCCTCGACGTACGTGGAGCTGCATGGTGTGCCTTTCGAGAGCGGAACCGTCGGCGCGTCCGACCCGTCCCATCCATGCCCGGTGCGAGGGTTTTGGAAACACGGCGAAAAGGTGACGCGATGAGCAGGTTGACGGTGTTGTTGGTGGGGCTGCTCCTGGTCGTCACAGGGTGTGGCACGGAGAACGACTCGGAGGGCGTGGACCAGTCGTCCGACCAGTCCGCCAGCCAAACGCCCAGCCAAACGCCCAGCCAAACGCCCGGCCAGTCGTCCGGTGAGTCATCGCTCAGCGGCTCCTGGGTGGTCACCGCGATGGAACAGGACGGACAACCCCGCGACCTCGCGCCCGGCACCACGGTCACCTTCGAGTTCACCGACGAACGGGTCACCGTGGCCACCGGGTGCAACGGGCTGTTCGGCACCTACCGGTACGCAGACGGCACCCTCAGGATCTACGGACTGGGCGGCACGATGATGGGCTGCGGTGGCCCGCGGATGGAGCAGGAGGCCTGGCTGAGCGAGCAGCTCGTGAAGTCGATCAAGGTCGAGCCGGAAGACGGGCTTCGCCTCACCACCGACGAGGCCGCGTTCGTCCTCGAAGAAGCGCCGAAGGTCGAGGACACCACGCTGGCAGGCACGACCTGGAAGCTCGACTCACTGATCGACGGCCAGACGGTGAGCTCGGTGCCGCAGGGCACGACTGCGAGTCTCACCCTCACCAGTGACGGCACGCTCCAGGTCGACACGGGCTGCAACACCGGCGGGGGATCGGTGAAGGTAGGCACCGCGACCCTCCGGGTCGGGCCGCTGATGACCACGAAGATGGCCTGTGTGGATCCTGCGCGCCAGCAGGTGGAGGCCGCGTTCACCAAGGTGCTGAACGGGACCGTGGGCTACACGGTCGAGGCGGACCGGCTGACGCTCACCAAGGGTGACTCGGGTCTGGGATTCACCGTGAAGTGACCTTGGGTGGGACACTGGGTCGGTCATGAGTGAGCCGATCAAGACCCTGCCCCTCGTCTTCGACGAACCCCGCGGACGCAAGAAGCCCCCGCGGCACCTTGCCGACCTCGACGAGGCCGGCCGCAAGGACCTGCTCACCGAAGCCGGTCTGCCCGGCTTCCGCGCCAAGCAGCTCTCCAACCACTACTTCTCCCGGCTGGTCGACGACCCCGCCGAGATGACCGACCTGCCGGCCGGGCAGCGCGACGAACTGGTCTCGACGCTGCTGCCGAGCCTGATGACCCCGCTCCGCACGCTCGAGGCGGACAAGGGCGCCACCGTCAAGACGCTCTGGAAGCTCTTCGACGGCGCCCTGGTCGAGTCCGTGCTGATGCGTTATCCGGGCCGGGTCACCATGTGTGTCTCCAGCCAGGCCGGCTGTGGCATGGCCTGCCCGTTCTGTGCCACCGGCCAGGGCGGCCTCCAGCGCAACATGTCGACCGCCGAGATCGTCGAGCAGGTCGTTGCCGGTGCCCGCGCGCTCCAGCGTGGCGAGGTCGCCGGTGGCCCCGGTCGGGTCTCCAACGTGGTCTTCATGGGCATGGGCGAGCCGATGGCCAACTACAAGGCGATGATCGCCGCCGTACGCCGCTTCGTCGATCCGTCTCCCGCCGGGCTGGGCATGTCCGCGCGCCACATCACCGTCTCCACGGTCGGCCTCGTGCCGCGCATGAAGCAGCTGGCCGAGGAGGGCATTCCGGTCACGCTGGCGCTCTCGCTCCATGCGCCCGACGACGAGCTCCGCAACGAGCTGGTGCCGATCAACACCCGCTTCTCGGTCGCCGAGACCGTCGAGGCCGCGTGGAACTACGCGGCCGTCACCAAGCGTCGGGTCTCGATCGAATACGCCATGATGCGCGGCATCAACGACCAGGCGTGGCGCGCCGACCTCCTCGGCGACGTGCTCAACTCGTACGGCGACTGGGGCTGGGTGCACGTCAACCTGATCCCGCTGAACCCGACCCCCGGCTCCAAGTGGACCGCCTCAGACCCCGCCGACGAGCGTGAGTTCGTGCGCCGCCTCGAGGCCAAGGGCATCCCCACCACCGTGCGCGACACCCGCGGCAGCGACATCGACGGAGCCTGCGGCCAGCTCGCCGCCGTGGAGTAGTCGACCCGTCGCCAGTTTCGGTCGACCTGTCGTGAATTCGCCCCGCTGGGGAGAACTGGCGACGGGTCGATGGCAACTCACGACGGGTCGACGTTGGGCACGGGTTCACGTGTCGTCCATCCCGAACTCCGTGTCCGTTCCGGCGTCGTCCCTACCTTCGAATCAGAGGTTGCACCCGATTCGAAGGGGACACGATGCGCCACCGACGCAGGCCTGCCGACCCACCGGTAGTGACCAACCTTCACGAACTCCCCGCCACGACAGGCCGCCTCCGCGTGCTCGTCGTGGCGGAGTCGTTCCTGCCCCAGATCAACGGGGTCACCAACTCCGTACGTCGCGTGCTCGAGCACCTCGCCGCGCAGGGACATGACGCCGAGCTGATCGCACCGACCGGCCCGGCGACGTACGCCGGCTTCCCGGTGACCCGGGTGCGGGGGGCCAGGTTGCCGTTCTACAAGGAGTTCCGGATCGGCCTCGAGTCACGTCGCCGGCTCCGCCACGCGATGGAGCGGTTCCGCCCCGACGTCGTGCACATCGCGTCGCCGGCCACGCTCGGCTACCAGGCGGCACGCGCCGCCGACGACCTCGGGATCCCCTCCGTGGCGATCTACCAGACCGACCTGGTCGGCTTCGCCGCGCAGTACGACGTGCCGGGCGGAGCGCGAGCGATGACCGCGCTGACCCGCAAGATCCACGTCGGGGTGGGCCGCACGCTGGCGCCGTCGAGTGCCAGCCTGCGCCAGCTCGAGCTGATGGGTGTGCCCGGGCTGGCCCTGTGGCCGCGCGGCGTCGACCTCGAGCTCTTCGACCCGCGACGGCGATCGGCGCAGCTGCGGCAGCGGATCGGCGACGACCTGCTGGTCGGCTACATCGGCCGGCTGGCCCCCGAGAAGGAGCTCGACCTACTCACCCACCTGCTGGACATCGAGGGGATCAGGCTGGTCATCGTCGGCGGCGGGCCGGAGGAGCAGAACCTCCGGCGACTGCTGCCAGACGCCAGCTTCTTGGGACTCCTGCACGGCGAGGAGCTTGCCTCGGCGTACGCCTCGCTCGACGTCTTCGTGCACACCGGTCGTCACGAGACCTACTGCCAGGCGGCGCAGGAGGCGCTGGCCTCCGGCGTCCCCGTCGTGGCGCCGCGTTCCGGTGGGCCGATCGACGTGGTCGCCGACGGCGCAGGGTTCCTCTACGAGCCCGGCAACGGCGCCGACCTCAGGTCGTACGTCGAGCGGCTGGTCGAGGACCCGATGCTGCGTCGGCGCATGCAGTCGACCGCACGACGCAGCGTCGAGGGGCGCTCCTGGTGGGCGGTCAACGAAGCACTCGTCGGGCACTACCGCGAGGTCATCAGGGAGACCGGGCTCCGCGGGACCAAGACCAGCAATCCAGCCAGTCAGGGCACACGCCGACTCGGCGTGGCCAGTTGAAGCAGAACTGTTGAGGAGGACACCGTGAGCACACGCATCTCCGTCATCGGCACCGGCTATCTCGGGGCCACCCACGCCGCAGGCATGGCCGAGCTCGGCTTCGAGGTGATCGGTGTCGACACCGACGCCGCCAAGGTCCGCGCCCTCGCCACCGGCCAGGTCCCCTTCTTCGAGCCCGGACTTCCGGAGCTCCTCAGCAAGCACGTCGCGTCCGGGCGCCTGCGCTTCACGACCTCTCTCGAGGAGGCTGCCCGGTTCGCCGACATCCACTTCGTCTGCGTCGGCACACCACAGGGCGCCAACGGTGCGGCCGACCTGAGCTACCTGCACGCCGTGGTCGACGGACTGGTCCCGGCCCTCGAGCGGCCGGCGTTGATCGTCGGCAAGTCGACCGTGCCGGTGGGCACCGCCGAGGCGCTGCTCGATCGCATCGAGGCCCTCGGGGCGAAGGACGTGGAGCTGGCCTGGAACCCGGAGTTCCTCCGCGAGGGCCACGCCGTGCACGACACACTGCACCCCAACCGGCTGGTCTTCGGCATCAACGCGCCCGGTGCCGAGTGGGCACTGCGCAAGGTCTATGCCGCCGCGATCGCGGAGGGCTCGCCCGTGGTGGTGAGCAACCTGCCGACCGCCGAGCTGGTGAAGGTGTCGGCGAACGCTTTCCTGGCCACGAAGATCTCCTTCATCAACGCGATGGCGGAGCTGTGTGAGCTGACCGGTGCGGACGTCACGTCACTGGCCGATGCGCTCGGCCACGACGACCGCATCGGTCGCAAGTTCCTCGGTGCCGGGCTCGGCTACGGCGGAGGCTGCCTGCCGAAGGACGTGCGTGCCCTGGTGGCCCGCGCCGAGGAGCTGGGGTCGGGCCGGTCCGTGGAGTTCCTTCACGGGGTCGAGGCGATCAACGGCCGGCGCCGCGACCGCGTGGTCGACGAGGCGCTCTCGGTGCTGCGGAACGTGGACGGCCGGGCCTTCGGCCGGGTGGCCGTGCTGGGTGCCTCGTTCAAGCCGCTCTCCGACGATGTCCGCGACTCGCCCGCCCTCGACGTGGCCCGCCGGCTCCACCAGGCCGGTGCGTGGGTGACGGTCTACGACCCGCAGGCGGCCGTGCCCGCACGTTCGGTGGCCCCGGAGCTGCGGTACGCCGCCAACGCGGTGGCCGCCTGCCGCAAGGCCGACGTCGTGCTGCACCTGACCGACTGGGCGGAGTTCCGCGACCTCGACCCGGCCCGGCTGCGCCAGGCGGCCCGGGGGAGCGTGCTCATCGACGCCCGCAACACCCTCGACCCGGAGCCCTGGCTGGCCGCCGGATGGGACGTGCGGACGCTCGGCACCCTGGTGCGCCAGCCCGCGGTCGGCGTACCGGCGAAGTCGCTGGTCGGCTGAGTCCCAACCGCATCAGTGGAGCGCGTTTGAGTCGATCTTCCCGGTGGCATGCTGGCGGCGGCAACAACGTCAGCGCAGGGAAGAGGATCACGCATGTCGGCACGCCCCCGCACGATCGAACCGGTCGAGCTGCACAAGGCCAAGGGGATCCTCGATGAGATCTCCGGGGCGTTCTCCAAGCGCATCGTCGGCCAGGAGCAGCTGCGCACCTCGCTGCTCGTGGCGATGATGGCCGAAGGGCACATCCTGCTCGAGAGCGTTCCGGGGCTGGCCAAGACGCTGGCCGCCTCGACCCTGGCCAAGGCGATCCGTGCCGACTTCGCCCGCATCCAGTGCACCCCCGACCTGCTGCCCAGCGACATCATCGGCACCCAGGTCTACGACCCGCGCAACCACGAGTTCGAGACCCAGCTCGGCCCGGTGCACGCCAACTTCGTGCTGCTCGACGAGATCAACCGTGCCAGCGCCAAGACCCAGTCCGCGATGCTGGAGGCGATGCAGGAGCGGCAGACCTCGATCGCCGGCGTCATCCACCCGCTACCGACACCGTTCATGGTGCTGGCCACGCAGAACCCGATCGAGGAGGAGGGCACCTACGTCCTCCCGCAGGCCCAGATGGACCGGTTCCTGCTCAAGGAGGTCGTGGAATACCCCTCCGACACCGAGGAGCTCGAGGTCCTCGACCGCTACGACAGCGGCGCCCTCGGCACCGGCAGCACCGTCGCGTCCGTGGTCACCCCGGAACAGGTCGGCTACCTGCAGCGCCTCGTCGAGCGGGTGTACGTCGACCCGGTGATCAAGCGCTACATCGTCGCGCTGGTGCACGCCACGCGCGAGACCGAGAAGGTGCTCGGCCCCGAGCAGGGTCGGTTCGTCGAGATCGGCGCCAGCCCGCGAGGCACGATCGCGTTCTACCAGGTGGCCCGCGCGCTGGCCGTGCTCGCCGGTCGCAACCACGTGATCCCCGAGGACGTCCGCCACCTGCGCCACTCGATCCTCCGGCACCGCATCCACCTCAACTTCGAGGCGCTGGCCGAGCGCGTGCGGCCGGAGATGGTCATCGACTCCGTCTTCGCGGCCGTCCCGTCACCCTGATCGGCGCGTGTGATGACTGCCCATCTGACCCGGGTCAAGGCCCGCATGTCGATCCATGCCCACCGCAAGGTGCGTGGCCTGCTCGAGGGTGAGTACGCCTCGATGCACACCGGTCGCAGCATGGACTTCAACGACCTGCGCGAATACGTGCGCGGCGACGACGTGAAGGACATCGACTGGAAGGCCTCGGCGCGCAGCCGTGCCCTGCTGATCAAGCGCTATGCCGCAGCCCGCAAGCACACCATCCTGATGGTCGCCTCGACCGGCCGCAGCATGGCCGCGATGAACGACCTCGACGTGCCCAAGCGCGACCTCGCGGTCATGGTGGCCGGGGTGGTCGGCTACCTCGCCGTCCGCCACGGTGACCGGGTGTCCCTGGCCTGGGGAGACTCCGTCGAGCAGCACCAGATGCCGCCTGCCAGCGGTGAGCTGAACCTCGAGCGGCGGCTGGGCGCGATCCACGACAACACGCTGCCGACCGGTCCGCCGGCCGACCTGACGGCCGTGCTGAAGTACGTCGCACGCACCGTGCGGCGGCGCACGATCCTGGTCGTCATCTCCGACGAGTACACGATCGATCCCGAGCTCAGTGCGGTCCTGCGCCGGCTCACGGTGCAGCACGAGCTGCTGTTCGTCTCGATCGGCGACCTCGACCCGACCACGATCCACAGCAACGGCAATGTCGTCGACATCGACTCCGGCCACGTGGTGCCCGAATGGGCGCGCTACGACGAGGCCCTGCGCCGCGAGTACGCCGCACTGCTGACCGGGCAGGCCACCAACATGCGTCGCGAGCTCGACGCGCTCAACATCGTCCACGAGACCGTGCACGACGACGCCAGCGCGATCCGGGCCGTCCTCAAGCTGCTCGAGAGGCACCGCCATGCCGGACGCCGATGAGTTCTCGGGCCCGGTCGACTACTCGTCGCAGTGGCTCTGGTTCGCGATCGGGGCGCTCGCCCTGGTCGCGTTGTTCTACCTGGGCGTGCTGCTCTGGTCGCACGCGGGCGGCCCCAAGCCGCTGAAGCCCGGCGACGTGCCCACCGCCCGGACCCGCGCGATGGGCGAGCTGGACCGCATCGGTCACCAGGTGTACGCCGGACAGCTGGCCGAGCGGGTCGGCTACCAGCAGCTCAGCTCGGTGATCAGGGACTTCGTCTCGGCCGTGTCCGGCATGCCCGCGCACACGATGGCGCTGGCCGACCTGCGGGCCGCCGGTGTGCCGCACCTGGCCGAGACGATCGCCTTGATCTATCCACCCGAGTTCGCTCCTGACTCGACCGCCGTCGAGCCCTTCGGCACGACCCTGAACCGAGCCCGTGGGTTGGTGTCGTCATGGAACTGAAGTGGACCTGGCTGGCGATCACCCTCACGGTGATCGTGCTGGCGTGGCTGGTGGTCTGGCTGTTCCCGACCCCGTTCCGCCGTACGCCACGCAACGCCGTGCTCGTGGCGCATGCCGCACGACTGCGCCGCATCCCGCGGTTCCGGGTGCTGGCGCGGCGCAGGGAGTTCGAGATGCTGGCCCGCGTGGTGGCCGTGCTGTTCCTGCTCGGTGGCACGATCCTGCTGAGCTCGCGGCTGACCTCGACCGACAGCCACCAGCCCGACGTGAGCAACCGCGACATCATGCTCTGCCTCGACGTGTCGGGCTCGATGACCGAGTACGACGAGGAGCTGGCCCGTGAGTTCGCCAAGATCAGCGAGGGCCTCGACGGCGAGCGGATCGGCCTGACCATCTGGCACAACGCCTCGGTGACGGTCTTCCCGCTGACCGACGACTACGACTTCGTGCTCGAGCAGCTCGAGACGGCGGCCGACAAGTTCGCCAGCTACGACTACGACTACGTCGCGGGCACCCTGGTCGGCAACGGCAACAGCGGATCGCTGATCAGCGACGGGCTCGTCTCGTGCGTCGACCGGTTCGACCGACCCGACGAGGAACGCGGCCGGGCGATCGTGCTGGCCTCCGACAACGACCCGCAGGGCAAGCCGATCTTCACGCTGCCCGAGGCCTCCGACTACGCGGCCGAGCACGACGTCGTCGTCTACGGGCTCGGCACTCGAGAGATGTCGGTCCTGCCGGGCGCCGTCGAGGGCTTCACGTCTGCGGTGGAGAACACCGGAGGCACGTTCTCGGTGATGGGCAGCGACGGCTCGACCAACTCCATCGCAGAGGGCATCAACGAACTCGAGGCTGCGCGCAGCAAGGAACCTGCCCGGGTGACCGTCATCGACGAGCCCGCGCTCGGCACGGGACTGGTGTCGGCCGGCGTGCTCCTGGTCGTGCTGGCCGGCATCAGGAGGCGGGCATGATCGCCCTCGAGCTGACCTACCGCCCCTTCGCGCCCGGATGGCTGATCGCCGTCGGCGCGGTCGTGCTGGTCGCCCTGTGCCTGTTCTTCGTCGTACGCCGACCGCTCGAACGCACGGCGTGGCTGCTCCGGATCCTGATGGTCGCGGCGCTGGTCGGAATTCTCGTCCGCCCGGGCTACGGCACCGTGCCGGCGAAGGCGAAGACCTCCGACCTCGAGATCCTGGTCGTGGTCGACCGTACGACGAGCATGTCGGCGCTCGACTGGAACGGCAGCGAGCCGCGGCTGAACGGCGTGCAGGCGGACCTGAAGGAGCTGACCGAGGAGTTCCCGGGCGCCCGTTTCTCCCTCGTGACGTTCGGCGCCTTCGTGCGCACGGAGCTGCCGTACTCGAGTGACTCGCAGGCGTTCCTGGCCGCGGCCGAGGTGATGACCGTCGAGGGTGCCTTCGACGGCGAGGGCTCCCTGGTCGACATGCCGCTCGAGGTGATGACGGAGTCGTTGGCCGGCGCGAAGAAGCGCCACCCTGAGCGCAAGCGACTGGTCGTCTTTGCCACCGACGGGGAGAACACCCGCGACGGCGCGGAGCAGCGGTCCTTCGACGACATCGACGACCTGGTCGACGGCGGCATCGTGCTCGGCTACGGCACCGAGTCCGGCGGCAAGATGCCCGTCGACCCGGAGGCCGACATCGACTCCTACATCTACGACGACGCGACCCAGCAGGACGCGCTGTCCAAGCTCGACGAGCCCAACCTGACCAAGATCGCCGGCGAGATGGGCGCGACGTACCAGCACCGCGAGGCGGTCGGCGGCCTCGACAAGTGGGCCGACGACGTCGACCAGTCGTTCAGCAACGAGGACGACGAGTTCGCGACGAAGAACGAGGTCTACTGGATGTTCGCCCTCGGGCTGTTCGTCCTTGCCCTGATCGAACTGGCCCTCGCCTGGCGAGGCTTCCACGCGGCCCGACGGGAGTTGAAGCAGCTGTGAGCACGAACCCCGCCCGCCGTAGATGGCGGAATCGCCTGTTCCTGTTGGGCATTGTGCCGTTGCTGGCGGCCCTGCTGTTCGTCACCAAGGTCGGCATGATGCTCTCGGCCCAGGCCGACGGGCAGTCGGCGTACGACAAGGACAAGTTCTCCAAGGCCGCCAAGGCATTCGGCGACAACGCGTCGCTGAACGTGATGGAGGCTTGGATCTCGCCGTTCAACGAGGGCGCCGCCAAGCAGCGCGACGAGGACTACGACGGCGCGTTGGAGAAGTACGACGACGCATTGAAGGACGTCCCGGACGACAAGGAATGCACGGTCCGGATCAACATCGCACTGGTCCACGAGGTGCTGGGCGACACCGCCGCGGAGAAGCCGGACGGCGAGGCTGCGCTGAAGTCGTGGCAGACCGGTCGCGACGCGTTGGCCGAGGCCGACTGTCCCACGGATGCGGGGGAGCGGACCGACGACGCCAAGGCGGTCGACGAGCGGCTGCGCCAGAAGATCGAGCAGGAGAAGCAGAAGCAGCAGGAGAACCCGCCTCCGCCGAAGAAGGACGACAAGAAGGAAAAGAAGAAGCAGGAGAAGCTGAAGAAGCAGAAGGAGAAGCTCGAGAAGCGCAACGACAAGGGCCGGGTCGACCGCAAGAAGTCCCAGGACTTCGAGGACTACGACTACGACTCCGATCCCGGCTACGAGTGGTGACGGCAGGTCCCCTGGTCGAGCAGGCCTTCCGCCTCGCGTGCCCCTTCAGAGGTGGCCCAGCGCTGGTCTGAGGATCGTGAGGACCCCTCAGTTACTGCTGAACGACCAGCTCACCGGCCACCATGTGCCGGCCGCGGGGCAATCTCGGTGGTTGAGGAATCGCCTGCTCCGCACCCACCCGGCGAGGGAGGAGGCGCACCACCCTCGGTGGTTGAGGAGGCGCGCCAGCGCCGTCTCGAAACCAGGTTGGCGCGTGCGATGGCTTCGATGGTGGCTGATGGTCGTCCGGTCGAAGATCGGGAGCCGTCAGCCACCACGGAGGGTCCGCTGGTGGCTGCGCGCTGAGCGAGGGTCTTCCCCGATGGTTGAGGAGGTCCCGCTAGGGGGACCGTCTCGAAACCAGGCCTAGGTCGGTGGTTGGGGAGGCGGCCGCCGTCTCGAAACCATGCCTGGGTCAGGGCAGCAAGGGCCAGGCGGGCGGTGAGGACGGCGGTGGGGTCGGGTGTGGGCGTGGCGGTAGCCCCGTT
>NZ_LMGG01000004.1:115899-116023 GCF_001427925.1 Nocardioides sp. Root151
GGTGCTGTGGGGCCGGTGCTGCTTGTGCTGTTCCCGAGGCTGCTGCGGACGAATCTGCTGTGGATGAGGCTGCAGGTGTCGGGGTTCAGTTGGTGGGGAGTTCGATGGTCCCGTGGGTGGTGAC
>NZ_LMGG01000004.1:116029-116827 GCF_001427925.1 Nocardioides sp. Root151
CGTCCAGGTATAGGTGCCGTCCTTGTTCCTGACATAGGACCATCTGCCATGGGTTTTGGTGAGGTGATGTCGTCGGCACAATGGGGCGAGTTTGTCGGGGCTGGTCTGGCCCGGTGGTCCGGTGTCGTCGTAGGCGGTGATGTGGTCGAGGTCGCAACGCCTCGAATCAACCGAACAGTGCGGGAAGACGCAATGCCGATCCCGAGCCAGGACCTGTTCGCGCATGGCTTCGGGTGGGTCGTGCTGGTCGACTGCCCAGTCCCGGTTGGTGTCGATGACTGGGGTGAGGGTGGCGTCGGGTCCGAGGTCGCGGATCCAGTCGAGGATCTTCTCGGTGGTGACGGCTCCGAACAGGTTCGTGTCCGCCATCCCCGGTGCGGCATCCGGACCGGGCGTTGCGGTGGTGGCGAGGTCGGCGAGGTTCACGTGGATGTAGAGCCGGGTCTTGAGGTAGGACTTGCNTGTGACCTTCTTGCCCGCACCATGACTGCCGGCGCCGTCGCCTTCACTGGCTGCATCGCCGTCGCCGTCGGGGATGAGGCCGAGGAGGTCGGCGCTGGCCTGCCGGTCCGCGATCACGCCGAGGGCCTTGGCCCTGCGTTGGCCGAGGGTGTCGGTGTCACCCAACTTGCCCATGGTGGTGGCTTCATCAGAGATCAGGTCGTGGAACTTCGCCAGGTCCAACGAGTCACCCATCGCATCGAGCCGTGACGTGCCGTTGCCGGCACCCGCGTTGTGGTCGATGGTGACGTCCCACTGGTCCTTCCCGGGCACCGGGGACGGGTCGTTGTCGAGTTT
>NZ_LMGG01000004.1:116864-165302 GCF_001427925.1 Nocardioides sp. Root151
AGCCCAGGTCTTCGGGAGTCGGTGGTGCAGGTCCAACGTGTTGGCCAGGACCTTCTTGGCGGTCCAGGAGGACACGGCGGTGGCGGTGGCCCAGGACTCGGTCACGAACGCCGCCACCAAGGGTGTTCCTTCCCCGCCGAGGGATTGGTCGTAGTCGGCAAGGCCGGGGATGCCGTCACCCCAGGTCGCCGGGTCCACCCCGGGGTCGGCGGGGTTGGTGACGCACAGTTGGTAGGCGAGGCGGAGTTTGCGGCGTTCGGCACGCCAGGCGGTGTCTTTGGCGTCGGTGATCAGGTCGAGCAGGACCGCGCCTTCGAGGTCGTCGACCTCGAAGGGTTGGNGACCACCGACAGCCGACACCCCGAAAACCGGTTGTCCACAGGCCCCGGAGAAGATTCCTCGAACTATTTTCTGGGAGTGGTGTCGAGACAGTCGCAGAGCGACCTCCGCAACCAGCGGGGGTGGCGCGTGGGGTGGTTCGAGACAGTCGCAGAGCGACCTCCTCAACCAGCGAAGGGTGGCGGGTGGGGTGGTTTCGAGACGCTCGCTGGCGCGAGCTCCTCAACCACCGAGCCATCAAGGATCCGGTGTTCGCGCATCAAAAACGCACGGTTCGCGCATCAAAAACACACGGTTCGCGCATCAAGAATCCACGGTTGGGGGGAGGCGGAGGACGAGCTCGGCGGCTTCCTCGACGGTGTCGACGAGGTGCACGTGCGGCTCCATGGGACGACCGGCGGCCAGTGAGCCCAGCAGCGGCCAGGCCGGCACGGTCCTGGTCCAGTGCTCCACGCCGACCAGCACCATCGGCGCCACGGAGGACTCGTCGGCGTAGTAGTTCTCGCACGCGTCCTGGAAGATCTCCTGCACCGTGCCGCCCGCGCCGGGCAGGAACACGATCCCGGCATCGCAGACCTGCAGCAGGATCGCCTCACGAGTCGCGTTGCGGAAGTACTTCGCGATGCTGCTGGCGAAGGCGTTCGGCGGTTCGTGGCCGTAGTGCCAGGTAGGGATGCCCAGCGACGACGTACCGTCCGGGAACTCCTCGAGCACGTCGAAAGCGGCCGCCGCCCACTCGCCGATGTCGGGCCGGAAGCCCGGCGCTTCGGCGAGTTTCGTCAACGCTGACTGGAGATCGTCGGTGGTGCGCTTCGCCATCCAGGCACCGAGGTTGGCAGCCTCCATCGCGCCGGGGCCGCCGCCGGTGGCGACGGTGCAGTCAGCGGCGAGCAGCTGCCCGAGGTTCGCGGCGTCGGCGTACGCCGGCTGACCGCGCTGCAATGCGTGACCACCCATCACGCCGACCAGCCGCCGTCCGGTGCGCCAGCTGCCGAGAGCGTTGTCGATGGCGTGGTCGTGCAGGGCCTGGGCCAGCGTCACGTCGAGGTCAGGCGGCTGCTTCGACCAGGCGTAGACGCGCGCGTCCAGGCAGGCGTCGTACGGCGTGGTGTCGTAGAGCTCGGCGGGGGAGTAGAGGGTGCCGCGGTAGGTGTCGACCGGGACGTCGGGCACCACCGGGAAGACGATCGCCCCGCGGGTGCGTACGTCGTCCTCGTCGCCGGGCGCGAACGTGCAGCCGAGGAACAGGGCACCCGCCACGCGGACCCGGTGCAGCTCGTCGCTGCGGCCGGACAGGTCGATCGACTGCAGGTGCCAGCCGGTCATCGACGTGACGCCTCCCGACATGCGTCGGTCGAACTCCTCGAGGGTCTCGACCTCGACCACGCGTCCCCGTCGCTTGTGCATGACGCCGAGGCTAGTGGCTCCAGGAATCCTCGTGCAGCACCGATTCGAGGGGGGAGCGGTGCCGCCAGCCGAAGCGCTCGAGGTCCGGCACGTCGGGCAGGCCGGCCACGGTGCCCAGACACAGCCATGCGACCGGTCGGATCTGCTCGGGGAAGCCGACCAGCCCGGAGAGGAACTCCTCGCGGTAGAAGCTCACCCACCCGACGCCGAGCCCCTCGGCGGTTGCGGCCAGCCACAGGTTCTGGATCGCGAGGCAGACCGAATAGAGGCCGGCGTCCGCGATCGCGTGGCGACCCAGGACGTTGTCGCCGCCCCGGGTCGGGTCGTAGCCGACGACGACGCCCAGCCCCGACTCGCGGATCCCCTCGATCTTGATGCCTCCGAACGTGGACGCACGCTCACCGTCCAGCGAGGCCGCGAAGACCTCACGCTCGGTGGCGACGTGCTCGTGGAACGCATCCAGCTTCGCCGGGTCGCGCACCAGCACGAAGTCCCACGGCTGGCTCATCCCGACGCTCGGCGCACTGTGCGCAGCGCTGAGCACCCGCGTCAGCACCTCGTCGTCGAGGGGCTCGCCGGTGAACTCGGCGCGGGTGTCGCGGCGGCGTCGGATGGCGTCGTAGAGATCCACGGCGCTGACCGTACCCGCCCTGCCGCCGGGTGAGGGCTCGTCTCGAAACCACCCGCTGGTCGGCCCGAGCCGCCGCGAGAGCTGCAGTTCGTACGAGTCCCGACTGCGGACAGGTACGAACTGCAACTCTCGCGAACGCATGAGCGTGTGCGAACGCGAACGCCGGCTCAGAAGACCTGGGCCAGGAGCTCGCCGAACAGCTCGTGCTCGTCGACCTCGAGGCCCCGCCGCCGGAACCAGGCACAGACGTTCGCGCAGTCACGCATCAGGAAGTCCATGCCCTGGGCGTTGCCGACGATGTCGACGGCCTGCGGCAGGTCGATGATCACCAGGCGCTCGCCCGCCGCCAGGATGTTGTACGGCGACAGGTCGCCGTGCGCCACACCGTCGCGAGCCAGCGCCTCCATCGCCGAGCGCAGCTGTTCGAAGTAGTGCTCCAGCAGGTCGGGAGCCGGCCGGGTCTGGGCCAGCCGCGGCGCGGGGGAGTCGTCGACGGAGATGAACTCCATCAGGATCTCCGTGCCGTCGATCTGCACCGGGTAGGGGACCGGCACCCCGGCCTCCCAGAACCGTTTCAGCGCGGTCCACTCGGAGTTGGCCCACTGCCCGGAGGCGACCTCGCGTCCGAACGTCGACTTGGCCTTGATCGCGCGGGCGTCACGTGAGCGCCGGGTCGACCAGCCCTCCGTGTAGGCGCCGCTGCGGTGGAACGCCGTGTGCTCGCGGGACTTGTAGCGCTTGGCGGCCATCACCACGGATTCGCCGCCCGGGACGCCGCGCTCGACCAGGAAGACCTCCGCCTCCTTGCCTGTCTTGAGGATGCCGAGCTCGGTGTCGATGGCGCCCTGAGACGTCACCACCCAGTCGGGGCGGGGCTTGGGTCCGCGGCACAGCGGCTCAACGGAGAGCCACGTCGACCAACGCTGGTTCGCGTCGTCGGGCTCGTCGAGCTGCTCGAACTCGAAGACGAAGGTGGAATCTATGCCGTCGAGACGGTTGTCGTGCGGTGTGCTGTCGTGCGATGCGGGGTCAGAGTGGGGTCCCGCGAAGTCGTGCATCATCAGGTGTGCTCCAGAAGTGAGAGAAAAGGTCTGTGGGCAGACCGAAGACATCGATCGACATGTCACGGCTCCTCTCAACGGGCACGGCCTGACGCCGTACGCTTCGGCTAGAACGTTCCCGCACGGGTCCGGTCGTTCGCAACCGGTTTTCTTTTCGAGGAGTACGACGTGGAGCTGGTGTGGTTCAAGACGCCCACCGACGGCGATGAGGGCACCCTGAACCTCGCCTACAACGCGGTCGACGTGCGGGTGATCCGCGGCGGAGCGGCCGACCCGGCCGTCTCAGGGGAGACCTCCCTCGACTTCGCCGGTCTGCTCGAGCAGTCCGGTGCGCTGGCGGGGGCGATGCGCGGGCTCGGCGTGGAACCCGGCCAGCACGTCGGTGTGCTCCTCGCCGACCCGCTGCGCGAGCTGCTGGTGCTGTTGGCGTCCGCCCGCCTCGGCGCCACCTGCGTCGTGCTCGACGACGGGCGCGTGGACGAGTTCGCGCCCCACCTCGTGGTCACCGACACCGCGCTGCACCCCGGCGAACACGCCCCGGCGGCTGCGATCCTCTCCGGCATCGAGCCCTCTGACGAGACCCGCGAGGTCGCCTGGGACATCGCGGTCAAGGCCGGCCGCACGGATCCGGCGGGCTGCGAGCCCGTCGCACCGAGCTCGATCGCGTTCGTGCTCGACGAGCCGGTCCCGATCGCGAGCGCCCTGACGGACCCGAGCCGGTTCGGTACTGCGCTCGCCGCCCTCGTCTCGGGTCGACCGGTGTCACTCGGCGCCGCATCGTGAAGCGGTACGTCGTGAAGCCGCGCGTCGTGAAGCCGCGCGTGAAACGTCGCGCTGCGAAGCCCCGCAGCATCAAGCGCGCAGCCGCAGCCGCAGTCGCGCTGTGCTGCCTGATCGGTGGCACGACGGCCGCGACGGCCGGCAGCCAGGCACCGACCCCGGGGTCGGCGGGTATGGGCGACTCCTACTTCCCGCAGTACGGCAACGGCGGCTACGACGTGGGGCACTACGACGTGCGCAACCGGGTCGAGCTCGACACCGGCCGGCTGGTCGGCGTGACCGCCTTCCGGGCCGTCGCCGGCCAGTCGCTGAGCCGGTTCAACGTCGACCTCGTGCTTCCGGTGCGAGCCGTGTCGGTGAACGGCCACCGGGCCGCGTTCAGCCGGACGAACCGCCACGAGGTGCAGATCAGGCCTCGCACGCCGATTGCGGACGACGCGTCGTTCGTCGTACGCGTCGCCTATGCGGGAAGGCCCGGCGCCATCTCGTGGGGCGGCGAGCGGCCGTGGCAGGCCAGCCGCCGCGAGGTCGTGGCGATGGGCGAGCCCCAGATGGCTGCGTGGTGGTTCGCCGCCAACGACCACCCGCGCGACAAGGCCGTCCTCGACGTGCGCATCACGGTCGAGCGTGGCCTGCAGGCGATCTCCAACGGAAAGCTCAAGGCGATCACCCGCGGCACGAGGTGGACCGTGTGGCACTGGCGGGCCGACGAGCCGATGGCGCCGTACCTCGCGTTCTTCGCGGCCGGCCGCTACACGATCGAGCGGGGCCGGACCGCGGACGGACTGCCCTGGCTCAACGCGGTCTCCAAGGAGCTGGACCCCTACTCACGCACCGAGTCGACCGCCCTCATGCGCCAGACGCCCAGGGTGATCGCCTGGCTCGAGGGCTGGCTCGGCCCCTACCCGTTCTCGACCACCGGCGGGCTCACCACGTCGCTCGACGCCGGCTTCGCGCTGGAGAACCAGACCCGCCCGACCTACCCGTCCGTCGGCGGCCGGGAGTCGACGTGGCTCGTGGTCCACGAGCTGGCGCACCAGTGGTTCGGTGACCGTGTCAGCGTCGACAACTGGCGCGACATCTGGCTCAACGAGGGCCCGGCGACCTACCTGGAGACGCTCTGGTCCGGCAACGGTGGCGAGGCGACCCCACAGGCGTGGTTGCTCAGCACCTGGGAGTCGATCCCCGCCAACTCGGACTTCTGGAAGCTGAAGATCGGCGACCCGGGGCCGGGCCGCCTCTTCGACGGACCGATCTACGACCGCGGCGCGATGACGATGCAGGCGCTGCGCCACCGCATCGGCGACACCGACTTCAAGGCACTGCTGCGCGCCTGGGTGCGAGGCCCGGCGAACGGCTCCACCGCAGACTTCACCGCACTGGCCGAGTCGGTCAGCGGCGAGGACCTCGACGCGTTCTTCGACGCCTGGCTGTTCACCGGCTCACGCCCCGCCCGTACGGCGGACAACGGGCTGGCCTGAGCGCGTCCCGGCAACCTGAAAGACTGGCCGGGTGACTTCACCTCGCGACATCGTCGTCCTCGGCTCGACCGGTTCCATCGGCACGCAGGCCCTCGAGCTGGTGCGGGCCAACCCCGACCGCTTCCGGGTGGTCGGGCTGACCGCCGGTGGTTCCCACGAGGAGCTGTTCGACGCGCAGGTGCGTGAGTTCGCGCCGGCGTACTCCGGGCTGGGGGAGGACGCCTCGACCGAGGCCGCCGGGCTCGAGTGCGACGTCGTGCTCAACGGCATCACCGGCGCCGTGGGGTTGCGCCCCACGCTGGCCGCGCTCGACGCGGGCAACACCCTCGCGCTGGCCAACAAGGAGTCGCTGATCATCGGCGGCCCGCTGGTCACCTCGCGTGCGCGGCCCGGCCAGATCGTGCCCGTGGACAGCGAGCACGCGGCTGTTGCCCAGTGCCTGCGCGGCGGCAGCCCCGACGAGGTGCGCCGACTCGTGCTCACCGCCAGCGGTGGGCCGTTCCGCGGCCGCACCCGTGAGGAGCTGGCCGGCGTGACCCGCGAGGAGGCGCTGAACCACCCGACCTGGTCGATGGGCCCGGTGATCACCGTCAACTCGGCGACCCTGGTCAACAAGGGACTCGAGGTGATCGAGGCGCACCTGCTCTTCGGCATCGCCTTCGACCACATCGAGGTGGTGGTGCACCCGACGTCGGTGGTGCACTCGATGGTCGAGTTCCACGACGGCTCGACGCTGGTGCAGGCCAGCCCGCCGACCATGATGATCCCGATCGCGCTGGGCTTGAGCTGGCCGAACCGGGTGCCCGACGCCGCACCGCCGGTCGACTGGACCAAGGCGGAGACCTGGGAGTTCTTCCCGCTCGACCACGAGGCGTTCCCGGCCGTGGGCCTGGCCAGCGAGGCCGGACGCCGTGGCGGTACGGCGCCCGCGGTCTACAACGCGGCCAACGAGGTGTGCGTCGACGCGTTCCTGGCCGGTGACCTGCCGTTCGTCGAGATCGTCGACACCGTGGCCGCCGTACTCGCCTCCTACGAGCAGCCGCAGATCGCCGAGCTCACTGTGGACGACGTGCTGGCCGCAGACGGGTGGGCCCGCGAGCAGGCCCGCGCGACCCTGCGCTGACGCATCACGGGCCGAGGCCTACGGGGTGGGCGGCGGTCGAATCGTGACCGTGGCCGGTGTCGCGACGACCCGTGCGTTGACCGCCGAGGTGATCTCGACGGTGAAGGTCTCCTCCGGCTCGTCGAGCAGGTCGGCCAGCACCTCGACACGGAAGAACGCGCGAACCGTCCCGGCGGGCACCACCACCGACGCCACCCTGGGGGTGAAGTCACCGGCCCGTGCTGTTCCCGGTCGGGTGCGCAGGGTCGCCACGACGCGGCGTCCGCTGGGCCGGCCGAGCTCGACGACCACGTCCGCGGGCGTCGTACCGGTGGCCGGCTCGGTCACCACGAGGTTCCGGACCCGCACACCCGGCGGGGCGTCGTCGTCCACGATCACCACCCGGCGTGACGAGGTGCCGACTCTCAGGCCGACGGGTGCGGACAGCCGCACGGAGAAGGCCTCGTTCCTCTCGTCCAGGGAGTCCTGGTGGGTTCGGACCAGCACCGTGCGGGTCGTGGTGCCGATCGGGAACCGCACACGCAGGCTGCGGCCGGTGAAGTCGGCTGCCCCGGCTCCAGCCGCGCGGGTGTCGAGTCGCACGCTCACCGGACGGGACGTCGGTTGGTCGAGCCTGAGCCGGACCCGGGCCACGTCGCCCTCCCGCACCGTCGTCGACGCGATCGTGAGGCGCGGGACCGGCGGGGTGGGTCGGCCGTCAGCGCCCAGGACGGCGAAGCAGTAGCCGAGTCGGCGGGCCCTCTGGATGATCGACGGCACCGCGCTCACCGAGCTCGGCGAGTTCGTGACGCCGTCGTGCTGGAGCACGATGTTCCTGCGGTGCGGACGCAGGCCCGCGATCACCGCGTTGGCGATGGCGGTGGCGGTGCGGTCCTCCCAGTCCTCCGGGTCGATGTCCCACAGCACCGGCACGAAGCCGGTGCGGGTGATCGCCGCGGTCACCCGCGCGTTGATTTCGCCGTACGGCGGCCGCATCAGCTTGCCGGGCACGACCCCGGCGCGACGGAGCGCGCGGTCGGTGGCGAGCAGGGTGTCGCGGATCTGCGAGTCGGTCTGCGTGGTCATCAGGGTGTGGTGCCAGCTGTGGTTGGCAACGACGTGACCTCCCTGCGCCACCTTGCGGGCGGTCGCCGGGGCCGACGCCACCCGCTCGCCGACCATGAAGAACGTCGCCCGGACCCGGCGCTCCTCGAGGATGCCGAGCAGTCGCGGCGTCACGTTCGAGGAGGGGCCGTCGTCGAAGGTGAGGGCAACCAGGCCGGCCGAGCAGCGCGCGGGCGTGGCGGCGGCGGACGAGGCCACGGCGTACGACGGCGACGGGCCGGTCGACAACGCCGCCACCAGCACCGCAGGCCCCCACAGGCGTGCTCCCCACATGACCCGAGCATGCGGCACGGCGCCGCGTCGCGCAGAGAGATCGCGAAAGTCGTGCCGGGCTGGACCGAGGACGTACCGTTGACCCGTACTCGTGTGCCTTCGAAGGGACCCCCAGCGGCATGACCGTGCTCTACTACACGCTCGGCGTGGTGATCTTCGTGGTCGCCATCCTGGTCTCGATCGCGCTCCACGAGCTCGGCCACATGGTGTGGGCCAAGAGGTTCGGCGGCAAGGTCACGCAGTACTTCGTCGGCTTCGGCAACACGATCTGGTCGAAGAAGGTCGGTGAGACCGAATACGGCATCAAGGCGATCCCGCTCGGCGGCTACGTGAAGATCGTCGGCATGCTGCCGCCCGAGAAGGACGCGGTGCGCGAGACGATCATCGACGAGGACGGCAACGAGGTCGAGCGGCTCCGCCAGTCCAACACCGGCATGTTCACCCAGCTGATCAGCGACGCGCGGGCGGCCGAGTGGGAGCTGGTCAAGGCCGAGGACTCCGACCGGCTCTTCTACAAGATGTCGTGGTGGAAGAAGGTCATCGTGATGGCCGCCGGCCCGGCGGTGAACATCGCCATCGCGTTCGTCATCTTCGGTGGCGTGTTCGCGACGTACGGCAACCTCGGTGACCCGCACACGACGCCGGAGGTGTCCGGTGTGCAGCCCTGTGTCGTGCCGATCGCGGAGAAGAACCGTGAGTGCACGGCGGCGGACCCGGAGAGCCCCGCGCAGAAGGCCGGGCTCCAGAAGGGCGACCGCATCCTCAGCTTCAACGGTGTCGAGATCGGCGACGACTGGGCGAAGCTGTCCGACCTGATCCGCGACAACGGCGACGGGCGGGCGGTGATGGTGGTGCAGCGCGGCGACATGCAGAAGGAGCTCACCACGAACACCGTCGTGACCGATCGCCCGACCTCAACCACCGACCAGACCCTGACCGCGGTCGGCTTCCTCGGCTTCGTGCCGACGGCCGAGCCGACCACCGGAGGCCTGGTCTACACCGTCGACACGATGGGCACGATGACCGTCGACACCGCCAAGGCCCTGGCCCACCTGCCGGCCAAGGTGTGGGGAGTCGGAAAGGCGATCGTCGGGGTCGAGGAGCGTGACCCCGAAGGGCCGATGAGCCTGGTCGGCGGCGGCCGGATCGCGGGAGAGACTGCGGCCCACGACGCCTTCCCGGTCAAGGAGAAGCTGGTGATGCTGCTGATGCTCATCGCCGGGTTCAACTTCTTCATCGGCATGTTCAACTTCGTGCCGCTGCTGCCGCTGGACGGTGGGCACATCGCCGGTGCGCTCTATGAAGGGGTACGCCGCGGGTTCGCGAAGGTGTTCAAGCGCCCCGATCCCGGGTACGTCGACGTGGCGAGACTGCTGCCGATCGCCTACGTGGTGGCCGGCGCCTTCCTCCTCATGAGCCTCGTCCTGATCGTCGGCGACGTGGTGGTCCCCATCCACCTCACCTGACGGTCTGGCCAGACGTTGTTCAGGACGTCCTGCGAGGTGGTTGCCGGGGCGACCGCGACGCAGGACGTTGACGCAGAGGTCCTGCGAAGTGGCCGCCCGACACGACGTACGTAGACTGGCGCCATGACCTCGATCTCCCTCGGCATGCCCGAAGCCCCGCCGCCGGTGCTCGCGCCGCGACGCAAAACCCGCCAGATCCAGGTCGGCAAGGTCGGGGTCGGCAGCGACCACCCGGTGTCCGTGCAGTCGATGACCACGACGCTGACCTCCGACGTCAACAGCACGCTTCAGCAGATCGCCGAGCTGACCGCCGCGGGCTGCGACATCGTGCGCATCGCGTGCCCGAGCCAGGACGACGCCGACGCGCTCGCCGAGATCGCCCAGCACTCGCAGATCCCGGTCATCGCCGACATCCACTTCCAGCCGAAGTACGTCTTCGCAGCGATCGACGCAGGCTGCGCCGCCGTACGCGTCAACCCGGGCAACATCCGCCAGTTCGACGACCAGGTCAAGGAGATCGCGGCCGCCGCCAAGGACCGCGGCACCTCGATCCGCATCGGCGTGAACGCCGGGTCCCTCGACAAGCGACTGCTCGAGAAGTACGGCAAGGCCACCCCCGAAGCACTGATGGAGAGCGCGGTGTGGGAGGCCGGCCTCTTCGAGGAGCACGGCTTCCAGGACTTCAAGATCTCGGTCAAGCACAACGACCCGGTGGTCATGGTGCGCGCCTACGAGCTGCTCGCCGAGAGGGGCGACTGGCCGCTGCACCTCGGCGTGACCGAGGCGGGTCCCGCGTTCCAGGGCACGATCAAGTCCGCGACCGCGTTCGGCGCCCTGCTCAGCAAGGGCATCGGCGACACGATCCGGGTCAGCCTGTCCGCCCCGCCGGTGGAGGAGGTCAAGGTCGGCATCCAGATCCTGCAGTCGCTCAACCTGCGCCCCCGCAAGCTCGAGATCGTGTCGTGCCCGTCCTGCGGTCGCGCCCAGGTCGACGTCTACAAGCTGGCCGAGGAGGTCACCGCCGGGCTCGAGGGGCTGGAGGTGCCACTGCGCGTCGCGGTGATGGGCTGCGTCGTCAACGGACCGGGCGAGGCCCGCGAGGCTGACCTCGGCGTGGCCTCCGGCAACGGCAAGGGACAGATCTTCGTCAAGGGCGAGGTCATCAAGACCGTGCCCGAGTCGCAGATCGTCGAGACCCTCATCGAAGAGGCCATGCGCATCGCCGAGGACATGGAGCCCGTCGAGGGCGCCGCGGCCGCGGTGACCGTCAGCTGAGGCGACACCGCCAGGTGCCCGAGGGGCAGTAGGCTCCGGGACGTGCTGCCGACCCCTGAACACGTGCGCCCGCTGGGGCCTGATGACGTGCCGGAGTTCATGCGCCTCGTTGCGCTGGACCCGGTGGTCAACGTGTTCGCCGGCTATCGCGCGCACACCACACGCCTCGACCGTCGCTGGCTCGGAGGCGAGGTGGTCGGCCGGTTCTGCAACGGCATCCTCGTCTCGGCCCTGCACATCGGCGCCAACCTGGTGCCGATCCAGGTCGGTCCCGACGACTTCGAGGAGCTTGCCCACTACGGGCTGCGCGGCCGCTCGCGGGTCTCCACGATCGTCGGGCCGGCTGCCTCGGTCGAGGGCCTGTGGGCGCACGTGGCCGACAAGTGGAGCGGGCCACGGGAGGTGCGCGCGCTCCAGCCGCACATGGAGATCGCCGGGTCCCCGCTGGTCGAGCCGGATCCCGCCGTACGGCGCACCGTCGCCTCCGACATCGACGTGGTCTACCCGGCGTGCGTCGCGATGTACACCGAAGAGGTCGGTGTCTCACCCGAGTGGGGTGGTGGGGGCAACCTCTACCGCACCCGCGTGATGCAGCTGATCTCCAAGGGCTGGCAGTTCGCCCGCTTCGAGGACGGCCGGGTCGTCTTCAAGGCCGAGGTCGCGTGCGCCACGCCGTACGCCGCGCAGATCCAGGGCGTGTACGTCGTCCCGGACCGTCGAGGCCAGGGCCTGGCCACGGCCTGCATGGCCGCGGTGGCGCAGACGGTGTGTGCGGAGATCGCGCCGATCGCCTCGCTCTACGTCAACGACCACAACCTCCCCGCCCGCCGGGCCTACGAGAAGGCCGGCTTCGTGGAGACGGCGCAGTTCACCACGATCATGTTCTGACCGTCGGGGGAGTCGGTGCCCCGTGCCCGCCTACGCTGGGCGACGTGAACATTCCCAAGGACGTCCTCGGCCTCGCCGGCATCTTCGCTGTCTCCGGCGTCATCCACCTGGTCAAGCCCGAGGTCTACGAACCGATCGTGCCCACGTTCGTGCCCGCCCGCCGCGAGGTCGTGCTCGGCTCGGGTGTCGCCGAGATCGTCTGTGCCGCCGGCCTCCTGCACCCGCGCACCCGCTCCGTCGCGGGGTGGGCCAGCGCCGGACTGCTCCTCGGGGTCTACCCGGCGAACTTCAAGATGGCGGCCGACGCGCAGAAGCGGAAGAACACCGCGCTCAAGGCCGGCACCCTGGCCCGCCTGCCCCTGCAGATCCCGATGATCCGTAGCGCCCTCAAGGCCGCCCGCGGCTGAGCCTGCAGGCTCAGCCGACTGCTGCGCGGTGGCTGATGGCTCCGCGCGGCGCCGCTGACAGCCATCAGCCACCACCGCGGCCGTGCAGCTCAGGGCTTCCAGATCACCTTGAACTGCTCGAGGACGACCTCGAACTCGTCGGTCACCTCGTGGCCGAACTCGGTGAAGAAGTCGCGGTGCGCCTGCCGCCAGTGGTCCAGCGAGAGGTCGCCCTCACCCTCGAGCCGGGCGTGCTCGGCGGAGACCTCGGCGAACGGCATGGTGCGCACGTCGGTCGTCTGCACCAGCACGCGTGGCATGTCGGCGCCGTCGTTGATGATCGACAGGCTGCCGATGCTGGGCAGCTCCTCGTCGTCGTAGTCGGCGAGCGCGGAGGCGGTGGCGGTCTTGCGACCGTCGAGCACCAGCGCAAGCAGCTCGTCGGCCATGTCGGCGGAGTCCCCGAAGGCCCACGCCGGCGGGCACAGCGCCTCGCTCGCGTTGGGTCCGGTGTAGACCCGCAGCCGGTTGAGGTTGGCACGCACCTTGGCGTCTGCCCAGAAGGCCTCGAGGGCCGCGTCGCTCATGTCGTGCAGCGTACGGGCCCGCCCGGTGCCCTGGCTCCGGACGGTGGGGGATCAGTGCCGGCGGGCCCGCCAGACGGGGAAGGGGACCGGCTCCGCGTCGTCCTCGAGCTGGCCGACCATGCTCTCGGTGAACCAGTCGCGCAGCTCGTTCATCTCGGGAGTCGAGGCGAGGGTGAGCAGGTGCTGGTCGACGCACATCCGGTCGGCGAGTGCGATGGTGTCGGCGAGCTCCCGGGCGAGCACACTGAGCTCCGGGGGAGCGGGCATCTCGATGTCGACGACGTCGAGGCCGGCCGCCGCGGCCTCCTGCGCGATTCGCCGGCCCATGTGTCGGGCAAAGGCGGGACGCGCGACCAGCCGCTCGATCAGCTCGCCCAGCTCGCGCGGACGCGGGCCCGAGTCCGCGCCGGCGTCGATCAACTGGAGCTCACGGATCAGGTCGTCGAGATGCTGGTCGAGTCGGAGGCCGAGGTCGACCGGGCACTGCGGCATGAGGAGCATCTTCCAGCCGGCCGGAAGCATCATCGGTGCGTCCTCGACCGCGGGGAGCGTGCCGAGGCTGGGCGGACGGATCGGGTGCTCCACGTCGGAGGCCTCGATCTCGGCCCAGATGCGCCGTCCCAGCCCGGTCTCGTCGATGCCCCAGTGCCGCGACAAGATCGACACGATCGACAGTCCTCGTCCGGTGGTCGCCAGCTCCTCCACCGGGGGCGCCTGCTCGCTCGCGGCACCTGCCCGTCGAGAGGTCTGGGGCACGAGGGCCTGCACCGGCACCAGCCCGCCGGCATCCTCGACGGAGACCCGGACCGCCGCATCGAGGTCGTTGAGGACCACGTTCATGTAGCTGCTGCCACTGTGCAGGGCGGTGTTCGCAGCCATCTCGGTCACGCACAGTGCGGCGTCGTCGATCAGGTCGGCGCGCTCCCAGCCGGTCAGGCCGTCACGGACGAACCGACGGGCCCCGGGCACGCTGGCGGTCTCGGCGGCGAGTCGTACTCGCAACTCCGGCCGCTTCTCCCACGGGACGGTCGTAGGCATGGTGCTCATCCTCTCACCACTTCGCCGACGGCGGGGCGACTCGCGCCACGTGGTCGGGACAACGGAAACCGCCTCGCGACTGGCGCTCGGGCACAAGTAGCCTTGCCCGCATGATCCTTCGGATGTCCCAGCTCTTCGTCCGCACGCTTCGCGACGACCCCAACGACGCAGAGGTGCCCAGCCACCGCCTGCTCGTCCGGGCCGGCTACATCCGCCGCGCCGCGCCGGGCATCTACACCTGGCTGCCGCTGGGGCTTCGGGTCTTCCGCAAGGTCGAGAACATCATCCGCGAGGAGATGGACGCGATGGGCGGCCAGGAGCTCCAGTTCCCCGCGCTGCTGCCCCGCGAGCCCTACGAGGCCACGAACCGTTGGACCGAGTACGGCGACGGCATCTTCCGCCTCAAGGACCGCAAGGGCGCCGACTACCTGCTCGGACCCACCCACGAGGAGATGTTCACCCTCGTGGTGAAGGACCTCTACTCGTCCTACAAGGACCTGCCCGTCTGGCTCTACCAGATCCAGACGAAGTACCGCGACGAGGCGCGCCCCCGCGCCGGGCTCATGCGTGGTCGCGAGTTCACCATGAAGGACGCCTACTCCTTCGACACCAGCGACGCCGGCCTCGACGCGTCGTACGCCGCACACCGCGCGGCGTACATCAAGACGTTCGACCGGCTCGGCTTCGACTACGTCATCGTCAAGGCGACCAGCGGCGCGATGGGCGGATCGAAGAGCGAGGAGTTCCTGGCCCGCTCCGAGGTCGGCGAGGACACCTTCGTCCACTGCCCCACCTGTGAGTACGCCGCCAACGTCGAGGCCGTCGCGGTGCCCGCCCCCGCGCCCGTGTCGTACGACGACGCCCCGGCCGCGCACGCCGAGCAGACGCCCGCGACGCCGACCATCGAGACGCTGGTCAACCACCTCAACGAGAAGTTCCCCCGCGACGACCGTCCCTGGGCGGCCGGCGACACGCTCAAGAACGTGATGGTGGTCCTCAAGCACCCCGACGGCACCCGTGAGCCCCTCGCCATCGGCATCCCCGGTGACCGCGAGGTCGACCAGAAGCGCCTCGAGGGGCAGCTCGAGCCCATCGAGGTCGAGGCGATGGACGAGACCGAGTTCCGCAAGCACCCCGCCCTGGTCAAGGGCTACATCGGGCCCGGCGCGCTCGGTGAGGAGTCCGACAGCAAGATCCGCTACCTCGTCGACCCCCGGGTCAGCGAGGGCACCCGCTGGGTGACCGGTGCCAACGTCGACGGCCAGCACGTCATCGACCTGGTCGCCGGCCGTGACTTCACCGCCGACGGCACGATCGAGGCGGCCGAGGTGCGCGACGGTGACGCGTGCCCGCAGTGCGCCACCGAAGGACGCGATGGCAGGCTCGAGACCGCGCGCGGCATCGAGATGGGCCACATCTTCCAGCTCGGCCGCAAGTACGCCGAGGCGCTCGACCTCAAGGTCCTCGACGAGAACGGCAAGCTGGTCACCGTCACGATGGGCTCCTACGGCATCGGCGTCTCACGTGCCGTGCCGGTCATCGCTGAGGACAACCACGACGACTCCGGCCTGATCTGGCCCCGCGAGGTCGCACCCGCCGACGTCCACCTGGTCGCGACCGGCAAGGACCCGGCGATCCACGAGGCGGCCGAGAAGATCGCCGCCGACCTGTCGCAGGCCGGCCTCGACGTGATCTTCGACGACCGGCCCACGAAGGTGAGCCCGGGCGTGAAGTTCAAGGACGCCGAGCTGATCGGCGTACCCACCATCGCCGTGGTCGGCCGCGGCCTGGCCGACGACGGCACCGTCGAGGTCAAGGACCGGCGTTCCGGCGAGCGGACCAACGTGGCGGTGGCCGACATCGTCGCCCACCTGACCGAGGTGGTCAGGAGCTGACCGGGTCGACTTGGGCTACCGATAAGTTGCGCCCATGAGCAGCGGACCCTCGAACCTTGACGCGGTGATCTTCGACTGGGGCGGCACGCTGACCCAGTGGCACGACATCGACTTCCACGCGGAGTCGCTGGCCCTGGCCCAGGCGGTGATCACGACGCCCACGAAGGACGACGATCATCACGCGCATGCCGCCCGGCTGCATTCCGCGGGCGACGTGATCTGGGGCCGCTCGCGTGACCACCAGCAGAGCGCGACGGTGGGGGACCTCTTCACCGCGGCCGGTCTCGAGCACGACCCGGAGCTGCTCGCCGCCTACCGCGAGTTCTGGGAGCCGCACACAGGCACCGACCCGCAGGTGGCACCGCTGTTCGAGGGGCTGCGCGCGCTCGGGCTGAAGGTGGGCGTGCTGTCCAACACGATCTGGCCGCGGGAGTGGCACGAGGAGTTCTTCCGTCGCGACGGGGTCGACCACCTCATCGACGGTGACGTCTACACGAGCGAGATCCCGTGGACCAAGCCCTCTCCGGACGCCTTCGCCGCAGCCCTGGGAGCGGTGGGTGCCACCGACCCGGCCCGCTGTGTCTACGTGGGAGACCGGCTCTTCGACGACGTCTGGGGCGCCCAGAACGCCGGCCTCCGGGCCATCCACATCCCGCACAGCACCATCCCGACCAACCAGGTCGGTCACACCGAGGGCACGCCGGACGCGGTGGCCCACGAACTGGCCGAGATCCTGGGCATCGTGACGGCCTGGAACGACGTCTGAACGACCTTCATCGGACTGCAGGGATCCGCGTTTCACTTTTGCAAGTTCTTGCAACGCAAAAACCTGCAACCACCAACTGCTGGGCACCAGCGAAGAACTGGGGAAGGATCATCCTTGGTGGTGTTCACACACTCGGGGTGAACCAATCCGGCGTCGGGGCAGATCTCGGGGCTTCCCCGATGCCGGGCCACCTCCGCACCAGGACTGGCTGCCGGGAGAGGGCCTTCGCCCAGCCTTGAGGGCCATCTCCGGGCCAGTCCTGGCGGGTCCGTTCTGCCGGGCCCGCCGCGGAGGGGCCCAGCCCGAGCGAGTTCAGCGCGGCTCAGGCGTCGATGCCCGGCAGGTCGGTCGGGTCGCCGTCGAAGTCGAGCTGGCGCACCGCCGACTCGACCAGCGCGTTCACGCCCCAGGCCCGTTCGTCTTCCGTGGTGCGGCCGACCAGGTCGGCGTACGCCGCGGCGCAACGCTGCTCGACCTGCAGCCCGATGGCCTTGAGCTCGGCGGGGGTGCGGGCGGCATTGGGCAGCTCGTAGGCGACCTCGGCGGCCACCGGGACCTCGCCGGCGTCACGCACCCAGCGCACGAGCTGGTCGCGGCGGCTCCGGTGGGTCACGTAGGCCGTGGTGACCGCGTCGTACAGCGCCGGCTGCGACGACTGCGAGGTCTGCCCGCCCAGCACGCCGTAGATCCAGACGGCCGCGTGCTCGGCGGCGAGGGTGCTCTGCAGTGCGTCGGTCCCGGTCATGCGTCGGCGTCCTTTGCGGTGCTGGGCAGCAGCGCGACCTGCTGGGCGACCCCGGCCGCCATCGCCGCGAGGGTGCGGGCGAGCTCCCCGCTCGACACCTCGCCGGCCAGCCTGGTCAGGGTGCGCTGCAGGCCAAGCTCGCGGCGGCGTACGGCCTTGAGGGCGGCGGTGGCGCGGGTCGGCGTGCCCATGCGCACGGTCGTCCCGGTGTCGCCGTCCTTGGCGATGAGCGCCTGGTGCGCGGTGTGCAGGGCGGTCAGCGCCGCCAGCGGCTCGGCGAGACTCACGTGGTCCGAGGAGACCTCACGAACGTACTCGTCGGCGTCCGCGATCGCCTGCAGTGCGGCCTTCACCTGCTGCTCGTCGGGGACGGCGTTCGAGGGCTCGGCGGCCGGCTCGTCGCCGTCCTCGGCCGGTCCCCAGCGGCATCCGGCCAACGCCAGGAGGGGCGCGGCAGCGAGCGTCGTACGACGCGAGACGGGGCGTGAGGACAGTGGCACGCGGGAGACTCTAACCGGAGGTCTTGATCCCACGGGATTGCCAGTATGGTTGGGCCCACAACAGCACAAGGAGGTCGCACCCATGAGCAGCGCCAAGTCTGACGCAACCAGGGATCGCATCGAAGCGGAACTCATCGACCCCCTGTCGACCATGGGTCTCGACGTCGAGGCGGTCGAGATCACTCCCGCCGGCAAGCGCCGTGTCCTTCGCGTCGCCGTCGACAAGGACGGTGGTGTCAACCTGGACGACGTCGCAGCCGCCACCCGCGAGGTCGAGCGCGTGCTCGACGCCTCCGACGTGATGGGGGAGCACCCCTACACGCTCGAGGTCACCTCGCGAGGCGTCGACCGGCCGTTGACCCTCCCGCGCCACTGGCGCCGCAACGAGGACCGCCTGGTCAAGGTGGCCCTCGTGGAGGGCGGCGAGGTCGAAGGCCGCATCAGCAGTTCCACCGAGACCGCAGTCACCCTCACCATGGAGGGCCCTGGCAGTGACGGAGCCGACCGTGAGGTGGCGTACGCCGACATCGCCAAGGCCAAGGTCCAGATCGAGTTCAACCGAAAGAGCAAGGACGCCTGATGGACATCGACCTGAACATCCTCCGCATGCTGGAGCAGGAGAAGGAGATCAAGTTCTCCGTTCTCGTGGAGGCCATCGAGCAGGCCCTGCTCACGGCCTACCACAAGTCCCCGGGGGCGCAGCCGCGCGCGCGGGTCGTCCTCGACCAGAAGAACGGTCACGTCTCGGTGCTCGCCGCCGAGGTCGACGAGGAGGGCAACGTCGTCACCGAGTACGACGACACCCCCGACGGCTTCGGCCGGATCGCCGCAACGACCGCGAAGCAGATCATGCTGCAGCGGCTCCGCGACGCCGAGGACGAGATCCGGTTCGGTGAGTTCTCCGGCAAGGAGGGCGACATCGTCTCCGGCGTCATCCAGCAGGGCCGCAACCCCGACGACGTGATGGTCGACCTCGGCAAGCTCGAGGCGATCCTGCCGCTGGGCGAGCGGGTGCCCACCGAGAAGTACGAGCACGGCGCCCGCATCAAGTGCATGGTGGTCTCGGTGCGCAAGGGCATGCGCGGGCCGCAGATCACCCTCTCGCGCACCCACCCCAACCTGGTCCGCAAGCTGTTCGCGCTCGAGGTCCCCGAGATCGCCGACGGCACGGTCGAGATCGCGGCGATCGCCCGCGAGGCCGGTCACCGAACCAAGATCGCGGTGCACTCGCGCGTGCCCGGGGTCAACCCCAAGGGCGCCTGCATCGGCCCGATGGGCCAGCGGGTCCGCAACATCATGTCCGAGCTGCACGGCGAGAAGATCGACATCGTCGACTGGTCCGAGGACCCCGCCGAGCTGGTCGCCCACGCGCTGTCGCCGGCCCGGGTCAGCTCGGTGCAGATCGTCTCGCTCGAGGAGCGTTCGGCCCGGGTGATCGTGCCCGACTTCCAGCTGTCGCTGGCGATCGGCAAGGAGGGCCAGAACGCCCGACTCGCCGCCCGACTGACCGGCTGGCGCATCGACATCCGCTCCGACGAGGCTCCGCCGGTCGCACCCTGAGGTTGATCTGTGGCGGTCTGCCGGGTCACCAGGCCCGGCAGACCCAGCCGTCACCGTCGATGTCGACCTCGACGAACTCGCAGTTGCCGATGCGTCGTGCTTCGTGGCCGTCCAGACGCACCAGCGCAGGCACGCCCATGCGCAGCAGGCCGCCGTGGCTGATCACGAGCACGTCCTCACCCCGGTGCTGGTCGGCGATCTCGGACAGTGCGGACCGAAACCTCTCGATGCCCTCGGCGCCGGTCTCGGCCCCGGGCACACGTACGTCGAGGTCGCCATCGGTCCACCGGCGGTAGATCTCGGTGAACGCATCGTCGTCGGTGAGCTCGCCCTCGCCGTACTCGACCAGCGCCCGGCGCGTGGTCACCGAGATGCCGAGCGCGGCCGCCACGATCTCGCCGGTCTGCACCGCGCGGGCCAAGGTGCTGGTGTAGACGTGGGAGACCTTGCGATCGGCCAGACGCCCGGCCAGACCGGCCGCCTGCTGGCGGCCGAGCGTGGTCAGCGACCCGCCCTCGTCGGCCAGCTCGGGCTGTTCGTACTCCGCCTCGCCGTGTCGGGCCAGGATGATCCGGCTGGCGCACTGCAGGTCACTCATGCCGTTCAGGCTACTTCCCACGGAAGCCCCTCGCTTCCCACGGAACATCTGCCGTGGGATGTGCAGGTTTCCCCGGTGCACCGGGGAAACCTGCTGGTCCAGGGGATACCGGTTCGGCGTTGGGCGCGCCAACGGCTAGACTCTTGGATTGGTGGTTACGACTGGCAACATTCCCGCGCGCCCACGCCCCGTGCGTATGTGTGTGGGGTGTCGCAAGCGGGCCACCACGCTTGAGTTGATCCGGGTCGTCGCCGGATCGGATGACCACGGCCCCGCCGTGGTGCCCGATCCCGACGGCACGGCGCACGGCCGTGGTGCTCACCTGCACCCCACGACCGCGTGTCTCGACCTGGCAGTGCGCAAACGCGCTTTCCCCCGAGCCCTGCGGTTCGCGGGGGGCCTTGATGTGACCGCACTGCGCACGATGATCGACTCCGGCACAGACACCACACCGTGATTGACCTACAGGAACTGGAGCAGCAGCTCATGAGCACTCGATGAGTACTTCCCGATGAGTTTGCACAACCACTAACGGTCCGAATCACCTCCTCCTGCATCAGGCAGCGTCGGGGCTCGGGCCAGAAGGAGAAGCGTGGCCAAGCCCCGAGTACACGAACTCGCCAAGGAATTCGGCGTCGAGAGCAAGTTTGTTCTCGAGAAGCTGAAGGAGATGGGGGAGTTCGTCAAGTCTGCGTCCTCGACCATCGAGCCCCCGGTGGCGAACCGATTCAAGAAGGAGTACGGCGAGCAGCTCAAGGCCGCCGCCGCCACTTCCGCCCCTGCAGCGCCTGCCAAGGCTGAGACCAAGGAGGCCGCCAAGCCGGCCCCCGCCGAGGCGCCCGCAGCGGCACCCGAGGCCCCGGCCGCTCCGGCTGCCGAGAAGCCTGCCCCTGTCGAGGCACCCGCCGCCGCCAACAAGCCGGCGACGAAGCCCGGGCCGCGACCCGGTCCGAAGCCGGCGCCCAAGCCGGCCGCCGAGGTCCCGGCCGAACCCGTCGCCGCCGAACCCGTCGCCGCCGAGCCCGTTGCCTCCGAGGCACCGGCTGCTCCGGAGACGCCCGCAGCCGAGGCACCCGCCGCGGCTGCTTCTGCCACGCCGAAGGCGCCCGCGCCGAAGGCGCCGGCCCCGCGTCCGGTGGGCAAGCCCAGCGGCACGCCGCGCCCCGGCAACAACCCGTTCTCGTCGAGCCAGGGCATGGGCCGTCGCCCCGCCCCTGCCGACCGTGGACCCGCGCCGAGCACCGGTGGCGGCACTGGTGCCCCGTCCGGCGACCAGCGTCCGCCGCGGCCCCCGGCCTCGCGTGACGGTGGTGCTCCGGGTCGTCCGGGCATGCCCCGTCCGAACCCGGCGATGATGCCCAAGTCCCCGGCCGCCTTCGGTGGCGGCCCCGGCGGTCGTGGTCCCGGTGGCCCCGGCGGCGGTCGTGGCGGTGCGCCCGGTCGCGGTGGTGCTCCGGGTCGTACCGGTGCTCCCGGCCGTGGCGGTGCCCCCGCCGGCGGTCCCGGTGGCGCACGCCCCGGTGGCTTCGGCCCCGCGGGTGGCGGTCGCCCCGGTGGCGGTCGTCCCGGTCAGCGCGGCCAGACCCAGGGTGCCTTCGGTCGCCCCGGTGGCCCGTCGCGTCGTGGACGCAAGTCGAAGCGGGCTCGTCGTCAGGAATTCGAGGCCATGCAGGCCCCGACGATCGGTGGCGTGCGCGTCCGCAAGGGTGACGGCGAGACCGTTCGCCTGGCGCGTGGCGCGTCCCTGACCGACTTCGCCGAGAAGATCAACGTCGACGCCGCTTCGCTGGTGCAGATGCTGTTCTCCCTGGGCGAGATGGTCACGGCGACCGAGTCGGTCGACGAGGCGACGTTCGAGCTGCTCGGCGAAGAGCTGAACTACGTCGTCCAGATCGTGTCCCCGGAGGACGAGGACCGCGAGCTGCTCGAAGGCTTCGACATCGAGTTCGGTGCCGACGAGGGCGACGAGGGCGACCTCGCGTTCCGCCCGCCGGTCGTCACCGTCATGGGTCACGTCGACCACGGAAAGACCAAGCTCCTCGACGCGTTGCGCAGCGCCAACGTCGTCGACAAGGAGGCTGGTGGCATCACCCAGCACATCGGTGCCTACCAGGTCGCGACCGACGTCGACGGCGACGAGCGTCGCATCACCTTCATCGACACCCCCGGTCACGAGGCGTTCACCGCCATGCGTGCCCGTGGTGCCCAGGCCACCGACATCGCGATCCTCGTGGTCGCGGCCGACGACGGTGTCATGCCGCAGACGGTCGAGGCGTTGAACCACGCCAAGGCCGCCGGTGTCCCGATCGTGGTCGCGGTCAACAAGATCGACAAGCCGGAGTCCGACCCGACGAAGGTCCGCGGACAGCTCACCGAGTACGGCCTCGTGCCCGAGGAGTACGGCGGCGACACCATGTTCGTCGACGTGTCGGCGAAGTCCGAGCTCAACCTCGACAAGCTGCTCGAGGCCGTCGTCCTCACCGCCGACGCGTCGCTCGACCTGCGGGCCAACCCCGACCAGGACGCCCAGGGTCTGGTCATCGAGGCGCACCTCGACCGTGGCCGTGGCCCGGTTGCCACCGTGCTGGTCCAGCGCGGAACGCTCCGGGTCGGCGACTCGATCGTCGCCGGTGCGGCTCACGGCCGGGTCCGCGCGATGCTCGACGAGCACGGCAACAACATCGAGGAAGCCGACCCGGCTCGCCCCGCCATGGTGCTCGGTCTGAACGCCGCCCCCGGCGCCGGTCAGACGTTCATCGTGGTCGACGACGACCGCATGGCTCGCCAGATCGCCGAGAAGCGTGAAGCCCGTGAACGCGCGGCCATGCAGGCCAAGCGCCGCGTGCGTCGTACGCTCGAGGACTTCATGGCCTCCATGGAGAAGGGCGAGAGCCAGGAGCTCAACCTCATCCTCAAGGGCGACGTGTCCGGTTCGGTCGAGGCCCTCGAGGACTCGCTGGCCCAGATCGACGTCGGCGAAGAGGTCTCGCTGCGCGTCATCGACCGCGGTGTCGGTGCGATCACCGAGACCAACGTCGACCTGGCCGCCGCCTCCGACGCCATCATCATCGGCTTCAACGTCCGCCCGCAGGGCAAGGCGAGCCAGATGGCCGAGAAGGAAGGTGTCGAGATTCGTTACTACTCGGTCATCTACCAGGCGATCGAGGAGATCGAAGCAGCGCTCAAGGGCATGCTCAAGCCGGAATACGAAGAAGCCTCCCTGGGCAAGGCGGAGATCCGCGAGATCTTCCGCTCGTCCAAGGCCGGCAACATCGCAGGCTGCATGGTCATCGACGGCACCATCCGCCGCAACGCCAAGGCGCGTGTCCTGCGCGACGGCGCCGTGGTGGCCGACAACCTCGACCTCTCCTCGCTCAAGCGGGAGAAGGACGACGCGTCCGAGGTCCGCGAGGGCTTCGAGTGTGGTCTGGTGCTGAAGAACTTCCAGGACATCAAGATCGGCGATGTCGTGGAGTCCTTCGAGATGCGCGAGATCCCGCGCGGCTGATCCAGCATCATCGGTGAGGCGGGTCCGGCTGTTGCCGGGCCCGCCTCGTCGGNTCTTCGCTGCGCGCGCCGCGGCCAAGCCCCTTTACGCCGCCCCGGGCTGGCGCGGCTCCGGCCGCAGGTCGTCACCCCGTGCGGGCCAATGCAGTCCCGCCCACAACCGAACCCGTCAAAGCGGGGACCTAGACTCATTCTTCGCGGGCTTGTCCCGCGCACGTACTTCCAGGAGGAACCATGGCCAGCCCACGGGTTCGCAAGATTGCGGACCGGATCAAGATCATCGTCGCCGAGATGCTGGAGCGGCGGGTCAAGGACCCTCGTCTCGGGTTCGTCACCGTCACTGACGTGCGGGTCTCCGGCGACAGCCAGCACGCGACCGTCTTCTACACGGTGCTCGGTGAAGAGGACTCGCTGGCCGGCACCGCCGCTGCGCTGGAGTCGGCCAAGGGGCTGATCCGTGCCGAGGTCGGCAAGCAGCTGGGCATCCGCCACGTGCCGACGCTCGAGTTCATCCACGACGCACTGCCGGAGACGGCTCGCCAGCTGGACGACGTACTCGCTCGCGCCCGGCAGATCGACGAGCAGGTCGCCGCGACCCGTGAGGGTGCGACGTACGCCGCCGGCGAGGACGCCTACAAGAAGCCGCGCGTCGACGAGGACGCCGCGGACGAGGCAGACGAGGCCGACGAGGCGTGAACGCCGCCGGTGCCGCCGGACTGGTCGTGGTCGACAAGTCCGGGGGCATGACCTCGCACGACGTGGTCGCGCGGGTACGCCGCCTGGCCGGCACCCGCAAGGTCGGCCATGCCGGCACGCTCGACCCGATGGCAACCGGGGTGCTGGTGCTCGGCGTCAACCGGGCCACCCGGCTCCTCGGACACCTGATGCTGACCCAGAAGGGGTACGACGCCACGGTGCGCCTCGGCGTCTCGACGACCACCGACGACGCCGAGGGCGAAGTCATCGCCGAGGCGGTCGCGGCCAACCAACAGCCGGGACTGGTCGAGGCCGAGTTCGCCCGTCTGGTGGGCGACATCGAGCAGGTGCCGACCGCGGTGTCGGCGATCAAGGTCGACGGCAAGCGCGCCTACCAACGCGTCCGTGACGGTGAGGCCGTCGCGCTCAAGGCCCGCCCGGTGACCATCCATGCGCTGGAGGTGCTCGATCAACGGGTCGTCGGCGACTGGCTGGACGTCGACATCTCGGTGCGCTGCTCGAGCGGCACCTACATCCGCGCGATCGCCCGCGACGTCGGTGTGGCACTGGGTGTCGGTGGACACCTGACCGCCCTGCGGCGTACGGCGGTCGGCGGCTTCGACCTCTCCGTCGCACGCACGCTCGATCAGCTGAACGACGAGTTCGCGATGGTGCCGATCGCCGACGCGGCGCGGGCCACCTTCCCGGCGTACGAGCTGGACGACGCGCAGGAGGTCGACGTACGCGTGGGCCGCAAGCTCGCCATCGACCTCGAGGGGCTGACCGCGGTCTTCGCCCCCGACGGCGAGTTCCTCGCCCTCTACGAACCGGTCGCGTCGGAGGCGTCGGGCGTGCTGGCCAAGCCGGTCGCCGTCTTCACCGGTAGTCCCTGACGTTTCGGTCCCTCCGAGGCGATACTCCCTGACGTTTCGGTCCTTGAGGCTCAAGGACCGAAACGTCAGGGAGTATCCAGGGGTGAGGGCGCAAACGTCAGGGAGTATCGATATGGGAGAGTTCTGGCTGTGCAGATCTGGCGTTCCCTGACCGACGTGCCCGACGGCATCGGTCGCACCGTGGTGACGATTGGCAACTTCGACGGTGTCCACCTCGGACACCAGCACGTCGTACGACGGGCGCGAGAAGTAGGCGACGAGCTGGGCATCGCGCACGTCGTGGCGGTGACCTTCGACCCGCACCCGATGGCCGTGCTGCGTCCGGAGCACGCACCCTCGACGCTGAGCACCATCGAGGACCGTGCCCGGCTGCTCGGCGAGGCCGGAGCCGACGGCGTCCTGGTCCTGCCGTTCGACCGCGAGATCGCGGGGTGGACTCCCGAGGAGTTCATTGACCGGGTGCTCGTCACCGCACTGAAGGCAAGGGCCGTCGTGGTCGGTGCCAACTTCCGCTTCGGCAACCGCGCCGCGGGCGACGTGAACACCCTCCGGGCGACTGGGGCGAGCCGCGACTTCGTCGCCGAGGGCATCGCCCTCGACGGCGGCCCGCAGGTCTGGTCCTCGACCTACGTGCGCACCTGCCTCGCCGCCGGCGACGTCTCGGGCGCTGCCGAGGCCCTGGGTCGTCCGGTGACCGTGCGGGGCGTCGTGGTCAAGGGCGACCAGCGCGGCCGCGAGCTCGGCTTCCCCACGGCCAACGTGCCCACCACGGGTGCAGCAGCGGTCCCCGCCGACGGCGTGTACGCCGGGTGGCTGCGCCGCCTCGACACCGACGAGACGTTCCCCGCCGCGATCAGCGTCGGCACCAACCCCACCTTCGACGGGGTGCGCGAGCGTCGTGTCGAGTCCTACGTGCTCGACCGCACCGACCTGGACCTGTACGGCGTGGAGGTCGAGGTGGAGTTCGTCGAGCGGATCCGCGGCATGGTCGCCTTCGAGGGTGTGGAGAAGCTGGTCGAGACGATGCACGGCGACGTCGACCGCACCCGCGAGATCCTCGGGCTCTGACGTGGCGGACCAGGCCGACCGGGCCGACGTCGCGGCGGTCGAGGACTGGTTCGTCGCCAACGGCCTGCCCTACTTCGTCGACGGCATCCGCGAGGACGTCGGCCGGCGGATGCGCCCGTCCCGGCTGCTGGCTGTCCTGGTCGTCGGCGTCGTGCTGGCCGTCCCGGTCGGCCTGGCCGTCGGGCTGTGGGCCGACCAGGTGTCGTACGGCGTCTCCAGCGCCCTCACCACGCTTGCCGGTGTCTTCGGCCTCTACGGGCTGCTGACCCTGAAGGCGTGGCTGTGGATCCGCTGGGCGGCCGGCCAGACACTGGGCTCGCTGAGCCTGATGGTCCCGCTGGTGACCCGGGCGCTGCCGCTGCTGCTGCTCTTCATCACGTTCCTGTTCATCAATGCCGAGGTCTGGCAGGTCGGGGCGACTCTCGACGGCGGCATCATGTGGGCGGCCGTGATGCTGTTCGCGGCGATCGCGGTGGGCTTCCTGCTCTCGCGGCTGCCGGAGGAGCTCGACGCCTTCGACCGAGACTTCGACATCACCAGACTCTCGAGCGCCTGCCGGGGCACGCCGCTCGAGACTGAGGCGAACCGGCTGCGCGAGACCCACACGCAGCTCCCCGTCCCGCCGGAGGTGACCGGGTTGCAGAAGGCCAACCTGGTGCTGGTGCTCCTGGTCGCCCAGATCGTGCAGGTGCTGCTGTTGTCCCTCTCGGTGTTCGCGTTCTTCATCCTCTTCGGCGTGGTGGCCATGGACGACGCGGTCATCGAGACCTGGGTCGGCCACAGCCCCGAGACCTTCCTCGGACCGGTCAGCCGCGAGCTGGTGCAGGTCTCGGTATTCCTCGCCGCGTTCAGCGGGCTCTACTTCGCGGTCTACGCCGTCACCGACGAGCTCTACCGCAAGCAGTTCTTCACCTCGATCACCCGCGAGCTCGAGCGCGCGGTCAGTGCCCGGGTGGTCTACCGCTCGATGCGCCGGGGTTGAGTGCTGAAGTGGTGGCCCGGGCCGCCACCTCAGCACTCGACCTTCAGACGCGTAGCCAGGCCAGCACGGCACGCACCCGACGGTTGTCGTCGTCGGCCACGGGCAGGTCGAGCTTCGCGAAGATGCTGTTCGTGTGCTTGGCCACTGCCTTCTCGGTGACGAACAGGGCGCTGGCGATCGCCTGGTTCGAGCGACCCTCGGCCATCAGGGCCAGCACCTCCTGCTCGCGGGGGGTCAGCCTGTCGACCGGCTCCTCGCGCTTGGCCATGATCGTGGAGATGACCTCCGGGTCGATGACGGTGCCGCCGGCCACGACCCGGCGTACGCCGTCGACGAACTCACCCACGTTGGCGACCCGGTCCTTGAGCAGGTAGCCCACCGCCCCCTGGCCGCTGGCCAGGAGCTCGCGGGCATAGAGCTGCTCGACGTACTGCGAGAGCACCATGACCGGGAACCCGGTCCGCTCGGCGCGGATCTCGATCGCCGCGCGCAGGCCCTCGTCGGTGAAGGTCGGCGGCATGCGTACGTCGAGCACGGCACCGTCGGCCTCGTTCTCACGCAGGGCGACGGCGAGCGTGGTCGCATTGTCGACGGCTGCCACGATCGTGGCGCCGTTGGCCTCCAGCAGCCGGATCAGGCCGTCCCGGAGGAGGGCGTTGTCCTCGGCAACGACAAGGCGCACGGAACCTCCAGGGTGATCAGCGTCGGACCTCCAGCGGGACTCGACACCCTCATCGTGCCGTCAAACGCGGCCAGCCGCCGCATGACCCCCCGCATGCCGGTGCCCGCGTTCACGTCGGCACCGCCCCGGCCGTCGTCGCCGACGACGGCGTGGAGGCGTCCGTCGGTCCAGCGCAGCTCGACCCAGCCGTTGGCCGCGGCCGCGTGCTTGCCGATGTTGGCCAGGCACTCGGCGATCGCGAAGTAGACCGCGGACTCGACCGGAGCCGGCGGTCGACCGGCCAGGTCGGTGGTGACCTCGACCGGCACCGCCATGTCGAGGGCCAGGGCCTGTACGGCGCCTGCGAGGCCCCGGTCGGCCAGCACCGGCGGGTGGATGCCGCGCACCACGGAGCGCAGGTCGCCGAGCGCCGCGCCGGTCGTGTCGCGGGCCTCGGTGACCAGCTTGCGGGCCGCCTCCGGGTCCCGGGCGAAGAGGTCGTCGGCCATGCCCAGCGTCATGCCGAGGGCGACCAGTCGGGCCTGGGCGCCGTCGTGCAGGTCGCGCTCGATGCGCCGCAGCTCCGCTGCCGAGTGGTCGACGGTGTCGGCGCGCGAGACGGTCAGGTCGACGACTCGCTGCTCGAGCTGGCCGGTGTGGCCGCGGCTGAGCAGCGCCCGGTCGAGCATGGCGCGCAGTCGCATGATGTGCGGAGCGCCGTACCACCAGAAGGCACCGGTCACCACGACCAGCAACAGCAGCACGGTCAGCAGGCTGAGGATGAAGCCGACCGGCACGATGACCAGTGCCCAGGTGAGCTCGCGCCAGGTCATCGGGTCGCGGGCCCAGGTCTGGAGGCGGGTGAAGAGCGGCTGGCCCGTCGAGGGCAGGCGGTTCGCCGGCACGTCGTGCCCGAGCGTCTGCGCCGCCATCGACCGGTGCCGGTCGGTGATCCAGTGCAAGGACGGAAGGGCGGCCAGCAGGATCGGGATGCCCACGGTGACCACCGTCAGCACGCCGCCGAGCACGACGAACACGACCGTCACGAGCACGAGCGGAAACATCAGCAGCTGGAGGGCCGCGAATCCGGTGAGCCGCAACGGGCCTGGCTTCTCTTCCATGCCGCCATCCTCCCTGATTCCCCGACTCCGGACAGTGGTGCTGGGTCCACCCCCGTCGTGGAACCAGCGCCCCTGACCGGAGCTCGTGGGGCCACAAGGCTGGACGCAACAGACCAGACTCTTGAAGGAGCACGGACATGGCAGTCCACAACCCGCTCGCCGGCCTCTCGCTGAAGGCCGCCCGGTGGAGCGCAACCCATCCCTGGCGGGCGATTCTCGCCTGGGTCGGCTTCGTCGCCGTCTCCGTCGGGCTCGCGATGGCGGTGCCGACCGTCAACGCGGACGGCGAGGACTACTACATGGGGGAGTGGGGTCGGGCCACCCAGATGATCGAGGACGCCGGCCTCGACAACCCCGACAGCGAGGTCGTGCTGATCACCGCCGACGGCGACCTCGACCAGGCGAAGGCGGAAGCGGCGGCGGCGGAGCTCACCGAGCGGATGCGCGCCACCGACGGCGTCGACGCGGTCGCCGAGCCCCAGTGGAGCCAGGACCGGTCCGCGCTGCTGGTCTCGGTGCAGCTGGCCCGCGACCAGGAAGACGTCACGGACCTGCAAGCAGTGACCGAGGACGTCGCCGCCGACCACACCGACCTGCAGATCGGCCAGGCGGGTGACAACTCCGTCGACGACGCGATCAACGACCAGGTCGCCGACGACCTCTCCTCCGCCGAGGCCACCAGTGTGCCGATCACGCTGATCCTGATGCTGATCGCCTTCGGTGCCCTGATCGCCGCCGGCATCCCCGTCCTGCTCGCCGTGACGAGTGTCGCCGCGACCATGGGGCTCACCGCGCCGCTGTCGCACCTGATCCACGCCGAGGACACGGTCAGCAGCATGATCGTGCTGATCGGCATGGCCGTCGGCGTCGACTACTCACTCTTCTATCTCAAGCGCGAGCGAGAGGAACGCGCGAAGGGCCGCACCACCCTCGACGCTGTCGAGATCGCCGCCGAGACCTCGGGCCACTCGATCCTGGTCTCGGGCTTCGCCGTGATCGCCTCGATGAGCGGACTCTTCGTGGTCGGCGGTGCCACCTTCAACTCGCTGGCCGCGGGATCGATCCTGGTCGTCGCGATCGCCGTGCTCGGCTCCATCACGGTGCTCCCCGCCCTGCTGGTCAAGCTGGGCCGTTGGGTGGACCGCCCCCGCGTGCCGTTGCTGTGGCGGATGAACCGCCGCATCGGTGCCGGTGGCATCAGCAGCCGCGTGCTGGCACCGGTCGTACGCCGACCCGCGGCCGCGCTGGTCGTCTCTGTCCTGGCAGTCGGAGCGCTGGCCGTCCCCGCGCTCGGCATGAAGCTCCACTCAGGCAGTCTCGAGACCCTGCCCACCAAGATCGAGGAGGTTCAGACGCTGCGCGCCGTGGCCGACAAGTTCCCCAGTGAAGGGCCGGCAGCCGAGGTGGTCGTCCGGGGCGGAGGCGACGACGCCCGCGCGGCGCTCGACCAGGTGCAGGAGGCAGCCCTCGAGACCGGCCGGTTCGTCTCTGCCGGAGCCGACCCGATCCGGACCTCGAAGGACGGCGAGACCTCGGTGCTGACCCTGGCCATGCCGTACGACGAGGCCGACGACCGGGTCGACCGGGCACTGGAGACCCTGCGCGACGACGTGCTGCCGCCGGCGCTCGACGACACGGGCGCGACCTACGCCGTCGGTGGTGGGGCCGCGTCGTCGTACGACATGGTCGACCACCTCAACAGCTATCTGCCGCTGGTGATCGGGTTCATCCTGCTGCTCACCATGGTGATGATGGGCTTCGCGTTCCGCAGCGTGCCGATCGCGTTGGTCTCGACCGGGCTGAACCTGCTCTCGGTGGGAGTCGCGTTCGGCCTGATCACGCTGGTCTTCCAGCACGGCTGGGGCGCCGATCTGCTCGACTTCTCCAGCCCCGGCTTCGTGATCGACTGGATCCCGATGTTCGTGCTGGTGGTTCTGGTCGGGCTCTCGATGGACTACCACGTGTTCGTGCTCGGGCGGGTTCGTGAGTACGTCGAGGCCGGAATGCCGACGCGCCTGGCGGTGCGCAAGGGCGTCGCCGACACCGCCGGTGTCGTGACCAGTGCCGCGGCGGTGATGGTCTCCGTGTTCGCGATCTTCGCGACGCTGAGCATGATGGAGATGAAGATGATGGGCGTCGGCCTCTCGGCCGCGATCCTCATCGACGCGACCGTCATCCGGCTGGTGATGCTGCCGGCGATCCTCGTGCTGCTCGGTGACCGGGCCTGGCCCGGTCAGCCGAAGGACGCGCGCGGTGAGCAGGTGGCGGAGAACGACCCGGGCTACGCCCTGGTCTGAAGCCTGTTGGGCAGCGATGAATTCAGGGCGTGGCGGGGGTCAGAACCTCCGTCACGCCCTTGCTCACAGCTCCTGAGGTACCCCCGATTGGGGATAAGGGATCACCTAGGGGCTTTTCCTGATGCGCACCACCACCCACCGCTGGGAGTCTCGAGACATGCACCGTCAGATTGCCGGAAAGCTCACCGGCCGAGTAACCAAATGGATCGTCGTCGCCTTCTGGCTCGGCCTGATGGTCGTGGCCGCCGGGTTCGCCCAGAAGCTGACCGACGTACAGAACAACGAAGCGGCCTCCTGGTTGCCCGGGGACGCCGAGTCCACACTCGCCCTGGAGAAGCTGGACAAGTTCCAGAACCCCGACGAGATCCCGACCATCGTGGTCTACCAACGAGACGGCGGCCTGACGTCGGCCGACAAGGCCGCCATCGCCGAGCAGGCCGTCGAGCTGGGCAAGCTGAAGGGCGTCACCAAGCCGGTGGCCGACCCCTTCACCCTGCCCACCGGCGTGTCGAAGGACGGTGAGGTGGCGCAGACGCTGGTCACCTTCGACTTCGGCAAGAATGGGTGGAACGAGATGCCCGGCGCGGTCGACAAGATCCGCGACATCGCACCCGAGGGCGACGGACTCCAGGTCCACGTCGCGGGTGGGGGCGGGCAGGCCGCCGACTCCGCCGAGGCGTTCGAGGGGCTCGACTCCAACCTGCTCTTCGCGGCTGGTGGAGTGGTCATCATCATCCTGCTGCTCACCTACCGCAGCCCGGTTCTCTGGCTGCTGCCAGTCCTCTCCGCGGTCGTGGCGCTGTTCGTCGCGCAGGCGGTGATCTACTTCGCCGCCGAGTACGGCGACCTCACCGTCAACGGGCAGAGCCAGGGCATCCTGACCGTGCTCGTCTTCGGCGCCGGCACCGACTACGCGTTGTTGCTGGTCGCGAGATACCGGGAAGAGCTCCGTCGACACGAGGACCGGCACGAGGCGATGGCCTTCGCCCTGCACCGTGCCGCACCGGCGATCGTGGCCAGCGCCGCGACCGTGATCCTGGGCATGCTGTGCCTGCTCTTCGCCGACATGAACTCCACCGCCGGACTCGGCCCGGTGGCCGCGATCGGCATCGGCGTCGCCCTGCTCGTGATGATCACCCTGCTGCCGGCACTGCTGGTGGTCACCGGCCGGTGGATCTTCTGGCCCAAGCGCCCGGTCTTCGACACTGCCGAGCCGACCTCGACGGGCTTCTGGGCCCGCCTGGGCACCCGGATCTCGGTGTCGCCGCGCAAGGTCTGGATCGGTACGTCGGTCCTGCTGGCGATCGCCTGCCTCGGTCTGTTCAAGCTCGACGCCAACGGGCTGACCAACGAGGAGCAGTACACCAAGGAGTTCGACTCGATCGTCGGGCAGAAGGTGCTCAACGCCCACGACATGGCCGACACCTCGTCGCCGTTGATGGTCGCCACGAACACTGCGGAGGCACCGGCCGTGGAGGAGGCGCTCAAGGGTGTCGACGGTCTCGGACCGACATTCGTCTTGCCCGACGCCGACGGCACGACACTGGTGAGCGCGCCGCTGACCACCGACGCGACGTCCCAGGACTCCTTCGCGACGGTCGAGAGGGCGCGTGACGCGGTGGGCACGGTCGACGGCGCCGACGCCCTCGTGGGCGGCACCAGCGCGATCCTGCTCGACATGGACCACGCCAACAACCACGACAACCAGGTGATCATCCCGCTCGTGCTGCTCGTGGTGATGGTGATCCTGATGGTCCTGCTGAGGGCGTTGCTGGCACCGCTGCTGCTGATGCTGACCGTGGTCCTGTCGTTCGGGGCCGCACTGGGCCTGAGCGCGCTGCTGTTCCACTACGTGTTCGGGTTCGCCGGGGCCGACGCCTCCCTGCCACTGTTCGTCTTCGTCTTCCTGGTGGCCCTGGGCATCGACTACAACATCTTCCTGATGACCCGGGTCCGCGAGGAGACCGCGACGTTGGGCACCCGCAAGGGAGCACTGGTGGCCCTGGCCGCGACGGGTGGCGTCATCACCTCGGCGGGGCTGGTGCTGGCCGCGACCTTCCTCGTCCTCGGCACCATGCCGCTGGTCGCGTTCGCCGAGATCGGTGTGGCGGTCGCGTTGGGCGTCATGCTCGACACGATGGTCGTGCGCTCGGTGCTGGTCACCGCGCTCAACCTCGACCTGGGCAACAAGATCTGGTGGCCGAGCCGGCTGGATCGCGACCCGGCCGGTGCGTCGGCCTCGCCCGACGAGCCGGAGCTGGTCAGCGCGAAGTCATGATCGTGACGCCGAGACGGTCACGGGGACGCCGCTCAGTGCGGCGTTTCCGCTGACGTCGAGGCGCTCGGGGTCCGTGAGGTCGTTGATGGAGACACCGACGACCTCACGGGCCCGTTCCATCAAGACGCCTTCACGCTGGTGGCCGTAGCCGTGGGGGAGTGAGACCACGCCGGGCATCACGTCGTCGGTGGCACTCACCTCCACCTGCACCTCGCCGACCCGCGAACGCACCGTGACCGTCGCACCGTCGGCGATGCCGCGCTCGGCCAGGTCGGCGCCGTTCATCAGCAGCTGGTGGCGGGGCCGGCCCTTGGTGAGCCGCTCGGAGTTGTGCATCCATGAGTTGCAGTCCTGCTTGTGGCGACGGCCGATCAGCAGGAGCTCGCCGGTCGCGGGGAGCGGCTCCTCCAGCAACCGGGGCAGCTCATCGAGGACCAGCGGCACCGCGGCATCGATGCGACCGTCGTCGGTCTGCAGGCGGTCGGGCAGCTGGTCTGGTTGCAGCGGCCCGAGGTCGACGCCGGACGGGTTCTTGCGCAGGTCGGTGATCGTGACGCCGGACCTGCCGGTGCGCAGCAGCATGCCGATCAGGAACGTCGGACTCATGGTCAGGCGGGCGCGTTCCTTGAGCCGCCTGGCCAGGGGCTTGCGCTGGTGCAGCCGTGACGCCGTACGCAGCGCGATCTCGCGGTAGATCTCCCAGTCGTGGCGCTGGTCGCGGGCCTTGTCGAAGACAGCCGGGGTGAAGCGGGCCGTGTTGCGTACGGCGAGCAGGTGGAAGACGAGGTCGTAGTGGTCGCGCTCGAGAGCGGTGGTCGGCGGCAGGATCACGTCGGCGTGCCGGGTGGTCTCGTTGACGTAGATGTCGACCGCGGCCAAGAAGTCAAGGCCGGTGACGGCCCGCTCGAGTCGGGCACCGTCGGGCGTGGAGAGCACCGGGTTGCCCGCCAGGGTGAGCAGCGCGCGGACCTGTCCGTCGCCCGGGGTCTCGATCTCCTCGGCCAGCACGGAGACCGGCAGCTCGCCGCCGAACTCCGGCAGGTCCCGCACCCGCGAGCGCCACACGTCGTGGTGGCCGCGGCCGATCAACCCCGTGCCGACGGCGTCGATGGCCGGGTTGGTGAACATCGCGCCGCCGACCCGGTCGAGGTTGCCGGTGACCAGGTTGAGCAGCTGCACCGCCCACTGGCACACGCTGCCGAACCTGGTCGTGGAGACCCCGATCCGGCCGTACGCCGCAGCACCGTCGGCGGCCGCGAAGTCGCGGGCCAGTCGCCGGATCTCGTCGGCGGGCAGTCCGCTGGCCCGTTCGGCGAGCTCGGGGGTGAACGCGGTGATCGCCGAGGTCACCTCCGGCAGCCCGTCGACGTACGCCGGGGGAGTGGCGAGCCCCTCGGCGAGCACGGTGCGCAGCATCGCCAGCAGGATCCAGGCGTCGGTGTCGGGGCGCACGAAGTGGTGCTCGTCGGCGACCCGGGCGGTCTCGGTGCGCCGGGGGTCGAGCACGACCATGCGCCCGCCGCGGTCGTGCAGGGCGCGCAACCGGGCGGGGAAGTCCGGCACGGTCATCAAGGAACCGTTCGAGGCCATCGGGTTGGCGCCGAAGACCAGGAAGTACGACGTCCGGTCGATGTCGGGGATCGGCAGCAGCAGCTGGTGGCCGTAGAGCAGGTGGGCCAGCAGCTGGTGGGGGAGCTGGTCGACGGAGGTGGCGCTGAACTTGTTGCGGGTGCGGAACGTCTTCACCATCGCGGTGCCGTGGGTCATCGAGCCGAGGCTGTGCACGTTGGGATTGCCCAGGTAGATGCCGAGCGCGTCGCGACCGTGGTCGTTGATCGCCTTCGCCAGTCCGTCGGCGACCAGGTCGAAGGCCTCGTCCCAGCCGATCTCCTCCCAGGTGTCGCCGACCCGGCGTACCGGTCGGCGGAGGCGGTCGGGGTCGGCGTGGATGTCGCCGATGGCCACCCCCTTGGGGCAGATGTGGCCGCGGGACAGGGGATCGTCCTTGTTCCCGCGCACGGCGGTGACCCGGTCGCCCTCCACCGTCAGCTCGAGCCCGCAGATCGCCTCACAGAGGTTGCACACGCCGATGCGCTTCTCGCTCATCCTGCGATCGTGCCACGTTCGCGCCGAGGGGAGGAGCGCCAGCGAGGGTGCTGGAGGTTTCCGTGGGTTCCCTTCGGGGGATGGTGGCCCGGGACGACGTACCCCACCCACAGGAAGATCGGTCCCATGCAGGAGCGCGCACCAAGTTCGGTTGTCCCGGCGATCTTCGGCACAGTGTTCGCACTGGTGGCGGTCATCGCGGGCACGATCGTCACCGAGCTGGTCGATCGTCAGTCGGTCCGGTTCGGAGCCGAACATGAGGACCCGTTCCTCGTCTGGGTCCTGCAGGGGCTGGCGCCGCTGGGGCAGACCGGCCTGATCAATGACGGGTTGCCCTACCTCGAGTCGGGGATGGTGGGCTTCGTGCTCGGACTCGCCGTGTTCGCGGCGGTCACGTTCGTGGTGACCTGGCTTGGCGTGAAGGGTGCCCGATCCGCCTTCGCGGCGATGCTCACCTCGTGGTTCGCGGTCGTGCTCGGTGCGGGCACCGGCGGCCTGGTCAGCTCCCTGTTCGTCGCCGCGCGGTTGAAGGACGACGACGGCGCGGTCGTCTTCACCCATGCGTTGGTGCGTGGGTCGCTGGTCGACGGCTACTACTGGGGCGTGTTCTTCGGTTTCTTCGTCGGCCTTGCGGTGCTCCTCATCTGGGTCACCGGCAGGCCGCGGGCGACGCCGTACGGCGCTCCCGGCCAGGCGACGCCCTACGCCCCGGCCGCGCACGCGACGCCGAGCGGCCAGCCGGTCGTCCAGCCGTCGACCCATGACTCCGGAACAGCATAACTGCAGTAAGTCAGTAGTGTTAATGTCTGAGCATGGATGCCCGGACCTCACGTCGTACCTTTCTGAGCAGTGCCGCAGCGGTGGGTGCGGTGATGGCTGCTCCCGGCCTGGCGGTGCGCGCGGTGGCCGGAGTGGTCGCGACCGGCCCGATCCTCAAGCCCCTGCCGGCCGACCAGTTCATCGACTTCGGCACGAACGCCGAGATGAGGTGGAGCTCGGTCGGTGCGCACGAGTACCTCACCCCCCAGTCGCGCCTGTTCGTGCGCAACCACACGAGGACTCCGTTGATCGACGCGGACGCGTGGCGACTGAGGGTCTTCGGCGACGGACTGGCCTCGCCGAAGGGTGAGGGCGACGCCCTTGCCCTGTCGTACGCCGAGCTGCGCCGGCTCCCGCACACGCGGGTCACCACCACGCACGAGTGCACGGGCAACGGACGCTCGTTCTTCGCGACCCAGCAGGGCCAGGCCCCGTCCGGCACCGCGTGGACCCTGGGCGCCGTGGGGACGGTCCGCTGGGAGGGCGTGCGGCTCGCGCACGTGCTGCGCCGTCTCGGCATCAGGCCCGACGCAGTCTCGATCCAGGCGACCGGCCTTGACGACAACTATGTCTCCGGGGGAGTCGACTACGGCCGGGTACGACGACCGTTCCCGGTCGACAAGGCGCTCGACGACGCGATCCTGGCCTGGGGGATGAACGGACGGGACCTGCTGCCCGACCACGGCTTCCCGGTCCGCCTCGTGCTCCCGGGCTGGGTCGGCATCGCCAGCATCAAGTGGCTCGGCTCCCTCGAGATCTCCACGCGCGAGCTCACCTCGCCGTGGAACACGAAGTGGTACCGCATGACCGGCGGCGACCATCCGGCGGACACGAAGCCGCTCACGGTCAACCCGGTGCGCTCTGCGTGGGAACTGGCCCGGGGCCAGGTCATCGAGCGACGTCGACAGGTGACGCTCCACGGCCGTTCCTGGAGCGGGGCCGGTGCCATCGCACGCGTCGAGGTGAGCACGGACGACGGTGCGTCGTGGCGCGACGCGCGCCTGCTGCGTCCCGAGCGCCCCGGCGGCTGGACGCAGTGGCGGTTCGACTGGGAGCGCCCCGCCCTGGGAGGCCACGTCCTGATGACCCGGGCCACCGACTCCGCAGGTCGCACCCAGCCCGAGTCCACGCCGTACAACGACGGCGGGTACTTCTTCGACGCGGTCGTCAGGCACCCCGTCCGGGTCGCCTGATCTCGATTCGGAGAAGCCTTCGGCCCGCTGTTAGTCTTGACCGGTTGCCCGTAGGGCGACATCGCCGTCAGAACGGCCGCGGAACCATAGTGCCCGGGTGAACAGGCCCCGGCGCGCCGCGCAACGAATGCCCGTCAGGGCCGGAAGGAGTCCTCGAATGTCGATTGGTACCGACGCGGAGACCAAGAAGAAGATCATCGCCGAGTACGGCAAGTCCGAGGGCGACACCGGTTCGCCGGAGGTTCAGATCGCGCTGCTCAGCCACCGCATCTCGCACCTGACCGAGCACCTCAAGACGCACAAGCACGACCACCACAGCCGTCGTGGCCTGCTTCTGCTGGTCGGCCAGCGCCGCCGCCTTCTCAACTACCTGCAGAAGACGGAGATCGACCGTTACCGGTCGATCGTCGAGCGCCTCGGCCTCCGCCGCTGATCCCGCGAGCGGTCACCCCACCCGGGGTGGCCGCTCGTAGGCGTATTTGCCCGCATCGACCGTTGGGGTCATGCTGGTTGCAGCACAACTCAATACGTTGAACCACATCACCAGGAGCGACCCGCACCACGTCCGGCCCGGTCCTCGGTAGTGGCCTTCAGGATCTCGACCCGCTCGATCACCGAGCGAGAGATCTGCGGGCCTCGATCGAAGACCGGCCCCGTCTCACTCGAGACAGGCGGGAAGCACTTCGATGCCCCGCCAACGCGAGTGCCCCCGGGCTCAGCAGAGGCGGACGCGCGGATCGCTCCGCGAACAGAATAGGGATTGAACCCTTGTCAGAAATCAACGCGGACGGACCCGTCATCTCCGCAGTCGAAACCGTTATCGACAACGGCAAGTTCGGCACCCGCACCGTCAAGTTCGAGACCGGGCTGCTGGCCCGTCAGGCCGCCGGTTCGGTGACCGCCTACCTCGACGACGACACGATGCTGCTCTCGGCCACCACGGCCGGCAAGCACCCCAAGGACCACTTCGACTTCTTCCCCTTGACGATCGACGTCGAGGAGCGGATGTACGCCGCGGGCCAGATCCCCGGCTCGTTCTTCCGTAGCGAAGGCCGCCCGGGCGAGGACGCGATCCTCACCTGCCGCCTGATTGACCGGCCGCTGCGCCCGACCTTCAAGAAGGGCCTGCGCAACGAGGTCCAGGTCGTCATCACCGTGATGGCCCTGAACCCCGACGCTCCCTACGACGTGCTGGCGATCAACGCCGCGTCGCTCTCCACCCAGCTCTCCGGCCTGCCGTTCTCCGGCCCGGTCGGCGGTGTCCGCGTGGCCCTCATCGAGGGTCAGTGGGTTGCCTTCCCGTCGCACAGCCAGCTCGAGACCGCGGTCTTCGACATGGTCGTCGCCGGTCGGGTCACCGACTCCGGTGACGTCGCGATCATGATGGTCGAGGCCGAGGCCACCGAGGGCGCATGGGTGCTCATCCAGGGCGGCGTCCAGGCGCCGACCGAAGAGGTCGTGGCCCAGGGCCTCGACGCGGCGAAGCCGTTCATCAAGCAGCTCTGCGCCGCCCAGGCCGAGCTCGCCAAGGAAGCCGCCAAGCCGGTCCAGGAGTTCCCGATCTTCCTCGACTACGAGGACGACGCCTACACGGCCGTCGAGGCCGCTGTGCGCGCCGAGACCGCTGAGGCGCTGACCATCGCGGGCAAGCAGGAGCGCGAGGAGAAGCTCGACGGGATCAAGGCGTCGCTGCTCGAGAAGCTCGCCGAGAGCTTCGAGGGCCGTGAGAAGGAGATCGGCGCAGCGTTCCGCTCGCTGAACAAGCAGCTCGTCCGTGAGCGCGTCCTGCGCGACAAGGTGCGCATCGACGGTCGCGGCCTGGCCGACATCCGTCCGCTGCACGCCGAGGTCGGCGTGATCCCGCGGGTCCACGGTTCGGCGCTGTTCGAGCGCGGCGAGACCCAGATCCTGGGTGTCTCCACGCTGAACATGCTGACCCTCGAGCAGAAGCTCGACACGCTCTCCCCGGAGAAGTCGCGTCGCTACATGCACAAGTACGTCTTCCCGCCGTTCTCCACCGGTGAGACGGGCCGCGTCGGTTCGCCGAAGCGTCGCGAGGTCGGTCACGGTGCGCTCGCGCGCCGCGCCATCCTCCCCGTGCTGCCGACCCGCGAGGAGTTCCCCTACGCGATCCGGCAGCTCTCCGAGGCCATGGGCTCCAACGGCTCCACCTCGATGGGCTCGGTCTGCGCCTCGACGCTGTCGCTGCTGCAGGCAGGTGTCCCGCTCCGGGCCGCCGTCGCCGGTATCGCCATGGGCCTCATCTCCGACGAGGTCGACGGCGAGACGCGCTACGTCGCGCTGACCGACATCCTCGGTGCCGAGGACGCCTTCGGCGACATGGACTTCAAGGTCGCCGGCACCAAGGAGTTCGTGACCGCACTCCAGCTCGACACCAAGCTCGACGGCATCCCCGCCGAGGTCCTGGCCGGTGCGCTGACCCAGGCCCGTGAAGCCCGCCTCGCGATCCTCGAGGTGATGGCCGAGGCCATCGACGCCCCCGACGAGATGTCGGTGCACGCGCCGCGCATCATCAGCGTGCGCGTCCCCGTCGACAAGATCGGCGAGGTCATCGGCCCGAAGGGCAAGGTCATCAACCAGATCCAGGACGACACGGGCGCGAACCTGTCGATCGAGGACGACGGCACGGTCTACATCGGTGCGACCAACGGTGAAGCGGCCGAGGCCGCCCGCGCCATGGTCAACGCGATCGCCAACCCGACCATGCCCGAGGTCGGCGAGCGCTACCTCGGCACCGTCGTCAAGACGACCAACTTCGGTGCGTTCGTCTCGCTGCTCCCGGGCAAGGACGGCCTGCTGCACATCAGCAAGCTCCGTTCGCTGGCCGGTGGCAAGCGCGTCGACGCCGTCGAGGACGTCGTCTCCGTGGGCCAGAAGGTCCAGGTCCAGATCGCCGAGATCGACGACCGCGGCAAGCTCTCGCTGATCCCCGTCGTCGAGGAGGGCGCCTCCGACGAGGCCACCTCGTCCGACGAGGATGCCGCTCCGGCCGAGGACGGCAGCGAAGGCTGAGTGTGACCAGCAGCAACAACCGGGCGACCGGCCAGCAGGGTTCTGCTGGCCGGTCGTCCGTTCCCCAGAAGGTGGGCTCCACCCGCACCCTGCTGACCGTCAAGGACGACGACGGCCAGGTGGTCTCCCGCGTGCGCCGAACCGTCCTGCCCGGCGGCTTGCGCGTGGTGACCGAGCAGATGGCCGGTGTCCGCTCGGCCTGCATCGGCGTCTGGGTCGGCGTCGGCTCGCGCGACGAGACGCCCACCCTCCACGGCGCCTCGCACTTCCTCGAGCACCTGCTCTTCAAGGGCACCCGCGAGCGTTCCGCGATGGACATCTCCGTGGCGCTCGACGCGGTCGGCGGCGAGTTCAACGCGTTCACCGCCAAGGAGTACACCTGCTTCCACGCCCGGGTGCTCGACCACGACCTGCCCCTGGCAGTCGACGTGATCGGCGACATGATCACCAACTCCACGCTGACCTCCGACGACGTCGAGGCCGAGCGCGACGTGATCCTCGACGAGATCGCGATGCACGACGACGACCCCGATGACGTCGTCCACAACCTCTTCGCGGCCCAGGCGTACGGCGACACCCGACTCGGCCGGCCCATTGCCGGCACCGAGGCGTCGATCGACGCGTTGACCCGCACCCAGATCAGCCGCTTCTACAAGAACCACTACCGCGCCGGCAACATGGTGGTGGCCGTCGCGGGCAACCTCGACCACGCCACGGTCGTGCGCCAGGTGCGCACCGCCTTCGGCCGCAACGGCTTCCTGGCCGGGAACGACGTGCCGCGGGCTCCGCTGATCAGCCCCTCGGCTCGCAAGCTGCGTGCCGGCACGATCAGCGCCCACCGGCCCATCGAGCAGGTCAACGTCGTGCTCGGGGTCAACGGCCTCACTCGCAGCGACGAGCGCCGGTTCGCGCTCGGTGTGCTCAACACCGCCCTCGGCGGCGGCACCTCGTCACGGCTCTTCCAGGAGGTGCGCGAACGACGCGGGCTGGCCTACTCGGTCTTCTCGTTCGCCAGCCACCACGCCGACGCGGGCATGGTCGGTGTCTCGGTCGGGTGCCTGCCCGACAAGCTCGACCAGGTGCTCGACGTGGTGCGTGACGAGCTGCGCAAGGTGGCCGCCCACGGCATCACCGCCGAAGAGCTCGACCGCGGCAAGGGACAGCTCCGTGGCGGGCTGGTGCTCGGGCTCGAGGACTCCGGTTCGCGGATGTCGCGCATCGGCAAGGCCGAGCTCGTGCACGACGAGCTGCTCAGCATCGACGAGGTGCTGGCCCGCATCGACGCCGTCACTCTCGAGGACGTGCGCATCCTGGCGGCCGAGCTCTTCGCCCAGCCCGAGGTGCTGGCCATCGTCGGGCCGGAGACGGCCGAGGAGCCCACCCCTACGTCATGAGGTGGGCGGTTCCGGCGCAGGCGACTGCCCAGAGCACGCTGGTGAAGGTGCCGATGATGAACCGCTCCGCGGCCCCGGGTGTTTCGGTGCGCAGCTCGGGGTAGCGGCCGAGCCCCTTGAGGGCGAGCGTGATCGCGATGCCCTCGGGCCAGCCCGCGACGATCGTGGCGAACACCGCCCCACGCTCGAGGCCGCCGATCCAGGCACCGCCGCGGAGCACCTCGCCGGCCCGCCGCATGGACCCCGATTCCCCGGAGTCGCGGCCGTCGATCAACGCGAAGACGCTCGAGGTCACCACGCTGCCACCGGCGATCGCGAGGAGTCCGGCCAGCACGACACCTGCCGCGAGGGGTGCGTCGGGCTCGAGCACGGTCGTGTCGCGCACGGCCAGCACCATCGCGGTGAATCCCAGCCCGGCACAGAGTGCGGCGGTGACGAGGTGCAGGCCCGCGGCGCGCAGTCGCCAGCCCGCGACGGCCAGGAAGGTGCCGACGGCCAGGACGGCAAGGAGGACAGCGGCCATCAGTCCTCCTTCATCTCCTCGAGCAGTTGTCGGACCAGCTGGCGGGCACGGTCTCCCTCGGGCAGTCCGGCCGCCCGCGCCCGCTGGGTCACCGCCGACTGGCTGATGCCGAGCCGCTCACCCACGGCCTGGTGGGTGAGCCCCTCGGCGACCAGGTCAGCGACGGCCCAGCCCCGCTCGCTGCGCCGGCCCAGCAGGGCCGCCCACAGCCAGAGGACGCCTTCCAGTTGACCGGCACGGTAGTCGTCGGCACCGACAGCGCAGATCCGGCCGGGGGAGTTCTTGGCCCGGGTCACCGCGGTGCGGGCATGGAGGTACGCAGGCCCGCGCCCGGCCCGGGCAGTCTCGGGGAGGGGCTGTTCGACGGTGCCGATGCCCACACCGATGTTCCAGTGCCCCACGCGCACAAGCTGTTCGACGACGGTGGCGACCGCGGCGGGGTCGTCGTACACCGCCTGCATCTCATCCCCGGCGGTGCGTTCGAAGGGGAGCAGGCCGCCGGAGTGGGCCACGACGGCGTCCGGCACCAGGTCGTCATGGGTGCGGCTGTCGCGCTGGTCGACGGTGAGCACGAAGACGGTCATCAGCCCTCCTGGAGGTCCTGTCCTGATCACAGGCTACTTCAGGAAAAAACCTTATGCAAAGACATATCAGGATGCTGACTTATGTCAGCGACGTCCGAGCAGGCCGACCACGGCCGGGTTCTTGCTCTCGACGACACCGACCCGGAAGCCCGCCTGGACCAGGGCCGCAGAAGCCTTCTCCAGGGCGGTGGGCAGCTGTTCCGGGCGGGCTGCGTCGTAGAAGAGGGCGAGGGTGCCGCCGGTGGAGAGCCGCTCGTGGAGCAACGCCAGTTCGTCCTGGCAGTCGCGCACCCAGAAGAGGTTGACGTTGAACGCGAAGACCTTGTCCAGGCGCTTCACCGGCACCCGGAGGGTGGCCAGGTCGATGTGTCGTACGGCGAGTCGTCCGGAGGTGATGTAGTTCGCGCAGCGTCGCTTGGTGCGGTCGACACCGGACTCCGAACGGTCTATCGCGAGCAGCTTCCCGGTCTCGAGTCGGCTGCAGATCAGCTCGGCCGCCTGGCCTTGTCCGCACCCGACTTCGAGGACCTGGTCGCCCGGTTGGACATCTATCACGTCCACCGCCCACCGAATTCGCGCGGGGATCGTCTGCAGCACCATGGGGTCAAGCCTGCCACTACCCGTGCCCATTCGTCGCCACCCTCCCCCTGTCGGACATCGCGTCGCGTAGGTTTGCCCCCGTGACAGCGACGAAATTGAGGGTGGGCGTGCTCGGCGCGCGAGGCAAGGTGGGGGCAGAGATCTGCCGGGCGGTCGAGGCTGCCGACGACACCGAACTGGTGGCCGGCATCGACGCCGGTGACGACATCGCGGCCCTGGTCGAGGCCGGGGCGCAGGCCGTCGTCGACTTCACCCACCCCGACGTCGTCATGGACAACCTCGAGTTCTGCATCGACCACGGCATCCATGCCGTCGTCGGCACCACGGGCTTCGACGACCAGCGCCTTGCCCAGCTGGAGACCTGGCTGGCCGCATCGCCCGGCACCGGCGTCCTGATCGCGCCCAACTTCTCGATCGGCGCGATCCTGATGATGCGGTTCGCCGCGGCTGCCGCGCCGTTCTACGAGTCCGTCGAGGTCGTCGAGCTGCACCACCCCGACAAGGCCGACGCGCCCTCGGGCACGGCACGCCGTACGGCGGAACTCATTGCGGCGGCGCGGCGCGAGGCCGGGTCGGCGCCGATGCCCGACGCCACCTCCACCTCGCTCGACGGGGCGCGCGGCGCAGACGTCGACGGTGTCCGCGTGCACGGCCTGCGCATCCGTGGCATGGTCGCGCACCAGGAAGTGATCCTCGGCGGTCCGGGGGAGACCCTGACCATCCGGCACGACTCCATGGACCGGGCCTCGTTCAGTCCCGGCGTGCTGACCGGCCTGCGCGCGATCGCCGGGCGACCCGGACTGACCGTCGGGCTCGAGCACTTCCTCGACCTCGACTGAGCCCTGGACCGGGCCCCCGGGTCGGCGTCCGAAGGAGCTCCGCAAGATCTACCACGCCGCCGTGCAGCAGCAGAAGGCCGGCAAGCAGCCGCTGCGACGAGGCGGCCCGATCTGTGATGGGCCGTCTGCACCTTTCTGTCCGGCGGAAAGTTGCAACAAAATGCAGGCCGTGAGCCCTTTCGGGTTACCTCTCGGTAATGAAAGGGTCTGCGTTGGGGAGGGAGACCCCGAGATGCACGAAAGGCTCACCCACATGCGAATCACCCCAGCATGGGCAGCGCTCGGCCTGGCCACCCTCGCCACCAGTGTTGCTTTCTCAGCCCCGGCCGGCGCTGAGGCGCCCCAGCCCAAGAAGGACGACGCCGTCGCGGCGCTCAACGCCCACCCCGGCGCTGCCCGCGCGGCCGACGGCCAGGCCTTCCAGGTCGGCCGCACCGTCGTCGACGCCGACGGCACGACCCACGTCCGCATGCAGCGGACCTACCACGGGCTGCCCGTGGTCGGTGGCGACCTCGTCGTCCACCAGGCCGCCTCCGGTGACCTGGTCGGCGTGAGCCAGACCCTCCGCACGTCACTCGGGCTCGACGTCACTCCTGTCGTGCCGGCCGCACGCGCCGAAGCGCTGTCGTTGACCAGCAAGGCGAGCCGCACGATCAGCAAGGTCAAGCAGCAGGGGAACGCGACCCTGCTCGTCGACGCGACCCTGGCCAACCCGCGCCTGGCCTGGCGGGTGATGAGCTCCGGTCTGCAGGCCGACGGCACGCCCAGCCGCCTCGCGACGTACGTCGACGCGAAGACCGGCAAGGTGCTCCGCACCGAGCAGGAGATCGTCAACGTCGACGGCCACGGCGACACGCTCTACAGCGGCGACGTGACGATCCCGGTGACCCTGTCGGGGTCGACGTACACCCTCACCGACCCGGTGCACGGCAACTCCAAGACCACCGACATGGGCAACAAGGAGGACTCCGTCCTCTGCACCCTGCTCGGCATCGGCTGCACCAACGGCACCGCGATCAACAGTCCCGACAACACGTTCGGCAACGGCACGAACTCCGACCGGCAGAGCGCCGCCGCCGACGCGGTCTACGGCGCCGCGAAGACGTGGGACTACTTCAAGAACGTCCACGGCCGCAACGGCATCTTCGGCAACGGCACGGGTGCCCCGAGCCGGGTCCACTACGGCAACGGCTACGTGAACGCCTTCTGGGACGGCGAGAAGATGACGTACGGCGACGGCGACGGTGTCGAGTTCGGCCCGCTGGTCGCGCTCGACGTGGCCGGTCACGAGATGTCGCACGGCGTCACCGAGCACACCGCCGGCCTGACCTACTCCGGGGAGTCCGGTGGCCTCAACGAGGCGACGTCCGACATCTTCGGCACGATGGTGGAGTTCTACGCCGCCAACTCGGCCGACCCGGGTGACTACTTCATCGGTGAGCAGTTCGACCTGAAGAACCACGCCGGCTTCCGCCGGATGGACAAGCCGAGCAGTGACGGCGCTTCGCAGGACTGCTGGACCACCGGCACGAAGAACCTCGACGTGCACTACTCCTCGGGCGTGGGCAACCACTTCTTCTACCTGCTCGCCGAGGGTTCGGGCGCGAAGACGATCGGCGGCAAGGCGCACAACTCGCCGACCTGCAACGGGTCCACGATCACCGGCATCGGTCGCGACGCGGCCGCCAAGATCTGGTTCCGTGCGCTCGACGTCTACATGACCTCCGGCACGACGTACGCCCAGGCCCGCACCGCCACCCTGAACGCCGCCAAGGACCTCTACGGCCAGGGCAGCGCGCAGTACAACACCGTGGCCGCAGCCTGGAGCGCCGTCTCGGTCGGCTGAGCACACGCCCGGGCTCACTCCCCGGGCAGAACATGTACTCCCCACGGCGAATCTGACGTGGGGAGTACACGTTTCCCCGGTGCGCCGGGGAAACGTGCAAGGCCCTAGAGGGCGGTGTGCAGGCGGACCTGCTTGACCGTGACGCTGCCGTCGCCGTGCAGGTCGAGCTCGCGGTGCGCAGTGTCCGGCGCCCAACCGGCACTCTCGAAGAATGCGCGGTGCGCGTCGTCGGTGGCGTTGACCCAGCTGACCGCACGCTGGAACCGGTCGGCCCGCAGGGTGTCGGCGCAGGCCTGGATCAGGCGCGAGCCGTGGCCCTTGCCCAGCTCGTCGGGGTCGACCACGAACTCCGCGACCTCACCGTCGGCGATCGGGTCGCAGTCCGGGTCCCCGGCAGGGGAGACGACCGCGAATCCGGTGATCCGGTTGCGTTCGAGCGCGACGAGCACACGGTTGCGGGCATCCTTCGGGCGGCCGAGTGACTCGCGCCAGGCGGCGGCCACCTCGTCGGGCGTGAACGCGTCGAGCACGTCAGCGGGCAGCACCCCGTCGTACGCCGTCCGCCAGCCGCGGACCTGCACCCCGGCGATGCCGGGGGCGTCGTCGGCCCAGGCGACACGGACGGACACGTCTGCGGTGGGGGAGCTCATGGGGTCATCGTGTCAGGAGGGCTCGACCATGCCCCGGCTGGACCCCTGTTACACGCGAACACCAGAAATGCGTGCATTTGTAACACGCGCTGTTACCGTGGGCGACGTGTACGGCAACGACTTCACCACCCCCGAGCAGCAGCCGACCCCGGTCATCGCGGACCGTCCTGACGAGCCGGCCTCCTTCCGCGCGCTCCTCGAGACCGACGGCCGGGTGGAGCCCCGCGACGAGATGCCCGAGGGCTACCGCAAGACTCTGGTCCGCCAGATCGCCCAGCACGCGCACTCCGAGATCATCGGCATGCAGCCCGAGGGCAACTGGATCAGCCGGGCACCCAGCCTGCGCCGCAAGGCGATCCTGATGGCGAAGGTGCAGGACGAAGCCGGACACGGGCTCTACCTCTACGCCGCCGCCGAGACGTTGGGCGTCGACCGGGCCGACCTGCTCGACCAGTTGCACAGTGGGCGGCAGAAGTACTCCTCGATCTTCAACTACCCGACCCTGACCTGGGCAGACGTCGGCGCGATCGGCTGGCTGGTCGACGGGGCGGCCATCGTCAACCAGGTGCCGCTGTGCCGCTGCTCCTACGGCCCCTACGCGCGCGCCATGGTGCGGGTCTGCAAGGAGGAGTCCTTCCACCAGCGCCAGGGCTTCGAGATCCTGCACACCCTCTCCCACGGCAGCGAGGCCCAGAAGGCGATGGCCCAGGATGCCGTCAACCGCACCTGGTGGCCCAGCCTGATGATGTTCGGGCCTCCCGACGACGATTCCCCCAACTCGGCGCAGTCGATGGCGTGGGGCATCAAGCGCTTCTCGAACGACGACCTGCGCCAGCGGTTCATCGACATGACCGTGCCGCAGGCCGAGGCGCTCGGGCTGACCCTTCCCGACGACGCGATCCGCTGGAACGAGGAGCGCGGCCACTACGACTTCACGCCGGTCGACTTCACCGAGCTCTTCGAGGTCATCCGAGGCAACGGCCCGTGCAACGAGCAACGCCTGTCCCACCGGGTCAAGGCCCACGAGGACGGCGCCTGGGTGCGTGAGGCCGCTGCGGCGTACGCCGACAAGCAGGCCGCGCGCCACGCACAGGAGGGGGCGGCATGAGCCAGGAACCCCTCTGGGAAGTCTTCATCAGGTCCCGCCGCGGCATGTCCCACGTGCACGCCGGGTCCCTGCACGCCGCCGATGCCGAGATGGCCCTGCGCAACGCCCGCGACGTCTACACCCGACGCCAGGAAGGCGTGTCCATCTGGGTGGTCCCGGCCTCGGCGATCGAGGCCAGCAGCCCCGACGAGAAGGACGCGTTCTTCGACCCGGCCGGCGACAAGGTCTACCGCCACCCCACGTTCTACGACGTCCCCGAGGGCGTGCAGCACCTATGAGCACCCCAACGAGTTCTTCGACTCCTCCGCTGCGCTCCTCCGCCGAACAACTCGCCGGG
>NZ_LMGG01000004.1:165308-230784 GCF_001427925.1 Nocardioides sp. Root151
ACACGGACTACGTGCTGGCCCTCGCCGACGACGCGCTCATCTCCTCCCAGCGCCTCGGGTGGTGGATCAGCCGTGCGCCGCAGCTCGAGGAGGACGTGGCGATGGCCAACATCGGGCTCGACCAGCTCGGCCAGGCACGTGCGCTGCTGTCCCTCGCCGGTGCCGCGACCGGCCGCAGCGAGGACGACCTGGCCTACCTCCGCAACGAGCGCGACTTCCGCAACGTGTGCCTCGTCGAGCGCGAGCAGGCCGACTTCGGGGTGGCGATGGCACGGATGCTGGTCTTCAGCACCTGGCAGCACGAGCTCTACTCCGCACTCTCCGGCAGCTCCGACGCGATGCTGGCCGCCATCTCGGCCAAGGCCGTCAAGGAGACCGCCTACCACGTCGACCACGCCACCCACTGGGTGCTGCGGCTCGGCGACGGCACCGACGAGTCGCATGCGCGGATGCAGGCCGCCGTCGACGCCGAGTGGCCGTGGCGCGCCGAGCTGTTCGAGACGGAGTTCCTCGACGACTCACTGGTGGCCGACGGCGTGGCCGTCGATCCCTCCGGGCTGCAAGGACCGGTCGAACAACGCCTGGAGGCAGTGCTCCACCAGGCCACATTGAACGTGCCGGACACGACGTCGGCATACAGCAAGGGGCGGCTCGGGCGCCACACCGAGGCCATGGGATATCTCCTGGCCGAGATGCAACACCTCCACCGCTCGCACCCGGGAGTCAACTGGTGATCACCGCACACACGCAGCACACCGCACACGGAGCTCTTCTCGACCGCCCGCACGGCCGTGCCTGGGCGATCGCCGCCGCCGTCCCCGATCCAGAGCTCCCGGTCGTGACGATCGCCGACCTCGGCATCCTCCGCGACGTGACCGAGCACGACCAAGGGTCGGTGCACGTCCGCATCACCCCGACGTACTCCGGCTGTCCGGCCATGGAGACGATCCGCGAGGACATCGTCGCCGCTCTGACAGGAGCCGGGTTCCTGCACGTCGACGTCGAGTTCGTCCTCGCGCCCGCCTGGACCACCGACTGGATGACCGCCGACGGCCGCCGCAAGCTCGCCGACCACGGCATCGCCCCGCCCGGCCCGCGTGACGTGGTGGGCCTGACCCTGTCCGTGCGCTGCCCGCAGTGCGGCAGCCCGCGGACCCGCGAGAGCAGCCGCTTCGGCTCGACCTCCTGCAAGTCCTTGTGGGTCTGCTCCGAGTGCCGCGAGCCGTTCGACCACTTCAAGGCGATCTGATGCCGGCGCACGCCTCGTTCCATCCCCTGAAGGTGGCGGCCCTCGAGCCGCTGACCGACGATTCGGTCTCGCTCACCTTCGAGGTGCCGGACGAGCTGCGTGACGCCTACACCTGGCTTCCCGGGCAGCACCTCACGATCAACTGCGAGGACGGCGTTCGCCGCAGCTACTCGATCTGTACGTCGCCCTCCACCGGCACGTTGAAGGTCGGCATCAAGCGGCTCGCCGACGGTGCCTTCTCGGGCGCCGTGCTCGACCGGCTGCAGGTGGGCGACACCCTCGAGGTGATGACCCCGGCCGGCCGGTTCACCCCGGCGGGCAGCGACGAGCCACGCACCTACGCGGCGATCGCGGCCGGCTCGGGCATCACCCCGGTGCTCTCGATCGTGACAGCCCTGCTGGAGTCTGAGCCGGGCGCCGCGGTCACGCTGGTCTACGCCAACCGCGACCACCGCTCGGTGATGTTCCTCGACGAGATCCACGACCTCAAGGACCGTTTCCTGACCCGCTTCCGTGTGGTGCACGTGCTCTCCCGCGAGGAGCAGGAGGTCGAGCTGCTCTCCGGCCGGCTCGACGCCGATCGCCTGCACCGGCTGCTCGACCGGGTCGTGCCCGCCAAGGAGGTCGACGAGTGGTTCCTCTGCGGGCCGCACGCGATGGTCACCGAGCTGCGCGACGAGCTCGCGAGAGCAGGCGCCGAGACGGTGCACACCGAGCTCTTCCATGCCGACCCCGTGCCGCGCTCGCGTGCCGCGGAGGAGTCCTCCGGCACCGGTGAGACGTCGCGGGTGACGGTGCGCCTCGACGGTCGCAGCTCGACGTTCGACCTCGCCGGGGGCGGAGTGCCCGTGCTGGAGGCGGCGTTGAAGGTGCGCTCCGATGCGCCGTTCGCGTGCCGCGGGGGAGTCTGCGGCACCTGCCGCGCCAAGGTCGTCACCGGCACGGTGACCATGGACACCAACTGGGCGCTGGAGCAGGACGAGGTCGACCGGGGCTACGTGCTGACCTGCCAGTCGCACCCCACCTCGCCCGAGCTGGTCCTCGACTACGACGCCTGAGCCGCCTGGCCGACCATCGGCACCCGGCCCGGATGGGCCAATGCGACCGCACCGCCGATCGCGAGCGCGAACCCGGCGGCGACCGCCGGCCACCAGCCGGGTCGTACGCCGTCACCGAGCAACGCCACGCCGACCAGGGCCGGCACCAGCGTCTCGGACACGATCAGGGCCGCCGTCGACGTCGTCACGGCCACGCCTTCGAGTGAGACCGAGTAGAGCCAGAACGCGACCGCGCCGAGGGTGGGCACCGCCAGGGCGACCGTGATCACCTCGGGCGAGATCGACCCGGTGACGCCGCGGACGGCGATCGCCGAGCCGGCGTACCCGCCACCGGCAACGAGGCCGAGCAGCACCATGCGCGTGTGTCCGCCGCGGCGCAGGAGCCACAGCCCGACAGCCGTGCAGGCCACGACCATGGCCCAGGAGACTCCGGGAAGGAGCCAGCCGCTGGTCGTCTCGCCCGGTGCGCCGGCGCCCGCGGCCACCACTCCGATGCCGACGGTGACCGCCGCGACCGCGCCCCAGCCGAACGCTCCGAGCGGCTCGTGCAGCCGGTGCGCGGAGATGATCGCGGTGACCGGCATCGACAGCGAGATGGTGGCCTGCGCCAGGTAGAGGGGCAGCGTCCAGATGGCCACGGCGTGCAGCACGAACCCGGCCAGATACGCCACGATCACCAGCAACAGCAGGGGAGTGGTCAGGGCCATGCCCACGAATGCGACGGCCGACCGGGTCTCGGCCTCGTGGTCGCGCACGGCCATCGCCTGCCAGACCGCGGCCACGCCGAAGAGCGCAGCCGAGACCAGGGCGGCAGTGAGGCCGATCGCCACCTCGAGCTCAGCTGTAGTGCTCGGGGAGGGCCTGCCCGATCTTCACCTGCGGCTTGGGGAGCCGAAGGAAGCGCATGTTGACCGACCGCATCACGGCGTACCAGGTGACGCCCTTGAGCGACTCGTCGGGGAACCGCTCGACCACCTGCTTGCGGACCCGGTGGCGCATCCAGAGGATGTCGAGGACGACCAGCACCAGCGTGGTGAACCACAGCGAGTTGGCCAGGGCCATGCCCCCGGAGCCGAAGAGGCCGTAGCCCATGATCATGATGATGATCAGCATCGGCGCCAGGAGCTCGGAGAACCCGATGCGGGAGTCGACGAAGTCGCGGATGAACCGCTTCACCGGTCCGCGGTCGCGCGGGGGCAGGTTCTTCTCGTCGCCGGACCTCAGCGCTGCGCGCACGTTGCGGCTGGACTCGACGCGGAGCTCGCGCTGGCGACGGGCCTGGGCCTTGCGGTCCTTGGGGAGCTTGGCCCGCGCCCGGGCGGCCGCCTCTGCCTCCTTGCGCGTGGGAGTGGGACGGCCCTTGGAGCCGGGACGGGACTCGGGCGACTCGGGGGAGTCGGGCGAGTCCTTGGAGCTACGACGGAACAACGGGGCTGCCTTCGGCGAGTGGTTTGCGGTGACCTGCCCAGACTACCGGCACCCCGTCCCTCGCCCACGCTTGTGTTTGGGCCTAGGGTTGAGCGGAAAGCACTCGACCATCACCGTCAGGTCGCCCCAGGCGACGAGCAGACCCAGAGGGGGCCGCATCCGATGAGCCTTTGGAAGCGTTTCACGTTGATCTTCCGATCCAAGGCCAACAGCGCACTCGACCGCGCCGAGGACCCGCGCCAGACGCTGGACTACAGCTACCAGCGCCAGCTCGAGCTCCTCTCCAAGGTGCGCCGAGGTGTCGCCGACGTGGCCACCAGCCGCAAGCGTGTCGAGCTGCAGGTCAACCAGCTCGAGCAGCAGCAGGCCAAGCTCCAGACCCAGGCGCAGAAGTCCCTCGACATGGGTCGCGAGGACCTCGCCCGCGAGGCGCTGACCCGCAAGTCGGCCCTCAACGGCCAGATCACCGACCTCAAGACGCAGCACGCCAACCTCCAGGGCGAGGAGGAGAAGCTGACGCTCGCGCAGCAGCGGCTCCAGGCCAAGATCGAGTCCTTCCGCACCCGCAAGGAGACGATCAAGGCCAACTACACCGCTGCCGAGGCCCAGACCAAGATCAACGAGGCACTCTCCGGCATCGGTGAGGAGATGGGCGACGTCGGCATGGCGATCCAGCGTGCCGAGGACAAGACGGCCAACATGCAGGCCCGCGCCGGCGCGATCGACGAGCTCATCGCCAGCGGTGCCCTCGACGACGTGTCCAACCCGGGCGGCAACGACGACATCGCCCGCGAGCTCGACGCGATGAGCTCGCAGGCCGACGTCGAGTCCGAGCTCGCCGCGCTCAAGGGTGGCGGTGCTCCACAGGCCATCGACGCTCCCGACCAGGGTGCGATCCTCGAGCCCGAGACGCAGAAGGTCGAAGGCACCAACGAGGCGCAGTCATGATCGTCCGCATCCTGGGTGAGGGCCAGTACGACGTCTCCGACAACGCCGTCGACCGCCTCAACGCGCTCGACGCCCAGGTCGAGGCCGCGGTCGAGGCCGACGACACCGACGCGTTCACGGCTGCGCTCGCCGAGCTGTTGGGCGTCGTACGCACGGTCGGCGTCCCTCACGACGCGGAGGCGATCGACGTCTCCGACGTGGTGCTCCCGCCGGCCGACGCCACCCTCGAGGAAGTGCGCGAGCAGCTCTCCGACGACGGCTTGATCCCCGGCTGAGAAGACTCCCGTGGCGCACTCTCGTTTCATCAAGGACCGTGGTCTCACCGCACGGATGACCCTGACCATGTTCCTGCTCGGTGCCCTGTTCGTGGCGTTCATGGTCACGCTGATGGCGGTGGCCGGAGGTTCGGGCAACTCCGGCCTGATCCCGATCATCGGCATCGTGGGCCTCGGCATCGCGTTCTACCAGTGGTGGAGCTCGGACAAGGTGGCGATGCGGGCGATGCGGGCCCGTGAGGTCTCTCCCGAGGAGGCCCCGGAGCTGCACGGCATGATCGACCGGCTCTGTGCCATGGCCGACATGCCCAAGCCCCGGGTCGGGATCGCCGACATGGACATCCCCAACGCCTTCGCGACCGGACGCTCACCCAACCGGTCGGTCGTGTGCGTCACCACGGGCATCCTGCGCACGCTCAACGCCGAAGAGCTCGAGGGTGTCCTCGCCCACGAGCTCTCCCACGTGGCCCACCGCGACGTGCTGGTGATGACCGTGGCCTCGTCCGCGGGCATCGTGGCCGGCATGCTCACCCAGTCCGCCCAGTACGGCGGACTGTCGCTCCTCGGCGGCCGGGGTCGCAACAACAACAACGGCGCGCTGCCGGCGTACCTCATCGCGCTGGTGGTCAGCCTGGTCGTCTACGCGGTCAGCTTCGTGCTGACCCGCATGCTCTCCCGCTATCGCGAGCTGTGTGCGGACCGTGCCGGCGCCTACCTGACCATGAAGCCGGCCGCGCTGGCCTCGGCGCTGCAGAAGATCACCGGCGAGATGTCCGCCATCCCGCAGAAGGACCTGCGTTCCTCGAGCGCGATGAACGCGTTCTTCATCGCCCCGGCGATCAGCGGTGTGTCGCTCAAGACCCTGACCTCGACCCACCCGCCGCTCGAGCAGCGCCTCCAGCAGCTCGCCAAGATCCAGGCCGAGCTCGGCCGCCCGATGGGCTGACATGGGGCTCTGGAACTCGATCCTCGGTCGTTCGAAGACGACCAAGGCACAGCTCGACGCGCTGTTCATGGTGCCCTCGGCGGCGATCACCTTGCAGACCGCGGCCGGGCTCACTCCGACCGGCAGTGGCTCGGTCTGCTTCCGCGGGGCCACCGGTGCCGCGTTCGCGCAGACCCAGGCCGACATCGTCGCGCTGCTCAACGACAATCCCGATGCCCCCGACGTCGAGGTCACCCAGGACTCCTTCGGGTTCACCTGGCTGGTCGCCCAGCGCGACCCACAGGACACCGCCGGCCTGTGCACCGACCTGCACGCGGTGAACACCATCCTCGAGGAGCAGGGCTTCGGCAGCGGGCTGCTGTGCTCGCTGATCGCGTTCGCCGACGCCTCGGGCCGCAGGGCCGGCCTGGTCTACCTCTACAAGCAGGGCACGTTCTACCCGTTCGCTCCCGAGCCGGGCTCTGGTGGCGACGGCTCGGGCCAGCAGCGGCGCGACAACCTGCTCGAGATCCAGATCCGCGACCAGCTCGCCGCCGAGCTGCCGATGGAGAAGGACCTCCAGCGCTGGCTCGCCGTCTGGGGCGCCCCCGGCCTCTAGCCGCACAACCGCATCAACAACCCACGGTTCGCGCATCAAGAACCCACGGTTCGCGGACCTTGATGCGCGAACCGTGGGTTCTTGCGCTTCGAACCGTGGATCGTTGCGCCGTTCTGACCGATGTCGTCCGCGAACTGACCCGGCCCACTAGGGTTACGCCCACATCAACGGGGAAAGGTGGACCGCGTGATCGCGTTCCTTCTCATCGGTGCCGTCGGCATCGCGCTCTTGCTGTTCTCGCTGATCGTCGGCGACCTCCTCGACGGGCTGCTCGACTTCGGGGGTGACCTGTTCTCGGGTGCCGCGATGGCGGGGTTCCTGGGTGCCTTCGGGTTCGGGGGAGCCATCTCCTACGCGCAGAGCGACAACATGGGCCTCTCCATCGGCGTCGGCCTGGTGGCCGGTCTCGTCGTCGGAGCCGGCGCCGGTTGGGCGTCGTACCAGCTGAAGCAGGGCGGCGACGAGGCGAACGTCCGCACGGGTGACCTCACCGGCCAGCCGGCCACGGTCATCAGCGCGATCCCCGAGAACGGGTACGGCGAGGTGAGCATCGTGGCGTCGGGCCACATCACCAAGCTCAACGCCCGCTCGGAGGCCCCACTGGCAGCAGGTACGCCGGTCACGATCACGGCAGTCCTCTCCGCCACCTCGGTGCTCGTCGAGCGCCGGGGCTGAACACCACCACTCCACCCGAGCCAGGAGCTCCTGTATGTCCCCGATCCTGCTTGCCGTCGTCGGCATCATCGTCCTCGTCGTCCTTCTGGGCGCCCTGATCACCACCCGCTACAAGGTGGCCGGCCCCAACGAGGCCTTCATCGTCACCGGTCGCAAGGGCAAGGCGGTGAAGAACCCCGAGACCGGCCAGGTCTCCACCGACCTGTCCGGCCAGAAGGTCGTGATGGGTGGCGGTGTCTTCGTGATCCCGTTCGTGCAGAAGGCACACACCCTCGACCTCTCGTCGCGTCGCCTTTTCGTGCAGATCAAGGGCGCCATCTCGGGGCAGGGCGTCAAGCTCAACCTCGAGGGCGTTGCGATCGTCAAGGTCGGTGGCAACGAGGACTCCATCCGTGCCGCGGCCCAGCGCTTCCTCACCCAGCAGCAGGAGATCGAGACCTTCACGCAGGAGACCCTCGCCGGTTCGCTGCGCTCCATCGTCGGGTCCCTGTCGGTCGAGCAGATCATCCGCGACCGGGCCGCGTTCGCGCAGCGCGTCGCCGACGAGTCCGAGACCTCGCTGACCGGCCAGGGCCTGGTGCTCGACACGTTCCAGATCCAGGACATCACCGACGACGGCTCCTACCTCGCCGACCTCGGTCGGCCCGAGGCCGCCAAGCTGAACCAGGTCGCCTCCATCGCCGAGGCCGAGGCCCGCCAGGCTGCCGAGCAGGCCAGGCTGGCCGCCGAGCAGGAGATCGCCATCGCCCAGCGCCAGCTGGCCCTCCAGACCGCCGAGATCAAGGCCGAGACCGACGCCGCCAGTGCCCAGGCCGCGGCCGCCGGCCCGTTGGCCCAAGCCGATCGCGACCAGGCGATCCTCGCCGAGCAGGAGAAGGTCGCCGTCCGCCAGGCCGCCCTGAAGGAGCGCCAGCTCGACACCGAGGTCCGCAAGCCCGCCGACGCCGAGCGCTACCGCGTGGAGACCGAGGCCGAGGGTCGTCGCAACTCCCAGGTCTTCGACGCCGACGCCGCCAAGGTCGCCGCGATCGCCAAGGCCGAGGCAGAGGCCGAGCGCGACCGCCTGACGGGTGTCGGTGAGAAGTCGCGGCGTGAGGCACTGGCCGAGGCCGAGGCCATCGAGGGTGCCAAGCGCGGTGAGGCCGAGAAGGCCCGCCGTATCGCCGAGGCCGATGCACTCCGCGCCGAAGGTGACGCCCAGGCCGCATCGACCCTCGCGATCGGCAACGCCGAGGCCGAGGCGATGAACAAGAAGGCCGAGGCGTTCGCGCAGTACAACGACGCGGCCGTCCTGCAGATGCTGATGGAGATCCTGCCCAAGGTCGCGCACGAGGTCGCCGCGCCGATGGCCGCGATCGACAAGCTGACCGTGATCTCCACCGACGGCGCCGGCGAGCTGCCCAAGCAGGTCACCAACAACATCTTCCAGACCATGGAGCTGTTGAAGAACACCACCGGTGTCGACCTGCAGAACATGCTCGAAGGGTTCGCCGATCGCGGTGCCGGCCTCCGCGCCGAGCGCAACGGTGGGCCCGGCCAGGCCGTCGTACCCGCCGACGAGGCCTGATCCCGCATCACTGACGCACTCGGTCCCGGTTGCCTCCTGGCGGCCGGGACCCGGTGCGTCGTACGTCGGGGAGCGGGTCAGCCCTTCTTGACCACGCTGGACTTCAACTGCATCGGCCCGAAGCCGTCGACCTTGCAGTCGATGTCGTGGTCGCCGACCCCTTGCACGAGGCGGATGTTCTTGACCTTGGTCCCGACCTTGATCGAGGTGGATGAGCCCTTGACCTTGAGGTCACGGATGACGGTGACGGTGTCGCCGTCGGCCAGGGGTGTGCCGTTGGCGTCCTTGATCACTGCGGCCTCGGCCTCGGCGGCTGCTTCCTCGGGCGACCACTCGTGGGCGCACTCAGGGCACACCATGAGGCTGCCGAGCTCGTAGGTGTACTCCGAGGCGCACTTCGGGCAGGGAGGAAGGGAGCCGCTCATCTCGCCCTCAGTCGCGGTGTGACTTGCCGGGCAGGTCGAGCATGCGCTGGAGCGCGATGTCGGCCAGTCGTGCCGTCTCGGCCTCGACCTCGATGACGTTGACCTCGTTGCCGGCGACCAGCGACTCGAGCGCCCACACCAGGTGGGGGAGGTCGATGCGGTTCATCGTCGAGCAGAAGCACACGGTCTTCTCGAGGAACGCGATCTTCTTGTCGGGGTGGGCGTCGGCCAGGCGCTTGACCAGGTTCAGCTCGGTGCCGATCGCCCAGCTCGAACCGGCAGGCGCCGCCTCGATGGTCTTGATGATGAACTCCGTGGACCCGACGAGGTCAGCCTTGGTGACCACTTCGTACTTGCACTCGGGGTGCACCAGGATCTTGACGTCCGGGTCCTTGGCGCGCAGCTCGTCGACGACCTCGGGGCTGAACCGGCCGTGGACCGAGCAGTGGCCCTTCCAGAGGATCATCTTCGCGTTCTGGAGCTCTTCGGCGGTCAGGCCGCCGTTGGGCTTGAAGGGGTTCCACACGACGCACTGCTCGAGCGGGATGCCGAGCTTGAGGACGGCGGTGTTGCGGCCGAGGTGCTGGTCGGGGAAGAACAGCACCTTCGCGTCGGGCTTCTGCTCGAAGGCCCAGTCGAGTGCCACATCGGCGTTGCTCGACGTACAGACGGCGCCGCCGAACTTGCCGCAGAACGCCTTGATGTCGGCGCTGGAGTTCATGTAGGTGATCGGCACGACCTGGTCCTGGACACCGGCGTCGGCCAGCGCGTCCCAGGCGTCCTCGACCTGGCCGAGGCGCGCCATGTCGGCCATGGAGCAGCCGGCGGCGAGGTCGGGCAGGATCACCTTCTGGTTCGGCGCGGTGAGGATGTCGGCGGACTCGGCCATGAAGTGCACGCCGCAGAAGACGATGTGCTCGGCCTCCGGCCGCGCGGCCGCGTCGCGGGCCAGCTTGAACGAGTCGCCGGTGACGTCGGCGAACTCGATGACCTCGTCGCGCTGGTAGTGGTGGCCCAGGATGAAGACCTTGTTCCCGAGCGCTTCCTTGGCGGCACGGGCGCGTGCGACCAGATCGGGGTCGGAGGCCGCCGGCAGGTCGCCCGGGCATTCGACGCCCCGCTCGGAGGAGAGGTCCTTGCCCATGCCCAGCGGCAGGAGGGGCAACTCGACTGTGCTCATGCGGCAATCCTATGCCCCGGCCCTGAGCTCGGACGCACCGATCTCAGCCTCACAGCAGGGAGCCGTGGTGCAGGTACGGCGAGGGTGGCTTCATGCCCCGCACCATCAGATAGCCGCGGTGATGGATCGACAGGCGCGCGGCGAGCCCGACGTCGAGTGCCCAGTGGTTCGCCGAGGTGATGTGCCCGATCTCGAGCGTGGCGCCGGGCGGTGACGAGGCGAGCGCCTCCCACATCAGGTCCGAGGCGGTACGGCGATTGGTCGCGGCGAGCAGGACCGGCGCACCGTTCGGGTCGACGTAGGCGTAGCCCGAGCCGGTGGTTCGCTCGGTCACGACGAGGCGGAAGTCGTCGGTGAGGTACTCGTGGTCGGGGCCGTGCGCGGCACCGCGGGTCTGCCGGTCGATGGAGTCGAGCAGGTCCCGGTCGCCGATCGAGCCCTCGCGCACCCGCTCGATCACCGGCAGGACCGAACGGTCGACCTCGCCGTGCAACAACATCTGGGAGTGCATCTCGAACCCGGCCACGCGGTAGCGCCTCAGCGCCTTCGGGTCGTCAGAGGCCGCGAGCATGCCGCGCAGGCAACCGTTGCCGTGCTGCAGCGCCGCGGCCAGGAGTTGCGCTCCGATGCCCCGTCCCTGCAACCCCGGCCGGACGACGTACGACGACAGGATCCACATCAGCTCGCGGGTGAACGAGGTGGCGAACCCGACGACGTCGTCTCCGTGGGTGGCCACCCAACAGCCGGCCGGGTCGGTCTCGAGCAGGTGCCGGGTGCGTTGCACCCAGCGCGACCCGCGGTCCGGGGCACGCAGTTGCGGGTCCGGCCAGCCGCGCGGGTAGGTCTCGAGGTCGAGCGCGTGGAAGCCCTCGGCCGACAGGCGCTCGACGACGGGGACGTCGTCGTACCGGAGCGGCCTGATCAGGACGTCCTGCGAACTGGCTGGCATGGGGACCACTCTGCAGGACATCGGGCCGGACGTCCTGCGTCGGGGTTGCCGGGGCAGCCGGGGTGCAGGACGTTGCGGGGGACCGGCAGGATGAGGTGCATGCGCGTGCTCATCGCCCCCGACAAGTTCGCCGGCACCCTCTCCGCCGTGGAGGCAGCCCAGGCGATCGCCAACGGCTGGCGTCGCCACGCACCCGACGACGAGCTCGACCTGTGCCCGATGGCCGACGGCGGCCCGGGCTTCGTCGACGTACTGCAGGCGTCGCTGAGTGGCGAGCTGCTCGCCGCGACCGTACGCGGCCCCTTCGGGGAGCCCACCCCGGCCACGCTCCTCGAGGTCGGCGGCACGGTGTACGTCGAGAGTGCCCACGCGTGCGGCCTCCACCTCATCGGTGACGGCGACGTCGAGAAGGCCAGCACGTACGGCGTCGGGGAGCTGCTGGCACGCGCCGTGGACGCGGGAGCCACCACGATCGTGGTCGGACTCGGTGGGAGCGGCACGAACGACGGCGGCGCCGGCCTGCTCGCCGCACTGGGTGCGTCGGCCGACGAGCCCCTCGACCAGGGCGTGCACGGCCTGGTCGGACTGACCCGGCTGGACCTGACCGGTGCGAAGGACCGCCTCGTCGGGGTCACCCTGGTCGCCGCTTCCGACGTCGACAGCCCGTTGACGGGTCTGTTCGGCGCGACCAAGACGTTCGGCCCCCAGAAGGGCCTCGCCGAGGACCGGCTGCCGGCGGTGGACGGGATCCTCGAGGAGTTCGCCGCCGTCGCCGACCGGCGCCTGGCCCTGGAGAAGGGCGCCGGCGCTGCCGGAGGGCTGGGCTACGCGCTGATGCTCCTCGGGGCGTCCCGCACGGCCGGGATCGGGCTCGTCGGGGACGCCGTCGACCTGGCCGCCCGCGCGGCCGCCGCCGACCTGGTGATCACTGGCGAGGGCGCCTTCGACTTCTCCAGCCGCTCGGGCAAGGTGCCGTACGGCGTCGCCGAGGTGGCCGCCCACGCCCTGAGGCCCTGCATCGCCCTCGCGGGACAGGTGCTGGTCGGCTCCCGCGAGATGCGCGCTCTGGGCGTGGAGTCGGCGTACTCGATGGTGGACCTGGTGGGGGAGGACAGGTCGTTCGCGGACCCCGCCGGGTCACTGGCCACGCTGGCCGAACGCACCGCCCGCACCTGGTCGCGGTGACGCCCTCCCGCCCGACGACAGGGGTCAGGTCGAGCTGTTCGGGCGAACGGACACCAGCCGGACGCTCTCCCGTCCGCCCCGGACGGTCTCCTCGTGCACCACACCCACCCCGCGTGCGTAGTACTTGCGCTCCACCAGCTTCGGCTCCAGGGGCGTGGTGTCGCGGGTGACCACCAGTGCGCCGTACGTCGCCGGGACCTGAGGGTGTCGGCCGTCCACACGGAGGACCTGACCACGGTCCTCGGCCTCACCGGCGTAGAACTCCTGGGCGTACTCGTCGCCGGGTTGCGGGTCCGCCGGCATCACGATGCCCGCCTGCGCCCCGTCGACCCCCGTCTCCCACGACCCCTCCTTGCTGGAGGTTCCGTCCTCGTACGCGGTGGTGTCCTCGCCGAAGTACCAGACGTTGCCGTCGACGTCCTGTGCGTACCAGTCCCACGTGTCCTCGAGGACCTCGCCGTCCAGGGTGCTCTCGACGTCGTGGACCACCACACAGCGCACCCCCTGCACGACTCGGGAGCGGTCCGTCACCGTCGTGACGATTCGTGTCTCCTCGTCGGGACTGCTGCTCCGGAACGTCCACACCGTCCCGGGCGTGAGTGGCAGGTAGGGTTGTCGACGCCCGTCACGAACGCCGCCGGGTCGACTCGGGTCAAGGGCGTGACGGGGAGTCCTGGGCGTTCACCAGGTGTGGCCGACGAATTGCCCGGGGCTTGTTCGGAGGAGTTGTCGTCCGAGCTCACCGGGTCAGAATGCGTGCCGCAGGCAGCGGCCACGAGGAGCGCGGCGCTGCCGGCGAGGGTTGCCGGAATCTTCATGACCCCATCCTGCGCCCTCGTTGCTGAAGCCAGGCTGAACGCGCAGCTCTCAGTTGCGGATCGCGTGACCTCATTCACGCTCTGGCGGAGTTCTGGGGAATAACCGCGGATGTGCGACCATTGCATGAGTAACACGCCACGAACTTTTGGGAGCTGAGATGACCGAGCAGGTCGAAACCGCCACCGAGCACCGCACCGACCAGATCAACCTGAGCCCGGTCGCCGCGTCCAAGGTCGAGTCCCTCCTCGCCCAGGAGGGCCGCGACGACCTCGCGCTGCGCATCTCCGTGCAGCCCGGCGGTTGCTCCGGACTGCGCTACCAGCTCTTCTTCGACGAGCGCACCCTCGACGGTGACGTCGTGACCGACTTCGACGGTGTCTCCGTCGTCGTCGACCGGATGAGCGTCCCCTACCTCAACGGTGCCGTGATCGACTTCGTCGACACCATCGAGAAGCAGGGCTTCACGATCGACAACCCCAACGCCACCGGCTCCTGCGCCTGCGGCGACTCGTTCCACTGAGCAAACCCGCGGTCGCCGGCTGAAGGGTCGGCGCCCGGCACCACGCAACACGTACGACGAAGCCCCTGCCGGAACCGGCAGGGGCTTCGTTGTGCCCAAGGGGCTTGACGAGCGCGCAAGAGGGAGGGACGCGCTCGTCGGAACGGACGCACAAGAGGGAGGGAGTGCGCCCGTTGGCTCGGTCAGCTCAGGTGCAGGTGCAGTGAACCTGCCAGGGCGGCGGCCTTGTCGGAGACCTGCCATGTGGTGGGCCTGTGCTCGGCGACGTGGCGGCCGGGCACCTGCGAGGTGCGGGTCGCCGGGAGGCGCAACTGGTCGCCGACGAGCTGGCAGTCGGCGTACATCTCGTGAGGGGTCGACGGGTCAGCGTACGGGAGTCGAAGGCTCGCGAACTGGCTCATGCAAACGACCATATTCGTTACCACGGGGTACACCCAGCTGTACCGACAGGTAGTGTTCGGCAGCATGTCGCTGCTCATCGCCGGATCCATCGCCACCGACCATCTGATGTCGTTCCCGGGGAGGTTCTCGGACTCCCTGGTTGTCGACCAGCTCGACAAGCTGAGCGTCTCGTTCCTCGTCGAGGACCTCGAGGTTCGCCGGGGAGGCTGCGCGGCAAACATCTGCTTCGGACTCGGCAACCTCGGCCTCAACCCGGTGCTCGTGGGCGCGGTCGGTGAGGACTTCGCCGACTACCGCGCCTGGCTCGAGCGGCACCAGGTCGACTGCGACTCGGTGCACGTCTCCGAGACCCGCCACACCGCACGTTTCGTCTGCACCAACGACTCCTCGCACGCCCAGATCGCCTCCTTCTACGCCGGCGCGATGAGCGAGTCACGCGAGATCGAGCTCAAGCCGATCGTCGACCGGGTCGGCGACCCCGACTACGTGCTGGTCGGCCCCGACGACCCGGAGGGCATGCTCCGCCACACCGACGAGTGCCGCACCCGCGGCTACCGCTTCGTGGCCGACCCGTCCCAGCAACTCGCCTTCGGTGAGGGCCCGCTGATCCGCCAGCTGATCGACGGCGCGCACATCCTATTCTCCAACGAGTACGAAGCCACCCTGATCACGCAGAAGACCGGTTGGTCGCGTGACGAGGTGCTCGAGCGGGTCGGCACCTGGGTGGTCACCCTCGGCGCCGAGGGCGTGCGCATCGACCAGCAGGGCGCCGAGTCGATCGAGGTCGCGGCCGTCCCCGAGATCGAGAAGGTCGAGCCCACCGGCGTCGGCGACGCGTTCCGTGCGGGATTCCTGGCTGCCCTGACCTGGGGGTTGAGCACCGAGCGGGCCGCGCAGCTGGGCTGCCTGCTGGCCGTCTATGTGGTCGAGCAGGTCGGCACGCAGGAGTACACCCTCTCCCGCGCTGACTTCCTCAAGCGCTGCGAGGACACCTACGGCGCCGAGGCGGTCAAGGACATCGACCCGCACCTGCAGACCCTGCACGCGTAGCGAAGACGCGTCAGCGGATTCGGTGAGGGAGGCACCTGCCTCAACTCACCCGTCGCACCACGTAGACCGGCGTGCCGTCGTCGGCGACCGACTCGCCGACGTACTCCTGCTGGCGCATGCGGCACCAGGCCGGTACGTCGACCCGGGCAGCGACGTCCGTGGCGATGACGGCCACGAGCTCGCCGACCTCGACCTCGGTGTGGTGTCGGGCGAGCTCGATGATCGGGGCCGGGCAGCGCATGCCGCGGCAGTCGAGCTCGAGGGCCCAGTCGTCCACCGACGAGGTCACAGGCCGGCCTCCGCCCTGATCGCGGCGACCACCTCGGGCAGCACGTCGAGGAAGGCGTCGACCTGCGTGCGGTCGACGTCCCGGGTCAGTGACACCCGGACGTTGCCGTGGGTGAGCACGCCCATCGCCGCCAGCACGTGACTGGGCTCGAGCGTCGAGGCGGTGCAGGCGGACCCGGAGGCCACACCGAAGCCACGTCGGTCCAGCTCGGTGACCAGGGCCTCGCCGTCGACGTACAGGCACGAGAACGTGACCAGGTGGGGGAGCCGGTGATCGGCGGAACCGACCACCTCGACGTCCGGCACGGTGGCTGCGACCCGGGTGCGAATCTCGTCGACCAGCGCGTGCTGGCGGGCGGCCAGGTCGTCGCGCTCGGCGGTCATCGCCTGCAGCGCGGCCGCGGCGGCCAGGGCGCCGGGCACGTTCTCGAAGCCGGTCGTGCGCTCGTCGATGCGGTCGTCGCCGGGGAACGGCTGGCGCCAGCGAGCGCCCTTGCGCACCACGAGGGCCCCGACCCCGGCCGGGCCTCCCCACTTGTGTGCCGAGACCGCCGCGGCCGCCCAGCCGTCGGGCAGCGCGACCCGGCCCGCGGCGGCACAGGCGTCCATGAACAGCGGGGTCTCGCGGGCTGCCTCGGCGACCTGCTCGACGGGCTGGATCGTGCCCACCTCGTGGTTGGCGGCCTGGAGGGCGACCAGGCCGAGCGGGCCGTCGGGGAGCTCGGTGGAGGACCGTCCTTCGCGGTCGACGGGGAGCTCGACGACCTCGCCCCCGCGGGCCGCGTGCCACTGCGCTGCGTGCACCACACTCGAGTGCTCGACGGCGCTGTGGGCGAGCACGGGGGACACCCGCGCCCGACCGGCGAGGAGGCCCAGCACTCCGAGGTGTACGGCGTGGGTGCCGCTCGGGGTGAACGTCACCTCGTCGGGTCGTACGCCGAGGCAGGCGGCGACCACCTCGCGGGCGTTGTCGAGCATGAGCCGCGCGTTGCGGGCCGGGCCGTGGAGGCGCCGCGGATCGGCGTACCCGTGTTCCAGGGCAGCCATCAGGGTGTCCCGGGCGGCGGGGTGCAGTGGTTCCGAGGACGCGGCATCGAGGTACGCGGAGCCGGTCACGGCTGGCTCGGGGCAGAGGCATATCTCACACCGGGAACTTACCTGCCGACCTGTCGCGCTAACGCCGTCAGGGTTCCGATAGTGTGCCAACTAACCGTTACGACTTAGAGAGAGGCTCGTTCGTGGGTCTGCAACTCCCCAAGCGCGCCCGGCAGTTGGCGCTGGGCGCGATGCTGGGCATCAGCTTCCTCATGTTGGGCGCATGTTCTGCCGAGAGCAAGGCACAGGCAAGCCGTTGGGCCATGCCTGCCGACTCGCCTGCCACTGAGCAGGGCCAGTACATCGCCGATCTGTGGAAGTGGTCCTGGGTGGCCGCGCTCGTCACCGGCATCATTGTCTGGGGCCTGATCTTCTACGTGGCCTGGCGCTACCGTCGCCGCAGCGACGACGAGATCCCGGTCCAGACGCGCTACAACCTGCCGCTCGAGATCTTCTACACGATCGCGCCGATCATGATGGTGATCGTGTTCTTCTTCCACACCGTCGACGTGCAGAACAAGGTGCTCGACGAGGTCGACAACCCTGACCAGGTCATCCAGGTCGTCGGACAGCAGTGGTCGTGGACCTTCAACCACACCGACGACCCCACTGACGTCGACGGTTCGGTCCACTACGTGGCCGGCACCGCACGCGACATCCCGACGCTGGTGCTGCCGGTCGACCAGACCATCGAGTTCAAGCTGTCGTCGCCCGACGTCATCCACGGCTTCTGGGTCCCCGCGTTCCTGATGAAGATGGACGTGTTCCCGGGGCAGGAGGGCGAGGAGCGCAACTCCTTCCAGGTCCACACGACCAAGGAGGGCACGTTCATGGGCAAGTGCACCGAGCTGTGCGGTGTCTCGCACTCGCGCATGCTCTTCAACGTCGAGGTCGTCAGCCAGGCCGAGTACGACCAGTACCTCACCACGATCCCCCAGGCTGACCACCCGCTCCTCGGCGGCTCGGATGCCGTCACCCAGGTCGGCCTCGACGAGGCCCAAGAGCACGAGTCCAACGGAGGCGACGAGTGACCGCCACGGCAGCACATCCCACCGAAGAGCTGGCGGGCGGCCGCAAGCCGCTGGGCCAGCAGGTGGTCCGCATCCTCACCACCACCGATCACAAGCTGATCGGCAAGATGTACCTCATCACGTCGTTCGCGTGGTTCATGGTCGGCGGCCTGATGGCCATGCTGATCCGTTCCGAGCTGGCCTACCCGGGCAACCAGGTGGTCACCGACGAGGTCTACAACCAGCTGTTCACCATGCACGGCACGATCATGCTGCTGCTCTTCGCGACGCCGCTGTTCTTCGGCTTCGCCAACGTGATCATGCCGCTGCAGATCGGCTCGCCCGACGTCGCGTTCCCGCGCCTCAACATGTTCAGCTACTGGCTGTTCCTCTGGGGCGGTCTCATCGCGGCGTCCGGCTTCCTCACCCCGCAGGGTGCGGCTGACTTCGGCTGGTTCGCCTATGCGCCGCTCTCCAACGAAGTGCGCTCGCCCGGCATCGGCGGCGACCTGTGGATCATGGGCCTCTGGATGGCCGGTATCGGCACGATCCTCGGTGCGGTCAACTTCATCACCACGATCATCTGCATGCGCGCGCCCGGCATGACCATGTTCCGCATGCCGATCTTCGTGTGGAACGTCCTGATCACCAGCCTGCTGGTGCTCCTGGCCTTCCCGATCCTCGGTGGCGCGCTGCTCTCGCTCGAGGCCGACCGACTGCTCGGGGCCCACGTCTTCGACGCCGAACATGGCGGCGCCCTGCTGTGGCAGCACCTGTTCTGGTTCTTCGGGCACCCCGAGGTCTACATCATCGCCCTGCCGTTCTTCGGCATCGTGACCGAGATCCTTCCGGTGTTCAGCCGCAAGCCGATCTTCGGGTACGTCGGCCTGGTCGGCGCCACGCTCGGCATCGCGATCCTCTCGGTCGCCGTGTGGGCCCACCACATGTTCGTGACCGGAGAGGTGAACCTGCCCTTCTTCTCGGGCATGACCTTCCTGATCGCGGTGCCCACAGGAGTGAAGTTCTTCAACTGGATAGGCACGATGTGGGGCGGCTCCCTGTCGTTCGACACCCCGATGCTGTGGACGATCGGCTTCCTCACCACCTTCCTTTTCGGTGGCCTGACCGGTGTCATCCTGGCCAGCCCGCCGCTCGACTTCCACGTCTCCGACTCCTACTTCGTGGTGGCGCACTTCCACTACGTGGTGTTCGGCACGGTGGTGTTCGCGATGTTCGCCGGCTTCTACTTCTGGTGGCCGAAGATGACCGGGCGCATGCTCAACGAGCGTCTCGGCAAGCTCCACTTCTGGCTGCTGTTCGTCGGCTTCCACACCACCTTCCTGGTCCAGCACTGGCTGGGTGTCGAGGGCATGCCTCGCCGGTACGCCGACTACCAGCCCGACGACGGCTTCACGGTCCTGAACCAGGTGTCCACCATCGGTGCGTTCCTGCTCGGTGCCTCGACGCTGCCGTTCCTCTACAACGTCTGGATCAGCCGCAAGTCGCGCCTGGTCGAGGTCGACGACCCGTGGGGCTGGGGCCGTTCGCTGGAGTGGGCCACGAGCTGCCCGCCCCCGCGGCACAACTTCGTCTCGATCCCGCGGATCCGTTCGGAGTCGCCGGCCTTCGACCTGCACCACCCGGAGATCGCCGCCCTCGAGCTCGAGGAGAACGACTTCGACGGAATCTCTGACACCCCTGAGGTGCAGGGGCGCAAGGAAATGCTCAATGACCGCACCGATGGAACCCCGGAGGAGAACGCCTGATGAAGGCTGAGACCTGGATCTTCGTCATCACGACGATCTTCTTTGCCCTGGTCGCACCGGCGTACTGGTTCATCGCCGGTGACTGGACGGGCACCACGGCGCTCGTCATGTCCGCCCTGCTGGTCGCCATGGTGTCGCTCTACCTCGGTTTCCACGCCTCGCGCATGGAGCCGCGGCCCGAGGACCGCAAGGACGCCGAGATCGCTGACGGCGCCGGTGAGCTGGGCTTCTTCCCGCCCTACTCGTGGTGGCCGCTGTGGTGCAGCCTCACGATGGCCCTGTGCACCTTCGCGATCGCGCTTGCCGCGTGGTGGCTGCTGATCATCGGCGGCGTCTTCGGAACCCTGGCCCTGTGCGGCTGGATCTTCGAGTACTACCGCGGGGAACACGCCCACTGATCCCTGCCATGCAGCCCCGCCGTAGGTGACCACGTTCACGTCTCGGCGGGGCTTCGTGTTGCACTGGTCGGGGTAGCCTGTTCTCGGACCGACTGAGCTTTCCACGGGGGAGACCGACATGACTGCACTGCCCACGCGCCGTCGCGGCACGCGCGCCGCCGTCGCGCTCGCCGGCATCGCCCTGCTCACTGCGGGACTCTCCGCGTGCAGCAACGCGACCGGTGACTCCTCCTCCGACGACTCGGACAACTCCTCCGACTCGCAGGGCAGACCGGGCTCGGTTGACGGCGTCGACGACGTCGTCCTGAGCAGCAATGTCGGCCCCCGCAAGGCCGTCCCGGTGAACCACGTGGTCCGCGTCAAGGCCAGCAACGGCACCATCACCAAGGTGCTGGTCAAGGCTGCCGGAGCCGAGCCGATCAAGGGCACCCTGGCCAGTGACGGCAGCACCTGGCACGCCACGCAGCTGCTCGAGCCCGGCACGACGTACGTCGTGAGAACCACCACGGAGAACGCCGATGGCGACGTCGACAACTCGTCGCGTCGGTTCACCACGGTCGACCTGACCCTCGACCAGCAGACCTACGCCGCCGTCGCTCCCCTCGAGGGTGAGACGGTCGGGGTCGGCATGCCGATCATCGTGAACTTCGACCTGCCGGTCACCGACAAGAAGGCCTTCGAGAAGCACATGACGGTCACCACGACGCCGGCCCAGAAGGGCACGTGGCACTGGATGAGCGACACTCTGGTGCACTACCGCCCCGCGGCGTACTGGAAGGCCGGCAGCGACGTCACCGTCGACCTCGACATCAACGCGCTCCCCGCCGGACAGGGCATCTACGGCCAGGACTCCCGCACCGTCTCGTTCCACGTCGGTGACGCGGTGATCAGCAAGGTCAACGCCCAGACCCACCAGATGAAGACGTTCGTGAACGGCAAGCTGGTCCGCACCACGCCGATCACCACCGGCAAGGCCGGTTTCACCACCCGCAGCGGGGTGAAGGTGATCATGGAGAAGTACCGCACCAAGCGGATGAACTCCGAGACCGTGGGCATCCCGGCCGGCAGCTCCGACGCCTACGACATCGACGACGTCGAGTACGCCATGCGGGTCACCTCGAGCGGTGAGTTCCTGCATGCCGCGCCGTGGTCGGTCGGCTCCCAGGGCTACGCGAACGTGTCGCACGGCTGCACCGGCATGTCCACCGAGAACGCCGCCTGGATCTACAACATCTCCAAGCGGGGCGACGTGGTCGAGTACACCGGCACCGACCGTCCGATGACGCTCGACAACGGGTACGGCGACTGGAACGAGTCGTTCGCGACCTACAAGCAGGGCTCCGCACTCTGACCTGTCGCCAGTTCGTGACGACCTGTCGCCAGTTCCGGTTGACCTGTCGTGAGTTCACGCCGACCCGTCGCCAGTTTTCGCTCCCATGCAGCTTTTTGCCGCAGTTGTCCACAGGTTGCTCGCTGACCGGAGCGGATGACTCTTGGATTGCCGATCCTTGCGGGCATGAACATGTTGGCAACTTACGTCGGTCCTGGCCGGCTCGTGCTTCCCGGCCGCCCGTTCACCCGTCGGGAAGCCCTGGGGTGGGGGCTCCGCGATGCTGATCTGGCCGCCGGCGTTGCATCCGGGACCCTGCAGCATCCGATGCGGGGCGTCTACTACGGCGCGCACCTCGAAGAGGACCTGGCATTGCGCATCGCATGCCTCAAGTGCGTAGTCCCGGAGGATGCGGTCGTCACCGACCGTACGGCGGCATGGCTCCTCGGCGCACCTCGCGTCCTGGCACCCGGCGATCACCTGGTCGTGCCGAAGGTCTCGGTGTTTCGGCGACCAGGCTATCGACTCCGCAATGGCCTGACCCGCAGTGGGGAGCGTTCCTTTGGTCCGGACGACGTCATGTCGATCGATGGAATAAAGGTGACCACACCGTTGCGTACTGCCCTCGACGTCGGGCGCCTGCTCCACAGGGACCAGGCGTTGGGCGTCATGGACGCTTTGCAGCGGCAACACGGCTTCACCAACGACGAGTTGATTCTGGGGGCTGATCGGTTCAGGCGGGCACGCGGCGTCGTACAACTTCGGGACCTGGCTCCGCATGTCGACGGGCGCAGCGGCTCACCGGCGGAGAGCGCCACCCGCTCCAAGTGGCTCCGGATACCCTCCGTGCCGAAACCGGACCTTCAGATCGAGGTCGCCTCGCCCTTCGGGTCCTACTTCCTGGACCTGGGTGTCCCGCACTTGAAGTACGCCGTCGAGTACGACGGCGAGGACTTTCACGGCGAGGAGGACGAGCCGCATGACCGGCAGCGACGGGCATGGATCCGACGGCGGCATGGCTGGATCATCGACGTCGTGCGCAAGGAGAATCTCTTCGGAGTCCATGGAGATGTCGAGGGCATCATCATCTCTGGCATCGAAGCCGCACGGCGCCGTCTGCGGTGATCGGACCTGAACACGCGACAAGTCGACCTGAACTGGCGACAGGTCGACCTGAACTGGCGACGGGTCGACCTGAACTGGCGACGGGTCAGTTGAGCAGCTCACGGACCCGAGGAATGACCTCGGTGCCGTAGCGACCGATCGAGTCCATCAGCTGCTCGTGCGGCATGGTGCCGTTGCTGTACTTCAGGTCGAAGCGGCTCAGGCCCAGCGTCTCGACGGTGGTGGCGATCTTGTGGGCCACCGTCTCGGAAGAGCCGACGAAGAGCGCGCCGTGATCGGCCTCGGCCTCGAACTGCTCCCGGGTGGCCGGACCCCAGCCCCTCTCGCGTCCGATGCGATCGCGGTTGGCCTTGAAGTGCGGGAACAGCTGCTCGCGCGCCTCGGCATCGGTGGCCGCGACGAACCCGGGGGAGTGCACCCCGATCGGCAGCTCGGGACTGTCGAACTCGGCGAGCGCACGACGGTAGAGGTCGGCGAACGGTGCGAAGCGGGCCGGATCTCCGCCGATGATGGCCAGCATCATCGGGATGCCGTGCCGAGCTGCGCGTACGACGGACTCGGGTGAGCCACCGACGCCGATCCAGGTGCTCAACGTGCCGCGCTCGGTCTTGGGGTAGACGTGGGTGGGCTCGAGGGCGGGCCGGGTGGTGCCCTTCCACGAGACGGCGTCCTCCCGCCGCAGGGCTGCGAACAGGTCGAGCTTCTCTTCGAACAGCACCTCGTAGTCGCCCAGGTCAAGGCCGAAGAGCGGGAAGGACTCGGTGAAGGAACCCCGCCCCAGGGTCACCTCGGCCCGGCCGTTCGAGATTGCATCGAGAGTGGCGAAGCGCTCGTAGACCCGAATGGGGTCGTCGGAGGAGAGCACGGTGACCGCCGTACCGAGGATGATCCGCTCGGTGCGCGAGGCGGCAGCAGCCAGGACCACGTCGGGGGCCGAGACGGCGAAGTCGTCGCGGTGGTGCTCACCGACGCCGAACGCGTCAACGCCGACCTGGTCGGCCAGCACGATCTCGTCGACGACGTTGCGCAGCACTTCGGCATGACTCAACTTCGTGCCGTCGGGGTCGACGGTCACGTCGCCGAAGGTGTCGAGTCCGAGCTTGACGTTCATGGGATCTCCTCCACAGCAAGTGTTGAAGATTCAACCAAAGGTGGGGCGCGGACATTCCCGGACGCGCCCAACGGCCGGGCTGGCGACGGGTCGACCGGAACTGGCGACAGGTCGATCAATGACGAACCCCGCACTACCTCCGAGGAGGTGGTGCGGGGTTCGGGTGGTGCTGTGGGCTGACCCGGGGATCAGTGATCGCCGCGCAGGGCCTCACCGTCGACCGGGTGACGGCCGTCGAACTGGTGGCCGTCCGCCGAGTGGTCGAGACCGGCCTCGATCTCGTGGGCGTGCTCGTCGTCGGCGTGGTGGTGCGCCTCCTCGAGCTCCTGGGCGGTCGGCTTCTGCATGTTGTCGGCGAACAGGGCCGTGGACAACTTGCCGCGGACGCCGTCGAGCTTGCCGTCCTTGGAGGCCACGCCGTTGGCGTCGACACCCGAGCCCGGGACGAACACCTGGTCACGGTCACGCGCGGTGAGCGTGTAGGCGCTGTCCGCGCTGATCGGCAGGTGACGCTCGGTGTAGCCGCCCTCCGCGGACCGCATGATGATGCCGGTCTCGTAGCCGTGCAGCAGCTTCTCGTTGTCGTGACGCTGCAGCGAGATGCACCACCGCTTGGTGAAGATGAACACGATCACCGGGATGACGAACACTGCACCACGCATGAAGTAGGTGATGTGGTTCAGGTTCAGGTGGAACAGCACGGCGAGCACGTCGTTGCCGCCGGCGGCCCAGAGCAGCCCGTAGAGGGTGATCATCGCGGACAGGAAGGCGGTGCGCCCGGGGGCGTTGCGCGGACGCTGGAGCAGGTGGTGCTCCCGCTTGTCGCCGGTCACCCAGGCCTCCAGGAACGGCCAGGCCAGCACCGTCACGAGCAGGGCCACGGGCAGGATCTGGCCGGGCAGGAAGATGTTCCACGAGAGAGTGTGGCCCCAGAGGTGCGTCTCCCAGCCGGGCATGATGCGCAGCAGGCCCTCGGCGATACCCATGTACCAGTCGGGTTGCGAGCCTGCGGTCACCTTCGACGGGTCGTAGGGCCCGTACTTCCACACCGGGTTGATCGTCAGCAGGCCACCCATCAGGGCGCACATGCCGAACACGATGAAGAAGAAGCCACCGGCCTTGGCCATGTAGACCGGGAGCATCGGGAAGCCGACGACGTTCTCCTCGGTGCGTCCGGGGCCAGGCCACTGCGTGTGCTTGTGGTAGACGAGCAGCAGCATGTGGGCCGCGATCAGGGCCAGGATCAGGCCCGGGATCAGCAGGATGTGCGCCATGTAGAGGCGCGGGATGATGTCGTCGCCGGGGAACTCACCACCGAACATGAAGAACGACATGTAGGTGCCGACCACCGGGGTGGCCTTGACCAGTCCGTCGGCGATTCTCATGCCGGTGCCGGAGAGCAGGTCGTCGGGGAGCGAGTAGCCCGCGAATCCTTCGACGATGCCCAGCAGGATCAGCACACCGCCGATGATCCAGTTGACCTCACGCGGCTTGCGGAACGCGCCGGTCAGGAAGACGCGCATCATGTGCACGAGCATCGCGGCGATGAAGAGCATGGCCGCCCAGTGGTGCATCTGGCGCACCATCAGGCCGCCGCGGACGTCGAACGAGATGTCCAGCGTCGAGGCGAAGGCCTCGGACATGTGCATGCCGTTGAGCTCGGCGTACGAGCCGAAGTACTGGACCTCGACCATCGACGGCTTGAACCAGAAGGTCAGGAAGACGCCGGTGATGAGGAGTACGACGAAGCTCCACAGCGCGATCTCGCCGAGCATGAAGGACCAGTGGTCCGGGAAGACCTTGCGCAGGTTCTTCTTGGCGGCAGTGGCCAGGCCGAGCCGCTCGTCGGCCCAGCCGACGACCTTGGCACCGCGGCCGGCCTTCTTGGCCGAGGCCGCGCTCTTGCCGTTGGTGGAGGCCACGGAGCCGCCCACGTTCGCGGATGTGCTCATTTGGAGTCACGCTCCCAGTAGCTAGGTCCGACTGGTTCCCTGAAGTCGCTCTGTGCCACGAGGTAGCCATTCTCCACCCTCAGCGGGAGCTGGGGGAGGGGGCGGGCAGCCGGACCGAACACGACGCGCCCGCCATCGGCGAGGTCGAAGGTCGACTGGTGGCACGGGCAGAGCAGGTGGTGGCTCTGCTGCTCGTTCAGGGAGATCGGGCAACCGACGTGTGTGCAGATCTTGGAGTAGGCCACGATGCCGTCGACCTGCCAGTTCTGCGGGCTGCGCTCGGAGAACGTGAGGTCCTTGGGCTCCATGCGGAGCAGGATCACGGCAGCCTTGGACTTGGCGACCTGGAGGTCGACACCCTCGAGGTACTCGACGCCGCGGGCCTCACCCTCGGCGACGTCCTCCTCGTGGTGCAGGGTGACCAGACCCTCGGGCTGGGCGTTCATCAGGTCGCCCACCTCGAGCTGGCTCGGCTTGACCGGGGTGCCGGTCACGTCGCGCACGATGCGGGTGCCCTTGGCCCAGACGGTGCTCTCGAGCTTCTTGCCGGGCAGGGTGCCGAGGTCCCGCAGGCCCACGATCAGCGGCAGGCCGAGCATGCCCATGGCACCGAGCATGGTGTTGCGGATCAGCGGACGACGGGCGATGCCCGACTCCTCGAGACCGGCGGAAAGCTGCGCCAGCGTCTCCTCGCGGTCCTCGGGGGAGGACGCCGCGGGGTGGCGCATCTCGAAGATCTCGACGTCGCCCATGAGCTTGCGGGCCCAGTGGATGACGCCGATGCCGATGAACATCAGGGCCAGGCCCAGCGTCGCACCGAGGGCGACGTTGGAGGCGCCGAGGCCGATGAACGTGTCGGTCTCGTCCTTGATGTCGAGGGTGAAGTAGGCGACGCAGAACAGCACGGCGCAGATCATCGACAGGACGAAGAAGGCGGCGACCTGTCGCTCGGCACGGCGCTCGGCCTTGACGTCGACGTCGGTCGGGCGCGGCTTGTGGGCCGGGAGGCCCGGGTTCGCGATCGGCTCCTCGACGGAGGCCGGAAGGTGGTTCGACTCGGTGTCGTGGTGGTCGCTCACGCGGGCGTCTCCTCGCTGTGCTCGGTCTTCTCGGAGCGCGCGGAGTGCGCCGCGATCCAGTAGGCGAAGCCGATCAGGCCGCCGATGCCCAGGAGCCAGGCGAACATGCCCTCGCTCACGGGGCCGATGCCGCCGAGGCTGAAGCCGCCGTACCCGGGGTTCTCCTCGATGGAGTTGAGGTAGGCGATGATCGCGGCCTTGTCCTCGGGGGCGATGTTGCCGTTGGAGAAGACGTCCATCTGCTGCGGGCCGGTCAGCATGGCCTCGTAGAGGTGCTTGTCCGAGGTCTTGCGCAGGCTGGGGGCCTTCTTGCCCTCGGGCATGGCTCCGCCCGAGCCCTCGAAGTTGTGACAGGCCGAGCAGTTGGCCAGGAACAGCTGGCCGCCCTTGACGATGGCCTCGCGCTGCTCGTCCTTGCTCAGGTGGTCGATCGAGTAGTCGTCCTCGGTGGGGATCGACGGGCCGGGGCCGAGCGAGGCGACGTACGCCGAGAGGGCCTTGACCTCGTCGTCGGTGTAGACCTTGTCCTTGACCGCGGCCTGCTGGCCGGGCTGGACCATCGGCATACGGCCGGTGCCGACCTGGAAGTCGACGGCGGCAGCGCCGACACCGACCAGCGACGGGCCGAGCTGGCCGGTCTGGCTGGTGATGCCTTCACCGTTCTGGCCGTGGCAGAAGGCGCAGCCCACGAGGAACAGCTCGCGGCCCTGCGCGATCTCGGCATCATCGGTGCCGTTCTGCTTGTCGGCAGACGCCGGCGCGAACGCGGCGTAGAGGGCACCGGTGAAGAACAGCCCGAGAAGCATCACGAGCAGCCCGGCGAGGGGACGCCTGCGGTGCCGCGAGAGCCGGCCGGCCACACGGTTGAGTGGGCGATTGAGAAGACGCACGTTCAGTCCCTAGGTCCTAGATCTTTCGGGCTTACTTGATCAGATAGATGGTCGCGAACAGCGCGATCCAGACGACGTCGACGAAGTGCCAGTAGTAGGACACGACGATCGCGCTCACCGCCTGCTCGTGGGTGAACTTGCGCGCGAGGTAGGTCCGTCCGAGGACGAACAGGAAGGCGATGAGGCCGCCGGTCACGTGGATGCCGTGGAAGCCGGTGGTCAGGTAGAAGACCGTGCCGTAGGCGTTGGCCGGGATGGTGAGGCCCTCGTGGATGAGCTCGGCGTACTCGGTGGCCTGACCACCGATGAAGACGGCGCCCATGATGAACGTGAGGATGAACCACTCCCGCAGGCCCCAGCCCTTCACGTTGAAGACAGAGCCCGTGCGCCCGACCTGGCCGCGCTCGGCGGCGAAGACGCCCAGCTGGCAGGTCACCGACGAGAGCACCAGGATCGTGGTGTTCGCCGAGGAGAACGGGATGTTCAGGAGCTCCGTCTCGCTCGCCCACAGGGCAGAGCTCTGGGCCCTGATCGTGAAGTAGCACGCGAACAGCGCAGCAAAGAACATCAGCTCACTGGAGAGCCAGATGATCGTGCCTACGCTGACCATGCTGGGACGGTCATGATGCCCGTGAAGACGGGACGCCGGAATCGCAGTTGCAGTCGCCACGGGCCTCATTATGTCTGTACCGCGGCCGGAGGGCACCCCGACCCCCTGATCTTGGGCGTCATAAAGTTCACACCGTGGACTTTCCCCGTGTGATCGCGCCTTTCACGGCCGGTGTCGACCTCCCCGAATTCACTTTCGGGCGTGTCTTCACCGCCTGGACCCTGGACCCGTTGCTCTTCATCGGAGCAGTCTGGGTGACCGGGCTCTACCTGACCGGAGTCGTGGTGCTGAGGCGCCGTGGCGACCACTGGCCGATCGGGCGGACGCTGGCCTTCGTGGTGGCCGGCATGGGCGGCTTCCTCTTCGTGACCGCCTCGGGGGTGTCGACGTACGACACGACGCTGCTGAGCGTGCACATGGTGCAGCACATGATCCTGTCGATGTGGGTGCCGTTGTTCCTGGCGCTGGGCGCTCCGGTGACGCTCGCCCTGCGCACCCTGCCCGGCACGTCGAGCAGGGGTCCTCGCGGGTGGCTGCTGATCGCCCTGCACTCGCGGGTGGCGGCGGTGCTCGCCTTCCCGCCGCTGGCCTTCGCGCTCTACGTGCTCTCGCCGTGGGCGCTCTACTTCTCCGGTTGGTACGACGCCTCGCTGAGCTCGACGTACGTCCACGAGATCATGCACGTGCACCTGGTGACGGTGGGTGCCCTGTTCTTCTGGCCGCTGCTCGGCATCGATCCGGTCCCGGGACGCGTGGGCTACCCGTTCCGCCTGCTGCTGATCGTCCTGACACTGCCGTTCCACGCGTTCCTCGGGATCACGATCATGGACCAGCAGTCGATGATCGGCGGCGACCACTACCGGGAGCTCCGCGAGGGCCCGATGGGCTCCTGGCTCCCGTCCATCGCCTCCGACCAGCACCTGGCCGGCGGCATCCTCTGGGCCTCGGGTGACCTGATCGGGTTGATCTTCTTCGGGGTGCTGTTCACCCAGTGGGTGCGCGCGTCGATCGCCGAGGCGAGGCGCGAGGACCGCCGGCTGGACCGCGAGGAGGCCCGGGCCGAGAACGCGTCGAAACCACCTCGCGAGACCACCGGCACCGACGCCGGATAGCATCGACACCGTGACCGACACCACTGCGCCCCCGCTCCAGATCCTGGTCTACAGCGACGACGTCAACATCAGGCAGCAGGTGATCCTCGCCCTCGGCCGCCGTCCGCACCCCGACCTGCCCGAGTTCGAGTACGTCGAGGTCGCCACCGAGCCCGTCGTGATCCAGCACATGGACGCCGGCAACGTCGACCTCGCGATCCTCGACGGCGAGGCGGTCCCGGCGGGCGGCATGGGCATCGCCAAGCAGCTCAAGGACGAGATCTACGAGTGCCCGCCCGTGCTGGTGCTGACCGGTCGGCCGCAGGACGCCTGGCTGGCCACGTGGTCGCGGGCAGAGGCCGCCGTGTCGCACCCGATCGACCCGATCCAGCTCGCCGAATCCGTGATCGGGCTGCTCCGCTCACGGGTGCCGGCCACGTGAGCGCCCTGACCTGGCCCGACGTACTCACCACGGCGATCGGTCGCACGGACCTGTCCGCCGAGCAGACCCGCTGGGCCATGGGCGAGATCCTCTCCGGGTCGGCCACGCCGTCGCAGATCGCCGCCTTCGCGGTCGCGCTGCGCACCAAGGGCGAGACCGTCGAGGAGGTCACCGGACTGGTCGACGCGATGTTCGAGAAGGCCACGCCACTGAAGATCCCCGGTCGCAGCGTCGACATCGTGGGCACCGGTGGTGACCGTTCCTTCTCGGTGAACATCTCGTCGATGTCGGCGATCGTCGCGGCCGGCGCAGGTGCCCTGGTGGTCAAGCACGGCAACCGGTCGGCCTCGTCGAAGTCGGGTTCCGCCGACGTGCTCGAAGCAATGGGGGTCCGACTCGACCTCGCACCGGACGCCGTCGCCGAGGTCGCGGCCAAGGCCGGGATCACCTTCTGCTTCGCGCCGATCTTCCACTCGGCCCTGCGCCACGCCGGCGTGCCGCGCAAGGAGCTCGGCATCGCCACGTTCTTCAACATCCTCGGTCCGTTGTCCAACCCGGCCCAGCCGGCGGCCGCGGCCATCGGCTGCGCCTTTCCCGACATGCCACCGGTGCTGGCCGGTGTCTTCGCCCACCGTGGCGTCGACGCCCTGGTCTTCCGAGGCGACGACGGGCTCGACGAGCTGACCACGACGACGACGTCCTCCGTCTGGGCCGTGCGCAACGGGTCGATCGAGCAGTCCAGCATCGATCCCCGAGAGCTGGGCATTCCGCTGGCCACCGCCGAGGACCTCCGGGGCGGCGACACCGCGCACAACGCCGACGTCATTCGCCGGGTCCTCGACGGAGAGCCCGGACCGGTCCGGGACGCCGTCGTGCTCAACGCGGGTGCGGCCCTCGCGGTGCACGCGGGCGAGACCGACGACGTCGCCGCGGGCGTGGCGGCCGGCATGGAGCGGGCCCGTGCGGCGATCGACAGCGGTGCCGCCAAGGCTGCCCTGGCCCGCTGGGTCAGCGCCTGCGCCGAGGCCTGATCCCGACGCTTCTCCACTCCGGGGGCTGTTCCGTGCTCCCATGGACGCATGGATGCCGAGGAACTGCGAGCCGCGCAGGCGCCGCTCAAGGCGCGCTACCGCACGAACCCGTCCGACGCCGTCACCCCCGTGTCGGCCGTCGCTGACTACCGGGACGACGGGGTCACCTGCACCGTCGAGGGATTCGCCGGGCCGGTCCGGGCCGGCCTGCACCCGGCCACCGGTGGCACCGGCGACGACGCCTGCAGTGGCGACCTGTTGCTCCAGGCCCTTCTTGCGTGTGCCGGAGTGACGCTCCGTGCCGTCGCGACGGCGTACGGCGTGGAGATTGCCGGCGCCCACCTGCGGGTGGACGGCACCTTCGACGCCCGGGGCACCCTCGGCCTCGACCGCGACGCACCCGTCGGGGTCTGCGACGTCGTGGTGGTCGCCGAGCTGGAGACCAGCGCCGACGACGCGCTCCTCGCGAAGCTGGCCGCGGCCACCGAGCGCTACTGCGTCGTGGGTCGCAGCCTGACCACGCCGCCGACGTTCGTCGTACGTCGGGCCGGGGAGTGACCGGCTACACGTCGAGCGCGTACGACGAGCCGTCGTGGGTGAAGCCGAGCCTGTCGTAGTAGGGGCCGACCATGGTGGGAGAGGTGACCACGCGCCGGATGCCGTGGTCGCGGAGCAGGCTGCTGCTGCGCCACACGAACCGGCCGGGCGAGAAGTCGCGGAATCGCGGCGTCACGTAGTCGAGTCGCACGTGGGCGGTGCCGGCGTCGACGGCCAGCACCACGACTCCGACGGTCTCCTGGCCCTTCTGGACGAGGAAGACGGTGTCGTCCGACGCAGGAGCGTCGAAGTCCGGCTGGAATCTCACGATGTCGGCCCGGTTGCCGCGCAGCACGTGGGCGACGTACGCGTCGTCGGGCCGGACCTCGAGCACCTCGAAGACTGTGGCGTCGTCACGCGCCGAGACCAGCCTCACGATGAACCAGAGGTTGATCACGCTGAGCACGATGTTCATGGCGAGCATCGGCCAGATCTCCAGGAGCCCGTTGAACACGGCCAGGACGAGACAGGCGACCAGGTTGAGCACCCGGAAGCGCAGCACGCGGGCCTGCATCAGGGAGAAGACCAGCAGTGTGCTGCCACCCCACCCGAGGATGTCGAGCCAGTGGTCGGAGAGCCAGTCCATGGGCGAAGGCTAGCGGCGTCCTCGGGTCGGCGTTGGGGAGATGCTGCTGGCCGCAGCCGCTGCGGTCAGTCCAGGCCGAGGGAGAACGCGGACTCGAGGTCGTGCTGGGAGTAGGCACGGAACGCGATGTGCGTCTCGGTGGCGGTGACCCCGTCGACCTTGTTGAGGCGATCGGCGACGACGTCGGCGACGTCGTCGTGGTTCTTCACGCGCACCAGGGCGATCAGGTCGATCTCCCCGGTGACCGAGTAGACCTCGCTGACCCCTTCGAGGGCGGCGATCGACTCGGCGACCTCGGGGATGCGGGAGACGTCGGCGTGGACGAAGACGATGGCGGTGATCACACGGTCAACGGTAGCGGGTGACCCGGACGGGCGTGGACCGACTCAGGGTGGATGCGGGGTCACCGGGCGGGCTGGTGGACGGTCGTGATGTCGCGGCGGTCGTCGAAGGGCACGAGGGACAACCGCGACTGGTTCACCGCGTCGTGCAGGGCGAGGTGGCGGCGCGCACCACGCAGCGGGCAGGTCCATTCGCCGTCGACGTCGACCAGGCGGATGCCGTCGGACTCGAGCCAGGTGAGCACCTTCTCGGACTCCTCGGCCGAGGCGGCGGGCACCGGGCCGGGTGCGTCGGCGACGGCCTCGGCGGAGGCCTTCAGGTCGGCGACGAACTGGTGGGCGTCGGTGCCGGCGGGGATCACGCCGGCGGCCGCCAGGCGCCCGTGGCGCACCACGTGCACCGACCAGCGACCGTTGTCCTCGCGGCGGGCCGCGACCACCTCGGTGCACCGGGACAGGGCGGAGAGCCGCTGGGTGCGGGCCGCGGCGCGGAGGAACGAGGCCAACCGGTCGCGGTGCACCCCGGCCTCCTCGAAGCGCTCGTCGTCGGCGAGCTGGGCCATGCGTTGGTTGATCGTCTCGACGACCTCGTCGGGGTCGTGGAGCAGTGTGTCGCGCAGCCTGCTGACCACGGCGGCGTACGCCGACTCGTCGGTGCTGCCGTCGCAGGGCGCGAGGCAACGGTCCATCTCGGCCAGCACACAGGGGGAGCGGGTCGGGGTGGCGCCGAGCCGGTCGGTGCACTGGCGGATCGGGAAGGCCTCGTGCAGGGCGGCCAACGAGCGCTCGGCGGTCTGCCGCGACGAGAAGGGTCCGAGGTAGTCGGCGTCGTCGTCGAGCACCTTGCGGACCAGGGACAGCCTCGGCCACGTTTCGCGAGTGAGCTTGAGGAAGTGCACCTTCTCGGGAAAGCGCGAGCGGCGGTTGTAGGTCGGCTTGTGCTCGGCGATCAGGCGCAGCTCGCGGACCTGGGCCTCGAGCACGGTGGCGCACTCGATGCCGGTGACCTTGGTGGCGAGCCGCACCATCTCACCCATGCGCGAGCGGGTCTCGGAGGCCGTGAAGTAGGAACGCACACGGGTGCGCAGGTCGCGGGACGTGCCGATGTAGAGGACCCGGTCGCTGGCGTCGCGGAAGAGGTAGACGCCCGGTGCATGGGGGAGCCGCTCGGCGAGGTGGCGCTTCTTGCGTTGCGCCGAGCTGACCCGGGAGGAGAAGGTCTGGAGCTCTTCGAGGGTGTGCACGCCGAGGGCGCCCAGGCGCTCCATCAGCCCGTGGAGCACGTCGACGGTCGCGCGGGCGTCGGAGAGTGCCCGGTGGTTGGGCGTGGTGTCGGCGTTGAACAGCACCGCCAGGGAGGAGAGCTTGCAGTTGGGGGCGTCGTCCCGGGTGATCACCCGGCGGGCCAGCTTGGCGGTGTCGAGCACCTCGAAGCGCGGCCACGGGCGTTGTTGCTGCTCGGCGAAGTGCTTGAGGAACCCGACGTCGAAGGGTGCGTTGTGGGCCACCAGCACGCAGCCGGCGGCGAACTCGAGGAACGCAGGCAGCGCGGACTCGATCGGGGGAGCGTCGGCGACCATCGAGTTGGTGATGCCGGTCAGCACGGCGATGAAGGGCGGGATGGTGTCGTGGGGGTTCACCAGGGTCTGGAACTCGCCGAGGATCTCGCCGCCGCGCACCTTGACCGCGCCGATCTCGGTGATCATCGAACCCGCCGCCGCCGAACCCCCGGTGGTCTCGAGGTCGACCACGCAGAAGGTGATGTCGCGGAGGGGTCGGCCGAGCTCGTCGAAACTGCGTTGCACCTCCCATCGGGAAGGCGCACCCTGAACCGCATTGCTCATGTCCCCGACGCTAGATGTGGGCACCGACAATCCCGGCAGGGCGCGCCCCATAGGCTGGGGATGTTCGTCAAGCAACCCTGAAGGAGCCCCCGTGACCGCACAGATTCCCGACACGACCAACCGTTGGCGGTGTGGTGGGTGCGGCAACCTGACGCGCTTCGACGTGACCCGCACACGCCGTACGGCGGAGTACTGGCACTTCGACCTGTCCGGGGAGCCGGTCGTCGAGAGCACCGAGGTGAAGGCCGAGACCGTCGAGTCGGTGTCCTGCCGCTGGTGCGGTCGCGACGACGCGATCGAGCTGATCGACCGCAACGAGGCGGCCGTGTCCGAGGACCCGGCCAAGGACTGACCCATGGCGACGGGCGCAGCGGAGCGGACCGGCGGGCAGATGCCCGAGCCGGTGCGCGCCCGCGTGCTCTCCCTCGCCGCCGACGCCCTGCCGAAGGTGAGCGAGCTGCCGGCCTCCCTGCGCAAGGTCGCGTCCTTCGCCCCCAACCGCCGGGCCCGGCTCGGCGGCACCCAGATCGCGGCGGCCCTCGAGACCGACGACGACTTCCGCGGCCACCTCTCCACCCAGGTCGCGGCCACCCAGCCCGACCTCGCGGAGGCGATCGGCGACGGTGTCGCCCCCGAGGCGGCTGACCCGGTGGAGCTGGCGGCGTTCCTGTGGCTCCTGCGTCCGGAGGGGTGGGAGGCTTCGTACGCCGACGCGTGTGCGCGCATCGGCACCGGTGAGGCCACCGTCGACACTGCCCAGCTCGAGCGGCTCCAGGCGAAGGTCGACCAGGCCGAGGGGCGCATCAAGCAGCTCAAGGCCGAGCACAAGGACCAGGTCGCCGAGCTCAAGACCGAGAACGCGTCCCTGCGTCGCAAGCTGGGGGAGGCCCGGGCCTCCGGACGCTCGACCAGCGCCGATGCCGAGAAGGCGATCGTGCTGGCCGAGGAGGTGCGACTCAAGGCGGAGGCCGGCCTGGCCAGTGCCGAGTCCGAGTCCCGACGCCTGCGCGCCCAGGTCGAAGAGCTCCAGGCCACGTTGTCGGCCGCCCGCCGCGAGGTGCGCACCGACAAGGACGCCGCCACCCTCCGTGCCCGGGTCCTGCTCGACACCTTGCTCGATGCCGGCCAGGGACTGCGCCGCGAGCTGGCCCTGCCGACCGTCACCGGCTCTCCGGCGGACGCCGTCGAGGCCGACCTCGCGCTCGCCGGCACGCGTACGCCGAGCGCGGCCGGCTCGCTGGGCCCGTCCAGCCCGGCGCTGCTCGAACAGTTCCTCGCCATGCCCCGGGCGCGGCTGATCATCGACGGCTACAACGTCAGCAAGACGGCCTGGCCCGACTCGACGCTCGAGGCCCAGCGGATCCGCCTCCTCAACGGGCTCGCGCCGTTGATCGCGCGCACCGGGGTCGACACCACCGTCGTGTTCGACGCGGCAGCGCAGTCCTCGCGCGGCCCGGTCAACGCGCCCCGCGGCGTCAAGGTGCTCTTCAGTCCCGAGGGCGTCATCGCCGACGACGTCATCCGCGACCTCGTCGCGGCCGAGCCACAGGGACGGGTCGTGGTGGTCGTCTCCTCCGACCGGGAGATCGCCGGCGACGTACGCCGGTCCGGTGCCAAGCCGATGGCCTCGTCGGCGCTCGTGGCCCTCCTCGCCCGCTGAGCCCCGAGACCGCCCCGCGGTCGGGCCGACCGGCCCGCTGCCCGGTGTGTGGTCCGGCGGTCCCGGACCGTTGTCGGTGGTCACTGCCAGAGTGCGTCACAGCCGGGAACTTCCCCTCCCGGACCGATGAGAGACGAGGACACCCATGACCTTGCGAATCGACTGTGACAGCTGCGAAGTCCGCGGCCTGGCCTGCCACGACTGTGTGGTGACCGTGCTGCTCGGGCCGCCGCCCGAGCTGGCGTTCGACGACGACGAGCAGCGGGCCCTCGACGTGCTCGCCGACTCGGGCCTGGTGCCGCCGCTGCGCATGGTGACGCCGCTGGCCGGTCCTGAGGTCGAGTCCGCCTGAGCCCGCCTCCCGCCCGGCCTGCCCCGGCCGAGCCGACAGCTCCCACGCTGCCTCGCGTGGGGCTGGTGTGACGCATGACACGTCACGGCGCGCCGCCGTGGCATGAAACACCCCGCGACATCCGCTCCGAGGGTTTGCCGCGGAGTGCAACCACGTCTAATCTTGCTGCTTCAGGTGCCCGTACCAGTTGGTCAAACAGGACCGGCTCGGGTGCCACGCCGAATTCGATGCCGCGGACGGGGAAGTCCGAGGCGGAGAAACCGGGGACCCACGTATCCCTGGGGTGAATCACACGCAAGGCGGAGCGATCCGTGGAGCGTGTGTAGGGCTTCTTTGTGCCCGAACCCGTCAGCTCACCCGGTAGGCGTCGACAAAGAGGGAGTACGTCCGCTACATGCACCACGGACGGAAGCGCATTCTTGCTGGCCTGGCCAGCAGCGCCATTGCAGTCATCGGCATCACCGCCATCCCCGCAGCGCCGGGCAACGCCGAGCCTGACATCGACGATGTCAAGGCCCGCGTCGACAAGCTCTACCACCAGGCAGAGCAGGCCTCCGAGCGCTCCAACGACGCAAAGCTCAAGCTCGACGACCTCGAGGCCGACCTCGCCGCCCTGAAGGCCGACGAGAAGAAGCAGCAGGCCAAGGTCGACTCGATGACCAGCACGGTCAGCGACGCCGTGGCCGCGCAGTACGAAGGCCAGGACATCTCGACGACCGGCCAGTTGGTGCTCTCCAACAGCCCCGACGAGTTCCTCTCCGACCTCAACACGGTCTCGAACTACAACGACGTGCAGGCCGACACGGTCGCGGACTACACCCGTGAGACCGACTCCCTGGAGATCCGCCGCGAGGCGACCCAGGAGCGCGCCGACGAGCTCGCCGACGCCCAGGCCGACCTCGAGGAGAACAAGGACGAGGCCGACGCCAAGCTCGCCGAGGCCAAGGAGCTGCTCGGCAAGCTCGAGGAAGAGGAGCGGGCCCGGCTCGACACCGAGGCCAGCCGCGGCACCACGCGTCTGCCCACCAACGTGCCGGCCTCCGGCCGTGCCGCCGCTGCGGTGAACTACGCGATGGCCCAGGTCGGCGACGCCTACGTCTACGGCGCAGCCGGTCCGAGCGCGTTCGACTGCTCCGGCCTGACCATGATGGCGTGGGCGCAGGCCGGGGTCGGCCTGCCGCACTCCTCGAGCGCCCAGATGGGCTCCGGCACGAGCGTCTCCTCGGGCGACCTGCAGCCCGGCGACCTGGTGTTCTACTACAGCCCGGTCAGCCACGTCGGCATGTACATCGGCAACGGCATGATCGTGCACGCGGCCAACCCGGGCAGCGGCGTCACCACCGCCGGGGTCTTCTCCATGCCGTACTCCGGCGCAGTCCGCCCGGGCTGATCGGCACCACCCTGAACGACAGCTCAGCATCGAAGGCCGGTCGCCCACTCTGGTGGGTGGCCGGCCTTTCGCTTGCCCTTGTGGCGGGCGTGCTCGCCTTCTGGCTCCGCCAGGACGACGACGCCGGGACGCCGCGGGTCCTGGACTCACCGTCGGCCCGCCAGGACCTCGCCGCCGCGGCGCTGGCGGACCTGCAGACGGCGGTCGGCGCGCGCGACCGGGCGCGACTCCACCCCGACGCCGGCGAGCTGGCCGAGACCGCGGTCGACAACGCCGAGAAGCTCCGCGTCGCCGGCTTCACGGTCCGCTACGTCGACGAGGATGCCGCCCTCACCGCCACGCTCCCGGACGGACAGTGGGCCGCCGCGGTGGACACCACCTGGCGCTTCGCCGGCTACGACCCACGTGAGGCCCACGCCGAGGTCACGTTCGTCTTCGCGCGCGAGGGCGACCACGCGGTGCTGGTCGACGTCGGTGGCGGCGGTCGTCGTACGCCCCTGTGGCTGGCCACCGCGCTCAACGTAAGCCGCACTCCGCAGGCGCTCGTGATGGCAGCGGGGGACCAGCCCGTCAACCGGTTCGCGCGGCAGGCCAGGGTGGCGGTGCGTGCGGTCGGGGAGGTCCTCCCGCCGTGGCGCCAGAAGCTCGTGATGGTGGTGCCGGAGTCCGACGAGCAGCTCGACGGGGTGCTGGCCGCCGACCCCGGGGAGTACGCCGAGATCGCCGCGGTGACCACCACGGTCGACGGGTCGCTCTCTCCGTCGGCGCCGGTGCACGTCTTCGTGAACCCGGAGGTCTTCTCGGGGCTACGACGCAACGGTGCCCAGGTGGTCACCACCCACGAGCTCGTGCACGTGGCCACGGGCGCCGCGACCGCGTCGAACACGCCGCTGTGGCTGCTCGAGGGCTTCGCCGACTACGTGGCGCTGCGCGACGCCACCCTGCCCCTGTCGGTCACCGCGGGCCAGGTCCTGGCGCAGGTACGCCGGGACGGGGCGCCCCGGCACCTGCCGGCGGGCAACGAGTTCGACACGCACACCACCCACCTCGGGGCGTCGTACGAGGCCGCGTGGCTGGCCTGTCGGCTGCTGGCGCAGACTGGTTCCGAGCAGGACCTGCTGAGGCTGTACGACGAGGTGTCGGACGGCGCACCGGTGGGCGCTGCACTCCAGCAGGTCTACGGATTCGGCGAGAAGGAACTGGTGCAACGGTGGCGCAGGGAGCTCGAGAGACTGGCACGGTGATCGCGGGGGAGCAGCGGACCGGCCTCGTGACCCGTCGCCAGCTGTGGGTGCTGACCCTGGGCGGGGCGTTGCTCTTCGTGCTGGTCGCGGCCGTGCTCGTGCCGTGGCAGCCGGTCCCGGGAGGCGCTCCCGATCCCGTTCCGGCCACCGACGTGCTCACGAGGGCACAGCTGGAGCGCGGTGAGGAGTTCGCGCGCCTGTCGCGCATCCTGAGCTGGTCGTCGCTCGCCGTCTCGCTCGTGGTCTCGTGCGTGCTCGGCTTCACCCGGCTCGGCACCCGGCTCCTGGGCCGTCGGTCCTGGCCGTGGCCGGTCACGGTCGTCGGGCTCACCGCTGCCGTGCTCGTCATCGGACGGCTGGCGACGCTGCCCTTCGCGGTGGCCCTGCGCGACCACCGTGTGGACTACGGGCTCACCACGCAGGGGCTGGGCGGCTGGGCGCTCGACCAGGTCAAGGGGCTCGGCCTCGCGATCGTGTTCACCTCGATCGCCCTGCTCGTGCTCTTCGGCTGCGTCCGGCGCTGGCGCACCTGGTGGCCCGCCGTCGTGGCCGGCATCTACGTCGTCCTCCTCCTGGGCGGTTCGTTCCTCTACCCCGTGGTGGTCGAGCCTGTGTTCAACGACTTCTCGTCGATGCCCGACGGGCCCATGCGCCAGGAGATCCTGGCCCTGGCCGACCAGGAGGGTGTCGCGGTCGACGACGTGCTGGTCGCCGACGCCTCGCGTCGTACGACGACCCTGAACGCCTATGTCTCCGGCTTCGGCGGCACCCGGCGCGTGGTGGTCTACGACAACCTGGTCGACCACCAGCCCGACGAGCAGGTGCTCTCGGTGGTGGCCCACGAGCTCGCCCACGCCAAGCACGACGACGTGCTGGTCGGCACCGCGCTCGGTGCCTTCGGCGCACTGGTCGGGGTGGGCCTGCTCGGACTGATCATGGGCCGACCGGGCCTGCGCAGGCGGGCCGGCGTCGAGGGACTGGCCGACCCCCGCGCCGTGGCGACCGTGCTGGCGCTGCTGGCGTTGGCGACCTTCTTCGTCAGCCCGGTCGAGAACACGATCAGTCGCAGGATCGAGATGCGCGCCGACGTGGACGCACTCGCGGTGACCCCGGCCTCGGCCATGGTGGACCTGCAACGCGAGCTGTGCCTGGGCGCGGTGTGCGACCCGACGCCACCGGCGTGGTCGCAGTTCTGGTTCGGCAGCCACCCCACGGCCCTGGAGCGCGTCGCGGTGGCCCGCAAGATCGGCGAGAAGTGACCCGCCTGAAGTGACCCGCCTGAAATGAACGCGGTGCCCCCGACCTGTCGGCCGGAGGCACCGCGAAGGATGTGGATCAGTGGCCGTAGAGCGCGGCCACGTCGGCGCGGTGCTCGCGCATGACGACGTTGCGCTTCAGCTTGAGCGACGGCGTGAGCTGGCCGTCCTCCTCGGTCCAGTCCATCGGCAGGATGGTGAACTTGCGGATCGACTCGGCCTTGGAGACGGCGTTGTTGGCGTCGTCGACCGCTGACTGAACTGCGGCGCGGAGGTCCTCGTCGTCGACCAGGTCGGCGATCGACCCGCTCTTGCCGTTCTCGAGCGCCCAGTGCGGGAAGGACTCCGGGTCGATGGTGACCAGCGCGCCGATGAAGGGCTCCCCGTCGCCGACCACGATGCACTGGCTGATCAGGGCGTGGGCGCGCAGGCGGTCCTCGAGCACGGCCGGGGCGACGTTCTTGCCGCCGGCGGTCACCAGGATCTCCTTCTTGCGGCCGGTGATGCGGACGAAGCCCTCGTCGTCGAGCTCTCCCACGTCACCGGTGTGGAACCAGCCGTCGGTCAGCGCCTCGGAGGTGGCCTGCTCGTTGTCCCAGTAACCGGCGAAGACCTGGCCGCCCTTGAAGAGCAGCTCGCCGTCGTCGGCGATGCGGGCGGACGTGCCACCGAGCGGGCGTCCCACGGTGCCGACCTTCTGGGCGTCGGGCAGGTTCACGGTCAGCGCCGCCGTGGTCTCGGTCAGGCCGTAGCCCTCGAGGATCACCAGGCCGATGCCGCGGTAGAAGTGGCCCAGGCGCTCACCGAGTGGTGCGCCACCGGAGACGGCGTACAGGCATTCGCCGCCGAGGGCGTTGCGGAGCTTGCCGTAGACGAGCCGGTCGAAGAGTGCGTGCTGGGCGCGGATCCGGAGGGGCACCCGACCGCCGTCCTGCGCGCGGGACCAGGCGATCGCCGTGTCGGCGGCACGCTGGAAGATCTTGCCCTTGCCGTCGGCCGACGCCTTCTGCGACGCGGTGTTGAAGACCTTCTCGAACACGCGGGGCACGGCGAGGATGAACGTCGGCTTGAACACGCCGAGGTCGTCCACGAGGTTCTTGATGTCGGCCGAGTGGCCCATGCGGACCCGTGCCTTGACGCAACCGACCTGGATGATCCGGGCGAACACGTGGGCCAGCGGCAGGAACAGCAGCGTCGAGCCGTTCTCGTCCTTGAAGAGCCGGTCGAGCTCGTGCACCGCGGAACCCAGCTCGAACATGAAGTTGCCGTGGGTGAGCATGCAGCCCTTGGGGCGGCCGGTCGTCCCGGACGTGTAGATCAGGGTGGCCAGGTCGAGGGGCGTGGTCGCGCTCCGGCGCTTCTCCAGGGTCTCGTCGTCGATGTCGGCGCCCAGGCTGGTGAGTACGTCGACGGCGTTGTCGTCGATCGTCCACACGTGGTTGAGCTCGGGCAGGTTGCCGCGCAGGGCGGAGACCTTGGCCAGGTGGTCGGCGCCCTCGGCGATGACGGCCTTGGTGCCGGAGTTCTCCAGGATCCAGGCGATCTGGTCGGCGGAGGAGGTCTCGTAGATCGGCACGGTCGCGGCACCGGCGAACCAGATGGCGTAGTCGAGGAGGGTCCACTCGTAGCGGGTCTTGGAGAGGATCGCGACGCGGTCACCGGCCTCGATGCCGGCGGCGATGAGTCCCTTGGCCACACCGGTGACCTCGGTGTGGAACTGGGCGGCGGTGACGTCGACCCAACCGTCGCCGGTCCGGCGACTGAACACGACCGAGTCGGCGTGGTCACGCGCATTGGTGACGACGTCGTCGGTCACGTTGCCAGTCGCGGGAATCTCCACGGTCAACGGCGTGGCGAACTCTCGCATGCCGGCCTCCTTCTGCACTGCATGGGAACGGTGTACGCCCGCACGTTACCGGCCATCCACGTACCGCGGGTATCCGGTAGGCTCGCGTGACTCGACACCGCCCATCTCCAAGGGGAAACACCGATGGCCGAACAGACCACGTCCTCCATCGTCATCGACGCCGAGGCGGCGTCCGTGATGGAGGTGATCGCCGACTTCCCGGCGTACCCCGCGTGGGCGAAGGGTGTGAAGACCGCCGACGTGCTCGGCACCTTCGACGACGGGCGTGCCACGCAGGTCTTCTTCGAGCTCGACGTCTCGCCGATCAAGGACGAGTACACCCTCGCCTACACCTGGCATGGCGACCGTGAGGTCACCTGGACCCTGGTCGAGGGCAAGATGCTGCGCGCGCTCGACGGCGCCTACGTCCTGCGGCCCCTCGGCGCCGGCTCCACCGAGGTGACCTACCGCCTGTCCCTCGACGTCTCGATCCCGTTGATCGGCATGCTCAAGCGCAAGGGCGAGAAGATCCTCATCGACACCGCGCTCAAGGGACTCAAGAAGCACGTCGAGTCCCTGTGACCGGTCCCGCCTGACCGTGCGCATCCTCCTCTTCACCGGCAAGGGCGGCGTCGGCAAGTCCACCGTCGCCGCCGGTACGTCGGCACTCGCTGCCGCCCGTGGCCTGCGCACCCTCGTGCTGTCCACCGACGCGGCGCACTCGCTGGCCGACGCCTTCGGCATGCCCGTCGGCGCCGAGCCGACCAAGGTGGCCGAGAACCTCTTCGTGCAGCAGGTCGACGCCCAGCGACGGTTCGAGCAGTCGTGGGCCGACATCCAGGGCTACCTGCTCTCGGTGCTCGACGTGGTCGGTGTCGACCCGGTCGCGGCCGAGGAGCTCACCGTCATCCCCGGCGCCGAGGAGGTGCTGGCCCTCCTCGAGCTGCGCCTGCACGCCCTCTCGGGCACGTGGGACGTCATCGTCGTCGACTGTGCACCGACCGCGGAGACCCTGCGACTGCTCGCCCTGCCGGAGGCGCTCGGGTGGTACATGCAGCGGGTCTTCCCGTTCGAGCGCAAGGTGGTCAAGGCGCTCAAGCCGGTGCTGACCCGCGCGGCCGGCGTACCCATGCCCGGCGACTCCGTCTTCGACGCCGTCGAGCGGCTGCACGCCGAGCTCGACGAGGTGCGCGAACTGCTCTCCGGCCCCGACTCGAGCGTGCGGTTGGTGATGACGCCCGAGACCGTGGTGCTCGCCGAGGCCCGCCGCTCCTTCACGACGCTGTCCCTGTTCGGCTACCGCGTCGACGGCGTCATCGCGAACCGGGTCTTCCCCGTCGGTGAGGGCGACGCGTGGCGGGCCGGCTGGGTGGAGGCCCAGGCCAAGGTGCTCACCGAGGTCGACCAGTCGTTCCCGGGACTGCCGATCTGGCGGTCGGTCTACCGCACCGGCGAGCCGGTCGGCGTCGAGGCCCTGCGCGGCCTGGCCGACGAGGTGTACGCCGGCACGGACCCGCTGGCACCACCCACCGGCAACGGGCCGATGAAGGTCACCCGCACCGAGACCGGCGCCGTCCTCGAGCTGGCACTGCCCAACGTCGAGAAGGCCGACGTCGATCTCGCGCGGCATGGCGACGAACTCGTGGTGACCGTGGGGTCGTATCGTCGTCTTCTCTCGCTGCCTGCCGGGTTAGCCCGGCACCAGGTCAGCGGCGCCAAGGTCAGCGAGGGCGCACTGCACGTCCGATTCGAGGAGAGAACAACGTGACCGACGGGGACGACACCCGCCCAGGGAGCACACCCGGACCGGACGACGTCGGTTCGGTCGCCGACGAGGCGGCCAAGCTGTTCGGTGCCCTGTCCGGTTGGGCCCGCACCCACGGCGCCGACCTCGGCGCCGGCGTCGGCGACCTCGCGGGCGCCGCGGCCCATGCCGCCCATGATGTGAACGAGCACCTCGCCACCGGCGCTGCCGAGTGCACCTACTGCCCGATCTGCCGGGCGGTCCACGTGGTGCGCGAGCTGAGCCCCGAGGTGAAGAACCACCTGGCCGTCGCGGGCGCGTCGTTGATGCACGCCGCGGCAGCGTTGATGGCCAGTGCGGTGCCCGACGACGCGAAGAAGCGTGACGACGGAGTCGAACACATCGACCTCGACGCGGACTGGCCGGAGGACTGAACACATGAGCCTGACCATCGGTGTGGACGTGGGTGGAACGAAGATCGCAGGCGGCCTGGTCGACGAGTCGGGTCAGGTGCTCGAGCAGGCCAAGGTCGAGTCACCGGCCCAGGACGCGGCGGCGATCGTCGAGTCCATCGCCGAGATGGTGTCCACCCTGCGCGCCGATCGCGATGTCGTGGGTGTGGGCATCTCGGCGGCCGGTTTCATCGACGCGGCCCGGGCGACGGTCTACTTCGCCCCGAACCTGGCCTGGCGTGACGAGGACCTGAAGGGGCGCCTCGAGGAGTCGTGCGGGCTCACCGTGGTCGTCGAGAACGACGGCAACTCCGCCGCATGGGGTGAGTTCACCTACGGTGCCGCGGTCGACGCCGACGACCTGCTGATGGTCGCGGTCGGCACCGGTGTCGGCGGCGGGATCGTGGTCGACGGCCAGCTCTACCGTGGCGGTTTCGGCATCGCCGGCGAGATCGGCCACATCCGCATCGAACGCGAGGGCCGCCAGTGCGGGTGCGGCCAGCGAGGCTGCCTGGAGCAGTACGGCTCGGGCACGTCCCTGGAGACCCAGGCCCGGGCGGCCGCCACGAAGGACGCGCGGGCCGCGTCCGCCGTACTCGAGCTGGCCGGCGGCGACGTGGAGGCCATCGAGGGCCCGATGATCACCGAGGCCGCCAAGGCCGGCGACGCGTTCGCGATCGCCCGCCTCGCCGAGCTCGGCGGCTGGCTGGGTGAGGGTGCCGCGCAGCTCGCGGCAGTCATCGACCCCGGCGTGATCGTGCTCGGCGGAGGAGTGGCCGAGGCCGGCGACCTCGTGCTCGAGCCGATGCGCACGACGTACGAAGCGCAGCTGACCGGCAGTGGCCACCGCCCGGTCGCCGAGCTGCGGCTGGCCACCCTGGGCAACACGGCCGGCCTGATCGGCGCCGCCGACCTGGCTCGACGCTGACCCGATGAGCGGCGTGTGGGTCGGTATCGACATCGGGGGCACGAAGGTGCTCGCCGGCGTGGTGGACGCCGAGGGTCGCGTGGTGCGCACGTCGCGGCGCGCCACCCCGGGGCGTCGCGTCGAGGCCGACCAGGTCGAGGCGGCCCTGACCCGTGCGCTGCACGACGTCTCCGGCGACGACGAGGTGTTGGGCGTCGGCCTGGCCGCCGCCGGGTTCGTGGACGCGACCGGCGAGCGCGTGATGTTCGCCCCGCACCTGCCCTGGGTCGACGCACCGGTCCGGGCGATGCTCGAGGAGCGCTGGCAGGTGCCGGTCGCCCTCGAGAACGACGCCACCGCGGCCGCCCACGCCGAGGCGACGTACGGCGCTGCCCGGGACGTCGACGACGCGATCGTGGTGACGATGGGCACGGGCATCGGCGGTGGGGTCGTCCTCGGTCGCCGGCTGCATCGTGGCTGGAACGGCATGGCCGGCGAGTTCGGGCACATGCAGGTGGTGCCCGACGGTGCCGACTGCGAGTGCGGCGGGCGAGGCTGCTGGGAGCAGTACTCCAGCGGCAACGCGCTGGTCCGGTTCGCCCGGGAGCGGCTGGGCAGCGGCCCGTCGATCCTCGAGGACCTGTGCGGCGGGAACCCGGCAGCGCTGAACGGCCCGATGGTCACGCAGGCCGCCGAGGAAGGTGACCTCCTCGCCCACGAGGCCTTCGGTCATGTCGGGGACTGGCTCGGTGTCGGGTTGGCCAACCTGGTGGCCGCCTTCGACCCCGCGCGACTCGTGATCGGCGGGGGACTCTCCGCGGCGGGCGACCGGCTCCTCGAACCGGCCCGCACCGCGCTGCTGCGCTCACTGGTGGGTGCGGGTCACCGACGCATTCCGCCGCTGGTGGCCGCGCAGCTCGGCCCCGAGGCCGGGCTCGTCGGTGCCGCCGACCTTGCCCGCCACCGCTGACCTGTCGCTGGTTCGGATCGACCTGTCGTGAGTTGGCGTGCGTGCGAAGAACTGGCGACGGGTCGACAAGAACTGGCGACGGGTCGCTAGACGCGGGAGCCGTCGTCCCACGGGTCGCGGGGGTCGTCGGGCATGGTGTGCACGAGGTAGAGGAAGCCGCCGACGAACCAGCCCACCAGCAGCAGGGCGAGCAGCCCGCGGAACGGGTGGCCGAGCACGAGGGCGACCAACGCGATCACCGGGGCCAGGAAGACGCCGAGCCAGCCCAGCAACCGGGGTGGCTCGGGCAGGGGGATGCGCTCCGGCGGGGGCGGGACGTAGCGGCCCTCGTCGTTCCAGGAGCGCAGCTCCGGAGGTTCCTCGGGCTCGGGCACGGGGAGGGGAACGGCAAAGAGCTGGGGCTCGGGCTCCACCGCGTCGGAGGGCGGGCCGGACTCGGGCGCCTCGGCGACGTCCTCGGTCTGGAGGCGGCGCTCGGCCTCGGGCGCCTCGGCGACGTCCTCGGTCTGGAGGCGGCGCTCGGCCTCGGGCAGCTCGCCGTCGTCCGGAGCCGTGTCGTAGTTGTCGACGATCTCCCTCCAGAGAGCGTCCTCGTCCCGTTCCACGCTGCCCAGCCTACGAGGCACCTGGAGAAGGTGCTCAGACCGAGTCCGCACCCTCGGTGGCGCTGACGCCGCGGATGAACTCCAGGGACTCCTCGAAGATCGTCCGGGCATCGTTGTCGAGGGTGGCCACGTGATAGCTGTCGGGCAGGAGGCGCTCCTCGAAGCTGGTCGAGGACACGCCCGAGCGGACCACCTGGACCGACGACGGGTCCACGACGTGGTCCTCCGCCGAGCGGAAGAATCGGATCGGTGCGGTGACCCGCGACAGGTCTGCACGCAGCGGCTTCCAGGCCCGCACCATCGAGTGCAGCGCGTTGAGCGGAGTGCGGTCGTAGCCGACTTCGTCACCGCCCGGCTTCTTGATGTCGTTGCCGATGCCGGGCATCGACCTCACGAACCGGCGTACGACGGGCACCGCGACCAGCTGCTTGTTGGTGGAGGCCACCGCCGCGTTCACGAGCAGGACGCCGGCCACGTCGTCGGGCCGGTCCGCCGCCAGGCGAAGGACCAGCGCGCCGCCCATCGAGAGTCCGCCGACGACGACCACGTCGTTCTCGCGGACCAGCTTGTCGAAGGACTTGGAGACCTCGGCGTACCAGTCGTCCCAGGTGGTGAGGTTCATGTCCTGCCACGTGGTGCCGTGGCCGGGAAGGCGAGGCACCTCGACGGCGTACCCGTGGTCGGCCAGGAACTGCCCCCAGGGACGCATCGACGCGGGGGAGCCGGTGAACCCGTGGCTGAGGAGGACGCCGACCCGCAGGTCCGGAGTGCTGGTGGCCTCGGGGCGGGCGGACGCGGACAGGGGAGCGACGCGGTCATCGGTGGGCACACCGGGATTGTGCCCCATTCCGGGGCCGACGGGTGGCTCCCCGGACAAATCAAAAGGGGGCTACTCTTCGACGTGGCCGCTGATCACGTGGTGGCCGCGAGGACGTCGACGAGGAGGGACAGCCGGGTGTTCTACTGGTTCCTGAAGTTCATCGCCATCGGGCCGTTGCTCCGGGTCATCTTCCGGCCGCAGGCCGAGGGCCTCGAGAACGTCCCCGAGACGGGACCGGGCATCCTCGCCAGCAACCACCTGTCGTACGCCGACTGGCTCTTCATGCCCTTGACGCTGCCGCGCCGGGTCTCGTTCGTGGCCAAGGCGGAGTACTTCACCAGCCCCGGCCTCAAGGGCTTCTTCCAGAAGCACTTCTTCCGCGGATCGGGCCAGATCCCGATCGACCGCTCGGGCGCCAACGCCGCCGAGGGTGCCCTGCTCTCGGCCAAGGCCGTCCTCGGCCGCGGAGAGCTCTTCGGCATCTACCCCGAGGGAACTCGCTCCCACGACGGCAAGCTCTACCGCGGCAAGACGGGCGTCGCCAGGCTGGCCCTCGAGACCGGTGTGCCGGTGATCCCGGTGGCGGTCGTCGGCACCGACGTCGTGGCGCCGCCCGGCAAGAAGTTCGGCAAGGTGACCCGCCCGATCGTGCGCTTCGGCAAGCCGCTGGACTTCTCGCGCTACGAGGGCCTCGAGAACGACCGCTACATCCTGCGCTCGATCACCGACGAGATCATGTACGAGATCATGAACCTCTCCGGCCAGGAGTACGTCGACATGTACGCCACGCGCGCGAAGGAAGAGTCCAAGCGACTCGAGAAGGAAGCCGCCGCCGCGAAGGACGCTGGCGACAAGGGCACTGGCGACAAGGGCACCGGCGCGTCGAAGCAGGCGTCCTGAGCCACGCGGGGGCCCTGCCGTCCGGACGCGACGCCGGACCGCGCGACGCTGCCCTCGCGGTCGAGAACCGCATGTTCCGGGCACTGGCCGTGCTGCGCGTCGTCCTCATCGCCAACACGGTCGGGCTGACCGTCTTCCGCTTCGACAACTTCACCCATCGCGGCCTCGGGCTCACCGTGGTTGCGGTGATGGTGCTCTGGACGGCTGTCGCGATCTGGGCGTACGACGACCAGCGTCGGCGGGTCCCCGCGTTGCTGGTGGCCGACCTCGCGATCGCGTTCGGTGCGCTGGTGTCCACACCCCTGGTCAAGGGCGACGGCTTCAACGCGACCGTCCCCGGATTCTGGATCGCCGGAGCCCTGATGGCATGGGCGATCCACTGGCGGTGGGCCGGCGCGCTGGTCGCCGCGACGGTGCTGTCCGCGACCGACCTGCTGATCCGGCCGAACATCACCCAGACCAACTACGGGCACGTGTTCCTGCTGATGATCGCCGGCCCGATCGTGGGCTACATGTGCGGTTCCCTCCAGCGGATGGCCGCCGAGCGTGACCGTGCCGAGCGCGCCGCGGCGATCGCCGAGGAACGCGCCCGCCTGGCTCGCGCCGTGCACGACGGGGTGCTGCAGGTCCTGGCGTTGACCCAGCGCAAGGCCCCCGAGCTCGGCGGTGAGGGTGCCGAGCTCGGCCGGTTGGCGGGGGAGCAGGAGCAGGCGCTGCGGTCACTGATCCGCCAGCAGGACACGTTGCAGACCCCGGAGTCGGCGGTCGCCGATCTCGGCGGCGTGCTCGAACGCCTGGGCAACCGCAAGCCACCGGTGGTCAGCGTGGTCACGCCCGGCGTGGCCGTCGACCTGCCCCAGCCGGAGGTCGCGGAGATCACCGCCGCCGTGGGCGCCTGCCTCGACAACGTCGCGGTCCACGTCGGCGAGGACGCCCGGGCCTGGGTGCTGCTCGAGGACCTCGGCGACCGCATCGTGGTCAGCGTGCGCGACGAGGGGCCGGGCATCCCCGAGGGTCGGCTCGAGGCGGCGGACGCCGACGGCAGGCTCGGGGTCTCCGAGTCGATCCGGGGCCGGATCCGTGACCTGGGCGGCACGGCCGAGCTCTTCTCCACGCCGGGGACCGGCACCGAGTGGGAGTTCACGATCCCGCGACTACCCCTAGGCTCTTCGTCGTGACCATCCACCGTGAGCACCCGTTCCTGGAACCACCCGGGGAGCGTGACCCGATCCGTCGACTCCGCGGTCGTCTCGGCGGGCAGGTGACGCTGTGGACCAGCGGCTCCCCGTCGGAACGCGCCGGCCTGACCGTCTCGTCGTTGATGGTCGCCGCGGGCCAGCCCGGACGGGTCCTGGGCCTGATCGACCCGGACTCCGACCTGATGGACCTGCTGGCGGACTCAGGCACGGCGGCGGTGTCGCTGCTGCACTACCGGCACCACAACCTGGCCGACATCTTCGCCGGGACCGTCCCCGCACCCGGCGGCCAGTTCACGCAGCTCGACGAGGGCGTCACCTGGACGGACACCGAGTGGGGGCCGGTGCTGTCGACGGTCACCACGTGGGTCGGCGTTCACGTCGAGTCGGTCACCGAGGTCGGTTGGTCGAACCTGGTGACGGCCACCGTCGAGCACGCCGTGATCGGTGACGACGGCGAGCCACTCGTGCACCGCCGCGGCCGCTACCAGCACGCACACTAGGGTTCGAGCGACACGAGGAGGATGCGGATGAGCGGGGACGAGCCGATCCGGGTGATGGTGGTCGACGACCACCCGATGTGGCGTGATGCCGTCGAACGCGACCTGGCAGCAGCAGGGCTGAACGTGGTCGCGGTCGCCGCCAACGGGTCCGAGGCATTGGCCCGCTTCCCGGCAGCCCGCCCGCAGGTGCTCGTGCTCGACCTGCAGATCCCCGCGCCCAACGGCGTCGAGGTGACCGCCGAGGTGGTGCGCCAGGACCCGTCCACGCGGGTGCTGATCCTCTCCGCGTCCGGCGAGCAGAGCGACGTGCTCGATGCCGTCAAGGCAGGCGCCACCGGCTACCTGGTGAAGTCGGCCTCGCGCGAGGAGCTGCTCGACGCCGTACGCCGGGTGGCCCTGGGCGACACCGTCTTCACACCGGGACTCGCCGGCCTGGTGCTGGGGGAGTACCGCCGGCTCCTCGACGCACCCACTGACGACGGCACCCCGAAGCTCACCGACCGCGAGACCGAGGTGCTCCGGCTGGTGGCCAAGGGAATGTCCTACAAGCAGATCGCCGAGCGGCTCGTGCTCTCGCACCGCACCGTGCAGAACCACGTGCAGAACACCCTCCGCAAGCTCCAGCTGCACAACCGGGTCGAGTTGACCCGCTACGCCATCGAGCAGGGTCTCGACGAGGAATGACCCAGGCGTCCACTTGGCGCCGTGCGGCTCCTGACGAGGTGCTGGCGCTGATGGAGCTGGAGCGCGACGCCAACCTGGCCGCCCTCGGCCACGTCTTCCCCGGCCCGTTCCCCGAGGACGACGTGATGGCGCGGTGGGCCATCGTGCTCGACGACCCGACCGTCCGGGTCGAGGTGGTCGACGGCCCCGGTCGGCTGCGCGCCGTCACGGCGTACGACGACAGCTCGTTGCGGCACCTCTTCGTGCACCCCGACTCCTGGGGCGAGGGTCTGGGGCGGGAGGGTGCCGTGCGGGCGATGGCGGCCGGTGGGCTCGGGATCCACCTCTGGGTCCTCTCCGCCAACCGGCGCGCCCGGAGGCTCTACGAACACCTCGGCTGGACGCCGACCGGGCAACAGCAGGAGTCGGTGTGGCCGCCGCATCCGACGGAGCTGGAGTATGAGCTCCGGCGTCAAGGTGGAACATCACAGTCACCCCATGACCGGGATGTTCCACGTTGAAGCTCGACCAGCGACCTCAGGGAGTGCGGGCAGGATGAGGTCGGCCGGTGGCGGGGGAGTCGTCGACGAGGTCGTGCCGGACGCCGTAGCGGGAACGCAGCCGGACCTCCTGCTTGTCGCGATAGCGCTCACCCATGCGGGTGCGCATCGGCAGGGTGCCGGGGATCTTGTCGATGACCAGATTGATCATGAGGAACAGCGCGCCGACCAGCCGGATCAACGGGGTGAGTCTCGTCGCCGGCACGCTGAGCTCCGTGGCGATGTCGTTGCCGAGGAAGATGCGCTCGAGGCCGTGCACGACCGGCGGTGCGACGTCGTACAGCCGGCGTGGCAGGAGCTCCTCGATCTCGGGCACGAGGAAGTCCTCGTTGATCGCGGCCACGAGCCGGACGCAGTAGTCGTCGACCGGTGGCCGGGTCAGCAGATAGAGGTCCTCGAGCACCCCCTGCTCGGCCGCGTCGGTGGGCAGCAGCGACGCGTCGATGCCGAGCAGGTGACCGACGTAGCGCCACGTGTCGTAGTAGGCGTCGACCTCGCGGGGAAGGTACGCCGCACCGATGGCGCGCATGCCGCGCAACGGGATCAGGCAGAACTCGATCAACGTGTAGGCCAGATAGGCCTGGCAGATCGGCACGCCCCACGCAGCCGTGTCCCAGTCGGGCGAGGCGAGCAGCTGGCGGCGCACCAACGCGTGGATGATGCGGACCCGCACGGTCAGCTCGAAGCCCGGCTGGTCGCGCTCGAGGCCGTGGTCGGCGTTGATCGCCAGGAGCCACGAGCCGACCTCGATGGTGCGCATGCCCGCGTTCTCGACGTACCGACCGGTGAGCTCGAGTGGACGCGATGCGGCGGAGTTGGCGTAGCCACTGACCAGCGACGCGGCGCCGAGCACGATGCCGGCCTGCCGGGTGTAGCGGGCCAGGTGGCGTGAGTCGCGGTTGATCTTCGCCAGGTCGACCCAGCCCGGGCGGGCGTCCAGCTGCGCGAACAATGCCCGCAGCGAGTCGGGTGCGTCCTCGACCGCATCGACACCGTCGCGGCAGGCCTGCCGGAGCATGCGCATGCCGCGGCCGTGGCCGATGGTCGCGAAGTCGGCGACGAACGCATCGGCCAAGGGGTCGCCCTGCCACATGCCGTCGAAGTACGTCGTGGCGCGGTCACCGAACAGGCGCAACGCCTCGTCGCGGTTGCGCAGGCTGGACGGGGTCTTTCCGTCGACGGGTGTGGCTGCCATGCTCAACAGCATAAAAGTGGGAAAGTCTCACGTTCTATTCACTTTTTTCGGCGCGCTCCGGCAGGCCGCGAAAGGGCTCCGTCATGGCTCAACGACAGCGAATCAGGCCCACGCAGCAGCGGGCCGTCCGGATGCGAAGAGACCTCCTCGACGCGACTGTTCAACTTCTGGAGGAGGTCGGCTCCGAACGCCTGACCACCTCGGCCATCGTCGAGCGCGCCCACGTCAGCAGCGGAACGTTCTACCGCTACTTCGACGACAAGGCCGGAATCCTCGAGGTGCTGCGCCAGGAGGCCGTCACCGAGATCGCCGCAGACCTGATGGCCGGCGTCGCCCGTGCGCTCGACCACGACCTCCGCGAGGCCGTGCGTGAGGTGGTTGCCACGTTGACCGACGCGTTCGAGCGACACGCGCCGGTGATCCTGGCGATGGTGGACGCAGTTCCCTCGGGAACGCAGTCCAACGTGATGCCCGAGATCGAGGCCGGGTTGGTGAATCTGGCGCGGGTCATCCCGATGCGCCACCTTCCCGGGGTGTCTCCGGAGCGCCTGGAGGCCCTGGTGTTCGTGACGATGGGTGTCACCCAGGCGTCCTGCCTGCGCATTGCGCTGCAGAGGCCCACCGGCAGCTCACGCGAGGAGCTGATCGACATCGCCACCGACATGCTCACCGCAGGGTTGCGGGGCACGGCGTGAGTGATGCCCGAATGGTCCGCCCGTCCGGCATCACTAGGATCAAGGCGTGACCACGCTCCTCGAGGCAGCCGACACCCTCTACGGATTGCCGCTTCCCGAGTTCACTCCCGCGCGCGACGCGCTGGCCAAGGAGCTGCGCGCCACCGACCGTCCGCTCGCCGACCTGGTCAAGGCACTGAAGAAGCCGTCCACGTCGGCGTGGGTGGTCAACCTGCTGGTTCGCCGCGACCCCGACCAGGTCGACCAGGTGCTGGTGGTGGGGGCCGCCCTGCGCGAGGCGCAGGCCTCGCTCGACGCGAGTGAGCTGCGCGCGCTCACGCGGCAGCGCCGCCAGCTGACCTCCGCGATCACCCAGCAGGCAAGGGCATTGGCCGTCGAGCACGGCCAGAAGGTCACCGGTTCGGTGGCCGACCAGGTCGAGGCCACGCTCACCGCGGCCATGGTCGACGAGGCCGCCGGCGCTGCGGTGCGCACGGGGCTGCTGGTCAACGCCATGACCTCCACGGGCATCGAGGCCGTCGACGCGGCGGCGTACGTCGCCGTGCCCGACGCCGCCGGTTTCGCGCCGAGCCAGATCGAGGCTCCGGCGTCGCACCCGCCGGAGTTGCACATCGTGCCCGACCCGGACGAGCAGGCGAAGCGGCTGGACTCGGCACGGCAGCAGCTCGCCGAGGCCGAGCGTGAGGCAGACGCCGCGAACGAGGCACTGACCGCGGCCGCCGACGAGGTGGCCGAGCTCGAGGCGCGCAGCCTCCAGATGCAGGCCGAGATCGACGAGCTGCGTCGCCGGCTCGCCGAGCACGAGGAGGAGCAGGACCAGATCGACGACCAGTTGGGCGATGCGCAGCAGGTGGTGGAGTCGGCGCGCGACGACGTACGCGAGGCCGACCTGGCCCGGCAGCGTGCGGCCGCGAAGGTCGAACGTCTCGAACGCTGAGGCGGGTTCGAGACACTCGCTCCTCGAGCACCGTCAGGCGTCGGCCCAGTTCTTCGATCGGTTGACCGCGTCGATCCACTTCGCGTGGGCGGCGTCTGCCTTCTCACGTACGCCGTCGGTGGGGGAGAAGCTGCGGTCGAGCAGCCAGGTCTCGCGCAGGTCGTCGGTGCTCTCCCAGACGCCGGTGCCGAGCCCGGCCAGGAAGGCTGCCCCCAGGGCAGTGGTGTCGACGATCTTCGGGCGCTCGACCGGTAGGCCGATCTGGTCGGCCTGCACCTGGCAGAGAAGGTCGTTGGCCGAGGCGCCGCCGTCGACCTTGAGTGAGGCCAGCGACGGCATGGTCTCGAGCACGTCGCGCACCTCGAAGGCGATCGCCTCGAGGGTGGCCCGCACGATGTGGCCGCGCGTGGTGCCGCGGGTCAGGCCGATGATGAGGCCGCGGGCCAGTGGGTCCCAGTGAGGTGCCCCCAGCCCGGTCAGCGCCGGCACGAACACGACACCCTCGGAGTCGGGCACGCTCGCCGCGATGGCCGCTGTCTCCGCGGCCGTGCCGACGATCTGGAGTCCGTCGCGCAACCATTGCACGGCCGCGCCGGTCACGAAGATCGCCCCCTCGAGGGCGTAGGTGAGCTCCCCGGACGGCGCGCGCCAGGCCGCCGTGGTCAGGAGCCCCGCGTCGCTGCGGACCAGCTCGGTGCCGGTGTTGGTGAGGATGAACGAACCGGTGCCGTAGGTGCACTTCGAGTCGCCGGGATCGAAGCAGGTCTGGCCGAACAGGGCCGACTGCTGGTCCCCGGCGATGCCGGCGATCGGCAGCGAGAGCCCGCAGAACGTCTTGGGATCGGTCACCGCGACCTCGCCCCAGTTGGGCACGAGGTCGGGCAGCGCCTCACGGGGTACGCCGAACAGCTGGCACAGCTCGTCTGACCAGTCGCCGGTGGTCAGGTCGAAGAGCAGGGTGCGTGACGCGTTCGAGACGTCGGTGACGTGCCAGGTGCCGCGCGTCATGCGGGCGATCAGGTAGGAGTCGACGGTGCCGATCGCGTAGCGCCCCGAGGTGACCAGGGCCCAGGTGTTCGGCTCGTTCTCGGCGAGCCACATCAACTTGGTGCCGGAGAAGTAGGGGTCGAGGCGCAGCCCGGTCAGCTCGGTGACCCGCTCCTCGTGGCCGGCGTCGCGCAACCGCGTGCAGATGTCGGCCGTACGCCGGTCCTGCCAGACGATCGCGCGCCGCGGAGAGCCGAGGGTCTCGCGGTCCCACAGCATGATCGTCTCGCGCTGGTTGGTGATGCCGATGCCGCTGAGCTCTCCGTCGTAGCCCGCGATCGCAGTGCGTGTGGCCTCGAGGGTGGCCTGCCAGATCTCCTCGGGCACGTGCTCCACCCAACCGGGACGGGGGAAGTGCTGACCGAACTCCTGGTAGCCGCGGGAGGCGATGGTGCCCTCGGGCGTGACCACGAGTGCGGTGACACCGGTGGTGCCCGCATCGATGGCGAGGATGCTCATGCGGGGTCCCCGTGCGAAGCGGAACGGAGTGAGCATTCGGATGGGGTGCTCATGCGGGGTCCTCGGTGGCACGCAGGATGGCCAGCACCCGCTGGTCTATCCACGACCCACTGGGCGCCACGCGCATCTCGTAGTTCTCGGTGCCGGCCCACTCGAGAAGGTCGTCGTGGCCCAGAGCCCGCACCAGTGCAGTGATCTCGGCGTCGAGCTCGGGCGTGACCTCCACCTTGTCCTCCTCGCTGGTCGCGGTGAGGAAGAGGTCGTTCAGCTCGAGCAGGCGGGCCAGCTCGGTGACCGGAGCGGTGTGGTCGTCCACGCGAAGGTCGACCGCGACGTCGTCGTGGCCGCCGTACCCGGCCTCCTCGCGCACGACGAGCAGGGCCGCCGACTGCCGGCCGCGGCGGTCGCCGCCGGCCTCGTCCCCGGCGCGCAGGGCGGCGAGCAGCCGGTCCGCGAAGGGCCGGTCTGTGCCCGCCAGCCAGGCAGCCTCGATCGCCTCGACCACCTCGGGCCCGGTGAGGATGTTGCCCTGGATCGCGTAGCCCTCGCCGGTCAGCCCGCCGGCCCAGTCGAAGCAGGCCGGTCCGGTGTGGGAGGCCGCGCCGCCGTCGACGTCGACGATGCCGACCTGGCGGTGGTCGCGGTCGGGGTCCTCCTCGAGCAGTCGCTGGAGGGCGACCGAGGCGGTGGCGCCCTCGTCGAGATGGGCCAGGGCCAGGCCCTTGTAGGAGACGTTGGCGTTGGCCTGGGTGGCGATGGCTCCGATGCCCGCGACGGCCGCCGGTACGGCGTTGCCCACGGCGAGGAACTTCGACGCCACGGCGACTCCCCACGACTCGCCGTCGTCGGACCGGGCCACGATCGAGAAGGTCATGGACCAGACCCTAGCCGCGTCGAGGGTTGGGACGTCGCGGTCGGGAGAGAATGCCGGCATGTTGAACGACCTGTCGACCTTCACCCGCGCCACCATCTTCGGACAGCTGGTGCCGCTCGGCATGCTGTGGGGCGCCATTGCGGGCATGGACTCCTCGGACCCCGACGTGAACCGGTTGGTGGTCATCGCCGGCGTCAGCCTCCTGTGGATGGTCGGGTGGGGCGTGTTCGTGGCGTGGGTGCCGCGTCGTGCCGCCCGTCGACTCCACGCCGAGGTCGAGCGCGGGAGTCGCGAGATCATCTCCGGTACGACCACCGCACCGATCGCCCCGGCGCGTGTCGTGCGCGAACGCCGTTGGAAGAAGAACCCCCCGCTGGCCCTCGGTGCCGAGGAAGGGCGAGGCGCTGCGGCGTACAGCGTCGCGTTCACCGTGCTCCCACCGGACGGTCCGCCGCGACGCGTGGCCACGCTGAGCCCGGTCTCGCTGTCGAAGGGCACCTCCGCACTCGTGGCACTGCACCCCGACCTGCGCGAGGTCGGCGTACTCGACATGCGGGTGACGAACGCACAGGTGGAGACGTCGGCCCGGGACCCGCGCTGGCGCACCGATCGACTGCCCACGGACCGCACGGTGGTCGGTGGCTACCTGATGCTGGTGGTGGCGCTCGTGGCCGGGATCGCCGCGGGGTTCGCGATCGGCTGGTTGCTCTGGTTGATCTGACCGAACGATGCAAGGGTGGGGGACATGCGAGTCGGAGTGCTCACCGGTGGTGGCGACTGTCCAGGCCTGAACGCGGTGATCCGGGCCGTCGTGCGCAAGGGCATCACGATTCACGGGTTCGACTTCGTCGGCTACCGCGACGGATGGAAGGGCCCGCTCGAGGGACACACGATGCCGCTCGGCATCGAGCAGTGTCGTGGGATCCTGCCGCGCGGCGGCACGATCCTGGGCTCCTCGCGGACGAACCCGTTCGCGATCGAGGGCGGTGTCGAACGGATCCGTGAGAACCTCGCCCGTGACGGGATCGACGCCCTGGTGGCGATCGGCGGAGAGGACACCCTCGGCGTCGCGACCCAGTTGGCCGGCCTGGGCGTCGACGTGGTCGGCGTGCCCAAGACGATCGACAACGACCTCTCCGGCACCGACTTCACGTTCGGCTTCGACACCGCGGTGAACATTGCCACCGAGGCGATCGACCGACTGCACACCACCGCGGAGTCACACCACCGCGTGCTGGTGGTCGAGGTGATGGGACGCCACGCCGGCTGGATCGCGCTGCACTCCGGGTTGGCCGGTGGCGCCAGCATCGTGCTGATCCCCGAGCAGCCCTACGACATCGCCGAGGTCTGCCGGCTGGTGGAGCGCCGGTTCGAGAGCGAGTACGCACCGATCATCGTGGTCTCCGAGGGAGCCACGCCACGTGAGGGCGATGCGTCGCTGCAGGAGGCCGACCTCGATGCGTTCGGGCACGTGCGTCTCGGTGGCATCGGCGACCGACTGGCCCGCCAGATCGAGGAGCGCACCGGCAAGGAGGCGCGTTCCGTGGTGCTGGGCCACATCCAACGCGGTGGCACACCGACCGCCTTCGACCGCTGGTTGGCCACCAGGCTGGGACTGCAGGCCGCAGACGCCGTGGCGGAGGGTGACTTCGGCACGATGATGGCGCTGCGTGGCACCAGGATCGTGCGCATCCCGTTGGCCGAGGCGACCGGCGAGCTCAAGCTGGTCAGCCCCGAGGAGTACGCCGAGGCGCAGGTCTTCTTCGGCTGAGCCGATCTTTCCTGCCCCCGCACAGAACCCCACAGCCTCCGGATCCGTAATCAGGGGTGACGACAGGGAAGAAGGGGGACCGGATGCGCGGGTCTGACCAGGACCATGAGTTCGACGAGTTCGCGGTGGCAGCGTGGCCGCGACTGCGCTGGGCGGCGTACCTGCTCACCAGTGACCACCACCTCGCCGAGGACCTTGCACAGACTGCTCTGGTGCGCACCTACTCCTCGTGGCGCAAGGTGCGCCACGAGGACGCGATGGCCTACACCCGCAGGGTGCTGGTGAACCTCAACATCGACCGCCTGCGACGGCGGCGGGTGCACGAGGTCGGCGACGAGCATCTCGGTGACCGACCGGAGCCCGAGACCGGTGACCCGCTCGGCGACCGCGACGAGCTGGTGCGGTTGCTGGCGACCCTCACCGAGAAGGAACGTCGGGTGCTCCTGCTCCGGCACTACTTCGACCTGTCCGAGGCGGCTGCGGCTGCCGAGCTCGGCATCGCACCCGGCACGGTCAAGAGCACGTTGTCGCGTGCCCTGGCCAAGCTCCGTGCGACCGCCACGGAAGCAACGACGGACACCATCACCACGGGGAGAAACCGATGACCAACGAGATCGAACACCTGGAACAGAGCCTGGCGACGCCGCGGAGTGAACTGCTCGGCCGCCCCGACCTCGACACCATCCACGCACTGGGGCGACGACGTCGCACCGGGCGCCGCCTTGCCGTCGGGCTCGGGGGCGCACTCGCGGTCGCCGTACTCACCGCCGCCGTGGTGAACGGCATGCCCGGCGCCGACCAGGACCGGCCTGCCGACGACCAGGTCGCCAACGATGCGCAGGCCGACCAGCTGCGGCCGATCGCCCAGCGCGCGCTGGACGAGATCCCCGGCGCGGTGCAGGTCTCCCCGAGCCAGGTCGTGGTGCCGGGTCCCGGCACGGCACCTGGCCCGGGCGAGGAACAGGCGCTCGGACCGGAGCGCTTCGTGGGCGACCCGATCACGATGGGCAGCCACTACTACACGGGTGTGACCAGGTACGCCGCTGACTCGTTCCCCGACTGGCTCTATCGGGGCGTCGAGGAGATCGAGCAGGGCGAGCTCGCCGGCGAGGACGGAAGCTACCCGGTCGGATCCACCGAGATGGGCATCCTGGTCGACGGCGGCAGCGTCGAGCTCGCCTGCATGCGGGCCTGGGACTGGAACGCCGACAAGCCGGTCGACGGTCCCTGCGACCCCGCCCTGATCGCCGACGACGGCGCCCACCGCTACTACATGTGGGGCATGGGCACGGACGACTTCCTGAAGCCCGGCTCGCAGCTGGAGATGTTCAGCTCCGACAACTACTCCACCGGCAGCCCGACGACGCTGTGGGTCGGTGGCGCGGACGGCACCGACGTGGCGCGGGTCGAGTACGTCGCGACCGACGGGACCCGCACCGATGCACAGGTCTCGTCCGATGCGCTGGTCCCGGGAGAGACGATGTTCTGGGCCGACGTCACCGGCACCCTGGCCAAGGTGGTCACCTACGACGCCGCAGGCAAGGTCATCGAGGACCACCCGATCCGACCCTGCGACAGTCCGACCGACTGCGAGGTCCGCTGACCCTGCACAGCAACGGCGCCGTCCATCCCTGACGGGAGGGCGGCGCCGTTCTGCGTGCGACCGGACGGCGGAACGACGTACCCCGGGAAGGGCGAGGGTTGTTGCCAAAGTTGCACCGTCGGGCCAGAGTGAACAGGGTCAGATCGAGGTCGCCTTGCCGACCGCGGCTCGTCCGGAGTCGTGAACCCGCCAGTGGAGGTCTTCATGAGTACGACGCCCGACGAAATGTCCGAGGTCTCACCCGGTGACGAGGCCACGGAGCTCCATCGGGCGATCGGACCCAGGCTCCTGCTGCTCTTCATCGTCGGAGACATCCTCGGCACCGGTGTCTACGCGCTGACCGGCGACGTCGCCGGCCAGGTCGGTGGCGCCGCCTGGGCGCCGTTCCTGGCCGCCTTCATCGTCGCCACGATCACGGCCTTCTCCTATCTCGAGCTGGTCACGAAGTACCCCCAGGCCGCCGGGGCCGCGCTCTACACGCACAAGGCGTTCGGCATCCACTTCATCACCTTCATCGTGGCCTTCACGGTGATGTGCTCCGGCATCACGTCGGCATCCACCGCGGCCAACGCGTTCGCCGGATTCCTCAGCGACGGGTTCGAGCTCGGCTACGAAGCCGGCAGCACGCCGATCCTGCTGATCGCCCTCGGCTTCATGGTCCTGATCGCCGCGGTCAACTTCCGCGGGGTCAGCGAGAGCGTGATGACCAATGTGGTGCTCACGATGGTCGAGGTCTCCGGCCTGCTGCTGATCATCTTCGTCGGGTTGTACGCCGTCACGCAGGGTGATGCCGACTTCTCACGCACCGTCGTGTTCGAGTCACCCGAGGACAAGTCGATGTTCATCACCATCTCGACCGGCACCGCGTTGGCGTTCTTCGCGATGGTCGGCTTCGAGGACTCGGTGAACATGGCCGAGGAGTGCAAGAACCCGGAGCGTGACTTCCCGAAGATGATGCTCACCGGGCTCGGCATCACCGGGCTGATCTACGTGCTGGTCGCGATCACCGCGGTGGCACTCGTCCCCGTCGGCGACCTGACCAACGCAGACAAGGGCAGCGCCCTCACCCAGGTCGTCGCCGCGGGCGCGCCCGACGTCCCGTTCGACCGGATCTTCCCGTTCATCGGCATGTTCGCGGTCGCCAACTCGGCACTGATCAACATGCTGATGGCCAGCCGGCTGCTCTACGGCATGGCCAACCAGGGCGTCCTGCCCAAGCCGCTCGGACGCGTGCACAAGGTCCGCCGCACGCCGTACGTCTCGATCCTCTTCACCACCTTGATCGCGCTCGGCCTGATCACCTACGTGGTGATCGAGAGCGGCAGTGAGGCCGGGGCGAACACCGTGTCGCTGCTGGGCGGCACGACCGCCCTCCTGTTGCTCGCGGTCTTCACCGTGGTCAACATCGCGCTGATCGTGCTGCGCAAGGACGTGGTCGATCGCCCCCATTTCCGCACTCCGACGGTGATGCCCTACATCGGTGCGATCACGTGTGCCTATCTCGTCGGGCCGTGGGCGCGCACCGAGAAGCAGATGGACCAGTACCAGATCGCCGCGATCCTGATCGGGCTCGGTGTCGTGCTCTGGGCACTCACGTGGGCCGTCACCCGCAGGGGCAAGGAAGTCGAGTTCACGGGGGAGTAGTCCGGAGCGGATGCGGTCGAGGGTCACCCACGTCGTAGTCTTGAACCGTGATTCCCGACCTCGCCGCCCTGCACGCCCAGGGTGCCGCCCAGCAGCCGACGTACCCCGACTCCGAAGCGGTCGACGCCGCTGTCGCGCGGCTGCGTCACTTCCCGCCGCTGGTCTTCGCCGGCGAGTGCGACGAGTTGAAGACCAAGCTGGCCGCGGTCAGCCGGGGCGAGGCGTTCCTGCTCCAGGGCGGTGACTGCGCGGAGACGTTCGCCGGGGTCACGGCCGACAACGTGAAGAACAAGCTGCGGGTGCTCCTGCAGATGGCGGTCGTGCTCACCTACGCCGGCTCAGTGCCCGTGGTGAAGCTCGGTCGCCTCGCCGGTCAGTACGCCAAGCCGCGCTCGAGCGACACCGAGACCCGTGGAGACGTCACCCTTCCGGCGTACCGCGGCGACGCGGTGAACGGCTTCGACTTCACCCCCGAGGCCCGCACGCCGGACCCGCAGCGGCTCGTCGACGTCTACAACGCCTCGGCCGCCACGCTGAACCTGATCCGCGCCTTCGTCAACGGTGGGTACGCCGACCTGCGGCAGGTGCACACCTGGAACAACGACTTCGTCCGCGAGTCGCCCCACGCCCAGCGCTACGAGCTGATGGCCGGCGAGATCGAGCGCGCGCTGACGTTCATGAAGGCGATCGGCGCCGACCCCGACGAGTTCCACCGGGTCGACTTCCACTCCAGCCACGAAGCGTTGGTGCTGGAGTACGAACACGCGATGACCCGTATCGACTCGCGCACCGAGCTGCCCTACGACGTGTCGAGTCACTTCGTGTGGATCGGCGAGCGCACCCGCCAGCTCGACGGCGCCCACGTCGAGCTGCTGAGCCGCATCCAGAACCCGATCGGCGTCAAGCTCGGGCCCACCTCGACCGCGGATGACGCGCTGGCCCTGGCCGCCAAGCTCAACCCCACCAACGAGGCCGGCCGACTCACGTTCATCACCCGCTTCGGCGCCGGCAAGATCCGTCACGGACTGCCCAGCCTGGTCGAGAAGGTCACCGCTGCCGGCGTCAACGTGGCCTGGGTCTGCGACCCGATGCACGGCAACACCTTCGAGGCGTCCTCGGGCTACAAGACCCGCGCCTTCGACGATGTCATCGAGGAGGTGCAGGGATTCTTCGACGTCCACCGTTCCCTCGGCACCTGGCCCGGCGGCGTCCACGTCGAGCTCACGGGTGACGACGTGACCGAGTGCGTCGGCGGTGGCGAGGAGCTTGCCGAGATCGACCTCGGCAACCGCTACGAGTCGGTGTGCGACCCGCGCCTGAACCGGGTGCAGTCGCTCGAGCTGTCCTTCCTCGTCGCCGAGATGCTGCGCAAGGCCTGACTTCCGCTCGCCGGGCCGCCGGGGAGCCTGCTCGGGAACCCGTTCGGGACGCCCTGCGTCGGGGTTGCCCTGAGGACCGGTGTGCAGGACGTTGTTCGGGACGTCCTGCGTCGGGGTTGCCCTGGCGACCGGTACGCAGGACGTTGCGGCAGGATGGCTGCATGAGTGACGTCGTCGACCTGCGCAGTGACACCCTGACCCGTCCCACGGCTGCGATGCGGGCGGCGATGGCGGACGCCGAGGTGGGCGACGACGTGTACGGCGAGGACCCCACCGTGCGTGAGCTCGAGGAACGGGTCGCCGACCTCTTCGGCCATGAGGCGGCGCTCTTCACCCCCACCGGGTCGATGGCCAACGTGCTCGCCGTACGCACTGTCGCCGGCGTCGGTGAGGAGGTGCTGTGCGACGCACGGGCCCACATCGCCCGCGCCGAGCTCGGTGCCCACGCGGCGTACACCGGCATCACGATGCGCACCTGGAGCCACCCGCTCGGAGGCGTCGACCTGCCCGCGATCAAGGAGCTCTTCGCACCCGACATGGGTCCGTTCTTCGTGCCCACTGCCGCGATCGCCGTCGAGAACACCCACAACTTCGCCGGCGGCACGGTCGTGCCGATCGAGGACCTGCAGGCGCTTCGGGCGTACGCCGACTCGGTCGACGTCCGCATCCACCTCGACGGCGCCCGGATCTGGAACGCGCACGTCGCGACCGGTGTCCCACTGCGCGACTACGGGCAGGTCGCCGACGTGCTGGCCGTCTGTCTCTCCAAGGGACTGGGCGCGCCGGTCGGGTCGCTGGTGGTGGGCAACGCCGCGGCGATCGAGGAGAGCCGGGTGTGGCGCAAGCGCATGGGAGGCGGCATGCGCCAGGTCGGCATCCTGGCCGCGGCCGGTATCCACGCGCTGGACCACCACGTCGAACGACTGGCCGAGGACCACGACAACGCCAGGTTGCTCGCCGAGGCGCTCGGCGTCGACCCGGCCACCGTGCACACCAACATCGTGGTGGTCGACCGTGAAGACGCCGCAGCGTTCGTGGCCGCAGCGGGGGAGTCCGGTGTACGCATCTCGGCAGTCGGGCCCACGGCCGTGCGCCTGGTCACCCATCTCGACGTGAGCCGCCAGGACGCCGAGCGCGCAGCACTCGTGCTCACACGACTCTGAACATCGACAAGAATGCGATTCACAGGCACCAGGTGACTGCAGATCGCATCCTTGTGCGCGATGGACCGTGAAACGACGACAGCCGCCGATCCGGAATCCGGACCGACGGCTGTCGGAGTGCAGTGCAGACCTACTGCTGGGGCGGCTGCCAGCCACCCTGCGGGTTCTGCGGCGGCTGCTGGCCGTACGGCGGCTGCTGCTGACCCCACTGGTCCTGCTGAGGGGGCTGCCCCTGCGGAGGCTGGCCCTGAGGAGGCTGCGGCTGGCTCCACTGCTGCTGACCGGGCTGGCCGTACTGCTGCTGCGGCGGCTGGTTGCCCCACTGCTGCTGGCCCGGCTGCTGACCCCACTGCTGCTGACCCGGCTGCTGGCCGGGTTGGCTCTGGAAGTTCGACGCCTTCGCCTTCAGCGCGTTGACGTCGAGCTTGCCCGTCACCACGAGGATCACGGCTGCCGCCACCAGGGAGAAGACCATGAAGAGCAACAGGGTGGTGCCGCCGGAGAGCCCGCCGGCGATCGTGTAGTCCTCGCTGTCGAACTCGCTGGTCACGTGGACGTTCGAGAGGCGGACGAGCAGCGGAACGACGATCAGCATCGAACCGATGTAGACGCCCACGTTGTAGAGCGGGTTGGCGGTTCCGGTCGAGCGCTTGATGACCATCCACACCGCGGCGGCGAGGGCCGGGATACCGACCAGAAGCGCGACCCAGAAGATGGCGCCGTGGTCGCCGGCGAAGTCGCCGACCCAGGCGGGAGCGCCGCCGGCGTCGTCGATGGCTTCCTCGAGCTGGTCGGCGATGTCGTCGTCGCTGGACGAGGAATGGAAGCCGAGCTTCGACAGTGAGCCGAGACCGATCATGTGCAGGCCGATGCCGGGCAGGTTGCCGAGCAGGCCCATTGCGGGCGCGAACCCGCGGGCATCCTTCTCGCCGGCGATGATCGCCACCATGTAGAGGAGCCCGGCCGGGATGGTGGCCAGGATCAGGGTGGTGAAGCCGATGATCGGCGCGGCCACGAAGTCGTGCACCTTGGCCAGCACCTTGTCGCCCAACCAGTCGCGGCGGACCAGGCAGGTCAGGGCCAGGACCAGCGCGAGGATGATCAGCGGCAGAAAGATCGACCCGCCGATGGACAACGTGAACTTGCCGTTCGCGAGGCCCACGGGCGCGCCGAGGAAGTCGAAGTCCTCGCTCTCGCCGCCGGAGCTCTCGTAGCCCTTGAGCTTGGGCTCCCAGATCTTCATCACGATGGCCAGCACCGTGCTGAAGACGGCAAGGATCAGCGCCGCACGAACGGCGTCGATCAGGGCTTCCTTCACGCTGGTGTAGTTGGCCGTCGAGCGGCGGAAGAGGTAGACCGCCGCGCCCAGGGCGAGGAGCGTGGCGAGCAAGGGGTACTGGCCCAATGACGTGGTGGCGTCGCCGTCGTCCTGGATCAGGTCGGCGCCGAACGTGGCACCGGTCAGCAGGAAGGTGGCGCCAATGGCGCTGGCCACATCGAGCTTGTCGGCAGTCGTGAACGCCAGGATCAGGGAGATCACGAACGCGACGCCGAGGGCCGCACCGGCCACCATGGCCATCCCGGCCCAGTTGCCGACGAGCAGCTTGCTGAAGTCGAAGTTCACACCGTTGCCGCCACCCTGGGGGCCGCCGTACTGCGGCTGGCCGAACTGCTGCCCCTGCTGACCCCACTGCTGCCCGGGCTGCTGGCCCTGGGGTGCGCCGTACTGCGGCTGCTGCGGGGCGCCGTACTGCTGCTGGCCCTGGGGAGCGCCGTACTGC
>NZ_LMGG01000004.1:230796-368164 GCF_001427925.1 Nocardioides sp. Root151
GCCCTGAGGGGCGGGCGGCTGCTGAGGCTGGCTCCACTGCTGCTGCTGGGGCTGCTGGGGCTGCTGGGGCGGCGGCTGCTGAGCCGGGAACTGTGCGGTCGGCTCCTGGCCCCTGATCTGGGTCTGGCCCTCGTCAGGGGTGGGCGCCTCAGCGGCCGGTGCGAGGGTTGCCCCACACGCACCGCAGAAGGGCTGGCCCACCGTCGTCGCCGTACCGCATTGCGGGCACTGGCTCATGGTGATGACTCCGATCGTTGTGTCTCTCGCGACAACTGTTCAGTGACAGCACCCTAATGGTCCCCGGGTGCGGGCGCGCGCAGGCGCTGTCGTCGCGTCCGCGATACCCGGATCCGCGGGATTCAAACAACCAGGAGCAGGAGTCAGTCGGTGCTGCCCCGCAGCACGACCTCGCTGATCGCCGTGACGTCCCACAGCGGCGGACCCTTGTGGCCGCTCACGGACACGATGCGCATGCGGATCGTGCCGGTGACGGCGTCGTCGATGCGCATCACCTGCATGTCCGTGGTGTCGCGCAGCGTCTGCTCGACGGTGGTGCCGTCGTCGAAGAGCCACTCCACCTTGGTGATCTTGCGGTTGCGGTCGTACCAGTTGGCGCCGGGGTCCAACTTGGCGTAGCCGTTGATCATGCCGACCTCCTTGATCGTCGCCTCCTCGGGCAACGAGAAGGTGACGGTCCGGCCGGAGGCGTCCCCGGCGATGCGGTACGCCGTGGTGGGCGAGCCGTCGAACATGTTCGTCAGGGGGTAGGCGACCCGTTTGCCGTTGACGTCGGTGCCGGGACGGCGCGGCTTGGGGCCGGAGGCGGTCGCTCCGGCGCCGAGGTCGACCGCGTCGGCGTCCTCGGGCGGCGGAATCGTCGGGGAGGGGTCCGTGCTCTCGGGAGCCGAGGGGGAACCGCCGTCAGTGGCGGCCTGCGACGAGTCGTCGTTACCGCTCGTGTCGGTCGAGTCGTCGCCGCGGGTGCCGAGCCAGACACCGATGCCGGCCGCGATCACCATGGCCAGCAACAGCGGCACCATCCAGACCAACGGTGAGCGTTTGCGGCGGTCGGTCCCGGAGCGGTGGCTGCCACCCGCGTCGGCAGGCTCGGCGGGCGGTTGCCAGTCAGGAGCGAACGTCTGGTCGGTGTACGCCCGATCGGCGAACGGCTGCACCGCTGGGGTCTCGTCGTCGCGGATCCGGGTGGCGTTCTGCTCGGGCGAACGCGTCGGCACCTCGTCGGCGAACAATGGCGGGGGAGACGGGGCCTGCGGAGGAGGCGGAGGCGTCGAGTACAACGGGAAGCGCGAGCCGGTCGCGGCATCGGGTTGTACGGCGGGCAGGCGCACCGACGTCTTCTCTGCAGGGGACTCGTCGCCGTGTCCGCCGGCCGCCGGTGACGGGGCGACAGGCGCGCCACAATTCGTGCAGAAGCGGCCCGGGCCGAGGCCCGCGCCGCAGTTCTTGCAGAAATTCATGTCTCTCCCTCGGACTGTCGCGCCGAGAATCCTAACCGAGGACGCCGCTCAGGCCTCTCGTCGGGCCAACTCGGACTTCCACTCGCGGAAGCCCTCCTCGGTGCGACCGCGGCGCCAGTAGCCGGAGATCGAGACGTCTGCCCTGGGAATTCCGCGCTCCTTGAGGAGCAGCGGGCGGAGGCCGTGCATGACGGCGGCGGCCTCTCCGTGCACGAAGGCCTGCACCGTCCCGGGCAGCCATTCGAGGTCGCGGACCGCCTCGACGAGGGGTGCCGCCGTGCCGGCGCGCTCGTCGGGTACGTCGTGGGACGGCGCGCCACGGAGCACCCACGTCACCTCGACGTTCTCACCCTCACCGAGCTCGATGACGTCGTCCTCGGCGGCGACCTCGACCAGGACCCGGGCCACGGCGTCGGGCGCCAGCGCGTCGAGCGCTGCCGCCACCGCCGGCAGGCCGGCCTCGTCGGCGACCAGGAGGTGCCAGTCGACGTCGGCCCGGGGTGCATAACCGCCGCCCGGTCCGTTGGCGAGCAGTTCGTCGCCGGCTGATGCGGTGGCCGCCCACGGACCGGCCACACCCTCGGTGCCATGCACGACGAAGTCGATGGACAGCGTTCCGGCCGGTACGTCGAGGGTGCGGACCGTGTAGGTGCGGACGACGGGCTGGTCCTCGGCCGGCATCGACCGGACCACCTGCATGTCGAAGGGTTCGGGGTAGACCACGCCGGGCTTGCGGAAGACCAGCTTCACGTAGCGGTCGGTGTCGGTGCTCTCGGCGAAGTGGGCCAGGTCGCCGGTGAAGTGGACCCGCACCAGGTGCGGGGTCAGCTGCTCGGAGGTGGTGACGGTGAGCAGGGTGGGGGCTGGCAAGGGATCTCCTGGGGCGAGCGTGCGACGCCTCGACGTGACCGGGTCACGGGGCGTGGGGACACCCTCGTTCTATCCGACCGGGCGAAACCTGTCGGGCAGAGGTCAGCGGATCATCGTGCTGGCGTCGACCCGGCCGACGACCTTCGGCAGCTTGCGCACGGCCTGGGCCAGCTCGCGCAGGTCGTTGCCCAGCAGGGCCTGCGGACCGTCACAGAGCGCGACCTCGGGCTTCGGGTGGACGTCGACGATCACGCCGTCGGCGCCGACCGCGATGCCGGCCCGGGCGAGGGGTACGACGAGGTCCTTGCGCCCGGCGGCGTGGGACGGGTCGATGATGATCGGCAGGTGACTGGTGGCCTGCACCACCGGGACGGCGGAGATGTCGAGGGTGTTGCGGGTCGACGGCTCGAACGTCCGGATGCCGCGCTCGCAGAGCACGATGTCGAGGTTGCCGCGCTGGGCGACGTACTCGGCGGCCATCAGCCACTCCTCGATTGTCGCGTTCATGCCGCGCTTGAGGAGCACCGGCTTGCCGGCCTCGCCGACCGCCTGGAGGAGTCCGAAGTTCGCGGCGTTGCGGGTGCCGATCTGCAGCATGTCGGCGTACTCCGCGACCACGGGGACGTCGCGGGCGTCGACCACCTCGGTCACCACCGGCATGCCGGTCGCCTCACGCACACCGGCGAGGATCTCGAGGCCGGCCACGCCCAGGCCCTGGAAGGCGTACGGCGAGGTGCGCGGCTTGAACGCACCGCCCCGCAGGATCGTGGCGCCGGCGGACTGGGCCATGCGGGCCGCCTCGACGGTCTGCTCGGCGGACTCGACGGCGCAGGGGCCGGCCAGGAACGTGAACGAGTCGGGGCCGATCGGGACACGCCTGCCCTCGGGGCCCACCCAGACGGTCGAGCGTTCGGCGTGGTGCTGCCGGCTGACCAGCTTGTAGGGGTCGGAGATGCGGTGCACGTCGGCGACACCCCGGAGGGTGCGCAGGTTGAGGTGGTGGAACGACTCGATGTCGCCGACCAGGCCGATGATGGTGCGCACGACACCCTTGGACACGAAGGCCTCGCCACCGACGCCTTCGACCCGCGAGACGACCCGCGCGATGTCTTCGTCGGTGGCGTCGGGGGACATGACGACAACCATGAACTGAGAGTAGTGGCGGGCCCCGGTGCCGTCAGGGAGTATTCAGGATGCGGAACCGAGTCGTGACCTGCCGCCGATGCGCTGCTCGGCCTCGGCCTTGATGTCCTCCAGGTCGTGGGTGAGCATCCGCCGGGTCGCGTCGAAGCTGAAGCCGCCCCAGATGTTCCACATCAGGGACTCGGCCCGGTTGCGCTCGCCGATGTCGATGTTGGCGGTCAGCAGCAGCTTGGTGCGCTCGCCGGTGTGCGACTGCAGCGAATAGGCGGTGCGGATCCGGTCGTGGCCCAGCCTCGTCTCGTGGATCGTGCGGTGTGGCGCCTCGGCCACGGTGACCTCCAGCTCCTCTACGCCGTGGTGGCCGAACATCGTCCGCTTCTCGCGCCACGTGGTGCCAGCGGCGTACGGGCCGTCGCTGGTCAGTTCGACCGAGTCGACGCTGCGGAGGATGTGGTCGGCGTGGACCAGGTCGGTGAGCACTTGCCACACCGTGTCCGGATCGGCCTCGACCTCCGTGTTCAGGTGGATCACGTGTCCAGTCATGATGACCTCCTCGTGACTCCCATGGTCCTCTTCGGGCACCGGGCTGTCGAGGCCACGGCGACCCTGCCGGCCCCTGCAGCCACCGAACAGTCAGCAGGTTCTGGGGCACCGAAACATGCGGACTGTTCGGTAACGGGGGTCAGACGGCGATGTGGGTGACCTCGGCCTCGATCTTGCGGCGCGGCATCAGCTCGACCACCAGCATCGCCGCGAAGACCAGCAGCCCGCCGGAGAGAAGTCGCGCGGTGAGGTGCTCGCCGCCGGCCAGCACCGCGAAGACCGCGGCAAAGACCGGCTCCATGCTCATGATGATCGCGCTGCGCGTGGGAGGCAGGTGGGCCTGCGCCCAGGTCTGGCCGGCCATCGCGAAGGCGCCCGCGCCGAGCGCCATGTAGACGATGCTGAGCCAGTCACGGCCGTTGTCCGGCAGGGTGATCCCGTTCGGCACCGCGCCGAGGAAGCAGACCGCCGAGATCACCGCGAGCTGCACGATCGCCATGCCCATCGCCTCGTCGGCGTTCGACCAGGCACCGAGCCCGACGATGTGGAGCGCGTAGATCAGGGCCGCGATCAGCGTGATGCCCTCGCCGTACCCGAAGGCGAGCCCGCCGGGCTGCAGGGTCAGCAGGGCGATGCCGCCGATCGCCATCGCGACCGCCACCCAGGTCAGCCTCCCGATGCGGGTGCGGAGCAGTACGGCGGCCAGCAACGGCGTGCACACGACGTACAGCCCGGTGATGAAGCCGGAGACCGACGCGGCGGTGTGGGCCAGCCCGACGGTCTGCAGCACCTGTGCGCCGGCATAGAGCACACCGAGGACGACGGCCTGCCGGCGTGACTGCGCGGAGAGGCGGCCGAGCGCCTTGGGGAAGATCAGCAACAGCGCGACCGTGGCGATCGGGAAGCGCACCGCCAGGAAGTCGAGGGCACTGATCCGCTCCGAGAGGTCCTTGATCAGGAAGAACGTCGAGCCCCACATGGCCGTCATCGCCAGCAGGACGACGGTGGCCAGCCGGGCGGTTCGGGTCTCGTTCACGCCCCGTCCCCGGCGCGGGCCTGCTCGCGCAGCTTCTTGAGCAGGTCGGCGTCGGGGTTGCCCGGGTCGCGGGAGCCGGGGGTCTCCAGGATGAACGGCACGCCGGAGGTGGCGGGGTGCGCGAACAGGTCGCGGAAGGAGTCCTCGCCGATGTGTCCGGCGCCGATGTTCTGGTGGCGGTCCTTGAAGGCTCCGCGCACGTCCATGGAGTCGTTGGCGTGGATCAGGCGGAGTCGGCCGGGCCCACCGATCTCGACGATGCGGTCGACGGTGGCCGCCGTACCGCCCTCCTCGTCGAGCGGTGCCCCGGCCGCGAAGACGTGGCAGGTGTCGAGGCAGATGCCGGCCTTGGGATGGAAGTCGAGTGCGGCGAGGTAGGGCTGGAGGTCCTCGACGCCGGCGCACAGGGAGCGGCCCTGGCCGGCCGTCGGCTCCAGCAGCAGCCACGGGGCGTCGTCGTCCTCGATCGCCTCGAGCAGGGGGAGCAGGCCCTCGCGGACCTGGCGCATCGCCGCGTCGTACTTGTCGCTGCTGTCGGTCGGGTCGACGAACGAACCTGTGTGCACCACGACGCCCTCGGCGCCGATCTCGGCGGCCCGCTTCAGGTTGTGGGCCACGGTGGCCACCGACTTCTCGTACGTCGCGAACGTCGGCGAGCCGAGGTTCACCAGGTAGGGAGCGTGGATGAACGAGCGCGTGCCGCTCTCGGCGCAGGCCTCCCGGAACGCCTTGTCCTGTGCCGGATTGCCGGCGCTGGCGGCCCAGCCCCGCGGGTTGCCGACGAAGACCTGGAGCGTCTCGTAGCCGAGCTCACGGGCATCGGCCAGGGCTCCCGCGGCGAGGCCCTTGCCGACCGCGACATGGGAACCGACGGGGTTGCGAAGCGCGGCGTCAGACATGCGGCCAAGGCTATCCGTGGGCCCACCACGCTGGTTGAGGAGGTTGCGGTCCCCGGTGGTTGAGGAGATTGCGCAGCAACCGTTTCGAAACCATCAGGGCGTCAGACGATGGTGATGGTGACCGTGCTGCCCCTGGGGACCATCACGCCGCGGCCGGGCGAGGTGCTCAGCACGTAGCCCAGGCCGATGTAGTTCTCGTGGTGCTCGACGTTGACCTTGAACCCGGCGTCCTCGAGGGTGTCGCGGGCCGCGTCCTGGCCCATGCCGACCACGCGGGGGACCTCGATCAGCTCGGGCCCCTTGGAGACCTTCAGCTCGACCGTGTCGTCCTTGAAGAGCTCGCCGGTGCTGGGGCTCTGCGAGATGACGTTGCCCTCGGGCACGTCGTCGTCGTACTCCTCGGACCGGTCGACCTTCAGGTCCCTCTTCGAGAACCAGGCCTCGGCCTTGTCGGCGTCCTTGCCGGTCCAGTCGAGCAGCTTGATCGGCCGCGGTCCCTGGCTGAGGTAGATGTCGACGGTCGCGCCGGGCTTCTGGGAGGTGCCGGGCTTCGGGTTGCTGCTGATCGCCTGGCCCGCGGGGATGGTCGGGTGGTAGCGCGGGATCGACCGGCCGAACTCGAGATGCGCGTCCTGGATCGCCGCCTGGGCGTCGTCCTCGGACCTGCCGCGCACCTTCGGGACGTCGTACCGCTCCTTGCCCAGCGACAGCACGACCGTGACCGTGCCGTCGTCGAGCACCCGGTCGCCGGGGCCGGGGTCTGTGCTGATCACCGCGCCCTTGGCGACGCTCTCGGAGTATTCGGGGTCGCCCTCGGCGTACTCCAGGCCAGCCTTCTCGATCTTCTGCTTAGCCTCGGCGGCGGTGAGCTCGAGCACCCCGGGCGCCGTCGTGTAGCGGGCGACGCCGAACCAGTACGCGCCTCCGCCGATGACCAGTGCGGCGACCAAGGCGAGCACCAGCAGCAGTGGACCGCGTCGCCGGCGCGGCCGGTCTCCGTCGTCGTCCCGCTCGCCCTCGTTCCACGGCGGTACGCCGGACGGGTCGGCCGGTCGAGCAATGGGGGGCTGGCCGCCGGCTTGAGCGGCCATCACCTCGTCGCGGTCGATGTGGCTGGTCATCGGGAACTGCTCGACGGGCTGCGCCGGCCGGATCTGGGTGTCGGTGGCGCTCGGACCGGCCTGCTCCAGCGGGTCCTGGGCGGTGTCCTCGCGGAACTGGTCCTCCTCGAGCGCGCGCGCCGACGGAGGTGCGAGGTCGGCGACCAGCTCCGGGTCGTCGACGACGCCCTCGGCCAGCGCCTGGGCCACCCGGTGCACCTGGTGCAGCAGCACCCGGGCGTCCGCTGGCCGGTGCGAGCGATCGCGTGCGGTGGCGCGGGCCACCAGCGCGTCGACGTACGCCGGGATGCCGGGCACGCTGCGCGACGGTGGAGGGACGTCCTCGTGCACGTGCTTGTAGGCGACCTGGATCGGCGACTCGCCCTCGTGCGGCTTGCGGCCGGTGAGCAGCTCGTAGAGCACGACCCCGGCTGCGTAGACGTCGGCGCGGGTGTCGGCCCGGCCGTCGACGACGAGCTCGGGGGCGAGGTAGGAGACGGTCCCGATCAGCACCCCGCCGGTCGCCGTGTGCTGCGTGTCGGCGCTGATCGCCTTGGCCAGGCCGAAGTCGGCGACCTTCACCCGGCCGTCGTCGGAGATCAGCACGTTCTCGGGCTTGATGTCGCGATGGATCAGCTGCGCCTGGTGCGCGGCGCTGAGCGCGGAGAGCACCGGCTCGATCAGCGCAAGCGCCTTGCGCGGGGCCATCGGCGCTTCCTTGCGGATCACGTCACGCAGGGTGTGGCCCGGGACGTACTCCATGGCCAGGTAGATCGTGCCATGGTCGCGGCCCTGGTCGTAGACGCCGACGACGTGGGGGTGCGAGAGCTTGGCGGCGTGCCTGGCCTCGCGGACGAACCGTGCCGCGAAGTCCTCGTCGTCGCCCATGCCGGGGTGCATCACCTTCAGCGCGACGGTGCGGTCGAGGCGGTCGTCGTGGGCCTCGTAGACCGAGGCCATGCCGCCGCTGGCGATGCGCGGCCCGACGCGGTAGCGGTTGTCGAGGAGTCGCCCGATCAACGGGTCGCTGAGGTCCCGTTCGTTGCGTGGCTCCACTGCTCGACCTCCGTGCACGGCTGGATGGGGAAGGATCCGCCGCACCCAATCCTACGGAACCCGGCGTGATCCGCCCCGCCACCGCTCATTCCGGCGTGGCGATGTCAGGGGTTGCCGGACCTCTCGAGGCGTCGCTGGATGGCCTGCACGTTGTCGACGTACGCCTTGGTCTCGCCGTACAGCCCGTGCTCGCGGACCGCTCCGAGGCCCTGGTAGTAGGCCCCGACCTGCTGCCGCCGGGTCTTCGTCATGTCGTCGAGAAGGTCGAGCAGGAGTACGCCGGCCAGCACGTTGTCGTGGGTGTGGCGCAGCTTGAGCGGGCGCCCGGCGTAGAGCGACATCCACTCGCCGGTGTCGGGGAGGACCTGCATGGCGCCGATCGCGTCCGCGCTCGAGACGTGGTGCATCTGCCAGCCCGACTCCTGCCAGGAGACGGCCAGCGCGAGGTGCGGGTCGACGCCGTGGTTGCGGGCGGTGCGCTCGATGATGTCGCGCACCTTCGCGCGGCTGGGATGCCCGGGCCTCGCGGTGCTCTTCCGGGGAGTGGCCCTGGCGGGCTTCCCGGCCTTCTTCGCGTGCTTCGTCTCGTGGGTGCCGGAGGTGGACTTGCCCGCCTTGGGCCGCTCGCCCTTGGGCAGGGCAGCGAGTACGACGGGGATCCGGATGCGGTCACCGACCTGCAGTGCGGCGGAGGGTCCGAGGTCGTTGAGCGAGATCAGCTCGGCGGTCCAGGCGTGGTACCTCACCGCGAGCTCGGTGGCGGTGTCGCCGGAGCGCACCGTGTGGCCCACGACCTTGCGACCGGCCGGAAGGTCGTCGTCGGCCAGCGCGGGGGCGGCGGTCGCGATGAGTCCGGCGGTGACGGCTCCGGCGGTCAGGCGGGAGAGCCAGCGCAGGGGACGGCGGGAGGTGCGGACGGGGAAACGGAACGTGGGTCGCAGGCGACTTCGGGCGGGGGTGGGGAAGGTCATGACGACTGGTCCCTTCGTCGAACTGCCCGGCGCCCGGAGCTCCGAGTGCCCCGTGGGTGGCGGTCGGGCAGCCACACGACGGTAACCGCAGGTATCCAAGTTACTCAAGTGGCAGGTGTGACTGGTGGGTCGAAATCGCGGAAGGGATTTCCGTCAACCCACCCGGGATGGAAGAGTTGGCGGAATGAACGACGCCGCCGCTTCCGGACCTGAGCTGGACACCCTCGTCGACGCCTGGCTGGACTGGTCGGAGACCGCCACAGCCCTCGGTGTCAGCGTCAACAAGGTCCGCACGATGATCCGCGAGCACGAGCTCGCCGCCGCCGTACCCACGCCGGGTGCCGGCCAGCAGGTGCCCGCCGCCTTCGTGCAGGAGGGCGAGGTCGTCAAGGGCCTGCCCGGCCTGCTCACGATGTTCCACGACGGTGGCTGGGACGACCGGGAGTGCATCGAGTGGATCTACACCGACGCCGACCTGCCCGGGCGCCCGATCGACGCACTTCGTGAGAACCGCGGCTCCGAGGTCAAGCGCCGCGCCCAGGCCATCGCCCTCTGAGAGGTAGACCCGTGCGGCTGAGCAGGTCCCAACGGCAGATTCTCAGCCTGATCGCGTTCGTGGTGGTCGCCGGGCTGTGGTGGTGGTCGCAGCAGGGTTCGAGCGACACCGACAATGACGGCGGTACGACGACCGGCCGCGACTCCCAGACGTCGAGCTCGCCGCGCAGCACCCCGCGGGCCGACAGCAGCGGGGCCGACAACGGCTCGGGCACCTCGTCGGAGGTCGACCCCGAGTCGGGCCTGCACTGGATCAGCGCGAGCGACCTGCCCGCCGAGGCGCAGCAGACGCTGGACCTGATCGACGACGGCGGTCCCTACCCCTACGACCGTGACGGTGTCGTGTTCGAGAACCGCGAACAGATCCTGCCGCAGCAGCAACAGGGCTACTACCACGAGTACACCGTGCCGACGCCCGGTGAGGACGACCGCGGCGCCAGGCGCATCGTCACCGGTGACGACGACGAGTTCTTCTGGACCGCCGACCACTACGACTCGTTCGAGAGGATCGACCGATGAGCGGACTGCACTCATGAGTGGCTTGGCAGGAATTCTCGCCGGTCACCACGCGACCGGGGTGTTCACCTGGCACGCGGGCTTCGAGGTCGACGACGTCAGGCACGCGGTCGAGCACGCCGGCTGGCAGTTCGGGCACGTCGACGGCTGGGTCGCCACCACGAAGGCCGAGGTGCTCATCGCGCTGGGGGAGTCCCTGGCCTTCCCCGACTACTACGGCCGCAATTTCGACGCGCTGGCCGACTGCCTGGCCGATCTCGACCGCGACGTCGTGTTGCTCTGGGACGGCTGGAGCACCCTGGCCCGCGCGGACTCCACGGCCTTCGACATCACGCTCGACGTACTCACCGAACGTGCGCAGGCGCCTGGGAAGTTCGTCGTGCTGCTCCGCGGCGAGGGACCCGAGCTGCCAGCCGACATCGCGTCGCTCGACTAGCTCTCGCGGCGTCCCTTTGCTGGTTGAGCAGGGCGTTCTGCGCCCGGTGCCTCTCGGTGGTTGAGGAGGGCGTTCTGCGCCCGTCTCGAAGCCGTCGTGCGCCGATCGCCTCGCGGCGACTAGTGCGCGCGCTGCGTGACCGCCGACGACAGGTCCCGCAGGGCGACCTTCGCCTCGTCGAGCAGGTCGGCCTTCTCGAGCGCCTCGAGTGAGAGGCGCGACAGCTCGTCGATCATCGCCTCGACCTGCTGGTCGGCGCCGGACTCGATGATCAGCGCGCGCAGGTCCTCGACCTGGGCGGGCGAGAGCGCCGTGCCCAAGGCCTCGTCGAGTACGGCGGCGCGTGCGGCAGGCACCCCGTCGAGGGCCAGTGCGACGAGCACGGTGCGCTTGCCCTCGACCAGGTCGTCGCCCGCAGGCTTGCCGGTGACCTCGGGGTCGCCGAAGACGCCGAGCTGGTCGTCGCGCAGCTGGAACGCCTCACCGAGCGGGAGGCCGAAGCCGGTCAGCTCGGCGAGCACGTCGTCCGAACCACCGGCCAGGGCCGCACCCACGTGCAGCGGGCGCTCGATGGAGTATTTCGCCGACTTGTAGCGCAACACCGTCATGGCCGTGTCGACGTCGGCGCGGCCGCGGGCCTGCACCGAGACGTCGAGGAACTGGCCGGCCACGACCTCGGAGCGGCAGATGTCGAAGACGTCGAGGGCGGGGGAGACCTTCTCGAGCGGCAGTCCGCAGCGCCGCAACAGCTCGTCGGCCCAGGTCAGCAGCAGGTCGCCGAGCAGGATCGCGGCGGCAGCGCCGTACTGCTCGGGGTCGCCGGTCCAACCGGCCCTGCCGTGCTCGGCCTCGAAGGCCCGGTGCGTGGCAGGGCGTCCGCGGCGGGTGTCGGAGGCGTCCATGAAGTCGTCGTGCACGAGCGCGCTGGCGTGCAGCAGTTCGAGCGCGGCGCAGGCACGCAGCAGTGAGCGTTCCTCGTCCGGAGTCGGCGTGGCCACCGCGCGGTAGCCCCAGTAGCAGAACGCGGCGCGGAACCGCTTGCCTCCGGCGACCGCGAGGCGGGCCTCGGCAAGCAGCCGCGCGGCATCGTCGCCGAGGGGCGCCAGTCGGATCGCCTGTTCGGCGAGGAAGTCGTCGATCACGGCCTGGAGGCCGGCCCTGAAGGCCGCAGGGTCGAGGGGATCCGCAGTCACGCCATGAGACTAGTCATCGGGTTCTGCTGGGTGGACGGCGGCCACCCAGCGCACAGGTGGAACCTAGACTTCCGCCATGGACCAGCAATCGCCGCGTGGCATCGGGCAACTCATCCGTGAGGGTGAGCGGTCGTTCTCGTTCGAGTTCTTCCCTCCGAAGGACGAAGCCGGCGAAGCGCAACTGTGGCAGGCGATCCGCGAGCTCGAGCCCTACCGGCCGACCTTCGTGTCGGTGACGTACGGCGCCGGCGGTACGACGCGCGACACCACCGTGGCGATCACCGCACGCATTGCCCGCGAGACCTCGATGGTCCCGATGGCCCACCTCACCTGCGTCGGCCACACCGTCGACGAGCTCCGCGAGGTGCTGAAGTCGCTGACCGAGAGCGGAGTGCGCAACGTGCTCGCGCTGCGCGGCGACCCGCCGGGCGGCCCCGGCACCGCGTGGGAGGCCACCGAAGGCGGCGTCAACTACGCCTCCGAGCTGATCAGCGTGATCAAGGAGATCGCCGACGTGAGCGTCGGTGTCGCGGCGTTCCCCGAGGGTCACGTCGACGCGGCCAGCCTCGATGACGACGTGGCGGTGCTGCGCGCCAAGCAGGACGCCGGTGCCGAGTTCGCGGTCACCGAGATGGTGTTGCGCGCGGCCGACTACTTCGGGCTCGTCGAGCGGGCCCGGGCCACCGGCGTGGAGATCCCGATCATCCCCGGTGTCATGCCGATCCTGAACATCAACTCGATGCGGCGCATGGTCGAGCTCTCCCGTCGAGAGCTGCCGACCGAGGTCGTCGACCGTTTGCGCCCCTTCGAGGAGGACCCGGCCGGGCTGCGTGCCGAGGGCATCCGCATCGCCACCGAGCTGTGCGAGGCGATGCTCGACGGAGGCGCCCCGGGGCTGCACTTCTACACGCTCAACCGCTCCAAGGCGACCCGCGAGATCTTCGAGGGCCTGCGCATCACCGTCTGAGCAGCCTGCAGCGTCTCGAAGCCGCGCATCACCAGCGGCCAGTACTGTCGTCGCATGGATCGCACAGTCACCGTCACCGGGCAGGGCACCGCCACCGCCGTGCCCGACAGCTCCGTGGTCCGCGTGGCGATTGCGCAACGCGCAGCCACGGTCGCGGCGGCGTTCCGAGCCGTGGCCGACGGGGTGGCCGTGGTGACCGCACGTGCTGCGGACTTCACCGAGCAGCGCCGCATCGCCTCGCGTGACCTCAACGTCTGGCCGGCCCACGACAACGAGGGACGCCAGTCCGGGTTCGAGGCCCGCCACGCCCTCGAGATCGGGTGTGCCGACCTCGAGTCCGCGAGCGCCCTGCTCGAGGCGCTGGTCGAGGCCGCAGGTGACCGCCTCCTGGTCGAGGGCGTCTCGCTCGAGGTCGCCGACCGGGCAGCGGCCGTGACCGCGGCCCGCGAGCTGGCGTACGCCGACGCGGTGGCACGGGCAACGCATGTCGCCGAGCTGGCCGGTGCCCGTCTCGGGCCGGTCGTGTCCGTGACCGAGGGCGGTGGCTTCCCGGGCCCGCTGGCCGGACTGCGCGCCGCCAAGGCCGATATGGCGTTCGCGCCGGGGGAGGCCTCGATCGGCGTCACCCTCCAGGTCTCCTGGCAGCTCGAACTCGACTGACGTCCTGCGTCCTGGTCGCCGGGGGCGCCGCACCGCAGGACGTCCCGCACAATGTCCTGCGTCCCGGTCGCCGGGGGTGCCGCACCGCAGGACGTCCCGCACGAGGTCAGGCCGGTCCGACCTCCTGGGCGACCAGGGCGGCGGAGAGCCCGACGAACGGTATGCCCGCCCCAGGGTTGGCGTGCGCGCCCGCGGCGTACACCCCGGGCACCGGCGTGGTGGTGGAGAGACGTTCCTTCAAGGTGCCGCGGCCCTGCCAGAGCACGCCCATCGGCGACCCGCCCCACTGTTCCACCTGGGTGCGCGGTGAGCGGTCGACCCGCACCTCGACGTACGGCCGCAGGTTGATGCCCTTGCGCACCAGCCCGAGCACGATGTCCTCGGCGAGGAGTCCGCGTCCGAAGAGCGTCACCGCCTTGCCGCCGTCGGGGGCGGTGCCGCCGGTGCGCACGACGATCATCGGGTCGCCGTGGAAGACGGACTCGGGCGGCAGGTCCGGCACGTCGCCGGTGAGCCCGAGGTGGCACACGACCGGCGGGATGGCCGGCATGGTGCGGCGTACCCGCTCGGCCATTGTGGGCAGGCGACGCGGGTCGGAGGCGCAGACCACCACGTCGGCGTCGATCTCGCCGGCGCTCGTGGACACCGCGACCGCGCGTCCCTCGCGCACGACGATGTCGGTGACCGCGGTGTCGAGCAGCACGGTCACCTTGCGGGTGGCGAGGCGTTGGGCGAGTACGCCGGACAGGCGGCCGAGACCGCCGTCGATCGTCCAGGCGCCGAACCGCTGCTCGACGTACGACACCATGCCCATCCAGGCCGGCACGTCGCGGGCGTCGTGGCCCTCGAAGACGAAGGGGTGCGCCGCGAGCAGACGGAGCCGGTCGTCCTTGAACGACTTCTTCAACCGCTTGGCCAGCATGTCGCGGGTGAAGATGCGCGACGTGGTCTCCTTGGCGGCGATCTCGGGGATCCACGGCCGCTCGAGGAAGTCGCGGCGGATCATCTCCCAGTCGTCGGCGAACCCCTCGACATAGGCAGCCCACTGGTCGCCGAGGCCAGCACCGAGACCATCGAGGGCCTCGATCTGCGCGGCCCGCGAACTGCCGGGGAGTGCGACGGTGGTGTCGTCCTCGAAGTGGTGGGTCCGGATGATCGGCTGCTGCACGAGGTCGACCTCGCGCTCGAGCGGGCGACCGGTCTTGCGGAACAGGTCGCGTACGACGGCCGGCAGCAAGGTTGCCGACGGGCCCGCGTCCCAGGTGAAGCCGTCCTTCTCGACGACGCCCATCGCGCCCCCGAGCTGCGACATCTGCTCCACGAGGGTCACCTCGTGACCGAGCTTGGCCAGCCGAGCGGCCGAGGCCATGCCTGCGAAGCCTCCACCGATCACCACGACGCGCGCCATGTGCCGACCCTAGACGAGACATTCCAAGGGGACGTGCCGGGCTCACGGTGCCCCCCATCCCGACCGGCGGCGTTGTCCTCGACTCGACGGGACTCGATCCCGCCTTCGCTCATCCGCCTTGCCGGATCGGGCGCGGATGCCCCGCGAGCTGATCCGGCACCCCTTGGAACATCTCGTCCAGTGGTGGAGGCGTCGCGACCCTCAGGCAGTCGGTCCCTGGGTGCGCACGTCGGCGACCTTCGCCATGGCGCCGCGCAGCTCCTCGAGCCAGTCCTGCTCGTGCTGCCCGACCAGGCGGACGCACCAGGCCAGGGCGTCGGCGCGTGAGCGGGCCACGCCGGAGTCGACGAGGGTGTCGAGGACCAGGCGCTGGGGCTGCCGCAACCGGGTCATCACCGGGACCGCGACGTGGGTCCACAGCTCCTCGTGTTCGCCGACCCGGACGCCCCACGCGACCTTGCGCTCGAAGCGGTGCTCGGCCTCGCGGGCAATCTTCATCCGTGCCTTGCGGGTGTCCTCGCGGAACCCGGCGGCTCGGCCGGCGCGCGCCTCGGCGGCCTCGGCCTCCGAAGGTGCGTCGTCGCCGGACGTGGTCTCGATGTCGGGGATCGTGAGAACGACCGTGATCTCCTCGCGGTCGATCGTGGTGCGGGCAGGCTCGGCCTGCCACTCGTCGGGGAGGCGGCCGGCGAACCAGCCGCGGACCCGCTCCCTGTTCTCATCTGTAATCATGTAATCAAGATTACAACCGTGCGCCAAGGGCGTGGCCGATCGGTTCCGCGGCGGAGTGCGGTCGTGCTGGCGCGCAATGAGGATGTCGAGCAGAACCGGTCAGGCGTACGCCGGCGGCCGGGGCTCCCGACCCTTCCAGCGTCGCCAGAACTTCCGGATCAGCCTGGCCACGAAGTAGAGCATCACCAGTCCCAGCACGAGGAACACTGCGGCGATGATCGCGGCGGCTTCGGGGTTCTCGATCGCGAACCACACCACGCCCAGCACCGCGAAGTCCTCTCCGACGCTGGCGGCGATGTTGGTGACCGGCTCGGGGGAGGAGTTGATCGCCATCCGGCCGCCCATCTTCACCAGGTGCGAGGCCAGGGCGCTGCCGCCACCGACGACGCCCGCGACCGCACCGTTGAGGGAGTCGGCCTCGCCGGCGACCAGGACGCCGAGCACGGCGCCGACGGTCGGCCGGATGCCGGTCGAGATGGTGTCCCAGGTGGAGTCGATGAGCGGGATCTTGTCGGCCACGAACTCCATCGCATACATGAAGCCGGCGATGCCGAGCACTTCCCAGCGACCCAGCACATGGGGGATCCCGTCGGCCCCGAGTCGCTCCGAGATGCCGAGCACCAGCACCACCAGGTAGCTGTTGATGCCACTGGCCCAGCCATTCGAGAACACCAGCGCGAGTGATTCCACGAGACGGACTCTAGTGGCCCCGGAGCCTGACGCCGGGTATTCGCGCCCGTACGCCGGGGTGGCACGCGCGGCCACTCCGACGTACGCGCGTCGAGTCGAGAACTACGGCCCCTCGACTGCGTCGGCCTGCGCCATGCACCCGGCCTGGTCCACGCCGTTCGACGTGCCGGTGATCGGGAGGGACCACACGCAGCCGTCCTTGTCGGTGGGCGGCGCGGGGATGTCGAGCTCCGGGTCAGTGACCAGCGAGGTGAGGTCGTCGATCGGCGCGTTCCAGTCGGCCGCCTCGACGGAGGATGCCTTGACGACCTCGGTGGCCGTCACCACCAGCGTCTCGGAGCGGACGTCCTCGACCATGTGCGAGAACCACAGCTTGTCGGGGTCGAAGGTCGCGAGCTTCTTGTTCGGCACGACCGCCCACCCGTCGCCGATCCGTCGCAGGGCCATCGTCTGGCTGATCACCGTGCGCCCGTCGACGTCGAACGTCTCGCAGGCGACGGAGTAGTCACTGGCGAGCTCGGCCTGGCAGTAGGTGTCGCGGTCGCCCTCGGCCTCACTGCGCGCGTGCAGCAGGCTGATCCGGAACTCGCGGCCGGCCATGGTGTAGTCGACGGTCATCTGGGAGGCCTTGTCCCAGAACTTCTCCGGCAGCGCGGTGCCCTGGCTGTCGGTGACGCTGCGCACGCCGTCCGGCAGGCCGGGCGTCGTCTTCGCGAACACGACCCGGGCGTGCTCGTCGATGATGCGCGGCATCTGGCTCGCGTCGTAGTCCGGGCTGCCGGCGACCACCTTGTTGCCGGAGGACCCGTTGCCCGAGTCGACCAGCTGCGGCACGGTCACCGCGCCGATCGTGGCCAGGGCAGCGGCACAGACGCCGCCGGTGATCGCCCGGCGGCGACGGAGAGTACGGCGACCGCGGGTGATCGTGTCGTCGGGAGTGAGCTGGAACGGCGGCTCGTCGCTGTTGACGTGGTCGCGGACGAGGGTGTGGAGGTCGTGCTCGGTCATCGGAGCTCCTCGGTCAGGGCGAGTTCGGGAAGGTGGGCGCGCAACGTCTCCAGTGCCCGGGAGGTCTGTGACTTCACGGTTCCCTCGGCAACGCCGAGGGCCTGCGCCACATCGGCGACCGACAGGTCGTCGAGGAAGCGCAGCGCGATGATTGCCCGCTGGCGGTCGGGCAGCAGCCCGAGCGCGTGGCCCACGTCGAGCGGCGTCGAGTGGTCGTCCGAAGCCTTCTCGGGCAACTGGTCGACGACCGACTCGGGCTTGCGCCGCCGCAGGTGCGACAGGCACTCGTTGACGACGGCCTTGCGGGCATAGGCGTCGCGGGTCTCGGGGCGGATCCGCGACCATGCGGCGTACACGTTGACCAGTGCGAGCTGGGTGACGTCCTCGGCGGTGTGCCAGTCGCGCACGACGAGGTACGCCGTACGACGCAACGCGGGACCGCGCGCGATGAAGTAGTCGGTGAACTCGCGTTCCCGGCGGTCACGACGCATGGGGTGCCTTCCGGTGTGGAGAGGTTGACACCCTGACTACGTCACGAGCGGCCGACGAGGTTCGCATGAGGGGCCGAGAATATTCCTGGGAGCCACCGGTGGCACGAACTCGAACGTCATGCCGAGGAGCCAGAGCAGCAACAGCACCACGGGCAGGTGGAAGAGGAACTGGAGGAACGTGAACCCCACCAGGTCCCGAGCACGCAGGCCGAGCACCGCGAGCAGCGGGAGCATGAAGAACGGGTTGACCAGGTTGGGCAGTGCCTCGGCGGCGTTGTAGATCTGCACCGTCCAGCCGAGGTTCATGTGCACGTCGGTCGCCGACTGCATGACGTACGGCGCCTCCACGAGCCACTTGCCGCCGCCCGACGGGACCAGGAGTCCTAGCAGCGCGGTGTAGAGCGCGATCACCACGGCGAACGCCCCGCCACCGCCGATGTCGGTGAAGAGCTCGGCGAGGTGGCCCGAGACCGAGACGCCGCCGAACCCCTCGGCACGGGTGAGCACGGCAGCCATCGCGGCGTACAACGGGAACTGCACGAGCACGCCGGCCGTGGAGGGGACGGCCTTCATGGTCGCGTCGAGGAACTTGCGTGGCGTGCCCTGGAGGACGAGGCCGAGCACCAGGAAGACCATGAGGTAGCCGTTGAGGCTGCTGACCACCGTGAGCACGGGCAGGTCGACGAACTGGAGCACCAGCCAGCCCAGCGTCAGCAGGCCGATCAGGATCGGCAGGATGCGGGAGTGCTCGAGCCACTCGCCGGGGCGGGTGCGGGCCTCGGTCTCGGCCACCGTGTCGTCGAGGTCGACGCCCATCTCCTCGGCGGTCCTGATGGCCTGGCCCTGGGGCGCGGAGAACCACGAGACGGCGACCGTGAGTGCGATGAGGACGGCGGCCAGGGTGAGCGACTGCCAGGTGAGGATGGTCGCGCCGAAGTCGAGCACGCCGGTGATCTCCAGCAGCTCGGGCGGCAGGGACTCGGGCGTTGCCTGCAGCTGCGCCGCCGAGGACGAGAGGCCCAGGGCCCAGACCGCGCCCAGTCCCATGTACGCGGCGGCGCCGAGTGCGCGGTAGTCGACGCGCAGGTCGGTACGCCGTGCGATGGCGCGGGCGAGCAGTCCGCCGAAGACCATGCTCAGTCCCCAGTTCAGCATCGAGACCAGGCAGGCGAGCAGCGCCACGAAGGCGACCGCCCCGCGTGCCGTCCTGGGCACGGTGGCGATTCGTTCGATCAGCCGGGCGACGGGCGGCGAGGACGCCACGATGTAGCCGGTGAGCACGACCATCGCCATCTGGAGTGTGAACGCGGTCAGGTCCCAGAATCCGTCACCGAACGTGCGGGCCACGTTTGCGGGGCTGGCACCGTTGATCATCGCAGCGGCGCAGATGATCACGACCCCGGCGAGGGCGAAGACGTAGGCGTCGGGGAACCACTTCTCCGTCCACGCGGCGCTTCTCTGGGCGAACCGGGCCAGGCCCTTTTCCTGGGCGGGTGCAGCGGGTGACGTGCTCATGAGGGGAGCCTCCTGGGTCGGGGACGACCCTGAGGCTAGTGGAGCCTGTCCCTGCCGCGGCCGGCAGGCAAGGGCCTGGTTCGAGACGGTGGCCGACACCTGCCAGTGCCGAACCACGCCAGCGGGAACTCCTTCCGGAGCGGGTGCGCTGGCACCCAAACTCCTCGGCAGTACGACGGTTCGATCCGGATCACCTCCGACTCCCGGGCATGCGGCCGTCTCGACACACATGGGGAGAAGCATGAAGAAGCGCCTTGCGGTCACCGCCTCGTTGGCGGCGTCGCTCTGCCTGGTCCTGACGGCCAGCCCGCAGGCCGTCGCCGACGACAAGGACGAGATTCCGCAGTCCACGTTGGTCTCCGCGCCGGACTCGATCGCAGAAGGCGTCACCCTCGGCGAGGCCAGGGCCGCCGTCAAGGGTGACGCGGTGAGGGAGGCGCGGCTCGAGAAGCTGATCGCCACGCTGCCGGCCGACTGGCAGAAGCACCGCAGCAGCGCCCTGCGCCACCTGGGCCTCGACGCCACGCAGTGGACCGACGCGATCTCCGGGGTGATCAACCCCGACGACTACGAGTGCACCGAGAGCCCGTTCAACCAGTGGGTGTCGGCGGAGGTCGGGAAGATCGGCCAGGGTGACCTGATGGTGCTCAGCCTGTTCGGCGTGCTCGACTTCCCGACGTACGACGCGCTGATCTACGAGACCGACGCGACCAAGCAGTACTTCGGCACCCACGGTGAGTACAACAAGGTGCTGCCGCGCGACTTCGGCACGCTGCAGGACTTCTGGGACATCAAGTCGTTCGACATCCAGCTGCTGGCGATGCACGGCGAGATGTTGAAGGACCGTGCCCGCGTGGCCCGCGCGGCCACCCTGCTGCTCGGCGTAGAGGGCGACGAGGCCCTGGAGTTCGCCGACCTGGTCATGGAGATCCTCAGTGCCAATCCCGTCCTCGACGGCGGCGAGCACCCGATCTTCACCCTCAACGCGTTCGCCTTCACCGCCGAGGGCGACCCCGACCCGGTGGTCGACGGCGTGCCCGACAAGATCGTGATGGGCGACGGCGTGCTCACCGCGCTGCACGAGATCGGGATGTCGCAGGTCAGTGGCCGCTCGGTGCTGTCGCACGAGTTCGGCCACCATGTGCAGTACGAGAAGGGCCTCTTCGAGTCTGACCTCACCGGCCCGGAGGCCACCCGGCGTACCGAGCTGATGGCCGACTCGTTCGGCAGCTTCTCGACCTCGCACGAGCGCGGCCTCGCGTTCAGCCACAAGAAGTACCTGGAGGCGCAGCGCGCGTCGTACGAAGTGGGCGACTGCAGCTTCGACTCCGACGGTCACCACGGGACGCCGAACCAGCGCATGCGTGCGGCGAAGTGGGGCTACGAGAAGGTGCAGGCCCTGGCGAACCCGAACCGCATCACGCCTTCGGCGAAACTGGCCAGGCAGTTCGACCGCTTCCTGCCCACCCTGGTCTCACCGGACGCCTGACCCCCGTCGTCCGGTGACGGGTGTGGGTTCGGCCTGCAGGCCGGACCCACACCCCTTCTCTAGTTCTTCAGCACCCGGGCAAGCGTCTCGTCGTCGCGCGCGACCACGGCGGTGCCGTCGTCCAGCGTGATGATCGGGCGCTGGATCAGCTTGGGGTGCGCGGCCAGCGCGGCCACCCAGTCGCCGCGGTGTGCGTCGTCCTTCGGCACGTTCTTGAGCTCGAGCTCCTTGGCGATCGGCTCGTTCATGCGGGCGATGTGCCACGGCTCGAGGCCCAGCTTGGCCAGCACGTCCTCGATCTCGGCGACGGTCGGCGGGTCGTCGAGGTAGCGACGCTGGGTGTATTCATTGCCGGCCTCGTCGAGCGCGCCCACCGCCGTACGGCACTTCGAGCAGGCCGGGTTGATCCAGATCTCCACTGTCACTCCACCTCGATCTCGGTCGCGCCGGTCATCGTGACCAGCTCGTCGTACGTCGTGCTGAACACCGCCGCCGGGTGGCCCGCGGCGGCCCACACCACGTCGTACTTGCGAAGCCAGGGGTCGATGTACGTCGGCACCGGCGCGGGGTGGGCGATGGGGGAGACCCCGCCGATCACCTGGCCCGTGTGGTGCCTGACGAAGTCGGGCTTGGCGCGCTTGAGCGGCCCGGTGGTTGCCTCGACCTTGGCCGTGTCGACCCGGTGGGCGCCGCTGGTCAGGATCAGCACCGGGCTGCCCTCGGAGTTGAACAGCAGGCTGTTCGCGATCGCGCCGACCTCGCAGCCGAGCGCCTCGGCGGCCAGAGCCGCGGTGTGCACCGAGTCGGGGAGTACGACGATCTCGCCGGTGCCGCCCTTCTCGGCCAGGACCGCGCGGAACTTCTCGATGGAGGGGTGTTCTGCCATGTCGGAGACCCTACTCAGCGGGCGGGCAGCGCCCGGCACAGTGTCCGGGGGAACGATGGCACGGAGGCGACGTCGGCGCAGCCAGCTGCGGTGCCCGACGCGACGGCGTTCCAGCGGTCCCCGGTGAAGTGGGCGAAGAACCGGGTGTGCGTGCCCTTCCCGACGCAGCCCGCGGGAGGAGTGGAGCCGTCGACGGACTGGCATCCCGTCATGACGGCGTCGACCTCGGCCACCATCCAGCTGCCCTCGCACGCGAGTACGTCGACCTGCTGTTCGGGCGGGATCTCGACTCCCTGCAGCAGGGTGCCTGTCCACGCGGGGTCGCAACGGTCGTTCGGTGGGTAGCAGCCGACCTGGTGCTCGCAACGCACGTACGACGGCCCGTTGCCCGGTTTCCATTCGACGGAGTTGTCGGTGACCAGCGTGCGGCCGTCCAGCTCCGGGATGTCGACCGACAGCTCATGGGGCTGCATCTTCGGGCAGGCATGGGCGTCGTAGTCGAGTGTCGCGGCGAGCGACTGGAACGTCGCGGTCAGGAAGACCGCGTGCTTCTCGGCCTCGACGGTCGCCTTCGGGTGCCGGGCACATCCCGGTGCCCCGGCAGGCAGGTCGAGGGTGACCGTGACCCTTCCGGGCCCGCTCTGCGTGAGGGCTGTGATGTCGGCTGCGTAGGTCACCGGACCGGAGGGTCGGTCGGTCATCCCCGTGGGGCCACCGGTCGCCGGGTCATCGGCATCGGTCGCGGTGCCACAGGCGACGAGGACGGGAACCAGCAGGGCCGAGGCGAGCAGCCCGAGGCGGGACAGGGTCATGGTCGAAGAGCCTAGGTAGTCCCGAGGGTCGGGCGCATGAGTCGACGTACTCACCTGTTGCGCGACTGTCGGTGTCAGCCGTCGGCATCGCACTTAGACTCCGCTTCGTGGTCAACGACTTCACACGTGGCTTGGCGATGATGCGCAAGCGTGACGCACAAGTGCGGGAGGACGGATTCGGGTTGGTCAGGTGCGTCGCCGCCGATCACGTGGCGGAACTCAGCGGCGCCTACGCCGCCGAGAGCGACCACGGCTTGCGCTGCTGGCTCCTCGAGTTGCTCGGTGACGCCCGCTCACCCGAGGCGCTCCCCGTGTTCGCGGGCGCGCTGACCAGCCCAGACGAGTCCATCCGGTACTGGAGCGAGAAGGGCCTGGAGAAGTTGGATACCAAGGAGGCTCGGCGATTGCTCTGGGAGCACCGGCATCGCCACGCGTAGTACACGGCTACTGCCGCGATCCGTGGGCAAGTGCACGACAGTAGTGAAACGACGGCTCTGTGGACGAGGCCGAGGACACTGCCGAGAGTCGAGAGCATCAGATCGAGATTGTTCAGGGCAGCAGACGACCAAGGACCTCCGCTCGCAGGCGTCCGCTCATGCCGATGAGAGAGCGCCAGCGTCTTACCGCAGAGGGTCACCGAGCCGCCGCCGCGGAGCCGTGACTCAGCTCCCGGGAGCACTCGATCGCCGCCATCGAGTCATCGCTGGCGGTCAGAGGCACACCGCGACGCCGGCGAGGTGGCTGGTGGAAGCTAGCCCTCAACTAATCAGCGGGAGAATGTGGTCCCTGATGAGCGTCCTCGACGCAGGTGTGTCGGACACCCTGGTCAAGGTCTGGCGGTACGACGACGGAAGCGTGACGGGCGCTGATCGAAGGTCACGCACCCAATCCACACCGACCCGGTGGCCGTCAGTTGAAGGCTCGGTCACGACACCGATGGCTTTGACGAGCATGGTGCGGAAGTCGTTGTTCATCTGCTTCGCGACGAGCACGTCGCCGTGCTCCATGAGGTCGAGGTTCGGGGCTTGCTTCTGGTAGCTCGGGTCCGACTCCATGTTGTGCCAGCCCAAGACCCACTCGCCCGCTTCGATCCAGTCGGCGAGCATCTCCCGTGCTCCGTCGCCGTGCCAACCACCGTGAATCGTCCCCACCATGAAGTAGTTGGTCATGCGGGCATCACCTCGACAGTCTCACCGGTCTCTGTGCAGAGTCGATGCTACCGGCCGGAATCGGGCGTACGCGTAGCCTCGCGAACGTCCGCAACTGCCGCATTTCGCGCTGTCTTGCCGATGAGCGAGCGGCGGACTAGAGGCCAGCTAAAGCGCCGCGAGTCGCTGGGTGAGGGAGTGGCACAGGTCCGCGGTCGCGCTGGCGTCGAGGTCGTGGGTGACGGCTCCTTCGATGGCGAAGGTGACGACCGCTACCTCGGCAAGGCGTCGAGTTTCCGAGAGCTCGATGGTCAGCTGGTCCTCGAAGAGGGCTTCCATCTTCCTATGGAACCTGGAGTGCCACTCCGCGATCCGCGGCGACCGTGCCACGCGGGCGTGCACGGTGGCAACCAGGTGACGCACTGGCCGCAGGTTGTCGACGAGCCACGCGAACTGTTCCGCCAGGGGTTGCTCGGCCACGGTTGTGTGCTGCTCGAGGAGCAGGTCCAGGTACAGGTCGGCGACAGCAACGAACAGCTCATCCTTCTCGCCGAAGTACCAATAGAGGGTGTTCGGCGTGAGTCCGGCCGCGGCGGCGATCTTGCCCATCGACGCGCCGTCATAGCCCTCGGAGACGAACAACGAACTCGCCGCGGCGACGATCTCGTCGCGCTTGGCTTCTTTGGTCTGGTCGTGGCGGATACGTGGCACACCTCATCTTGACAGCCATTCAAGAGCGCCGGCAATATCTCTTGTATGCCAATCAAGAGGAGGCTGTCATGAGTGACCGTCGAGAGCTGTTCTTCCCGTCCGGCGAAGATCGGTGCCACGCATGGCTGTACGTACCCGAGGGTGCGACTGAGGCGACCCCAGCACCCGTCCTGGTGATGGGACACGGTCTGGGAGCCATCAAGGAGATGCGCCTCGCCGCGTTCGCCGAGCGCTTCCAGGCCGAGGGGTACGCGTGCCTGGTGTTCGACTACCGCCACTTCGGGCAGAGCGGGGGCGAACCGCGGGAACTGCTGAGCATCCCCCGGCAGCGGGAGGACTGGCGGTCTGCGGTGGCGTTCGCGCGCACCCTGCCCGAGGTCGACCCCGACTCCGTGGTGGCCTGGGGAACCTCGTTTGGTGGCGGACACGCCATCGTCACCGCCGCCGACGACCCCTCCATCGCGGCGTCGATCTCCCAATGCCCCTTCACCGACGGGTTCGCGGCATTGATGAAGATCCCGCCGAAAGTGGCTGCTCGCCTGACCGGCGCAGCGGTCCGCGACCTGTTCGCAACGGCGATCGGACGCGAACCCGTGCGGGTGCCGGTCGCCGCCCGCGCCGGCGAAGTCGGCCTGATGAGCGCAAACGACGTCTCCGAAGGAGTGTTGGAACTGCTCGAAGCCTCCGGCCTCACCGAAGCCGAGTACAGGTCCCAGGTCCCGGCCCGCATCGGGCTCGCCGTGCCACTCGACAGACCCGGACGGCGAACCAAGGACCTCACCAAGCCAGCACTCTTCTGCGTCTGCGACGGCGACACCGTTGCCCCGGCGCCGGCCACACTGCGGCACGCCGCCAACGCACCCAGGGGAGAGGTCCGCCGCTACGACGCCGGACACTTCGACATCTACATCGGCGACGACTTTGACCGCGTGATTGCAGACCAGATCGCGTTCCTGCGGCAGCACGTGCCGTCGCGTCTCAACACGTCAACGCCCGGTAACGACGCCTAGGAGCGCGGGCCGGCTAGCTCCTCCAAAAGAAATGACCGCACATGCCGCTGATGGTGCACGGGCCTTCCGATCAGCGGGCGGCCTAGCCGCTGCGCAGAACCTGGTAGATCGTCTCGGATGACGGGGCAGGGCGAGGAACGTCGTTCCACCGAATTTCAAGCGCCTTCATGGCAATTGCAGCCTTGACCTCGGCAACGTCCACGTCGTCCTGGAAGAACGCGATCGACAGGCCGTTTCCAGTCGCCTCGTCGACCAAGTGGTAGGCGTTCAGTACTCCTGGGACGGTCTTGGCCGCGTCGATCACCCACTGGCGATCATCGTCTGGCATGGGCTCCCAAGACTGCGATTCGTGCGAACACGGGTTTCACCTCCGTTGATCTCTGGGACATCAGCATGCCGCGATCACCAAGGCGAGGTCTTGCGTTCTGCCAGATGCGCCCGAGTCTGCCGCGGACAGCGCGCACCCTGTCGATGTGCGGTCGCCTGCTCACCCCTGCGGCTGCCGAAGGCAATCAGCTTCTCCGGCACCTCGGCGCCGAAGCGCTGGGTGGATTCCACAACGTCGTGTAGGAACTGCAACCGCTGCTCGTGTTTACCGCAGGTCAGTTGCCTCCAATAGGGACAGAGACCCATAGCGAGTAGAAGACGACAGTTGTGGTCGCTACTCCGAAGGCTCCCGCGATCAAACTCGAACCCAGGAGGCTGTTGTGTTGATGGGTTCTCCAACCTAGGAATGCCATTGCCAGCGCGATACCGAGTTCCAGCAATGTGAGACCGCCGGGTCCGGCGACACCAAAAAAAGGAGTTCGCCAAGGGAGGGCAGTAGCAATCAGGCAGATGCCAAACGCCAGCCCATTGGCAGCGAAGCCTGCGGCTCTCTTCACAGTGCACTTAGTAGGCGACGTGAAGCCAAGACATGTCCCCGGATCCTTCAGATGAGTATCCCGAGTGTGAGGCTTCGATCGAGCGGTTGTCTGGCGAACGGCAAATTGTCATCCGGTGGAGGCCAAGGTCCCGTGTCGCGCCCAACGGTGCTCATCATTCTTGAGGGCAGGATCGGTGACAACGCACTGTTACGCCTCCTCGTTCCGGTACCCCAGCACAGCGCGTGTCATCTGGTTACGGGTGTCCAGGAGTTCGTCCAGCGCAGTATCGAGGTCGTCGGCGGTCACCTTGAGAGCATTCTCGATCGACTCGTCACGGTCGGCCGCCACGACCGCCGAGCGTCGGAGGAGTTCCTTCAGGAAGGATGCGGTCACGCCATCGGTCCGATCAAGGACGGCGTCGACGCGACTCAGATCCACGTCAAGGGTGCTGCGGTACAACTCAACGAGTCGGCGACGCGACTCGCGGTCGGGCACCTCGATGTGAACCGCCTGATCGACACGACCGGGCCGGGATGCCAGAGCGGGCTCAAGGAGGTCGGCGCGATTGGTGGTGAGCAGGAAGACGACGTCGGCGTCTTCGTCGAGGCCGTCCATCTCGTTGAGCAAGGTGAAGAGCAGCGGGGTCTCCCCGCCGTAGCGGCTGCGCTCTTCAGCGATGAGGTCGACGTCCTCGATCACGATCATCGACGGTTGCAAGGCTCGCGCCACCGAGCATGCCTCGCGGATTCCGTGGAGGGACTCGCCGGTGAGCTCAACCACGGTGGTGTCGACCAGTTCGCTGACCAGGTAGCGGACCGAGTGTGTCTTGCCGACCCCCGGAGGTCCATAGAGCAGCAACCCGCGCTTGAGGTGTTGCCCGGCCGTGCGTAACCGTGCGCTGTTGCGTGCGACTCCCACGACTTGACGTCGCAAGTCCTCGAAGGTCTCCGCAGGCAGGATGAGTTCGTCGGACGACATCGTGGGTCGTTCCTGGAACCGCAAGAGTGAGTCGCGCTCCCCGAACATGCTGTGACCGAAGGAGACCACGTGGCCGCGGTACACGTTGTGCTTCAGTGCCAGGTCACGCAAGCGGTGTCCTAGCTGCTCACCGAGGGTTGGGGCAGTCGAGATGATCTCGACGGTCACCTCCATCGAACCGTCCTCAGGGTCCGGGCCCCGGAGAAGCAGTGCGGTCCGTTCCCCGCCGTCCTCGAACAGCACCACAGCGATGCTCAGGCACTCGCGTGTCTGCCCGGCGGGTCCACTGGGGAGGCTCATGCGTGTGACGTTTCCCGGGCGTGGACCGTGTCGTCCGAAGCCGTCGCTGTCACTCAGCAGATCCGCGAGGCCAAACGGTCCGCGGTGCCGATGATCGGCGACTCCGACGACGGTGGCGGCGTCTCCGTGCTCTTCCAGGACTACGTCCAGGGCGCCCTGCACATTGACATGCTCATACGCAGGCCATCTCTCGCGGGTGATGGGCAGGTTCTCGGTGGGGACCTCGAGATGGTCAGCGATCACAGACCGGAAGGTGGGCTGGTCGAAAGCGCGGGCCTGTGCCACGAAGCGGCGTACGAAGTAACGCCCAACGCGAGCGACGTCGGAGAACTGAGGTCCTTGACCGTCACCACCTGGCGCGACGTCGGACATCACGGAGACATGCATCACCGGAGCGTAGACCGAGGTCGAGGGCATTGACCTTCGAATGCAGGAAGAGCGTCACCACAAACTGCGCACATCATGCCGTGATCCGCGCGCGGCGGCGGGCAGCATGCCGACCCACCCGCAGGGTCCGACTCGTCGCGCTTCCACATGTCGCCTCGTGAGTAGCAGCAAGTTGCGCTGCTAGCGGCTCTTCACAACGAAGCGCTCGACCACGATGGTGCGTTGCTTCACGTAGGCCTCACGTCGGAGGTCATCGAGGGTTCGGATGCCGCCCAAGAACTCTTCGCGCCCTTGGTCAGTGGCCGGAAATGCGATCGTTTCGTCGGGATGTACCTCGCCGAGTGCAGTTTCTTGGGCCGCCAGACGGAACGACTCGGGGTTGGATGCCACGCTTCCCTGGCTATCGAGAATGACAAGAGCATCGTCCATTGCCTCGAGGCCCTGGATGTAGTCAGCGGGGTCGGCGTCTGGTGAGATCGTGATGATGAACCGAACCTCGTCCCGGTCGCGCACTGCTGCCCCCCACGCCTCGGCCACGGTCAGGGTTGCCGTGAGTTCACGCCAGTCCGCATCCTCCGCGTCGACGTCGACTCGCTCATCGTCCGGAGCTTCCTCGTCGCCGTTCATGGCGTGACGGCCTGCTGCAGTGACCTGGACGTCAACGACGGAGCCCCGAACGATCCCGTCGGCCACAGGCGCGGGATCCGCCCCGTCAATGATGATCTCCTGGCCGGGCAGGTAGTCGGTGAGGTCCTCGGCGTAGATGAGGGACTCAGTGCCCTCGCTGGCGCCGGCCATCGAATGGAAGAGGGCGGTGGTCGCGTCTTCGTCTGTCAGCTCAGGCTTGGAGTCGCTGGCACAGCCGGCGGTCCAGGTGAGGGCACAGCCCGCCAGCGCGGTGGCGACGAGTGCTTTCCTGCTCATGGTGTTCCCCTTGGATATGGGGTTGAGGTCGGGGTGGAACTGGGGATGAGACGTGGCCAGGTCGCCGTCGGTTCCCCGGGCCATCAGCACACCCGCTGACGTGAGCGCGAACGTGGTCTGAGTAGGTGCCCGAAGGCAGTGGGTACGTCGCAAGCATGCACCCAAATGTTGCCGGCCCCACGCGATCCTTGCAGCAGTTCACTTTCTCGTGGCGGCAATGGCATGGCTCTGGGCGTGGCTCGACGCATCGGCGTCGTGAAGCCGCCGCCAGGAGTGGACGGGGCCTTCTGTCGGCGAAATCTCGTGAGTTCAGGTCGGTCTGAGCCGACTGTCGGTGGTCAGTCGTAGGTTCGATTCAGGTCGCTCGACGCGGGTCTCCGGAAACCAGTTCCACACGGTTTCGGACAGAGGTTGACGCGTTGTCGGGGGCCGGGTGTACCTTTGACTTGTTCGAACAAATGTTCGATCAAGCCCGGCGGAGGCGACCTCGACCCCCGCCTCCGCCGGGATCACACAGCAGGGCACCAGGGGTCGAGAACGAGGGGTCGAGAAGCACACATCAGCAGGGGTCGAAACCGTCACGAAAGCTCTGGGGAAGGAGCAGGACATGCGTCGGTACGACGACCCCGTGGAAGTCCGTAGGGGAATGGTGGGACAGGCCGGCCGTCAGGTGGAGGCTCCCGAGCAGTTCCTCTGGCGAGGCAAGTTGTGGAAGGTGCGCGACGTCGTCGCGCACTGGGTGGAGACCGGGCCGTGGTGGCAGTCGGCCGGCGTCCGCGCCGTCATCGGCAGCGACGACGACGGAGCCGAGGGAGACCTGGCCACGCTCGGGGCCGACCTGCTCGCCGAGCGCGAGATGTGGCGGGTCGAGGCCGGCAACGGCATGACCGGCGGGGGAGTCTTCGACCTCGCCTTCTCGTGGGCCGACGGCAACTGGCAGCTTCTCGGCTGCGCGGACTGAAGGAGCGACGACATGAATCCCTACTGTCTCCCCGCCACCACCCACTCCTACCTCGAGCGGGCCGCCGAGTCCCTGCGTGAAGCGATCACCGCGACCGAGGTGCCCACCCGCTATGCCTGTGCGCACGTCGCGGCGTTGCGGGCGGCCGCCGCGCTGATCGCGGCCAAGGCTGTGCCGACACCGACGACCAGCCGCCGCCGTGCCCAGAAGAACGCCTGGGTGCTGCTCACCGAGGTGGCCCCCGAGCTCGGCGAATGGGCGGCGTTCTTCGCCGCCGGTGCCTCCAAGCGGGCCGCCGCCGAGGCCGGTTCGACCCGTGCCGTCACCGAGCGCGAGGCCGACGACCTGGTCCGCGAGTCCGACCGGTTCCTGGCCGTCATCGAGCAGTCGCTGGGCCTCTCCCCGCACGTCCCGGTCGAGCGCCAGCTGCCCTGGCGCGCCGGAAACGCGCATTCGATGGAGCGTGCCGGCACCCTGGACGAGCGAGCTGGGAGAAGTGCCTGACCCGTTCGTCCATCTCCACGTGGCCTCCGGCTACTCGCTCCAGTACGGCGCAAGCCATCCCCACGTGCTGGTCGAGCGCGCCGTCGAACAGGAGATGGACACGCTCGCGTTGACCGATCGCGACGGCACCTACGGCGCGGTCCGGTTCGTGAAGGCCTGCCAGCGGGCGGGCGTCCGTCCGGTGCTGGGAGTGGACCTGGCGTATGCGGCTTCATGGTCGCCTGGTTTCGAGATGGTTCCTGAGGAGGTCGCGCAGCGTCGTTCTCGACCAGCGGGTTCGTCACGGACGCCGGTGCGGGGCGGGGCGTTCCGCGAGCAGGGGCTGCCCCGGGCGGTGTTCCTGGCCTCGGGCAAGGCTGGGTGGGGGGCGATCTGCCGGCTCATCTCGGCCACCCATCTGGCCGGCGAACGCGGCCGACCGGTGACCACGCCCGAGCTGATCGCCGAGCACCTCGGCGACGACGTACTGGTGCTGCTCGGACCGTCCTCGACCCTCGGCGATGCGGCCACCCTGCGTCGTGACGACCACGCCCGCGACGTACTCAACCGCTGGCGCGAGGTCGTCCCGGCCGGCAACCTCCTCGTCGAGGTCACCTCCCACCGGCTGCCCGGCCACGGTCCGGGCTCCTCGGCCCACGCTGCCCGCATGGCCGGGGCGGCGCGGGCTGCCGGGCTGCCGGTGCTGCTGACCAACGCGGTCCGGTACGCCGACCGACTCGACGCGCCGACCGTCGACGTACTCGATGCTGCCCGCACCCTGGTGCCCCTGGGCTCGGCAGGGCTGTCCCGCATCGGACCGGGCGGGTTCCGCGGCAACGCCGAGGGCTTCCTCAAGTCCGGCAAGCAGATGCACGACGTGGCCGACGAGATCTGCCGGCATGCCGGACTGGGTGATCGGGAGGCTCGCGACCTGCTGGCGCGCACTCGGCAGACGGCGGACCGGTGCGTGCTCGACCCGAAGCGGGATCTCGGTCTGGGTGAGGTGCACTTCCCGGAGTTCGAGGTCGTCGGGTCGGGGTCTCGATACGGTCGCAGAGCGACCTACTCGACCAACGAGAGGGAGCGCTCCTCGACCGCCGAAAGGGAGCGGCACTCGACTGGCGAAAGGCAGCGGTCATCGACTGCCGAGATCGCCGACGCGGAGCTGCGGGCGCGGTGCGAGTCCGCGATCGGACGGCGATATGGGAACGCACCACGGCAGCGCATCTGGAAGCGGCTCGACGACGAGCTCGAGATGATCCGCGAGCTCGGCTACGCGTCGTACTTCCTCACCGTCGGCGACGTGGTCGACCTGATCCGCGAGATGGAGGTGCGGGTGGCGGCGCGCGGCTCGGGCGCCGGCAGCCTGGTCAACTACCTGCTCGGCGTCTCCGGTGTCGACCCGATCCGCCACGGCCTGCTGATGGAGCGGTTCCTCTCGCCGCTGCGCCAGGACCTTCCCGACATCGACGTCGACGTGGAGTCGGCGCGACGGCTCGAGGTCTACGACGCGATCCTCGACAAGTACGGCGGCGAGCGGTGTGTGGCGGTCTCGATGATGGACACCTACCGGGTGCGCCATGCGGTGCGCGATGTCGGGGCGGCGCTCGGCATGCCGCCCGGCGAGACCGACGCGATCGCCAAGGCCTTCCCGCACATCCGGGCCAGGGACGCCCGCATGGCGCTGAAGGACCTGCCCGAGCTGCGGGCCAGCGGGTTGGGGGAGGAGCGCCTCGACCTGATGTTCCGACTGGTCGAACGACTCGACGGCCTGCCTCGCCACATCGCGATGCACCCGTGCGGCGTACTCCTCTCCGACGCGACCCTGCTCGACCGCACGCCGGTGGAGGCCAGCTGGTCGGGCTACCCGATGAGCCAGTTCGACAAGGACGACGTCGAAGACCTCGGCCTGCTCAAGCTCGACGTGCTCGGCATCCGCATGCAGTCGGCGATGGCGCACGCCCTCACCGAGATCAAGCGGGTCGACGACGTCGAGATCGACCTCGACAACGAGGCGGAGGTGCCCTTCGACGACGACCAGACCTTCGAGATGATCAGCGAGTCCAAGACGCTGGGGGTCTTCCAGATCGAGTCGCCCGGGCAACGCGAGCTGGTCGGCAAGTCCGGCATCGAGTCCTTCTCCGACATCATCACCGACATCTCGCTGTTCCGCCCCGGGCCGGTCAAGAGCGACATGATCACGCCCTACCTCAATGCCAAGCAGGGCTGGAAGATGCCGTCCTATCTCCACGACGACCTCAAGCCGATCCTGTCCCAGACCCACGGAGTGGTGGTCTTCCACGAGCAGGTCATCGAGATCATCGCGCGGTTCGCCGGGGTGACCAACGCCGAGGCCGATGAGAAGCGGCGGGCGCTCGGCGACACCGAGGGCATGGCCGACACCAAACTGTGGTTCTTCCCGCGCTGCCTGGGGCTGGGCTACACCACCCGGGTCGCCGAGCAGATCTGGAAGATCCTCGAGGCCTTCGCGTCGTTCGGCTTCTGCAAGGCCCACGCGGCGGCGTTCGCGCTGCCGACCTACCAGTCGGCCTGGCTCAAGGCGCACTGGCCGGCGCACTTCCTCTCCGGCGTGCTCACCCACGACCCCGGCATGTATCCCAAGCGGCTGATCCTCGATGACGCCCGCCAGTTCGGCATCACCGTGCTCGGCCTCGACGTCAACCGCAGTGAGAAGGCGTACGTCGTCGAGAAGCTCGACGACGGCTACGGCATCCGGCTCGCACTCGCGGAGGTGAAGGGCATCAACGAGGGCGAGGTCGAGCGCATCATCGCCGCCCGGGGCGGACAGGGCGGTGAGCTGCCGGTGCCCTACCAGTCCCTGACCGACTTCTGGCACCGCGCCCACGTCTCCCGGCCGGTCTGCGAGCGGCTGGTGCTGGCCGGCGGCTTCGACGACCTCTACGGCATCGGGTCGCCCCTCGTCGTACGCCGCCGCGGCACGGTGACCCGTCGTGACCTGTTGCTCCAGGTCGCCGAGCTCGACCGGATCGCCCGGTCGGTGGCCCGTTCGTCGACCCGCGGCCGGGGCCTGTCCTCGAAGGGGCTGAGGCCCGCGGCGCGCACACCCGCGCAGGAGCGGGCCGACCAGGCCGCCGAGCGCAGCAGCAGCGACCCGCTGGTCAGGGAGGAGGCTCCGGCCGTCGAGCGCCACGCGCTGGCCTCGGCCGGGGTGTGGGCCAAGGCGGCCGCCCAGTCGAGGGCGACGAAGAGCCCGCGGCCGGTCACCAGCGTCCAGCTCACCCTCGAGCTGGGCGACGAGCCGGGAGAAGAGGCCAGCGGCTTGCCGGAGATGAACGTCGAGGAGCGCATGAAGGCCGAGCTCGAGATCCTCGGCCTCGACGTCAGCGCCCACGTCGTCGACGACTACGCCGCCTTCCTCGACGAGCTCGGTGTGGTCCGCAGCAAGGACCTGCTGTCCCAGCGCAGCCGGTCCGAGCTGCTGGTCGCGGGGGTCAAGGTGGCCACCCAGACTCCGCCGATCCGCTCCGGCCGACGGGTCATCTTCCTGACCCTCGACGACTCCACCGGCCCGGTCGACGCCACCTTCTTCGAGGACGCGCAGGGCCCCTACGCGGCCACGGTCTTCCACTCCTGGCTGCTGGTCGTGCGCGGCGAGCTGCGGCGTACCGGCCGGCGCGGGGTCTCGGTCCGCGCCACCGGTTGCTGGGAGCTCCCCGAGCTGTACGCCGAGTGGCGGGCCGGAGGCGTCGAGGCAGTGTGCGAGACGATGGCGCAGGTGCCCGGCGGGTTCGAGAGCACCGGCCCCAAGCGGGTCCTCGTGCACACCAGCGGGTTCCGGATGTCGCCGTACTCCGACATCAAGCCGGCCGGCGAGCAGACCCGCGACGTGGCCCGCAAGCTGTGGCACCGCAGCCCCGGGAGTGCCGGATGAGAACCTCCGTCGCCAAGACACGCCAACCAGTGCAGGGCTTCCGGCCCCGACCACCAGGACCCCGACCACTAGTCTGGGAGCCATGTCTGCCAGTGAACGCCGAGGCGCCACCCGCACAGCTGTCGTCTGGGAGTCCCTGCGCGACGTACTCGCCACCCCTGGCGACGTGCTCGACATCGGGGGCGGCACCGGCGGCTTCGCGGTGCGCGTCGCCGAGCTCGGCCACCGCGTCTCCGTGGTCGACCCCAGCCCCGACGCCCTCGCCGCGCTCAGCAGGCGGGCCCAGGAGTTCGGCGTCGCCGACCGGGTCACCGGCCAGCAGGGCGAGCTCTCCGGGCTGCTCGACGTGGTCGGCGAGGCCAGTGCCGACGTGGTGCTGTGCCACGGCGTCCTCGAGATCGTCGACGACCCGGCCGCCGCACTCGCCACACTGGCCCGGGTGCTCCGCCCCGGCGGCACCCTCAGCCTCCTGGTCGCCCAGCGCCATGCGGCCGTGGTGGCACGGGCGATGGCCGGCCACTTCGCCCAGGCTCGCGCCGTGCTGGCCGGCGACTCCACCGGCAAGGCCGGGCACCGGTTCACCAGTGACGAGCTCACCGCACTGCTCGACGGTGCCGGCTTCGCGACCCGCTCGATCCACGGCGTCCGGGTCTTCGCCGACCTGGTTCCGGGCTCGCTGCTCGACCTCGAACCCGGTGCCACCCAGGCGCTGCTCGAGCTCGAGCAGGATGTCGCCACCCGCCCCGAGTACCTCCCGCTGGCCACCCAGGTGCACGTGCTCGCCACGCACTGACTCGAGTCGAGTGCTCAGGTGGTCACCAGAGCGACCACCTGAGCACTCGACCCAGGGAGCGTGGTCGCGATGAGCGACCGCACCGATCTCTCCGCCGGCTGCCACCTGCTGCACGTCGACATGGACGCGTTCTACGCCTCCGTGATGATCCGCGACCGCCCCGACCTGGCCGACGTACCCGTCATCGTCGGCGGCGGCCACCGCGGCGTCGTGCTCTCGGCCAACTACCCGGCCCGGGTGCACGGGGTCCGCTCGGCGATGCCGATGACCCGGGCCCGCCGCGCCTGCCCGCAGGCGGTGGTGATCAGCCCCGACTACGACGCGTTCAGCACGGTGTCGTCCTCGGTGATGGAGACGTTCCGCCGGATCACCCCGCTGGTCGAGGCGATGTCGCTGGACGAGGCCTTCCTCGACGTCAGCGGCGCCACCCGGCGACTGGGCTCACCATTGCGGATCGCGGAGATGCTCCGCGCCCGGGTGTACGACGAACAACGCATCACGTGCTCGGTCGGCATCGCCGGCTCGGTGTCGGTGGCCAAGCTGGCCAGCCGGCGCGCCAAGCCCGACGGCGTGGTGGTGGTGCCCGACGACCAGGTGACCACCTTCCTGCACCCGCTCGACGTCGGAGAGCTGTGGGGCGTGGGGGAGAAGACCTCCGAGATGCTCCATCGGCTCGGCCTGAACACCGTTGGCGACCTGGCCCACACTCCGTTGCGCACCCTGCAGCGCGCGGTCGGCACCGGCTTGGGCAGCCAGCTGCACGACCTGGCCTGGGGGAGCGATCGGCGGGCGATCACCCCGCGCCGGCACACCGACGATCCCGACAAGAGCATGGGAGCCGACGAGACGTTCGGTCGCGACACCGACGACCGCGAGCTGATCCTGCGCGAGGTGCTGCGGCTCTCGGCCAAGGTCGCCGGCCGCATGCGCACCGCCAGGGTGGCCGGTCGCACCATCACCCTGCGGGTGCGCTTCGCCGACTTCACCACGATCACCCGGTCGAAGACGCTGCCCGAGGCGACCGACGTCACCCAGGAGATCCACCGCACCGCGACACGGTTGTACGACGCCCTCGGCCTGCAACGTGCCCGGGTGCGGTTGGTCGGCGTACGCGTCGAGGGGTTGGTGCCGCGGCAGAGCGTCCACCGACAGCTGGTGCTGGGGGAGCGGGAGCACGGCTGGGCCGAGGCCGACCGGGCCGTGGACCGGGCCGCGTTGCGCTTCGGATCTGCCGTGGTGCGCCCCGCCAGCCTGATCGGAGGCGCATGAAGAATGAACAATTTTGCCCTCCGGGTACCACCTTTGCGCTGCGCTGCCTAGACTTGGTGCAAAGACCACAGGTCCGTTGCGATCAAGGGAGGAAACGTGCCGCTCTCGGAAGAGGAACTTCGTCTGCTCGAGCAGATGGAGCGCGCCCTTGTCGAGGAGGACCCCAAGTTCGCCTCGACGCTGCGCGGCACCTCGTTCAGGCGTGCGGCGCGACGCCGCGCGATCCTCGCGGGTGTCGTCTTCGCGGTCGGAATCGCCGTGCTGATGTCCGGTGCGATCTTCCAGATGATCCCGGTCGGCGTGCTCGGCTTCGTGATCATGCTGGTCTCGGCCACCTACGGCCTGACCACCCTGCGCGGTCGTGCCGCCCCCGCCTCCGGTGAGGGCGACGTGAAGGAGACCCGCCACGGGTTCGGTGTCGTCGACGGCGGCAGGGTGCACCGGCCGAAGGCTCGTCGTGGTCGTTCCTCGGCTCCGTTCATGGAGCGTCTCGAGGAGCGGTGGCGTCACCGCCGCGACAACGGCGGCCTCTGACCCGTCGCAACTCCGATCGATCGACCCGTCGTGGGAACGTGTCGACGCACGCCCCGAACCTCCAGCGGTTCTTCACCGGTGACCTGCCCTGAGCGCGGCAAGCCGGCGGACCGTTCAACATGCAGTTCTTACCAGGGCGCGCATCCGTGAGCGTGCGTCGTACGACGCGTTGACCGAACTGCATGTTGAACGGTCCGTTCGCCGCGGGGGCGACAGTGTGAAGAACTCGCGAGAGGTGGGTTCGCGCCGACCCGTCGCGAACTCGCTGGAGGACGCCAGCGGGTGCACCTCGGGTCAGAACTGGCGACAGGTCACCATGAACTGGCGACGGGTCGCCGCGAACTGGCGACGGGTCAGGACATCTGGTCGATGGGACCGGTGCGGTGCCGGCGTCCGGCTGCGGCGCGAGCCGAGGCGCTCGACGGGGCCGGGGAGAGCAGCGACGCCGGCAGCCAGTCCGCGCGCCAGCGAGCGCGCTGGGTGACCCCGCCACGCAGGGCGCCGATGCAGTGGTCGAGGTGCGAGCGGGCCTCGTCGACCTCCATCAGCGTCGGCGTGGCCGCATAACGGGACTGCTCCAGGGCGGCCACCAGCGCGGTCAGCGACCGCATCGCAGCCGGGTTGGTCTCCGGACCGGTCGGCGGGATCACTTCGCTCGCAGAGCTGACCTCGGCACCGAAGAACTCGGCGATCTCGCGCCCGGTGGCCCGTGGGGAGCGGCCGGACGGCCAGGCACGGCCGACATCGACGACCACGTCACGCAGCTCGACCCACGCCACCTCGGCCGGGTCGCCGCCCGCGTGCCAGCGACGGGTGGCACGGGTCCGGCGCAGCATGCGCGGGGCCAGCGCGAGCCCGATCAACAGCAGCAGCCCGCCCCCACCCCAGAGGAACGGGATGACGGAGAGGCCGTTGTCCTTGTCGCCGTCGGACTTCTTGTCCTCCTGCTGCGGCGCGGTCGACGGCTGGTTCCCGGAGGGCCGGCGCGTCGGTGCGGAGGAGCTGGTCTGGTTGCTCGGGTCGTTGTCGGGGTTCTCGCGGTCGATCCGGTCGTTGGTGTACGACGGTACGGAGCCGATGTGGGACGACGGGGTCGGCTCGAACTTCACCCAGCCGGCGTCCTCGAAGTAGAGCTCGGGCCAGGCGTGCAGGTCCTTGGAGCTGAATTCGTACTCGCCCGATGACAACTCGTCGGCCTGGAAGAAACCGACGGCCACCCTCGCCGGAATGTCCACGGACCGCGCCATCACCGCCATCGCGGAGGCGAACTGCTCGCAGTAGCCCACCTTGTCCTGGAGGAACTCCACCAACGCGTCGTTCCCGTTGCCCGGGTCGGGTGTCGTGGAGTAGCGGAAGTCCCCGCCGCGGAAGTAGCGCTGGATCGCCTGCGCCTTCTCGAAGTCTGTGTCGAAGTCCTTGGTGAGGTCGTGGGCCAGCTGCGTGACCTCGTCCGGGATCTGGGGAAGGGCCGTGAAACGCGTCTGGATGCTGGACGGCGGAGCCCCCGCGTCGGCGAGCTCCTGCCCGCTGAAGTCGGGGATCAACTCGGTCAGGGAGTAGTTGAGGCCTCGGGTGTCCTGGTCCTCGTCGGCGGTGTAGAAGTCGAGGATCTCCGCGTCGTAGCGCCATTCCGAGCCGGCCTCGATCGAGGCGACGTACATCGGCGTCGGCAGCCACCACGACTTGAGGTTGTCGGAGATGGAGATCTTCCAGTCGCGGGTCCGCGTCGGATAGACGTTGCTGAGCCCGATCGGGTACGGCATCTCGCCCGTGGCACCCTGGTCGCCCTCGAGGTCGCGGTTGCCGGGCGTCCAGGCCTGGCCGGTGAACGTCGTCAGCACCGAGGTGCGGAGGTACTCCGGCGCCGGGCCGGGGGAGTCGACCCGGACCAGGGGTACGTCCGCGCCCTGCACGAGGTCGCGCTTCAGGTCGGTCATCGGGTTGGTGATGCGGACCTCGCGGTCGCCGTCGCCGCCGGGACCGTCACCACCGATGAGGTTCAGGTCGAGCGTCGGGATCAGCAACGGCACGAACAGGGCCAGCGCGGTGGCACTCGCACCCAGTGCGACGGGGTGCCGGCGGGCATCGCGTCCGCCGAACACCGACATGCGTTCGGCGTCGACCGGCGCACCGAACTGTCGACCCCAACGCGAGATGCGGCCGCCCTCCTGGAGGGCGAGCATCATCAGGAAGCCGGTGACGGTGAGCACGAAGACCAGCCAGTTGACCGACTTGTCGAGAATGCTGACCGGCAACGTGTAGATGATCAGCAGCGGCAGTCCGGCGACGGGAACGCGGGCCAGGGTCACCGCGCACAGGTCGACCAGGACATGACAGACGAGTCCGCCGAGGACCAGGACCGGCCCCACCTCACGCACGTGCGTGGGCACCGGGGCGGCGTACTGGCGCATCGCCTCCAACGAGTCGGCGAAGGCCTGCGCGGCGGCGGTCACGGATCCTCCGGTGGGGATCACCGACGTGCCGTAGACCGCATTCGCGAAGAGGAGTACGCCGAGCAGCTGGGCCGCCACCACGACGATGATCGGGAACCGCACCCACCGGGTGAGCACACCGATCGCACTGATGAACGGGATGCCGAAGAAGAGCGCCGGCAGGTAGGACGTGGAGGCCTGCACGAACCCGCCCCACGACCACAGGGCGAACCACGACGTGACGGCGGTGGCCATCACGAGTGGCAGGGAGACAGCGGCGTGCGCGCGCCCGGTCATGACTCGGCCCCGCGGGTGAAGCCGGTGAGACCGGTCAGCGGACGGGCGGAGGGGTGGCTCTCCAGCGGGATGTCGGCGCCGGTGATGGCGCGGCGGCCGAGCTCCTGCCAGAGGCTCGGCAGTCGGTCGGTGGGTCCGCAGGAGACCGCGCGCCAGCCGAGTGCGTTGAGCCAGTCGGCGGTGGCGGCGGTGCTCTTGCCGACGGTGGAGCGCGGGGCCCGACCCCACGCGTCGACGTCGAGGGCGATCGCCATCGGCGAGGAGCCGTGCAGCCTCATGCGGCGCAGCACGGCCTGGTCGTGGTCGTCGAGACCACCGAGCACGCCGACCAGCAGGCTGGAGTGGGTGGAGTCGCCGAGCCAGTCGGTGGCGAGGTGCGAACGCTGGGTCGGCGCGATCACGGCCAGCGCCTCGAGGAGGGGACCGGTGTTCTGCGCGGAGCCGCGGTCGTGCCAGGCCGTGTTCGGGTCCTCGCCCTCGGCGGTGACCAGGCGGACGGTGAACCCGCGCTGCGTCAGGTGCACGGCGATCGATGCCGCCGCGGAGACCGCAGCCTCGAGTGACGAGGCGACCCCCTGCCCCCGATGGGCGGTCAGCCGGTTGTCGATGAAGACCGTGGCCCGCGACTGCCAGGGCTGTTCCTCGCGACGCACCATCAGCTCGCCGACCCGGGCACTGCTGCGCCAGTGGACCCGGCGCAGGTCGTCGCCGCGGCGGTACTCGCGGACGGTGACGTCCTCGGCGCTGCCGGTGGCGAACGCGCGCGGCCGGTTGTCGCCGGAGCCGGTCCAGGCCCCGGACAGTGGAATCGTCGGCAGCGCGACGGTGCGCGGGGTGACGGTCACCGGCACCGTGGACTGGAAGGCCCGGCCCAGCTCGACCAGGCCGAAGGGGTCACTGACGCGGACCGTCATCGGGCCGATCTCGAACCTGCCGCGCACGTCGGAGCGCACCTGGTAGGTCACCCGACGGTGCACGTCGTGGCGGATCCCGTCGACCACGAACCGTGGCCGGGTGCCGAGCACGAACGGCACCTGGTCCTCGAGGAGCAGCAGGCCGGTCCGCGTGCGGCCCTGGTTGTTGAGCTCGAGGCTGACCTGTGCCGGCTGGCCGGCGGCGACCAGCTGCGGACCGACCGTGCGCACCAGCGACAGCTGGTAGCGACTGCGGCCGATCAGGAAGGCCGCGATCAGCGGCAGGGCCACCAGGAGCACGCCGACCCTGGTCAGGGCCCCCTGTCCGAGCAGGATCGCGCAGACCACGGCTGTCGTGCCAGCGGCCAGGAACGCCCTGCCCCGACTGGTGAGTCCTGCGAGTCCCGTGCGCATCGTGTGGTCTGCTTCGCTCTCGTCAGGCCGTCGGAACCGGTACTGCGGCGACCAGCGAGTCGAGGATGGCGCCGGTCGTGCGGCTGCTCATCGCGGCCTCGACGCTGGGCAGCAGGCGGTGCGCGAGCACCGGCCGGGCCATTGCGTGGACGTCGTCGGGCAGCACGTAGTTGCGTCCGTGCACCGCGGCGTACGCCTTGGCCGCACGGATCAGGTGGAGGGACGCGCGCGGCGAGGCCCCGAGGTTGAGGTCGGGGGTGTTGCGGGTGGCCGTGGTCAGTGCCACCGCGTAGCGCAGCACGGCGTCGGCGCAGTGGATGCCGTTGACGATGCCGATCATCTTGCGGATCTCGCTGGCGTCGGTGACCGGCTCGAGGTCGTCGAGCGGGTTGCGGCTGGTGTGGGAGGCGAGCATCGCGATCTCGGCTGCGTGCACCGGGTAGCCCATGGAGATGCGGGCCATGAACCGGTCGCGCTGCGCCTCGGGGAGCGCGTAGGTGCCCTCCATCTCGATCGGGTTCTGGGTGGCGATCACCATGAACGGCGACTCGAGCTGCCAGGTGTTCCCGTCGACGGTGACCTGGTGCTCCTCCATGCACTCCAGGAGCGCGGACTGCGTCTTGGGGGAGGCCCGGTTGATCTCGTCGCCGACCACGATGTTGGCGAAGATGCCGCCGGGCCGGAACTCGAACTCCCGCGTGTCCTGGTTGAAGATGCTGACCCCGGTCACGTCGGAGGGCAGCAGGTCCGGGGTGAACTGGATGCGGCGCACCGTCGAGTCGATCGACCGGGCCAGCGCCTTGCTCAACATCGTCTTGCCGACACCCGGGATGTCCTCGATCAGGAGGTGGCCCTCGGCAAGCAGCACCGTCACCGCCGTGGTGACCACCTCGGTCTTGCCCTCGATGACCGCGTCGATGTTGTCGCGCACCTTCGCTGCCACCCGCGCGACGTTCTCGACGTCACCTGTTTCCGCCGCCACCGCGTGCCTCCACGTCCCTGTTCGCGGGCGCTCCCGAACCGGCGCCCCGTTCCCCGACCAGTCAAGCGTATGTCTGGTTGTCCATACCTCAGACGACGCGGGATCGGGATCGGTTCGTGACCTGCGCGGTTTTCTCCACCTTTTCCTCCACTTCGCTCCACCACCGCGCGCCGATCTGCTCCACCGGCGCACCACCGAAGTCGGCTCCCGGCCCGAAAAGTGGCGCTGACCTGCGCAAACGAGATGGCCACCGGTTTCCCGTCGTACGACGACCGCCCGGCCACCTGGTCGCTGTACGGCCCAAATCGGTGGGAGAAACGCGCGGGGAATGGTTGACGGTGGATGAGAGTGGAGTAATGTGGGGCGAAGTGGAGGACAGTAGGACCTGACAGGGGAGGTGCCGGATGTTTTTCGGCACCTACACGCCCAAGCTCGACGACAAGGGCCGCCTGTTCCTCCCGGCAAAGTTCAGGGACGACCTGGCCGAGGGGCTTGTCGTCACGCGGGGGCAGGAGCGCTGCCTCACCGTGTGGTCGATGGAGGACTTCAGCCGACTGACCGACCGGCTCCGCGAGGCGCCGGTCACCAACAAGGGCACTCGTGACTACGTCCGCATGCTGTTCGCGGCGGCGTCACAGGAGGTTCCTGACAAGCAGGGCCGGATCGGCATTCCGTCGGTGCTGAGGGAGTACGCCTCCCTCCGCAAGGACGTGATGGTGATCGGGGCGATGAACCGGATCGAGATCTGGGACCCCGCCTCGTGGCAGGAGTACTCCGAGGAGCAGGAGCAGAAGTTCTCCGAGCTCAGCGACGAAGTGTTCCCCGGCATCTGAGCCAGCAGCACCGGCACGACGACGAACTCAACAGCTGGATCGCAGGACGAGGTCTCGAGCCCGCTCCCTGACTGTCATCTGGGGTCACTTCCCCGATTCCAGACGGCAACTTCCCCCTTCGAGGGGAGCGGGCAGGGACCTGGCCCTGCGATCCAGCACCCGCAGCACCAGCACCACACGCAATCAATGAGCCAGGGGTCGAACCATGAGCATGAGTGTCAGCGGCACGCCGCACGCGACACCTCGGGTGCGCGACCGGGCCCGCGACGTGGTCGCGTTGATGGCCTTCTCCGCCGGGGTCTCGGTGACCCTGACCGTCGCGCTCCTACTCCTGATGTCACTCGGTCGGTAGGCCAGGGATTCCATGACCAGCCCCCGCCACGTCCCGGTCCTCCTGGATCGGGTCGTCGCTCTGATGTCGCCTTCCCTCGATCGGCCCGGCGCCACGTTCATCGACGCCACCCTCGGCCTCGGCGGACACAGCGAGGCCGTGCTCGAGGCCTGCCCGCAGGCCCGGTTGCTCGGCATCGACCGAGACCCCAACGCCCTGGCCATGGCCGGTGAGCGACTCGCGCCGTACGGCGACCGGGTGACGCTCGTGCACGCCGTGTACGACGAGATCCCGCGGGTGCTCGACGAGCAGGGACTGGACCATGTCGACGCGGTGCTCTTCGACCTCGGGGTCTCCTCGATGCAGCTCGACGTCCGGGAGCGCGGCTTCGCCTACGCCCAGGACGCGCCGCTCGACATGCGGATGAACGACACCGAGGGCCCCACCGCCGCAGACGTGCTCAACACCTACCCGGTGGAGGAGCTGACCCGCATCCTGCGCGACTACGGCGAGGAGAAGTTCGCCCGCCGGATCGCCCAGCACATCGTGCGCGAGCGCGAGAAGGAGCCGTTCACGACCTCGGCCCGACTCGTCGAGCTGCTGTACACCGCGATTCCGGCACCTGCCCGGCGGACCGGCGGACACCCCGCGAAGCGCACCTTCCAGGGCCTGCGCATCGAGGTCAACGACGAGCTGAACGTGCTGCGCCGTGCGATTCCGGCCGCGATCGACGCGGTGGGAGTGGGCGGTCGCGTGGTCGTCGAGGCCTACCACTCGCTGGAGGACCGGCTGGTCAAGCACGCGTTCACGGCGGCCACCAGCACCGACGTACCGCCGGACATGCCGTTCGTCCCCGCCGGCCACGAGCCCACCTTCCGGACCGTCACCCGCGGCGCCGAGAAGGCCCGTGAGCCCGAGCTCTCCGACAACCCGCGGGCCGCATCGGTCCGCCTTCGTGCCATAGAACGACTTCGAGACACAGGAGCCTCCTCATGAGCAGCCCTCTTCCCCAGAGCCGGGTTCGTGTCCAACGCATTGCCGAGGCCGCGGTCGAGCGCGCCCGTCTCAGCGTCGTACCCCGGCTGCGCACCCGCACCCCGCGGGTGCCGTTCGTCACCCTGGTCAGCCTCCTGCTGGTGGCCGGCGTGGTGGGGCTCCTCATGTTCAACACCAACATGCAGCAGAACTCGTTCGCCGCCACCGACCTCGAGCAGCAGGCCAGCGAGCTCACCGCCCGCGAGCAGGGACTCCAGATGGAGCTGGAGGAGCTGCGCGCGCCCCAGCGCCTGGCCGAGGAGGCCCAGCGCTACGGCATGGTGCCGGCGATGAATCCCGCGTTCATCAAGCTGCAGGACGGCAAGGTGATCGGCAACCCGATCCCGGCCTCGGCCGCCGACGCGTACGACGTGCGCCCGCCCGAGGCCCGCAAGCCGAAGGCGCTCGACCCCGACCCGGTGATCATCAAGGTGAAGCGGAAGACCGCGGCGGAGCGGCGTGCCGAGGCAAAGCGGAACAGCGGCTCGGGTAGGAATGACTCGTCGACCACCAGCCAGGGAGACGGGAGCACCCGTTGAGCCTTCGACCCCAGACCACACGGGCACCGGCCCGCGGGTCCGCCCTGTTCCGGCTGCGGTTCGGCTTCGTGGTGATCGCGATGGTGCTCTCCGCGTTCGGTGCCCGGCTGCTGCAGCTCCAGGGCATCGACCCGCACGCGTACGCCGCGATGGCCGCACGCGAGGGTGTCCAGACCGTCGACCTGCCCGCCGCGCGCGGTGCCATCGTCGACCGCAACGGGGTCGAGCTGGCCAGCACGGTCGACGGGTTGCGGATCATCGCCGACCCGCAGATGACCGAGGAGAACGCCGGACCGATCGCGTCCTACCTCTCCCAGGAGCTCGGCATCGACTACTTCGCGACGCTGGGCAGGCTCCGCAAGGACGACACCCGCTACCAGTACATCGCCCGGCGGGTGCCCTCCACCAAGGCCCGCCGGGTCGTCGACGCGCTCGAGGAGAAGGGCTACAAGGGACTCACCACCGAGCGTGACCCGATGCGCGACTATCCGGCCGACGACATCGCCGCGAACCTCATCGGGTTCCTCGGCGAGGACGAGGCCCTGGCCGGCTTCGAGCGCACCTTCGACAAGCAGCTCTCCGGCGTCGACGGCGAGACCACCTACGAGGTGGGTGGCGGCAACCGCATCCCGCTCGGCACCAACAACACGGTCAAGCCGGTCGACGGGCAGGACCTCCAGCTCACCATCGAGCGCGACGTGCAGTTCTTCACCCAGCGGGTGCTGCGTGAGGCGGTCCGCGGCGCCAAGGCCGACTCGGGCACCGCGATCGCGATGAACGTCGAGACCGGCGAGATCCTGGCCGACGCCGACTACCCGTCGTACAACGCGAACGAGCCGCTGGAGTCGCCGAAGCGCAACCTCGGCTCACGGGCCACCAGCGACCCCTACGAGCCCGGTTCGGTGGAGAAGGTGCTCACCTTCGCCTCACTGATCGACGCCGGCAAGATCACCCCGCGCACGCCGATCACCGTGCCCCCGGTCCTCGAGAGCCAGGGCGCGCCGATCCACGACCACTGGGACCACGAGACGATCCACCTGACCGCCGCCGGCGCACTGTCGAAGTCCTCCAACATCGGCACCGCCCTGTCCGCGCGCCAGTTCACCCCGGAGCAGCTGCACGCCTACCTGACCGCGTTCGGCCTGGGCCAGCGCACGAACATCGGGGTGCGTGGCGAGAGCGGCGGCCGGCTCCCCGACCCGTCCTCGTGGGGGCAGCTCGGCCAGGACAACATCGCGTTCGGCCAGGGCCTGAGCGTGAACGCCGTCCAGATGGCGGCGGCGGTCAACACCATCGCCAACGGCGGCATCCACGTCGACCCCAACATCATCAAGGGCTCGGCGGTCACCGACGACGGCACGAAGGTCGGCACCTCCACCTCGACCACCCGCCGCGTCGTCAGCGAGGACGCCGCACGGCAGACCTCCGAGATGATGGAGCTGGTCACCGACCCGGTGGACGGCATCGCGCCGACCAGCGCCATCACCGGCTACCGGGTGGCTGGCAAGACCGGAACCGCCCAGCGCGTCGGCAAGGAGTGCGCCTGCTACGACGGCACCTTCACCGTCTCGTTCGGCGGGTTCGCGCCGGCCGACGCCCCGCGCTTCACCGTCTACGTCGTCATCCAGAACCCGCGCAACGGCCAGGGCGGTGGCGCGGCCGCCGGCCCGGTGTTCCGCAAGGTGATGACCTACCTGCTGCGCAAGTACGGCGTCGCCCCCACCGGCACCAGCCCCACCACCCTCCCGGTCGAGTGGTGACCTGCGACGGTGACGTCGCGGAGGGCCGGCCAGCGCTGCGCGATAGCCTCGCGCCGTGGTGAGCGACAAGGAACTGAGGGCGACGCGGCCCGCTGAACCGCGACAGACCCCGCTGTCGGAGGTGGCCGGCTGGCTCGGCGTCGAGGCGACCGATCAGTCCGCGGTCACCGGCATCTCCCTGAGCTCCCACCGGGTCCTGCCCGGCGACCTCTACGCGGCCCTCCCAGGTGCGCGCGTCCACGGGGCGTCGTACGCCGCCGACGCGGTGGCGGCGGGTGCCGTGGCGGTGCTGACCGACGAGGCAGGGGGAGCGCTCCTGGCCGACCTCGACATCCCGGTGCTGGTCGTCGACGAGCCGCGGGCCCGCCTCGGTCGGCTGGCCGCGCGCCTGCACGACGAGCCGGCCCGGAGCATGCGGATGATCGCGGTCACCGGCACCCAGGGCAAGACCACCACCACGCGCCTCGCCGAGGTGGCGCTGCAGGGCGCGGGCGTGCACGCGGCGGTGATCGGCACCGTCGGCACGCGCCTCGACGGTGACGAGATCAAGACCTCGTTGACCACGCCGGAGGCGCCCGACCTGCACGGCCTGTTCGCGATGATGCGCGAACGCGGGGTCGAGGCCTGCGCGATGGAGGTCTCCAGCCACGCCCTCGTGATGGGGCGGGTCGACGGCGTCGTGTTCGACGTCGCGGTCTTCACGAACCTGGGTCGCGACCACCTCGACTTCCACCACGACGTGGAGAGCTACTTCGCTGCCAAGGCGTCGCTGTTCACGCCCGAACGTGCCCGCCTCGGCCTGGTCAACCTCGACGACGAGCACGGTCGACGCCTGCTTGCCGAGGCAACCATCCCGATGCGCTCGTTCAGCCTCGTCGACCCGAAGGCCGACTGGCGGGCCGTCGACATCGACCTGGCCCCCGACGGCTCCTCGTTCACGGTGGTCGGCCCGGGCGACCTACGTGTCCGCACGTCGGTGCCGATCCCCGGCGACTTCAACGTCGCCAACGCGCTCGCCGCGATCGCGGCCACCGCCGAGGTCGGGTACGACGTCACCACGGTCGCCGGCGCGATGGCCCGGGGGAGCGGCGTGCCGGGACGGCTCGAGCAGGTGGCTGTGCCCCACGGCTACAGCGTGGTCGTCGACTACGCGCACAAACCGGACGCCGTCGAGGCCGCACTGCGCACCCTGCGGCCACTGACGGACGGGCAGCTGATCATCGTGATCGGGGCCGGCGGCGACCGCGACACCGGCAAGCGACCCGTGATGGGCGAGATCGCCGCGCGGCTGGCCGACGTCGTGATCGTCACCGACGACAACCCACGCTCCGAGGATCCCGCGGCGATCCGGTCCGAGGTGCTGGCCGGCACGACAGCAGGCCCTGCCGAGGTGCTCGAGATCGGCAACCGCCGCGAGGCCATTCGCGAGGCACTGGCCCGGGCCCGCTTCGGCGACATCGTGCTGGTCGCCGGCAAGGGCCACGAGACCGGCCAGGAGGTCGACGGAGTGGTGCACCCCTTCGACGACCGCGAGGTCGTCCGCGAAGAGGCCACCCGATGATCGCCCTCACGCTGGCCCAGATCGCCGAAGCCGTCGACGGCGAGGTGGCCGGCGACCCCGCCGTGGTCGTCTCCGCCCCTGCCTTCCTCGACAGTCGGCAGGTCGAGCCCGGCGGACTCTTCGTCGCCGTCGTCGGCGAGCGGGTCGACGGCCACGACTACGCCGCCGGTGCGGTGGCGGCCGGTGCCGCTGCGGTCCTCGGCTCCCGGGCCACGGACGTGCCGACGGTCGTCGTCGCCGACCCGGTGGTCGCCCTGGGTCGGCTGGCCCGGCACGTGCTCGACGCGCTGCCCGGCCTCACCGTGCTCGCGATGACCGGCAGCCAGGGCAAGACCGGCACCAAGGACTACCTGGCCCAGGTGCTGGCCGCGGCCGGACCCACCGTGGCCACCCTCGGCAACCTCAACAACGAGCTCGGGGTGCCGCTGACCGCACTGCGGGCCACCACCGACACCCGGTTCCTGGTCGTCGAGATGGGTGCCCGGGGCATCGGCCACATCACCTACCTCTGCGACGTCGCACCGCCCACGATCGCGGCCGTGCTCAACGTCGGGACCGCCCATGTGGGGGAGTTCGGCTCGCGCGAGGCGATCGCGGTGGCCAAGGGCGAGATCCTCGAAGCGCTGCCCGCCGACGGGGTCGCAGTGATCAACGCCGACGACGAGCTGACCTCCGTGATGGGCTCGCGCACGGCCGCCCGGGTGGTCCGCTTCGGGCTCTCCGGTGCCCCCGACGTCACCTGGCACGACACGACGTACGACGACCTCGACCGCGCGTCCGCCGTACTCGAGATCGCCGGTGAGCGGCATCCGGTCACCCTGCGCCAGACCGGGGAGCACCAGCTCCACAACGCAGCCGCCGCGGCGGCCATGGCCCACGCGGCAGGACTCTCGGCGGTCGACATCGCGACCGGGCTGTCCGCGGCGACCAGCCTGTCGCCGTGGCGCATGGAGCTGCACGAGCTGCCCGACGGACCGGTGGTCGTCAACGACGCCTACAACGCCAACCCGGCCTCGATGCGCGCCGCGATCTCCGCGCTGCTGGCCATTGCCGGGCGTCGCGGCGGGCGGAGCATCGCCGTGCTGGGGGAGATGCGCGAGCTCGGAGCCGGTGCCGAGGGCGACCACCGCGACCTGGGGGAGCATGCCGCCCGGGCCGGCGTCGACGTACTGCTCGTGGTCGGCGAGGCTGCCCGGGCCGTGCTCGAGGGAGCGGCGAACGTCACACCCGGCCCCTCCGCGGCGTTGTACGTCGCGGACCGGGCTGCCGCTCTGGCATGGTTGCGCGAGAACATGGTCGCCGACGACGTCGTGCTCGTGAAGGCCTCGCGCGGGGCGGCGCTCGAATGGATCGCGCAGCAGTTGGGCCCTAGAGTCACACGCCGGTCCTCACCGGACCAGCCAGCACAGGACACCGGGCCGGAGCCCGAACACGTGGAGGAGAAGCAGGAATGAGAGCGATCCTGCTCAGTGGAGGGCTCGCGCTGCTGCTGTCCCTGATCGGCACCCGCTACGCGATCAAGGTGCTGTCGGCCAAGGGCTACGGCCAGGAGATCCGCGAGGACGGCCCGACCAGCCACCACACCAAGCGGGGCACCCCGACCATGGGTGGCACCGTCATCATCTTCGCCAGCGTCATGGGCTACGCGTTCGCCAAGCTGGTCACCCAGGACCTGCCCTCGGCCTCCGCGCTGCTGCTGCTGTTCCTCTTCGTCGGGCTCGGCCTGGTCGGCTTCCTCGACGACTTCATCAAGATCTACAAGCAGCGCAACCTGGGCCTGCGCAGCAAGGCGAAGATGATCGGGCAGACCCTGATCGCCCTCGTCTTCGGTGTGCTGGCGCTCTCTCCCTGGCTCGAGGACGACCGTGGACGCACGCCCGCCTCGACGCACATCTCGTTCATCCGCGACACCGGCTTCGTGCTGCCCTCGATCCTCGTGATCCTGCTGATCTGGGTGATCGTGACCGGCACCAGCAACGCGGTCAACCTCGCCGACGGGCTCGACGGCCTGGCCGCGGGGGCGTCCGTCATGGTCTTCGGTGCCTACACGCTGGTCAACATCTGGCAGAACAACCAGTGGTGCGGGCAGAACGACATCACCTACGGCCGCTGCTACGAGGTGCGTGACCCGCTCGACCTGGCCGTCATCGCCGCGGCCATCACCGGCGCCTGCTTCGGGTTCCTCTGGTGGAACGCCTCGCCGGCGCAGATCTTCATGGGCGACACCGGCTCCCTGGCCCTCGGCGGCGCCCTCGCCGGCCTGGCCATCCTGACCCGCACGGAGCTGCTGCTGCTGATCGTCGGTGGGCTCTTCGTGGTGGAGACGCTCTCCGTGATCATCCAGGTGAGCGTCTTCAAGGTCAGCCGCGCCAGCGGCCTGTTCCGCTCGGTGTTCCGGGTCAAGGCCGGTCACCGGGTGTTCCGGATCGCGCCGATCCACCACCACTTCGAGATGATCGGCTGGGAGCAGGTCACCGTCGTGATCCGCTTCTGGATCATCACCGGTCTCTGCGTCGCCACCGGCCTCGGCATCTTCTACGCTGAATGGGTGGCCGGTACGTGAACCTCGACGCCCTCGGCCGTCACGACTCCTGGCAGGGGGTCCGCGTGGCCGTCGCCGGGTTCGGCGTCTCCGGTTTCGCGGCCGCCGACAACCTGCTCTTCCTCGGTGCCACCGTGATCGCGATGGACGAGAAGCCCGACGGCAAGGAGGAGAAGGCCGAGCTGTTGCGCAGCCTCGGCGCCGACATCCGCCTGGGTGCGGGCACCACGGCCACCCTGCCCGACGACGTCGACCTTCTGGTCACGTCGCCCGGATGGCGTCCGGACGCCCCACTGCTGGCCCAGGCGGGGGAGCGCGGCGTACCCGTCTGGGGCGAGGTCGAGCTGGCCTGGCGGCTGCGCGACCCCGCCCACGCGGCGCCCTGGCTGGCGGTGACCGGCACCAACGGCAAGACCACGACCGTGCAGATGCTCGACTCGATCCTGAAGGCGGCCGGGCTGCGCAGTGTCGCGGTCGGCAACGTCGGGCTGCCGATCGTGGAAGCCGTCATGGACCCCGAGCCGTACGACGTGTTCGCCGTCGAGCTCTCCAGCTTCCAGCTGCACTACACGTCGTCCATGCGGGCCGAGTCGTCGGTGGTGCTCAACCTCGCCGAGGACCACCTCGACTGGTACGACGGCGACGACCCGATGGCCGACTACGCCGCCGACAAGGGTCGCATCTACGAACACGTGCAGAAGGCCTGCGTCTACAACCTCGCCGACCCGGCCACGGAGGAGCTCGTCCGCGAGGCCGACGTCGAAGAAGGCGCCCGCGCGATCGGGTTCACCCTCGGCATGCCTGGCGTCGGGATGCTCGGGGTGGTCGAGGACATGCTGGTCGACCGGGCCTTCATCGAGCAGCGCGGGAGCAGCGCCGCCGAGCTCTGCACGATCGCCGACCTCGCCTCGCCGGCGCCGCACTTCGTGGCCAACGCCCTCGCCGCCGCGGCCCTGGCCCGGGCGCACGGAGTCTCGCAGACCGCCGTCCGTGACGGGTTGCGCGCCTTCCGGCCCGACGGGCACCGCATCGCCCTGGTCGCCGTCCACGACGAGGTCGAGTGGGTCGACGACTCGAAGGCGACCAACCCGCACGCCGCCCAGTCCTCGCTGCAGGCCTATGACCACGTGGTCTGGGTGGCCGGAGGGCTGGCCAAGGGGGCCCGGTTCGAGGACCTCGTGAAGAAGGTGCACCCGCGCCTGCGTGGCGTCGTACTCCTCGGAGCCGACCGCCATGTGATCGCCGACGCCCTTTCGCGACACGCACCGGATGTGCCCGTCATCGAGATCGGTGCCGGGGAGACTGGGGCGCAGGATTCACCCATGGACGAGGTGGTGGCTGCCGCCGTGGGCCTGGCTCAGCCGGGCGACACGGTGCTGCTGGCACCGGGCTGTGCCTCCATGGACATGTTCGCCAACTACGGCGAACGCGGAGACAGGTTTGCAGAGGCGGTTCACCGCCACGTCGCACGACAGGAATGACCGGAGGGGCACAGGTGGCCAGTACGACGACCGAGCGTGAGTCGGCTGTCGGGTCGCCGGCCCGCCAGTCCCGTCGTACGCAGTCCCGTCGTCGTTCCGGCCCGGCCCGGTTCATCGAGGCCCTGGCCGACCGGATCAGCCTCATCCGCGGCGCCCTGGACCGGCCGTTGACGTCCTACTACCTGCTGCTCGGTGCGTCCGCACTGCTGCTCACCATCGGGCTGATCATGGTGATGTCGGCCTCGAGCGTCTACTCCTACCGCGAGAACGGCGACTCCTACGCGGTCGTCAAGCGCCAGCTGATGTGGGTGGTGATCGGGCTGCCGGTGGCGTTCGTCGCCTCCCGCATGCCACAACGGTTCATCCGCAAGATGGTCTGGCCGGCACTGTTGGGCTCGATGCTGCTGCTGGCGCTGACCCGCACGCCGCTGGGCCTGACCCGCAACGGACAGACCAACTGGCTGGCCGTCGGACCGATCGCGATCCAGCCCTCCGAGATCGCCAAGCTCGCGGTGATCCTCTGGGCCGCGCACGTCTACGCCAACAAGCAGCGTCGGCTCCCCGAGCTGCACCACGTGATGATGCCGGTGGTGCCGGGCATGGGCCTGGTCATCGCCCTGGTCCTGCTCCAGCGCGACCTCGGCACGGCACTGGTGCTGATGGCGATCATGCTGTCCATGTTGTGGGTGGTGGGGGCCCCGGCGCGGCTGTTCGCCCTGGCCATCTCGGTGGTCGGCGTGGGGGCGTTCTACCTGGCCACCACCAACGAGGAGCGCCGCGGCCGGCTGCTCAACTTCGTCGACCCGTTCAAGGAGTACCACGACGCGGGCTGGCAACCGGCCCACGGACTCTATGCGCTGGCCACCGGCGGCTGGTTCGGTCAGGGCATCGGAGCCAGCCAGCAGAAGTGGGGCGACCTGCCCGAGGCGCACACCGACTTCATCTTCGCCGTGCTCGGTGAGGAGCTCGGCCTGGTCGGCACGCTCCTGGTGCTCTCCCTCTTCCTCACCATCGCGTACGCCGCGATCCGGGTGGCCACGCACACCCGCGACCCGTTCGTGCGCTACACGTCCTTCGGCATCACCATCTGGCTGCTCGGCCAGATGATCATCAACGTCGGCATGGTGCTGGCCATGCTGCCGGTCGTCGGCATCCCGCTACCGCTGGTCTCCTATGGTGGTTCCGCACTGCTGCCGTCGCTCGTCGCGCTGGGTCTACTGATCGGGTTCGCCCGGTCCGAGCCCGACGCTGCCAAGGCGCTGGCGGCACGCAAGCGAAACCGCTCGGCCGGGCTGTCGGCCGGTTCAACTCGTCGAGGAAATTGATGCGCGTCCTTCTCGCCGGCGGAGGTTCTGCCGGCCACACCTCACCCCTGCTCGCAACCGCCGATGCGCTGCGCCGCCTCGACCCGGCCACCGAGGTCACCTGCCTCGGCACCCGTGAGGGCCTCGAGGCCCGGTTGATCCCCGAGGCCGGGCTGCCGCTGGAGTTCGTGCCGCGGGTGCCGCTGCCCCGTCGTCCCGGCAAGGCCCTGCTGCGTACCCCGGGCAAGCTGCGCGCCGCACGCGCCGCGGCCCTCGAGGTGATCGACCGGGTCCGTCCCGACGTCGTGGTCGGGTTCGGCGGCTACGTCTCCGTCCCGGCCTACCTCGCCGCACGCAAGCGGCACGTGCCGATCGTGGTCCACGAGGGCAACGCCCTGCCAGGCATCGCGAACCGTCTCGGTGCCCGTCTCACCACCCACGTGGCCACCTCGTTCCCCGACAGCGAGCTGCGCCACGCGACGTACGTCGGCCTGCCGATCCGGCGGATGATCGCCACCCTCGACCGCCAGGCCCTGCGCGCCGAGGGCCGGGCCACCTTCGGCCTCGACCCCGACCTCCCGACGCTGATGGTCACCGGTGGATCGCAGGGCGCGACCAGCCTGAACGACTCCGTCGCCGCGGCCGCCCCGGCCTTCGCCGCGGCCGGCGTCCAGGTGCTCCACATCGTCGGCCCCAAGCACACGCTCGCCCAGCCGCAGACCTCGACGCCGTACGTCGTGGTCAACTACGTCGACCGCATGGACCTCGCGTACGCCGCCTCCGACGCGGTGCTCTGCCGCTCGGGCAGCAACACCGTCACCGAGGTCTCGGGCGTCGGCCTGCCCGCGATCTACGTCCCGCTGCCGATCGGCAACGGCGAGCAGGCACTCAACGCCCGGCCGGTGGTCGACGCCGGAGGTGGGCTGCTGGTCAGCGACGAGGCACTCACGTCCGAGTGGATCTCGGCCACCGTCCCGGCACTGCTCACCGACCCGGAGCGGCTGGCGCAGATGGGCGCCGCCGCGGCACACGTGATCCCGCTGGACGCCGACGAGAAGCTGGCCCGCATGATCCTGGAGGCCGCGCGATGAAGATCCCGGTTCCCGACGTGCTCCTGCCCGCCGACCAGCTCGGCCGGGTCCACTTCATCGGCATCGGCGGCGCTGCCCTGTCCGGCATCGCCAAGATCATGGCCCAGCGCGGCCTCCACGTCACCGGCAGCGACGACAACGACACCCCCTTCCTCCCTGCCCTGCGCGCACTCGGTGTCACCTGCCACCTCGGGTACGCCGCCGAGCACGTCGGTGACGCCGACACCGTGGTGGTCACCACCGCCGCGCGCGAGGACAACCCCGAGGTGCTCGAGGCGACCCGCCGCGGCCTGCGCATGCTGCCCCGGTCGGCCGGGCTGGCGTCCGTGATGGCGGCCAAGCAGGTGCTGGCCGTGGCCGGCACCCACGGCAAGACCACCACCACGTCCCTGCTGACCATGGCCCTGCTTGAGGCCGGCGCCGACCCGACGTACGCCATCGGTGCCGTGCTCGTGCAGACCGGCAGCAACGCCCACGACGGCGCCGGACACCTGTTCGTCGCCGAGGCCGACGAGAGCGACGGTGCGTTCCTGGTCTACCGGCCACGTGCCGGCATCGTCACCAACGTCGAGGCCGACCACCTCGACGTGTGGGGCACCGAGGAGGCCTACCGCGCGGCGTTCGTCGAGTTCGTCGACACCCTCGACACCGACGGATTCCTGGTCTGCTGCGTCGACGACGAAGGAGCCGCGTCCCTCGCTGACCTGGCACGCGACAAGGGCCGCGAGGTGATCGGTGTGGGCGAGTCCGCGGCGGCCGACCTGCGGGCCGTCGACCTCGTCTTCGAGGGCAGCAGCTCACGCTTCACCGTCGTGCAGGGTGACGAGACGCTCGGCACCGTCGAGCTCCAGATCCCCGGACGCCACTACGTCCTCGACGCACTGGCCGCGCTGGCCCTGGGCCTGAGGCTCGGGTTCGCCTTCGACGCGCTGGCCGCGGGGCTGGCCGGCTTCACCGGGTCGCGCCGCCGCATGGAGCGCAAGGGCGAGGTCGCGGGGGTGCGTGTCTACGACAGCTACGCGCACCACCCCGTCGAGATCGCCGGCGACCTCCAGGCCGCGCGCGCTGTCGCGGGCAAGGGCCGGCTGATCGTCTGCTACCAGCCGCACCTGGTCTCCCGCACCCGCATCTTCGGTACGGCGATGGGGGAGGCCCTCGGCGTCGCCGACGAGGTGGTCGTGCTCGACGTCTACGTGGCCCGCGAGGACCCCGACCCCGACGTCACCGGACGGCTCGTGGCCGACGCGGTCCCGCTGCCGGCCGAGTCGGTGCGCTTCATCCCCGACCGGGTCGACGCGGCGGCCGTGCTCGTCGAGATCGCCCGACCCGGCGACATGGTCCTGACCCTGGGCGCCGGTGACGTCACCGAGGTCGGTCCGCAGGTCCTCGAGCTGCTCGCTCCCCGGGAGGGAAACGGCAGTGCTTGAGTCCTTCCGCAGGGACCTGCCGGAGGAAGAGCTGAGCCGCCGGCGGTTCGCGCGCAGGCAGTGGGCTCGGCGATGGCTCCGGCTGCGCCTCGTGGTGATCTCCGCCGTCCTGGCGCTCGCCCTGGTGGTCGGGGTCTGGCTGGTCTACTTCTCCTCCGTCCTCGCCGTGAAGGGCGTCGACGTCGAGGGCAACAAGCTGCTCACCGAGGAGCAGGTACTGGCCGCTGCCGACGTACGCTCCGGTGAGCCGTTGGCCCGCGCCGACATGGGCGCGATCAAGGACCGGCTCGAGGACCTGCCCGCCGTGGCCTCCGCCGACGTCTCACGCGAGTGGCCCGACCGCATCCTCGTGCGGGTGACCGAGCGGGTCGCGGTGGCCGTGGTCGAGCGCGGGGGCACCTACCGGGGCATCGACGCGACCGGGTTCGCGTTCCGCAGCTACCCGAAGATGCCCGGGAACCTGCCGCGGCTCAAGGTCGACGACGACACCGTCGACGAGGCCGTCGCCGAGGGCGCCAACGTCCTGGCCAGCCTGCCGACGACCATCGCCCGCAAGGTCGACTACGTCGAGCTGCACACCGTCGACCAGATCTCCCTGAAGCTGCGCGACGGCCGCACGATCGTGTGGGGGAGTGCGGAGCAGTCCGAGGACAAAGCGAAGGTGATCGCCATCCTGCTGCGCCAGAAGGCCGACGTGTACGACGTCTCCGTGCCCGGTCAGCCCACCACCCGCTGACCCGGTCTCCCTCCCCGCCCGACACGTCCTTGACGTCTCCGTGGCAACCGGATCCCCACGGAAACCTCTGGGAGTCTCGGAAATTTCTGCGTGTCGGGCGTGTCCAGCGTGAATGTCCGCACTGGTCTGCCTACTGTCTTCGACAACGAGAGGTTGACATAACTATAACCCTCCAGTTCAGGGTTAAGGTTTCAGGTCGACTGATCGGAACTTCCCCAACGAGCACCACCGCCAGTCGCAACCCGGCTGGCACAGCACAGACAGGCCCATCGCTCTCACCCGGAGCGGTCGGGCGACACCGATCAGGGAGAGGCACAGCCGCCGTGGCAGCAGCACAGAACTACCTGGCCATCATCAAGGTCGTGGGTATCGGTGGGGGTGGCGTCAACGCCGTCAACCGGATGATCGAGGTCGGCCTCAAGGGCGTCGAGTTCATCGCGATCAACACCGACGCCCAGGCGCTCCTCATGAGCGACGCCGACGTCAAGCTCGACATCGGCCGCGAGCTCACGCGCGGACTCGGAGCCGGCGCGAACCCCGAGGTCGGGGGCAAGGCCGCCGAGGACCACGCCGACGAGATCGAAGAGGTCATCAAGGGCGCCGACATGGTGTTCGTGACCGCTGGCGAGGGTGGTGGCACCGGCACCGGTGGCGCTCCCGTCGTGGCCCGCATCGCGCGCTCACTGGGCGCGCTGACCATCGGTGTCGTGACCCGGCCGTTCTCCTTCGAGGGCCGCCGTCGCGCCAACTCGGCCGAAGAGGGCATCGCGCAGCTGCGCGAAGAGGTCGACACCCTCATCGTCATCCCCAACGACCGGTTGCTCTCCATCAGCGACCGCAACGTCTCCATGCTCGACGCCTTCAAGCAGGCCGACCAGGTGCTGCTGCAGGGTGTCTCGGGCATCACCGACCTGATCACCACGCCCGGCCTGATCAACCTCGACTTCGCCGACGTGAAGTCCGTGATGGCCAACGCCGGCTCCGCCCTGATGGGCATCGGCTCGGCCCGTGGCGAGGACCGCTCGGTCGCCGCTGCCGAGATGGCGGTGTCGAGCCCGCTGCTCGAGGCCAGCATCGACGGCGCCCACGGCGTGCTGCTCTCGATCGCCGGTGGCTCCGACCTCGGCCTCTTCGAGATCAACGAGGCGGCCGCCCTGGTCGCCGAGTCGGTGCACCCCGAGGCCAACATCATCTTCGGTGCCACCATCGACGACGCCCTCGGTGACGAGGTGCGGGTCACGGTGATCGCGGCCGGCTTCGACGGCGGCATGCCGAAGCGCCGTGACGAGGGCACCGTGCTGCGTCGCCAGGAGCCGCCGCAGCAGACCCAGCAGGAGACCCGCAATGCTGCGCAGGCGCTGGCCAACCAGCGCAACGCGCAGCAGGCTCCCCAGCAGCAGTCCCAGCCGAGTCGTCCGGCGGCCCAGCCGGCCGGACAGCCCGCCCAGCGGGCACCCCAGTCCGGTCAGTCGGCGCAGTCCGGTCAGCCTGCCCAGTCGGGTCAGCCCTCGCAGCCGCAGCAGTCGGCTCCGCAGCGCCCGGCCCAGGCTCCGCGCCAGGTGCAGTTCGACGATGACGATCTGGACGTCCCCGACTTCCTGAAGTGATCGAGACAGCACGCGTGTTCGCCTTCCGCGAGTCACGTGGAGGCGAGGCCGGTGGCGCGTCCATCGACCTCGCCTTCACGGACCGCACGCTCGACCTGTCGTTGCCGGCCGCGGGCGACGACGGAGTGGTGGGTGAGGTCGACGAGGCCGCTGCCACGGCACGTCTGGCCACGCTGGCCGGCGAGTTCGCCCCGGGGGAGCACGGCCTGCGCATCGTCGGGCTCCGGCAGGTGCACGGTGCTGAGGTCGCCGTGCTCGATGCGTCGTACGACGGGCGCGAGCTGGTCGCCGACGCAATCGTGACGACCCAGCCAGGCGTCGCACTCCTGGTCCGTGCCGCTGACTGCGTGCCGGTCCTGCTGGCCGACGAGCGTCACACGGTCGTCGGCGCGGTCCACTCCGGCAGGCCCGGACTCGTGGCGGGAGTGGTTCCAGCGGCGGTGCGCGCCATGCGCGACCTGGGCGCCGGGCCGATCGCCGCCTGGATCGGACCCCACGTCTGCGGGAGCTGCTACGAGGTGCCCGGCACGATGCGCGCCGACGTGGCCGCTGTCGTGCCGGAGTCCTGGGCCGAGACCTCGTGGGGCACCCCCGCGCTCGACATCGGGGCCGGTGTCCGGGCCCAGCTCGTCTCCGAGGGTGTGACGATCGTCGACGCCTCGCGCTGCACGCGCGAGGAGGCCGACCTCTGGTCCTACCGCCGCGACGGCGCGGCAGCCGGCCGACTCGGCGGACTGATCAGGATCCGGCCGTGACGGGGGAGCGGGCCGCCGAGCTCGCCGCGAACCTCGCCGCCGTCAACGAGCGCATCGTCGCAGCGTGTCGCACCGCTGGCCGCGACCCCGGCGAGGTCACGCTCACCGTGGTCACCAAGTTCTTCCCGGCCTCCGACGTCGAGCTGCTGGCCGGTCTCGGGGTCACCGACGTCGGCGAGAACCGCCACCAGGAGGCCGAGCAGAAGGTGGCCGACTGTCGTGCCACCGGTCTCCGCTGGCACTACATCGGCGGCCTCCAGTCCAACAAGGCGGCCGCCGTGGCGGCGTACGCCGACGTGGTGGAGTCGGTCGACAGGGCCAAGCTCGTCGGCGGCCTGGCGCGTGGCGCTGCCACCCGCGGACGAGTCCTCGACGTACTGCTCCAGGTCAGCCTCGACCCACCGGGTGAGGCACAGGGCAGGGCGGGTGTCACCGAGGCGGACCTCGGGCCGTTGGCCGACCAGGTGGCCGCCTCCGACGACCTCAACCTGTGCGGCCTGATGGCCGTGGCGCCCCTGGGTGCCGACCCCGAATCATCCTTCGCCGAACTTGCCGGGATCGCCGAACGATTCCGCCACCAGCACCCGGAGGCCACGCTCCTGTCCGCGGGGATGAGTGGCGACCTGGAAGCAGCGATTCTCCATGGCGCGACACACGTGCGGATTGGCCGCGCGGTGCTCGGTGAGCGCCCGAAGATCAAGTAATGTCCCATCACAACAGCGCTCCTACAGGAGCGCAGGAGTTCCGGAGGAAACACTCATGAGCGGCGCGATGCGCAAGATCGGTGAGTACCTCGGCCTGCTCGAGGACACCGGCCGGTACCCCGACGAAGAAGGCTACGACGAGTACGCCGACGAACCGACCCGTCCCGCGAGGGAAGAGCCCCGCCCGGCCTCGGTGGCCAGCATTTCCGAGCGCCGCCGCCCGCAGGCGGTTCCCACAGCAGGAGTTGTCGCAGAGTTGTCCCGAATCACCACCCTCCACCCGCGCACCTACAACGAGGCGCGCACCATCGGTGAGAACTTCCGCGACGGCGTGCCGGTGATCATGAACCTCTCCGAGATGGACGACACCGACGCCAAGCGCCTGGTCGACTTCGCTGCAGGCCTGGTGTTTGCCACCCGTGGCACCATCGAGCGCGTGACCAGCAAGGTGTTCCTTCTCTCACCGCCCAACGTCACCGTTGCGGCAGAAGACAAGGAACGCATTGCCGAGGGCGGATTCTTCAACCAGAGCTGACCGGGGCTGGAGCCGACCTCACATCCGTGCCGAACTGACACAGAGCTGACCTGAATACATGCGCACCATCGGCTACATCCTCGAGGCGATCCTCTGGTTCTTCCTCGCCCTTTTGTGGATCCGTTTCGTCTTCGACTGGGTGCAGGTCTTCGCTCGTTCCTGGTCTCCGCGAGGGCCCTTGCTGGTCTTCCTCGAGGTCGTCTACAGCATCACTGATCCGCCCATCAAGGCACTGCGGCGCGTCATTCCACCGCTGCGCCTGGGCAGCGTCGCACTCGATCTCAGTTTCCTTCTGGTGCTCGTGGGCACGTACCTTCTTCTACGTCTGAACCAGATGGTGTTCCTCTCGGGTTGAGGTTCCCCAACGGTTCCGACAGGGCTGCCCGTGCAAATTGGGCGCCTAACTGAACTTGCGCCCCAAGCGCTATTGTTCGACAGACAGACTTTCCGTTGACTAGAACGAATGGGTGAGAGCATGCCGCTGACGCCTGAGGACGTGAGCAACAAGCGCTTTACTCCTGTCCGGCTCCGCGAGGGCTACGACATGGGTGAAGTCGACCAGTTCCTCGACGAGGTGGAGGCAGAGCTCGCTCGCCTCACCAAGGAGAACGACGACCTGCGGTCGAAGCTCTCCGCGGCCCAGTCCGGTGCCCCCGTCGCTGTCGCCGCGCCGCCGGCTCCCGTCGAGGAGAAGAAGCCCGAGCCGAAGCCGGAGCCGACCCCGGTTCCCGCAGCTGCTCCGGTTGCTGCCGCTGCCGCGCCCGAGACGATCCGGGTCGAGACGGTTGCGCAGGCTTCCAACGCCGCTGCGCGACTTCTCGAGATCGCCACGCGCAATGCGGACGAGCTCGTCGAGGACGCCAAGAACGAAGCAGACAAGATCGTCGGCGAGGCACGTACCAAGGCCGAGCGCCTCGAGTCGGAGTCGAAGGTCAAGTCCGACCGTCTCGAGTCCGACGCGCGCAGCCGCTCGCAGATGCTCGACTCCGAGACCGCCGAGCGTCGCCAGCAGATGTTCGGTGACCTGGAGAAGGAGCGCGACAAGCTCAACACCGAGGTGGAGAACCTGCGCTCCTTCGAGCGCGAGTACCGCTCCCGCCTCAAGAGCTACTTCACCCAGCAGCTCGAGTCCCTCGACTCGGCTCCTGAGGGTGGCCAGCCGGCCGGCGACACGCCGGCCCAGGCCCCCAAGCGGCTCCGCTCGATCCTCGGCGAGGACGAGGGCTGAGTCCCCGCTAGCGAAGAACTCTCCAACGGCTGGATCCCTCGGGATCCGGCCGTTGGTGTCTCCATGTGGGCACCGCCGGAAGTTCTTCGAGTGGCCGACAAACTTCCGCCGGTACCCACTGTGCGTGGCAGGTTTGAGTAGTGCTCACCGAGTGGACTACCCTCCGACCACTTGACTGTGGCTCCCACCACATCGGCTAGGCCTGAGGAGGCCCACCCATGGCACGCAGCACGAGAAGGTCGTTGGCAGGATCCGCTGCGGCTGCCGCGAAGAAGGTCATCTCCCGCAAGCCCAAGGGCGCCTCGGCCACCGCTGAGCCCGCCAAGAAGTCCGCGCCGGCCAAGAAGGCTTCCTCCAAGCCCACCGCGAAGAAGGCTCCGGCTGCGAAGAAGGCCGTGAAGGCGCCCGCCAAGAAGGCCGCCGCCAGCAAGGCTCCCGCGGCGAAGAAGGCCGTGAAGGCGCCCGCCAAGAAGGCCGCCGCCAAGAAGAGCGCTCCCGCGGTCAAGGCGCCTGCCAAGAAGGCCCCGGCCAAGAAGAGCGCTGCGAAGAAGACCGCGGCTGCGCATTCTGCTGCGAAGAAGGCGCCGACCAAGAAGACTGCTGCCAAGAAGGCCCCCGCGACGCCGGCACCTGCCAAGAAGGCGCCTGCAAAGAAGGGGCCGGCCAAGAAGACTGCTGCCGCCACCAAGGCGCCTGCCAAGAAGACCACGACCTCGAAGACCACGACCAAGAAGGCGGAGCCCGTGAAGAAGGTGGCTGCAGCCACGTCAACGACTGCGAAGAAGACCGTGCCGGCCCAGAAGCGCCCCGCCAAGAAGGCAGCCGCGGCGAAGGGTCGCTCGGCACTGGCCGTGCGCGACGACGAGACCGCCTGGACCAAGGCCGAGCTCAACGAGGTCCTCACCGACCTCAACGAGCACGCCGACCGTCTGCGCGAGGAGCTGCGCGAGCAGGAGGAGGAGCTGGCCGGCCTGATGAGGGACGCCGGCGACGGTGCCGGCCACGACCAGGCCGACATGGGCGCCACCAGCTTCGAGCGCGACCACGAGCTGACTGTCGTCGCCAACGCCCGCGAGATGCTGGCCCAGATCGAGCGGGCCCTGGGACGCATTGACGACGGCACCTACGGCGTCTGTGAGTCGTGCGGCAACCCCATCGGCAAGATGAGGCTGATGGCCTTCCCGCGTGCGACACTGTGCATGTCATGCAAGCAGCGCGAGGAACGTCGCTGAACACCAGCGATACACCGGTCTCCGGAACAGTCGACCACTCCCGTCGTACCCGCTCCCTGCAGATCTTCTGGGGCGTCGGCCTCATCGGTTTCCTGGCCGATCTGCTCAGCAAGAACTGGGCGCTCGAGTCGCTGGAGGGTCGTGGCCGCGTCGACGTGGTCGGTGACCTCTTCGGCTTCCGGCTGACCCGCAACCCCGGCGCCGCGTTCAGCACCGGTACGGCGTTCACCGAGGCGCTGACCGTCTTCGCGATGCTTGCCGTGTGCGTCGTCGTGTTCCTCTCGTTCCGGGTGCGCAGCACCGGCTGGGCGCTCGGGTTCGGCTTCCTGCTCGCCGGCGTGGGCGGCAACCTGGCCGACCGGCTGACCCGCGACCCCGGCGTCATGCGCGGGCACGTCATCGACTTCCTCGAGCTGCCGCACTGGCCGATCTTCAACGTCGCCGACATCCTGATCAACCTCGCTGCGCTCACCATCATCGTGATGTCCATCCGCGGCCGACGCCTCGACGGAACCACGCATGACTGAGCACCGCACTGTCCTGGTCCCCGAGGGCCTGGCCGGCGAACGCGTCGACACCGCCATCGCGCGCATGTTCGGCGTCTCGCGCACCCGCGCCGCCGAGCTGATCTTCGAGGGCAACGTGCAGGTCGACGGCGGCGAGGTCGGCAAGTCCGATCGGGTCCACCCGGGCGCCATGCTCGACGTGACCTTCCCCCGGCGTGCGGACCCTCTCCAGATCAAGGCCGAGATCGTCGAGGGCATCAAGATCATCCACGACGACGACGCCATCGTGGTGATCGACAAGCCCGTCGGAGTGGCCGTGCACCCGAGCCCCGGCTGGTCGGGCCCGACGGTGGTCGGCCACCTGGCCGGCGCCGGCTACCGGATCGCCACCAGTGGCGCGTCCGAACGCCAGGGCATCGTGCAGCGCCTCGACGTCGGTACGTCGGGGGTCATGGTGATCTGCAAGTCGGAGCACGCCTACTCGGTGCTCAAGAACGCCTTCCGCCGCCGTACGGTCGACAAGACGTACCACGCGCTGGTGCAGGGCCACCCCGATCCACTGACCGGCACCATCGACGCACCCATCGGACGGCACCCGAAGTCCGACTGGAAGTTCGCGGTGATGGCCGACGGCAAGCACAGCGTCACCCACTACGAGCTCCTCGAGGCGCACCGCTTCGCCAGCCTGATGGAGATCCACCTCGAGACCGGCCGCACCCACCAGATCCGGGTGCACATGTCGGCGCTCAAGCACCCCTGCGTCGGCGACATCACCTACGGGGCGGACCCGGTGCTCGCCAAGCGTGTGGGTCTCGAACGCCAGTGGCTGCACGCCGTCAAGCTCGGCTTCGAGCACCCGGAGTCCGGCGACTACGTGACCTACGAGTCCGAGTACCCCGACGACCTGGCCGCCGCGCTCGAGGTCATCCGGGGCGCACACTGAGTCCTCGGGCACGACAAAACCCGGTGACGCACCCGCACGCCGGGTGGCACAGTGCGCGGCGATGACTCTCGAACTCGATGCACCCCACGTTGACCTGACCTTCCTGACCGCCCTCTCGGAGGAGCGAGCCGAGCGCCTGGTGGCCTTCCTCGCCGCCGGCCTCGACGGCACTGTCGCCGACATCGGCTGCGGCTGGGCCGAGCTCCTGCTGCGCACCCTGGAGGCGGCTCCAGGTGCCAACGGCATCGGCGTCGACCTCGACGCCGCCTCGATCGCTCACGGTGTCGAGCTCGCCGCGAAGCGCGGGCTGGCCGACCGCGTCGAGCTGGTGGCCGGCGACGCGAAGAAGGCCCTGCCGCCGCGCGCCGACGCGGTGATCTGCATCGGCGCGAGCCAGATCTGGGGACCGCCTGTCGAGGAAGACCAGCCCCTCGACCACCGATCGGCGCTGCGGGCCCTGCGTGCGCTGCTGGAGCCGGGTGGGCGCGCGGTGTACGGCGAGGGCATCTGGTCCACCACACCCACCGAGGCGGCGATCGCTCCGCTCGCGGGTCGCCTCGACGAGTTCGTGAAGCTGGGCGACCTGCTCGAGATCGCGGTCGAGGAGGGCTTCATGCCCGTGCAGGTCCACGAGGCGAACCAGGACGAGTTCGACGAGTTCGAGTCCGGCTACTCGGCCTGCTACGCCCGCTGGCTGGCCACGCATCCCGCCGACCATCCCGACGCGGCCGGCGTACGCGAGCAGGCGGCGGCCCAGCGCGCGGCGTACTACGGGGGCTACCGGGGCGTCCTCGGGTTGGCCTACCTGGCCCTCGTCGCGGTGTGACCGCCTTCATCAGTGACCAGTTCGACCAGTGACCGTGCTCCGGACCGGCGCTGCCGACCCTGCGAGGATGGACGCATGTCCTCCGAGCTCACCCTGAGGCCGGCGACCGGCGACGACCTGCCCGACATCGCGCAGCTGTACCTCCGGGTGCGCGAGGCAGCGGTGCCGGCCATGCCCCCGATCGTGCACAGTGCCGACTCGGTCGTCGCCTGGGTCACCGGATGGGACCTCTCCGAACGCGACGTGTGGGTGGCCGAGCAGGACGAGCTCCTCGGGTTCAGCACCCTGACCCCCACCTGGCTCGACTCGTTGTACGTCGACCCGGGGACACAGCGCTCCGGTGTCGGCACCGCCCTCCTCGACGTGGCCAAGGGCCTGCGGCCCGACGGGTTCGCGCTGTGGGTCTTCGAGAGCAACGAGCCGGCCCGCGCGTTCTACCGCCGGCACGGCCTGGTGGAGCTGGAGGGCACGGACGGATCGGCGAACGAGGAGCGCTCGCCGGACCTGCGCATGGCCTGGTTGGGCAACGATCCGCTCGACTTCCTGAGGCGCCAGATCGATGAGGTCGACCACGACCTGGGCCTGCTGCTGGCCCGCCAGGCGGCGCTGACCTCCGCCGTCCAGGACCACAAGCCGGTCGGTGGGGCAGCCGGACGCGACCCTGTGCGCGAGCATGCGATCGCCGAGGCCGTGGCCCTGCAGGCACCCGCACTCGGGGTGGACCGGGTGGCCCGGATCGTGGACTCGATCATCACCGAGTCCCTGGACGCGCACGAGCGATCCCGCGGCTGAGTCCGCGCAATCAGCGACTGTCCGTGCGCCCTGTCAGAATGCCTTCAACGGGTCACGTAGTCTGGCGTCCTTCCCCCGGCCCTCGAACAGATGCTGTGAACAAGCTCTGTGAAGAGGCGCCGTGATCGCCGCCGGGCTGCTGCCTCGGCCCGTTCGACCCTGCCCATTGCTGACTGTTGGGAGACGCTCCACCGATGACGTCCGACTCCTTCGTGCACCTGCACGTGCACACCGAGTACTCCATGCTCGACGGAGCCGCGCGACTCGGTGACATGGCGGAGCGGACCGCCGAGCTCGGTATGCCGGCGATCGCGATGACCGACCACGGCAACGTCTACGGCGCCTACGACTTCTACCGCAAGGCCAAGGCCGCCGGGGTCAAGCCGATCATCGGCATGGAGGCCTACTTCACCCCCAACATCTCGCGCTTCGAGCGCAAGGGCATCAACTTCTACGACGGCGGCTCCGACGACGTCTCGGCGCGCGGTGCCTACACGCACATGACGCTGCTCTCCGAGACCACCGAGGGCATGCACAACCTCTTCCGGCTCTCCACCGGCTCGTGGCGCGACGGGTTCTTCAAGCAGCCGCGCGCCGACCGCGAGCTCCTGCAGCAGCACGGCAAGGGCCTGATCGGCACGACCGGCTGTCCGTCCGGCGAGGTGCAGGTGCACCTGCGCTACGGCAAGTACGACGAGGCCCGCAAGGTCGCCGGGGAGTTCCAGGACATCCTCGGCAAGGAGAACTACTTCCTCGAGCTGATGGACCACGGCCTCTCCATCGAGAACCGCGTCCGCGACGGGCTGCTCAAGCTGGCCAAGGACCTCCAGATCCCGCTGCTGGCCACCAACGACTCCCACTACGTGCGCAAGGAAGACGCGAAGAGCCAGGAGCACCTGCTCTGCATCAACTCCGGGTCCACGATGACCATCCCGGCCGGCGACGGCCCGGGCCAGCGCTTCGCGTTCAGCGGCGACGGCTACTACATCAAGTCCCCGGCCGAGATGCGCGAGCTCTGGGAGGGCAAGTACCAACTCCGTGAGGCCTGCGACAACACCCTGCTGATCGCCGAGCGGTGCAACGTCGAGTTCACCGAGGGCAACGGCACGTTCATGCCGCGCTTCCCCTGCCCGCCCGGAGAGAACGAGGACTCCTGGCTGGTCAAGGAGGTCGAGACCGGCCTGCAGTTCCGCTACCCCAACGGCATCCCCGACGACGTCCGCAAGCAGGCCGAGTTCGAGCTCGGCGTCATCACCCAGATGGGGTTCCCGGGCTACTTCCTCGTCGTCGCCGACTTCATCAACTGGGCCAAGGACAACGGCATCCGGGTCGGTCCGGGCCGTGGCTCGGGTGCCGGCTCGATGGTCGCCTACGCGATGCGCATCACCGACCTCGACCCGCTCAAGCACGGCCTGATCTTCGAGCGCTTCCTCAACCCCGACCGCGTCTCGATGCCCGACTTCGACATCGACTTCGACGAACGTCGTCGCGGTGAGGTGATCAAGTACGTCACCGAGAAGTACGGCGACGACCGGGTCTCCTACATCATCACCTACGGCACCATCAAGGCGAAGCAGGCCGTCAAGGACTCCTCACGCATCCTCGGCTACCCGTTCGCGATGGGCGACCGCATCACCAAGGCCATGCCGGCCGCGGTGATGGGCAAGGACGTCCCGCTCCAGGACATCTTCAAGCCCGACCACAAGCGCTACGGCGAGGGCGGCGAGTTCCGCGCACTCTACGACGGCGACAACGACGTCAAGACGGTCGTCGACACGGCCATCGGCATCGAGGGTCTGAAGCGGCAGTGGGGCGTGCACGCGGCCGGTGTGATCATGTCGAGCGAACCCCTCCTCGACATCATCCCGATGCTCAAGCGCCCCGCCGACGGCGCGATGATCACCCAGTTCGACTACCCGACATGCGAGGCGCTGGGTCTGATCAAGATGGACTTCCTGGGGTTGCGCAACCTCACGGTCCTCGACGACTGCGTCAAGAACATCAAGGCCAACCGCGACGAGGACGTCGTGCTCGAAGACCTCGAGCTGACCGACCCGGCCACCTACGAGCTGCTCCAGCGCGGCGACACCCTCGGCGTCTTCCAGCTCGACGGCGGGCCGATGCGCGCCCTCCTGCGGTCCATGCGACCCGACACGTTCGAGGACATCTCGGCCGTGGGCGCGCTCTACCGCCCCGGCCCGATGGGTGCCGACTCCCACAACAAGTACGCCCGCCGCAAGACCGGCCGCGAGCCGGTCGAGGCGCTCCACCCCGAGCTGGCCGAGGCCCTCGAGGACGTGCTCGGCGAGACCTACGGCCTGATCGTCTATCAGGAGCAGGTCATGGCGATCGCCCAGAAGCTCGCGGGCTACACGCTGGGCCAGGCCGACATCCTCCGCCGGGCGATGGGCAAGAAGAAGAAGGAGGAGCTGGACAAGCAGTTCGCCGGCTTCTCCGCGGGCATGACCGAGCGCGGCTACAGCCACGGGGCGATCAAGGCCCTGTGGGACACCCTGCTGCCGTTCTCCGACTACGCGTTCAACAAGGCCCACTCGGCGGCGTACGGCGTCGTCTCCTACTACACCGCGTTCCTCAAGGCGAACTACCCGGCCGAATACATGGCCGCCCTCCTGACGTCCGTCAAGGACGACAAGGACAAGATGGCGATCTACCTCAACGAGTGCCGGCGGATGAAGATCCAGGTACTGCCGCCCGACGTCAACGAGTCCGCCTCCAACTTCACCCCGGTCGGCAACGACATCCGCTTCGGCCTGACCGCAGTCCGCAACGTCGGCAACAACGTGGTCGACGGCATCGTGGCGGGCCGCGAGGAGAAGGGCCGCTACACCGACTTCAACGACTTCATGGAGAAGGTCCCGGCGCTGGTCTGCAACAAGCGGGTCATCGAGTCGCTGGTCAAGGCCGGCGCGTTCGACGAGATGAAGCACAAGCGGCGCGCACTGGTCGCGATCCACGAGACCGCCGTCGACCAGTACGTCGACATCAAGCGCAACGAGGCGATCGGGCAGGACTCCCTCTTCGGGGGCCTCGACGACGACGCCGGCGGCGGGTTCGGCATCTCGGTGACGATCCCCGACATCGACGACTGGGACAAGATGACGCTGCTCAGTCACGAGCGGGACATGCTGGGCCTCTACGTCTCCGACCACCCGCTGCTCGGCCTCGAGCACGTGCTCTCCCAGGGCACCGACTGCACGATCGGTCAGCTGATGCTCGACGAGGAGCGTCAGGACGGGTCGCCGATCACGGTGTCCGGCCTGATCACCTCGGTGCAGCGCAAGATCACCAAGCGTGGCGACACCTGGGCGATGGTCACCCTCGAGGACCTCGACGGCGCCATCGACGTGCTGCTCTTCCCGAGCTCCTACCAGCTCGCCTCGACGTACCTCACCGAAGACGCGATCATCACCGTCAAGGGGCGACTGTCGCGGCAGAAGGACCAGCCCGAGATCCACGGTCAGGAGGTCACGCTCCCCGACCTGAGCGACGGCCCCAGCGGGCCCGTGGTGATCAGCCTGCCGGCGACCCGCTGCACCGCACCCGTGGTCGAGCAGCTCAAGGAGGTGCTGGCCACCCACCCCGGCATGTCCGAGGTGCAGCTCAAGCTGCTGGCGCGGGCCTCGACGACCGTGATGCGGCTCGACGACCGGTTGCGGGTCACTCCCAACTCCGCGTTGTTCGCCGACCTCAAGCAGCTCCTCGGGCCGGGTTGCCTTGGCCAGTGAGCGCAAGGCCCTGATCCGGGACGCCCTGGTGATCGTGGCCGTCTTCGTCGTCGCCGGCGCCGTCGGCGGCTGGTTCTGGCACCACCTGTGGGCGCCGGCCCCCAAGGGCTTCGCGCTCGAGGGTGTCCCGCACTTCGAGGACGACGCCGACTTCCGCGGCACCGGTCTCTATGTCGCGATCGCTGCCGGCCTCGGCCTGGTCATCGGGATCGTGGTCAGCTTCGTCTTCGAGCGCGACGAGCTGGTCACCCTCGGCTCGGTGGTCGTGGGCGCGCTGCTGGGCGGCGTGGTGCTGCTGGCGGTCGGCCAGGCCCTCGGTCCCGACTCCGCCGTCGAGGCCGCGAAGCACACCAAGGACTGGGATCCGGTGACCGGTGACCTGCACGCGTCGTGGCTGCCGGTGCTGGTGTCCTGCCCGGGTGGTGCGCTGCTCGGCTCGGTGGTCGTCCTGACTTGTTTCAATCGCAGGCGTGAAACGGAACCAAGCGGGTAGGGTCACCGTCTGATTCGACGTGATGCCAGACGAGAAGATGGGGGAGTCACGTGACTTCTGAGTTTCCCACCGGTGGGCGACCGGACCCGAGCCAGGACCCGTACGGCCAGCCGGGCTTCGGCGGCCAGCAGCCAGGGCCGTCCTACGGCCAGGGCCAGCCGCCGTACGCCGGTCAGCCCGGCCGCTATCCGTCGAACCAGCCCTACGGCCAGCAGCCCCCGCAGCAGGGGGCCGGCCCGGTCTACGAGCAGATGAGCACCGGCTCGGGCGCACCCGTGCCGCCGGGACCGCCGTCCGGCAAGCGCGGGCGCAAGGGCCTGGTGATCGGCCTGGTCGCCGGTGCCGCCGTCCTCGCCGGGGGCGGGGTCTGGGCCTGGCAGGCGTTCATGTCGCAGGGCCCGCAGCCGGCCGAGGCGCTCCCCGACGACACGCTGGCCTACATCTCCGTCGACCTCGACCCGTCGGGCGAGCAGAAGATCGAGGCGCTCAAGGCGCTGCGCAAGTTCCCCGCGTTCAAGGAGAACGTCGGCCTCGACACCGATGACGACGTACGCAAGAAGATCTTCGAGGAGATCCAGAACTCCGGGGCCTGCAAGGAGCTCGACTACAAGGACGACATCGAGCCGTGGCTCGGTGACCGGGCCGCCCTGGCGGTCGTCGACCAGGGTCACGAATACCCCGACCCGGTGTTCGTGGTGCAGGTCAAGGACCAGGACGAGGCCGAGGACGGCCTGAACAAGCTGGTCAACTGCGGCAACGAGATGACCGGTGAGAGCGAGGACATCGGCGGCTACGCCTTCAACGGCGACTGGGTGATCCTGGCCGAGACCGAGAAGATCGCCGAGAAGGTCGTCTCCGACGCCAAGGACGCCAGCCTCGACGAGGACGGCGACTACAAGAAGTGGACCAAGGCCGCCGGCGACCCCGGGGTGATGAACTTCTACGCCTCCGCCGAGGGCGGTGACGCGCTGGCCGAGCATGCCGACGAGCTCTTCGGAGCGAGCCAGGCCATGACATCCGACCAAGGCACCGGTGAAGGACCCGACGACGAGGGGACGACCGAGGAGGTCCCCGACGAGTTCACCGCCGCTCTCAAGGACTTCGAGGGTGGCGCCGGCACCGTGCGCTTCGACGACGGCAACCTCGAGGTCGAGTTCGCCACCGGCCAGCTGAACACCTCGACCAGCAAGATGATCAGCGGCGACCGCGGCGACGACACGCTCTCCACCCTGCCGGCCAGCACGGCGGTGGCACTCGGTGCCGGGTTCGAGGACGGCTGGGGCGACGTACTCCTCGAGCAGCTCAAGCCGCTCATCGAGAGCGAGTCCGGCATGTCGTACGACGAAGCCATCGCCGACCTCGAGTCCGAGACCGGCCTGAGTGTGCCCGACGACGTCGAGGTCCTGCTCGGCGAGTCATTCGTGGTGGCCCTCGACAGCAACTTCGACGCGAACCAGGTCGAGAGCATGGGCCCCGAGGGGCTCTCCGTCGCGGTGAAGGTCAAGGGTGACGCCGACAAGATCGAGGCGGTCCTGGACAAGATCCGTGCCCAGCTCGGCACCGATTCCGACGTGATCAGCTCCACCGCCAAGGACGGCTACGTCGTGGTCGGCCCGAGCCAGGACTACATCGACAAGGTGTCCGAAGAGGGCGACCTCGGTGACGACAAGACCTTCAAGTCCGTCGTGCCGCACGCCGAGGACGCCTCGGCGATCCTCTATGCCAACTTCGACGCCGGAGACTGGCTCACCGAGGCGCTCGAGGCCGCGGGGGCGCCGCACGAGGTGCTCGAGAACGCGGAGCCGCTCGAGGCCTTCGGCTTCAGCTCCTGGACCGACGGCGACGAGGTGCACACCCTGCTCACCGTCACCACCGAGTGACCCCACCAACCTGCAGTTCTTGATGCGCGAACCGCGTGCTCTTGATGCGCGAACCGGCAATTCTTGATTTCCGCACCGCAAGGATTGCCGGTTTCGGCGCGCAAGAACTGCAGGCTCGTGGGTCAGCGGGCGATGGGCGCCACGCTGGCCGGGACCACCCGGACCAGGTCGGCGGGCGTCAGCTCGAGGTCGAGGCCACGCCGGCCACCGGACACGAAGACGGTCTCGTGGGCCAGGGCCGACTCGTCGATGACGGTGGTGTGGGGGCGCTTCTGGCCGACGGGAGAGATGCCACCGACCACGTAGCCGGTGGCCCGCTCGGCCACTGCCTGGTCGGCCATCGCCGCCTTGCCGGCGCCGACCGCGCGGGCCAGCGCCTTGAGGTCGAGCTGCGCGGTCACCGGGACGATGCCGACGACCAGCACCCCGTCGGCGGTGGCCAGCAGCGTCTTGAAGACTCGTTCGGGCGGTACGCCGAGTGCCTCCGCGGCCTCGAGTCCGTAGCTGGCCGCGCGGGGGTCGTGGGTGTAGGGGTGCACCGTGAACGCGATGCCGGCGGCGGTCAGGGCCACCGTGGCCGGCGTACCACCCGCTGTTTTCCTCTTCGCCATCGTCAGCGGGCGCTCAGTTCGGTGACCAGCCGGTGCGCGCCACCTCGGTGGCGGGCAGGGAGGGGAGGGCGATCATGGCGGAGATCTCCTCGCGCATCAGGTCGATGAGCATCGCCAGCCGCAGCGTCGTCGGCTCGGCCTCGAGCAGCAGCTGGCGATCGCGGAGGGTGAGCAGGCAGGTGCCGGCCAGGCTCCAGGAGAGGTACGCCGGGTCGCGCGGCAGGTCGCCGGTGAGGACGTCCTCGCCGCGGATCTGCGACAGCACCCCGCGGTAGTCCTCGAACGTGTTGCGGGCCAGCTCGGTGATCGTGTGGTTGGCGTCCTCGTGGTCGTCGTCGGGCTCGTCGAGGAGCGCGACATGGCCGGCCAGGAACTCGCCGCCGGTCTCGAGGGACTCCAGCCGGAGTCGCCCGCGGCCGACCGCGACGATGTCGAAGGTGCCGTCCTTGTGGGACTGGACCTCGGTCAGCTGCAGCACGCAACCGATGCGGTGAAGGGACTGGCCGCCGCGATCGCCGACCTCGTAGCCCTCCCGGATAGCCACCGACCCGAACAGCCGCTCCTTCGGGTCGTCGATGCGCAGCAGCTCGTGGACCAGTGCGCGGTAGCGGTCCTCGAAGACCCGCAACGGCACCGAGAGGCCCGGGAACAGCACCGTGTTCAGCGGGAACAGCGGCATCGTCGCGGTCATTCCTTCACACTATCGGCTTGCTCCGGATGCGGGCAGGATGTCCTCGACGAGGAGGTCGGATGAGACGAGTGCTGTGCGTGGCGGTCGGCGTCTGGCTGCTCGTCGACGTGCTCCGGGTGTGGACACCGTCATTGATCACGATCTTCGGGCAGGCCGCCTCGACGCCGGCCGAGCTGATGGGTGCGTTCGCCCTGGCCGTGGTCGTGGCCGGGTGCCTCCCGCTGCTCGTGGTCCGGTTCGCGGCGGTGCCCGAGCGCACCATGGCCGCGATCATGCTGGTCTGTGTCCTCCTCAGCCGGGTGGCCCTGCAGGTCGTCGGCGGTGGTCAGCCCCAGCTGTGGTGCGCGTCGGTCGGCGTTGCCTGCGCGGTTGCCTGGTGCTGCCTGGCCACCCGGGTCCTCGGCGACGCGGTCGTCGAGGGGTACGCCGCCGGGCTGGCGTTGGCCGCGACCACGCACGCCGCCCTCGGCTCCTGGGGTGCGGTGTGGCGTGACGACGTCTGGGGGTGGGGCCTGTTGCTCGTGCAGGTGGTCCTCGTCGTGGTGGTCCTGCCGGGGCAGCCGGAGCCGCGGTCCGCCCCACGCATGCTTGCCTTCGCCCTGCTGCCGACGTACCTCCTGGCCGGCACGTGGGCCGCGAACCCGGCACGAGCGTCATCGACCGATCAGGGCTGGGGGCCGGTGCTGGTCGTGGTGGGCGCAGTGGCCGCGCTCGTGCTCGTTCGCATCGATCGACCCCCGCGTGGGCTCACGCTGGGTGCCGGCGTCGTCCTGACCGGTGCGACGGCGGCGGTGATGATGCCCGACGCGTCTTCGTTGTGGACGCTGCCTGCGTTCGTGCTCGGGATGCCCGCCCTGGTCGTGGTGCTGGGCGCGCTGGCGGAGTCGCCGCCTGCTGGCAGTGAGGTCGCACCGGTGTTCACCGCGGCCGGCGGAGCGGTGCTGTGGGTCGCCCTGTTCTTCGCCTACTACGCCGGCTACGACCTCGGCTACCGGGCCGATCTGCTGCTCGTCCTGCTGGCGGCTGCGCTGGCTGCGGCCGCGGTGCGCGTCACGCTGCGTTCGCAGGGGCCCGCACCCGGGCCCGGCCTCCGGCTCGCTGTCGGTCGCACCGGGGGAGTGCTGGTGGCCATCGGTCTCGTCGCCGTATTCGCCGCGGGTCTGGGGCCGCGCGCGACCGTGTCGCAGGTCGAGGCGACCAGCGACGACCACGAGGGGCTGCGCGTCGTGGCGTGGAACCTTCGGATGGGCTACGGCATGGACGGCACCTTCGAACCACGCAAGGTGGCCGAGCTGATCGCCGACCTGCACCCCGACGTCGTGCTGCTCAGCGAGATCGACCGCGCCTGGCTGCTCAACGGCGGGCAGGACCAGTTGGCGATCCTGGCCCGCCTGCTCGGCATGGACGCGTACTTCGGCCCGGCAGCCGACCCGGTGTGGGGCGACGCAGTGCTCACCGACCTGCCGGTGTCCGGTGTTGACGCGCACCCGCTGCCGTCGTACGACGCGGTGACGGGCGCGCAGGCCCTGGCGGTCACGGTGACCCTCGACGGGCTGGCGTACGACGTGATCTCCACGCACGTGCAGCCGCACGACAGCGACGGTGACGGGTCCCTGGAGCAGGCCCGTGACATCGCCCGGTTCGCCGTCGAGCGTGCGAAGGCCGGGAACCCGGTGATCGTGGCGGGCGACTTCAACCTGCAGCCAGGCGACCCGTCGTGGCAGGCGCTGCTCCACAGCGGGCTGCGCGACGCACTCGGGGAGGAACGTCCGGTGCTGACCTCGCCGGCCGATGACCCCGACGAGCAGATCGACCACGTCTTCGCCACCGTCGACCTGGTGGCGGACACTCCACGTGCCGTGCCGTCGGAACTCTCCGACCACCTGCCGGTCCCGGTGACGCTCCGCCCCGCCGGGTGAACGGTGTCGCCCACCGAAACCGGTTCGGTGGGAACCAGCGTGACAACTAGACTTGGCCGCATGATCCGCCGTATCGACCTCCGTGGCCGCACCGAGCCCGTCGACTACCGGACCGCAGTTCCGCGGGCCGAGTTCGACGTGGAGGCCGCGCTGCATGTGGTCCGGCCGATCTGCGACGACGTCCGCGACCGTGGTGTCGCAGCGATCACCGACTACTCGCTCAAGTTCGACGGCGTCGAGCAGACCGACATCGTCGTGCCGCCCGAGGCGCTCTCCGAGGCGCTGGCGGCGCTCGACCCGGCGATCCGGGCCGGGCTCGAGGAGTCGATCCGCCGGCTGCGGCTCACTTGCGAGGCCGAGCTCGAGCACGACGTCGTGACCGAGCTGGGCAACGGCGCCACGGTCACCCACCGCATGGTGCCGGTGCAGCGCGTCGGCCTCTACGTGCCCGGCGGTCTCGCGCCCCTGGTCTCGTCGGTGATCATGAACGTCGTTCCCGCCCAGGTGGCCGGGGTCGCGTCGATCGCCCTGACCTCCTCACCCCAGAAGGACCACGACGGACTGCCGCACCCGACGATCCTCGCCGCGTGCGCGCTGCTCGGCATCGACGAGGTGTACGCCGTCGGCGGTGCCCAGGCGATCGCCATGTTCGCCCACGGCGCCGGCCCGTGCCGCAGGGTCGACCTGGTGACCGGGCCGGGCAACATCTACACGGTCTCCGCCAAGCGGCTCCTCAAGGGCATCGTCGGCATCGACGCCGAGGCCGGCCCCACCGAGATCGCCGTACTCGCCGACGACACCGCCGAGGCGTCTTTCGTCGCGGCCGACCTGATCAGCCAGGCGGAGCACGATCCGCTGGCCGCAGCGGTGCTGGTCACCCCGTCCGAGCGACTGGCCGACGACGTGCTCGCTGAGCTCGACAAGCAGGTCTCGGTCACGCGCCACGTCGAGCGGATCCGCACCTCGCTGGCCGGACAGCAGTCCGGCATCGTGCTGGTCGACGACCTCGAGCAGGGCCTCGAGGTGGTCAACGCCTACGCGGCCGAGCACCTCGAGATCCAGACCGCTGACGCGGCCGCGCTGGCGGCCCGTGTCTTCAACGCCGGTGCGATCTTCGTCGGGTCCTACGCACCCGTCTCGCTGGGCGACTACTGCGCGGGGTCCAACCACGTGCTGCCTACTGCGGGCTGTGCCTGCCACTCCTCGGGCCTGTCCGTGCGCGCGTTCCTCAAGGCGGTGCACGTCGTCGACTACTCGCGCGACGCGCTGGCCGAGGTGGCCGACCACGTGGTCACCCTCGCCTCGGCCGAAGACCTCCCGGGCCACGGTGCCGCCGTGAGCGTGCGCTTCGCCACGGACCCCACGCGCGACCAGGACGCGTGAGAGGGATGAGCGCCAGAGAGTCCGCGAGCGCGCCGTCACTGTGGCCGCCGCTGCGCGAGGAGCTGCGCGGCATCGAGCCGTACGGCGCACCACAGCTCGACGTCCCGGTCCAGCTCAACGTCAATGAGAACCCCTACGGTCCTTCGCCGGAGGCCGTGGCCGACATCGCATCGTCGGTCGCAGCCGCTGCCTCGACGCTGAACCGCTACCCCGACCGGGAGTTCACCGAGCTGCGTACGGCGCTCGCGGCGTACCTCAACACCGACGGTGGGCAGGGCGTCACACCCGACCAGGTGTGGGCGGCCAACGGGTCCAACGAGGTGATGCTCCAGCTCCTGCAGGCCTTCGGTGGTCCGGGGCGTACGGCGCTGAGCTTCGCCCCGACGTACTCCATGTATCCGGAGTACGCCCGCGACGCCATGACCGGCTGGGTGGTCGGGCGCCGCGAGACCGACTTCTCCCTCGACCTCGACGCCGCGCGTGACCTGGTGCTCGAGCACCGGCCCCACGTCGTACTCCTGCCGTCGCCGAACAACCCGACCGGTACGGCGTTGCCGCCCGAGGCGGTCTCGCTCCTGTGTGAGGCGGCGGCCAATGATGAGCACTGTGGCGTCGTGGTCGTCGACGAGGCGTACGGCGAGTTCCGTCGCGCGGGCACCCCGAGTGCCCTGGAGCTGCTGCCCGAGCACCGCAACCTGGTCGTGTCGCGCACGATGAGCAAGGCGTTCGCGTTGGCCGGTGCCCGGCTGGGCTACTTCGCCGCCGCGCCGGAGATCTGCGACGCGGTGCGGGTGGTGCGCCTGCCGTACCACCTCTCCGCGGTCACCCAGGCGACCGCGCTGGCCGCCCTGCGCCACGCACCCGAGCTGCTCGGACGCGTCGACGAGCTGCGTCGTGAACGCGACGAGACCGTAGGCTGGCTCCGCGAGCAGGGCCTCGAGGTGGCCGAGAGCGACGCGAACTTCGCGTTGTTCGGCACCTTCGACGACCGGCACGCGGTGTGGCAGGCGCTGCTCGAGAAGGGCGTGCTGATCCGCGAGACAGGCCCCGACGGCTGGTTGCGGGTCTCGATCGGCACCGCAGACGAGATGACGGTTTTCAAGAACGCACTGACCGAGGTCATGAAGGAGATCCAGGGATGAGCAGGACCGCACGGATCGACCGTGAGACCAAGGAGTCCAAGATCCACGTCGAGCTCGACCTCGACGGATCGGGCAAGAGCCAGGTCTCCACGGGCATCGGCTTCTACGACCACATGCTCACCGCGTTCGCGCGGCACTCCCTGGTCGACCTCGTCGTGCACGCCAGCGGAGACACGCACATCGACTCCCACCACACCGTCGAGGACACCGCGATCGTGCTCGGCCAGGCGATCCGTGAGGCTCTCGGCGACAAGGCCGGCATCCGCCGCTTCGGCGACGCCACGGTGCCCCTCGACGAGGCGCTGGTGCAGGCGGTCGTCGACGTGTCGGGCCGGCCCTACTGCGTGCACACCGGCGAGCCCGAGGGCCAGGAGCACGTGATGCTGGGCAACCCGTCCGGCAACCTCTACCTCGGCTCGCTGACCCGTCACGTGTTCGAGTCCCTGTCGTTCCACGCGCACATCGCCCTGCACGTGCGCGTCCTGGCCGGCCGCGAACCGCACCACATCGTCGAGACCCAGTTCAAGGCGTTCGCTCGCGCGTTCCGCGACGCGATCGCTCTCGACCCGCGCGAGTCCGGGGTCCCGTCGACCAAGGGCACTCTCTGATCCATGAAGAATGTCGTCGTCCTTGACTACGGGTCAGGGAACCTCCGGTCGGCGGTGCGTGCGCTCGAGCGCGCCGGTGCCTCCGTCACGCTGACCGCCGATCGCACGGCTGCCCAGGACGCCGACGGGCTCCTGGTTCCCGGTGTCGGTGCGTACGCCGCGTGCATGGCCGGACTGCGTGCGGTCAAGGGTCATGAGGTGATCGGCCGACGCCTGTCGGGAGGACGCCCGGTGCTCGGCATCTGCGTCGGCATGCAGATCCTGTTCTCCCGCGGTGTCGAGCACGGTGTCGAGACCGAAGGCTGTGACGAGTGGCCCGGTGTCGTGGAGCGGCTGCAGGCTCCCGTCGTACCCCACATGGGCTGGAACACCGTCGACGTCCCCGACGACACGTCGCTCTTCGCCGGGGTCGAGGACCAGCGCTTCTACTTCGTGCACTCGTACGGCGTCCGCGACTGGTCGCTGGTCACCAACGATCGCACCCGCGCGCCCCTCGTGACGTGGGCCGAGACGGGGTCGGTTCCCGGACAGGGGGACCGGTTCGTCGCCGCCGTGGAGAACGGCCCGTTGAGCGCCACCCAGTTCCATCCGGAGAAGTCCGGCGACGCCGGCGCGCAGTTGCTGCGCAACTGGGTGCAGTCACTCTGAACTGAGGGCGCTCGGTACGACGACCTCGCCCGTTGCCCGGCCGTTCTCGCCCACCAGCCAACCCATGCGCTTGAGAGTGCGGAGGTTGACCACGCTCTCCACGACGTTCAGCCACGGCAGCTTCTCGCTCACGAGTCGCTCCACGCGCAGGAGATCCGTCAGCGAGCGGGTCCACACGGTGATCAGCATGTTGGTCTCGCCGGTCGTCGTCACGCACAGTCGTAGCTCGGGCAAGGTGGCCAGCGCCGCAAGCGTGCGGTCCCATTCGGTCGTCGGCACGCGCGCCAGCCAGTCGCAGTGGATCGGCCAGTACGACGTCTCGCGGGCCACCTCGCATCGGAAGGACAGAGCGCCGGACGCGATCACTTTGGCAAGTTGGCGACGTACTGTCGCAGGGTTGCGACCGGTGACTCTGGCCAACTCGGCCGCAGTTGCCCTCCCGTCCTTCGCCAACTCCTCGACGAGTGGCCCCGAGCCGGCCGGCAACGGGGTGACGGTGGTCGGACGGGTGGCCCGACCGATCTTCTCCAGCGCCGTGCGCTGGCCCGGAGCGAGCGCGTCGAGCCGCCAGTCGTTGCCCTGACGGTGGACTCCCGTCGCGAGACGGGTGCGTTGGCGTTGGACTCCGGGTCGGTGCGCCAGCTCGTCGAGCAGGAAATGCGTCAGCGACGGCAGATCGGGCGTCATCACGGTCACGACGAAGTCGCGACCGCGTGCCGACTGGTCGATCGTGACCGCGCGGGGATCGCGGCAGAGCCAGGCCAGGACCTCGTCCGTCGCGCCCGGTTCGCAGTCGACCTCGACGAAGCCGAGCCCGACGGTCTCCCCACGCGCCGACGGGTGCGCCGTCACCCAGGCGAGGCCCCGCGATCGGAGTCGGTCCCAGCGCTGAGCGAGTGTGGTCGCCGTCGTCCCGAGCACACCCGCGACCTCGGTCCACGTGGCTCGTGGCGCGATCTGGAGAGCGTGGATGAGGACGAGGTCGGATTCCTCGAGGACGGGCTCTTGCACGGAATCTCTCAAATCTCAGGCAAATCTGCACGATTCCTTGAGAAATCATGCATCGGATGCCCATCTTTGCACACTGGTGAGCGCCAAGAGACCCCCATCACATGGAGTCCGGATGAACCTGCTCGACGACGCCCGTGGGCTCGCGCCTGACCTGCGCCAGTTGCGTCACGACCTCCACCGCGAGCCCGAGGTCGGTCTCGACCTGCCACGCACGCAGGAGCGCGTTCTCGGTGCACTCGCCGGCCTGCCGCTCGAGGTCAGCACCGGAACGGACACCACCTCGGTCACCGCGGTGCTCCGCGGGACGGCTGACGTCGCGACGCCCGACGAGCGCCCAGTGGTTCTCCTGCGTGCCGACATGGACGGCCTGCCGGTGCAGGAGCGCACCGGCCTCGACTACGCCTCGCGGGTCGACGGCGTCATGCACGCCTGCGGCCACGACCTGCACACCTCGATGCTGGTCGGGGCAGCCCGGCTCCTCTCCGCACACCGCGAACGTCTTGTGGGCGACGTCGTCCTGATGTTCCAGCCGGGGGAGGAGGGCTGGGACGGCGCGAGCGTGATGATCAGCGAGGGCGTGATGGAGGCCGCCGGCCGACCCGTCGAAGCAGCGTACGGCCTGCACGTCTTCTCCTCGGTCCGGCAGCACGCCGAGTTCGTCACCCGCCGCGGCACCATGCTGGCAGCCTCGGATGCCCTGCACGTCACCGTGCACGGCGCGGGTGGTCACGGCTCGACGCCGCACCTCGCCAAGGACCCGGTGACCGCGGTGGCGGAGATGGTCACGGCCCTGCAGACCATGGTCACCCGGCAGTTCGACGTGTTCGACCCGGTCGTCGTCACGGTCGGCAGCCTGCACGCCGGCACCCGTCGCAACGTCATCCCTGACACCGCGACGTTCGAGGCGACGGTGCGCACGTTCTCGGCCGAGGCACGCGACAAGGTCGCGGCTGCGGCTCCTCGCCTCCTGCGCGGCATCGCCGCCGCACACGGAGTGGACGTGATGGTCGACTACACCGCGGAGTATCCGCTGACCGTCAACGACGTCGACGAGACCGACTTCGCCGCCCACACCATCGCTGAGCTCTTCGGCGGTGAGCGGCACGCGGACCTGGTCCATCCGTTCAACGGCTCCGAGGACTTCTCCAGGGTCCTGGACCTGGTCCCCGGAAGCTTCGTGGGCCTGGGCGCCGTACCGGTCGGCGTCGACCCCGCCACCGCGCCCTTCAACCACAGCCCCTACGCGGAGTACGACGATGCCGTGCTCGCCGACGGCACCGCCCTGTACGCCGAGCTGGCGCAGCGCCGCCTTGCCCTCCCCGCCACCCACAACTGAGCCCGACGGAGATCGACATGACCGCACTTGCTGAGAAGCCGACGCCTGGCACGATCGCGGAAACGCCCACCCCGCCGACGCAGAGCCGGAGGAAGACTCTCTTCGGCACGGGCGTGGGCAATGCCCTGGAGTGGTTCGACTGGGGCGTGTTCGCGATCTTCACGCCGTTCTTCGCGACCCAGTTCTTCGACCCGGGCGACCCGGTCTCGGCGTTCCTGGCGACCTTGATCGTGTTCGCCGTCGGGTTCGCCGCGCGCCCCATCGGCGGGCTGCTCTTCGGCTACCTGGCCGACCGACGCGGCCGCAAGTTCTCGATGTCGGTCACCGTGGGTGCCGCCGCCGCGGGCTCTCTGGTCATTGCGTGCTCACCGACCTTCGAGTCCGTGGGCGTGCTCGCCTCGGTGCTGCTGGTGCTGGCCCGCCTCGTGCAGGGTCTCGCCCACGGTGGTGAGATGCCTTCGGCCCAGACCTACCTGTCCGAGTGCGCACCTGCGGAGCGCCGCGGTCTGTGGGCCAGTCTCATCTACGTCTCGGGGACGTTGGGCAACGTGATCGCGGTGATCGTCGGCGCGGTGCTGGTCGGCGTACTCGACAACTCCCAGATGGTGGCCTGGGGTTGGCGGATCCCGTTCGCGATCGGCGGACTCTTCGGCCTGTACGCACTGGTGATGCGCAGCAGCATGCACGAGTCCGACGTGTTCGAGACGACGGAGCGGGTGCGCATCTGGCCCGAGATCATCCGTCATCGCCGTCAGGCACTGCAGGTGATCGGTCTGACCGTCGGCCTCACCGTCACCTTCTACGTCTGGGGAATTGCGGCGCCCGCGCACGCCATCCATGACCTCGGCGTCGACCCGGCCCACGCGTTGTGGGCAGGCGTGGTGGCGAACGTGGTCTTCATCGCCTCGCTGCCCCTGTGGGGAATCCTGTCCGACCGCATTGGGCGGAAGCCGGTGCTGCTCTTCTCCGCTGTGTCGCTGGCTCTCGCGGCCTTCCCGGTCAGTGCCTTCCTCGGTGACAGTGCAGTCCGGCTCGCTGTCGCGATGTCGGTCACGCTCGTGCTGCTCGGCGGCAGTGCGGCGATCCTGCCTGCCGTGTTCGCGGAGATGTTCCCGACGAACATCCGCACGGTCGGGGTCGGCATCCCGTATTCCGTCGCCGTTGCACTGTTCGGTGGCACCGCGCCGTACCTCCAGTCCTGGTTCGGAACCCACTACGGTGCGAGCGCGTTCACGACGTACGTCGTCGTACTCCTCGGCGTCAGCGTGGCCGTGATCTGCACCGTCCCCGAGACGCGTGCGAAGGACCTCGCCGAGTCGGATTAGGGTTTGCGCCATGAGCGATTACCTCGAACTCCTGCCCGCCGTGGACGTCAAGGGCGGCCAGGCCGTCCAGCTCGTGCAAGGCGTCGACGGTTCGGAGAAGCGATTCGGCGACCCGGTCGAGGCCGCCCTTCGCTGGCAGAGCGCAGGCGCCGAGTGGATCCACCTCGTCGACCTTGACGCCGCGTTCGGACACGGACACAACCGCGACCTGCTCGCCACGATCGTCGGCACGCTCGACATCGACGTGGAGATGAGCGGCGGGATGCGCGACGACGAGTCGCTCAAGGCGGCGATGGACGCCGGTTGCCGCCGGGTCAACATCGGCACCGCCGCGCTCGAGAGCCCCGAGTGGTGTGCCAAGGCGATTGCCGAGTACGGCGACCGCGTGGCGATCGGCCTCGACGTACGCGGCACCACCCTCGCGGCGCGCGGCTGGACTCGTGAGGGCGGTGACCTGTACGAGACCCTCGCTCGTCTCGACGCCGAGGGCTGCGCCCGCTACGTCGTCACCGACGTCAACAAGGACGGCATGCTCCAGGGCCCCAACCTCGACCTGCTCCGCGACGTCTGTGCGCGGACCGACAAGCCCGTTGTCGCGTCCGGTGGCGTGACCACCATCGACGACATCCGGGCACTGATGGAGCTCGTCCCCCTCGGTGTCGAGGGCGCCATCGCCGGCACCGCGCTCTATGAGGGCCGCTTCACCATCGAGGAAGCCCTCGCCCTCACCAAGGGCGCCTCGTGACCCTCGCCGTACGCGTCATCCCGTGCCTGGACGTCGATGCCGGGCGCGTGGTCAAGGGCATCAACTTCAAGGAGCTGCGTGACGCCGGAGATCCGGTGGAGCTGGCCCGCACCTACGACGCCGAAGGCGCCGACGAGCTGACCTTCCTCGACATCTCCGCCTCCTTCGAGGGGCGTGCGACCACGATGGAGATCGTGTCGCGCACCGCCGAGGAGGTCTTCATCCCGCTCACGGTGGGCGGGGGAGTCTCGAGCGTCGAGGACGTCGACCGCCTGCTGAGGGCCGGCGCGGACAAGGTCGCGATGAACACGGCGGCGATCAACCGTCCCGAGCTGATCGCGGAGGTGGCCGACCGGTTCGGCAACCAGGTGCTGGTGCTGTCGGTCGATGCCCGCCGGGCCCCGAAGACCGACTCCGGCTTCGAGGTCACCACGCACGGCGGCCGCACGTCGGCCGGGCTCGACGCGATCGAGTGGGCGGCCCGCGCGGCCGACCTCGGCGCCGGCGAGATCCTCCTCAACGCGATGGACGCCGACGGCACCCAGGACGGCTTCGACCTCGAGCTGATCCGGGCCGTACGCCGCGAGGTCAGCATCCCGGTGATCGCCTCGGGCGGCGCCGGGTCCGTCGACCACTTCGCGCCTGCCGTCGACGCGGGCGCTGACGCCGTACTGGCTGCCACGGTCTTCCACTTCGGCACCCTGCGCATCTCCGACGTGAAGAACGCGCTCGCGCAGACCGGTCACCCCGTGCGCTGAGCGACCCGTGGGCGAGCCGGCGCGCGCACCCGCAGTCAGAGTCCGAGCGACGCCGAGCGGAAACGGCGTACCCGCTCCTCGGGCCCGCCGACCTCCACACCGCTGACCTCGGAACGGCCGAACAGCAACATCAACACCTCAGACGGCTGGCCCACGACCAGCACCGGGTCGCTGCCGTGCCGCAGCGTGGCCTCCCTGCCGGTGAGTACGTCGCGCACCAGGACCGGCACTCCGGCCGGCCTGACCAGCCCACGTCCGGTGGTGGTCACCACCCGCCACAGGCTGTGCTGCTCGGCGGCGGACATCTCGCGGGGCACCCAGGACGGCTGTGCACGGCGGATGTCCTCGTGGTGCACGAAGTACTCCGCGGTGTTGAACAGTCGGTCCACGGCGGGCAGGGCGGCCCACGTGAAGCGTGGTCGACGCAGGTCCTCGACCAGGTCCGTGAAGTCACGGCGGCCGACGCGTTCGGTTGCGCGGTCGATCAGCCCGGAGAGCGCCGGAACCAGGATGCCGGGGGAGGCGAGGGTGCGCTCCCGCACGATCATGTGGACGACGAGGTCCTTGACGGTCCAGTCACCGGAGAGCGTGGGGGCCTCGGCACCCACCTCGAGCGCAAGGTCGCAGAGACGGTTGCGTTCGGCGTGGGCCAGGGTGCTCATGTCGCGAGCGTACGGCGTACGGCGCGACCTGGAATCGGTCAGCCGGATTTGTGCATGGTGGGAATGTCGGTGCCCCGTCCTAGTGTTGGCCTCGCTGTCAGGTGGAGAGATTCGAGGAGACGTGAGCCGAGTGGGTGCCCCGCGGTCGACGATGCGTGAGGGCTTCGCAGTCCTCGGTGTGGCGATCCGGCGAGAGCCGTGGATCTTCACCGTCTCCACCTTGGGCAGCGTGCTCTTCGGCGCGCTCACGGTGGCCGACGCCTGGGTCCTCGGCTGGTCGACCGAGCACGCGGTGATCCCCGCCTTCGAGAACGGCGAGATCGGCGCCGGCGTCCTCTGGGCGGTCTTCGGCCTGTTCGTCGGGGTGGCGATCCTGCGCGCGGTCGGCATCGTCGCGCGACGCCTGGGTGCCGGCATCATGCAGTACCGCATGCAGGCGCACTCCCGCCGTGAGGTCACCCGCCAATACCTCGACCTGCCGATGGAGTGGCACCAGCGCCACCCCACCGGCCAGCTGCTCTCCAACGCCAACTCCGACGTCGAGGCGGCGTGGTTCCCCATCGCGCCGCTCCCCATGGCGGTCGGCACCGTGGCGATGATGGTGATCGCCATCGTGCAGATGCTGCTCGCCGACGTCGTCCTGGCCCTGGTCGGGCTGCTGGTCTTCCCGGTCGTGGTGGTCGCCAACGTGGTCTACCAACGCACCTCGTCCCCCCTGATGACGCGCGCCCAGCAGTTGCGCGCCGAGGTCAGCGAGATCGCGCACGAGTCCTTCGACGGGGCGATGGTGGTCAAGACGCTGGGCCGAGAGGGCGAGGAGACCGAGCGGTTCGCCGAACGCGTCCACGAGCTGCGCAACGTCCTGATCAAGGCCGGCCGCATCCGCGCGATGTTCGACCCGACCATCTCCGCCCTGCCCAACATCGGGGTGCTCGTGGTGCTCGGCACGGGGGTGGCCCGGGTGCTCGACGGGTCCACCGATGCCGGTGCCGTGGTGACCGTCGCCTACCTGCTGACCATCGTCTCGTTCCCGATTCGCTCGATCGGCTGGCTGCTCGGGGAGTTCCCGCGCAGCGTGGTCGGCTACGAACGGGTCCAGGCCGTGCTCGACGCACGCGGCGACATGGCCTACGGCACCGCCACGGTCGAGGCGGCCGGCGCCGGCGCCGACCTGCAGGTCGAGCGCCTCGCCTACGCCTACGACGAGGAGCAGCCGTTGCTGCGCGACGTCACGTTCGGCGTCGCCCCGGGGCGTACGACGGCACTGGTCGGCGCGACCGCGTCCGGCAAGAGCACCCTGACCAACCTGATCACCCGGCTGGTCGACCCCGACGACGGAGCTGTGCGCATCGACGGCACCGACCTGCGCGACCTCGACCGGGGCGAGCTGGCACGGGTCCTGTCCGTCGTCCCGCAGACCGCGTTCATGTTCGACGACACGGTGCGCGGCAACATCACCCTCGGCGGCGACTTCACCGACGACGAGGTCTGGGACTCCCTGCGCACCGCCCAGGCCGACGGGTTCGTGGCCGGCCTGTCTCACGGGCTCGACACCGAGCTGGGGGAGCGGGGCACGTCGCTCTCCGGCGGCCAACGGCAACGCGTCTCACTGGCCCGGGCCCTGATCCGCAGGCCACGGCTCCTCGTCCTCGACGACGCGACGTCCGCCGTCGACCCCGAGGTCGAGGCCCGCATCCTCGGCGGACTGCGACAGAACGGCTCCGACACCACGCTCGTGGTGGTGGCCTACCGCAAGGCCACCATCGGCCTGGCCGACGAGGTGCTCCACCTCGCCGACGGCCGCATCGCGGGGCGCGGCACCCACGAGGAGCTGCTCGAGCGGAGCCCCGACTACGCCACGCTCGTCAACGCCTACGAGCAGCAGGCAGCAGGTGAGACGGCATGAGCACCACGACCAGCGTCGACAGCGGCGAGGAGATCAAGGCCCTCGCGACCATCCGCCGCGGCATGCAGCTCTCGCCCGAGCTCAGCAAGGGACTCGGCGTCACCCTGTTGCTGGCGGTGCTCTCCACGGTCGGCCAGGTGGTCATCCCGATCGTCGTCCAGCAGACCCTCGACCGCGGGCTCAACGGACCCGACGGGCCCGACACCGGCTTCATGCTCCGCATGGGCCTGATCGCCGCCGGTGCGATCGTCCTGACCAGCGGGGCGTCCTATCTCATGACCGCCCGCCTGTTCCGGGCCGCGGAGAGCGGCCTTGCCACGCTGCGGATCAAGGCGTTCCGCCACGTCCACGACCTGCCGCTGCTCACCCAGAACACCGAGCGCCGCGGCGCCCTCGTCTCGCGGGTGACCAGCGACGTCGACCAGGTCAGCCAGTTCCTGGTCTTCGGCGGGGTGATGATGATCGTCAGCCTCGGGCAGATCCTCGTCGCGACCGTGATCATGGTCTTCTACTCGTGGCAGCTGGCCCTCGTGGTCTGGATCTGCTTCGCCCCGCTGATGATGTCGCTGCGGTTCTTCCAGCAGCGCCTCTCCGCGGCGTACGGCGTGGTCCGCCAGCAGGTCGGCATCATGCTCTCGGCCGTCTCCGAGCCCGTGGTCGGGGCCGCCGTGGTCAAGGCGTACGCCGTCGAGGCCCGCACCCAGCAGCGCATCGACACCGCGATCCGGGCCAACCAGGACGCCGCCACCAAGGCCCAGGGCTTCACCGCGTTCTCGTTCTCGCTCGGCGGCCTGTCGGGCGGGCTGGCCAACGCCGGGGTGATCATCATCGGCATCTGGCTCGGCTTCGCCGGCGACATCACCGCAGGTGAGGTCGTGGCCTTCGCGTTCCTGGTCACGCTGTTCGTCTCGCCCGTGCAGATGGGCACCCAGATCCTCACCGACGCCCAGAACGCCATCGCCGGGTGGCGCCGGGTGATCGGCATCCTCGACACCCCGGCCGACCTGGTCGACCCCGGAGAGTCGGGCGAGGTGCTGCCGCGCGGCCCGATCGACGTCGCGCTGGTCAACGTCAGCTTTGCCTACCCGAGCGGGCCGACCGTGCTCCACGACGTCTCGATGCACATCGAGGCCGGCACCCGCGTCGCCATCGTGGGCGAGACCGGATCGGGCAAGTCGACCTTCGCCAAGCTGCTGACCCGGTTGATGGACCCCGCGTCCGGCGAGATCCGGCTCGACGGCCTCGACGTCCGCAACATCCGCCAGGACTCCCTGCGACGATCGGTGGTGCTGGTTCCCCAGGAGGGCTTCCTCTTCGACGACACGTTGCGGGCCAACGCGCTCTACGGGCGGCTCGACGCCAGCGACGACCTGATCCTCGCGTCCGCCGCCGAGCTCGGCCTGGCCGACTGGGTCGACGGCCTGCCGCACGGCCTCGACACCCGGGTCGGCCAGCGCGGGGAGTCGCTGTCGGCAGGGGAGCGGCAGCTCGTGGCACTGCTCCGGGCGCACCTGGTCGACCCCGACCTGCTGGTGCTCGACGAGGCAACCAGCGCGGTCGACCCGCAGCTCGAGATGCGCATCGGTCGGGCCCTCGAACGCCTCATGCAGGGCCGCACGTCGGTCACCATCGCGCACCGCATGAGCACCGCCGAGAACGCCGACGAGGTCGTGGTCGTCGACCGCGGACGCATCGTGCAGCGCGGGCCACACGCGAGCCTGCTCGAGGACCCCGACAGCGTGTACGCCGGCCTCCACGCCTCGTGGGTGGCCCAGCAGGGCAGCACTGCCTGACCCCGGCTGTCCGGAGGGCGCGTGGACTGTCGCCGGCCGCCGTGTCCGGTGGGCGCCGCGCCGACGATCCCCGACCGCACGGCCGATAGGCTGGTTCCTTGTGACCACCCTCGACCCCGACATCGCCGCCAGGCTCAAGCGCACCGCAGACGGGCTGGTCCCTGCCGTGGTGCAGCAGCACGACACGGGCGAGGTGCTGATGCTGGGCTGGATGGACGACGAGGCCCTGGCCCGCACCCTGACCACCGGGCGCGCGACCTACTGGAGCCGCTCGCGCGAAGAGTACTGGATCAAGGGCGACACCTCGGGCCACGTGCAGTGGGTCAAGGACGTCCGGCTCGACTGTGACGGCGACACGCTGCTGGTCAAGGTCGACCAGGTCGGGGCAGCCTGCCACACCGGTGACCGCACGTGCTTCGACGCCGACCGGCTGGGACCCACCGATGTCTGACCCCACGGAGCCCACGGAGCCTGCCGGCGCCGTCGAGCCCACGGAGCCCACCGAACGCAAGCCCCGGTCCACGTTCGGGCCGGTGCTGTTGCTCGGCCTGGTCGGCGCCGCGCTGGCCGCGGTCGGTGGGGCCAAGGCGTGGTACGCCGTCCCGGATGCCGCGGACACCATCGACGCGCCGGTGGCCACCACCGACCAGTTTTCCCTCGACATGCCGCTGGCCGGCGCGTTGGGGCTGGTGCTCCTCGCCTGTTGGGGCGTGCTGCTGGTCACCCGTGGGTGGGTCCGCCGCGCGGTCGCCGTACTCGGCCTGGTCAGCTCACTCGGACTGGTGGCCACCTTCATCCAGGGCTGGCGCACCCTGCCTGACGACCTCGCCGACAAGCTCACCGAGACCGGCACGGGCCAGTCGGCCGGCAGTCTCGACGCCGGCTTCACCGGCTGGTTCTGGGCGGCCGGTGTCGGCATCGTCATCTCGGTCGTGGCCACCCTGCTCGCCGTACGCCTGGTGCCGTCGTGGCCGGCCATGGGAAGCCGGTACGACGCGCCCACGGGCGCCCAGTCGGGCCCGGTCGACGTCGAGCGGGCCAACGACGGCGAGCTCTGGAAGGCCATCGACGAGGGCCACGACCCGACCCTCTGACCGACTGAATAGACTGTCGCCAGATTTCACCGCGCACTAGGAGCCACGCATGTCTGACAACCACGGCAACACCCCCGCAGCATGGACCGCGGTGATCATCGGCCTGGTGGCCTTCGTCATCGCCGGTGTCGGTCTCATGCTCAGCCCGATCAGCATGCCCGTCTTCTGGATCGGCATGGCGTTCCTTCCCCTCGCGCTGGTGGTCTTCGTGGTGATGACGAAGATGGGCCTTGGCGACGCTCACTGAGACCCGCCCGTCCCGAGGGACGCGCCTGCGGCCACCGCTCCTGCTGGGTGCGGGGCTCGGCGCCGCGACCCTGGCGCTGCACCTGCGTGACCCGCACGCCAGCGGATCCTGGGGCCTGTGCCCGTTCAACTTCATCACCGGGCTGCAGTGCCCGGGCTGTGGCGGCCTGCGCGCGGTCAACGACCTGACGAACTTCGACCTCGTCGGCGCACTCTCGAGCAACCTGGTCGTGGTGCTGGGCATCCCGCTGGCCGTCCTGCTCTGGCTGCGCTGGGTCCGCGACGCATGGGTCGGGGCTCCCGTCACCGGACCGTCGCAGGGGCTCTCCACTCCCGTCGTGGCGGTGCTCCTGGGCACGGTGCTGGTGTTCGGCGTGCTGCGCAACCTGCCCTTCGGGGCGTGGCTGGCTCCCTGAGCCTGATTCACCGCTCGGCCCCTTCGCCGTCCGGGCCCGGTTCCACCGCCGAGAGGCGCCTCGGGGACCTGACCACGAGGGTGACAAACTGACTCCGTCCCAACCTGGAGGTGTGCTGCATGTCCGTGCTCGACGACATCGTCGCGGGTGTCCGGATCGACCTGGCCGAACGCGAGGAACGCGTCCCCTTCGCCGAGGTCGAGGCGCTGGCCGCCTCCGCGGTGCCGGCACGCGACCCGATGCCGCACTTCCGGGCCGAGGGCATGAGCGTCATCTCCGAGGTGAAGCGCAAGAGCCCGAGCAAGGGCGACCTCGCCGACATCCCCGACCCCGCGGTGCTGGCCTCGGCCTACGCGCGCGGGGGAGCGGCCGCGATCAGCGTGCTCACCGAGCAGCGTCGGTTCAACGGCAGCCTGGACGACCTGCGCGCCGTACGCGCCGCGGTCGACACGCCGCTGCTGCGCAAGGACTTCATCGTCACCAGCTACCAGCTGCACGAGGCCCGCGCGGCCGGAGCCGACCTCGCGCTGCTCATCGTCGCCGCCCTGCCGCAGCCCGAGCTCGAGCGGTTGTACGCCGAGGCGCGCGCCCTCGGCCTGACCGTGCTGGTCGAGGTGCACGACGAGGAGGAGACCCGGCGCGCGGTCGACCTCGGTGCCGACCTGATCGGTGTCAACGCGCGCAACCTCAAGACCCTGGCGGTCGACAACGACACGTTCGGCCGCCTGTCCGCACTGATCCCCGACGACAGGGTGAAGGTGGCCGAGTCCGGCATCACCGGCACCGCCGACGTCGAACGCTTCGCGGCCGAAGGCGCCCGCGTCGTACTCGTGGGAGAGGCCCTGGTCAGGGACGGCGACCCGGAAGGTGCCGTGCGGGCGATGACAGCGATTGGGAGACAGGCATGAGTGAGCTCAGGTTCGGCGCGGACGAACGCGGTTTCTTCGGCAACTTCGGCGGGCGGTTCATGCCCGAGGCGCTGGTCGCCGCGCTCGACGAGCTGACCGTCGCCTGGCAGGAGGCCATGGCCGACCCGGAGTTCACCGACGCGTTCGAGAAGATCCTGCGCGAGTACGCCGGCACCCCGAGCCTGCTCTACGAAGCCGAGCGACTCTCCAAGCAGGTCGGTGCCCGCATCCTGCTCAAGCGCGAGGACCTCAACCACACGGGTGCGCACAAGATCCGCAACGTGCTCGGCCAGGCGATGCTGACCAAGCGGATGGGCAAGACCCGAGTGATCGCGGAGACCGGCGCCGGACAGCACGGCGTGGCCAGCGCCACCGCAGCGGCCTACTTCGGCCTCGACTGCACCGTCTACATGGGTGCCGTCGACACGAAGCGCCAGGCGCTCAACGTGGCCCGCATGCAGCTCCTCGGCGCCAAGGTGATCCCGGTCGACTCCGGCTCGGCGACGCTGAAGGACGCGATCAACGAGGCCCTGCGCGACTGGGTGGCCAGCGTCGACCACACGGCGTACCTCTTCGGCACCGCCGCCGGACCGCACCCGTTCCCGAGCATGGTGCGCGACTTCTGCCGCGGCATCGGCGACGAGGCGCGCCAGCAGTGCCTCGACCAGTACGGCGTGCTGCCGGACGCGATCGCGGCCTGCGTCGGCGGCGGGTCGAACGCGATCGGCCTGTTCACCGCCTTCCTCGAGGACGACGACGTCGCGATCTACGGCTTCGAGGCCGGCGGCGACGGTGTCGAGACGGGCCGTCATGCGGCCACGATCGGCGCGGGGGAGAGCGGCGTGCTGCACGGCGCCCGCACCTACGTGCTCCAGGACGAGGACGGCCAGACCATCGAGTCCCACTCGATCTCCGCCGGGCTCGACTACCCGGGCGTCGGACCGGAGCACTCCCACCTGTCCGAGATCGGTCGCGCGACCTACCTGCCGGTGACCGATGCCGAGGCGATGGACGCGATGGCCCTGTTGAGCCGCACCGAGGGCATCATCCCGGCCGTCGAGTCGGCCCACGCCCTGGCCGGGGCGTTGAAGATCGCCGAGCAGCTGGCCGCCGAGAAGGGCCCCGACGCCACCATCCTGGTCAACCTCTCCGGACGCGGCGACAAGGACATGGGCACCGCCATCGACTGGTTCGGCCTGGGCGGCACCGAGGGCGAGACCGAGGGAGACGACAAGTGAGTGCCAAGAGCGCCTTCGAGAAGGCCCGGTCCGAGAACCGCGCCGCCCTGGTCGGCTACCTGCCCGCCGGCTTCCCGGACGTCGACGGCGCCATCGAGGCGATTCGCACGATGGTCGAGGCCGGGGTCGACGTGGTCGAGATCGGCCTGCCTTACAGCGACCCCGTGATGGACGGCCCGACCATCCAGGCCGCCGCCCAGCAGGCGCTCGACGGAGGCGTCCGCACCCGCGACGTGCTGCGTACGGTGGAGGCGGTGGCCGCCACCGGCGTGCCGACGCTCGTGATGACCTACTGGAACCCCGTCGAGCGCTACGGAGTGGAGAAGTTCGCCGCCGACCTGGCCTCGGCCGGTGGCGCCGGGCTGATCACCCCCGACCTCACGCCCGACTCGGGCGAGGAGTGGATCGCGGCCGCCGACCGGCACGACCTCGACAAGGTCTTCCTCGTCGCGCCGTCCTCGACCGACGAGCGGATCGCGATGACCACGGCCGCCTCGCGCGGGTTCGTCTACGCCACTGCGGTGATGGGCGTCACCGGCGCCCGGTCGACGACCAGCGACCTGGCCGGGCCCCTGGTGGCGCGCACGAAGAGCACGACCGACCTGCCCGTCGGTGTCGGCCTGGGCGTCTCCAACGGCGACCAGGCCGCCGAGGTGGCGTCGTACGCCGACGGTGTCATCGTCGGCTCCGCGTTCGTCCGCACGCTGCTCGACGCCGGCGCCGACCGGAAGGCCGGGCTTGCCGCCCTGGCCGCGCTGACCCGCGACCTGGCCGACGGCGTACGACGTGGGTAGGGGGTCTTTCGCCGCTGTGGCACTCTCCGCGGCGTTGGTGCTGAGCGGGTGCGCCAGCGGCGAGCAACCCGTCGGCGAGGAGGGCTTCCACGGCACCGCGCTGAAGGACAGGTACGCCGCACCGGTCGCCGCCCTGACCGACACCGACGGGGCCGACTTCTCGCTCGCGGAGCAGACCGAGAAGCCCGTGACCCTGGTCTTCTTCGGCTACACGAACTGCCCCGACATCTGCCAGATGGTGATGTCGAACGTCGCCTCCTCGCTGACCCGGCTCGACGACGACCAGCGTGACGACGTGCAGGTGGTGTTCGTGACCACCGACCCGGCGCGCGACGACGAGAAGGCGCTGCGCACCTACCTCGACCGCTTCAGCGACGACTTCGTCGGCCTGACCGGCGAGCTGTCGACCATCGCGGAGCTTGCCAAGTCGTTCGGCGTGTTCATGCAGCGTGAGAAGAAGCTGCCCTCCGGTGGCTACGACGTCACCCACGACACGCACGTGTTCTCGATCGACTCCCACGACGAGGTCCCGGTGATCTGGAACCAGGACACCTCAGCCACGGACCTCGCCGACGACCTCACGAAACTGCTGAAGGCGGATTCATGATCCTGCAGACCATCCCCAGCCCCTCCGAGGGCGTCTGGGAGCTCGGACCGTTCCCGATCCGGGCCTACGCGCTGTGCATCATCGTCGGTGTCATCGCGGCGATCTGGATCGGCGAGAAGCGGTGGGTGGCCCGCGGCGGCAAGCCCGGCCAGATGTCCGACATCGCGCTCTGGGCAATCCCGTTCGGCCTCGTGGGCGCCCGGCTCTACCACGTGATCACCGACTACCACCTCTACTTCGGCGAGGACAAGAACCCGGTCACCGCGCTCTACGTGTGGCGCGGCGGGCTGGGCATCTGGGGCGCCATCGCGCTCGGTGCGGTCGGCGCGATGATCGGCGCCCGCGTGATGGGCATCAAGATCCTCCCCGTGATGGACGCCCTGGCACCCGGCGTCATCGTCGCGCAGGCCTTCGGCAGGTGGGGCAACTGGTTCAACCAGGAGCTCTACGGCCGACCCACCGACCTGCCGTGGGGCCTGGAGATCGACCGTGACCACCGGCTCGCCGGGCACCTCGAGGACGCGACGTACCACCCGACGTTCCTCTACGAGTGCATCTGGAACCTCGGCATCTTCGGTCTGCTGATCTGGGCCGACGCGAAGTTCAAGCTCGGCTTCGGCCGCGTGATGGCGCTCTACGTCGCCGGCTACACGCTGGGCCGTGGATGGATCGAGACGATGCGCATCGACGACGTGCAGATGGACGACGTCTTCGGGCTCCGCCTGAACGTCTGGACCTCGATCGTCCTGTTCGTGGCCGCCGTGGCGTACTTCATCTGGTCGAGCAGGCGCCACCCGGGCCGCGAGGAGAGCGTCTTCCGTGACCCGCAGGACGACGACGCAGCCGCGACGGGCGACGCAGCCGCGGTGTCCGACTCGGCTGTGGCCGACGAGCAGGACACGGTCGAGGAGAAGGTCGGTGAGGACGCCGTGGACGGTGCCGACCCGGATCCCGGAGCAGACGAGCCCGCCGGCACCGAGTCGGCGGAGGAGGAGCCGGCGGATGACGCCGCCGAGACCGACGAGGCCGAGGACGCCGACGGGACCAGGGCCGGCTCCGACACCGACAGGTGAGCCTGTCCTTCGGTGCATTCGGGCATCGCACTCACTAGGTTCAGTTCCATGAGCACGACCCACGAGACCCCTGAGATCGAGCACGACCACGGTGACGTCAACGGCGGCTGGCTGCGTCCGGCCGTCTTCGGTGCCATGGACGGCCTGGTCTCCAACGCCGCGCTGATCGCCGGAGTCGCCGGTGGAACACGGGGAGCCCCGGACACCTCGGCCGTCGTACTCGCCGGTCTGGCGGGCCTCGCCGCAGGCGCCTTCTCGATGGCGGCGGGGGAGTACGCCTCGGTCGCCAGCCAGGCCGAGGCGGCCGAGTTCGAGGTGGAGAAGGAACGCAAGGAGATCATCGCCAACCCGGAGGGCGAGACCGCCGAGCTGGCCGAGATGCTCACCGACCGGGGCCTTGACGCAGACCTCGCCGCCGAGGTCGCCGCCCAGGTGCACCGCGACCTCGACAGCGCGGTCGCCGTGCACTCCATGCAGGAGTTCGGGATCGACCCCGACGAGCTGGCCAGGCCGGGTGTCGCCGCGGTCTCGTCGTTCGTGTCGTTCTCGCTCGGGGCGTTCGTCCCCGTCCTGCCCTACCTGCTCGGCGTCGAGATCCTGTGGCCGTCGATGGTGCTCACCCTGCTCGCCCTGTTCGGGTGTGGAGCCGTGGTGACCCGGCTGACGAACCGGCCCTGGTGGTACGGCGGCGGACGCCAGGTGGTGCTCGGTGCCGCGGCGTTCGCGATCACGTACCTGGTCGGCATCGCGGTCGGCCAGGGGGTCGGCTGAGCCCACCCGACGAGGGTTGCCACAGCCTGAGACGGACGTCACGAACGTGTCCGGCGACGGGTTCTGGCTCGTGGGGCAGCCGATTTGGGTGTTAGTCTGGGCGCTCCGCGAGGGCCAGTGTCGTCCCCTGCCGTAAATCAGTTTTTCTTGCACTGACCAGTTCGCCTTCCCGCTCAGCCGGGTCGGCGCAGATGACGACGGGAGAATGCCCATGCACGCATTCCCGCCGCCTCAGGGGTTGTACGACGGAACCAGCGAGCACGACGCTTGCGGTGTCGCGTTCGTGGCAACCCTGACGGGCGTGGCCAGCCATGACATCGTTTCGAAGGCGCTGACTGCCCTCCGCAACCTCGAACACCGCGGTGCCGCGGGTGCCGAGCCGAACTCCGGTGACGGCGCCGGCATCCTGATGCAGGTCCCCGACGCGTTCCTCCGTGAGGTCGTCGACTTCGACCTCCCGGTCGCCGGGTCGTACGCCGTGGGCACCGCCTTCCTTCCCGGTGACGCCGAGAACGTCGCCAAGACCCGGCAGCTGATCGAGCAGATCGCCGCCGAAGAGGGCCTCGCCGTCCTCGGCTGGCGCGAGGTGCCGACCAACGACGCACCTCTCGGCACCACCGCCCGCGACTGCATGCCCGCCTTCGTGCAGCTGTTCGTTGCCGGCAAGGGCTCCCGCATCGCCGGCATGGCCCTCGAGCGCCTGGCCTTCTGCCTGCGCAAGCGCGCCGAGCGCGAGACCGACGTCTACTTCCCGTCGCTCTCCTCGCGCACCATCGCCTACAAGGGCATGTTGACCACCGACCAGCTCGACCAGGTCTTCCCCGACCTCGTCGACGAGCGGGTGGCCTCGGCCGTGGCGGTCGTGCACTCGCGGTTCTCGACGAACACGTTCCCGAGCTGGCCGCTCTCGCACCCGTTCCGCTTCATCGCGCACAACGGCGAGATCAACACGGTCATGGGCAACCGCAACTGGATGCGTGCCCGCGAGGCCCTGCTGTCCTCCGACCTGATCCCCGGCGACCTCGAGCGGCTCTACCCGATCGTGACCCAGGGTGCCTCCGACTCCGCGTCCTTCGACGAGGTGCTCGAGCTCCTGCACATGGGTGGCCGGACGCTGCCGCACTCGGTCCTGATGATGATCCCCGAGGCGTGGGAGAACCACACCGAGATGGACGACAAGCGTCGTTCCTTCTACGAGTTCCACTCCGCGATGATGGAGCCGTGGGACGGCCCCGCCTGTGTCGTGTTCACCGACGGCCGCCAGGTCGGCGCGGTCCTCGACCGCAACGGGCTGCGCCCGTCGCGCTACTGGGTCACCGACGACGGTCTCGTGGTGCTCGCCTCCGAGGTCGGCGTACTCGACCTGGACCCGGCCACGATCGTCCGCAAGGGCCGCCTGCAGCCCGGCAAGATGTTCCTCGTCGACACCGACGAGCACCGCATCATCGAGGACGAGGAGATCAAGTCCGAGCTGGCCGCGGAGCACCCGTACGACGAGTGGTTGCACGCCGGGCTGATCCACCTCAACGACGTGCCGCAGCGTGAGCACATCGTGCACACGCACGCCTCGGTGACGCGTCGCCAGCAGATCTTCGGCTACACCGAGGAGGAGCTGCGCGTCCTGCTCACCCCGATGGCCAACACGGGGGCCGAGCCGATCGGCTCGATGGGCACCGACACACCCATCGCCGCCTTGTCGGAGAAGCCGCGCCTGCTGTTCGACTACTTTGCACAGCTCTTCGCCCAGGTCACCAACCCGCCGCTCGACGCGATCCGGGAAGAGCTGGTGACCTCGCTCAACGGCACCATCGGGCCGGAGTCCAACCTGCTCGAGCCGACCCCGGCCTCGTGCCGCCAGGTCGTGCTGCCGTTCCCGGTGATCGACAACGACGACCTGGCCAAGATCCGTCACATCAACCGTGACGGTGACATGCCCGGCTTCATCACCCACGTCTCGCGCGGCCTCTACGAGGTCGAGGGCGGCGGCGCGGCGATGGCCGCGCGGATCGACGAGATCTGCCAGGAGGTCTCCGACGCGATCGCCGACGGCGCCCGCATCATCGTGCTCTCCGACCGGCACTCCACCGCCGAGCTGGCGCCGATCCCGTCGCTGCTGCTCACCGGTGCGGTGCACCACCACCTGGTCCGCGAGAAGACCCGCACCCAGGTCGGCCTGCTCATCGAGGCCGGCGACGTACGCGAGACGCACCACGTGGCGCTGCTCGTAGGTTACGGCGCGGCCGCGGTCAACCCGTACCTCGCGATGGAGTCCGTCGAGGACCTCGCGCGCGAGGGCTACTACGTCAAGATCGAGCCACAGGTCGCGGTCAAGAACCTCGTCAAGTCGCTCGGCAAGGGCGTCCTGAAGGTGATGAGCAAGATGGGTGTCTCGACCGTCGCGTCGTACACCGGTGCCCAGATCTTCGAGGCCGTCGGACTCTCGCAGAGCGTCGTCGACAAGTACTTCACCGGCACCACCTCCAAACTGGGCGGCATCGAGCTCGACGTGATCGCCGAGGAGGTGGCCCGCCGCCACGCCACGGCGTACCCGCGCGGCGGTATCGCGCCGGCCCACCGTGAGCTCAACATCGGTGGCGAGTACCAATGGCGTCGGGAGGGCGAGCCGCACCTGTTCGACCCGGAGACCGTCTTCCGCCTCCAGCACGCCACGCGTGCCGGCCGGTACGACGTGTTCAAGCAGTACACCGAGCGGGTCAACGAGCAGTCCGAGCGGCTGATGACGCTGCGCGGCCTGTTCAAGTTCAAGGAGGGCGAGCGGGAGCCGATCTCGATCGACGAGGTCGAGCCGGTCTCCGAGATCGTCAAGCGCTTCTCCACCGGTGCCATGTCCTACGGCTCCATCAGCATGGAGGCCCACGAGACACTCGCCATCGCGATGAACCGGCTGGGCGGCAAGTCCAACACCGGTGAGGGCGGCGAGGACCCGGAGCGCCTCTACGACCCGGAGCGTCGCTCGTCGATCAAGCAGGTCGCCTCGGGACGCTTCGGCGTGACGAGCGAGTACCTCACGAACTCCGACGACATCCAGATCAAGATGGCGCAGGGTGCCAAGCCCGGTGAGGGTGGCCAGCTGCCCGGTCACAAGGTCTACCCGTGGGTGGCCAAGACCCGGCACAGCACGCCCGGCGTGGGCCTGATCTCCCCGCCGCCGCACCACGACATCTACTCCATCGAGGACCTCGCCCAGCTGATCCACGACCTGAAGAACGCCAACCCGGCGGCCCGGGTCCACGTGAAGCTGGTCGCCGAGATGGGCGTCGGCACCGTCGCTGCCGGTGTGTCGAAGGCGCACGCGGACGTCGTACTCATCTCCGGCCACGACGGCGGAACCGGTGCTTCTCCGCTGACCTCGCTCAAGCACGCCGGCGGACCCTGGGAGCTCGGCCTCGCCGAGACCCAGCAGACGCTGCTGCTCAACGGACTGCGTGACCGCATCGTCGTGCAGACCGACGGCCAGCTGAAGACCGGTCGCGATGTCGTGATCGCCGCCCTCCTGGGCGCCGAGGAGTTCGGCTTCGCCACCGCTCCGCTGGTGGTCTCGGGCTGCATCATGATGCGGGTCTGCCACCTCGACACCTGCCCCGTGGGCGTCGCGACGCAGAACCCGGTGCTCCGCGAGCGCTACTCCGGCAAGGCCGAGTACGTCGTGAACTTCTTCGAGTACATCGCCGAGGAGGTCCGCGAGATCCTCGCCGAGCTCGGTTTCCGCACCCTCGACGAGGCCGTCGGCCACGTCGAGAGCCTCGACACCGAGAAGGCCGTGAACCACTGGAAGGCGGCCGGTCTCGACCTGTCGCCGGTGCTGCACCTGCCGGAGCTGCCCGAAGGGGCGGCCCGACGCAACACCACCGGTCAGGACCACGGACTCGACAAGGCGCTCGACAACGAGCTGGTCCGCATCGCGGCTCCGGCGCTCGAGAACGGCGAGCCGGTGCGCGCCCAGGTTCAGGTGCGCAACGTCAACCGCACCGTCGGCACGATCCTCGGCCACGAGGTGACCAAGCGCTACCGCGGCGAGGGCCTGCCCGACGGCACGATCGACATCACCTTCACCGGTTCGGCCGGGCAGTCGTTCGGTGCCTTCGTGCCGCGCGGTGTCACGCTGCGCCTCGAGGGCGACGCCAACGACTACGTCGGCAAGGGCCTCTCGGGCGGTCGCATCGTGGTCCGTCCGGACCGCAACGCCACGTTCGACGCGTCCCAGCAGATCATTGCCGGCAACACCATCGGGTACGGCGCCACGTCGGGGGAGATCTTCCTCCGTGGGCAGGCCGGCGAGCGCTTCTGCGTGCGCAACTCGGGTGTCTCGGCCGTGGTCGAGGGCGTGGGCGACCACGGCTGCGAATACATGACCGGCGGCAAGGTTGTCGTACTCGGCCAGACCGGGCGCAACTTCGCGGCCGGCATGTCCGGGGGCTACGCGTTCGTGCTCGACCTCGACGAGGGCCGGGTCAACCCCGAGCTCGTCGAGCTCAGCGAGGTCAAGGGCAAGGCCGCCGACGAGCTCAAGGAACTGGTCACCAAGCACCTCGAGGAGACCGAGTCCTCGGTCGCCGGCGACCTGCTGGCCGACTGGGACAGCGCCCTGTCCCGATTCACCCAGGTCATGCCGAGCGACTTCAAGCGAGTCCTCGAAGCGCGCGAGGAAGCGCTCGAAGAGGGGCTCGACGAAGACCAGGCAGCGGCCCGCATCATGGAGGTGCTTCATGGCTGACCGCAAGCGTCGGAACGGTTCGTACAGCGGTGCGGTCGTCACGCGCATCATGGAGCAGGCTCTGCCACCTGTGGCTGACCGCACCCCCGGCACTCACCAGGAAGGGGCCAATCATGGCTGACCCCAAGGGCTTTCTGAAGGACGGCCGCGAGGTCGCGACCCGTCGTCCCGTCGACGAGCGGGTCAAGGACTGGAACGAGGTCTACCCCGACGGCGTCGGCCGCGCCCTGCTTCCGATCATCACCAAGCAGGCCGGCCGTTGCATGGACTGCGGCATCCCGTTCTGCCACCAGGGCTGCCCGCTGGGCAACATCATCCCGGAGTGGAACGACCTGGTCTGGCGTGACGACTGGGAAGGCGCGATCGACCGTCTCCACGCGACCAACAACTTCCCGGAGTTCACCGGTCGGTTGTGCCCGGCGCCGTGTGAGACCGCCTGCGTCCTGGGCATCAACCAGGACCCGGTGACGATCAAGAACGTCGAGGTCTCGATCATCGACAAGGCGTGGGAGTCCGGCTTCGTCCGGCCCCAGCCGCCCGAGTGGCTCTCCGGCAAGACCGTGGCCGTGATCGGCTCCGGTCCGGCCGGTCTGGCCGCCGCCCAGCAGCTGACCCGGGCCGGTCACACCGTCGCGGTCTACGAGCGCGCGGACAAGATCGGTGGGCTGCTGCGCTACGGCATCCCCGAGTTCAAGATGGAGAAGAAGCACCTCGACAAGCGGCTCGAGCAGATGCGTCGCGAGGGCACGGTGTTCCGCGCCGGTGTCGACGTGGGTGCGGAGATCACTGCCGACGAGCTGCGCGGTCGGTACGACGCGGTGGTCATCGCCGTGGGTTCGACCAAGGCCCGTGACCTGCCGGTGCCCGGACGCGAGTTCGGTGGCATCCACCAGGCCATGGAGTTCCTGCCCCAGTCGAACCGGGCCTCGCTCGGCGAGCCTGCGACATCGGATGGCTCGGACCAGATCCGCGCCGACGGCAAGAACGTCGTGATCATCGGCGGTGGCGACACCGGTGCCGACTGCCTCGGCACGTCGATCCGCCACGGTGCTGCCTCGATCACCCAGCTCGAGATCCTGCCGCAGCCGCCCGAGGCACGGCCGAGCAACCAGCCGTGGCCGACGTACCCGATGACCTTCAAGGTCTCCTCGGCCCACGAGGAGGGCGGAGACCGCGTGTACGCCGTCTCCACCAAGGAGTTCCTCGGTGACGACGACGGCAACGTCAGGGCCCTGGTCCTGGTCGACGTGGTCTTCGAGGGCGGCAAGCTGACCGAGATCGAGGGGACCGAGCGGGAGATCCCCGCCGAGCTCGTGCTCTTCGCGATGGGCTTCGTCGGACCCGAGCAGGACGGCCTGATCGACCAGCTCGGTGTCGAGCTCGACGAGCGCGGCAACGTGGCCCGGGACAACAAGTACGCCTCCTCGGTCGAGGGTGTCTTCGTGGCCGGTGACGCCGGTCGCGGGCAGTCGCTGATCGTGTGGGCGATCGCCGAGGGCCGTGCCGCGGCTGCCGGGGTGGATGAGTTCCTGACCGGATCGACGACCCTGCCGGCACCGATCCCGCCGACGGCCCGTCCGCTCGTCGTCTGACCCGTCGCCAGTTCTGACCGACCCGTCGTGAGTTCTCGAAACTCACGACGGGTCGGTCATTTCCTGACGTGGTCGGATGCAGTCTTCGACGGCCTCGTGTGTGCACTGCCTGATCGTCCGGTGTGAACGAGCCGTTGCTCCCACGTTCACGCCGACCGGTAGGTTTGGTTCGTGCGTAGAGCAAAGATCGTGTGCACCCTCGGGCCCGCCACGTCGTCCCCCGAGTCCATCCGCCAACTCGTCGACGCCGGCATGGACGTGGCCCGGCTCAACATGAGCCACGGCACCCACGAGGACCACCGTCGCAGCTACGAGCTCGTCCGCAAGGCCTCCGACGAGAGCGGGCACGGCGTCGGTATCTTCGCCGATCTCCAGGGCCCCAAGATCCGCCTCGGCCTGATCCCGAACGGTCCGGTCAAGCTGAAGAAGGGCCAGGCCTGGGCAATCACCACGCGCGAGGTCCCGGGCAACAACGAGATCGCGTCCACGACGTACGCCGGACTGCCCGGTGACGTGTCGGCCGGCGACCCGATCCTGATCGACGACGGCAAGGTGCGGCTGAAGGTCGTGTCGGTCGAGGGCGACACGGTCAACACCGAGGTGGTCGTCGGCGGCAAGGTCAGCGACCACAAGGGCATCAACCTGCCCGGCGTCGCGGTGTCGGTGCCGGCACTGTCGACCAAGGACATCGAGGACCTCCGGTTCGCGCTGTCCCTCAGCGTCGACTTCATCGCGCTGTCGTTCGTCCGCAACGCGAAGGACGTCGAGGACGTTCGCGAGGTGATGCGGGAGGTCGGCGTGCTCGTGCCGGTGATCGCCAAGATCGAGAAGCCGCAGGCGATCGACAACCTCGACGAGATCGTGAAGGCCTTCGACGGGCTGATGGTGGCGCGTGGCGACCTCGGCGTCGAGTGCCCGCTCGAGGACGTGCCGTTCCTGCAGAAGCGGGTCATCGACAAGGCCCGTCGCAACGCCAAGCCGGTGATCGTGGCGACCCAGATGCTGGAGTCGATGATCTCGGCTCCGGCGCCGACGCGGGCGGAGGCGTCCGACGTCGCCAACGCCGTGCTCGACGGCACCGACGCGGTGATGCTCTCCGGTGAGACGAGCGTGGGGGAGTACCCCATCATCACGGTCCAGACCATGGAGCGGATCCTCGGCTCGGCGGAGGACCACGGCCTCAAGCACATGACCGCGATCGACTGGAATCCCAAGACCCGCGGTGGCGTCATCGCGAAGGCCGCCGCCGAGGTGGGGGAGCGGGTCGGGGCGAAGTACCTCGTCGCGTTCACCCAGAGCGGCGACTCCGCACGACGCCTGGCGCGCTACCGCGGGCACATCCCGATCCTGGCGTTCACCCCCGAGGCCAAGGTGCGCTCCCAACTGTCGATGACATGGGGTGTGGAGACGTTCAAGACCGCCGCGGTCGAGCACACCGACGAGATGGTGCGCCAGGTCGACGAGGCCTTGCTGTCGATCGGCCGGGTCAAGGAAGGCGACCTCGTCGTGATCATCGCCGGTTCGCCTCCCGGCATCCCCGGCTCGACGAACGCCTTGCGGATCCACCGCATCGGCGATGCCATCAACGAGGTGGCCCCGGCGTACAAGCGCGCCCGCTGACCACGGTCGGCCCGCGCACGACCCGGATCATGCACGTGCATGATCCGGGTCGCTTCTGCGCGAAAATCGGTGTCACTACTCGACACCTGCACGATCGTGGTCGCTCGTGGAGCACCCCGAGGAGATGATGGGCCAGGTCAACATGGTGGCGCCGGCGTACCAGCGCAAGCGCTGACCAGTTCAGCACTTCAGCCCGATCGCTTTGTCCAGGGCGGCGACTGCGTCACGTCGTGACACCGACAGGTGGAACTCTCCCGACCGCCTCCACGGGATGTCGAGTCGGTCGAGGGCCGCGCCACAGAGGGCGTGGATGTCCTCGGAGCGGTTGCTGAACTCCCACCGGGGATAGTCGTAGCGCTTCATCTCGCCGGCGACCACCTTGATGGTCCAGTTCTTCGAGCGGCACCCGTCGGAGTGGAAGAGCCCTCGGAGGAAGTCGGCCGGGTGGGTGTCCACGATCTCCCGCTGCCACGGCTCGAGTGCGATGGAACGTTCATGCTTGCGGCCGGGTCCGTGCTGCGGGAACAGGCACAGCCAGTGCTTCCAGCCAGCCTGTACGACGGTCGTCCCCGGTGCTGGGACGTGGAAGACGGTTCGGTGTGGAGCGAGCATGGCTGTCAAGGTGGACACGTCATCGATCACGGTTGGGTATGTGGCGTCGCACGACACCCGGAGCACCACCTTCCCCTAGTGCGTCGAGAGACAGCCGTCGCCCAGGTAGAAGCCCAGCAGTGCGGCGTACGCCGCGGACGGCATCGGCGTGGTCGGCGTGCATCGGGGGCACACTTGATCGAGCTCACGGCCGGGATGGTCGCGCCAGTCCCGAACCGTCGCCCGAGCCACTCCAAGATCGCGCGCCGCCTCGGCAACACTGGAGCCGTTCGCCAGGGCACGGTTGGCGGCGGATCGCACGCGGTCGTCGTACATGTCTTGAGTGTCGAGAACGCCACCGACAGTGGATGCCGGGTCTTCCCGAGCTGGCCGAAAAAAGTACCCCGAGTGGGATTCGAACCCACACTGTATGCAGTTTGAGTGCATCGTCTCTGCCGTTGGACTACCGGGGCCAAAGGCGAGCACAGGCTACCGGATACGACGCGCACTTCCACGATCAGGGCATGGCCCGCCGCATGGTGTTTCGACGTGGCGCGGCCGAGCGCCCGAGTGGGCACCACCGGAGGTTCGTCGTGTGTCCCGCACCCTGTGCACGCACCTCGCGGCGTTGTCGGAGACTCGACGGGGCTCCGCCCCGCCTTCGCTCCTCCGCCTTGCGATGCACGCACCCAGAGCACGGGCCACCCCCGACGAACCTCCGGCGATACCCACTAGTCTTGACGCCGTGACCGAACAGCCCAGCGCCAGCCCCGCCCTTCGCGTCGTCATCGCCGAGGACGAAGCGCTGATCCGCATGGACCTCGCCGAGATGCTGGGCGAGGAGGGGTACGACGTCGTCGGTCAGGCCGCCGACGGCGAGCAGGCCGTCGCCCTGGCCGAGCAGCTGCGCCCCGACCTGGTGATCCTCGACGTGAAGATGCCCAAGCTCGACGGCATCTCCGCCGCCCAGCGCATCGCCGAGCAGCGCATCGCGCCGTGCCTGATGCTGACCGCCTTCTCCCAGCGCGACCTGGTCGAACGGGCCCGTGACGCCGGTGCGATGGCCTACCTGGTCAAGCCGTTCTCCCGCAACGACCTGGTGCCGGCCATCGAGATGGCGGTGAGCCGGTTCACCGAGCTGGCCGCCCTGGAGTCCGAGGTCGCCGACCTGACCGAGCGCCTCGAGACCCGCAAGTCGGTCGAGCGCGCCAAGGGCGTGCTCCAGAAGGAGCTCGGACTCAGCGAGCCCGACGCCTTCCGGTGGATCCAGAAGACCGCGATGGACCTCCGGCTCTCGATGAAGCAGGTCTCTGACGGCGTGGTCGAGCACGGGCCGGGCTCGAGCTCCTTGTAACGACGGGTGTCGCGCAGGTCACAACTTGGCAACGAGGTTGCGTGCTTGGTCGCCAGTGTCCTGTTTGGCGCTAATTTCGTTACAGATTCGGCGGCGGTGTGCCGTCGGCGCCACAAAGATGAACCGGAGGCTTCATGAAGCGCCCCACACAATTCGCGCGTCTCGCTGTACTTGCTCTCGTGGGCTCGCTGGCACTGGCTGGCTGTGGCAGCGACGACAGCGGCGATGACAAGACCGCCAGCGACGACAAGTCCTCGACTGGTGCCAAGAAGGGCGACGGGACGCTCACCATCGGCACCCTGCTGCCGCAGACCGGCGACCTCGCGTTCCTCGGCCCGCCGGAGTTCGCCGGCGTGCAGCTCGCAGTCGACGACATCAACGCCGCCGGCGGGGTCAACGGCAAGAAGGTCGTCCAGTCCAAGGCCGACTCGGGCGACGGCACGCCCGACATCGCGGGCGCAGAGGTCGACAAGCTGCTCGCTGCCAAGTCCGACGTCATCGTCGGTGCGGCTGCCTCCGGTGTCTCGGTCAGTGTCATCGACAAGATCACCGGCAGCAACGTGGTGCAGTTCTCGCCCGCGAACACCGCGGCCGGGTTCGACACCTACGACGACAACGGCCTCTACTTCCGCACCGCACCGTCCGACATCCTGCAGGGCGAGATCCTGGCGAACCGGATCATCGAGGACGACCACAGCAACGTCGCCATCATGGGTCGGCAGGACTTCTACGGCGAGGGCCTGTCGAAGCGCATCGAGGAGGTGCTGAAGGAGAAGGGCGCCACGGTCAGCGAGAGCACGCTCTACTCGGCCGACGCGCAGAACTTCACCGCCGAGGTGAACAAGATCGCCGCCTCGAAGCCCGACGCGATCGTCCTGGTGTCGTTCAACGAGACCTCGAAGATCATCCCGCAGCTGATCGCCAAGGGCTACGGCCCCCAGGATGTCCAGATCTACTTCGTGGACGGCAACCTGTCCGACAGCTACAAGGGCTTCGACCTCACTGGCGTTCTGGCCACCTCGCCGGCGCCCGCGTCACCGAACGCGGAGTTCATCGCGCGACTCAAGAAGCAGCCCGGTGTCAAGGACACGCTGACCTACGGCGCCGAGTCCTACGACGCCGTCGTGATCAGTGCGCTCGCGGCGATCGCCGGCAAGGACGACTCCGGTACGACGATCGGCGCCAACATCGTCGACGTCACCCGCGAAGGCACGAAGTGCACTGAGTTCAAGGAGTGCGCGGAGCTGCTGGCCGACGGCGAGGACATCGACTACGACGGCAAGTCCGGTGCGGCCGACATGACCGACTCGGGCTCGCTGGTTGCCGGTTCCTACGGCATCTACGAGTACAAGAAGGGCAACAAGTACGACGAGATCGACAACGTCTCCGGCGTCGTGCCGCAGTCGAACTGATTCGTCACAGCACCAAGCACTGAGGGGCCCGGCCGATTCGGCCGGGCCCCTCTTGTGTGCTCGCGGTGTGCGAACGGTGTGTACGGCGTACGGGACCGTGAGGTCAGCGCTGGGCCAGGGTGCCCAGGTAGAGCTCGATCACCTTGGGGTCGTTGGCCAACGCCTGGCCCGTGCCGGTGTAGGCGTTGCGGCCCTGGTCGAGCACGTAGGCCCGGTCGCAGATCTGTAGGCATCGTGCGGCGTTCTGTTCCACCATGACCACGGACACGCCGGCACGGTTGATGCGGCGGGTCTGCACGAAGACCTCGTCCTGCATCACGGGGGAGAGACCCGCCGAAGGCTCGTCGAGCAGCAGCACCGACGGCTCCATCATCAGCGCTCGCCCCATGGCCACCATCTGGCGCTCACCACCCGACAGCGACCCGGCCCGCTGAGCGCGGCGGTCCAGCAGGGCAGGAAAGAGCTCGCCGACGAACTCGAAGCGCTTCTTGAACGACTTCGGACGCTGGAAGGAGCCCATCTCGAGGTTCTCCTGGATGGTCAGCGACGGGAAGACGTTGTTGGTCTGGGGGACGAACCCGATGCCGGCGGTGACCAGCTTGTCGGCCCGCTGGTTGGTGATGTCGTCGCCGTTGAGGACCACCTTGCCGGTCGAGACCTTCACGAGACCGAAGAGGGCCTTGAGCAGGGTTGACTTGCCGGCGCCGTTGGGGCCGATGATGCCGACCAGCTCTCCCTTGTGGCAGTAGAGATCGGTGCCGTTGAGGATGTTCACCCCCGGCAGGTATCCCGCGATGAGATCGTCCGCACGCAGCACCGCCCCATCGGCGGCTGCCAGGTGCTGGCTGCGTTCGGGGGTCACGGTGTCGTCAGTCATTGTGCTCCTCCTGCTCGATCTCTGCCTCGGCCGCGGCGAGGATCTCCTCCTCCGCCTCGAACGTGAGGGCCACGTCGTGGTGTGCGCCCAGATAGGCATCGATCACGCGCTGGTCGGCCATGACGGAGTCAGGCGGGCCCTCGGCCACGATCCTCCCCTGCGCCATCACGATGACCCAGTCGGAGATGTCACGGACCATGTCCATGTCGTGCTCGACGAACAGGACCGTGCGGCCTTCGTCGCGCAGCGACTTCACGTGCCCCAGCAAGGACTGCTTGAGCGCCGGATTCACACCCGCCATCGGCTCGTCGAGCATGACCAGCTCGGGCTCGGTCATCAGCGCCCGCGCCATCTCGAGGAGCTTGCGCTGACCGCCGGACAGCGAGCCGGCGAAGTCCTGGACCTTCTTGTCGAGGAGGAACCGGGCGAGCAGGTCGTGCGCCCGCTCGGTGTTCGCGGCCTCCTGGCCGGCCCATCGAGGCTGGAGCATCGCGGAGAGCAGGCTCTCGCCACGCTGGCCGGTGGCGCCGAGGCGCATGTTCTCGAGCACGGTGAGCCGGGCCAGCACCTTGGTCAGCTGGAAGGTGCGGACCATGCCCATGCGGGCCACCTTGTAGGCGGGCACCCGGTTCAGCTTCTTGTCGTTGAACCACCACTCGCCCTCGTCCGGACGGTCGAAGCCGGTGAGCAGGTTGAAGAAAGTGGTCTTGCCGGCACCGTTGGGGCCGATCAGTGCGGTGATCACGCCACGTTGAACCTCGAGGTGCTCGACATCGACGGCCCGTAGGCCGCCGAACTGACGGACGATGCCGTCGGCGCGCAGGATCGGGTCCGGTTTGGCGGCGCCGGGCTCTGTCTTGACGTCGGCGAGGGCGGCGCGGGCCGCCTTGGAGCGGGCCAGGCCTTCCTCGTTCGAAGCCTCGATGTTGGTGGGCAGGCTGGTCTCAGCGGGCATCGATGGCCAACTCCCTTCGATCGCCGAAGATCCCTTGTGGTCGGAAGATCATCAGCAGCATCAGTCCCAGGCCGAGGAAGATGAAGCGCATCAGGCTGGCCTGGGTGGAGTCCATGATGCTGGCAGGGATCAGCGGGTCAGTGCCGCCGGTCGCCTGGCTGAAGAAGATGCCGAGCGCGGAGATCAGGAACCAGAAGATGATCGACCCCACCACAGGACCGAGCACGCGGGCGGCTCCGCCGATCAGCAGCACCGTGTAGGCGAAGAAGGTCACATCGGTTGCGAAGAACGACGGACCGATCGAGGCAGACCGCAGCGCGGTCATGAAGCCGGCGAGCGCGCCGAAGAGGCCGCCGATGATCAGCGCCTGCATCTTGTAGGAGGTCACGTTCTTGCCGAGGGAGCGTACGGCGTCCTCGTCCTCACGGATCGACTTCAGCACGCGGCCCCAGGGGCTGCGCATCAGCAGCCACACCACCACGCAGCTGAGCGCCACGAGCAGCCAGCCGACGGTCATCACCCAGAAGTCGAAGGCGCTCCACGTGACCACGCCTGGGATGCCCTTGGTGCCGCTGAAGGGGTTCGCATCGCGGAACGGCTGGATGAAGCCGGTGAGGCCGTCCTGGCCGCCGAACTTGTCGGAGAACTTGGCAGCACCGATCGTCTGTCGAACGATCTCGGCCGCGGCGATCGTGACGATGGCAAGGTAGTCCGCCCGGAGTCGCAGGGTGGGCAGGCCGAGAAGCAGCGCCAGGATGACTGTGAGGACCAGCCCGACCAGGGTGCCGAGCCAGAGGCTCAGCCCCCATTCGGTGGCCACGAAGACCATGCCGTAGCCGGCGACCATCATGAAACCGGCCTGGCCGAAGTTGAGCAGCCCGGTGTAGCCGAAGTGCACGTTGAGTCCGATTGCGGCCAGCGCGTAGATCACCGCGGTGGGCCCGAGGGCCTGCTGCAGGGACAGCGTCAGAAGATTGTGAAAGTCCATGTTTTCCCTCCTCAGCCGACTCGCTCGGCGCGGCCCAGGAGTCCCTGTGGCCGGATCAACAGGACAACGATCAGTACGAGAAGCGCACCGACGTACTTGAACTCGGCCGGGATGAACAGCGTGGTGAGCTCGGTGAACAGGCCGATCACGAACGCGCCGACGATGGCTCCCCAGATCGTGCCCAGCCCGCCCAGCACCGTGGCGGCGAACACCAGGAGCAGGAGCTTGAACCCGATCTGGTAGTCGAAGCCCTGGGTGACGCCGAGGAGAGCACCGGCCATGCCGGCCAGCGCCGCTCCGCCGATCCACACGATGCTGATCACCCGCTCGACGTTGATGCCGGTCGCGGAGGAGAGTGCCGGGTTGTCGGCGACCGCACGGGTCGCCTTGCCGAGCCGGGTGTAGCGCAGGAGGCTCGTGGTCAGGATCAGGACGCCCATGCCGACGACGAAGACAACCACGTCACGGCTGGTGACGGTGAGCGATCCGAACTCCCAGGGCTCGATGGCGGCGTACTGGGAGTAGTTGCGGGCCTGGGCGCCGGCGAAGTACTGGTAGACGTTGCGCAGGAAGATCGAGAGGCCGATGCTCACGATCATCATCGCGACAAGGCTGCTGCCGCGTCGGCGAAGAGGTCGCCACAGCCCGGCGTCATTGACCCAGCCGAAGAGCCCCGACACGAGGAACGCGGCCAGCACGCCCACGATGATCGTGACGTTGGCACCCCCCACGCGTATCTCGCCGTCGAGGTTGTCGACCGCGAAAGCGACCAGCGCACCGAACGTGATCAGCTCGCCGTGGGCGAAGTTCGTCAGGCCCGTCGTGCCGAAGATCATCGAGAGGCCGAGGGAGGCCATCGCCAGGAGCACCGAGAAGACCAGGCCGGTGATGGTCAGCTGGATGGCCTGGATCAGCTTGCCCTCGGCGCCGGGCCCGGCCGCCCCGACCGGGAAGATCACCGGTTGGTCGGTGTCGGTGTTGATGGCGATCTTGAGGTCGGTCTTCTCGGGCTCGGTGTCGTCGGGGAGCGTCGCCTTGTCCACGCTGACCGCGTAGGTCTTGCCGAGGTAGTTGATCGGCTCACCGGGGAGATCGATCACGAAGCTGCCATCCGGGCCGGAGACGCTGCGGCCGATCTCGTTCCCAGAGGTGTCCTTGACGAGCACGGTGACGTCGGGGACCGGTACGCGTGGGCTCTCGCGCCGGTCGCAGATCAGGCCGTAGATCGACAGGGTCTCGTCGTCCGGCGGCTTCGTCAGCTGACAGCCCGTCTCCGCGTTGTCCGATGCGACCGGGGATGCGTCCGACGCGGCGGTGTCGTCCGCGGACGGGCTCGCCGAAGCGCCGGAGAGTCCCGTGCCCAGGAGCAGCATGAACAACATGGGAAGGATGAGCAGCGACACTCGCAGCAGTCGCACGTGCATGGGGCTCCTGTCGGCGTGGCCGAGATGGGGGTCAGATGATCTGCGGGGACTATAGCGTGACCCGGGTCACACTCTGAACGGATCGCTGAGTCACAGTAGACCGGTTCGTGACGGCTGCGGCACCCTCCTGAGGCAACGACCTTGCAACGAATCCGCATCGATCACCCGGTCAGGCGACGGCGTGGGCGACCGTGACGAGGAGCGGAGCCACCAGGAGCGCCGGCAGGAGGTCGGCCACGGCGAGCTCGCGGATCCTCAGCAGGCGCAGTGCCACACCGACGAGGAGCAGGCCGCCGGCCGCGGTGATCGCGGCCAGGTGCGGTTCGGGCAGTACGTCGCCGAGCGCCACCCCGAGTCCGGTCAGGGAGCCCTGCACGACGACCACGGTGAGCACGCTCGCCGCCACACCCCACCCGAACGCAGCCGCGAAAGCGATGGCGGCGAATCCGTCGAGGGCGGACTTGAGCAGCAGTTGGTCGGCGCCGTTGCCGAGGCCGTCGTTGAGCGCGCCGAGGATGGTCAGCGGCCCGGTGCAGAAGATCAGGGACGCGGTCACGAACCCCTCGATGAAGCGGTGCCGCTCCGCGGTGGACCCGCTGCCCTGCAGGCGCCGCTGAAGGTAGCCGCCCAGGCCTTCGACGCGCTGCTCCAGCCTGAGCAGCGACCCGATGATCCCACCGACCAGCAGGGAGCCGAGGACGATCAGCAACGGTGCGCCCTTGCCGGTGTGGTCGGCGAGGGCGGGGGAGAAGGCCGCGCGTGCGCTGTCGGCGGCGATGAGGAGCGTGACCAGGCCGAGTGCGTCGGTGACCAGGTCGCGGGTGCGTTCGGGCAGACGGTTGCCGAGCAGCACGCCGATGCCCGCCCCGAGGAGGACAGCGAGGACGTTCACGACGGTGCCCGTGCCCGGGCCGAATCCGGTCAAGTGGGGACTCCTATGACAATGACGGGTTGCTGAGCGTAGTCTCCAGACGTTCGGGGTGTTGGGGTGAGGAAGGCAGGACCATGAGTCGATCGCAGGTAGTGCTGCGTGACGCCACGACGGCGGACGCCCACGATCTCGTGGGGCTGTGGGCAGATCTGATGCGGCGACCCTCCGTGGGAACCGCCACGGACGACATGGTCGCCATCATCGAGGCCGCGACCGCCAGTGACGACGACCGGGTCGTCGTCGCGGAGTGCGACGGAGCAGTGGCCGGCGCGATCTACCTGCGCCTGAGCGTGCTGTCGCCGATCAATCTCGAGCCGGTCGTGCAGGCGATCTCGCCCCACGTCCACCCCAGTTTCCGGCGTCGCGGCGTCGGCCGTGCGCTCATGGAGTCCGCGGTCCAGTACGCCGAGGAGCGCGGCATCGGCCACGTTGCCGGCGCGTCACTGAGCAGCTCGCGTGACGCACACCGGTTCCTCGCCCGCATGGCGCTGGCCCCCCAGGCAGTGTTGCGCGTGGCGCCGACCCACGTCGTACGCGCGAAGCTGACGGTCCGCCGCCCGGCGGCCAATGCCGTCGGCCACCGCCAGCCGCTGGGACAGGTGCTGGCCCAGCGCAGGTCGCTGCGCCGCCAGCGCGAGTCCGTCTGAGGGTCGTCAGACCCGGTCGGCCGGGATCAGCGCGCAGGTGATCCGCGAGGTGCAGACCCGCTTGCCTGCTTCGTTGGAGATGACGATCTCGAAGGCGGCCATGCTCCGGCCCTGATGGATGGGCGTGGCCACCCCGGTCACCACTCCGGAGGTCACGGCGCGGTGATGCGTGGCGTTGATGTCGACGCCCACGGCGACCTTGTCGGGCCAGGCGTGGATCGCTGAGCCGATGGAGCCGAGGGTCTCGGCGAGGACGACGGAAGCGCCGCCGTGCAGCAGTCCGTAGGGCTGGGTGTTGCCGGCGACAGGCATGGTCGCGACGATGCGGTCCTCGGAGATCTCCTTGATCTCGATGCCCATCGTCTCGTTGAGCTTGCCCATGCCCTGGGGCATGGCAGCCACGAACTCCTCGATGCTGAGATCGGCCAGGGACTTCGGTGCGGTCGCGTCGCTCATGCGGCCATTGTGCCCATGGGCCCGACCGTCCCCGCCACTGGATAGAGTCGACGCGTGTCCGAGACTGCTGCCTCCAGCCCTGCCCGTCCCCGTCTGCTCCTGCTCGACGGTCACTCGCTCGCCTACCGGGCGTTCTTCGCGCTCCCGGTCGAGAACTTCTCGACCGCCACGGGCCAGCACACCAACGCGGTCTACGGGTTCACCTCGATGTTGGTCAACGTGCTGCGCGACGAGCAGCCGACCCACGTGGCGGTCGCGTTCGACAAGTCCCGACAGACGTTCCGCCTCGCGGAGTACGCCGAGTACAAGGCCAAGCGCAACAAGACTCCCGACGAGTTCCGGAGCCAGCTGCCCCTGATCCAGCGGGTGCTCGACAGCCTGCGGATCATCCACATGGAGCTCGACGGCTTCGAGGCCGACGACATCATCGCCACGCTGACCACGCAGGCCCTGGCCGAGGGCATGGAGGTCCTGATCCTCACCGGCGACCGTGACTCGATCCAGCTGGTCACCGACGACTCGACGGTGCTCTACCCGATGCGCGGCGTCAGCGACCTGGCCCGGCTCACGCCCGCCTACGTCGAGGAGAAGTACGGCGTACCGCCGCAGCGCTACCCGGAGTTGGCGGCGATCGTGGGCGAGACCTCCGACAACCTGCCCGGTGTGCCGGGCGTCGGCCCGGGCTTCGCCGCCCGCTGGATCAACGAGTACGACGGCCTCGACAACGTGATCGCACGGGCAGACGAGATCACCGGTAAGAAGGGGGAGGCGCTGCGCGCGCACCTCGGCGACGTGATCCGCAACCGCCACCTCAACGCGCTGGTGCGCGACCTGACCCTCCCGGTGCGGCCGGGCGAGATGGCGCGTCAGGGCTGGGACCGCACGACCGGGCTCGAGCTGCTCGACGAGCTCGAGTTCCGGGGCGAGCTGCGCACCCGACTCATCGACACGATCGACCCCGAGACCGAGCAGGAGGTCTCCGAAGAGGGCTTCGAGCTCGAGGGTGAACGGCTCGCGCCGGGCAGCGTGGCCGCGTGGCTCGAGGAGCATGCCGGCGGTGCGGAGCGGGTCGGGGTCTCGGTCCAGGGCAGCTGGCGGGCCGGCACCGGTGACGTCGTGTCGGTCGCATTGGCCACCGCCTCAGGGCGGGCGGCCTGGGTCGACGCCACGGAGGTTGCTCCCGACGACGACGCGGCGCTCGCCGCATGGTTCGCCGACGAGTCGCGGGCGAAGGTGCTCCACGACGCGAAGGGCCCCGCGCTCGCCCTCGCCGCACGCGGGTGGGAGCTGCGCGGGCTGGCCGTCGACACCGCGCTGGCTGCCTACCTCGTGCAACCCGACCAGCGCTCCTACGACCTGGCCGACCTGACCCTGCGTTACCTCAAGCGCGAGCTGCGGCAGGACACCGGCGACGCCGACCAGCTGAGCTTCGACACGATCGACGACGGCGGTGCGAGTGACGTCGCGATGCTGACCGCCCGCGCGATCCTCGACCTGGCCGACGCGCTCGACACGTCCGTCGAGGAGCACGGTGGCACCGCCCTTCTCGCCGACGTCGAGCTGCCGCTGGTCCGCACCCTCGCCCGCATGGAGCAGACCGGCATCGCCGTCGACACCGACTACCTCGAGGGCCTGGAGTCCGACTTCGGTGACCAGGTCAGGGCAGCCGCCGACGACGCCTACGAGGTGATCGGCAAGGAGATCAACCTGGGCTCGCCCAAGCAGCTGCAGGTGGTCCTCTTCGACGAGCTCGACATGCCGAAGACCAAGCGCACCAAGACCGGCTACACCACCGACGCCGACGCGCTGCAGTCGCTCTACGAGAAGACCGAGCACCCGTTCCTCCAGCACCTGCTGCGTCACCGCGACGTGATCCGGCTGCGCCAGACCGTCGAGGGCCTGCTGAAGACCGTGGCCGGAGACGGCCGCATCCACACCACCTACAACCAGATCATCGCGGCGACCGGGCGGCTCTCGAGCACCGACCCGAACCTCCAGAACATCCCGATCCGCACCGAGGCCGGCCGCCGCATCCGCGAGGCCTTCGTCGTCGGCGACGGGTTCGAGTGCCTGATGACCGCCGACTACAGCCAGATCGAGATGCGCATCATGGCCGACCTGTCCGGCGACGAGCAGCTGATCGAGGCGTTCCGTTCCGGTCGTGACTTCCACTCGATCACCGCGGCCAAGGTGTTCGAGCTGCCCGCCGACGAGGTCGGGGTCGAGCAACGGGCCAAGATCAAGGCGATGAACTACGGGCTCGCCTACGGGCTCTCCGCGTTCGGACTCTCCCAGCAGTTGCGCATCACGCCGGGTGAGGCGCAGGGCCTGATGGACGAGTACTTCGAGACCTTCGGCGGCATCCGCGACTATCTCGGTGGTCTGCGCGACGAGGCCCGCGGATCCGGGTTCACCGAGACGATCATGGGCCGCCGCCGCTACCTGCCGGACCTCAACAGCGACAACCGGATGCGGCGGGAGGCCGCGGAGCGGATGGCCCTGAACGCCCCGATCCAGGGCTCGGCGGCCGACATCATCAAGGTGGCGATGCTCAACGTCGACACCGCCATCGCCGACGCCGGCCTGGCCTCACGCATGCTGCTCCAGGTGCACGACGAACTCGTCTTCGAGGTGGCCACGGGGGAGAAGGACGCGCTCGAGGAGCTCGTACGCCGCGAGATGGGCTCGGCCGCCGACCTGGCCGTCCCGCTCGACGTCTCCGTCGGTACCGGCCGCAGCTGGCACGAAGCCGCGCACTGACCGGGCGGGCCACAGTCGGGTCGGCCGCGCTGGCCGCGATCGAGCCGGCCGCGCGAGCTCAGACCTGCGCGGGCTCCTCGACCGGGGTGCGCACCAGGTAGAGGCTGAGCGCGAAGAGCACGGTGAGCAGCACGGCGTCCGTGGCGACCACGACCGCCAGCAGGCCCTCGAGGCTGCTGACCGCGGTCATGCCGAGGCCGACGAGGACCGCGAGCGCGGCCCAGACCAGGTAGATCGAACGCTGCCCCTGGCGGGCCAGCACCGAGTAGACCAGCAGCTGAAGCATCGAGAGTGCCGTGCCGAGGATGGCGAACAGCCAGAGCTTCGACTGGATCTCCGAGTAGTCGTCGCCACCGACGAAGACCATCGCCAGCCCGGACAGGACGACCGAGCCGATGATGGCGACCGCGCCGATTAGCGCGACCAGCGAGAGGCTGCGGGTCAGGGCGCGTCGTCGTTCGCTGGCCGAGGCCATTGCAGGGAAGGCGAGCACCACCACGAACTGCGGCAGGAACAGCACCGCCTTGGTGAGGATCAGCCCGCCGGCGTAGAGACCGGCGTCGTGGGAGTCGAGCACGTTGCGGGCCACGATCACGTCGGCGTTGGAGAGCGCGAAGAACGCGAACAGGGCCTGGGAGTTGTGGATCGCCTCGCGGGCCATCGGGCGAGCCGCGTGCCGGTCGCTCTGCTCGCCCGGGTGGCGCACCTTGCGCAGCGCGAACCAGCCGACCACGACGGGGGCGAACTGGCCGATGACCACGGCCAGCATTGCGTTCAGCTCCGTCGGCTCCCAGGCGACCAGAGCCAGGCCGATCAGCAGGCGGGGCACACCGTTGGCGACGTACACCAGGGCCAGCGGCAGCCAGCGGCGCTCTCCCTGGAGGATGCCGGCCTGGCCGCCCATCACCGTCATCGGCACGGCGGAGACACCCACCAGTGCGGAGACCAGGAGGTTGTCGAGCCGGAGCACGTAGTTGATGACCGGCGTGAGCACGAGCAGGAGGAGGCCGAGCAGTAGCGCGGCACGGTAGGTGACCCGCATGATCGTGTGCTCGATCTGGCCGACGTGGCCGGGATCGGCGGAGATGCGACGGGCCGCGGTGGCTTGGAGCCCGAGCTGCAGCACGCCGAAGACCAGCAGGGTGGCCATCAGGCTGGCGAGTGCGCCGTACGGCTGGGGCCCGAGCAGTCGCGCGGCGACCATCGTGAAGCCGTACGTCGCGACATTCATGATGCCGATGGCGACCGCGATCGAACTGCCACCGACCACCCATGCCGGCAGGCGCTCCCTCAACTTCACCACGTCGCGGAGTCTGTCACATGCCGACAACGCGACCGATTCGTGTCGGGAGGTGCCCCGCCATCGGATACCGTCGTGCCGCCATGAGATTCCGCCCCCTGCACCCCACCACCTGGGCATCGCTGGCGGTGTACCTGATGTTGCTCGGCGCGGGGATGCTCGAGCAGTTCGGCAAGATCACCAACGACACCAAGACGCCGTTGATCGAGGCGCCGGGGAAGTTCCTGGCCGGGGCGACCACCCTGTGGAACCCCCAGATGACCATGGGGGAGCTGCAGAACCAGGCCTACGGCTACCTCTTCCCGCAGGGTCCGTTCTTCCTCGTCTTCGACCTCGCCGGTGTCCCGCCATGGATCACCGAGCGGCTGTGGTCGCTGCTGATCATCGTGGCGGCCGCCGAGGGAGCCCGTCGGGTCGCTCGCGCGATCGGGTTCGACCATTGGCCGGCGTGGATCGCAGGCATGGCCTTCGCGCTCAACGCCCGGTTGCTCGGGCAGGTGGCCACCCGCAGCGCGGAGATGCTCCCCACGGCGATGCTCCCGTGGATGCTGCTTCCGGTGATCCTGGCCGTGACCGGACGACTCGACCACCGCAAGGCCGCCCTGTTCTCCGTGGTGGCGTTCATGTTCGTGGGCTCGGTCAACGCCACCGCGACGGCCGCCGGGCTTCCCCTGATCCTGATCGCGTTGGTCTTCGGGGTGCGCGCCGGCCGGATCCCGCTGTCCACGATCTGGTGGTGGTTGGGCCTGTTGGTCACCACGAGCTGGTGGTGGGCCTCGTCCCTGCTCAGCCTGAACGCCTACTCGCCGCCGTTCTTCGACTACGTCGAGGACGCCCGTACCACCACGACCACCACGGGCTACGAACCGGCTCTTCGCGGTGCGGACAACTGGGTCGGCTACCTCTACCAGGGGGACAAGCCCAACTGGCCCGCCGGTTACGAGTACGCCTTCGACCCCTTCCTGGTGCTGGTCTCCGGCCTGCTCGCTGCGGTCGGCGTGATCGGCCTGGTCCGATTGCGCAGCGCGTGGCGCACACCCCTGTTGATCTCCCTCGGGCTGGGCATGTTCTGCCTGACCGTCGCGCACGGGTCGTCGTACGAGAGCCCGCTGCGACCATTCATGATCGACCAGCTCGACGGGGCGCTGGCGCTGCTGCGCAACGTCAGCAAGGCCGACCCGTTGGTCCGCTTGCCGATCGCCCTCGGAATCGGCGCCTTCGTCGGTGAGCTGCTGGCCCACCGCAAGGCGGCGCGCATGACCGCCCGTGCATCCCGTGGACTGGTGTCGCCGCGGGCGTCGTACGCCGGGGTGCTGGTGCTCGGCGCACTGGTCCTGTCCATGGTGCAGCCGGCGCTGGCCCTGAACCTGCGTACGCCGGGATGGACCGAGACGCCTCGCTACTGGCACCAGACCGCCGACTTCCTGGAGAAGGAGAAGGGGGACGGGCGGGCGTGGGTGATCCCCGGTGCCGGCTTCGGCGTTCAGACGTGGGGCTGGACCCAGGACGAGCCCATGCAGTCGGTGGCGACTACGCCCTGGGTGACCCGGTCGCAGGTCCCGCTCGCCCTGCCGCAGACGATCCGTGTGCTGAGCCGCCTGGAGGAGCTGATCGAGGGCGGCACGGGCTCGCCCTACCTCGGCACGATGCTCAGCAGGCTGGGCATCGACCACGTCGTCGTCCGCCACGACCTCGACACGGGCGTAGCCGAGACCACGTCGTCGAGCCTGGTGGCCATCGCTCTGGCCCGGTCGCGCGGCGTCGAGAGGGTGGCCCAGTTCGGCTCCCTCGACTACGGGCCGGCCATCGAGATCTACCGGGTGACCACGCCCACCGCGGACGAGACGTCGCTGGTAGCGGAACGGAACGTGGTGACGGTGGCGGGCGCGAGTCCCGACGCGATCAGCGCGGTCGGGGCCGGGCTGGTGAGGGACGGCGAGGTCGCGATCATCCAGGGCGACAACGGGTGGCACGCACCTGCCGACGTGGTCGGCGACGACTACCGCCTGAGGGAACGCAATTTCGGTCGGGTACACGATGCGGAGGGAGCCGTGCAGGCCCCGGGCGAACCCCAGCGCGTCGACCGCCGGGTGACCAACTATCCGGCCAACGAGAAGTCGCGACCGGTGGTGGCGAGGTACGAAGGGTTGAAGTACGTCGACGCGTCGTCCTCGCAGGCCTGGGGCGTCGACCTCGGCCGAGCGCTTCCCGAGAACGCTCCGTACGCCGCGGTCGACGGTGACCCGGACACTGCGTGGCGCTCGGGAACTTTCAGCGACCCGCGGGACCAGTGGATCGACGTCCACTACGAGCGACCGCAGGTGCTCGGGCGCATCGAGCTCACGTCCCCGGTCAACGACGGGCGCGGGGTCGAGGTCTTGCGTTGGAGGATCAGCGCGGGCACGAAGTCGATCACCGTCGACGCCGACCCCTTCACGGGTGTGGCCAAGGGTGACCTCGGTGGCGTGCGCAGCGACCGGCTCCGCATCCAGGTGGCCAAGGTTGCCGGCGATGCCCGACAGGGTTTCGTCTCGATCCGTGAGGTCGACGCGACCGGGCTTCCTGCCGGACGAACGTTCGTCGTTCCTGATGCAGTGCAGGCCCCCGACGTCGACTACCTGTTCAGCGCCCGGTCCGAGACTCGGTCCTGCATCACCACGTTGCTGGCACCCGACTGCAACCCCGATCGTTTCCGCCGGTCCGACGAGACTCCGGGCATCGACCGGACCTTCACCGTCCCGGCTGACGGGACCTGGTCGCTCACCGGGGTGGCTTCGGCGAGACCGAGCCCAGCCACCGTGTCACTCCTGGATGCCTGGTACCTCCCGGCCACCATCCGGGCCAGCTCCACGCTCGACTCCGACCCCACCGTGTCCGCGCGGTTCGCCTACGACACCGCCGGTACGACGAGCTGGATGGCCGACCCGCGCGACAAGTCGCCGACGTTGACCTTCCGTTGGAAGAAGCCGCAGACCATCCGACGCATCTCGATCGCGCCGCCCTCGGGCCCGGCGATCGCGCCCACCCAAGCCGTGCTGACCGCCGGGCGTGAGAAGCGCGTGGTCGACCTGTCCGAGTTCGGCTACTTCGAGCCGCTGCAGACCAGCGAGCTCACCGTCACGTTCACCAACCCAGGGCGCGGTGGGTCGCCCATCGGTCTCTCCGAGATCTCGCTCGACCCGGCCAAGGTGGGCGTGCCCTATCGCGGGTCCGACGAGACCGGTGCGATCTGCGGGTACGGACCGCAGGTCGTTGTCGACGGGGTCGTGCACAACACCAAGGTCAACGGCCGGATGGGGGATGTCTCGTCGTCGGGCCCGCTCGGCATCGCCTTGTGTGGCAAGGACATCAAGCTCGCGGCCGGAGAGCACCGGATCCAGGTCAACTCGACATCGCAGTTCCAACCGGTGCTGCTCCGCATGATCGGCGGGAAGGAACCCAGCGACCCGAAGCCGTCGACGCGCACGATGAAGCTGACCGAGAACGAGGACACCCATCAGACGGCGGAGGTCGGCTCGGGCGAGGCCTCGATCCTGGTGACCACCCGGAACTTCAACCCCGGCTGGAAGGCCACCCTCGACGGCCGCGAGCTCGACGTCCAGATGGTCGACGGCTGGGCCCAGGGCTGGCGCATCCCCGAAGGCGAGGGGGGCCGCGTCGAGATCACCTACACCCCGGAGCGGGCCTATGTGATCGTGCTCTTCGGTGGACTGGCCTTCTCGGCGCTCGTGTTGCTGCTCGCACTCGTCCTCGCGTTCCGGACCAGGTTGCGGCCCTTGCGCCCGCTCTCCGCCCCGGTCGCCGCCGAAGACGACGAGTCCACTGGCACGGGTCGGTTCGGCTGGCTGGCAGTCGCGCATGCGTCCAGGCCGGGACGGTTGGCGGCGGGAGTCGGTGCGGTCGCAATCGCCTGGGTGCTCGGCGGGCTTCCCGCGCTGGCCGCGGCGATTGTCGTCGGGGCTGCAGTCGTCGTACGCCGCGGACGCTGGCTGGTTCCCCTTGCTGGACTGGTGATGGTGGCTGGGGCCGTCGTGGCCGCTTGGCAGTTGCGAGACGGTCCGCAGATGGTGCGTGAGGCGTCGAACCTGGTCACCGGATTCGGATTCGTGATGGCCATGGGTGCCGCGCTGCCCGGGATTCGCGATGACGCCTGAGGAGAAGCGCCCGGCGCGATCCCGCCTGGTCGACACGCTCGGTGCGGCGGTGGTGATCGTCGCCATGCTCGGCCCCGTGGTGTTCCGGCGCGGCTACGCACTGCGCGCAGACATGGTCTTCACGCCCGACCAGCCGTGGAAGGATGCGTGGCTCGGCCTGGACGGGGCGGTTCCGCGGTTCGTGCCGGGGGACGCGATCGTCTGGCTGCTCAACCAGCTGGCGCCGGGGGACCTCGTCCAGAAGGCGCTGCTGGTGGGCGCGTTGCTGGCCGGCGCACTGGGCATCGCGCGTCTGGTGGGCAACCTGTCGGGGGTGGCGAGGTTCGCGGCGATGCTGGTCTACCTCTGGAACCCATGGGTCTTCGAAAGGCTCTCCATCGGGCAGTGGCCCATGGTCATCGGCTACCTGCTGCTCCCGTGGCTCGTGCTCGCCTCCCTGCGACTGACCGAGGGTGCACCAACCCGCCGTGACGGTGCGGTCTTCGTCGTGCTCATGGGGCTGTCCGCAGCCTGTGCGCCCGCTGCTGGCCTGCTGGCCTGTGCGATCAGTGGCGTGGTCCTGGTCGTCGGGCGCGTGCGCCGCGTGGTGATCCTCGGGTGGGCAGCCACCGGCATCCTGGTCAACCTTCCCTGGATCGTGCCGTCCCTCGTGGCCACCGAGTCCCTCACCGCCACCGACGGACAGTTCTCGGCCTTCGCCGCGACGGGGGAGTCGCCCCTCGGCACGCTGGCCAGCGTCCTCTCCTTGGGAGGCATCTGGAAGACGTCGATCGTCCCCCAGGAGCGCACGGTCCCGGTGATCGTGCTGCTCTCCTTGGCGCTCACCCTGACCGCGGTGTGGTCGACCTGGCGCAGCCGTCTCACCACGCCGGTCCTGGTGCGCTCGCTCCTGCTCGTCGGTACGGCGGCAGTGCTCGTCGCCGCTCTCCCGTCCTTCGCGCCGGTGGCCGACGCACTCGACGGCGCCGGTGTGCACCTGCCGCCGTTGGGTCTGTTGCGGGACTCGCAGCGCTACCTGGGCCCCGCGGCGCTGGTGATCGCCTTCGGGCTCGCCCATGCCGTGGACGCCCTGCGCACGCGCGCCGTGCCGGGCCGTGAGGCCTTCGTGATCGCGGCCGGTGCGTTGGCGCTGGTTCCGGTGGCGACCCTGCCGAGCATGGCGTGGGGACTCTCGGGAGACCTCGAGCCGGTGGCCTATCCGCAGGACTGGACGGAGGTGGCCAACGACTGGCCGGCCGCCGACGCTTCGGGCGGCGCGGTCGTCGTACTGCCCTGGCACGGTGGCTATCGCGGCTTCGAGTGGAACGGCCTGCGCGCGATGCTCGACCCGGCACCGCGATTCTTCCCCGGAGACGTGCTGATCGACGACCGCCACTACCTCGGGTCCGGGGTGCTCGACAGTGAGGACGACCGGCTCGCCTCGGTTGCCACGGCACTCGAATCCCCAGACCCTGCAGGCGAACTGCGGGCACTCGGCGTGCGCTGGGTGTTGGTGGAGAAGCACAACGGGCGTCCGGAGGTCCCGCGCGGTGAGGTCGTCCACGACGGCGAGTGGCTTCGACTGGTCGACCTCGGCGCCCTGCGTGCTGGTGAGCATCACCGCCGGGTGGACGGTCCGGGGCCGGTTCGTCGAACCGTGGTGATCGCCGCCCTCGTGCTCGCCTCGGCGATCTGGCTTGCCGCGATCTGCGTGATTCTCGGATCCGGCATGTATCGTGTCCGCCACAAGAGGGAATTGGTTCGGGAGGAACTGTGAACATCATCATCTCTGCACTTGTCGGTGCAGGTCTTGCTGCGGCATCCATCGTGGGTGGCGTCAGCGCATACAACTCCGGCTCGGAGCCGGTTCCGCAGAGCCAGTTGTTCAACTACGCCAACGCCTGAACCCTCCGCTGAGCCCAGCTCAGTGCATGTACGAGGGGGAGGGACCGTCGGCTCATGCAACTGATCATTCCGGCCTACAACGAAGAGGCCAGGCTCCCCGGAACCATCGCCGCACTGCGCGCCCACACACTGGGTGCACGGGAATCGGTGTCTCCGGTGGAAGTCATCGTTGTGGACAACGCCAGCAGTGACGACACTGCCGGCGTTGCCCGCCGACTCGACTCACCCGCCATGCGGGTGCGGGTCATCCACTGCGACATCCGAGGCAAGGGTGCCGCCGTGCGCGCCGGCATGCAGGCCACCACGGCCAGCGTCGTCGGCTTCATGGACGCCGACTGCGCCACCGACCTGGCTGCCCTCGAGGCAGCCATGCGCCACCTCGACGCCGGCGCTGACGTCGCCATCGGGTCCCGCGCGGTCGAGGGCTCCGAGACCATGCAACGGCACAGCCAGGTCCGATCCCACGGGGCGGCGCTCTATCGCCGTCTGACCAACAAGATCGCCCCGGGCATCGCCGACACCCAGTGCGGCTTCAAGCTCATGCGGGGCGACGTGGCCCGCTCGGCGTTCGAGAGCCTGCGCACCAAGGGGTTCTCGTTCGACGTGGAGCTGTTGGCCAGGTTGCAGGATGCCGGTGCGCGCATCGTCGAGTTCCCGGTGACGTGGATCGACATGCCCGGATCCACGTTCGTGCCTGCCCGACACGGCGTCATGTCGTTCGTCGAGCTGGCCCGAATCGCGGGCTACGTCCGCCCGCTCGACCGTCGCTTCGGCCGTGTGGTGACACTCGAGAAGGCCCCGCAGATCTTTGCCCCGTCCGCTTCCGTACTCTCAACGGGTGCTGCCCTTCCGACGATCACCGAGGCGTGACTTGCCGGAGCGTGTCTCGTCGGCGGCGCGGGGTGCATCCGATGACCCGCACGCCCAGCAGCTTCGTGGGCTGCGCGCCACGGTCATCAACTGGCGCGACCTCGGCCACGGGCTTGCGGGTGGATCCGAGCGCTACGCCTGGGAGTTCGCGCGCGGGCTGGATGAGGGCGGCGCGCGCGTCGAGTTCCTGACAGCGCGCGACAGCCACCAAGCTGCGCGCGAGACGATCGACGGCATATCGGTGCGCCGCGGTGGGGGGCAGTTCACGTTCTATGCGTTGGTCTGGTTGCGCCTGATTCTGCAACGCCTCCGCGGTCGTTCCCCGGACATCGTCTTCGACGCAGAGAACGGCATCCCCGTGTTCTCACCTCTCCTTCTGCCGCGTCGTACGGCGGTCGTGCTGGTCATGCACCACGTGCACCAGGAGCAGTTCCTGACCTACTTCCCGCGACCGCTGGCCCACCTCGGTCGTTGGCTCGAGCGGTGGTTGATGCCGCGCGTCTACCGGAACGTCAAGACCGTCGCCGTCTCCGACTCGACGGTCCGCGAGATGCGCGTGCAGCTGGACTGGAGCAGGGATGTGGAGATCCTGGCGAACGGTGCCGACATGCCGTCGTTCGAGCAACCGGCCGAGATCCACGACCGCAGCGAACCGGGCCGCATCACCGTGCTCGGCCGGTTGGCCACGCACAAGCGCATCGACCTCGTCATCCGTGCCGTCGCGCAGGTGCGCGACCGGAACCCGCAGCTGCGCGAGGTGCTGCGCCTCGACGTCGTCGGCAAGGGCCCGGTGCTCGATCAGCTGACGGCAGTCGTCGATGAGCTGGGCCTGCAGGGCGTGGTGGCCCTGCACGGTTACCTCGACGAGCAGACGAAGCGCGACGTCATCGCGAAGTCGCGCCTGCACGTGTGTGCCTCTGACGCAGAGGGCTGGGGCCAGGTGGTGATCGAGGCCGCGGGACTGGGCGTCCCGACGCTGTCGCGTGACGTGGCCGGCCTTCGCGACTCCGTGCGCGACGGCGTCACTGGGTGGCTCGTCGAGAACCCGGTGGCGGTGCCGACGACTTCCGCACAGGCGAAGGCCCTGGTCGACGTCCTGGCCGAGGGTGTCGTCGCGGCCCTTGCCGAGCTGGACGACCCTCGCCGGCGAGAGACCATGGGAGCCGCAGCCAGGCAGTGGGCCCGGGGCTTCACCTGGGCCGGAATGCGCTCCCGGGCCCGCCAGATCGTGGTGGATGACCTGGCCCACCGTCGCGGCTGAGTACGACGAACGCGCGGTGCGCGTCCGGTCCGGGTTCGTCGAACAGCTCGGGCCGGTGTCGCTTCGCGAACCACATGTGCGCGGTCCTGGCCAGGGCCCGTGGATCCTTGCCGTGCCGGGCCCGCATGGCGTCAACCAGGACCTCGTCCCACATCGCCCGACCTCGTGACCACCTGACCTCGACGTGCCCGCCGGGGTCGAGCGCACGCAGCTGGGCGGCGACCTGCTCGGTGTCGGGCAACCCGAGCTCCACGTGTTCGTCCAGGAAGTCGAGGCTCACGCCGTAGTCGCGCTTGATCGTGTCGCGCATGCGCCGTTCGGCCTGCATGGCCGCCGGCGAGCCATGGGGGAAGCACAGGACCAGGCGGTCCCGAGCCACCCTGACCAGCTCTGCGAGGTGCGCGTGGCGCTCCTCAGACGGTAGGTGCTCGAGCACGTCGCAGGACGTGACGACGCCGAACGCCCTGTCAGGGAAGGGAAGTGGCTCACCCCGCGAGGTGAGTACGTCGGCCGGCTCCTCGACGTTCACGGTGACCACGGGAACCCTGGTCAGGGCCTGCATCTGGCGACCGCGCCCACCGACGTCGGCGATCCGATCGGTGGCCCCGGCCAGGTCGAGGACGGTGGTGATGCGGATCCACTGATCCGGCTGCCAGGCCACGCGCGGCAGCTCCGGTCGTCGGCCGATCCTGTGGGGGAAGGGCGACGTCGAGGAATGGGGCACGTCGGCGAGTCTACGGAGTGTCGAGGATCACCCCTACGCAGGTTACTTGCTGTTAATGTTCTCCAGACTCGCGGCTTTGGGAGACGCGGGCACTGCTTGAAACAATTCTTGAGGGAGTCACACACATGCGTCGATTTGCTGGACCCATTCTGGTGGGGATCGGAGCATTCCTGCTCCTCGGAGCCCTTCTGGTGAAGTTCTACGCCTATCCCAAGCTCGCGATTGCGCCGATCGACCAGAACAGCACCACAGCCCTTGAGGCGAAGGACGCCACGATCTTCGACATCGGGACCCTCAAGGAGATCCAGACAGACCTCTCGATCAAGGCCACCACACGTGGTGACGAGAAGGCCACCGAGGACGCTGGCGGGGACACCCGGGTGTGGGCCGGCACCACCACGATCCGCAAGGACGACGGCTCGATCGTGAGCCAGAGCGCCGAGAAGGTCGCCTTCGACGGAGTGAGCGCCGAAGCGAAGAACTGCTGTGGCGCCTTCGACGAGTCGACTGCGGGCGAGCGCGAGACGGTCAAGCGCTCCGGGCTGGTCTTCAAGTTCCCGTTCGACACCGAGAAGAAGACCTACAAGGTCTGGGACGACTCAACCCAGACGGCCGTCGACGCGAAGTTCGTCAAGGAGCACGAGATCAAGGGCCTGAAGGTCTACCAGTTCAAGCAGGAGGTGCCGCGCACGATGACCGGCACCCGCGACGTGCCCGGTGACGTCGTCGGCGAGACCGGCGCCACCGTCACCGCCGACGAGTACTACCAGAACACCCGAACCTTCGAGATCGAGCCCGTCACCGGTGCGGTCGTGAACCGCATCGAGGAGCAACTGGTCACCCTGGCCATCGACGGCGAGGACCGCGCGACCCTCACCGACGCGACCGTGCAGTACACCGACAAGCAGGTCAAGGAAGGGGTCGACGACTACAGCTCGAAGGCGACGCTGTTGAGCGGTGTGCATGGCCTTTACCCCTTGCTGATGGCGATCCTCGGCCTGCTCGCGGTCGGTGCCGGGGTCCTGCTCCACACCCGTGGTGCGGCCGGCAGTCGCAAGGTCGAGGACTGACGCACCAGGTCCCACCCAGCACGAGCACGAGGGGCTCCCGCCATCAGGCGGGAGCCCCTCGTCGTGCATCAGCGGTCAGTCGCGACGAGGGGCGGCACCGGGCTTGAAGGCACGCAGGACCAGGGAGATACCGCGATGGCGGTGCACGCCCAAGCGCGCCTCGATCGCCAGCACAGCCTTGAGGCCGAGATTCACGACCGGGTTGACCTCGTCCATCTCGGAGGTCGCCGACTCGGCGCGTGCGGGTCGGCTGCGTCGCGCCAGCGCGACGGGTCGGAGCAGGACGTTCCAGGAACGCAGCGAGTGGATCTCGAAGCCGGCGCCCGCGACGACCGCGGAGAGGGTCTCGCGTTCGTAGCGGCGCAGGTGGCCCAGGGCCACGTCGTGCCCGCTCCACAGGTCCATCCCGGAAGGTACGGCGACCAGGAGGCGGCCGCCCGGACGGAGCACGCGGAAGGCCTCGGCGGCAACGGCCGAGTCGTCGTCGATGTGCTCCCAGGCATCGGTCGAGATCACGAGGTCGAAGGACTCGTCGGGAAAGGGCAGGGCACGCGCGTCTCCCCGGACCACCTTGAGGGCACGTGACGCGCTCAGACTGGCCGCGGCGGGCGAGTACTCCAGCCCGATCGCGTCCCAGCCCAGATCGCGCAACACCGCGGTGTTGCCGCCCGAACCGGCGCCGACGTCCAACGCTCGACCCGGTGTGACGCCGTGCATCAGTCGCCGCAGCATGGCTCGACGGCTGGCATACCACCAGTGCCGTTGTTCCAACGCCGCGGACTTGCGGATCTCTTCCTCGTCCACGTGGCCTCCCTCAGTCCACCGGTGAGGCTAGTGGACATCGCCGGACGTGCGTCGTCTGGCCCGACGAAAAGCCCGGCGACGACCGCTGGGCGCAGGAGTGTTCGGCAGCACTGTCGGCGCCGCACCGCCTACGATGCACGGCATGACCTCCGACCTGTCGCTGAGCCATGCGGACGCCACCTGGTTCGCCGAGCAGGTGGAGTCGATGACCGCCAACATCGAGAAGGCCGTGCTCGGCAAGCGCCACGTCGTCCGTCTCGCGCTGACCTGCATGATCTCCGGCGGGCACCTCCTGCTGGAGGACTTTCCGGGCACGGGCAAGACGATGTTGGCGCGGGCCCTGGCCAACACCATCGAGAGCAGCCACGCACGCATCCAGTTCACCCCCGACCTGTTGCCCTCCGACGTCACGGGTGTGACGGTCTACGACCAGCATCGCGGCACCTTCGAGTTCCACCGCGGCCCGATCTTCCACCACCTGGTCCTGGCCGACGAGATCAACCGTGCGTCGCCGAAGACCCAGTCGGCGCTCCTTGAGGTGATGGAGGAGGGGCACGTCACCGTCGACGGTGTCACGCACGCCGTTCCCATCCCCTTCATGGTGATCGCCACCCAGAACCCCATTGAGCAGGCTGGCACCTATCGACTGCCCGAAGCCCAGCTCGACCGCTTCTTGATGAAGACCTCCGTGGGCTACCCGGACGCCGCCTCGACCGAGGAGCTCTTGATGGACTCGGCGGTCCGTGACCGTGCCTCGTTGATTCGCCCGGTCACCACCGGAGCCACCATCAGCCGCCTCGCCGAGCTGGCCGACACCGTGTACGTCGACCGTGCTGTCGTGCGCTACGTGCGCGAGATCGCGGAGGCCTCACGCGACGCCGAGCACGTCAAGCTCGGACTCTCCGCGCGCGGCTGCCTCGCCTTCATCCGGGTCGCCAAGACCTGGGCGGCAGCAGCAGGCCGCGGCCACGTGATCCCGCATGACATCAAGCTCCTGGCCGAGCCTGTGCTGTGCCACCGGGTGTTGTTGGGCGCGGAGGCAGCGTTCTCCGGAATCAGCGTCGCGGAGGTCGTCGACGAGTTGATGGGCTCGGTGCGACCTCCCGAGGACCGTTCGTTCGTGTCGGCCTGAGCGCGCCCGGTGACTCCACGGGATCGCGCGGCCACGGTCACGAAGCCGGTGCTGGCGGCCTGGCGGCTGTTCACCCGCGAGGGACGGTCCGTGGCCGTGCTCGCCCTCGGCAGCCTGTGGCTGGGCCAGCACTACCACTGGAACGAGATGCGGGTCCTGGGCCTCGTGTGCCTGTTGGCCCTGGTCGTGGGCCTGGTCACCGTCCTGTGGCCGCGCCGGGCTCGAGCCGACCTCACCCTCCACCCGGCCAAGGTGGTGGTCGGCAACCCCGCGGGCGTGAAGCTGGAGCTCCGGGCCCGCTACCTGCCTCTGGCCCACCCGGTGATCGAGGTGCCACTCGGCCGACGGAGCACTGTCACCCGGCTGGGACTGGTGCCTCCCGGCAGATCGGCGTCGGAGGAGCTCGAGGTGCCCACCGATCGTCGTGGGGTGCATCGAGTCGGTCCGGTGACCCATCTCGCCGGCGACGTCCTCGGTCTCTTCCGCCGCAGACGGCTCTGCTCTGACCCGAAGGACCTGTTCGTCCGCCCGGTCACCGTCGCGCTCCCGACCTTGACACCGGGTGTGGTGGTCGACCTCGAGGGCGTCCCGTCCGACCAGCTCTCGGCGTCCGACCTGGCCTTCCACGCCCTGCGTGAGTACGTGCCCGGTGACGACCTGCGCCACGTGCACTGGCGCTCCTCAGCCAAGCAGTCCTCGTCAGGTTCGTCGTTGCTGGTCCGGCAGTACCAGGAGACCCGCCGGTCCGACGCGACGGTCATCGTCGACTCGGACGAGCGTTCCTACACGACCCGGGCAGACTTCGAGCTCGCCGTCTCGGTGGCCGCTTCGCTCGCGCTCCGGGCGGCGTACGACGACTTCGAGGTCGCGTTCGCGTGCGGGGACACCTACACGGTGACCACTCGTGGCGAGCAGCTTCTCGACACGTCGTGCCGCTTCGCTTCGCGCGCCGAGGAGCTGGACCTTCCGCACCGGGTCCTGAAGGTGGCGAATGCCGCGGGCGGAACCAGCTTTGTGGCCGTGGTGACCGGAGGCCGGCGAGATGCCGGCCCCGTGTCGACCGCGCTGGCGGCGTTCCCGGCGGATGCGCACCGGCTGGTCGTGATGGCGACAGCCGGGGCCGACTCAGGGATCCAGGCGCACGGCGGCCTGCTCGCCGCCGTGCTGGGAGACCTCAAGGACCTGCCGACGCTGCTGTGGAGGCTGCGGTGAACCCCGCGGCCGGGACACCGGCGAGCGCACTGACCCAGCTGCGGGACGTCGCCGTCGTTGCGCTGCTGCTGATCCTGGCCTTGCTGGGGCTCGATGACTCGTTCGCCACCAGGGAGTACCTCGTCGTGGGAGGCCTGGCCGGAGCCGCTGCGCTGGTCACCGCGGCCATGGTGGCCGGCAACGGCAAGGGCACCGAGGTGTTCCTGCTGGTGGCCCCGGTCGTCTACATCGTCGTCGGCACCATGGCTGCGATGCGGGGCGACCAGCCGATCGGCCTCCCGAGCCCGGATGCGATGGCGGGCCTGCTCGCCGGCACGATCACGGCACCCGGCGACTTCCTGACCACCATCCCACCGGTCGACGCCACCGGGGGAGTGATGGTGCTGCCGTTCGCGATCGGCTTCCTCTCCGCGGGTGCCGCCGGGTGGATGGCGCTGCGCACCCGCCGGGCCGTCGCGCCGGTGGCGCCGATGCTGATCGCCCTGGTCCTGAGCATCATGCTCGGCACTGCGGAGCCCGGTCGCCTGGAGTTCCGCAGCATCGTCTTCGCCGGCGTGGCGCTCTGGTGGATCTCTGTCCGGGCGACGCGCTCCGACGACATCGAGAACGGCAACCGAGGACAGCTCCTGCGAGCCCTGACCACCTCGCTGCTGGTCGGGGCGATTGCGGTCGGCCTGACCGCGCTGGGGCTGACGACTTCCGGCGACGGCAAGGGCGCGGACCTCGAGCCAGACCGCGCCGTGCTGCGGGGCCGCGTCGGGTCCGGAACGGACGTGAGCGGCGCCGACAACCCGCTCTCCGACTTCCGCCGCTACAACCCGCGTCCCGCCGTGCTTGGCAAGGACGTCTTCAACGACACGCTGCTCCGGATCAAGGGTCTGCGGCCGGGCACGCGGCTGCGTTTCGTCACCCTCGACGAGTACGACGGCAGCACGTGGTCGGCCGGTAACCGCACGGTGCCGGGCGCCGACGACGCGCTGTTCCAACGGATCGGGACCGAGATCGACCCCCAGCGACGCGGCAAGTCGGTGACCGTCAACGTCGAGGTGCTCAAGCCCTACGGCAGCAACTGGCTGCCGTTGGCCGGCGAGCTGACCTCGCTGTCCTTCGACTACTCCGACGGCCGGGCGCAACGCGAGGACGTGCGTTACAACCTCGCGACCGACGCCGCCTACGTCAGCGGTGGCGTCGGCGCCGGCGACGACTACACGTTCACCGCGGTCCTTCCGAAGGACGACCTGCGACCCAACGCACGTGGATTCCAGACCGACGGACAGCTGCAGCCCGACGGCCGGTTCCTCGACCTGTTCCTGTTCCCTTGGTTCAAGTCGAGCCTGACACCGATGGAGCGGGTCCGGTCGGTGGCCCGCTATCTCCACAAGAACGGCCGCTACTCCGACGGGGTGCTTCCCACGGAACGCCAGTACTCCGCGGGGCACGACGAGCAACGGCTGGGGTTCGACTTCGTGGCGTCCGACCAGATCGTCGGCAACGACGAGCAGTACGCCGCCGCGATGGCGCTGCTGGCCAACCGGTTGGCGGTGCCGGCGCGCGTCGTGGTCGGAGCGTTGGTGCCCAAGGGCGGCCGGGTCAAGGGCAAGGACGTGAAGGCGTGGGTCGAGGTGCGCGTGGCCGACGGCAGCTGGCGCACCCTGGAGACCTCGACTTTCATGTCGCGCAGGCCCCCGAAGCGCACCGATGCCGAGGTCGAGCGGCCGGCGGAGCACTTGGCCGAGGAGGGTGAGAGTGCCGACCTCGGCAAGCCCGGCGACCAGGCCAACGGGCAGCAACGGCGGGACTCGGGAGCCCCCGGCACCGGCACGAACGGTCGTGACCTGAGGAGCCGGTTGCCCCTTCTCCTGCCCCTGCTCGGACTGGTGCCGTGGCTGATTCCCTTCACCAAGTGGCTCCGTCGCCGACGTCGTCGGATGTCGGGGCGTGGTCACTGGTCGGCTCCGTGGGTCGGTGGCTGGCGGGAGGTCGTCGACACCGCCAGGGATCTCGGCGCCACGCTTCCGGTCGCCTCGACGCGGATGGAGCAGGCCGAGGCGCTGGGCCACGGTCGGTCGCTGGCGCTCGCCGCGGACGCGGTGATCTATGCCCGCGAACCCGATGAGGCATCCAGTGCCGAGGTCTTCTGGCGCGACGTGGACGCCCAGCGCAAGGCGATGCGGTCCCGGGCTGGACTCGTGCGCCGGGTGTGGGCGAGGTTCAATCCTGCCTCGCTGCGCCGGTCATGACGGCAGGCCGGCCACCACGTCGTCGAGCAGCGCCGCGAGGGACTCGGGCGTGTGCTGGTGGGCGCGTGCGCGGGCACTGAGGGTCGTAGTGCCACCGAGCTCCACGGCGCCGACCGACACACCCGACCCACCACCGGTCACGGGATGGAAGCTCAACGACGACACGAGGCCGCGGGGTGCAGTGACGGAGCCCAGGTGCGAGACCAGAAGGGTCGAGCCGAGTCGGCGTCCGAACAGTCGCAGGGCGACCTTCGTGGCGACCCGGATCAATACGCCCGTGCCGGACGGCACCGGTGCCGGCTGGAGCGGCGCCTCACGCACGAGCCGGGCGACCTCCTCGCGCGACCTGCCCTCCAGGTCGCGCAACCGGAGCAGGGCACTGTGGTCGCCCAGACCTGCCGACGCACCGTCCACTTGCGAGACACCGATCGCGATCGCCGTACGCCGGCGGCGGGCGCCGGCCCGGGTGTTGAACGCCCCGGTTGCGGCCACGGCGGCGTGGACGAGATCGGCAGGAACCACCGACCGTGGAACGCTGACCCGGGCGAAGACGTCGGGGGCCGTGCGGTCCTTCGACGCGTGGGTGCGGGCGCGCGCGATGCGTGCAGGCGGAGTGAACACGACCTCCCCCAGGCGCTGGAGCAAGGTCCTGAGCCCCGGAGCGACGACATCGCGGCCGGCCGTACCGCGGGCACTCGAACGGACGGTGCTGTCGGTGACGGACCCCAGGACGGTGAGCAGGGCGAGGCCGTCGAGGTAGTGGTGCTGCGCACTGATCACCAGGTGCCGGTCGCTGATGCCGACTGCGACGGCCACGGAGCTGCCTTGTGACATCCGGGAACGGAGGACGACCGGGTCGCTGCTGGACACGACCTCGGAGGTGGGGGAGCCCAGCGTCGTGTTCAGCGCATCGACCCGAGACTGCAGCACGGCGACGTCGGGAACCTGTTCGAGGTCGGCCTCCAGCAGGATCTGCCAGGCAACTGCGGGGTCCGCGACCCACGCGTCTCTCTCCACTCCCGGCACGGACGCAAGGTTAGACCCTAGACTCCAGCCATGTTTGCGATGAACGGTCTGGTGCGCACCGGCGCCAAGAGTTTCCTCCGTGCCTATGCGCGTTATCGCCCACCCGAGATCGATCGTCGACTGACCAGTCTCGGTGCTGTCGTCGGCCGCGCGGACCGGTCGCTGTTCGCGACTGCGGACCTCAGTCGTCATGAGCAACGCGTGTTCTCGCAGAACGGCGAGGACGGCGTGATCATCGAGATCTTCAACCGGATCGGTGTCACGAACCGCCATTTCGTCGAGTTCGGGATCCAGGACGGCACCGAGGGCAACGCCGTGCTGCTGGCCGACGTGTTCGGCTGGTCGGGCCTGTTCATCGAGGGCGACGAGGAGCTCAGCGGTCTGCTGCAGCGCAAGTACGCCGACACGGCGGTGACCTGCCTCTGCGCCATGGTGTCCGCGTCGAACGTCAACGACCTGTTCGCCTCGGCGGGCGTCCCCACCGAACCCGACCTGGTCTCCATCGACATAGACGGCAACGACGTCTACGTCTGGGATGCGCTGACCGAGTTCCGCCCACGGGTGGTCGTCATCGAGTACAACTCCGGCATCGACGAGCCCGGCCCGGTTGCCCAGCCGCACACGCCCGACCGCGGTTGGGACGGGACCGGTGCCTTCGGGGCGAACCTGGCCGCCCTCGACGTCGTCGCGGCACGGCGCGGATACCGCCTGGCCTACACCGACCTGAGCGGGGTCAACGCGTTCTACGTGCGCGAGGACTGCTGGGACGCGCTGCAGGTGGATCGGGTGCCGAGGCGCAGCCAGAACTACGGGTTGACGGGCATCCGACAGGCGCCGGCGGCTCCTGCCGGTGGCTGGCATCCCGTGAAGTAGCGTGACCGTCATGAATCTCCCCGACCGCATCCGGTCGTTCAAGGAACGGCGGATTGACGTGCCGGTCGCGCCCGACGGGCTCGTCCTCGACGTGGGGTCGGGTGACAAGCCGTCGTGGCGTGCTGACGTGCTCCTCGACGGCTATCCCGACGAGGAGTTCGGTGGGCAGCGGTCAGGGGCGAGCCATGTCCGCGTCACGCGGCCGCTGTTCGTCGCCGATGCCGCCGACATGCCCTTCGCGGACGGCGTCTTCGACCACGTGATCTGTTCGCACGTCCTCGAGCACGTGCCCGATCCGGCCGCGGTGATCGCCGAGATGGTGCGCGTAGCCCGCACCGGCTACATCGAGGTGCCCCTGGCTGCCAGTTCGAAGATCATCGACTTCCCGTCCCACTTGTGGTGGTGCCGGCTCGACGAGTCCACGTCGCCGGCGACGCTGGTCTTCGAGGCCAAGACCCAGCCCTGGTTCGACACCGAGATCCATGAGCACCTCGCGCGCACGGGGCTGGACCGCAAGATCGACGACTTCCTCAACGGTGACCACTTCCACCACCACATCATCCGGGTGCACTGGCGGGGTTCGGTGCCGTACCGGGTCGAGGGCACGCTCGATCCCGACTTCGTGAAGCAGCAGGTCCACGCGACACGTGAGCACGGCGGGCAGGCGACGTTGATGGCGCGCGCGCTGACCAAGGCGTTCGTGCCCCGAGGTCACCGGTCGCCCGAGATTCGGTACGACGACATCGTGAAGCCCGAGTTCCGGCGCGGCGACGACACGGTGCTCGAGAACCGCATCTACGAGGTCGAGGTCGATCACCCGGCGGGTCCGGGTCCTGCCTGAGCGGAGTCAGCCGGCAACTGCCACGAAGATCGCCGTACCGGGAGTGAGCAGGCCGCGGGTGCGGGACCATCCGCCCCAGGTGCGGTCGTGGTCGGCGGGCCACTCCGGCTCCTCGAACCGGATCAGGGCCATGCCCTCGGCAGCGAGCAGGGCGACCCAGTCGCCGATCGTGCGGTGGTGCTCGACGTAGTTGACCATGCCGGTCTCGTCGTCCACCTCGACGTACGGCGTGCGGTCCCAGTAGGACTGGTTGGCCACAAGGCCCTCTTCGCCCGGATCGTCCTGGAACATCCAGCGCGTCGGGTGGGTGACCGAGAAGACGAACCGGCCACCGGGGCGGAGGACGCGGGCGGTCTCCGCGACTGCGGCCGCACCGTCGGCGACGAACTGCAACGCGCCGAACGAACAGAAAACGACGTCGAAGGAGCGGTCGGCGAACGGGAGCTGGGTCGCGGTTCCGCAGACCTGCGGCACGGTCACACCGGTCTCGGCGTCGATCCGCCGCGAGTGCTGGAGCTGGCGCATCGAGAGGTCCAGGCCGACCGCGCGGCCGCCTTGGCTGTTGACCCAGCGCGAGCACTGCCCGGCGCCCGATCCCAGCTCCAGTACGTCGCGCCCGCGGACGTCGCCGAGCAGTTTGAGGTCGGCCTCGGACTGGCCCTCGGGTCCCCAGACGAAGCCGGCGTCACCGAGGAAGGAACCGTGCGTGGCCTGGTACTCGTCGGCGTACCGATCCCAGTCGCGACGGTTGGCGCGGCGGGAGTCGTCCTCGCCCACCGGAACCCTGAGGGCGCGCACGCTGTTCATGCAAGGACAGTAAATGACGAAGGGGCGCCGGGTTTCACCCGGCGCCCCTTCGGCCTCCCTCAGGAGATCAGCGTCCCAGCGGACGACCCGGCGACGACCGGACGTTGCTCGGGTCGCTGTGGGCTGCGATCTCGCGCCCGTCGGTGTTGCCGCCGCGGTCGGTGTCGTAGTTGACCGGGCTGGACTTGTGACTGTTGAACCGCTTGTTCCTCGAGCCCGTGCGCTCCGCGTTGTCCTGGACGCCGTCGGCGTCGGTGTCCTTCTTGCGCGGGTCGCTGCGGACCGTGCCGATCGTGTAGGTCCTGATCGGGCCCGTCTTCGACACGATCACCTTCTGCCTGATCACGTAGCCGCGGACCTCGAGGCCGTCCCTGATGCCGTCGGCGTCGGTGTCGACCCTGAGCGGGTTGGTCCTGACCACGCCGATCCGGCGGACGTTCTTGCGACCCAGCTGCACCTTCTGCGTCATGTTGATGCCGAGGACCTCCTGGCCGTCGGTCAGGGAGTCACGGTCGGTGTCCTTGACCTTCGGGTTGGTGCGAGTGGTCTTGACCTCGCGGCCGTCCAGCAAACGGTCGTTGTCGGTGTCGCTGTCGTTCGGGTTGGTCGTCGAGGTGACCTCGGCGCTGTCACTGAGCCCGTCGTTGTCGGTGTCGGCCTTCAGCGGGTTGGTCGCGGCGCCGTTGAACGGGTTGCCGTCACCGGTGACCTCGTCACCGTCCTTGATGGTGTCGCCGTCGGTGTCGGGATCGGCCGGGTCGGTGCCGTGGGTGGCTTCCTCGTCGTTGTCGAGACCGTCGAGGTCCGGGTCGTCGTCGCCGGGAGTGGAGACGGGCTCGGTGCCGGCGGCCACCTCGTCGCCGTCATTGGTGCCGCCGCCGTCGGTGTCGGCCTCGTTGGGGTCGGTCCCGTGGTCGTCGACCTCGGCGCCGTCCTGGAGCCCGTCGCCGTCGGTGTCGGGATTGGCCGGGTCGGTGCCCAGGTCGTCCTCGCGGCCGTCGGTCAGGCCGTCGTCGTCACTGTCGAGGAGGTCGTCGGAGCCGACCAAGGGGTCGGTGTCGTCAGTGTTGACCTCCTCGCCGTCGGTGCGACCACCGTCGTCCGTGTCGGGGTCCTTCGGGTCGGTGCCGTGGGTGTTGACTTCGGCGCCGTCCTGGAGCCCGTCGCCGTCGGTGTCCGGGTTCTGGGGGTCGGTGCCGTGGGTGGCTTCCTCACCGTTGGTGAGGCCGTCGCCGTCGGGGTCGGCGGTGAGGTCGTCGTCGCCGTTGAGTGGGTCGGTCTGGTCGGTGTTGACCTCGGTGCCGTCCTTGACTCCGCCGTCGTCGGTGTCCGCGTCGTGGGGGTCGGTGCTGTTGGTGTTCTCTTCGGCGTCGGTGAGGCCGTCGTTGTCGGTGTCGGCCTCGAGGGGGTTGGTCGGGGTGGCGTCGAAGTCGTTGCTGGTGCCGTTCACCTCGGCGCCGTCCTGCAGGGTGTCGCCGTCAGTGTC
>NZ_LMGG01000004.1:368175-473082 GCF_001427925.1 Nocardioides sp. Root151
GCCCGGGTCGGTGCCGGCGTCCGCCTCCTCGCCGTTGGTGAGTCCGTCGCCGTCGGGGTCGGCGGTGAGGTCGTCGGCTCCGACCTTGGGATCGGTGCCGTCGGTGTCGACCTCCGTGCCGTCGTTGACGCCGCCGTCGTCGGTGTCGGCGTCGTTCGGGTTGGTGGTGGCCGTGTTCTCCTCGGCGTCGGTGAGGCCGTCGTTGTCGGTGTCGGCCTCGAGGGGGTTGGTCGGGGTGGTGTCGAAGTCGTTGCTGGTGCCGTTCACCTCGGCGCCGTCCTGCAGGGTGTCGCCGTCAGTGTCNCTGGGGGTCGGTACCGAGGTCGGTCTCCTCGGCATTGGTGAGTCCGTCGCCGTCGGGGTCGGCATTGGGATCGACCGGGCATTCGACGCCGCCCGCGGGGGCGGTGGCCTTCACGTGCAGCGGCACCAGGCTGAGGTCGACGTTGGCAGCATCGGGCAGGCCCGGCAGGGCGCCGAGGACCTTGAGCTGGACACGGAGCAGAGACTGCAGGTTGGCCTCACCGGTGGCACCCGTGGACTGGTCGGTCGGGCTGAAGCCGGTGATGGTCAGGTCCACCAACGCTTCGAGTGCGATCGGCAGGTCGATCTGGACGGGGCTGCCGTTGAGCGGGATCGGGATGTCGGTGCCGCCGACGTGGACCACGACTGTGGCGGGGTCCGCGAACCCAGCAGTTCCGGTGGTGCCGTCGGACGACGCCTCCACCTTCACGGGTGAGGTCACCTCGACCTGGACCTGGTTGCCCAGCAGTTGGATGTCGCCCACTGTGGCCTCGACGGTGGAGGTCACGTCGGAGGCTCCGTCGGCATCCGTGTCGGTGAGCGCTGTGGTGGAACGGACGCTCGACGCGCCCACGTTCACGAGATTGCCCAGTCCGGCGACGCCCAGGACGGTCAGCGAGGCGAGATCGGTCTTCGCGTCGGAGACCACCCGCTGGGCACCGGACGCCGGAGGGCACGTGTTCGCGTCGACGTAGTTGGCCTCGGTGTCCCCGGTGATCACTCCGACGTTGGCGACGGGGGAGAGGTTGAGGGGAAGCAGGCTCTCGGCCGGCGGGTTCATGGGCGCCGGGGAGGTGCTGGTCTGGTCGTCGACCGTGATCGGGAAGCCTGCGACGGAGACCTCGGCGTTCTTGGAGACGCCGCTGGCAGTGCCGGCGGTGCTGTCAGCCGTCGCCTGTGCGTGGCCGACGACCAGCCCGGCCAGGTTTCCACCGAGCAGGTTCGCGGACAGCGAGGCCACGTCGGCGTGCGCCTGGGCGTCGTACGGCGCGGGCAGTGGATCGGCCTGCGCAGGCTGTTGGAGGAGCATGACGGAGTAGAGCGAGGCGGTGGTGAGTGACAACGCGGCAGCTGTGCGTGCGCGATATCCCATGGAGGAGCTCCTGTACCCGGGGCAGATGAGGACGATGAAGGGGAGACGAATGGGAAGGACTGGTGCCTGAGCACCCGGCGCGATCGTAGGGTCGCACCGGCGCCGGCGTCCCCGGAATTGGGTAAATGACCCAAGTGGGCTATGCGGCCGGTGTCAGTTGTGCATGGGCGGGTGGGTGCCCCAGTTGGACGGGGCGACCTCCGGGCACGTAATCTTTAGGTTGCGCCTCAGGTCTGCCTGCGTCCCGGACGGAGTGGATCCTCGCTCGCTATCAGTCCGACGTACGTCCCGAACTTCCAGGGGCGGTCGCCGGCCGTGCTGAATCGGTAGTGAAACCGGCCTGTCGCGTGCCCGCACGACCTTCATCCATCCAAGGAATCACTTCCCTTATGACGAGCACCATCTCCACTCTTCCCGATTACGACGCACCCCAGGTTGCGGTCAACGACATCGGTTCTGAAGAGGACTTCCTCGCGGCAATCGACGCGACCATCAAGTACTTCAACGACGGAGACATCGTCGCCGGCACCATCGTCAAGGTGGACCGCGACGAGGTCCTGCTCGACATCGGCTACAAGACCGAGGGTGTCATCCCCTCCCGCGAGCTTTCCATCAAGCACGATGTCGACCCGTCCGAGGTCGTCGCCGTCGGTGATGAGGTCGAGGCCCTGGTCCTCCAGAAGGAGGACAAGGAAGGCCGCCTGATCCTGTCCAAGAAGCGCGCCCAGTACGAGCGCGCCTGGGGCACCATCGAGCAGGTCAAGGAAGAGGACGGCGTCGTCGAGGGCACCGTCATCGAGGTCGTCAAGGGCGGCCTCATCCTCGACATCGGCTTGCGCGGCTTCCTGCCCGCGTCGCTCGTCGAGATGCGTCGCGTCCGCGACCTGCAGCCGTACGTCGGCCAGACGCTCGAGGCGAAGATCATCGAGCTCGACAAGAACCGCAACAACGTGGTCCTGTCGCGTCGTGCGTGGCTCGAGCAGACCCAGTCCGAGGTTCGCCAGGGCTTCCTGACCCAGCTCCAGAAGGGCCAGATCCGCAAGGGCGTCGTCTCCTCGATCGTCAACTTCGGTGCCTTCGTGGACCTCGGCGGCGTCGACGGTCTCGTCCACGTCTCCGAGCTGTCCTGGAAGCACATCGACCACCCGTCCGAGGTCGTCACGGTCGGCGACGAGGTCACCGTCGAGGTGCTCGACGTCGACATGGACCGCGAGCGCGTCTCGCTGTCGCTCAAGGCGACGCAGGAAGACCCGTGGCAGCACTTCGCCCGGACCCACCAGATCGGCCAGATCGTGCCCGGCAAGGTCACCAAGCTGGTTCCGTTCGGTTCGTTCGTGCGCGTCGAAGAGGGCATCGAGGGCCTGGTCCACATCTCCGAGCTGGCCGAGCGCCACGTGGAGATCCCGGAGCAGGTCGTCCAGGTCAACGACGACGTCATGGTCAAGATCATCGACATCGACCTCGAGCGTCGTCGCATCTCGCTGTCCCTCAAGCAGGCCAACGAGACCGCCACGGCCAGCGAGGCCGAGGAGTTCGACCCGACGCTCTACGGCATGACCGCGTCGTACGACGAGCAGGGCAACTACATCTACCCCGACGGCTTCGACCCCGAGACGGGCGAGTGGCTCGAGGGCTTCGACGAGCAGCGCGCGGCCTGGGAAGAGCAGTACGCCAAGGCGCACGCCCGCTGGGAGGCCCACGTCAAGCAGCAGGCCGACGCGAAGGTTGCCGAGGCCGAGGCTGGCGAGGCCACCTCGTACTCCAGCGGTGGCACCGAGTCCGCTGCTCCCGAGGCCGAGACCGGCGGTTCGCTGGCTTCCGACGAGGCGCTGCAGGCGCTTCGCGAGAAGCTCACCGGTGGGGGCGCCTGACCCACAGGCACAGCGCCAGCACACACAGCACGCACGAAGGGCCCGGACATCAACTGATGTTCGGGCCCTTCGGGCATTTTCGTTGGGAGGGTGGTGGGCTCACACGCGGGCGCCTTGCTCGAAGACGTCGCTTGGGTGACTGCGGGGCAGGCCCGAGGAGGACCGACTGCCGTAGCCGTCGTTGCGGATGTAGGCCGTCAGGTAGGCGACGTACGCCGCAGCGGCCAGGACCAGGAGGACTGTCAGGAAGAGGTTCATGGCAGTAAGTCTGTCTTGCCTGAGATCCTGCCACGAGTGGCAGTAAAGACATTCGACATTGATTTTCTGCCAACATGGGTGCATGCTCGTCCCATGCGCAAGGTGGCGGTCGTCGTACAGGACGGAGCCGAGCCGTTCGGGCTCGGCGCGATGTGTGAGGTGTGGGCCGAGCCCTACCACCCCGAGGACGACAACCCGGTCTTCGACTTCGTGGTCGTCACTCCACGGCCGGGCCGGGTCGCCGGTGCGTCCGGCTACGACCTGCACGTCGAGCACGGCCTCGACGAGGCGGAGGACGCCGACCTGATCTGTGTGGCCCCCAAGCGCGACTTCCTCGACCCGTCGCCCGAGGTGGCGGAGCTCCTGGCCCGCGCCCACGCACGCGGCGCCTTCGTGTTCGCGCACTGCACCGGTGCCTTCGTGCTGGGCGAGGCCGGTCTGCTCGACGGCCGCAGGTGTACGACGCACTGGCGCCACGTGGACGAGTTCACCCGGGCCTTCCCCGAGGCGAAGGTCGACCCCGACGTGCTCTACGTGCAGGACGGCACGATCGTCACCGGTGCCGGATCGGCCGCCGGCCTCGACGCCGCGCTCCACCTGATGCGCCAGCAGTTCGGCGCGAAGGTCGCCGCCACCGCTGCCCGCCGCATGGTCGTCCCGCCGCACCGTGACGGCGGACAGGCCCAGTTCATCGCGAGGGCCGTGCCCGACTGCGCCGCCGAGACGCTGGGTCCGCTGCTGACCTGGATCCTGGAGAACCTCGCCGAGGACCTCAGTGTCGATGCCCTGGCCGCACGCAACCACATGTCGCCGCGCACGTTCGCCCGACGGTTCCGCGACGAGACCGGCACCACGCCTCACGCGTGGGTCACCGCGCAACGCGTGGTCGCGGCCGAGGAGCTGCTCGAGCTCACCGACCACCCGGTCGACTGGATCGCGTCGGAGGTGGGCTTCGGCAATGCGGCCACGTTGCGTCACCACTTCACCCGGTCGCGCGGGGTGAACCCGCAGCGCTACCGCCGGCTGTTCAGCTCGCGCCAGGACGAGGCCACGGCCTAGCACCAACCAGCCGCTACTGCGTCGCGAACCTCCAAGTCTTGATGGCCGAACCGGAAGTTCTTGATGTCGGGACCGCAACGACTGCAGGCTCGAGCATCAAGGACTGCTGGTTCGTGAGAGATCCTGGCGACGGACCTTGCCGGTGAGCGTGCGGGGGAGCTCCGGCACGAAGCGGTAGTCCTTCGGTCGCTTGGGTGGCGCGAGGTGCTGCCTGGCGAAGGCGTCCAGGTCGACCGCGGTCGCCGTACCCACCACGGCCGCGACCACGCGCTGGCCCCACGCGTCGTCGGGGACGCCGAAGACGGCGATGTCGTCGACGCCGTCGAGCTCGCGCAGCGTGTTCTCGACCTCGGTCGGGTAGACGTTCACGCCGCCGGTGATGACGAGGTCCTCGCGACGCCCGTCGAGATAGAGGTAGCCCTCGTCGTCGAGGCGCCCCAGGTCCCCGACGGAGAACGCCGGGCCCTCGGGAGTCTCGCGCCAGGCCTGCGCGGTCTTCTCCGGCGCGGCGAAGTAGGTGAACCGCGCGTGGGCAGGTACGGCGCACCAGATCTGGCCGTCGTCGTCCACGCTCAGGGTGCGTCCCGGCCTGGCCCGCCCGACGGTGCCCGGACGCTCGAGCCACTCCTCGCTGCGACAGGCGGTGAACTGGCCCTCCGTGGAGCCGTAGAACTCCCAGGTGGAGCCCGGAGGGAAGATCTCGATGAGCCGGTGCTTGACGGCCGGCGGGCAGGGAGCGCCCGCGTGTGCGACCATCCGGAAGCTGCTCAGGTCGGGCACTCCGACGCGGCCCCAGTGGGCGAAGAGCCGCTGGAGGTGGGCAGGGACGCAGAACATCGTGGTCGGCCGCTCGTCGACGATCGCCTGCGTGATGCGCTCGGGATCGAAGGGGCCCGGGACGACGATCCGGCCGCCGGCCAGGAGCGTCCCCATCGCGAAGCGCAGGGGTGCCGAGTGGTAGAGCGGGCTCAGCACGAGGTTCAGGTCGTCGGCCGCGAACCCCCACAGGTCGCGCTCCTCGGCGACCAGTGCGGCGGCTGCGTCGGCGAGCAGTCCGCTGTGGACGCCCTTCGGCGTGCCGGTGGTGCCGCTGGTGACGTGCATCGGCCGAGCCCGGGGGAGCGCCCGCCGGGTCTCCGCGGGGAGCTGGGCCAGCAGGCGGGCCACCTGTGCCTCGTCATCGACCACGAGATGGGGCCGTACGTCGGCGAGGATCCTCTCGCGTTCAGCAGCGGTGAGTCGCGGGTCGAGGGGCACCGGGAAGACGCCGGTGGCCAACAGTCCCATCACCAGGTCGACGTACGCCGGTGAGCCGGGAACGAGCAGGGCGACCCGGGACCCCTCGTGCAGTTCGGCCTCGTCCATTCCCCCATCATCGCGGTTCCGGACCAAGGGTTCCGTTCCGGCCCGGACCCCGGGATGCCTCCGGCGACTCCCGACCCGTTGTGCCCGTACCGGCGAACGGGCACAACGGCCCGATTCCGGTCAATGTGGCGCTGAAAGCGTCCGTTGTGCCCGTTCGTCGGTACGGCCCTGGCCGTGGTGAGCGCCCTCCGGGTTCAGGCGGCCAGCGGTCATCCCGCCGCGGACCAGGCTGTGCGCGATCCGGGAACCCTCGTGACGCGCTTCATCATCGCGGGGCCAATGCTCCTGTTCGGGCCCGAAACCCGGATGCTGCGTCTAATCTCAGCGGATGCTCGTGTTGCTCCGGTCATGCCTCGTGTTGCTGCTGATGGGACCCGGCCTGTTCCTCTCAGGAGCGTCTCCCGCAGCCTCTTCACCGAGTGACGAGGCGGAGCCCACGAGGATCCTCATCGTGGGTGACTCCGTCACGCACGGATCCTCCGGCGACTGGACCTGGCGCTATCGCCTGTGGCAGCAGCTCGTTGCTTCCGGCGCGACGATCGACTTCGTGGGACCCCGCGACGACCTCCATGGACTCGGGCCCCACGGCGAAGGGTCACAGGACTACATGGACCCCGACTTCGACCGTGACCATGCGTCATTGTGGGGGCTGTCGTACGCCTTCCCCGACACGCCCATCGACCAACTGGTGGAGGCCTACCACCCTGACGTGGTGGTCGTCATGCTCGGGGTCAACGACCTGACCTGGCTCCAGATCCCTCCCGCGGGCGTGGACCAGTTGGCGCGTGACTTCATCGCGAAGGTGCGGGCGGCCGACTCGTCGATCAGCTTGGTGGTCTCGCGGGTTCCCCAGCACTGGGTCCCGGGCGCCGTGGAATACAACGCGATGCTCAGCGACACCGCAGCCGAACTGACGACCGAGGTGTCGCCGATCCGGGTCGCCGATGCGGACAAGGGCTTCGAGTTTCGACAGCACACCTGGGATCCGGGGCATCCGAACGCAGCGGGGGAGTACGTCCTCGCGGCGGCCGTCGAGGACGCCCTGTCAGGGCTCGGTGTCGGCTCCCCGTTCTCGCGGCCCTTCCCGGACGTCCCACTGGGGCCACGGGGAGCGCCGCCGCTGAGTGGATCGGCGGCGGACGGCTCGGTCGCACTGAGTTGGACGCTGAGCCCCCGGGCCACCAGCCAGATCGTCGAGGGGCGTGACCGGACCAACGGGACGCCGTGGCGGCAATGGGCAGAGGTCGCCGATGCCACCTCGTGGCACGGGCCAGCGGCCAACGGGCATCGGTATGAGTTCCGGCTGCGACCGGTCAAGGGCTACTGGGCGGCGGAGCCCGACATCCGGTCCAACGTCGTCACCGTGACGCCGCGACCGGCAGCGCCGGGCAGCCTGACGGTCTCCCTGTCACCGTTCGGACAGGCCTCGCTCGCGTGGACGGCAGTGTCGCGTGCCGACGCCTATCAGGTGCGTTTCCGGAAGGTGGGTGCAGTGACCTGGTCGATGCGCCCGCGCGTGACGACGCGTCGTGCAACGCTGAGCGGGCTCAGGAGCGGGGCCAGATATGAGTTCTCGGTGCGGGCCTGGCGCGACGGGATCGCCGGCACGTACCGGGCTCGAGGGCCGCTCACCACTCCGCTGCCCAGGCCGGTGCACGCGGTGCAAGCGACCTCGCCGCGTCGCGACGTCGTGGCGGTGTCAATGCGTCGGGTGCCGGAGGCGACCCGGTATCGGATCAGTGCGGCGGCCGCGCGCAACTGCCGCTCCGCGCCGACGGACTCGGCCTTCCGCATCGCACGCAGGGTGTCCACCACCTCGGCCGTGTTGACCTCTGCCGCCAGCCACCTGTGGGTCCGCGTCGTCGCGGAGCGCGGCGGCGTCGCGGGCAGGTTGGCTGCCGATTCCGCGGCGTGCGTCCGCGTGAGATGAGCCGGCACGCGCTCGGCTGAGCGGACCTGTGGATCAGGCTGCCAGCGGCTCCGCGGTCAGCCCGCCGCGGACCAGGGCAGCGTAGCGGCCACCCGCGACGAGCAGCTCGTCGTGCGTGCCGAGCTCGACCACACGACCCTTGTCGAGGACGGCGATCTGGTCGGCGTTGCGCACCGTGGAGAGGCGGTGCGCGATCGTGATCGTGGTGCGACCGATGCTGACCTCGTCGAGCGCGCCCTGGATGGCGCGTTCCGTCTCGTTGTCGAGGGCGCTGGTGGCCTCGTCGAGCACGAGGATGCGGGGGTCGCGCAGGAGCGTGCGGGCGATGGCCAGGCGTTGCTTCTCACCACCGGAGAACCGGTGGCCCCGGGCGCCGACCACGGTGTCGTAGCCCTGGGGGAGCGCGGCGATCACGTGGTGGATGCGCGCGGCCCGGCAGGCCTCCTCGATCTGCGTGTCGGTGGCGTCGGGCCGCGCGTGGAGCAGGTTGTCCTTGACGGATGCGTGCAGGAGATAGGTCTCCTGGGTGACCACGCCGACCAGTTCGGCCAGGTCGGTGAGTCGCAGGTCCCGGAGGTCGGTGCCGTCGATGCGCACGCGACCCGACGTCGGGTCGTGCAGCCGTGCCACGAGTGAGGCCAGGGTGCTCTTGCCGCTGCCGGTCTCGCCGACGAGCGCCAGCGTTGTGCCTGCGGGCACTGCCAGGTCGATGCCCTCGAGGACGGGCGCTCCGTCGTCGTACGCGAACGTGATGGCGTCGAAGGTGACGTCGCCGCGCACCGCCTCACGCCGTACGTCGGCCGGAGCAGCCGGGTCGTCGATCTCGACGGGGAGGTCCTGGTACTCGAAGATGCGGCTGAAGAGCGCGAGCGAGGCGGTGATGTCGACGCCGACGTTGAGCAGCGCCATCAGCGGCCGGAACAACGTGCCCTGCAGGGCGGTGAACGCGACCAGGGTGCCGATGGTCATGCCGCCCGACGTGGCCGGGAGCCCGGCGGCCAGGTAGATCACGGCCGGGATGGTCGCGAAGATGATGTTCATCGTGGCCATCCGCCAGCGGCCCGCGAGCCGGGAGCGGATCTCGAGGCCGACCAGGTCGTGGGAGGTCTCCTCGAAGCGGCGCGTCATCGCGGGTGCGGCGCCCAGGGTCTTGCTGAGCAGCACGCCGCTGACCGAGAGGCTCTCCTCGACCTGCACGTGCATGTCGGCCAGGCGGCGCTGGCGCTCCGCGGTGATGGTGTGGCGCATGCGGGCCACCTGGCGGGTCAGCCAGACGGCCGGCGGGAGGACCACCAGCGAGAGCAGGGCAAGTCGCCAGCTGAGTGCGGCCATCGCGACCGCCGTGCCGATCACGACCGTGACGTTGGCCGCGATCGAGGTGGCGGTCGAGGTGACCACCGACTGCATGCCGCTGATGTCGTGGGTCAGGCGTGACTGCACCTCTCCGCCGCGGGTGCGGGTGAAGAATCCGACGGACTGGCGTTGCAGGTGGGCGAACAGGTCGGTGCGCAGTCGGTGCATGACCTGCTGTCCGACGGCGGTCGACATCCAGGTCTGCACGACGCCGATTGCGGCGCTGGCCACCGCCACGGCGACCATGCCGCCGACGCACCAGAGCAGCAGTCGAACGTCCTGGCGGGGGAGCGCAGCGTCGATGACGTGCCTGACCAGGAACGGCTGGGCCAGGCCGATCACGGAGCTGGAGACGATGAGGGCGATGATGACGCCCAGGCGCGCGCGGTACGGCGTGAACAGCCGCATGATGCGGCGCAGGGAGACAGGGGACTCGGCGAGCTGGCGACGGTCGGCCGGGTCGGGACGGGGCGAGCGGCCGCCCTTGCGGCCACCTCCGTCGGTGAGTGTGGGGGTATCCATGTGACCACCCGTTCCTTTGGTCAGTTCATATGCTGAGGGTGCCTCACTATGAGCATGCCCGTCCAATCCGGTAGGGTGCGCGCATGGGTGACAACACCGGCGACCTTCTCCAGTCGACCGCACGCTCGCTGCGCCGGCGGTTCAGCGCGGGGCTCTCCGAATGGGACCTCGCGCCGGGCCAGGCCCGGGCGCTCCGACTCATCCGCGACCTCGAGGCGCCTCGGCTGTCCGTGCTGGCCGAGCACCTGCGCATCGCCCCGCGCTCGGCCACCGAGGTGGTCGACGCCCTCGAGCGCCGGGGCCTGGTGCTGCGCTGCGCCGACCCCCACGACCGTCGGGCCACGTGCGTGACGGTCACGGACACCGGCAGCGAGACGTGTGGCCTGATCGACGACGTCCGGGCCCGTGCTGCCCGTGAGTTCCTGTCGGTGCTGCCCGCGGCGGACCGCAAGGAGCTCGACCGCCTGCTGCGCCGGCTGCTCGAGGCCAACGACTAGCAGTCGCCGGCAACGGTTAGGGTTCCGGGCATGAGGGTTGGACTGACCGGGGGAGTCGCCTCGGGGAAGAGCACCGTGTCGGCGATCCTTGCCGAACTCGGTGCGGTGATCATCGATGCCGACGCGCTGGCGCGCGAGGTCGTCGAGCAGGGTACGCCGGGGCTCGCGGCCGTGGTCGCCGAGTTCGGGGACGGCCTGCTGACCCCGCAGGGCGACCTGGACCGGCCCGCGATGGGCCGCCTGGTGTTCGGCGACGAGGCCGCCCGCAAGCGGTTGGAGGCGATCGTGCACCCGCTGGTCTTCGAGCGCATCGTCGAGCTGGAGTCCGCGGCCGGGCCCGACGACGTCGTGGTGCACGACATCCCGCTGCTCGCCGAGAGTGGTCGTGCCGACACGTTCGACGCCGTGATCGTGGTGCACGCGCCGGCCGACGTACAGGTCGAGCGCATGGTGCGTGACCGCGGCTGGACGGAGGAGGAAGCCAAGTCACGCATCGCCGCCCAGGCCGACGCCGAGGAGCGCCTCGCGATCGCCACCCACGTCATCGACAACACCGGGACGCACGAAGACCTCCGCCATCGGGTGGCAGAGGTCCTCGCGGAGCTTGTCTCCGCAGTCGACTGAGCGGAGCTTGTCGGGGCTAGGGCAGCGTCACGCGGCCAGGTCGGGGTCGGCGAAGGTGCGCAGCTTCTGCAGCGCCTCCCGCTCGAGCTGGCGCACCCGCTCGGCGGAGATGCCGTGCTTGGCACCGATGTCGGCCAGCTTGTGCTGGCGACCGTCGACCAGGCCGTAGCGCGACCGGATGATGTCGGCGGCGCGCTCGTCGAGCTGGCCCACGAGTCGGTTGAGACGGTCGCGGCTCTCGGTGTCGAGCACCTCGAGATCGGGGCTCGGCGTGGTCTCCTGGGCCATCAGGTCGCCCAGCGAGGTATCGCCGTCCTCGTCGACAGGTGTGTCGAGACTGACGTGGTCACGCCCCCAGCGCAGGAGGTCGATGACCCGGTCGAGGTCCATGCCGAGCTCGAGGGCGATCTCCTGCGGCTCCGGGTCGCGGCCGAGCTGGCGCTCGAGGGTGCGACGGGCACTGCCCACCTGGTTGAGCTCCTCGACGACGTGCACGGGCAGGCGTACGACGCGGGCCTGCTGGGCGATGCCACGCGTGATCGCCTGGCGCACCCACCAGGTGGCGTAGGTGGAGAACTTGTAGCCCTTCGCGTAGTCGAACTTCTCGACGGCGCGGATCAGGCCGGTGTTGCCCTCCTGGATCAGGTCGAGCATCGGCATCTGTGCCCGGCCGTACTTGCGGGCGATCGACACGACCAGGCGCAGGTTGGCGTTGATGAACGTCTGGACGGCCTTGCGGCCCTCCTCGGCGATCCATTCGAGCTCTTCCTCGGTGGCACTCTTGGGGGCGCCACCCTTGCGGCGGCCGATGCGGCCCTCCGCGAGGAGGCTCTCGGCCATCAGGCCGGCTTCGATCGTCTTGGAGAGTTCCACTTCGGTGGCTGCGTCGAGCAGCGGATTGCGGGCAATCTCGTCGAGGTAGAGCCCGACGCTGTCGCGACCCTCGATCTCGCGCATCGCGGTCCTGCTGGCCATATGAACCCCTCCTTGTTCGGTGGGGCCGTTGGGAGACCGCCCCACACATCTGATCCAACAAACCTCGACCGGGGGAGATTCCCGCCGGGGCGGACCGTTCGTGGTTACACATGGATAGACGCGTGGCGAGTTCCGAAAGTTGCCGTCTGAGCCACTTCTCAGGGACTTCTCAGGGGCCCTCAGGGAAATCCGCCGAGGGACCGGTACCCGTCTCGGCCAGGTTCATCCGGTCCAGGATCCAGGCGAGGGAGAACGCGCGGTCGGTCCAGGACTTGTAGCGCCCGGAGACTCCACCGTGGCCGGCCGACATCTCGGTGCGCAACAGGAAGTCCCGGCGGCCGGTGGCGGTGGCGCGCAGGCGGGCCACCCACTTGGCCGCCTCCACGTAGAGCACCCGGGTGTCGTTGAGGGAGGTCTCGGCCAGGATCGGCGGGTAGTCGACCGCGGCCACGTTGTCGTACGGCGAGTAGCCGCGCATGTAGTCGTAGACCGCCGGGTCCGCCTCCGGGTTGCCCCACTCCTCGTACTCCACGACGGTCAACGGGAGGGTCGAGTCGAGCATCGAGGTGAGGGCGTCCACGAACGGCACCTGGGCGACGAGCCCGGCGAAGAGCTCGGGGGCCTGGTTGGCCACGGCGCCGATCAGCAGGCCGCCGGCGCTGCCGCCCTCGGCGACGAGACGGTCGGGGCTGGTCCAGCCGTCGTCGATGAGGTGCCGGGCACAGGCAATGAAGTCGGAGAAGGTGTTCTGCTTGTGCATCAGCTTGCCGTCGTCGTACCAGTGGCGGCCCATCTCGCCGCCACCGCGCACGTGGGCGATCGCGAAGCCGGCGCCGCGGTCGAGCATCGAGAGCCGGGCGATCGAGAAGTAGGGGTCGATGGACATCTCGTAGGCGCCGTACCCGTAGAGCAGCACCGGCACCGAGCCGTCGCGGGGCGCGCCGGCGGGCACGACCAGCGAGATCGGCACGCGTACGCCGTCCGGGGCGGTGGCCCACACCCGGTGCTCCTCGTAGTGGGCGGCGTCGTAGCCGCCGAGCACCGGGGCCTGCTTGAGCAGGGTCAGCTCGCGGGTGCGCACATCGTAGTTGTGGATCGCCGCGGGCTTGGCCATCGTCGTGTAGCCGAGGCGTACGACGGGCTGGTGGAACTCCGGGTTTCCTCCGGAGCCGATCGTGTAGACGGCGTCCTCGAAGCGCACCCGGTAGTCGTCGGAGATGCCAGCCGCGTCGAGCTCCAGGATGCGCAGCTGGGTGAGTCCCTCGCTGCGCTGGTGCACCACGAGGTGGCCGGCGAACGCGTCGACGTCCTCGACCCGGACCGCCTCGTCGTGGGCGATCAAGGGCTCCCAGCCGGCCTTCGGGGTCGGCGTGACCGGGGCGCGCCCGATCTCGAAGTTGGGGCCGTTCGCGTTGTGCAGGACCAGGAAGACGTCATTGCCACCGATGACGGCGTGCTCGAGCCCGTAGTCGACGCCGTCCTCGCGCTCGGCGTACACCGCGAAGTCGGCGTCGGGGTCGGCGGTGTCGAGCACGCGGTACTCGGCCGTGGTCTTGGCCCCCGAGGCGATCATCAGGAAGCGGTCGGAGCGCGACCGGCCGATGCCGACCCAGAAACGCGGGTCCGTCTCGTGGAAGACCAGCTCGTCGTCGGCCTGGGGCGTGCCGAGGGTGTGCTTCCAGATCTTGTCGGCGCGCCAGCTCTCGTCGACGGTCGTGTAGAAGAACGCGGTGCCGTCGGGGTGCCACGTGGCGCCGCCGAGGGTGCCGGTGATCTCGTCGTCGAGGAGCTCGCGGGTGGCCAGGTCGAGGACCCGGACGGTGTAGCGCTCGTCGCCGACCACGTCGACCGCGTAGGCGAGGAGCTTCTCGTCGTTGGTCACCGACGACCCGCCGAGGGAGAAGAACTCGTGGCCGGCGGCGAGCTCGTTCAGGTCGAGCAGCACCTCTTCACCGGGCAGGGCCGGCTGGTCCGCGGCGGCGTGCTCGGCCGGGCGCGGCGGGGTCCAGTCGTCGGGGTCGGAGACGGCGATGCGGCACGAGGCGCCGTACTCCTTGCCCTCGAAGGAACGGGAGTAGTACCAGTGACCGCGCATCCGGGCCGGCACCGACAGGTCGGTCTCGAGGGTGCGGGCCTTGATCTCGTCGAAGATCGACCGTCGCAGGTCGGCCAGGTGGGCGGTGCGGTCCTCGGTCCAGGCGTTCTCGGCCTCGAGGTGGGCGATGACCTCGGGGTTGTCCTTCTCGCGCAGCCATTCGTAGTCGTCGAGCACGGTGTGGCCGTGGACGGTGTGCTCGGAGGGGACGCGTGCGGCGACAGGCGGTTGCATGCCCCGGACTCTAGTTCCGTGAACCTGAGGCGCTCACTCGGGATCGGGGACGAACCGCGCCAGCGCCGGGTCGTCCACCTTGTAGCTGCGCACCGGACCGGGACCGGTCTCCGCGGTCTCGAAGCGCACCGTCACCACGCCCTTGCCCGAGCCCCACACCCAGCCGGCCCCGAACTCGTCGTGCGTGACGTCGCTGCCCGGTGCCCAGGAGCGTTGCCGGGCGGTCGGCACGTCGGGCGCCGGCTCGGGCTCCACGTCCTCGGGTTCGGGACCGAAGAGGTCGTCCTGCACCCAGTCGGCCAGGCCGGAGACACCGACACCGAGCAGGCGGACCCCGCCCGAGACGTCGAGGTCGACCAGGAGCGAGCGTGCCACCCGGCCGATGACCTGGGCGCTGTCGGTGGGGGAGGCGAGGGTGTTCGAGCGGCTCAGCGTCGTGAAGTCGTGCAGGCGCACCTTGATGCTGACGGTGCGTCCCGACATGCCTTCCTTGCGCAGCCGGTCGGCCACGTTGGCGGCTTGGCGGGTGAGCAGGCCGTCCATCAGCCGTCGATCGGTCAGGTCGTCCTCGTAGGTGCCTTCGACACTGACCGACTTGGTCTCGCGCACCGGTTCCACGGCCCGGTCGTCCATGGCCCTGGCGAGCCGCCACAGGCCGACCCCGTGTGCCTTGCCGACCAACCGGACCAGCTCGTCCTCGTTGATCCTCTCCAGCTCCGCGACCGTGTGCACGCCCGCACGTCGCAGCCGCTCGGCGGTGGCCGGGCCCACCCCGGGGATCACGCTCACGTTCATCGGCCGCAGCAGCTCCTGCTCGGTGCCGGGCGGCACCACGAAGAGCCCGTCGGGCTTGTCGAGGTCGCTGGCCACCTTGGCGATGAACTTCGACGAGCCGATGCCGACGCTCGCGGTCAGGCCGCCCGAGGCCTCACGCACCCGCTCGCGGAGCTCCTCGCCGAACGCGGTCACCGCCTCGACGTCGTACGTCGTGAGGTCGCTGGCGGCGAGATCGACGAACGCCTCGTCGATGGAGAGGGGCTCGACCAGGGGAGAGGCCTCGCGCAGCACCGCCATGATGCGCGCGGAGGTCTCGCGGTAGGCGTGGAACCGGCCGGAGAGGTACGCCGCGTGCGGGCACTTCGCCCGGGCCTCGCGGGTCGACATGGCCGACCTCACGCCGAAGGCCCGGGCCTCGTAGGACGCGGCGGCGACCACACCTCGCCCGCCGGTGCCTCCCACCACGACGGGCTTGCCGCGCAGGGACGGCTTGTCACGCTGCTCCACGGAGGCGAAGAACGCGTCGAGGTCGATGTGCAGCACCGATGCCTGCGCCCTCATGCCTCCCACTCCATGACCGGAAACCTACCGCCGGTGCGCCGCTAACCGTGCACGTGGAATTTGGTGTCGGCGTATTCCACAGGGGCATCCTCGGGGGCCGGACAGCGTCCCCGGAGCGGCGCAGCCTTGACCGCATGAAACCACCCACCACAGCCCCGACGACCCTGACCGCCCGCACCCCCGAGGACCTCCTCGCGTTGGTGCCCTACGTGCTGGGCTTCCGGCCCGAGCAGTCGATGGTGATGCTCACCTTCGGCGCAGACCAGCCGACGTTCCACGCCCGGGTCGACCTGCCCGACGCGCCCGACGACCTGGCCGACATGGTGGCCTGCCTGCTCGACCCGGTGCGGCGGCACCGGGTGCCCCGCGCGGTGCTGATCGCCTACGGCGACGATCCGGGCCCGAGTGCCGAGGCGTTGCACGCACTCGGTGCCGCCCTGGTGGCCGAGGGGGTCGACGTCGTCGAGATGCTGCGCGTCTCCGGGAACCGCTGGTACCCCATGCTGGGCGGCGCCGACGACCTGGCCGACGGCATCGTCTACGACGAGAGGAGCCATCCCTTCGCGGCGCAGGCCGTGCTCGACGGGCGGGTCACCCACGACTCGCGTGACGACCTGGTCGACTCACTGGTCGGCACCGACCTGGTGGCCATCGAGGCCGTGGAGTCCGCGATCCTCGAGGCCGCAGTCCGGCGCGGCAGGTTCGACCCGGTGGCCGAGGCCCGATGGGTGCAGCAGGTGGTGGTCACCCACATCGAGGACGAGACGCCACTGACCGCCGCGGAGGCCGGCCGACTCGTGGTGGCCTGCCAGGACCGCGACCTGCGCGACGTGGCGTGGGGGCTGATGTCCCGCGAGACGGCCGCCGCACACGTCGACCTGTGGCGCGACCTGGTGCGCCGCACCCGCGACGACCTCCAGCTCGTGCCCGCAGCCCTGCTGGCCTTCGCGGCGTGGCTGACCGGCAGTGGCGCGCTGGCCTGGTGCGCCCTCGATCGTGCTGCCCTGATCGACCCCGACTACGGCATGGTGCGGTTGCTCGGACAGGCACTCGAGCAGGCCCTTCCGCCGGCCGCCTGGGAGCCGGTCAACGCGCTGCCCGCCCTCTTGGACGGCGCCTGACCCCTTGGGCGACTGCCGGCTCAAACCGGCCCGCCAACCACCACACGACGTCGGCCAAACCCATTACGCTGCCTGAATGGGCGAAGAAGTGGTGGCACAGGAGTTCTCCCGGGCCGATCGCACGCGCCACCGCGAGAAGGTGCGGCAGTGCCTCGACGTGTTCGCGCGGATGCTGCGCGAGGCACGGTTCGACACCGACGACCCGATGACCGGGCTCGAGATCGAGCTGAACCTCGTCGACGAGTCCGGTGACCCGGCGCTGAAGAACGCCGAGGTGCTGGCACAGATCGCCGACGCCGACTTCCAGACCGAGCTGGGCCAGTTCAACGTCGAGATCAACGTGCCGCCACGCCACCTGCGCGACGGTGGCCTCACGGCGTACGAGCAGAACCTGCGGGTCAGCCTCAACGACGCCGAGTCGAAGGCGGCGGCGGTGGGCGCCCACATGGTGATGATCGGAATCCTGCCGACCCTCTCCGAGGGCCACATGAGCCCCTCGTCGTTGAGCAGCAACCCGCGCTACCAGCTGCTCAGCGACCAGATCCTCGCCGCCCGCGGCGAGGACATCGTGATCGACATCAACGGAGTCGAGCGCCTCAAGGCCACCGCCGACTCGATCGTCCCCGAGGCGGCCTGCACCAGCACCCAGGTGCACGTGCAGACCACGCCCGACGAGTTCGCGGCCTACTGGAACGCGTCGCAGGCAATCGCGGCGATGCAGCTCGCGGTCGGCGCCAACTCGCCGTACCTCCTCGGCAAGGAGCTGTGGCGTGAGACCCGGATCCCGTTGTTCGAGCAGGCCACCGACACGCGCAGCGAGGAGCTGAAGGCGCAGGGCGTGCGGCCCCGGGTGTGGTTCGGCGAGCGCTGGGTCACCTCGGTCTTCGACCTCTTCGAGGAGAACGTCCGCTACTTCCCGGCACTCCTGCCGGTCACCGAGGACGAGGACCCGCTGGCCGTCCTCGAGGCCGGCGGCGTCCCCGAGCTGGCCGAGCTGCGGTTGCACAACGGCACGATCTACCGCTGGAACCGGCCGGTCTACGACATTGCCGGGGGAGTGCCCCACCTGCGGGTCGAGAACCGGGTGCTCGCCGCGGGCCCCACTGTGGTGGACACGATGGCCAATGTCGCCTTCTACTTCGGGCTGGTGCGCAGCCTGGCTCACGCCGAGCGTCCGCTGTGGTCGCAGATGTCCTTCAGCGCGGCGGAGGAGAACTTCCACGCGGCCGCCCGCCAAGGCATCGAGGCGCAGGTCTACTGGCCGGGGGTCGGGCAGGTGTCGGCTTCCGAGCTGGTGCTGCGCCGGCTCCTGCCGCTGGCCCGCGAGGGACTGGCCGACTGGGGTGCCTCGACCGAGGAGTCCGACCGGCTGCTCGGCATCATCGAGCAGCGCTGCCTGATCGGCACCAACGGCTCGGAGTGGTTCGCGCAGCGCTGTGCCCGCCACGGCGCGTCGATGGACCGGGCCGACGCCCTGCGCCACACGCTGGTCGACTACCGCGAGCTGATGCACAGCAACGAGCCCGTGCACACCTGGGAGGCGTGAGCCCGTCGGCGTCGCCTCAGACGGTGCCGCGTACCCGCAGGCGGGTCCACGTTGCCCGGTCGTCGCCGAGTGGTTCGAACCACCCGGCCTTGGTGACCACGACGATGCAACGCGGCTCGATGCCGGCCTCGGCACTGACCCGGTCGAGCACCGGCGCCCACGCCAGGTCGAGGTCATGCGGCTCGGGAACTCCCACACGGGTGAGCCACCACGCGGGCCGGTCATGGTCGAGGAGGGCCCGGCTCAGCAGCGCCGACGCGATCTCGGCCCGGAGTCCGGCGTCGGGGGCGGGGGAGTCGTCCTCCAGTGGCCAGTGCACCGCGGGACCGGTGAGGGCACCGACGTGCAGCACCGGTGGGAAGACCCGACGCCGGTTCGACCGACGGAACTGGTGCACCGTCAGGCGCAGGTCGGCGCGGGTCTCGGTGTCGGCCATGTGCCCACCCTGCCGCATCGACGGGCTCCACCGACACCGTCCTCCACAACCGGGCGGTGGCAAGATGGGCACATGGCGATCCACATCACCGGTGATCCGGCGGCCGACAAGGTCCTGACCGACGACCCGTTCGCACTCGTGTGCGGCATGCTCCTCGACCAGCAGTACCCGATGGAGCACGCCTTCATGGGCCCGGCCAAGGTGCTCGACCGGTTCGGCAGTCTCGACGTCGTCCGCATCGCCGAGGCCGACCCGCAGGAGTTCGCCGACATGTGCGCCACCACGCCGGCGGTGCACCGGTTCCCGGGCTCCATGGCCACCCGCATCCAGGCGCTTGCCGCGCTGGTCGTCGAGAAGTACGACGGCCGCACGGAACGACTCTGGGAGGAAGCCGCCGACGGCTCGGACCTGTTCAAGCGGATCCAGGAGCTCCCGGGGTTCGGCAAGCAGAAGGCCCAGATCCTCGTCGCGTTGCTGGCCAAGCAGCTCGACGTACGACCGGCCGGGTGGGAGGCGGCCGCGGGCGACTACGCCCTGCCCGGGCGACGCTCGGTCGCCGACGTGGTCGACCCGCAGAGCCTGCAGGAAGTCCGCGACTACAAGAAGCAGAAGAAGGCGCAGGCGAAGGTCCAGTGAAACGATTCCCGGGTGCCCGATGCGGGGGTCGAGGCTTGGTTTGCTGGGTCGCCGTGGCAGAATACGAGAGCGGCTCTTGACGTTACCGGGCTTTGCCGCGCCCCAATTGCTGTTTTCGAGAGGTGTTCGTGTCTTCGAGCTCGCGCAAGTTGCTCCCCGCTGAGGTTTTGGCTCACCCCGAGATCGTCGGCCTGCTGGAGCAGGCAGCCCCCACTGGAACCCTCAGTCCGGAGGCGGTCCGACGAGCCAGTGAGGCAGCCGCGATCGAGCCTCGTCACCTGCGCGCGCTGATGGTTCACCTGGGCAGCCAGGGCATCACCGTCGCGCTCAACGCCGACGACCACGCGAAGGCCGTGGCGGCCAGTGCGCCCCGCAAGAGCACCACCACCTCCAAGACTGCTGCCAAGCCCGGTCCGGCGAAGAAGGCTGCGGCCGAGGCGCCGGCCGCCAAGACCGCTGCCAAGAAGGCCCCCGCCAAGAAGGCTGCGGCCAAGAAGGACGACGACGCGGTGGTCGAGGTCGAGCTGCCGGCCAAGGCCGTGGTCGGCCCCGACGGCAAGAAGATCCTCCCCGACATCCCCGACGAGCAGTTCGAGAAGGACGTCAAGGTCGACCCGACCATCAAGGAGGACGAGGAAGAGGCCACGGCCACATCCTCGTTCGTGGTCTCGGCCGCCGATGACACCGACGAGCCTGCCCAGCAGGTCATGGTGGCCGGCGCCACCGCCGACCCGGTCAAGGACTACCTCAAGCAGATCGGCAAGGTCCCGCTGCTCAACGCCGAGATGGAGGTCGAGCTCGCCAAGCGCATCGAGGCCGGCCTGTTCTCCGAGGAGAAGATGGCCAAGGGCGGCAAGATCACGCCGAAGATCCTCGAGGAGCTCGAGTGGATCTCCGACGACGGTCGCCGCGCCAAGAACCACCTCCTCGAGGCCAACCTCCGCCTCGTCGTCTCGTTGGCCAAGCGCTACACCGGTCGCGGCATGCTCTTCCTCGACCTGATCCAGGAGGGCAACCTCGGCCTGATCCGTGCGGTCGAGAAGTTCGACTACACCAAGGGCTACAAGTTCTCGACGTACGCCACCTGGTGGATCCGCCAGGCGATCACCCGCGCCATGGCCGACCAGGCCCGCACCATCCGCATCCCCGTGCACATGGTCGAGGTCATCAACAAGCTGGCCCGCGTGCAGCGCCAGATGCTCCAGGACCTGGGGCGCGAGCCCACGCCCGAGGAGCTGGCCAAGGAACTCGACATGACCCCCGAGAAGGTCATCGAGGTCCAGAAGTACGGCCGCGAGCCGATCTCGCTGCACACGCCCCTGGGTGAGGACGGCGACTCCGAGTTCGGTGACCTCATCGAGGACTCCGAGGCGATCGTGCCGGCCGACGCGGTCAGCTTCACGCTGCTCCAGGAGCAGCTCCACGCCGTGCTCGACACCCTCTCCGAGCGTGAGGCGGGCGTGGTCAGCATGCGCTTCGGCCTCACCGACGGCCAGCCGAAGACCCTCGACGAGATCGGCAAGGTCTACGGCGTGACCCGCGAGCGGATCCGCCAGATCGAGTCCAAGACCATGTCGAAACTGCGTCACCCGAGCCGGTCCCAGGTGCTGCGCGACTACCTCGACTGAGCGATCAGCGCGCACAGCCCCCGTCGTACGACGGGGGCTGTCGCCATTTCCGGTCATGGCAAGTGCAAGTCGCTGGTTGCACATATCCAGATGAAGTGCAATGATCGAGTTGCACATTCCAGCCAATGACTCGAAGGAGACAGTCATGACCCAGACCGACCAGGAGCTCGACCGGATCGAGCGCAGCATCGACATCGATGCCACCGCCGATACGGTGTGGACCCTTCTCGAGCAGCCGGGGTGGTGGATCAATGAAGGCGAGATCGACCCTGAGCCCGACGTACGGCGCGAGGGCGACGCCGACGTCGTGGTGCACCCGAAGTACGGCGAGTTCCGGCTGCTCACCTTGGCCTCCGAGCCGCCCCGTCACCTTGCCGTCACGTGGCTCGACGGTGACGCCTCGGCGGGCACGCGCGTGGAGTTCACCGTCGCGGACCGTGCCTGGGGAGGCATCACGCTCACGGTGGTCGAGTCCGGGTTCGCGGGTCTCGGCAAGGCCCGCGCCGACGTGGTCAAGCACGTCGAGGAGAACACCTCCGGCTGGGAGGCCGAGCTCGACCTGGCGCGGCGCCACGTGACCGGGGCGAGCGCGTGAGCCAGGCGCTGGCGCCGGTGTTCGCTGCCCTCGGTGACGACACCCGCTGGGCGCTGCTGGCACGGCTGGGCGAGGCGCCCGCGTCGGCGTCCGCACTGGCCAGGGAGTTCCCGATCTCGCGGCAGGCCATCGTCAAGCACCTCGACGTGCTCCGGGCGGCCGGGCTGGTCGAGTCCGAGCAACAGGGCCGCGAGCTGGTGCATCGCGCGCTGGGCGGTCGGCTGAGCGACGTGGCCCGCGAGCTCGAACGCATCGGACAGACGTGGGATGCCCGACTGACCCGCATCAAGAAGCTGGCCGAGGGCTGAATCACCGTCCCGGACCGACAACCATTTCGCCGCGACGTGCATCTGAGGGTGTGACAGGACCTCCTCACCCTCCGAGGAGTTCGCACCACGACAGAAGGAGCACATCATGACGAGGTCCACTCACCGCATCGCCGGGCTGGTCGCATCAGCCGCACTCGCCGCCGTCGCACTCGCCCCGGCGGCCGCGCATGCGGACTCGACCACCGTGCGCGACGGGGCCGACGCCACTGCGTCCCTCTCCGACATCTACCGGGTGACCGCGAACCACGGGTACGCCCGGCTGGCGGTGACCACGACGTTCGCCGACCTGCGGCGCCGCAGCACCGGGGGTTCGTCGAGCGCCGCGATCTACATCGACACCAGACCGGCCCGCACCGGACCGGAGTACGCGCTGTTCACCGGTCTGCAGGAGGGCACCGACTACCAGCTGCTGCGCATGCGCGACTGGAAGCCGTTCGGCGACCCGCTGTCCTGTGACCACACGCTCGCCCTCAACTACCGCACCGACGTGGCCCGCTTCAGTGTGGCCCGTTCGTGCATCGGTTCGCCGGCGACGGTGCGGGTGGGCATGCGCATGGTCGACTACTACGACGGCTCCCACGTGATCCGCGACTGGATGACCGGCCAGCGGCGCTACACCACCTGGTTGGCCCGCGGCTGACGCCAGACCCGTCCACTCGGATCAGGACGCGCCGGCGACCAGGGCGACGGCTACCACGCACAGTGCGAGGCCGACGCCCTGGCTCCGGTGGATGTGCTCGCGCAGCACGGTGGCCGCGAGCAGGATGGTGAAGGCCGGGTAGAGTGAGGCGAGGATGGCGGCCACCGTCAGGTCGCCGTGATGGGTGGCCAGCAGGAAAGCGATGGTCGCTGCCGCACCGAGCACCCCGCTGACGGCTCCGACGAGGGCCATGGGCTCCCGCGGCACCCAGGGCCGGCCCACCGCGGTAGCCACCACTGCCACCATCGCGCAGGCCACGACCTGGTTGACCGTGAGGGGCAGCAGGCCCGCCTCGTCGGGGATCTGGGCCAGGGCGGCGAACAGGGAGCCGAACCCCAGCCCGGCCAGGGCTCCGTCGAGCACGGCGGTCAGATTGCGTTCGGCCGGCTGCACGCCCATCTTCGCGACCGGCTCGCGGGCCACCAGCCAGATGCCGGGCAGTGCGGCGGCGATCCCGAGCCACACCAGGGCGTTGGGCCGTTCGCCGGTGGCGAGGCCGACCACGACCGGGACCAGGGCCGCTCCGACTCCGGAGATCGGCGCGACCACACCCATGCGGCCGCCCGAGAGACCGCGATAGAGGAAGGCCGTCCCGAACCCGTTGCCGATCCCGCCGACCGCACCCCAGAGGAAGTGGACGGTGGTGGGCTCACCGCCGAGCACCAGGCCCAGGCCGAGGGTCAACAGGCCGCCGGTCACCGACGCGACGAACGCGACCGCCCAGGGCGACGTACGGCGTGAGGTCAGTCCGCCGACGAAGTCCGACAAGCCATAGCTGAACGCCCCGAGGAGGGCGAGCAGGCTGGTCACGTGAGGATCACGCCGACCGCGAAGGCGAGGGCGGCTAGGAGGCCTGCGGCCAGCTCGATCAGGATCGAGAGTCCGGCTGCCTTCAGCGCCGTCACGGTCGTACGGCGGGCAGTGGACTCACCCACGCGTCGTACCTCGGCGGCGTACACCCCGAGGACGAAGCCGATCACGAGGCCGAGCACGGGGATCACGAAGAACCCGACGATGCCGGCCACGGCGCCGACCATCAGGGTGGAGTTCGGCACCCCGGCCTGCTTCATGTGCTTCCCGGGAACCGAGAACTTCACGATGGTGCCTGCCGCGAGCACGACCGTGGCCACGGCGAAGACCACCCAGGCGGTCGTGTCGCCGACGCTGACGGCCCACGCCAGGAGTGCGGCCAGGATCAGCAGGGTGCCGGGCAGGACGGGCACGAGGATGCCGGCGAGTCCGATGGCGATGGCCAGGGCGGCCAGGATGTCGACGAGCGTCACGGCGTCACCTTCCCACATGTGATCTCCCGGAACGACGAACGACCCCGACCGCAGGCGGTCGGGGTCGTTGGTCTCTGGTGAAGTCAGTCGGAGGAAGCCGTGGGCTTGTCCTCGAGCTTGTGCGTCTCGTCGATGACGTTGACGGCCACTTCGCGCAGCTTCTCGCTGTGCTCACGCGCGTGGTGAGCACAGAACAGGAGCTCGAGCCCGGAGGAGAGCTCGACGCGAAGGTAGGCCTGGGCGCCGCAACGGTCGCAACGGTCAAGCGCCGTCAGTGCGGCGGAACTGGGGGCAACTGCTGTAGTCACTTCGGCCTCTCTCTCTGTCGTTGTCCGGTTCAACGAGCCAGGGAGTCAATTGATTCCCGGCCCACCGTGTCACCTGACACAGTCATCCAACCATGGTGCCCGTCTACCCGGTGCCGTGGTTTCCCACACACTGGACTTGCCTTCTTCTGGTGAAACGATCGAACCCTGACAGTGTGACGCGACAGGGGCACTTCCCGTTGCGTCTTCGCCACGGAATCCCTGATCGTGTCGCATTCGTGACCGGGTCCACGCCTCAAACATAGGCCGGGGGCGGGTGAAAGCCGGGCAGCCCGACGATTTGGGACACCTCGTGGCGTCTCACAGGCGTGGCAGTGCGTGTCGCGGAGTCGCTCGGGATAGATTCGGGGGAGTAGGACGAGCGACTAGGAACCTGTCATCGACAACACGTACAACGCAGCACACCTGTTGGTGCTGGAGGGACTCGAGGCGGTCCGCAAGCGGCCCGGCATGTACATCGGCTCCACCGACACCCGCGGGCTGATGCACTGCGTCTGGGAGATCATCGACAACGGCGTGGACGAGGCGCTGGCCGGAGTGGCCCAGCGCATCGAGGTCACCCTCCACCCCGACGGCTCCGTCGAGGTGTACGACGACGGCCGCGGCATCCCCACCGACAAGGAGCCCAAGACCGGCCTCCCCGGTGTCGAGGTGGTGGCCACCAAGCTCCATGCCGGCGGCAAGTTCGGCGGCGGCTCGTACGTCGCCACCGGCGGCCTGCACGGCGTCGGGCTCTCGGTGGTGAACGCGCTCTCCTCACGCATGGACATCGACGTCGACCGGGCGCCGTCCGCCCAGGGCATCTCGTTCCAGCGCGGCATCCCGGGCGTGTTCGACGGCGACTCGCCGACCGCGAAGTTCGAGCCGAAGTCCGGCCTGAGCCGCAAGGGAAAGCGGGTGGCCAAGGGCAAGACCGGCACCCGCATCCAGTTCTGGCCCGACCGTCAGATCTTCACCAAGGACGCCGGTTACGTCTACGACGACCTGATCACGCGCGCCCGGCAGACGTCGTTCATCGTGCCCGGACTCGAGCTGGTGATCCGCGACCAGCGCGGCCCCGACCCGGTCGAGGAGAAGTTCCGTCACGACGGTGGCATCGCCGAGTACGCCGAGTTCCTCGCCGAGGGCGACCCGGTGACCGACGTGTTGCGCCTCCAGGGCAGCGACACCTTCACCGAGACCGTGCCGATGCTCGACGCCGCGGGTCACATGACCCCGCAGGAGGTCGAGCGTGAGCTGGGCGTCGACGTGGCCCTGCGGTGGGGCATGGGCTACGACACGACGCTGCGCTCCTACGTGAACGTGATCGCCACTCCCAAGGGCGGCACCCACGTCAGTGGCTTCGAGCAGGCCATCACCAAGACCTTCAACGACGTCATGCGCGCCTCCAAGGCACTCAAGGTCAACGACGCCGACGTGATCAAGGACGACGTGCTCGAGGGCATGACCGCCGTGGTCACCGTGCGGCTGGCCGAGCCCCAGTTCGAGGGCCAGACCAAGGAGATCCTCGGCACCTCGGCCGCGCGCACCGTCGTACGCAAGGTGGTCGCCGCGGAGCTGAAGAACTTCCTGACCTCGACCAAGCGGGCCGAGAAGGCGCAGGCCAAGCTGGTCATGGAGAAGGTCGTCGGTGCCTCCAAGACGCGCATCGCGGCCCGTCAGCACAAGGAGACCCAGCGCCGCAAGAACGCGCTCGAGTCGTCGGCACTGCCGGCCAAGCTGGCCGACTGCCGCTCCAGCGACGTCGACCGCAGCGAGCTCTTCATCGTCGAGGGGGACTCCGCGCTCGGCACGGCCAAGCTGGCCCGCAACTCGGAGTTCCAGGCCCTGCTGCCGATCCGCGGCAAGATCCTCAACGTCCAGAAGGCCTCGGTCGGCGACATGCTGAAGAACGCCGAGTGCGCGTCGATCATCCAGGTGGTGGGCGCCGGCTCCGGTCGCACGTTCGACATCGACGCGACGCGCTACGGCAAGATCATCTTCATGGCCGACGCCGACTCCGACGGCGCCCACATCCGCACCCTGCTGGCCACGTTGTTCTTCAAGTACATGCCCGACCTGGTCATGCAGGGCCGGGTCTACTCCGCTGTGCCCCCGCTGCACCGCATCGAGATCACCCGGCCCAAGAAGGGCATGGACAAATACGTCTACACCTATTCCGACGCCGAGCTGCAGCGCAAGCTCGCCGAGCTCAAGCGCAAGAACGTCCCCTGGAAGGACCCGGTCCAGCGTTACAAGGGGCTCGGAGAGATGGACGCCGACCAGCTGGCCGAGACGACCATGGACCCCCGCCACCGCACCCTGCGCCGGATCACCGTCGACGACGCCGACGCGGCCGCCAAGGTGTTCGAGCTGCTGATGGGCTCCGAGGTCGCACCGCGCAAGGAGTTCATCGTGCAAGGCGCCTACGACGTCGACGTGGAGTCACTCGACGCCTGACCGAGCGCGGCACGGTCACGCGGCGTGGCGCCAGGTGCGGCTCCGCCCACGGTCCCTCGGACCGTGGAACATGCAGTTCGGCCTGCGCCGGCGATGCCTGAGCGTCAACGCGCGGCTGGGATCGCGAACTGCATCTCGGACGGTCCGCTGTCGGCGTACGCGCGCCGTCGGTGCAGGCGCTGTCGGCGTACGCCGGGGCTCACCGACAGCGGCCGGTCAGAACTTCTGCTCGAGCAGGCCGGTGTCGACGTCGTAGATGAACCCGCCGACCTTGACCGTGTCAGGGATCAGCGGGTGCGCGGTGAGGGCGCGGATGTCCGCGGCCAGACTGGCGACCTGGTCCTCGACGACGTGGAAGTACTGCCACGACGCATCCTGGCCGGCCGACTTGCTGATCGCCTCGCGGAGCTCCTGCTCGCTCTTGCTGGCCATCGCGCACCGGGTGTGCGGGACCACCAGGATGCGGTCGACGTTGAGCAGGTGGACGCCGAGGACGAGTGCCTCGAGGGCGGCCTCGGTGATGCGGCCACCGGGGTTGCGGAAGATCTTCGCGTCGCCGGCCTTGAGGCCGAGCATGTTGAGCGGATCGATGCGCGAGTCCATGCAGGTCACGATGGCGACGCCGGCATGGGCCACACCGTCGAAGCCACCCAGCTGGAAGTCATCGGCGAAGGAACGGTTGGCAGTCAACAGGTCATCGAAATCGCTCACGTTTTTCAACCTAGCGGAGCCAGCACGGTCGTCGTGCGCAGGGTCGCAAATGTGGGACGAAGGTCACGGTTGGTGCATCAAGAATCCACGGCTCGCGACGCAAGAATCCACGGTTCGCGCATCAAGAACTGCAGGCTCGTGGGTCAGCCGGCGGCGCGGAGGAGCTCACGGGTGTCCATGCCGCGGGTCTGGGCCCCGCGGAACAGCCACAGGGCGAGTACGGCGGCCGCCAGTGCGCACCCCGCGGCGCCGAAGAAGACCGTGTGCTCCTGCGCGAGGGCGGCCTGGGTGCCGCAGTAGCCGGTCTTGCCGGGATGGTCGTCGAGGCAGTCGAGGTTGGCCTGGTAGAACCAGCGGACGCCGATCGTGGTCAGCGCCGAGATGCCGACCAGCATGCCGATCATGCGGGCCACCACGACCAGGGCCGACGCAACTCCGTGCACCGCATCGGCGGTGCTGGCCAGGAGCGCCGCGTTGACCGGGGCGAGGGCCAGCCCGAAACCGAATCCGGCCAGCACCAGCGCCACGTTCGCCGTCGGGTGCTCGAGCGCGTTCTCGTCCCAGCGGGTCATCAGCAGGAATCCCGCCGCCGCGGCGACCATGCCGACCGCGGTGACCAACCCGGCCGACCAGCGACGGGTCAGGTAGCCGCCGATCACCGCGCCCACGGGCAGCGCCACCAGGAACCGCACCAGCACGAGGGCGGAGAGCAGCTGCGAGTCACGGTAGATCGTGGTGCGGGCGAAGATCGGGATGTCGATCAGTGCCGCGATCAGGGCCGAGCCGATGAAGAAGCTGACCAGCAGCGAGCCCCAGGCGGGCCGGTCGGTGATCGCGCCGCGCGGGATCAGCGGGCGTTCGGCACGGCGCAGGTGCATCAGGAAGGCGACCGTGGCGAGCGCCGCACCGAGGAGGTACCACGGGCCCTGCTCGGAGAAGACCTGCACCTCGGGGTCGGCGGTGGCGAAGGCGAGGATCACGCCGCCGAGTGCCACGGCCAGGAGCAGGGCACCCACCAGGTCGGCCTCGACGAGGTGGCGCAGCCAGGCGCGTACGTCGACCAGCGGCCGGCGCGCGAACAGGCAGCGCAGCAGCAGCACGAGTCCGGCACCGATGGCGATCACGCCGATCGGGGTCAGCCAGCGCCCGTCGCCCGTGTAGGGGATGAACAGCTGCCCCCACGTCAGGTCGCGTTGCAGCTCGCCGGGCCGGGTCATCGCGATCGCCGCGGCGACGGTGGCCACGACGGCCGCCAGCAACCCGATCAGGTCGGGCAGCCCCCGGGGTCGTGGCGTCGACTCCGGATGGTGCCCGCCGGCAACCGCCCGGATGGCCAGGGCGAGCACGACGCCGACGGCCAGGTTGATCGCGAAGATGTACTGCCACGGTGCGAACGCCAGGACGAGCGCGCCGAACAACGGACCGAGGACGCTGCCGAGCTCCTGGACGCCGGAGACGATGCCGAGGGGAAGCCCGCGGCGCTCGGCGGGGTAGATGTCGGCGACCAGGGCAAGGGTGGCCGGCACCAGCCCGCCACCGCCGACGCCCTGGAGGAACCGGCCGGTGACCATGCTGGGCAGGTCGTAGGCCAGTGCGGTGATCAGGGACCCGACCGCGAAGACGGCCAGCGACATCACCAGCACCGGAACCCGGCCGCGGAGGTCGGCAATCCGGCCGATCAGCGGCAGCATCGCGACGTACCCGAGCAGGAACCCGGAGATGATCGGGGCCGCGCGCTGCAGCTCGGAGATCGGGATCTTCGCGGTGCCCATCATCTCGGGCAGGGCGAGGACCACGACGTACGTGTCGGCGGCCGCGAACGCGACCGCGACGGAGGCGAAGACGAGCAGGAGCAGGCCCCTGCGCGCCGTGGTGCCGTCAGGGGCCTCTCGCGGGTCGCCGCCCACGGCGTCAGGGAGCCTTGACGTCGGACTCGTCGTACTTGCCGTAGTCGGTCAGCTTGATCGTGTAGGACATCGAGTCCACGTCGGGGTAGAACTGGCCGGTGATGTCGACCTGGCGCAGCTCGCCGTCCGAGTTGATCTGGTAGGTCACGTCGAAGGTGCCCTCGGCGCTCGGGATGATGCGGGTGACCTGGTCGCCCTCGAGCGTGCCGGTGTACTCGGTGAGCACCTCGCTGTTGTCGTCGCCGCCACGGACGTCGTCGCCCTGCTCGAGGTCACCGGTCTCGACCAGCAGGTCGGAGACGCCGCCCTCCTCGGCCATCAGCACCGCCGGGTCGGGGGCGCCGTAGTCGGCCGGGTCGACCTCGGAGAACCCGGCGCCGAGGATGTCCATCCAGACCTTGCCGTCGAGCGCGACCACGTCGACCGGCACGGTCAGGCCGCTGCGCGAAGCGGTGAACTTGCCGTCGAAGCCGGCGGGGTGCACGCCGATGCCCTCGCCGTCCTTGAGGCCGGACACGCCGTCGGGCAGGCCCTTCGAGGTCAGCGCGAGCTTCACCCCGGAGGTCTCGTCGAGGGTCTTCTTCGCCAGGGCGAGTGCCTCGTCGGGCTTGTTGTCCTTGCTGATCGGGTCGTCCTTGTCGTCGCCCGCACAGCCGGTCAGGGCGAGCGCGGCCGCGAGGACGATCGAAGTCAGGGCGTGTCGCTTCGTCAACATGGGCTCAGCCTTCCACAGGGGTCACGGGGTCAAACCGGGAGGCAACCGGGCCGGCGGCGGCCGCGATCGGCTGCGAAGCCGGTACGCCGGAGCCGTCGCGGCGGCCGGTCGCCTCGGGGAGGTCGATCGGAGAGCCACTGGCGGCGGCGGCGCGGGCCGGAGTCGGTCCGGCCCAGGCGAAGACCAGGGTGTCCTCGCCCTTGAGGAAGCGGTGGCAGCGCACGCCGCCGGTGCCGCGTCCCTTGGCGGGGTACTCCTCGAACGACGTCACCTTGACCGAGCCGGATTCGGTGCCGGGCAACGCGGTGCTGGACCCCGACGAGGTGACCACGACGGCGTCGCCGGTGACCGCGCCGAACCACACCGCCTGCTGGCCGATCGCCAGGCGTACGCCGGCCACGCCGCCACCGGATCGGCCCTGGGGGCGCACCAGGTCGGCGGCGAAGTGCAGCAGCTGGCCGTCGGTCGTGATGAAGCAGAGCTCGGCCTCGGGGTCGCCCAGCTCGAGGGCGCCGACCACCTCGTCGTCGTCCTTGAGCGCGATGACCTCCCAGTCGTCCTTGTTCGGGACGTCGGGGTTGACCCGCTTGACCACGCCGTTGCGGGTGCCCAGTGCCAGGCCGAGGCCCTCACCGGACAGCGAGGTCAGGCCGAGCACGCGCTCGCCCGACTCGAGCGAGACGAACTCGCTCAGCGGCAGCCCGCCGCTGAGGTGCGGGTCGTTGGCGGTCGGAGGCAGGGTGGGCAGCTCGAGCACCCCGAGGCGCACGACGCGACCCCGGTTGGTGAGCACGCCGACGTCGCCGCGGGCCGTGCTGCGCACGGCGGAGACGATCACGTCGTGCTTGGCGCGTCCGCCGCCGGTGCCGGGCGCGTCGTCGCCGTTGGTGCGGGCCAGCAGCCCGGTGGAGGAGAGGAAGACCAGGCACGGGTCGTCGGCCACCTCGAGAGGCGTGGCGGTCGCCTTGGCGGCCACACCGGAGGACTCGAGGAGGACCGTGCGGCGCGGGGTGCCGTAGGTCTTGGCGACGTCGGCCAGCTCGTCGGAGACCACCTTCCGCAGCAGCTTCTCGTCGGCCAGGATCGCGTCGAGCTCCTCGATGGTGCGGCGCAGCTCCTCCTGCTCCTTCTCGAGCTCGAGCCTGCTGAACTTCGTGAGCCGGCGCAGCGGCATGTCGAGGATGTAGTCGGCCTGGATCTCGGAGAGGTCGAAGATGTCGATCAGGCGTTCCTTCGCGGCACCCGCGTTGTCGGAGCCGCGGATCACCTGGATCACCTCGTCGATGTCGAGGATCGCGATCAGCAGCCCGTCGACCAGGTGCAGCCGGTCGGCCGCCTTGCCGCGGCGGTAGACCGTGCGGCGGCGTACGACGTCGAAGCGGTGGCCGAGGAAGACCTCGAGCAGCTCCTTGAGTCCGAGCGTGCGGGGCTGGCCCTCGACGAGGGCGACGGTGTTGATGCCGAAGGAGTCCTCGAGTGGGGTCTGTCGGTAGAGCTGCTCGAGCAGGGCCTCGGGGTGGAAGCCGTTCTTCACCTCGATGACCAGCTGCAGGCCCTTCTGACGGTCGGTGAGGTCCTTGATGTCGGAGATGCCCTGGAGCTTCTTGGTCTGCACGAGCGTCTTGATCCGCTCGATGATCTTCTCGGTGCCCACGCCGTACGGCAGCTCGGTGACCACGATGCCCTTGCGGCGGGCCGTGACGTTCTCGACCCGGGCGGTGGCCCGCATCTTGAACACCCCGCGGCCGGTCTCGTAGGCGTCGCGGATGCCGTCGAGCCCGACGATCTTGCCGCCCGTGGGCAGGTCGGGGCCGGGGATGAACCGCATCAGGTCGTCGACGGTCGCCGCAGGGTGGGTGATCAGGTGGCGCAGCGCCTGCACGACCTCGATCAGGTTGTGCGGCGCGATGTTGGTGGCCATGCCGACCGCGATGCCGGTGGTGCCGTTGACGATCAGGTTCGGGATCGCCGCGGGGAGCACCGAAGGCTCGAGCTCGCGGGAGTCGTAGTTGGGCTTGAAGTCGACGGTGTCCTCGTCGATCGAGGTGGTCATCGCGACCGCTGCCGGCGCCATGCGGGCCTCGGTGTAGCGCATGGCGGCGGGGGAGTCGTCGGGAGAGCCGAAGTTGCCGTGCCCGTCGATGAACGGCACCCGCATCGACCACGGTTGCGCCATCCGCACCATGGCGTCGTAGATCGCCGAGTCGCCGTGCGGGTGGAGGCGACCCATCACCTCACCGACGACGCGGGCGCTCTTGACGTGGCCCCGGTCGGGACGCAGGCCCATGTCGTGCATCGTGTAGAGGATGCGGCGCTGCACCGGCTTGAGCCCGTCGCGCGCATCGGGCAGCGCGCGGGAGTAGATCACCGAGTAGGCGTACTCGAGGAACGACGCACGCATCTCGTCGCCGACGTCGATGTCGAGGATGTGCTCCTCGAAGTCGTCGGGCAGGGGTGGTTGCGTCGTACGTCGTGCCATGGCGGCCATTCTTCACGCTCGCCCTCGCGGAATCGCACTGGCCACGCCGCCTGCGTGCTACAACCCTTCCCGGACAGGCTAGATTTCAGCCGTGACCGTCTCCGGAACCGCCGCGCCGAAGCCGCCCAGGCACTGGGCCGCCGATGTCCTGCTCCTGGACGGCAGTACGGCGCACATCCGGCCGATCTATCCGTCCGACGCCGAGCTCCTCGTGGAGTTCTACGCGCGGGTCTCCGACGAGTCGAAGTACTACCGCTTCTTCTCGCCGATGCCGAACCTGTCCGAGAAGGACGTCGCCCGCTTCACCAACGTCGACTACGTACGCCGCAACGCCCTGGTCATGATGCTGGCCGACAAGATGATCGCCGTCGGCCGCTTCGACGTGATCGAGCCGGGCGAGGCCGAGGTCGCCTTCCTCGTCGAGGACCAGCACCACGGCCGCGGCATCGCGCAGGTCCTGCTCGAGCACCTGGCGCAGGCCGGTCGCGAGCTCGGGGTCGAGCGCTTCGTGGCCGAGGTGCTCCCCGACAACCGGCGCATGATCAGCACCTTCAAGGACGCCGGCTACCACGTGGTCGGCGGCTTCGAGGACGGCGTGATGAGCCTCGAGTTCCCCATCGACCCGAGCCCCACCGCGATCGGGGTGATGGAGAACCGCGAGCACCGCGCCGAGTCCGCCTCGATCGAGAAGTTCTTCAACGCCCGTTCCGTCGCGGTCGTCGGAGCCAGTCGCCGCCAGACCACCATCGGCCAGGCGCTGGTCCGCAACCTGATCACCGGCGACTTCACCGGCGTGGTCTACGCGGTCAACCCCACCTCCGAGGCGGTCTCGGGGCTGCCGGCGTACTCCTCGGTCACCGAGATCCCCGGTCCGGTGGACGTCGCGATCGTCGCCGTACCGGCCACGTCCGTGCAGGACGTCGTCCTCGACTGCGCCGCCAAGGGCGTGCACGGCCTGATCGTGATCTCGTCCGGTTTCGCCGAGACCGGTGACGAGGGCCGTCGCCGGCAGCGCAAGCTGGTCGGCCTGGCCCGGTCCTACGGTCTGCGGCTGATCGGCCCGAACTGCCTCGGCGTGATCAACACCGACCCCGAGATCTCGCTCAACGCCTCATTGTCGGGCCTGATGCCGCCGCGCGGTCGTGCCGGGTTCTTCTGCCAGTCGGGCGCGCTCGGCTCCGCGATCCTGGAGAAGGTCTACAACCGTGGCCTCGGGCTCTCGACGTTCGTCAGCGCGGGCAACCGTGCCGACGTCTCGGGCAACGACCTCCTGCAGTACTGGGAGGAGGACGACTCCACCGAGGTCGTGCTGCTCTACCTGGAGTCGATCGGAAACCCGCGCAAGTTCTCCCGTATCTGCCGTCGCGTCTCGCGCCGCAAGCCGATCGTGGCGGTGCGGTCCGGGCGCACCACCCAGGGCGTCCCGATGGGCCACTCCGTGCGCACGATCGCGGCGCCGCAGCAGTCGGTCGACGCGATGTTCCGCCAGGCCGGCATCATGCAGGTCGACACCCTCGAGGAGATGTTCGACGTCGCCCAGCTGCTGGCCCACCAGCCGCTGCCGGTCGGACGCCGGGTGGCCGTGGTCGGCAACTCCGACGCACTCGGCCTGCTGGCCACCGACGCCGCGGCCTCGGTCGGCCTGGTGGTGAGCAAGTCCGTGGCGCTGGGTGCCGAGGCCACCGCCGAGGACTTCGAGGACGCCCTCGACGCGGCCATCGACGACCCCGACGTCGACTCGGTCGTGGCGGTCTACATCCCGCCGCTCAACGTCAGCGGCGAGGAGGTCGCCAACGTGCTGGCCGCCGTCGGCGAGCAGTCCGACAAGCCCCTGGTGTCGACCTTCCTCGGCGCCGAAGGCGTGCCCGAGCTGCTGCGCGTGCCCGACGTCGCCGGCTCGACCGCCGGCCGCGGATCGGTGCCGTCCTACCCGGCCGTCGAGTCCGCGGTGCGGGCCCTGGCCCACGTCGTCGAGTACGCCGTGTGGCTGCGCACGCCCCAGGGCGAGGACGACCACGTGCCCGACGTCGAGACGCTGACCGCCAAGAAGCTGGTCAACTCGGTGCTGATGAAGAGCCCCGAGGGCCGCAACCTCGAGTTCCCCGAACTGCGCGACCTGCTCGCCGCCTACAACATCGAGCTCTGGGAGCCGCGACCCGTGGGCACCGTCGACGAGGCGGTCGCGGCCGGCGTCGACCTGGGCTGGGAGGTCGTGCTGAAGGCGACCGCGGAGCACCTGCGCAACCGACCCGACCTGGCGCACGTGCGGCGCGGGATCGACGACGAGACCGAGATGCGTGAGGCCTGGCGTGAGCTCGGCGAGGTGATCAGCGACCCGTCGACGGCCGAGTTCGTCGTGCAGAAGGCGGCTCCGCCGGGTGTGCCGGTCGGGATCGCCGCGGTCGAGGACCCGCTCTTCGGCCCGGTCATCTCCTTCGGCATCACCGGGCCGCTGACCGAGCTCGTGGGCGACAAGGCCTACCGCATCCCGCCGCTGAACCTGCACGACGCCCGCGCGATGACCCGCGAGATCAAGAGCTCTCCGATGCTGTTCGGCTACCGCGGCAGCGAGGTCGTCGACGTCGACCGGATCGAGGAGCTGATCCTGCTGGTGGCTCGGCTGAAGAACGACTTCCCGCAGCTGCGGTCCATCGACCTGTCCCTGGTGCTGGCCGGACGCAGCAGCGCCACCGTGCTCTCCGCAGAGGCGCGCGTGGAGCCGATGGCCGACCTGCGTTCTGACTGGTTCGTACGCCGACTCAGCGCGCAGGTCGAGGACACCATCCCCGACTGAGCCCCGATCCGGCGAGCCCCTGCCCCGATTTCCACATCGGTGCCGGATCGAGTGCGCGTGCGCTCCGGCACCGTGACAGACTCAGACCATGCGCAACCGTGGACTGACCGACCCCTCCGACACGTTCGCCGCGTTGAGGGCCGCGATCGACCGCACCGGTTACTACCCCGAAGTGGTCGCCGACGGGGTCAACGCGGCCGTCGCCGGGGAGCAGGTGGTCTCCTTCTACGTGCACCACGAGCCGACGATCGAGCGCGACGAGGTGCGCCGCCACATCACGGTCGTCGTCCTCACCCCGAGCCGGCTGATCCTGGCCCACACCGACGAGCACGCCGGTGACGACCTGCTCCCGCAGCCCTACACGTCGACCTCCACCGAGGCCATCGCGCTGTCGTCGGTCCGCTCCGTCGTGGTCACCCGCATGGTCGCGAACCCCACGTCGGGGCCGCAGCCGGCCGCCGAGGCCGTGGTGACCGTGGGCTGGGGCGGCGTCGGGCGCATCGACCTCGAGCCGGCCGGGTGCGCCGACCCCGACTGCGAGGCCGATCACGGCTACACCGGGTTGCTCGCCTCCGACGACTTCTCCCTGCGCGTCTCGGCCGCCGCCGAGGGACATGACGCGGTGACCTCCCTGCTGGCCTTCGCCGCCGAACTGTCGGCGGCGACGCACGCCTCGCCTGCGTCGTGACCTCCGGGTTCGTCGAGCCCGCGTACTCCCGGCGCTCGCTGGGCGACGTGGTTCCGGCGGTCGCCCGCGCGTTGGGCACGCCCCTCGACGGTGACGGTCCCAGCGACCTCGAGCTCCCCGACGCCGCCGGCTACGTGGTGTTCCTGATCGACGGGCTCGGCCAGCGGCTCCTCGAGCGCTACGCCCACGCGGCGCCGTACCTCGCCGAGCTCGCGGGCACCCCGGGCACCGCCGGCGTCCCGTCGACGACGGCCACCTCACTGACCTCGCTCGGCACCGGTCTCACGCCGGGTCAGCACGGACTGGTCGGGTTCACCGCGCGGGTCCCCGGCACCGACAAGCTGCTCAACCACCTCTTCTGGGACCAGGACGTCGACCCGGTCGAGTGGCAACCGCACCCGACGGCGTTCGCCCGGCTGGCCGCGTCCGGCGTACACGTCGCGTCGGTGAACAAGCGGGCCTTCGACGGTTCGGGCCTGACCCGCGCCGCGCACCGCGGCGCGGAATACCTGGGCGCCGACAAGGCGGGGGAGCGGATCGCGGCCGTCGTCGGTGCCTCCGGTCGGGCGCCCTCGCTGACCTACGTGTACGACGGCGACCTCGACTGGACCGGTCACAAACACGGCGTGGCCTCGACCGCGTGGCTCCAGCAGCTCGCCATGATCGATGCCGAGGCCGAGCACATGCGCGAGTCGCTGCCCGACTCCGTGCGCCTGCTGGTGGTGGCCGACCACGGCATGGTCGACAGCCCGATGTCCGCGCGGGTCGACGTCGACGAACACCTCGAGCTCCGTGACGGCCTGGCCCTGATGGGAGGCGAGGCGCGGTTCCGGCACCTCTACTGCCGGCCCGGCGCGGTCGACGACCTCGTGGCGACGTGGCAGGGCGTGCTGGGCGACCGTGCCGACGTGCTGACCCGCGACGAGGTGATCGCCAAGGGCTGGTTCGGCTCCGTCGAGTCACAGGTGCGCAGCCGGCTCGGCGACGTGATGGTGGCCTGCCGCGGCGACGCGGCCGTGGTCTCCACACGCGACTTCGCCTACGAGAACACCCTGGTCGGCCTGCACGGTTCGCTGACCCCCGACGAGATGACCATCCCCATCATCATCGACTGAGGCGGGTCACTCCGGATGGTTGTCCGTGCGCCCTCCGATCGAGAACGAGGACGTGACATCCGTGTACATCAGGTGGGTGACCAGGCCCTCCGCCGCGTGGGGGAGGTTGTGGCAGTGGTCCATCCAGAGTCCGGGGTTGTCGGCGACGAACGCGATGTCGTAGGAGTCCCCGGTGGCCACGTCGAGGGAGTCGACCCACCACGGGCTGCCGGTGGCCGGCTCCCCGTTGCGTGACAGCACCAGCACGTGGTGCCCGTGCAGGTGCATCGGGTGGGGCTCGCCGCTGCCGTTGTCGATGTGGAAGACGACGACGTCGCCCTCGTCCACCATGTACATCGGGACGTTCGGGAAGATGTGCCCGTTGATCGTCCACCAGCGCCCCGGCCTGCCGTCGAGGAACCCGAGGCGCCGACCGATGCGGTAGTCGAACTCACGGTCCGGGTGGCCGGCGTCGAGACCGGTGCCGGTCGGCTCGCCGTAGTCCAGGAGGTCGATGAGCTCTCCGGGAGGTTCGGCCTCCCGGCCTCCGGAAGGGTCGCCACCGAGGGTCAGTGCCGTCGTACCTCCGAAGTCGACGCGGGCACCGCCCGGGGGTACGACGAAGCCCAGGTCCACGCGACCTCCGGCGGTCACCTCGATCCCCTTTCCGGTCACGGGCTCGGGGCCGTTGAGGTCTGTGCCGTCGACGGCCCACACCTCGTAGGCCGCGCCGGTGACCCAGACCGTCTGCGCGACGTTGTCGGTGTTGACCACCCGCAGCCTGACGGGCCGGCCGGGCAGGGCGTCGACCGCGGTGGTGCCGGGGCGTCCGTCGAGGGTGGCCCGGGTGCCGTACTCGTGGAGGAGCACGGTCCGGTCCAGCACTGCCGGATCGGGGTCCTCCGGGTCCACCACGAGAGCACCGAACAGGCCGTTGCGGACCTGCTCGTGGGAGACCTGGTGCGAGTGGTACCAGTAGGTGCCGACCCGGTCGACGACGAACCGGTAGACGAAGTCGTCCCCCGGCATGACCGCGTCCTGGGTCACGCCGGCCACGCCGTCCATGGCGTTGGGCACGTCCACCCCGTGCCAGTGCAGGGTCGTGCCGTCGCCGATGTTCTCGTTGACCAGTCGCACCTGGACGAGGTCGCCCACGGTGGCCCGGATCGTCGGACCCGGGCTGGTGCCGTTGACCGTGTAGCGGCCGTCCTGCCGGCGCACCGTGAGGGTGACCGAGACGTCGGCCGGTCGCCCGGACTCCTCGACCAGGTCGGCCACCGCCGTCCCGGCGTGGTCGTGCTGGTGGTCGTGTCGGTGGCCGTGCGAGCCGCCACCGTAGTCGTGGTAGCCCATCGTGGCCATGTCGTAGGTGTCCGGGACGAGGCTGTTCTCCCACATCCAGGCGATGGGGACAGCCACGGCCAGGGTGGCGACCGTGGCGACCAACAGGCGCAACCGGCCGGACCGCAACGCGCCGGGGACCACCTAGACGGCCATCGGCACGGGTTCCTCGGCCCGAGTCGAGGCCACGCGGTGCCCCGCGACCACCGCGAGTCCGAACACGAGGAGTGCGTTCAGGCCGTGCACGGCACCGAAGATCGGGTACTCGTGGCCGAGCCCGGGCAGGACCTGGGACTGGATGATGACCAGGACGAAGAGGATGCCGGCGTACTTGACCCCGCCCGGGACCTTGGCGAAGAACGAGACGACCAGGAAGATCAGCGAGATGGCCGGGATGATCATGGCGCCGTTCAGCCCGTGGATCATGAACCCCCGCTCGGCGTAGAAGTTCCAACCGCAGTCGTCGCAGTCCAGCGTCGCTTTGTTGAAGACGTTGCCGTCCTCGATCCACTTGCCGAAGCCGAAGAACGCCCACGCGATCGCGCTCGCCTGGATCACGACCTCGAGGGCGATCAGATAGGCCAGTACCCGGTATGCGTTTCGCATGATGCCCCCTCGCGACAGGAAGATCCTGGTGGGGACAGCATGGCGTCATCCGGCGCCGGGGAACATGGCCCGAACGGGCTGGCCCGAATCGGGTACGACGGGTCAGCCGAAGGGGAGGGGGTCGGGGGCGAGAGAGACGGCCTTGGCCCTGGCCGCGGTGAGCTTGCGTCGGTGGTGCTGGCGGCAGAGCACCTCGTAGGCCACGTCGGCGCCCGGTCCACCGCTGTCGGGGGAGTCGACCGCCTCGACGTCGCCCACGACCACGACGTCGCCCTCGGTGACCATCGCGCCGTTCTCGGTGCGGGCGTTGTGGGTGGCGCGCTTGCCGCACCAGCACAGCGCCTCGACCTGCAGCACGTTCATCCGGTCGGCCAGCTCGACCAGTCGGGCGCTGCCGGGGAAGAGACGTGACCGGAAGTCGGTGAGGATGCCGAAGGCGAACACGTCGATCTGGAGCTCGTCGGCGACCTTGGCGAGCTGTTCGATCTGCTCGGGGGAGTAGAACTGTGCCTCGTCGCAGATCAGGTAGTCGATCCGGCCGCCCTGCGTGAGCGTGTCGACGACGTACTTCCAGAAGTTGAACTCCGGGGTGACCTCGAGCGCCTCGTGGGTGAGCCCCAGCCGGGAGGAGAGCAACGCCTCGCCCGAGCGGTCGTGCGTGGTGAAGATCCGGCCGATCCGACCCCTGGCCGCGTGGTTGTGGTTCGTCTGGAGCGCCAAGGTGCTCTTGCCCGAGTCCATGGTCCCGGTGAAGAAGTGAAGTTCAGCCACGGGGCGCAATGATGCCACGCTGCACGGACGCCGTCCCGGTGGGCATGCCGACCGGGGAACCGGCAGGATGGACGCCATGACCGGCCCACTGATCACCGCCTCCGAACTGCAGGAATGCCTGCGTGAGGTCACGCTGCTCGACGTCCGCTACCGCCTCGGCGATCCGACCGGACGAGAGCAGCACGAGGCCGGGCACGTCCCCGGTGCGGCGTACGTCGACCTCGACCTCGACCTGGCCACTCCGCCCGGGGAGGGCGGTCGGCACCCGCTGCCCGAACCGGACGTGTTCGTCGAGGCGATGCGTCGGGCCGGGGTGCGCAACGACCGTGCCGTCGTGGTCTACGACGACTGGTCCGGCCACGCGGCGGCGCGCGCCTGGTGGCTGCTGCGGCACTACGGACACCCCGACGTACGTCTGCTCGACGGTGCCTGGCCGGCCTGGGTGGCCGCCGGCGGTGCGGTCGGGACCGGACCGGTCAGGCCGGTCCCCGGTGACTTCGCCGGTACGCCGGACGCGATGCCGGTCGTCGACGCTGACGAGGTGCCGGCGGTCTCCGTGCTGGTCGATGCCCGTGCCCCCGAGCGCTTCCGGGGTGAGGTGGAACCGATCGACCCGGTGGCCGGTCACATCCCGGGCGCGGTCAACGTGCCGACCGTGCGCAACCTCGACAACCACGGTCACTTCCGCGATCCCCATGAGCTCCGTGAGGTCTACGCCGAGGTCGGTGCGGTTCCTGGTGCCGAGGTGGCGGCGTACTGCGGGTCGGGCGTGACCGCGGCCCACGACGTACTGGCCCTCGAGCTGGCCGGCGTGCGAGCTGCCCTCTACCCCGGCTCGTGGAGCGGCTGGATCACCGACCCTGAGCGGCCGGTCGAGACCGGCTGACCACTGCTACCAGTGGATGCCCTTGAACAGGCGGGCCAGCATGACCTGCTCGCTCTCGCGCTTGCCACCCTCGGCGTCGGTGCCGCGGGCGGCCGCCGAGTCGGGGAACACGTGGTAGGCCATGTTCAGCAACCGGAACGACGCCTTCGGGGCGACGGTGTGTGCCACCGCCCCGGCGTTGCCGAGCATGGTGTTCAGCTCATGCGGCTTCTCGACGAGCGCCTTGATCACCACGTCGGCGGCCTGGGCGGGTGAGATGGTCGGGAACTTGTCGTAGAGCTTGGTCGGCGCGATCATCGGCGTCTTCACCAGGGGCATGTGGATGCTGGTGAACGTGATGCCGTCCCCGACGACCTCGGAGGACACCACATTGCTCCAGGCGTCGAGCGCGGCCTTCGACGCGACGTACGCGGAGAACCGCGGCGGGCTGGTCTGTACGCCGATGGAGCTGATGTTGACGATGTGGGAGCTCTTCTGCTCGCGCATCGTCGGGAACAGGCCCATGATCAGCCGGATCGCACCGAAGTAGTTGAGCTGCATGGTGCGTTCGAAGTCGTGGAACCGGTCGTGGCTCAGCTTGATCGAGCGGCGGATCGAGCGCCCGGCGTTGTTGACCAGGAAGTCGACCGACGGCAGCTGGCTGCTCAGACGTTCGCACAGGTCGTCGATGGCCTCGAGGTCGGAGAGGTCGCACGGGAAGACGTGGGCGGTGCCGCCGCGCATCTCGATGGTGATCTTGAGGTCCTCGAGCTTCTCCTTGCCGCGGGCCACCAGCACCGGGATGCCGCCGGCCTGGGCCACCTTGAGCGCGGTGACCTGCCCGATGCCGGAGGAGGCGCCCGTGATCACGACGTGCTTGCCCTCCAGCGCCTTGCGGATGTCGGCGTCGCGGGCGGTGGTCTGGTCGAGGTTCTCCTCCCAGTAGTTCCACAGCAGTCGCGAGTAGGACTCCAGCGTAGGCACCGAGATGCCCGACCCGGCCAGGGCCTGCTCGGTGCGACGGGAGTCGAAGGTCGCCTCGAAGGAGCTGTGCGCGAGCACCTCCGCGGGAATGCCCAGGCGGCCCACGGTCTGGTTGAGCATGGCCTGGACCGGAGCGCTGCGGATCGCGGAGTTGGCCAGGTTGAGCGGGCGCAGCGACCGGGGCAGGGCACCGAGTGGGCGCGAGGTCACCGACCGGCCGATCGGCTGGGCGAACTGGGGCGCACCGGCTGCGGAGCAGAAGGTGTTGATCATCTCGACGACCGGCTGCGGCTCGGGGTTGACCAGGTGGAAGGCCTCCCGGTCGTGCCCCGGGACGTGGGCCAGGTGGTCCATCGCCTTGGCGACGTAGTCCACCGGCACGACGTTGGTGTCGCCGAGGTCGACGCCCAGCATGGGAATCCACGACGGCATCACGTCGCGCAGCCGCTTCATCAACGGGAAGAAGTAGTAGGGCCCGTCGATCTTGTCCATCGCGCCGGTCTCGGAGTGGCCGACCACGATCGCGGGACGGTAGACCCGCCAGGGGACGCTCGACTCCCGGACCAGCTTCTCGGACTCGAACTTCGTGCGGTGGTACGGCGAGGGCAGCGCCTGGCCCTCGTCGAACATGGTCTCGTCGAACGTGCCGTGGTGGCTGCCGGCGGCCGCGACGGACGAGACCTGGTGGAAGCAGCCGACCCCCAGGGTCTCGGCGAGGGTGAGGGCGTAGCGCGTGCCGTCGACGTTCATCGCGTCGTTGGTCGCGTCGTCGGCGGTCATGTCGTAGATCGCGGCGAGGTGCACGAAGTGCTCGACCTTGCCGGTGTTCGCCGTGATCCACTCGGGCTCGACGCCCAGGTCGGGCGAGGCGAGGTCACCGATCACCGGGGTGACCCGATCGCTGCCCCAACGGCTGATCAGTCGCTCGAGCCGGGGGAGCGAGCTCTCCCGGCACAGCACGAAGATCTCACCCTCGCGGTTGTCGAGCAGCTCCTGGACGAAGAATCGACCGATGAACCCGGTGGACCCGGTCACGAAATACGACATGGCGGGAGACTAGTCCCGAAATCCCCCGCAGGGACATGGTCCGGGCCGACATGTGGCGAATGTTACTCGAAGGTAACTACTCGGACTTGCCGCCGCCGAACATGATCTCGTCCCAGCTCGGCACCGAGGCCCGGCCCTTCTTGCGGGGCTTGCGTGGCGCTGGCTGCTCGGCCTCCGCCTCTCGTGCTGCGGGCTCCTCGGAGCCGGGCTCCGCGGTCTCAACCGGCTCGGTGTCCCTGGTGTGGGCTGCGTGGGCGGCCGGCTCGTCGGCCAGCGGCTCCGGAGTCGGGGAGAGGCTGGGTTCCTCGCGGTCGTCGGCGTCGACCGGCGCCTCGGGCTCGGCGTCGGGATCGGGCGCTGCCTCGACGTCACGGACCTGCTGGGCGGTCTCGGTCAGGTCCACGGTGGACTCGTCGGGGTCGACCGCGGTGGCCTCGTTGGCCAGCTCGATCGCATCGTCGCCGAGGGGCAGCTCCTCCTCGGGTACGGCGGACAGTCGGCGCTTCCGGGCCTGTTGCAGATCGTCACGGCGGGCGGCCTTGGGTGCCGCGGAGGTGGGCTCGCCGACCAGCCAGCGCGCGTCGTCGTTCTCCGCGACGACGTAGTTGCCGGGGGCGTCGAAGGTGAACTGGGCGGTGCCCTTGCGCTTGCCGGCGGTGTAGGTGCCGGTGAGGGTCCAGCGGCCGTCCTCGCGGCGCCAGGAGTCCCAGTCGACGATCTCGGTCGAGAGGGCCATCGGGCTGAGCTGGGCGGCCACGGCCTGGCCCAGGGTGCGGGCGCCCTGGTCGCCGGCCTTGCGGCGTACGGACGCACGCTGGGCACGTTCGGCGACGTGGGCGCGCTCGGCGAGCACCGGGTTGGCGAACGGCAGGATCTTCTCGACAGTGGTGTGCGCTGCCTGGGCAACCGACTCAGGCGACTCCCCGGCGCGGATGCGGGCCTGGATGTCGCGGGGGCGGAGCGTGCTTTCCATCTGAATCTCCAACTGGCCGAGTCGTGCGTGCTCGCCGCGCAGGGCGGCCCGGAGGTTGTTGTCGATGACGAGGGAGTATTCCTCGCCCGAGTCGCTGACCAGCAGCAGGCGCTTCTTGTCCCCGCTCAATCCTGCGAGCGTGAGCTGCACCATTGCTGATCCTTGTCGTCTCGTCCCGTTCGTCTCCGGTGTCGCGCCGAGCCTACGCCAGCGGCGTGGCGCCGGGTCGCAGCGCAGGCGGCGCGCCCCGTGATCCGTCGCCGGGAAGCGCCATGAAGAGCGCTCGCGGATGGGGGCCACCCGTCATCCGTGAACCCTCTAAACTCCGCTCATGTCCTCCATGCCGTTGCTGGTCACCTTCGACCTGATCGGCATCTTCGTCTTCGCGATCTCGGGTGCCCTGGTCGCCGTACGCAAGCAGCTCGACCTGTTCGGCGTGCTCGTGCTGGCCGGCACGACGGGGCTCGGCGGCGGCTTCCTGCGCGACGTCCTGATCGACGCGACCCCACCGGCGGCCCTGGCCGACTGGCGTTACCTGATCGTGCCGGTGGCCGCCGGGCTGATCACGTTCGTGCAGCACCCGGCGCTGGGCCGCATGGAGCCCTACGTCAACGTCTTCGACGCCTTCGGCCTGTCGCTGTTCTGCGTGACGGGCACGATCAAGGCCATGGAGCACGGCCTCGGACCGGCGCCGGCAGCCCTGATGGGCATGGTCACCGGCATCGGCGGCGGCATGGCCCGCGACGTGCTCGCCGGCCGCGTGCCGGTCGTCTTCCGGGGCGAGCTCTACGCCACGCCCGCCCTGGCCGGGGCGGCGGTGGCAGCCGTGCTCCACCAGTACGACCAGCCGATCTGGGTGGTGGCATCGACGGGTGGTCTGCTCTGCCTGGTTTGGCGGCTGGTCGCACTGCGACGCAACTGGCAGGCTCCGATGCCGCGCGGTTCCGCGAGCGTCTGAACGCTTCGCCGCGTCCGTCGTACGGCGGCACTTGTGCGGTGGTGTCGACGGTTCACCCGCGTCACGACGCGTGTGGAGCGACCGTAACCCCGCGTTACTCGCGGCGGGCGGGGCGAGTCTCAGTCGCCGAGGACGCGACGCAGGTAGGTGTTGGTGAAGAGCCGGTCGGGGTCGAGCCGGTCGCGCAGGTCGAGGAACTCCTGCCAGCGCGGGTACGCCGGCGCCAGGTCGTCGGCCGTACGCGTGTGCACCTTGCCCCAGTGCGGCCGCCCGTCGTGGGCGCGCAGGATCTCCTCGACGCCGCCGAAGTACGCCGTGTGGTCGGTACGGCGGTTGACGTGGAAGGCGAGATAGATCGAGTCGCGGCCCGACGACGTGCCGAGGGTCAGGTCGTCGGCCGGAGTCATCCGCACCTCGACCGGGAAGCTGATCCGCCAGTCGGAGGCGTCGATCAGCCGACGCACCTCCCTCAGCGCGGCCAGTCCGGTCTCGCGGGGGAGGGCGTACTCCATCTCGCGGAACACCACGCGGCGCGGGGAGGTGAAGATGCGGTGCGGGACGTCGCTGTAGGTGCGCTCGGACAGGAGTCGTCCGGAGAGCTCGTTGAGCCGGGGCACCAGGCCCGGGGCCCGATTGCCGAGCGCGTTCACCCCGGCGAAGGCGGTGTTGGACAGGAAGTCGTCGTCGAGCCAGGCCCGGAAGCGGGACAGCGGCTCGGCCTCGTCGGGCTCGAGGTCGAGGCGGTTGTTGACCTTGACCTGCATGCGGTCGGTGTGCGGGAACCAGTACATGTCGCAGTGGTGGTTGGCGTCGACGAACTCGTCGTACCGGGCCAACGCCTCGTCCCACAGCATCGGCTGCTCGTGGGCCTCCAGCACACCGAGCGGCTCGACGTCGAAGGTCAGCGAGGTGAGCACGCCGAGCGCGCCCAGGCCCAGCCGGGCGGCGGCGAACACGTCGGGGTTCTCGTCACGGGAGGCGCGCACGAGCGTGCCGTCGCCGACGACCATCTCGAGGCCGGAGACCTGCGCCGACAGCGACGCCTTGATGCCACCGGTGCCGTGCGTGCCGGTGCTGGTGGCGCCGGCCAGGGTCTGCTCGGCGATGTCGCCCATGTTGTGCAACGAGAGCCCGAGGCGGGCCAGCTCACTGTTCAGCACGTACAGGGGCGTGCCGGCGAGCGCGGTGACCGTCATCGCGTCACGGTCGACGGCGAGGATCCCGCTCAACGCGGCGGGACTCAGCATGACGCCCTCGGGTGCGGCGATGCCGGTGAAGCTGTGGCCGGTGCCGACCATCTTCACCGTGCTGCCGCGCTCGGCGGCGTCGGTCACCGCCGCCTCCACCTCGGCCACCGATGCCGGCGTCACGACGTCCGCGGGGTCGGACGACTCCAGGCCTGACCAGTTGCGCCATTGCGTCATGGCGAGGAGGTTACTGGTGCCCGCGCACTCCATGCCGCCGCGGCGCCGAGCAGACCGGCTGCGGCCGGGACCACGTACGCCGGGGAGGCGCCGTGCGCGTCGATCAGCAGGCCGGCGAGTGCCGCGCCGGGCGCGACCCCGACACCGAGGCCGGTGTGCAGGATCGCCATGCCCTCCGTGAGGCGACTGGACGGAACGGCGCGTTCGGTGGCCGAGAGGGTGGCGATCAGGGTCGGTGCGATCGCCATGCCGCCGAGCAGCAGGAAGCCGCCCATCACGGCCATCGACCCGACGAAGGCCAGCGGCACCATCGTGAGCCCGAGCGCGAGCACGCCCCAGCGGGCCCGGGTGTCCGGGGGAGTGCGCCAGTTGACCGCGCCGCTGGCCAGGCCGGCGACCAGGCTGCCCAGTGCCCACAACCCGAGCAGGGGCCCGGCCCACTGCTTGGCGCCCTGCTCGTCGGAGAACGCCACGGTGATCACCTCGACGGAGCCGAAGACCACGCCCAGGGCCACGCACATGACGGCCAGCGGGACCACGGTGCGCCAGGGCATCGGCGGCCGGTCGCCACTGCTCGCGTGGTGTGCCCGCGACGGTGGCTGGGTACGGCGCTGCGCGGCCAGGGCCAAGGTGCCGGCCAGGCCGCACGTCATCGCGGTGACCAGTCCGGCCACCGGGTCCCAGGCCGTGGCCAGGAACGTCACGGCGGTGGGTCCGGTGACGAAGAGCGCCTCGTCGACCACACCCTCGAGCGCGTACGCGGTCTGCACCGAGCGGCCGTCGGGGAGCACGTGCGACCACCGGGCCCGCACGCAGGCGCCGACCTGCGGGAGCGCACCCCCGGCGACGACCGCCAGGGCGTGCACGACGAATCGGCTCGCGTCTGCCTCGACCGCCCAGATCATCAGGGACAGCGCGACGGTGAAGAGTGTCTGCGCCACCGGCAGCACGACGTGCTGGCCGAAGCGATCGACGAGGCGCCCCTGCAGGATTGCGAAGACCGCGTTGGAGAAGAGGTACGCCGAGGCGACCGTGCCGGCCAACCCGTAGGAGCCCGTGCTCGCCGAGATGAGCAGCACGATGCCGAGGCTGCCCATCGAGATCGGGAGCCTGCCGACGAACCCGCTCAGGCTGAACTGCCAGGCGCCGGGGGTGGCCAGCACGCGGCGGTAGGAGGACAGCACCGGTTGGTCCTTCGGGCTCACGGGGGTGGGACGTCACTGCGCAGCCTGTCAGACGAGGTGCCCTTGCGGCTCCCGGTTTTTCAGCTCTAGCCTGCGGAAGGCCGTGTGATCCACGCCATCTCTCTCGGGACAGGACCCACCATGCAACGCCAGACGTTCTCCCTCCTGGCCGGCGGCACCGCCGTCGCCCTCGCCCTCGCCGTCACGGCAGGGCCCCAACCCACGGCCGGTGCCGTCGACGGCGACGTGCAGCACCCGGTCTTCGTCGACGGCCAGGCCCAGCCGGTCTACACCGACTCCGCGAGCTGGATCCGCGAGGAAGGGTGGGCGATCGCCGACGTCGACTCGGACGGCGACGGCGCCCCGGACCGCATCCACTTCGACATCACGAGGCCGGCCGAGACCGAGGAGGGCGTCAAGCTCCCGGTGCTGATGGAGGCGAGCCCCTACTACGCGGGCGGCAACGACGTGGTCAACCACGACGTCCACCACGAGCTGTGGGAGCCGGGCAAGCCCGGCCGGCCTGACCGGGACGGGGTACGTCGTTCCGACGTCGGGCCCTCGATCATCAGCAACAGCATGGTCAACACCTGGGTCCCTCGCGGCTTCGCGGTCATGCACGTCGAGTCCGTCGGCACCGGTGAGTCCGAGGGGTGCCCCACGATCGGCGGCCCCGAGGAGACCGCCGCGGTCAAGGCCGTCATCGACTGGGTGGGCGGCCGGGCCCGCGCCGTCGACGCCGACGGCGCACCGCTGCGCGCCGACTGGACGACGACGCAGGTCGGCATGATGGGCACCTCCTACAACGGCACGCTGCCCAACGCGGTCGCGAGCACCGGCGTACCCAACCTCAAGGCGATCGTGCCGGTCTCGGCCATCGACAACTGGTACGACTACTACCGCGCCGACGGTGCCGTGGTCGCTCCCGGTGGCTACCAGGGCGAGGACGAGGACGTCCTCTTCGACTACGTCTACACCCGTGCCGACCGCGAGATCTGCAAGCCCGTGCGGGCGCAGATCGCCCGCGACCAGGACCGCACGACCGGCGACCACAGCCCGTTCTGGAGCAAGCGCAACTACCTGAAGGACGCCCGCAAGGTGCGCGCCGCCGTGTTCGTCGTGCACGGGTTGCAGGACAACAACGTCAAGACCCGGCAGGCCGCCGAGTGGTACGCCGCGGTGTCGCGCCACGTGCCGCACCGGATCTACTGGCACCAGGGCGGTCATGGGGGAGCGGCACCGGCCACCGACCTCAACAAGTGGTTCACCCACTTCCTCTTCGACGTCGACAACGATGCCGAGACCGCGCCCCACGCGATCATCGAGCGTGAGGACGGCAACGACGTGACGTACGCCGACTGGCCGGTGCCCGGATCTGGCGACGTCGTGCTGCGCGGCTCGGCACCAGGTGACGACGCCACCGGCGACCTCTCGACCGTGCGCGGCCACGGGCGCTCGTCGTACGCCACGTTCTCCGACATCCCGACCCAGACCGTCGAGGACCTCGTCGAGTCCGGGTCGAGTGAGCACGGCCTGGTCTTTACCAGTGCACCGCTCACCGGCTCGCTGCACCTGAGCGGCACGCCCACGGCCGACCTGCGGTTCAGCCTCGGGCAGGGCGCCGCCAACGTGACCGTGGGTGTCGTCGACATCGCTCCCGACGGCAGTGTCGCGCGGGTCATCTCCGAGGGGTGGCGCGACCCGCAGAACCGGCGGCGCATCGACCGGTCCCTGAGGGTCAGGCCCGGCCAGGCCTATGCGATGGACGTGACGCTGCAGGCCAACGACTACGTCTTCGCGCCGGGGCACCGTGTCGGTGTCGTGGTCATGCAGTCCGAGCTGGACTACACGATCCTGCCGCCGGCGGGCAACGAGCTGACCCTCGACATGTCGCGGACCACGTTCGGGCTGCCGTTCGTCGGCGGGCCGGAGGCGTTCCTCGACGCCACGCGCTGAGGGGTGGTTCGGCTGGTGAGGTCACCCGGCGTCACCGGCGTCACCAGCCGGGGCGTCACTCCCCGGGGTTGAACCCGCAGATGCCGCCGTTGACGCTGTAGATCCACAGGCGGGCCGATGCGTCGGGGTGGTAGTCGCCGACCGCGCCACTGAACGGCGGCTGGCCACCGGGGTTGTCCTGGCAGGTGGCCTGCTCGGTCTCGGCGGGGGCGCCGCCGGTCTCGATGACGCGTCCTTCGCGGGTGACCACCCAGAATCCGCCGGACCGTCGGTCGGAGACGATGCCGACCACCCGGTCGTCGGCGGCCACGCGGCTGCGCACGGACCCGTGGTCGGTGGCGCCGTTGAGGGGCACCACCTGGCCGGCCGCCGTGACGACCCAGCCGCCACCGGACCCGTCGGCGGTGAAGGCCACGATGGGCGCGTCGACGACCGTGTCCTCTGCCGGACCCATGTCGGCGGCGTCGCCGAAGCCGAAGACCTCGCCGTTGCGGGTCACGATCCAGTAGCCCTCACCGGACTCGGTCACCTCGACGGCGACCACACCTGCGGTGGGGTAGATGTCTCCGTAGAACTCGGCGTCGGCGCCGACCGTGGTGATCCGGCCGTAGCTGGTCACGGCGTACATGCTGTGACCGGGCGCGGAGACCACGTCGACGAAGGTGTCGGCCTCGACGCCGGGGATCCGCTCGTTGGTGCCGCGGCCGTAGGCGCCGTGGTAGAGCAGGGATCCGTCGGCGCAGGCGACGTACGCCATCGGATGCTCGACCGAGGGGGCCGCGGACATGTCGGGTGCGACGGCGACCTGGCCGCCGTTGGTCTCGCACGGATCGTCGGCCCAGGCGAGGCTGGCGACGGAGGGCGGGGAGCTGATGACACAGAGTGCTGCCGTGGTGACGGCGACGGAGACGAGCGGCGTGATGAGTCGGGACGCGCGCATGCTGGAAACCCCTTGAAGTCCAAATGGTGGGACGGGCGGTGCCCGAAGGATCACCCTTGACGGACGGCTCGGGCTACGCCTCCACGGTGGCCGATCGTGGCCACGGCCATGATCGGCCATGTCGTTGACCGAGTCCAACACGGATGCACGGTCGGGGCTCCCGGTGCGCTCGACAACGCCGGGGGGAACCCGCAAAGGTGTTCCTCGTGCCCGACTCAGCCCACGACCTCGCGATCAGCCTCTACCGACTTGCCCGACAGAACGGCGACTGGTCCGACGACCGCATGACCGAGACGCTGGGCGTGACGCCCGAGGCCCTGGCGGCCGCGCGCGAGGAGCTGGTGCAGCTCGGCCTGGTGCGAGGCACCGCCGGTGAACGCTGGACCGTCGTCGACCCGATGCGCGCCGCCGAGCAGGTGCTCCAGGACCACGGCCGCTCGGTGGCCGACTGGTCGGAGACGGCGAGCCGGCTGGCCGCCGACATCGAGTCGATGGCCGCGCTGCTGCCCGCGCTGCGTGTGGTGGTCGACGACGACGCGATGAACACCGTCCTCGAGGGCAACGAGACCGCGCGTGCCTTCCTGGCCGAGCTCGGCGACTCGTTGCAGCACCAGCTCCTCACCGCGCACTCGGGGGGCGCCCTGCCCCAGGAGGCGATCGACGCGGCCCTGCCCCAGGACCTCGCGGTGCTCGAGCGTGGGGTCGAGGTGCGCACGATCTACCTGACCAGCGCAGTGCGCAGCCTGCCGACCCTTCGCTACCTCGAGCAGCTGACCGAGGCCGGTGCCCAGGTGCGGATCCGCGACACCCTGCCCTTCCGCATGGTGCTGGCCGACGGCGTGACCGCGGTGTGCTCGATGAAGTGGGCCGAGGGGCGTTCCGGTGCGGTCGTCGTACGCGGCAGTGCCTACGTGCAGCTGCTCACCCGCATGTTCGAGTTCTGCTGGGCCGAGGCGACGCCGATGGAGGCCACGATCGGCCGGCCGGTCCGCACGAACGGGCCCGACCTCGACGACGAGCAGCGGCTGATGCTGCGACTCTTCGCCGACGGGCTCACCGACCAGGCCATCGCCCGCCAGCTCGGCGTCGCGCCACGCACCTTCACCCGCAAGACCCGCCTGCTCTTCGAGCAGCTCGGCATCGAGTCACGCTTCCAGGCCGGCGTGCAGGCCGTACGCCGAGGCCTCGTCTGACCCTCACCCGACACTGACTGATCGCGGCCATGGCGCTTCTCGGCCAGCCGGAGATCGTTCCCCTCGTGGTGGGTGCCGCCACAAGATGTCGTGCACCACACCCCATCCGAAGGGAACAAATATGGTCGTGTCCGCATCCTCCATCCGCAAGGTGGCGATGACGACGACGCTCTCCGTGGTCGCGGCGCTCAGCCTGTCGAGCCTCGCGATCGCAGGGGCCAGCGCCTCGTCCTCGTCGGACCAGAAGGCCGATCCCACGCCGCGTGCCATGGCTGCCAGCGGCGCCAGCCAGTTCGTCAAGGGAGCCCCCGCAGCGCTGCACGCGGGAGCGTCGGACAAGTTCGACGCCGGCACCGTGATCCGGTCCGGCAAGACGCAGTACGTCCCCTACGAGCGCACCTACAAGGGGCTGCCGGTCGTCGGCGGCGACTTCGTCGTGATGACCGACCTCCAGGGCAACGTGCAGGGCACGTCCGTCGCGCAGGACCGCAAGATCTCGAGCCTTGCGGTACAGCCGAAGGTCAGCTCCAGCTCCGCCCTCGACACCGCCAAGGCCCGACTCTCGAAGGTCACCTCCGACTCGGCGCCGACCCTGGTCGTGCACGCACTGGGCAGGACGCCCCGCCTCGCGTGGTCGACCACCGTGGCCGGCACGAAGTCGGGTGCACCCTCGCGACAGACGGTGTACGTCGACGCGCTGACCGGAAAGTTCATCGACAGCACCGAGCACGTCGTGGCAGGTGAGGGCACGGGCGCCTACAACGGCCCGTCGCCGCTCGCGTTGGACACGTCCGGCTCCGACGGAGCCTTCGAGATGACCGACCCCGCGGTCACTGACCTCGCCTGCCAGGACGCAGCGACGGAGAAGACCTTCACCGGTCCCGACGACGCCTGGGGTGACGGCGACGCCACCAACAAGGAGACCGGCTGCGTCGACGCGCTCTTCGCGGCGCAGACCCAGAACAAGATGCTCGAGGAGTGGCTCGGCCGCGACGGCATGGACGGCGAGGGCGGCTTCCTGCCGATCCGCGTCGGCCTCGACGACCTCAACGCCTACTACGACGGCACCCAGGTGCAGATCGGGCACAACCAGGCAGGGGACTGGATCTCCTCCATCGACGTCATGGCGCACGAGCTCGGCCACGGCATCGACGACCACACGCCCGGTGGCATCTCCGGAAACGGCACGCAGGAGTTCATCGGTGACGTCTTCGGCGCACTGACCGAGGCCTACGCAGCGCAGCCGGAGGAGTTCGACGAGCCGGACTTCCTGGTCGGCGAGGAGATCGACCTCGTCGGGTCGGGCCCGATCCGCAACATGTACGACCCGTCGCAGGTCAGCGGTGACCCGAACTGCTACACCGACGACATCCCCAACGGTGAGGTTCACGCAACCGCCGGACCGGGCAACCACTGGTTCTACCTGCTGTCGCAGGGCAACAAGCCCGCCGAGGGTCCGGAGAGCCCGACCTGCAACGACTCCGACGTGAGCGGGATCGGCATCGAGAAGGCCGGCAAGATCGTCTACAACGCGATGCTGCTGAAGACCTCGGACAGCTCGTACCTGAAGTACCGCACCTGGACGCTGACCGCGGCGAAGAACCTCTACCCGGACAGCTGCACCGAGTTCGACGCGGTCAAGGCGGCGTGGGACGCGGTCGACGTACCGGCCCAGTCCGACGAGCCCACCTGTGAGGGTGGCGGTGACACGGACCCGACGGATCCCACCGACCCGACGGATCCGACTGACCCGCCGGCCGAGGGCGTCGACTTCACCGGCATCGCCGCGCTCGACAACTGCTCGGCCTCCGTGGTCCGCTTCGACGACTCGGAGCCGACGGACAAGGCCCTGGGCCTGACCAACGGCCACTGCTACGAGGGCGGCATGCCCGAGGCCGGCGAGGTCATCGTCGACCAGCCGTCGAACCGCACCTTCACGCTGCTCGACACGGAGGGCAACGAGGCCGGTGACGTCAGCGCGACCGACGTCCTCTACTCCACGATGACCAAGACCGACGTGTCGCTCTACCGGCTGGACAAGACCTACCAGGAGCTGGCCGACGAGTTCGACGGCTTCACGCCGCTCACCCTGGCCAAGGAGTCGCCGGCCGACGGCACGCCGATCGCGGTCGTCTCCGGCTACTGGCAGAAGGTCTACGACTGCTCGGTGGACTCCACCATCCCGCAGCTCAAGGAAGCGGACTGGACCATGGAGGACTCCGTGAAGTACCGCCAGCCCGGCTGCGAGACGATCGGCGGCACCTCCGGGTCGCCGGTGGTCGACACCGAGACCCACGAGGTCGTCGCTGCCAACAACACCGGCAACGAGGACGGCGAGAAGTGCACGATGAACAACCCGTGCGAGGTTGACGAGGAGGGCAACGTCACCGTCGAGAAGGGCGCTGCCTACGCACAGCAGACCTCGTGGTTCTACACCTGCCTGGCCGACGACAACTCGCTCGACCTGGCGAGGGAGGGTTGCCTGCTGCCGGCAGGCTGACGCCAACCGTGGATTGTTGCGCCCCGAGCCGTGGATCCTTGATGCAGCGACGTCAAGGATCCACGGCTCGGACGTCAATGATCCGCGGTTCGCGCATCAAGAACGCACGGTTCGCGCGGTCGGTCGGGGCGGGTGTGCAGGTGGTTCCTAGGATGGTCTGCATGCACTCCGATCCCGGTCCGTACGACGCGTTGCTGCTGGTCTCCTTCGGCGGACCCGAGAAGCCAGAGGACGTCGTGCCCTTCCTCGAGAACGTGACCCGGGGCCGCGGCATCCCGCGCGAGCGCCTGGTCGAGGTGGGCGAGCACTACTTCGGGTTCGGCGGCCGCTCGCCGATCAACGACCAGAACCGCGAGCTGCTGGCCGCCATCCGTGAGGACTTCGCCGGGGCCGGCCTCGACCTCCCGGTCTACTGGGGGAACCGCAACTGGGACCCCTACCTGACCGACGCACTCGCACAGATGGCCGCCGACGGCATCACCCGGGCCGCCTGCCTGGTCACCTCGGCCTACTCGTCGTACAGCGGCTGTCGCCAATACCGCGAGAACCTGGCCGAGGCCAGCGCCGCGGTCGAGGGCGCGCCGCGACTCGACCGGTTGCGCCACTACTTCAACCACCCGGGCTTCCTCACCTCGATGGTCGACAGCACCCTGGCCGCATTGGCCGAGCTGCGCGACACCGAGCGCGAGGACGCCCACCTGGTCTTCGTCACGCACTCCATCCCGATCGCCATGGACGACGCCAGCGGACCCCAGGGCGGGGCGTACGTCGCCCAGCACCGCAGCGTCATGCAGGAGATCGTCGAGAGGGTGCGCCTCGAGACGGGCCATCGCCACGCCCACGAGCTGGTCTACTGCTCGCGCTCCGGCGCTCCGCACGTCCCGTGGCTGGAGCCCGACGTCAACGACCATCTCGCGCGTCTGGCGGCCAAGGGGTCGGTGCCCGTGGTGGTGGTGCCGATCGGGTTCGTCTCCGACCACATGGAGGTCGTCTACGACCTCGACACCGAGGCGGCCGCGACCGCCGAGAAGCTCGGGCTCAGCTTCGTGCGCGCCGCCACCGCCGGGATCGACCCGCGGTTCGTGGCGATGGTCCGTGACCTCCTGCTCGAGCGCGCGGCAGCCGAGCGCGGGGAGGACGTCATCCGTGCCGCGGAGGGCAGCCTCCCGGCGTGCTGGGACGTCTGCGCGGCCGGCTGCTGCGCCAACGCCCGCGGGCCCGTGCCCGCCCTCGGCGGCCTCGATTGAACACCGACCTGCTGAACCTGGCCCGTGAGGTGGCCGGCGAAGCGGCCGCGTTCGTCGCGGCGCAGCGGGCCGGTGGGGTCTCGGTCGCCGCCACCAAGTCGAGCGCCGTCGACGTGGTCACCCAGGTCGACCGCGACTGCGAGGCGCTGGTCCGCGAGCGGCTGCTGGCCGCGCGGCCGGGGGACGCGTTCCTCGGCGAGGAGGGCGGCGGAGCCGGCGGTGAGACCGGGGTCCGGTGGATCGTCGACCCGATCGACGGCACGGTGAACTTCCTCTACGGCCTCCCGCAGTACGCCGTCTCGATCGCCGCCGAGCAGGACGGCCGGGTGGTGGCCGGTGTCGTGGTCAACGCCGCCACCGGTGAGGAGTGCTTCGCCTCCCTCGGGGGCGGGGCCCGGCGTGACGGCGTACGCCTCCGGGTGCGTGGCCCGGCGCCGCTGGCCGAGCGCCTGGTGCTGACCGGTTTCAACTACCAGGCCGGGACCCGGAGGGTGCAGGCCGCGGCGGTCGCGAAGCTGCTGCCCCTGGTGCGCGACATCCGACGCATGGGTTCCTGTGCCCTCGACCTCTGCCACGTGGCCTCCGGATCCGCCGATGCGTACGTCGAGGAAGGTGTCGCCGAGTGGGACTACGCCGCGGGCGCACTGATCGCCCGTGAGGCCGGTGCCCGGACCGAGGTGACGGTCGGTCGGGACGGCAAGGAGGCCCTCCTGTGTGCCCCTGCGCACGGCTTCGAGGAGTTCCGGGAGGCCGTGGTTTCGTGCGGGTTCCTGGCCCTCGATCGGGAATAGGTGGACCCCGGTGATCGTTGCAGCCGAGACATCGTGTGGAATGCGCGTGCATGTTCCCGGTTGATGGTGCACAATCTGGCGCCGGGACTCGCGCGAACAGACGACGACGCGACCGCAGTTGATTGACTGGAGAAGTTGATGGCGACCGATTACGACGCACCCCGCAAGAACGAAGAAGACCAGGGCGAACAGAGCATTGAAGAGCTCAAGGCCCGACGCCACGACAAGAACTCCGGCAAGGTCGACGAGGACGAGGCCGAGGCGGCAGAGTCCTTCGAGCTGCCCGGAGCAGACCTGTCCCACGAAGAGCTGGCCGTCGAGGTCAAGCCCCGTCAGGATGACGAGTTCACCTGCATGAGCTGTTTCCTCGTGCATCACCGCAGCCAGCTGGCCGATGCCAAGAAGCTGATCTGCAAGGACTGCGCGTAAGGCGACAGCCCCGACACACGAAGAGCCGCAACCCCGACGCGGGGTTGCGGCTCTTGTCGTTGGCCGGGGACCGGTCAGTCGTTGATGCCTGACGCCAGGACGTCGCCCGCGTCGGAGCTGCGCGAGGACGACGCCTTGCCGTCGGCCTCGAGGCCGGGCGGCAGGTGGCCGGTCGACTTGGTGAAGTAGTTCGCGGCCTTGCGGGTGGCCAGCATCTTGACGATGGCGACCGCCGTACCGCTCACGGCCGCCCACATCACGGCCTCCCACAGGTCCACGTCGGGGTCCGCCGGATTGGCCGGGGGAGTCTTTCCCGTCGCTGCCTTCCAGCCGCCGTTGAGCGCCTTCTTGGCGATCGCCGCGCTACCGAGCGCGGCGCCGAGGGAGAGTGCCGACCATGCCTTGGAGCCGGATGCCATCAGATCCTCCTGGGGGTTGGAATGCGTCCTCACCCTAGACGAGATGCCTGGAGGGGACCTGCCGGGCTCACGGTGCCCCGCATTCCGACCGGCGGCGTTGTCCTCGACTCGACGGGACTCCGTCCCGCCTTCGCTCGTCCGCCTTGCCGGATCGGGCGCGGATGCCCCGCGAGCTGATCCGGCACCCCTTGGAGCATCTCGTCTGGACGAGATGCCTGGAGCAAAGGCCTACGGTGTCGTGACCGCGGCCAGCGCGGCGACCAGTCGGTCGGGGTGACGCGTGCAGACCAGCCAGTACGGCGTGGGGTCCGAGGGGTCGGTGATCTCGATCCGCACGGAACGCTTCAGGTAGGGCCGCAACAGCAGGTAGGCGCGGGCATCGGCGTCCACGCCGGCCACGCGTCTGGTCCCCTCGGCGTCGAGCGCCTCGGCCGCACCGACGTACGAGAGGTCGATCCGGGCTCGCCCGGCGCGCAGCTGGCCGTCGCCGACGACGATGCGCGCGGCGCCGTACATCAGCAGGCACGTGGCCATGAGCGCCAGCGCCCCCAGGCTGATCAGGGCGGCGGCCAGGATGGAGGGGATCGCCACCGCGATCGCGAACCAGAGGGTCGCCACGAGCATGGTTCCCTGCACCCACCAGCGCAGCGACACGGTGAGCTGTTCGACGTACTGCACGAGGACCAGCCTTTCATCCCGGTGCCCATGACACGCAGGTAGGGTCGGTCACATGTCAGTTGCACCGGTCCCGGTCCGCATCATGCGTCTCGACCAGGACCTTCCCTTACCGTCCTACGCCCACGACGGCGACGCCGGCGCCGACCTGATGACCACCGTCGAGGTGACCCTGGCGCCGGGGGAGCGGGCGATGGTCCCGACCGGGATCGCGCTCGCCCTGCCCGACGGGTACGTCGGACTGGTCCATCCCCGTTCCGGTCTCGCGGCGCGCCACGGCCTGTCGGTCGTGAACGCCCCCGGCACCATCGACGCGGGCTATCGAGGCGAGATCAAGGTGATGCTGATCAATCTCGACCCCCACGAGGCCGTCACGCTGCACCGTGGCGACCGCATCGCCCAGCTGGTGCTGCAGCGCTTCGAGCGCGCCGACTTCATCGAGTCGGAGACGCTCGATGACACGGCGCGTGGAGCGGGGGGCTACGGTTCCACGGGTGGTTTCGCCACCGCAGACGCACAGAGGAGTGCCCAGTGAAGTTCGGACGCAAGTCCCGCACGACCGAGGAGTCGCCCGCAGCCGAGGAGAAGGCTGCGGAGTCGGGCACCGAGGTCGGAGCGGACGTCGACGAGAAGACTGACGCGACCGCTGACGAGAACGCGGACGCCACGGCCGACGCGGAGACCCCTGACCCGGCGGGCGCGCCGCGTGACATCAGTGAGGTCGACGTCGAGAACGACGGGGTCGACCGCATCGACCTCGGCGGCATGCTGGTCGCCCCCGCGGAGGGCCTCGAGCTCCGGCTCCAGGTCGAGGAGGCCTCGGGCGAGGTCCAGAGCGTGCTGATCGCCGGGCCCACCGGCGCCGTCGAGGTGCGGGCCTTCGCGGCTCCGCGCAACGGCGACCTGTGGACCGACGTACGCCGCCAGATCGCCTCCGAGACCGCGCGTCAGGGCGGCACCGCCACCGAGCAGGAGGGCCCGCACGGCACCGAGCTGGTGTGCCGGCGCAGCGTCCGCGCCTCCGACGGCACCACGAGCCAGCAGCCCTCGCGGGTCGTGGGCTTCAACGGGCCCCGCTGGTTCCTCCGCGCGACCTATCTCGGCACCCCGGCGGTCAACGGCCAGCTGGCGGGCGCGTGGGAGGCCGCCGTGGCCTCGCTCGTCGTACGCCGCGGTGACGGGCCGATGGCTCCGGGTGACCAACTGCCGATCGTGGTGCCTCCGCAGGCACGCCGGGTCGGTTGAGTCAGTAGCCTGTTCCCATGGCCGAAGGCAAGGAGCGCAGCCGACTCCGGCGCGCGATCAGCAGCTGGGCGAACAGCACGGACCAGCACGCCCGTGACCTGCGTGAGAGCGTCGCCACGTCCGGCCTGACCACGATCGAGAACGCGCCGGACCGCGAGCGGATCCGGCTCACCGGCACCCTGCGCACGGTCACCCTGCGACCCCGTGGCGGAGTCCCCGCCCTCGAGGCCGAGCTGTACGACGGCACCGGCGTGATCACGCTCGTCTGGCTGGGCCGTCGCCGGATCACCGGCATCGACCCCGGCCGATCCGTCACCGTCGAGGGTCGCATCGGACTCCAGGAGCGCACCCGCGTCATGTACAACCCGCGATACGAACTGGCGCCGTGAACGACAGCGAGCCCGCAGCGCCGGAGGGCCAGGCCTCCCGGCCCACGACCGAGACCGTCGAGGCGCTGGTGCGCAGGCAGCTGTCGACCGCCCTCGGTGGCCGACGCGGCATGGTCGAGGCCGCCGTGCCCACGATCCTGTTCACGGCCGTGTTCCTCTCCACGAAGAACCTCCAGCTCGCGCTGGGGGTGAGTGTCGGTGCGGCACTGGTCGCGCTGGTGGTGCGCCTGGTGCAGCGCTCCTCGATCCAGTTCGTGGTCAATGCCCTGGTCGGGATCGGCATCGGCGCCCTCTTCGCGTTGCGTGCGGCGCGGGCCGGCGGCGACGCGAACGACCAGGCGCTGGCCTACTTCCTGCCGGGCCTGCTCTACAACGCCGGCTACGCCGTCGTGCTCTCCCTGTCGTGCCTGACCCGCTGGCCCCTGATGGGGTTCATGGTCGGCAGCGTGACCGGTGATCCGACGGCCTGGCGCCAGGACCCCCAGATCGTCAAGCTCTGCAGCCGCCTCACCTGGGTACTCGTCGCGCCGTGCATCCTGCGCGTCGTCGTCCAGTCGCCGTTCTACCTGGCCGGACGCAGCGGGTCGATGGACAAGGACGCCGCGATCGCGGCCCTCGGCATCGCCAAGATCGCGATGGGCTGGCCGCTCCAGCTGGCCGCCCTGGCGCTGATGGTGTGGCTGCTGGCCCGCAACGCGACGCCGATGCGGGAGCCCCAGCCCGACCCGTCGTGAGTTTCGCTCGACCCGTCGTGAGTTTCGCTCGACCCGTCGTGAGTTTTTCTACGCGCCTTGAACTGGCGACGGGTCGCCTTGAACTGGCGACGGGTCACTCGGGGCGGGGGACCAGCATCCGCTCGAGCCGCTCCTCGACCTCCGCGGAGACCACGAACAGCAGCTCGTCACCGGCCTCGAGCGGCTGCTCGGCGTCGGGCGTGTAGACCTGACCGTCGCGCAGGATCGAGACGAGGGCACAGTTCTCGGGCCACGGGATGAGGCCGGTCGGCTCGCCGACGTACGGCGACTCCTCGGGCAGGGTCATCTCGACGAGGTTGGCGTTGCCCCGGCGGAAGGTGAACAGGCGCACGAGGTCGCCCACCGACACGGCTTCCTCGACGAGGGCCGACATGATGCGCGGGGTCGACACGTTGACGTCGACGCCCCACGCCTCGGTGAACAGCCACTCGTTGTTGGGGTGGTTGACCCGGCCGACGGTGCGGGGGACCCCGAACTCGGTCTTGGCCAGCAGCGAGGTGACCAGGTTGGCCTTGTCGTCACCGGTCGCCGCGATCACCACGTCGCAGTGCTGTAGGCGGGCCTCCTCGAGCGAGCTCAGCTCACACGAGTCGGCGAGCAGCCACTCGGCGTCGGGGACGCTCTCGGGCTTGATCGATCCGGCGTTCTTGTCGATCAACAGCACCTCGTGGCCGTTGTCGATGAGCTCCCGGGCGATGGAGCGGCCGACTGCGCCGGCTCCGGCGATGGCAACACGCATCAGTTCTTGTCCTCCGGGCCGGATTCGATCACGGTGTACGCCGCGGCGGCGTTCTCCTCGCGGATCACCACGTGGAGGAGGTCGCCCTCCTGGAGAACGGTGTCCTTGTTGGGCAGCATGCCCTCGCCGAGCCGGTCGATCCAGGCGATCCGGACCCGCGCCTGCTCCTGCAGGTCGATGGTGCGGTGGCCGATCCAGGGCTCGCTGACCGGCAGCTGGTCGACGCGGATCGTCCCCGACGGGTCGCGGAAGTCGGGCTCGGCGCCGGCCGGGAGGATGCGTCGCAGCACCTGGTCGGCGGTCCACTTCACGGTGGCGACCGTGGTGATGCCGAGGCGCTGGTAGACCTCGGCGCGGCCGGGGTCGTAGATGCGGGCGACGACCTGCTGGATGCCGAAGCTCTCACGGGCCACGCGCGCGGCGATGATGTTGGAGTTGTCACCACTGGAGACCGCGGCGAACGCGTCGGCCCGGGCGATGCCGGCCTTCGCAAGCACCGCCTGGTCGAAGCCGTAGCCGGTGACCTTGTCGCCGTTGAACGATGGTCCGAGGCGTCGGAACGCATCGGGGTTGTTGTCGATGATGGACACGGTGTGGTTGCGGTCCTCGAGGCTGCGGGCAAGCGTGGAGCCCACCCGGCCACAACCCATGATCACGACATGCACAGCGCAGACGCTACCGCAGCGAGGGCCGCGTGGTGCGGCGGTGCGTCATGTGGCCCCGGATGGGGCTAGCCTGTTCGCTCGTGGGTGTCGGTGACGTTTCCAAACGGATCCTGCTGGGCCGCAAGCTCCGCAGCTCGCAGTTGGGTGAGACCCTGCTGCCCAAGCGTGTTGCCCTGCCCGTGTTCGCCAGCGACGCGTTGTCGTCGGTGGCCTACGCGCCGGACGAGATCTTCATCATGCTCTCGCTGGCCGGCGCCACGGCGTACACGTGGTCATGGAAGATCGGGCTGGCCGTCGCCCTGGTGATGATCGCCGTGGTCGCGTCGTACCGGCAGACCGTGCACGCCTACCCCAGTGGTGGCGGCGACTACGAGGTCGCCACCGAGAACCTCGGCCGCAACGCCGGGGTGACCGTGGCGGCCGCGCTGCTGGTCGACTACGTGCTCACCGTGGCGGTGTCGATCTCCTCCGGCGCGCAGTACGCCGCCTCGGCGTTCCCCGTGCTGTCGGGCCACGAGGCCACGGCGGCCGTGGTGCTCGTCGTGATCCTCACCGCCCTGAACCTGCGCGGGATCCGCGAGTCGGGCACGCTGTTCGCGATCCCGACGTACGCCTTCATGCTGGCCATCCTCGGCATGTGTGCCTACGGCCTGCTCCGCTTCGTCATCGGCGACCTCCCGCAGGTGGAGAGCGCCGACCTGCGGATCACCGAGTCCTCGGGCTACGAGGGGCAGCTGACCACGGTGGCGCTGGTGTTCCTGCTGGCCCGGGCGTTCTCCTCCGGTTGTGCGGCGCTGACCGGTGTCGAGGCGATCTCCAACGGCGTGCCCGCGTTCCGCAGGCCGAAGTCGCAGAACGCGGCGACGACGCTGCTGATGCTGGGCATGATCGCGATCACGATGATGCTCAGCGTGATCCTACTGGCCCGTGAGATGGGGCTGAAGTACGTCGACCCGCACGACCTCGACCGGCTGAGCACCGCCGACGGCAAGGCCCTTCCGGCCGACTACGACCAGCACACCGTGATCGCCCAGATCGCCCGTGCCGTCTTCGACAACTTCTCACCGGGCTTCTACTTCGTGGTGACGATGACCGGCATCGTGCTGGTGCTCGCCGCCAACACGGCGTTCAACGGCTTCCCGGTGCTGGGATCGATCCTCGCCCGCGACGGCCTCGCCCCCCGGGCACTCGGCTCCCGTGGCGACCGGCTGGCCTACAGCAACGGCATCGTGTTCCTGGCCGTCGTGGCGATGATCCTGATCTGGGCCTTCGACGCCCAGGTGACCCGGCTGATCCAGCTCTACATCGTGGGCGTCTTCGTGTCGTTCACGCTGAGCCAGCTCGGCATGATCCGGCACTGGACCCGCCACCTGTTGACCGAGACCGACGCCGCCGCGCGGCGCAAGATGCAGCAGTCGCGGATCATCAACACCATCGGCCTGGCGATGACCGGCGCGGTGCTCGTCGTCGTGCTGATCACCAAGTTCCTGCAGGGTGCCTGGATCACGATCCTGGCGATGGTCGTCTTCTTCATCCTGATGAAGGCGATCCGCAAGCACTACGACCTGGTCGAGGAGGAGCTCGCCGCCGACGACCAGGACAAGATCCTGCCGACCCGGGTGCACGCGATCGTGCTGGCCTCGAAGCTGCACAAGCCGACCCTGCGGGCGCTGGCGTTCGCCAAGGCGACCCGGCCCAACGTCCTCGAGGCGGTGTACGTCGGCACCGACACCAAGGCGACCGACAAGCTCCTCGCCGAGTGGGACGAGCGCGGCATCGACGTGCCCCTGAAGGTGCTCTACTCGCCGTACCGCGAGCTCGTGAAGCCGATCGTCGACTACGCCATCGAGATCCGGCGGGCCAACCCGCGCGGCGTCGTGGCGGTCTACATCCCCGAGTACGTCGTCGGCCGTTGGTGGGAGCAGCTGCTGCACAACCAGACGGCCCTGCGCCTCAAGGGTCGCCTGCTCTTCACGCCCGGCGTGATGGTGACGTCGGTGCCCTACCAGCTCCGCTCCTCGGTGGTGGCCCTCGAGCGTGAGCAGCGTGACCTGACCCGCACCAGGGCCGGCGACGTACGCCGGGGCGCGATCGGGTCCACGACGCGCAACCCGCGCGGCCCCCACACCGACCGACAGGACTAGCCATGTCTCCCCGCAACACACGAGCACGACAGGCCAAGGGCGCCTCGCACGTCGGTGAGCGGCACGAGGTGACCGTCGGGCCGATCGCCCACGGCGGCCACTGTGTCGCCCGCATCCCGGTCGCCGGGAGCACCGAGGGGGAGACCCGCGTCGTCTTCGTTCGCCACGCGTTGCCCGACGAGGTGGTGACCGTCGAGATCACCGAGGGCACCGAGGGCGACCGGTTCTGGCGCGGCGATGCGGTCTCGGTCGCGACGCCGTCCCCGAAGCGCGTGACCCCACCGTGTCCCGTCGCCGGTCCGGGTCTGTGCGGCGGCTGCGACTTCCAGCACGTCACGCCCGGTGAGCAGCGGGCGCTGAAGGCGCGGGTCGTGCAGGAGCAGTTCCGCCGGCTGGCCCACATGGACGTCGACGTCGTCGTGGAGCAGGTGCCCGGCGACAAGGCCGGCCTGGAGTGGCGCACCCGCGTCGAGTACGCCGCCACGCCCGACGGACGCAGGGGCATGCGCAAGCACCGTTCCCACGGCGTCGTACCGATCGAGACCTGCTTGATCGCCGCGCCCGGTGCGATCGACACGAGCGTCTCGGGCAGCGCCCCCGTGATCGAGTCCGTGCACGGACGCGAGTTCGCGGTGGCCGCAGACGGGTTCTGGCAGGTGCACCCCGGGGCTCCCGAGAAGCTGGTCGACGTGGTCCTGGACTACCTCGACCCGCAGCCCGGCGAGAAGGCGCTCGACCTCTACTCCGGCGTCGGGCTGTTCGCCCGGTTCCTCGCGGAGCGGGTGGGGGAGGTCGGCCGGGTCGTCGCCATCGAGGGCAACAAGCAGGCCTGCGGCCACGCGCGCGACAACCTCGCCGAGCACCGCAAGGCCGTCGTCGGGGTCGGCACGGTCGACCGCGTGCTGGCCACGACGTACGACGAGCCGTTCGACGTCGTCGTCCTCGACCCGCCGCGTGAGGGCGCGCGTCGCAAGGTGGTCCTGCAGATCGTGGACAGGGCCCCGCGTGCGGTGGCCTACGTCGCCTGCGACCCGGCCTCACTGGCCCGTGACGCCGCGACGTTCGTCGAGGCCGGCTACCGCATGGAGAAGCTGCGCGCCTTCGACCTCTTCCCGATGACGCACCACGTGGAGTGCGTCGCGCTGTTCGTCCGCTGAGTGGGCGTTTCTGCTGGATCTTCCGCTTGACGTCATGTATCTTGACATCAAGAGACATTGCATTCGGCCTCGACGTCGTGGTTAGGCAACCCTTTCTTCCCAGGGGGTTGCGCACGGCGGCAAGATGGGCGCGAGTGAACCAAAGACTTCTGAGGAGATGTGGCTGATGGCCAGTCAGGACAGCTTCGGTGCCAAGAGCACCCTGGACGTGGACGGGAAGTCCTACGAGATCTTCCGCCTCGACGCGGTCACCGGTGACGGCCTGGACGTGGACTCGCTCCCGTTCAGCCTCAAGGTGCTGCTCGAGAACCTGCTTCGCACCGAGGACGGCGCGGACATCACCGCCGACGACATCAAGGCGCTCGCCGGCTGGGACGCGGACGCCGACCCGTCCAAGGAGATCCAGTTCACGCCGGCGCGCGTGATCATGCAGGACTTCACCGGCGTTCCCTGCGTCGTCGACCTCGCCACGATGCGTGAGGCGATGGCCGACCTCGGCGGAGACCCGTCGAAGATCAACCCGCTCGCGCCGGCCGAGATGGTCATCGACCACTCCGTCATCGCCGACGTCTTCGGCACCCCCGGTGCGTTCGAGAAGAACGTCGAGATCGAGTACGAGCGCAACCGCGAGCGCTACCAGTTCCTGCGCTGGGGCCAGGGCGCCTTCGACGACTTCAAGGTCGTCCCCCCGGGCACCGGCATCGTCCACCAGGTCAACATCGAGCACCTCGCCCGCGTCGCGTTCACGCGTGAGGTCGACGGCGTGCTGCAGGCCTACCCCGACACCTGCGTCGGCACCGACTCCCACACCACCATGGTCAACGGCATCGGCGTCGTCGGCTGGGGCGTCGGCGGCATCGAGGCCGAGGCGGCCATGCTCGGCCAGCCCGTCTCCATGCTGATCCCGCGCGTGGTCGGCTTCAAGCTCTCCGGCGAGCTGCCCGAGGGCACCACCGCCACCGACCTGGTGCTCACCATCACCGAGATGCTGCGCAAGCACGGCGTCGTCGGCAAGTTCGTGGAGTTCTACGGCGAGGGCGTCTCGGCGCTGCCACTGGCCAACCGCGCCACGATCGGCAACATGAGCCCCGAGTTCGGCTCCACGATCGCGGTCTTCCCGATCGACGAGGAGACCGTCAACTACCTGCGCCTCACCGGCCGCACCGAGGAGCAGCTCGCGCTCGTCGAGGCCTACGCCAAGGAGCAGGGCCTCTGGCACGACCCGTCGGCCGAGCCGCGCTTCTCCGAGCGGCTCGAGCTCGACGTGTCGACGGTCGTCCCGTCGATCGCCGGCCCGAAGCGGCCCCAGGACCGCATCCAGGTCACCGACGCCAAGCAGTCGTTCCGTGCGTCGCTCGCCGACTACGTCGACGAGGACGAGAAGGGGTACGACGAGGCCTCGGCCGAGTCCTTCCCGGCCTCGGACGCCCCGGCGTACCACGGCACCAACGGCTCGGAGGCTCCCAGCAACCACCTCTCGGCCGCACCGAGGGACGGTGGCCGCCCGAGCGACCCGATCGACGTCACGCTGGCCGACGGCACGAAGTTCACCCTCGACCACGGTGCGGTCACCATCGCCGCCATCACGTCGTGCACGAACACGTCCAACCCGTCGGTGATGATCGGCGCGGCGCTGCTGGCCAAGAAGGCCGTCGAGAAGGGCCTGCAGCGCAAGCCGTGGGTCAAGACGACGCTGGCCCCCGGCTCGAAGGTGGTCTCCGACTACTACGAGAAGGCCGGCCTGACGCCGTACCTCGACAAGCTGGGCTTCAACCTCGTCGGCTACGGCTGCACCACCTGCATCGGCAACTCCGGTCCGCTGATCCCCGAGGTCTCCGCCGCGGTCAACGAGAACGACCTCTCGGTCGTCTCGGTGCTCTCGGGCAACCGCAACTTCGAGGGCCGGATCAACCCGGACATCAAGATGAACTACCTGGCGTCCCCGCCGCTGGTCGTGGCCTACGCGCTTGCCGGCTCGATGGACGTCGACCTGTTCACCGACCCGCTCGGACAGGACGCCGACGGCAACGACGTGTTCCTCAAGGACATCTGGCCCTCGCCGTCCGAGGTCGAGGAGACCATCGCCAGTGCCCTGACCGCTGACATGTTCGACAGCTACGACGACGTGTTCGCCGGTGACGAGCGGTGGCGCTCGCTGCCCACCCCCGAGGGCAAGACCTTCGCGTGGGGCGAGGACAGCACCTACGTCCGCAAGGCGCCGTACTTCGACGGCATGCCCGACGAGCCGACCCCGGTCACCGACATCGAGGGTGCCCGCGTGCTGCTCAAGCTGGGCGACTCGGTTACCACCGACCACATCAGCCCGGCCGGTGCGATCAAGAAGGACTCGCCCGCGGGCAAGTACCTCGCCGAGCACGGCGTCGAGTCGCGTGACTTCAACTCCTACGGCTCGCGCCGAGGCAACCACGAGGTCATGATCCGCGGCACCTTCGCCAACATCCGCCTGCGCAACCAGATGGCCCCGGGCACCGAGGGTGGCTTCACCCGCGACCTGCTCGCCGACGGCACGCCGGTCACCACGGTGTTCGAGGCGTCGGAGAAGTACATCGCGGCAGGCGTCCCGCTGGTCGTCCTGGCCGGCAAGGAGTACGGCTCCGGCTCGTCGCGTGACTGGGCGGCCAAGGGCACCTCGCTGCTCGGTGTGAAGGCGGTCATCGCCGAGTCCTACGAGCGGATCCACCGCTCGAACCTGATCGGCATGGGCGTCATCCCGCTGCAGTACCCCGAGGGCCAGAACGCCGAGTCCCTGGGCCTGACCGGTGACGAGACGTTCGCGATCTCCGGCATCACCGCGCTCAACGACGGCACCACGCCGAAGTCGGTCAAGGTGAAGGCCGCCAAGGATGACGGGCAGAGTGTCGAGTTCGACGCCGTGGTCCGTATCGACACCCCCGGTGAGGCGAACTACTACCGCAACGGCGGCATCATGCAGTACGTCCTGCGGAACCTGCTCAAGGCCTGACCTCTGACCCATCGACCCGTCGTGAGTTCGCCCCTACCGGGAGAACTCACGACGGGTCGCTGCATTTGCTGTCGCTCAGGCCTTGCGCTGCATGCGGTGCGCGGCCGCGAGGGCGCGACGCAGCGCCTCGTCGTTGCCGTGCGCCAACGAGGCCTGCACCTTGTGGTGCGCCTCCATCGCGGGCGGCACGCCGAACGTCTCCGGGTGCGCGGCGGTCAGCTCCTCGCGCAATGCCGGCGCGCACCGGATGGTCAGGGTGGTCCGGTCCTCGAGTCGAACCACGAGCCGGTTGTCGACGTACCACGCCGGTCGTGCCGCGGTGCCCTTGCGGCGGCACCGCGGCAGCGACTCGACGAACTCGGCGACGTCGTCGGCATCCATGTGGCCGACCGTACGCCGGGGAGGGGCTCCGCCGCTCGGCCGCACTTGCTCACCCGACGAGTGGCCGCCCTCAGGGGAGCAGCAGCATCACGTCGCCGAACTCGTGCCAGAGATAGCGGGGTGCGCCGGGAGCGGTGATCGCGGCGTAGCCCGCGTCGACGAGGGGTCGGCCGGCGACCGCCTCGAGCAGGTCGAGGTGGCTGGCCTCGGGCTCGTGCAACCCGCTGAGCAGTCCGTCGACCACGCGGGCAGGTCGCTGCGGCCCGAGCACGAGGTCGGTCCAGCCGTCGGTGGGCACCACCCGACCCGACGAACCCGCGGTCTCGAGCGCCCGGACGACCGTCGTGCCCACCGCGACGACGCGGCGCCCGACCGAGCGGGTGCTGTTCACCAGTCGCGCGGTCGCCTCGGGCACCACGAACCGCTCCGGCTGGGGCGGCTCGTGGGTCTCCTGGCTCGACACCCCCGTGTGCAGGACGATCGGCGCCACCGCGACTCCGTGGGCCATCAGGCGCACCAGGACCTCCGCGGTCAGCGGCCGGCCGGCGCTCGGCATCTCGGCGCTCCCGGGCTGCTCGGCGTACGAGTTCTGCAGCATCGACAGCGGCCACGCACCTTCGACGTAGGGGTAGCGGATCGGCCGACCTTGCTCCCACAGGTAGTCCACCCTGCCCACCGTGGGCGTGGGCGCGGCGCGCCACAGACGCGACTGACCGTCGGGATGGGGTGCCACCAGCTGCAGCCGGATCCCGCCGGGCAGCTTCAACGTCTCACCTGCACAGACCAGATCGGGGCCGGACTGGTCCGGGCGTCGGACCTCGACCACCCACGTCCCGTCGTCGAGCTCGGTGGAGACGTGCAGCACGGCCTCATGCCCGCGACGCCGGAAGTCGACCGCGGCCGGGAGGGTGGCACTCGTGTTGACGACGAGGAGGTCGCCGGGGTGCAGCAGGTCCGGGAGGGCCCCGGCCTTCAGGTGTCGTACGCCGTCACGGGTGACCTCCGCCAGCCGTACGGCGTCGCGGGCCAGGCCACGCAGCTCCGGAGGTACGGCGGCCTCGTGGCTGTTCGGCACGTGGAAACGCTCGGTGGGCTGCGCGCTCATGCCGGCACCTCCAGGGCGAGCTGGTGGCGGCCGCTGGGTGCATCCCCGAGGACCAGGCTCACCAGTCGGGGTGCCACGGAGTCGGGGAGGGGCCGGTCACTGATGTCCTCGCCGGGGAACGCCGCTTGGTGCATGGCGGTGCGCATGTCTCCGGGATCGACGGTCAGCACGCGCAGGTCCGGTTCCTCGGCGGCCAGGATCCGGCTCGCGTGCTCGAGCCCGGCCTTCGCGCTGCCGTAGCCGCCCCAGCCCTCGTAGGCCTCGACGGCGGCGTCGGAGGTGATGTTCACGACCGTTCCACGGCGGGCGCGCAGAGTGGGAAGGAGGCCCCGGGTGAGGGCCAGCGGTGCGACGAGGTTGACCTCGAGCACGTGGGCGAACGTGGCCTCCTCGAGGTCGGTGAACCGGGGGAGCGGGCTCGCGCCGAGGGTGCTGGCGTTGTTGACCAGCAGGTCGAGTCCACCGGCCGCCTCGACTGCCTCGACGAGGGCGGTGCGGTGGCGCGGGTCCGCCACGTCACCGGCCACGGCGACGTGTCCCGTGCCGGCCAGGGAGTGCGTGGCGGCCTCGAGTGCGGCGGCGTGCCGGGCGTCGAGGACCAGGGTCCAGCCCTGTTCCGAGAGTTCCCGGGCCAGGGCGTGTCCCAGGCCGAGTGAGGCTCCGGTGATGAGTGCGACAGGCATGGTGCTCGTGGTCTCCTTGATCGAGTTGATCGGACTCCACAAGCCTGCAAGTTGAAGTTAACTTGAAGTCAAGGCCTTGCCTGCTGCCTTCCGGTGGTCGGCGTCGAGAACCGTCGCCAGTCGGTCGACGAGGGTACCCAGCTCGAGCTCGCGGGCCACCTCGACCATGCGCGGAAGCATGCCAGGGGTGAGCGTCGCGGAACAGTTGGCCAGCGCCGCCAGTGCTGCGTCGTCCAGGCCGGCGAGTGCGGGGAGCGCCGCGGGCCAGGCGTCGTAGGAGTGCAGCGACGTCGCGAAGGCGTCGAGGCCGCTCTGGTCCAGGGCCGTGATCAGTGGGACCAGGCGGGCGCGGCTGGACGGGGAGACGGACGCGATCAGGGTCACCGCATCGTCGTACAGGCCGTCCTCGTCTGCTGCACGGATCGCGTCGACCAGGCGTTCGTCGTCGATGCGACGGACCAGCTCGTCGAGGGCGACAGGGTCCTCGGCGAACAGGGCCACCTGCAGCAGGTCGCGCCCGGTCGCCGAGTCGATCACCCTGAGCGCGGTGTCAGGCTCGATCACCGACACGAACCGGCCCAGCGCGACGTACTCCTTGCGCTCGACCAGGAGTCGGCCCACCTCGACGATGAGATCGGCCTCGATGCGGCTCAGGATCGGCTCGGCCCGCACCGGGTCCAGCGCCTTGCTCAGGTCTGCGAGGTAGGTGGTCTTCAGGCTGCCGGCCAGCTTGACTGCCAGGGCCGGGTCCATGACCGCGGCGACGCGGGCACCGAGCAACGGTGAGAGCGCCATCTGCGCGATGCGGGCGCTCAGCTGGGGTGGCACCATCGAGGCCAGTTTGGCGATCCGGCGGAACCGCGGCTCGTGCTGCGCGAAGATCGCCTCGCCCAGCGACTGGCGAACGGTGCGGATGTCGTCCGCCGGGACGGGCGCCAGGATCGCGAGATCCGTGTCCGGTACGTCGAGTGCGTGCGCGAGCTTGATGATCTCCACGCGGTTGGCCAGCGATGTCATGCGTCGTCCTCCGGGAACAGCAGTGCCTTCGCCCGGCCACGCAGGGGACGTGGGACCGCGCCGAGGGTGGCCCGCAGGCCGGACTCGACCGCCTCGTGCTCGGCCGTGAAGGCAGCCGCCACCAGGGAATCCAGGTGCGTCACGTCTGCCTGGGTGCATACGCTGAGGCCGGCAATTCGTTCCGCGCTGATGCCGAGACGTTCGGCCAGTGCGGTGACATCGGTCGGTGCCATCGAGGTCCTCTCCTTCGCTGACGAGCCCGCTCACGGTACTCGGTGGGCGGACCGGAGTGCGGTAGGACGACCGTTGGCCGGCCTGGAGTCCCCTGGGAGAGACGCGTGGAGCAGATCGAGATCCGACCGGTGCAGCAGGCCGACCGCGACGCCGTGCGCCGGGTGGCGGCGGCCGCCTTCGGTGACGAGGGGCCGCTGATCGCGGAGCTGGTCGACCTGCTGCACGCCAGCGGCAGGGTCGTGCACGAGCTGGCCGCCGAGCGCGGAGGTGCCGTGGTGGGCCATGTGCTGCTGAGTCGCGGCTGGGTCGACGCCGCTGAGCGGTTGGCCCCGGTGACAGTGCTCAGCCCGCTCTCCGTGGACCCGGCCGCGCAACGTGCCGGCGTCGGCCGCGCTCTCGTGCACGCTGCGGTGGAGCAGGCACAGGCCGCGGGGGAGGCTGCGGTCTTCCTCGAGGGCGATCCGGGCTACTACGGCCGCCTCGGCTTCGAGCCCGCCGGCGAGCGCGGCTTCGAGCGCCCGTCGACGCGGATCCCGCAGCCGGCCTGTCAGGTGGTGACCCTGGCCGCCTTCGAGCCGTGGATGAGTGGACGGTTGGTCTACTGCGACGCCTTCTGGGAGCTCGACTGCGTCGGGCTGCGCGGCCAGCACCTGGCCGACGTCGAGGCAGCGCTGGGGATTGGTTCCGGGGTGGACGGGTAGGTTGACGCCATGATCGTGGCGTTCAGCATCTCCCCGACGACCGGCGACGAGACGGGTGGCGTGGCCGAGGCCGTCGCCGCCGCCGTTCGCGTGGTCCGCGAGTCCGGCCTGCCCAACGAGACCAATGCGATGTTCACCAACATCGAGGGGGAGTGGGACGAGGTGATGGCCGTGGTCAAGCGGGCCGTAGACGTCGTTGCCGAGGTGTCCCCGCGGGTCGGGCTGGTCCTCAAGGCCGACATTCGTCCCGGCTACGACGGCCAGCTCACCGCCAAGGTGGAGCGGGTCGAGCGGGCCCTGGCCGAGGGCCAGTGATGGCTGCCCGCCTGCTGCTGGCCGCGATCGTGGCCGTGCTGGTGGTCTTCGGCGCCGTCGCGGTCCCGCTGGTCGTGGCCGACGACTCCTCTGCGTCCGGTGACGACCTCGCCGGGGTGATGGGACCGGCGAACGGCGTCCACGACGAGGACTTCGAGGAGGAGTCCGCGAACCTCTCGGCGGTGAAGACGTTCAAGGCCGAGGGGCTGATCCACGAGACCGGCGAGATCGACTACGACGAGTCGCCGCCGATCGGTGGCCCCCACGACCAGGTCTGGCTCGAGTGCGGGGTCTACGACCGGGAGGTGCGTGAGGAGAACGCCGTGCACGCGCTCGAGCACGGCACGGTCTGGATCACCTACACGTCCGACCTCTCCGACGACGAGGTCGGCCAGCTCGAGGACGCGCTGCCTGACGAGGGCATCCTGTCGCCGTACGACGAGCAGGAGGCGGCCGTGGTGGTGACCGTCTGGAACGCCCAGCTGGCCCTCGACGGCGTCGACGACCCGCGGCTGGCCCTCTTCCTCGAGCAGTACGGCGACGGCAGCACGTCGCCCGAGCCGATGGCGAGCTGCCACGGCGGCGTCGAGAAGTTCGAGGACGACGGCACCGGCGCCTGATCGACGTGACGCAACCGACCTGCACAACCATCGCGACTCGTTCGAACATGTGATCGAACAGGCGTAGTCTGGTCGCATGGCCGCACACGTTCCACCACCGGGTTGGCCGACCCGGGTCCGGCCGCCCGATGCCCCACTCTGGGAGCGCAGCGCGGAGAACTGGCTGCTCGACATCTCCCCGCCCGAATACCGCGGCTACCCGACGTTGCGTCGCCACATCGTCGTGCTCGCCCGCTTCGCCGTACTCCATGTCGCGGGAGCGCAGCTGGCCTGCGACAGGGGGCTGAGTGAGGCCCGTGCCGAGCTCCGCGACGTCGCTGACGTCGACGTCGTCGAGGCCGCCATCGAGACCTGGCACCGCGAGTCCGCGCGACTGATGCGCCTGCGCCGCGAGGTGGCGCTCGTGGAGGACGCCCTGCGGGGCAGGCGGTTCGTGGCCCGCCTGTGACCGATCGCTGCGATGTCGGGTCCACACCGGCCAGTAGCCTCGCCTGCATGACTGAGTTCTCGAGCGTCCTGTTGGTCGATGCCCGCGGCTGGATCCTGATGCAGGAGCGCGACGAGCATCCGGTGATCGACCCGGAGTGCTGGGGCTTCCCGGGCGGGGGCATGGAGGGCGACGAGGAGCCTCTCGCCGGCGCGCTGCGGGAGTTCGACGAGGAGACCGGCGTCCAGCTCGGCGCCGCCGACATCGCGCTCTGGCGTGACGTCGAGGTGTTCCACTCCGCGACCGCCAGCGACGACGTCATGCACCTGTTCGTCGGCGCCACCACGCTGACCGACGACGACATCACCTGCGCCGAGGGCCGCCGCATCGTCTTCGTAGACCCCGACCGCGTGCCGGAGCTTCCCCTCACCGCGGCCACGTCCCTGTCCCTGCCCGACTTCCTGGCCTCACCCGACCACGCGCGTCTGGCCGCCGCGGCGAAGGAGCCCGCATGAGCACCCCAACGAGCATCACTGTGATCCAGGTTCCGGGCCCGGGCGCCGAGGACGTCGTCGTCGGCACCACCGGTCCGGACGAGGGAGCCGTGTTCACCGGCACCGAGGACGGCATGATCTTCCGGATCTCCCACGACGGCAGGCAGATCACCCGCGTCGCCGACACCGGCGGCCGGCCCCTGGGCATCGAGCTGCTGCCCGACGGTCGGCTGCTGGTCTGCGACGCGCACGCCGGGCTGTTGCGGGTCGACCCGCGCACCGGCGGGCTCGAGACCCTGGCCGACTCGGTCGAGGGGCTCCCGTTCGTCTTCTGCAACAACGCGGCGGTCGCGACCGACGGCGACATCTGGTTCTCCGACAGCTCGACGCTCTTCGGCGTCGAACGGTGGAAGGACGACTTCGTCCGGGACACCCGCACCGGCCGGCTGCTGCGACTTTCCGCGGACGGTGCGCTCGAGGTGGTGCTCGACGGTCTCGCCTTCGCCAACGGCGTCGCCCTGGCCGGCGACGGGTCGTTCGTCGCGGTCGCGGAGACCGGCGCGCGCACCGTCGTACGCCACTGGCTGACGGGGGAGCGGGCCGGGCAGCGCGACTTCCTGGTGCAGGACCTGCCCGGCTACCCCGACAACATCGCCCGAGGCAGCGACGGCCTGATCTGGGTCACCATCGCCTCACCGACGGACCCTCTGGTCGAGCGACTGCAGACCGGGCCGATGATGCTGCGTCGCGCGGCGACGAGACTGCCCGAGGCGCTGCAGCCCAAGCCGAAGCGCACCGTGCGGGTGCAGGCGTACGACGACAGCGGAGCGCTGGTGCACGACGTGGACGTGGAGACGCCGGACTTCCACATGGTCACCGGGGTCCGCGAGCACGACGGCCGGGTCTGGCTGGGCAGCCTGCACGAGCCCGCGGTGGCGTTCGTCGACCTCTGACCGGACGCGGGGCGGCCCGACCTGAGGCTCAGCCGGAACAGGCTCCCGGGCCGGAACCCTGGGCGGCCATCTGGACCGCCGTTGCGGCGCCGTTCTCGTAGTCGCCCTCGACGACCACGACGCTCCCGTCGGCGGAGACCGAGTCGAGATCGAAGTAGTCCGTGTTCGGCCGCAGGCTGAACGGATCCGTGCCGTGCTCCAGCCAGTCCTTGCGGGCGTCCGCGTCGTCCTCCGCGTCCTCGTCCGAGCCGAAGACCAGGGTGGAGACCGCGGTCGCGTCGTCGCCGTCCGCCACGACGAAGATGCCGGTGGCCTCGGGGTGACCCAGCCCGTCCGTCCCTGACTCCTTGGCGGCCTGCTCCAACTGCTCGGGGGGCAGGTTGCGACCGAGCCCGGGGCCGCACCGGACCCCGTCACCGACCGAGATCTCGGCGAACTCCGGGGGGTCGGCCTGGTCGAGCAGGTCAGCGACGTCGTCGCTGTCGGAGAGCGAGTCGGCGTCACCGTCGATCACCTCGATGAACTCCTCGGGGCTGCCCGTGGCGACCATCAGGTGCTCGTCCTCGAGCAAGGTCACGTCGCGCAGGTCCTGCGGGTAGCGCCCGCCGATCATGCCCGTCGCGGTGTCCACGACGGCCATGTCGGCGGTGTAGCGGGGGTGTCCGGAGACCTCGTCCTTGTCGTAGCCGGCGTCCTCGAGGTCGTCACCGAGGTCGCCGAAGTCGACGTCGTCGTCGAGTCGGTAGACGTTCCCGTAGCCGTCGTCGTTGTTGCGCCCGACGACGTACCAGTCGACGTCGAACTCGTTGATCGCGGCGTCCTTCATCGGGACGAGGTATCGGGACAGGGGTGTCGCAGCCGCGCTGTCCCTGGTCGCCTCGAAGTAGCGGTCGAGGTCCTTCTCCGACGCGTCGTGCCCGATGTCGTCGACACCCGCCCGCTCCGCGAACCCGTCCCGGTCGACGTACGTGAGGTTGGTCGTGTCCGCGGGCAGCACCTCGAGGGCCGCGTCGACACCACCTGAGCCGGTGAGCAGCACGACTGCCAGCACGCCGCCACCCACGACGGCGAGTCCGGTGCCGCCGGCGATCAGGCCCAGGGTGTGCTTCTGCATGGTTCCTCCGAGAGTCCGCGGGCGTCGGTGGGGTCGGTGGGTCATGGGCGCCGACCCCGGCCGGGTCAAACTACCCGAGTCCGACCGACTCACACCTGGGACGGCACACGACTAGACTCGTTGGGGCACCCCGGTCAACCGGGTGCCGCGCCCACATCGCCGACAGACGTAAGGACCCCCGCATGGGATACCTGGAGTCGATCACGACCCCGAGTGACCTGCGTGCCCTCACTCCCGAACAGCTCGAGCAGCTGGCCTCGGAGATCCGGGACACGCTCGTCGGCGTCTGCTCCCGCACCGGGGGCCACCTCGGCCCCAACCTCGGTGTGGTCGAGCTGACCATGGCGATCCACCGGGTCTTCGAGTCCCCGCGCGACCGCATCGTCTTCGACACCGGGCACCAGACCTACGTGCACAAGCTGCTGACCGGTCGTCACCCGCGGTTCGACACCCTGCGCCAGGAGGGTGGCCTCTCGGGCTACCCCAGCCAGTCCGAGTCCGACCACGACATCGTCGAGAACTCCCATGCCTCCACGGCCCTCTCGTACGCCGACGGGTTGGCCAAGGCCTACGCGATCCGCGGCGACAACCGTCACGTGGTCGCCGTGATCGGTGACGGCGCCCTGACCGGAGGCATGGCCTGGGAGGCGCTGAACAACATCGCGATCGCCAGGAGCAGTCGTCTGGTGATCGTGGTCAACGACAACGAGCGTTCCTACACGCCCACCATCGGCGGGCTGGCCACCGCGCTGACCTCGCTGCGCACCAACCCCCGCTACGAGGCCGTGCTCGACCAGGTCAAGCGCCGACTCACCGCGGTCCCCGGCGTCGGCCCCGCGGCGTACGACGCCCTGCACGCGATCAAGAAGGGGATGAAGGACGCCCTCGCCCCGCAGGGCCTCTTCGAGGACCTCGGCCTGAAGTACGTCGGTCCGGTCGACGGCCACGACCTCACGGCAATGGAACAGGCACTGAGCCAGGCCAAGCGCTTCGGCGGACCGGTCATCGTCCATGCCCTGACCCGCAAGGGCTACGGCTACGACGCGGCGGAGCAGCACGAGGCCGACCAGTTCCACTCACCCGGCCCCTTCGACATCGAGTCCGGCGAGGAGCGCCCCAAGGGCCGCATCTGGACCGACGTGTTCGCCGACGAGATCGTCGAGATCGGCGCGCGCCACAAGGAGGTCGTCGCGATCACGGCGGCGATGATGCACCCGGTCGGGCTGCACCACTTCGCCGACCGCTTCCCCGAGCGCACCTTCGACGTCGGCATCGCGGAGCAGCACGCCGCGACCTCTGCTGCGGGCCTGGCCATGGGCGGCCTGCACCCGGTGGTGGCGCTCTACGCGACCTTCCTCAACCGGGCCTTCGACCAGGTGCTGATGGACGTCGCGCTGCACAAGTGCGGCGTGACGTTCGTGCTCGACCGCTCCGGTGTCACCGGCGACGACGGCGCCAGCCACAACGGCATGTGGGACATGTCGATCCTGCAGGTGGTGCCCGGCCTGCGCCTGGCCGCACCGCGTGACGCTGCCAGGCTTCGCGACCTGCTGAACGAGGCGATCGAGGTTACCGATGCACCCACCGTGGTGCGGTTCCCGAAGGGCCCGCCACCCGATGACATCCCCGCCGTGGGCAGGGCCGGCGGGGCCGACATCCTGATCCGCAACGGCACCAGGGACGTCTTGATCGTCGCCGTCGGCTCCATGTGCGCGACGGCCGTCGAGGTTGCGGATCGCCTTGTGGCACAGGGGATCGGCGTCACCGTCGTCGACCCACGCTGGGTCAAGCCGGTCGATCCGGCGATCGTCGAGCTGGCCCGGGAGCACCGGCTCGTCGTCAGCGTGGAGGACAACGGTGTGGTGGGCGGATGCGGTGCGGTGTTGCTGCAGACGCTCAACGACGCCGGTGTGGAGACCCCGTTCCGGCTGCGCGGCATCCCGCAGGAGTTCCTCGACCATGCGAAGCGCACCGCGATCCTCGAACGCATAGGTCTCACTCCACAGGCGCTGGCCCTCGGGATCGTCGAAGACATCACCGCGGTCACTCATGGCAGGGCATTGGTCGATGCGGACCGGAGTCTCTAGCGCGTTCCGGGAGGGAATCGCGCAGATCATCACGGTGGTCGTCCTGTTCGCGGGACTGGCCGCATGTTCCTCGGGAGGGGACGAACCGGAGCCGGGCGGAGCGACCGAGCAGGTCGCCGACCAGGTCACCCAGATCAAGCAGCTGCTGCACCGTCGCGCTGCCGCAGTCGACGCCGGCGACCGTTCGGCGTTCCTGGCCGACGTCGACCCGGGGCGCAAGGCGTTCCAGCGCACGCAGTCCCGCTACTTCGACAACCTGCGGGAGCTGCCGCTCGAGCGCTTCGCCTACGCGCTGCCGGCCGGCGGCGTCACGAACGCGTCCGGGGGCAGGCTCCGGGCAACCGTCGCCCTGAGCCTCGAGCTCGAGGGGTTCGACGCGGTGCCGGTCGAGACACCGGCGCACTACTCGTTCCGGCACACCGACGACGGGCGCCTCGTGCTCACCGCCGTCCGCGATCGTGCCTGGGAGAAGCAGAACAACGTCGACCCGGCGCCCTGGGACCTCGGCCGGATCGAAGTGGAGTCGACACCCCACGTGCTCGGGATCTTCGACCCGGACAGCGTCGACGCGGCCTACCAGATCATGGACTCGGTCGAGGACGGCATCGCGGTGGTCGACCAGGAGGTCCCGTTGAAGTGGTCCGGCAAGGTCGTGGTCTACGCCCTCTCCGACATCGACGTGCTCCGCGAGCTCGACAACCTGCCCGGCGGCGATCCGGACCGTCTCGACGGTGTCGCCTTCCCCGTGCGCGCCGGCCCGGGGTCGCGCAAGCTGGCCGGCACGCGGTTCATGCTGCATCCGCGCATGATCTACCGCAACGACGCCACCCGTGACCGGCTGATCCGGCACGAGCTGACGCACGTGGCCATCGGGCGACGCGACGACTCGGTGCCGACCTGGCTCTCCGAGGGGATCGCCGAATACGTCTCGGTGCAACCGATCGCCACCTATGACCGGATGATCTCGCGTGAGGCAGTCGACGCGGCTGGCCGCGGCCTGGAAGCCCTGCCCACCGACGCCACGTTCAACGGTGCGGAGTCCGGGGCCAACTACGGAATCGCGTGGTACGCCTGCGAGTACATCGCGGCGACGTACGGCGAGGAGGCGCTGTGGCGACTCTTCGACGCGATGCGCCACGGCAACGGCACCGCCGAGGCCGGCCAGGACGCCGTGCTCCGCTCCGTGCTCGGCATCGACTCCCACGAGTTGGCCAGGGGAGCCGGCCAGAAGATCGTCAGCACGTTCGGCTGACCCGCTGCGGCTGTCAAAATCGACGTGACGCCCGTCACCGCATAGTTTGTCCGCATGAACGTCTTCCGTACCAAGTCCGTCGAGCAGTCGATCGCCGAAACAGACGAACCCGAGCACCGGCTCAAGAAGAATCTCGGTGCCCTTGACCTCGTGGTTTTCGGTGTCGGCGTCATCATCGGCGCGGGCATCTTCGTCTACACGGGGCAGGTGGCCGCGTCGAACGCCGGCCCGGCGATCGCGCTCTCGTTCCTGATCGCAGGTGTCGCCTGCGCGCTCGCCGCACTCTGCTACGCCGAGTTCGCCTCGACCGTGCCGGTCGCCGGCAGCGCCTACACGTTCTCCTACGCCACGCTGGGGGAGCTGGTCGCCTGGATCATCGGCTGGGACCTCGTGCTGGAGTTCACGGTCGGGGCCTCCGCGCTGGCGGTCGGCTTCTCGGGCTACCTCCAGAACGTCCTGTCCGACACCCCGTTCGCGATCCCGGAGCAGATCGCCAGCGCCGACGCCGGCGTGGTCAACCTGCCCGCCGTGGTCATCTCGCTGCTGGTGGCCTGGGTGCTGATCATGGGCATCAAGCTGTCCAGCCGGATCAACCAGGTGGTCGTGGCCATCAAGCTGGTCGTGGTGGCCGCGGTGATCATCGTCGGCATCGGCTTCATCAAGGTCTCGAACTACACGCCGTTCATCCCGGCGTCCCAGGACCCCGGTGACAGCAAGGGCGGCTTCATGGACCTGCCGCTGGTGACCAGCGTGTTCAACCTCGAGCCGGCCGTCTTCGGGGTGGCCGGCATGATCGCCGGTGCCTCGATCGTGTTCTTCGCCTTCATCGGCTTCGACGTCGTGGCCACCACCGCGGAGGAGACCAAGAACCCGCAGCGCGACGTGCCGATCGGCATCCTCGGCTCGCTCGCCATCGTGACCGGGCTCTACATCGCGGTCAGCCTGGTGATCACCGGCATGCAGCCCTACACCGAGATCGACCCGAAGGACGCTGCACCCCTCGCGACCGCCTTCGACGCGGTCGACATGTCGTGGATGGGCGACCTGATCGCGGTCGGTGCTTGCATCGGCCTCACCGTCGTCGTGCTGATCCTGATGCTGGGCCAGACCCGGGTCGCGTTCGCGATGGCCCGCGACGGGCTGCTGCCCCAGGGACTGGCCAAGGTGCACCCGACCTACGGCACGCCGTACCGCGTCACGATGATCACCGGCGTCCTGGTGGCCGGCATGTCCGGCTTCGTGTCCTTCGAGACGCTGGGCCATCTGGTCAGCATCGGCACGCTGTTCGCGTTCATCCTGGTCAGCATCGGTGTGGTCGTGCTCCGTCGCCAGCGGCCCGACCTGCCGCGTGCCTTCCGCACGCCGGCGGTGACTGTCGTGGCCACCCTGGCCGTGCTGCTCTGCCTCTACCTGATGCTCAACCTGACCGGCGGCACGTGGGTCCGGTTCGGGGTCTGGATGCTGATCGGCCTGGTCGTCTACTTCGCGTACGGCGCCCGCAACAGCCGTGTCGCGAAGGGCGAGACGGCGCCGGTCCCGGCACCTGAGAACCTCTGAGACCGGATCCAGTCCGAGACCCACGAACGCGCCCCGGCCCGCACACCTGCGGACCGGGGCGCGTCGTGCGTCAGGGGTCAGACCACGCGCACCGGTGTACGGCCGGCAGCGGTGAAGTCCCAGACCTTGAACGACATCGCCCGGCTGAGCCGGATGCAGCCGTGCGAGGCCGCCATGTTGGTGCCGAGCAGCCAGTCGGCGTGGATCTGCGCGCCGCTCGACATCGACCGGGGGATCTGGTGGAAGCCGAAGCCACACGGCGCGAACCGGACGAAGTTGTCGAGCCAGACCGAGCCGCTCCGGTTCAACCGGACGCGGGCCGCGCGCCCGCAGTAGGAGCCGGTGCCGTAGGAGCCGCGGGCCAGCTCACCCGCGTTGTCGATCATGCCGCCCTGGGCGATGGTGCGGCCGGCCGGACCGACCAGCCAGACCCAGTTCTGCGCCTGGCTGATCACGATGCGGCGCCCCGTGCCCGAGCGTGCGGGAACCGGTCGTACGTCGCACCGTCGGGCATTGTCGGCGTACAGCCGGGTCCTGGTGGCCGGGTTCAGGGTGCCGGTCTGGGCCAGGCCGTGCCGCGACTGGAAACGGACCACTGCTGACTTCGTCCAGCTGCCGGCGTTGCCGTCCACGGGGCCGGCGTTGCAGCCGAGCGAGTTGAGCTGGCGTTGGGCGCGCTCCGTGGCGGTCAGGGCAGCGCCGCTGGAGGCGGGCGTCGGACCGACGAAGCCGGCCAGGACAACGAGTGCCAGTACGGCGAAGAGCTGCTTCATGTGCGTACTCCCGGAGACGTCGAAGGGGTTGCCCGGCTTCTCGCCGGACACCCCTTGTGACGCACTCAGCAGCCAAAAGGTTGCCTGGATCAGAGGTTCTCCCCGATCGGGAGCGCCAGTCCCTTCTCGTCGAGGTCGGAGACCGTCACCTCGCAGGCGCGCGTCGTGACCTCGCACGCCAGCAGGTCCACCCGGGCGGACCTGCCCTGCTCCGTCAGGGCCAGCGCCATGTAGGACGTGTCGTCGACCCAGGCGTACCCGGTGAAGAACTGGTAGTCCTTCTTCGCGGTGGCCGTGAAGTCGGTGCCCGTCGCGACCTCCACGAGCGTGAAGTCGTCGTTGTTCCGTGCACTGTTCTCACTCATCACGTAGCGGCCTGTGGGGGAGAGGTCTCCGCCACTCACCGCCAGGGTCGGCTCCCGGTCGGTGACGTCGGTGCTGGAGACCGTCGACCCGAAGCCGCTGTTGCCCTGGAAGAAGTGCAGGACCTGGCCCTGCTCGGCGTCGTTGATCGTCAGGTCGGTGCCGGGCCCGGCAAGCACCGTCGACGTTCCCTCGGCGATGTCGAAGCGCACCAGACCACGGGTGTCGCGCAGGTACGCGTCGTCGTCGTCCAGGGCGAACAGCTCGGCGGTCAGCTTCTTGCCCGAGTCGAACGGGCCCATCCCCGGCACCGTGCCGTCGGTGTTGACCACCGTCGAGCCCGTCGACTGGTCCAGGAACACGAACCGGGCCGCCTTGCCGTCGATGAACTCGATCCAGCCGGCGCTCTGGCCGTCGGCGACGAGCTGGCGTCCGTAGCTCTCGACCTGGCTGCCCACCTGGACGGTGCTGCCGTCGACCGTGGACCAGACCTTGCCGTCCGGGTCGGTGCTCACGAACCCCGCCGTGGTCACGACGAACGAGTGGACCGGGTGTCCCACGTCGACGGTGGCGTCACCGACGTGGATCACCGAGCCCTGCGCCCACGTGGACGGGGCCGACTCGGTGACCGCGACGTTGGTGTCCCGCGAGTCGTCCGGCGAGCCGCCGCCCACGAGCTGCGGCACGCCGAGCCCCACCGCGAGCACGACGGCCACACCCGCGCCCGCCGCGCCGAAGCGACGACTCCGGAGACGCCGCCGACCGGCCCCGGTGATCGCGTCGATGTCGGGGGAGAAGGGCTCGAGCTCGTCGGCCTGTCGGGTCATCATGGTCTTCAGTTCTTCCGTCATCGGGTCATCACCGCTTCCTCGGGCGACACCAGCTCGATGTCGTTGCCCAGTCGTTCCCGTAGCTTGCGGAGCCCGGCGGACACCTGGCTCTTGACCGTGCCGATCGCACACGACATCGCCTCGGCGGTCTGTGCTTCGGTGAGGTCCTCGTAGTAGCGCAGCACGAGTGCGGCGCGTTGCCGTGGCGGCAAGGCCTGCACCTCCTGCCAGATCGCCAACCGGTCGGTGATCGCGTGGGAGTCGCCGTCGTCGCGCCGGTCGTGCAACACGTCGGTGGGTCTCTCGTTGTTCCAGCCCTTGCGCCGGAACCAGGTGATCGCCGTGGTGGTGATCGCCTTGCGGGTGTACGCCTCGGCACGCGACGTGTCGCGCAGGCGCGGCCACGCGACGTACGTCTTGGTGAGCGCCTCCTGCACCAGGTCCTGGGCCAGCTGGGAGTCACCGACCATCAGGTAGGCCGCCCGGTGGAGGGCCGCGCCGCGCGACTGCGCGAACTCGGCGAACGCCTTGTCTCGCTTGCTCACGAGGGTCCTTTCGTCATGTGCCGGCCCGGTGCTGGTGTCCGGCACACCCTTACAGACGAGGCGGGCCGCGAGAATGGTTCGGCACGCTTCTCGTCAGATTCGGCGACCGGACTCGTGGCGTGACGTGTGGCACTGGGCACGTGCGGATCGGGGAACACATGACCCGCATGAGGGGTTGCGGCACTAGGCTCCGTGAAGACCGCTGATGTGGGAAGGAAAACCGTGAATTTCGTACACGTTGTGGACGAGGTGCCCGATCTCGAACCCGGCGTCCGCCTGCCCATGCTGCTGGCCCTCCACGGATTCCTCGACGCCGGCAACGGAAGTGTGGTCGCCTCCGACCACCTGGGCAGCCACTCGTCCGGCCCTGTGGTGGCGACGTTCGACGTGGACGTGTTCCACGACTACCGGGCCCGCCGTCCGGCGGTCACGTTCGTGCGCGACCACTACGAGGACTACGACGCCCCGCGGCTGGTGGTCCGGCTGATGCGCGACGCCGTCGACCAGCCCTACCTGCTGCTCAGCGGTCCCGAGCCCGACACCCGGTGGGAGGGGTTCGCCGAGGCGGTGCGTGTGGTGGTCGAGCGGTTCGACGTCGACCTGGTCGTCGCGATGGGGTCGGTGCCGATGGCCGCGCCGCACTCGCGCCCGCTCGCGATCACCCAGCACGCCAACCGCACCGAGCTGATGATGCGGCGCAACCCGTGGCTCGGCGAGATCCGTGTCCCGGCCTCGGCCCAGGCGCTGCTGGAGCTGCGCCTCGCAGAGCACGGCCACGACATGACCGGGTACGTCGCGCACGTGCCGCACTACCTCGCGCAGTTCGACTACCCGTTGGCCGCCCAGCGGCTCCTGGAAGGCGTGGAGGAGTCGACGGGCCTCTCCTTCGACCTCGACGCGCTCAAGGTGGCGGCCGAGGAGAAGGCCAGTGAGATCACGACCTACCTCGAGGAGAACCCCGAGGTGGCGGAGATCGTGGCCGGCCTGGAGCAGCAGTACGACGCGTTCGCCCGTTCCGAGGAGGCCGGGCAGAGCCTGCTGGCCGAGGACGGAGAGCTCCCGAGCGGAGACGAGATCGGCGCGCAGTTCGAACAGTTCCTCGCGGGCCTCGAGGGCCCCGAACCCACCAACTGACCCAGGAGCGCCGGTGCCCAGATCCGCGGAGGAGCTCAGTGAGCTCCTCGACATCGAGACCATCGACGTCAACCTGTTCCGCGGGCGCCAGCCCGAGACCGAGCTGCAGCGTGTCTTCGGCGGCCAGGTTGCCGCCCAGGCGTTGATCGCCGGTGCCCGCACCGTGCCGGAGGGGTTCAGTGCCCACTCGCTGCACTCCTACTTCCTGCGCCCCGGCGACACCGCAGTTCCGATCGTGTATGACGTGGAGAACCTCCGCGACGGTCGTTCGTTCGCCACGCGACGTGTGGTCGGTCGCCAGCACGGGCGCCCGATCTACCTCATGTCGGTCAACTTCCAGGTCGAGGAGGAGGGGCTCGAGCACCAGGACGCCATGCCCGACGTGCCCGGTCCCGAACACGGCCGCCGACTGGCAGAGATGTTCACGACGCAGGGGGTCGGCCACCGCGAGGAGTGGGAGCGCGAGTGGGCTGCCATCGACGTGCGCTACATCGGCAACACCAGGGTCGGCGGAGTCGTCGACGACGACAGCCGACCGGCGCGGGCGCAGTTGTGGGTCCGCATCGGGGGAGAACTCTCCGACGACCCGCTCGTGCACCGGGCCGCGTTCACCTACGCCAGCGACATGACCCTGATCGGGGCGGCCCTGATCCCGCACGACAAGTACGTCAGCTCGCCGGGCATGCAGGTCGCCTCCCTCGACCACACGATCTGGTTCCACCGGCCGTTCCGGGCTGACGAGTGGTGGCTCTACGACCAGCACTCGCCGTCGGCCTCGGGAGGCCGCGGGCTGGCGCTGGCCCGGGTGTTCACCGAGTCCGGTGAGCTGGTGGCGACGGTCGCCCAGGAGGGCCTGATCCGCTACCACGGCGAGCCCCAATAGCATTACAACGATGTAGTTCGAGACAGACACGCCGTACGCCGGTTATCTTTGAGCGCTCCTGTGGCTGGGGACACCTGATGTTGCTCTTGTGATCTCTGTGACCAGCCACGCTCACTTCGCGGAAGGTCACCGAAATGCATCTGCCCGGGATGGCGACGGCTGTCAGGACGACGGCGGTCGGTGGCCTGTTCGCCGCGGCCCTGGTGATGGTGCCCGGTGGCGCGACCTCCGCCGTGGCCGCCACCGACTACGAGATGCCCTTCCCGTGCGGTCAGGTGTGGAAGGGCACCACGCGTGCCAACCACAGCCCCAGCAGCAAGGCCATCGACTGGAACCGGGTCGACGACGTCGGGGATCCCGTGGTGGCGAGTGCCCCGGGCGTGGTCACGACCGCCGACACGGTCGACAACAGCGGCTACGGCCGTTATGTCGTCATCGACCACGGCAACGGCACGGACTCGCTCTACGCGCACATGCAGACCGTCGCGGTGAAGGTCGGCCAGCGGGTCGACCAGGGCATGCAGATCGGCACCGTCGGCTCGACGGGCAACTCCACCGGACCCCACCTGCACTTCGAGGAGCGCACGTCGCGCACCGTCGTGGCGCCGTACCTGCACGGCGTCAAGTTCGTGTTCGGGAGCTCCCCGACCTCGGCGAACTGTGTCGACGTCCCGGTGGCCGCGAAGTGGCTGAGCCGGCGTACGGCGGCCCTGAGTGTCTACCGCCGCAACACCGTCGCCGAGTACCGCATCCGCAGGCCCGACGGAAGCACGCTGGTCAAGCGACTCGGCACCTCCACCGACGAGCCCGTGGTTGGTGACTGGGAGGGCAACGGCGTCGCGAACCCGGGCGTGTGGTCGCCCGCGACGCGCACCTTCAGCCTCCAGATCGGCACCAGGCGCACCTCGATCGTCTACGGCGCGACCACGGACAAGCCGGTCGCCGGCGACTGGGACGGTGACGGAGCCTGGGAGGTCGGCCTGCGCCGACCGTCGACCTCGACGTTCCTCATGCGCTCCGCGACGGGCGTGACCAGGAGTGTGCGCCTGGGCGACGCGAACGACCTGCCGGTGATCGGCGACTGGGACGGTGACGGCGCGAGCGACCTCGGCGTCTACGACCAGACCACGTCCACGTTCACGTTGCGCAAGGTCGACGAGGAGGGCACGGTCTGGCTCGGGACGATCCGGTTCGGTTCGCCCGGAGACCTGCCGATGGCGGGGGACTGGGACGGCGACGGTCGCACGGACCTGGGCGTCTGGACGCCGACCACCGCGACCTTCACCCAACGCTTCGCCACCAGCGCCACGACGGCGAAGGCGCGTTCACTGACCACGGTGCGGTTCGGCAACCGACGCTGAGCAACGCAAGAGGGGACGGAACCGCCATGCGGTTCCGTCCCCTCTCCTCGTGCTTCAGAGTGCGGTGGTGCGCCCCAGGAGGTGCGGTGCGCCGGACTTGGCGCTGTTGACCGCGAAGTCGAGCCCGTGATCGTTGGGCCGGGCGCCGAAGGTCACGGTGCCGGGCAGGAAGATCGGCTTCTTGAAGCCGACCTCGATCTGCACGGCCGACGGCAGCTTGTTCTCGATCGCGGCGATCGCCCGCGCCTTGGTCCACATGCCGTGGGCGATGTGCCGCGGGAAGCCGAAGGCCTTGGCGGTCAGCGGGTAGAGGTGGATCGGGTTGCTGTCACCCGACACCGCGGCGTAGCGGCGGCCGAGGTCGCCGCCGAGCCGCCAGGTGGCCGCACCGTCGGTGACCGGGGCGAACTCCGTGCCCCTCTCGCCGTTCTCCTTGTCGCCCTTGCCGATGCGGAGGTACGTCGAGGTGCTCTCCCACACGGTCTCGCCGTCGGCCTCGACGGTGACGTTCATGTCGAAGACCCGGCCCTTGCTGTGGGTGCGGAGGTTCTCGGCCTTCGCCACCGCCGACACCGTCTCGCCGATGGCCACCGGCCGGTGGGAGAGGATGCGGTTCTCGAGGTGCACGGTGCCGATCGCGGGGAACGGGAACGCCTGGTCGGTCATGATCGCCATGTGCAGCGGGAACGCGACCATGTGAAGGTAGGGCACCGGCACGGTATCCTTGGTGGGGAACCCACAGACCGCTGCGTACGCCGAGACCTGGTCGCGCTCGATCAGCACGTCCTCGCGGCGTACGGCGAGGTCGGGCAGGTCGCGCCCGGTCTTCTTGACGCCGGGGAGCTGGTTGACCACGGGCAGGGTCGGCAGCGCCGCCTTGAGCAGGCCGGCCACGCCGCCGCCGGAGCCGCTGAGCGTGCGCACTTCGGTGGCCATGTCAGGCACCGAGCATCATCTGGCCGCAGACCCGGACCACGTTGCCGTTGACGGCGGTGGAGGCGGGGTTGGCGTACCAGGCGATGGTCTCGGCCACGTCGACCGGCAGGCCGCCCTGGCTCATGGCGTTGAGCCGCTGGCCCACCTCGCGGGTGGCGAAGGGCACCGCCGCGGTCATCGCGGTGATGATGAAGCCCGGAGCCACCGCGTTGATGGTGATGCCGTCCTTGAGCTCACCGGCGAGGGAGTCCACGAAGCCGATCACGCCGGCCTTGGAGGCGGCGTAGTTGGTCTGGCCCACGTTGCCGGCGATGCCGGCGATCGACGCGACGCCGATGATGCGGCCGTTCTTGTTGATCGCGCCGGCCTCGAGCAGGGCGCGGGTGATCAGCTCGGGAGCAGTCAGGTTCACCGCGATGACCGACGACCAGCGGTCCTCGGCCATGTTCGCGAGCTTCTTGTCGCGGGTGATGCCGGCGTTGTGCACGACGACGTCGACGCCGCCGTGGTTCTCCTTCACGTAGTGCGCGATGCGCTGCGGCGCGTCGGTGTGCGTGATGTCGAGGGTCAGGCTGTCGCCGTTGAGCTCCTTCATCACGGCCTGCAGCTCGCTGGCCGCCTGGGGAACGTCGATGCCGAGCACGGTGGCGCCGTCGCGGTGCAGCACGCGGGCGATCTGCTCGCCGATGCCGCGGCTGGCGCCGGTGACGATCGCGATCTTGCCGGCCAGCGGGCGCTCCCAGTCGCTGATGGCGACGGCCTTCTTCTCACCCTGCGTGCCGATGCGCACGACCTGGCCCGAGACGTACGCCGACTTGGGGGAGAGCAGGAACGCCAGGGTGGAGTCGATGGCCTTCTCGGCGCCCGGGGCGACGTAGACCAGCTGGCCGGTCGAGCCCTTGCCGGCCTCCTTGCCGAGCGAGCGGGTGAAGCCCTCGAGGGCGCGCTGGGCGACCTTCTCCCCACCCTCGACCAGCTCGGGGGTGGTGCCGAGGACGACCAGGCGCGCGCACGGCGCGAGGCTGCGCATCAGGGGCGTGAAGAACTGCTGCAGTGCGATCAGGTCGGCCGAGGACTTCAGGCCGGTGGCGTCGAAGACCAGGCCCTTGTACTTCTGGCCGTCGGCCGACTCCGCGGTGTTCGAGATGCCGAGGCGGTCGAGCGCCTCGGTCAGCGCCAGCCGGCCGGCGCCGCCGACGACGACGGTGCCGTCGACCAGGGGAGCACCCTCGGTCCAGCGGTCGAGCTCGACCGGGTTGGGCAGGCCGAGGTTCTTGACCAGCAGCTTCCCGATGGCGGACTTGGTGAAGGACTGGTAGCGGTCGCTCATGGGTGGTGTTGTCCTTGTCGACGTTGGGGTCGGGGCGGCCCGCGGAAGGGCCTGATGTCATTCTATGTAACTAGAGGTGTAACTCGGAGTCCACTTTTCGTGATCTCCGACTCAATGCTTTCCCTCCGGAGCCGGCAAAGGCAAGGATGAAGGCACCCGAACCAAACCAGGAGAGACACATGCAGGCCAAGACCCGCCGCGTGGCCATCATCGGTGGCAATCGCATCCCCTTCGCCCGCTCCAACACGGTCTACGCCGAGGCCTCCAACCAGGAGATGCTGACGGCGGCCGTCGACGGCCTGGTCGAGCGCTTCGGCCTCGAGGGCGAGCAGCTCGGCATGGTCGTCGGTGGCGCCGTGATCAAGCACTCGCGCGACTTCAACCTCGTGCGCGAGGTGGTGCTCGGCTCCAAGCTCAGCGCCCGTACGCCGGCCGTCGACATGCAGATCGCCTGCGGCACCGGCCTCCAGGCCGTGATCACCGTGGCGAACCTGATCGCCCTGGGCCAGATCGACTCCGCCATCGCCGGCGGCTCGGACACCACGTCCGACGCCCCGATCGCGATCAGCGAGAAGCTGCGCAAGAAGCTGATCCAGGTCAACCAGCAGCGCGACACCAAGGACAAGCTCAAGAAGCTGCTCGCGATCCGTCCCGGCGACATCGGCATCCTGCCGCCGGCCAACATCGAGCCGCGCACGGGCCTGTCGATGGGCGACCACCAGGCGATCACCGCCCTCGAGTGGGGCGTCACCCGCGAGGCCCAGGACGAGCTGGCCGCCGCCTCGCACCAGAACCTCGCCCGGGCCTGGGACGAAGGCTTCATGGACGACCTGGTCACCCCGTTCCGCGGTGTCGAGCGCGACAACCACATGCGCCCCGACTCGACGGTCGAGAAGCTGGCCAAGCTCAAGCCGGTGTTCGGCAAGGGCGAGGCCGCCACGATGACCGCCGGCAACTCGACCCCGCTCAGCGACGGTGCCTCCGCCGTGCTCCTGGCCTCGGAGGACTGGGCCAAGGAGCACGACCTCCCGGTGCTGGCCTACATCACCGCCTACGAGACCTCGGCGGTCGACTACGTCGGCGGCGACGAGGGCCTGCTGATGGCGCCGGCTTACGCCGTCTCCGACATGCTCGAGCGTGAGGGCCTGACCCTCCAGGACTTCGACTACTACGAGATCCACGAGGCCTTCGCGGCCCAGGTGCTCTCGACGCTGAAGGCCTGGGAGGACCCGGTGTTCTGCAAGGAGCGCCTCGGTCGCGACAAGCCCCTCGGTGCCATCGACCGCAGCAAGCTCAACGTCAACGGCTCCTCGCTGGCGGCGGCGCACCCGTTCGCCGCGACCGGTGGTCGCATCGTGCCCGTGTTGGCCAAGCTCCTGGCCCAGAAGGGCTCGGGCCGCGGCCTGATCTCGATCTGCGCCGCGGGCGGTCAGGGCGTCGTGGCGATCCTCGAGCGCCCCTGATCGCACCACTCGTCACGCGCAACGGGCGCCGACCTCCTCGGAGGTCGGCGCCCGTTGTCATCGACCCGTCGTTAGTTCGAGGTGACCCGTCGTTTGTTCGGAGGGCCGACCCGAACTGGCGACGGGTCGACCGGAACTGGCGACGGGTCGACCGGAACTGGCGACGGGTCGACCGGAACTGGCGACGGGTCAGCGAGTGGGGCAGCCGGCCAGTGCCAGGCTGGTGTCGACGAGGTACTGGCGCACCTGCACGACCGAGATCGGCGCGATGGTGGGGATGCCGGGGGCCAGTTCCTTGATCAGCATGCCCACGCGGGCCAGCTGGAGGGCGCCGAAGCCGGTCGCGTACATGTGGTTGGCCAGCAGGCTGGTGTCCTCGACCGCGAAGGTGCCCTCGGCGACGCCCTCGTCGAGGGTCGAGCTGAGCATGGCCAGGCACGCCGCGATGCCGCGCCCGAGCCGGAACAGGGCCGACTCGCTGATCTCGTCGAGGAGCTCGGGGCCGGGGCGGCGCATCAGCGCCTGCGCGCAGTCGACGAACGCGGGGTACTCGATGCCGTAGTCGACGAACGCCTCGACCAGGGCCACGAGGCGGTCACGCGGGGTGCCGCCGGCGTCCATCACCGCCTGCATCCGGTCACGCAGCTCGTCGAGGTAGCCGACCAGGGTCAGCGCGAAGAGCTCCTCCTTGCCGGAGAAGTGGCGGTAGAGGATGGCCCGGTTGGTGCCGACGGTCTTGGCGATCTCGTCGATGTGCACGTCGCGGACGCCGCGCTCGTCGAACAGCGCTCGGGTGGCGGCCAGGATCTCCGCCTCGCGACGGCGCCGTCGGGTTGCCGCCGCCGTACGTCGTGGCTCGGCCTGCTTGGTCTTTCCGTCGCTCATGGGATGAGTCTAGACGTAGGTGTAACTCCCTGTCGCACACTCTGTTGACGGATGTCTCGTTTCGTCGGTCGGCGTACGCCGTCGGTGTCGGGACCGCGCGATACGTTGAGCCCGTGCAGCAACGTCTCTGGCGGCCCGACTGGCCGTGCCCGGTCGGGCAGATCCTCGGTGCCAACCGGCGCGGCCCGGGCGATCCGACGTACCGCGTCGACGACGACGGCTCGCACTGGCGCGGCATCCGTACGCCGGAAGGTGTCGGCGCGCTCCGCGTCGTCACACGTGCCGCGGCCGGTGAGGTCGAGGCCACGGCGTGGGGGCCCGGCGCCGGCTGGCTCCTGGAGCGCCTGCCCGCGATGCTCGGCGCCGACGACGACTGGACCGGCTTCGAGGCACGCCATCCCGTCGTGGAGCAAGCGTGGCGCAACCACCCGCACTGGCGCATCGGCCGCACGGGACTGGTGCTCGAGGCGTTGGTGCCGGCCGTCATCGAGCAGAAGGTCACCGGCCAGGAGGCCTTCCTCGGGTTCCGGCGACTCGTACGGCGGTACGGCGAGCGTGCGCCCGGCCCGCACCCCGACCTCTGGGTGCAGCCCGACGCGGCAACCCTGACCACCGTGCCGTCGTGGGAGTGGCTGGCCATGCGTATCGACGGTGCCCGGTCCCGCACCCTCGTCGGCGCCGCGCGTGTGGCGGGCTCCCTGGAGCGCACCACTGGGGTCGACCATCCCGAGGCCGACCGTCGCCTGCGGTCGTTGCCGGGGGTCGGCGTCTGGACCAGTGCGGAGACCCGGGTGCGCGCGCACGGCGACCCCGACGCGGTGAGCTTCGGCGACTACCACGTGGCCAAGGACGTCGGCTGGGCCCTGACCGGTCAGCCCGTCGACGACACGGGGCTCGCCGAGATCCTTCAGAACTGGCCCGGGCATCGCTACCGTGTGCAGGCACTTCTCGGGCTCGACGCGATCCGTCGACCGCGACGTGGACCGCGAATGGCTCCTCGCACCCATTTACCTGGATAGCCATGCTGTCAAGTAGTGAGACTCAAGTAGACCTCGTGTCCACCTTGGCGTAACTTCGTGGCCGCACCACGCGTTTGGTTCAACAACGGTGACTTCAGAGAGCGGGAATCCATGGCTTCGCAGGCGGGTGGCTGGGTGGCTGGCACATTGCCGGCACGAATCGCCAGTGACCTGGGTGGTCGAATCCGCAAGGGGATCGAGACCGCCGGAGCGATGATCGTGCTCGCCATCGAGGCGTCGGTCAGCGCCGCCGTGGACATCGTCAGCCGGAAGTTCTCGTGGTCGGAGTTCCTCCTCCAGGCCTGGTTCATGGCCAGGGTGTCGGTGCTGCCGACCATCCTGGTGGCGATCCCGTTCGGCATCATCGTCTCGATCCAGGTCGGCGGCGTCGCGGCCCAGATCGGCGCCCAGTCGTTCAGTGGCGCGGTCAACGGCATCGGCGTGCTCCGCCAGGGCGCACCCCTGGTCACCTCGATCATGATCGCCGGCGCGGTCGGTGCCGCGATCACCTCCGACCTCGGTGCCCGCACGATCCGCGAAGAGGTCGACGCGCTCAAGGTCATGGGCATCAACCCGGTGCAGCGCCTCGTCGCGCCCCGCGTCGTGGCCGCACTCGTGGTCGCCTTCTTCCTCAACATCATCGTCGCCTCGACCTCGATCATCACCGGCTACATCCTCAACGTCGGCGGTGGTCAGGTCAGCTCGGGCACCTACATCGCCGCGTTCGTCTCCTTCGCGCAACCGACCGACCTCTTCCTCGCCAGCTTCAAGGCCCTCATCTTCGGGTTCATCGCCACGATCGTGGCCTGTCACAAGGGGCTCACCGCCAGTGGCGGCGCCAAGGGCGTGGCCGATGCGGTGAACGAGGCCGTCGTCATCAGCGTCATCTCACTGGCCGTGGTCAACGTCGCGCTGACCCAGGCCTACGTCATGTTGGCCCCGGCCAGGATCGCGTGAGGCGGGCACGATGACCGGAGTGCAAAGCGCCCTCGCCCGGTTCAGCGACTTCATCTGGTTCACCTGGACGACGTTCAGGGGAACCCGCTTCACACTCCAGCGCTACTACAAGGAAGTGCTCCGCCAGCTCGCCGACATCAGCTGGGGCTCCGGTGCCCTGCTCGTCGGCGGCGGCACCGTCGGCGTGATGATCCTGCTGTCGCTCTCCGCGGGCACCTCGCTCGGCATCGAGGGCTTCAACGGCCTCGAGATCATGGGTCTGGCGCCGCTCACCGGGTTCGTCAGCGCCGGCGTCAACACCCGCGAGCTCGCACCGCTGGTCGCCGCCCTCGCCCTCGGGGGCCAGGTGGGCTGCCGCTTCACCGCCCAGATCGGTTCGATGCGCATCTCCGAGGAGATCGACGCCCTCGAGGTGATGGCCGTGGAGCCGATGCGCTACCTGGTCACCACCCGGGTGCTGGCCTGCATGTTCGCGATCCTGCCGCTCTACCTGATCGGCCTGCTGGGTGCGTACGCCGCCTCGGAGGCCTCCGTCGTCCTGATCTTCAACCAGTCGCGGGGCACCTACGAGCACTACTTCTTCTCGTTCATCGACGGACGTGACGTCTTCCTCTCCATCGTCAAGATCGTCGTCTTCGCCACCCTGGTCGCACTGATCCACTGCTGGTTCGGCTTCCGGGCCAGCGCGGGACCACAGGGTGTCGGTGAGGCGACCGGCCGGGCCATCCGCTGCAGCATCGTCGTCGTGGTGCTGGTCGACATGCTCCTGACGCTGGTGTTCTGGGGATCTGATCCCGGCTTCAGGGTGGCGGGCTGATGAGCGCCCCGGCATCCGTGCGTACCCAGGCCCTGCGCGGCGGCATCTTCCTCGTCGTACTCGCCGTCGCGGTGGGCCTGCTCCTGGCCAACGCATTCGGCAAGTTCGACGAGACCGTGCCGGCCACTGCCCAGCTCGACACCGCCGGCGGCGCCCTCGAGATCGGCGCCGAGGTCAAGCTCGACGGCATCGTGGTCGGCAAGGTCGACGCGATCGAGCCCGCACCCAGGGGTGTCGAGGTCAGCATGCAGTTCGACCCCGAGCAGGCCAAGAAGGTGCCGGGCAACGCCACCGTCCGGGTGCTCCCCGTCAGCATCTTCGGTGCGGCGTACGTCGAGCTGCTGCGGCCCACCGCACCCAGGGGTGTCGTCACCGCCAACGCCGCGCTGAAGCAGGACGCCTCGGCCGAGACGATCGAGCTGGGCGACCTCCTCGAGGAGACCCAGGCACTCGTCGACGCCCTCGGCCCGGCCGAACTGGCCACCATGCTCGAGACCTTCGCCTCCACGCTCGACGGCAAGGGCGACAACATCGGCACCATGATCGAGACCGCGAACCGTGCCGTGTCACGCATCGAGCCCTACATGCCGCTGATCCGCCAGGACATCCGGTTGGCCACCGTGGTGATGTCGACGTTCTCGCGCATCACACCGAACCTCTTCACGGCGCTCGACGGCGTGATGGCCGCCGGTCAGACCCTGGTCGACATGGAGAAGGAGTTCCAGTCAGTGCTTGCCGGACTGACCGACGTCAGCACGACCGTCGATCACGTGGTGACCAACAACCGGGAAGCGTTGCAGACCGGCCTGCCGTACCTCCGCCGTACCCTCCACGCCCTCTTCCTCGGGCGCGGCGACATCCCGGCGCTCTTCGCCGCGGTGATCGCCCTGGCCGACAACGGTGGCAAGGCCTTCTCCTACGGCCCGTTCATGCGCATCGACGCCAACCTCCGCCTCGCTCCCGAGGACGGCTACGGCCCCGGTGACTGCCCGACCTACGCCGGCCTCCGTGGCCGGGGCTGCTGAGGAGGGCCGCGATGAAGACGATTGCCATCAAGTTCGGCCTCTTCGGCCTCGTGTCGATCCTGCTGTTCGTCGGGCTCTACAACACGATGACGAACAAGGTCAACGGCGACTCCAAGACCCTCTACGCGGCGTTCACGAACGTCAGCGGGCTGCGGGCCGGTGACGACGTACGCATCTCCGGGGTCAAGGTCGGCCGCGTCGAGAACGTGACGGTCAAGGACAACACGCTCGCCAAGGTCGAGTTCACCGTGCAGGACAGCCAGAAGGTCAGCGACACCACGCGCGTGGTCATGCGCTACCAGAACCTGCTCGGGCAGAAGTACCTCGCCCTGACACCCGGTGCACAGCCCGGCACGCCTTTGAAGGACGGCGACGAGATCGGGCTCAACCGCACCCGTCCCGGCTTCGACCTCACCGCGCTGCTCAACGGCTTCGAACCGCTCTTCAACGTGCTCTCGCCCAAGGACCTGAACACCCTGGCCTCCAACATCGTCTCCGTGTTGCAGGGGGAGTCCGGCAGCGTCGAGTCGCTCCTGGCCGAGACCGGCGAGCTCACCTCCTTCCTGGCCGACAAGGACCAGGTCTTCGGCGAGGTCGTGGAGAACCTCACGCCGGTGGTCGACAACCTGGCCGCGAACTCCGACCAGTTCGACACCGCCCTGGTCGAGCTGCGCAAGCTGGTGACCGAGCTCAACAAGGGCAGTGGCAACTTCTTCGGGGCCCTCGACAACATCGGCACCAACCTCGACTCGACGACCGACCTGGTCAACGACCTGCGGCCGACGATCGAGGCCGACATCCGTTCACTTCGGCGCCTGGGCGCCACCATCACGAGGGGCACGCCGGTCATCGAGAACGCCTTCGACGCCCTGCCCCAGCTGGTCGGCGCCTTCGTGCGTTCGCAGTCCTACGGCGCCAACCTGCAGGTCTACAACTGCAAGTTCGGCATCAAGCTGCTGGGTGAGAACACGACCTGGGTCGGTGGCCAGAACGGCCCGTTCTCGGAGGCCTGCCGATGAACTTCGCGAAGACACCCGAGAGCTACCGCAGGATCGGCCTGATGGGCGCCGGGGTCCTGGCGATCCTCGCCGCCCTGATCATGGCGACCACGATCTTCCCGTTCGGCGCGAACACCTACACCGCCGAGCTCGAGCACACCGCCGGCCTGCGCGTCGGTGAAGAGGTCCAGGTGGCCGGAGTCGGCGTCGGTGAGATCCGCAAGATCGAGCTCGACGGGCAACACGTCCAGATCGAGTTCACCGTCGACAAGGACATCGAGCTCGGAAAGGCGACCACCGCCGAGGTGAAGGTGGCCACCCTGCTCGGCACGCACTTCCTGCTGCTGTCACCGTCCGGCAAGGGCGAGCTCTCCCACGAGCACATCCCGCTGTCCCAGACCCACGTGCCGTTCAACCTCCAGGACGTCATCAACCAGACCGGCGACCTCTCCCAGAAGCTGGACGTCGACACCATCCGGACGGCGCTCAACACGGTGGCCAGGACGATGGACCAGTCGAGCGAGGAGTTCCTGCCTGCGCTGCGCGGCATCTCCGACCTCTCCGAGATGTTCGCCAACCGCTCCGACGACCTCGGCACGCTGCTCGAGTCGACGAGCACGTTCAGCGAGCAGCTGGCCAACAGCAGTGACGACATCACGGTGCTGATGAAGCAGGCCAACGTGCTGCTGACCGAGCTGGTCTCCAGGCGGCAGGCGATCCACAACCTGCTCGTCGACCTCCGGGCGATCGGCACGCAGCTGAGCAGCCTGATGAAGGAGAACCGCGACGAGATCGGGCCGATGCTCGACAACCTGAACAACACCATCCAGCTGCTCACCAGGAACCACGAGAAGCTGGGCCAGGTCGCCGACCTGCTCGGACCGACGGCGCGCTACTTCGCCAACAGCACCGGCTCGGGGTCCTGGCTCGACCAGTACATGCCCGGTGCCACGCCGGACACCATCCGGTGCCGCATCGAAGGGAAGTGCAGCTGATGCAGGCATCTCTCGGACGCTCCCTGCGGCTGCTGGCCATGCTGCTCGCCCTCACGGTGGGGCTCACCGGCTGTGGACCTTTCGGCAAGGACAAGACCACGATCACGGTCCAGCTCACCAACAGCGCGGGGCTCTTCGTCGGCAACGACGTGGGCGTCCTCGGCGTCCCGGTCGGAGAGGTCACCAAGATCGAGCCCCACGGTGACCGGGTCGACGTCACCCTCGAGCTCGACCCCGACGTCAAGATCCCGGCCGACGCGGGCGCCGTCATCGTTTCAAGGTCGATGGCCACCGACCGGTACGTCGAGCTCACCCCGGCGTACAACTCCGGACCGGTGATGAAGACCGGCGCCACCATCGACCAGGAGCAGACCCGCACCCCCGTCGAGTGGGACGAGCTGCTCGACTCCATCGACGTCCTGGCGGAGGGCCTGAACGGCAAGGGCAAGAACGCCAAGCCGCTCAAGCGGCTGCTCGACAAGACGGCCAACACCCTCGACGGCAACGGCAAGCAGATCCGCCGCACGATCACCAACCTGGTCAACGGCACCGGGGCCTTCGCCGAGCACAGCGACGCCTTCGCCACCACTTTGGGCAACCTCGACACCCTCACGGCGGCGATCGCCAAGAACGACAAGCTGGCCCGCCGCTTCATCAACAACGTCTCGGCCGGCACCAACCTCGTCCGCGACGAGCGGATCAACCTGCAGACCGCGGTCGACAGCCTCAGCGAGACGATCAGCCTGCTCGCCGTCTTCGTCAAGCACCACAAGGGCGACATGCGCACGGCGGTGCTGAACATCGAGGACCTCTCGCAGCGCATCCTCAAGCACAAGGGCTCCCTCAGCGAGCTGCTCGAGGTCATGCCGGTGGCGATGGAGAACCTCGGCCGCGCGATCAACGACCAGAAGCGGCTCGACATCCGGCTTCCCGTCGAGCTGCTGCTCCCGGGCACCGAGGTCGTGCACGCACTCTGTGGCCTGATCCCGGGTCCACTGTGCGAGGCCCTGTCCGGCGCCCAGGACCTGGGTTCCGTGATCGACATCCTGCTCGGCGGGGGGAGGAAACCATGACCGGCCTGCTGCGAATCCTCGGACTGCTGGTCGCCACGCTGCTGGTCAGCACCGGGTGCTCCGCACTGAACGCGGAGAACATCCCCGTCGGCACCGGCGTCGAGGATCCCTACGACGTCACGGTGTCGTTCCCCGACGCGCTCAACCTTGCCAACGGTGCTGCGGTCAAGATCGACGGTGCCACCGTGGGACGAGTCGAGGAGGTCGCCACGGCCGACTTCCAGGCCCGGGTCACGCTGAACATGGACGGCAAGACCAAGCTGCCCCGCGACACCACCTTCCGCTTGCGCCCGACCACCGCCCTCGGTGAGCTCTTCGTCGAGGTGATCCGGGGCAAGAGCCGCACGCTGCTCACCGACGGGGCCAAGGTCGGCATCGACCAGACCCGCTCGGCGCCGACCGTCGAGGACGGCCTGGCCGCCGCGTCGCTCCTGATCAACGGCGGCAGCCTGAGTCAGATCAAGACGATCATCAACGAGGTCAACACCGCGCTCGACGGCCGCACCGGCACCGTGCGCGACTTCATCAACAACACCGAGTCGCTGGTCGGCACGCTCAACGACAGCAAGGCCGACATCGACCTGTTCCTCAACGCCCTGGCCCGTACGTCGAAGCTGCTGAACGCGCGAGAGGACCAGATCAACCGGGCGATCAAGCTGGCCGGACCGGTGGCGAAGGTGGTCCGCCGCAACAGCGGCAAGATCACCGCGCTGCTCCAGGAGCTCGAGGGGATGAGCAAGAACGTCGACGGCCTGGTCACCGCCACCAAGGGCGACATCAGTGTCTCCGCGGCCGAGCTCGGCCCCATTCTCGACACCCTGCAGGACAACAAGGCGCAGGCGAAGTCGATGCTGGTCAAGGCCACCAACCTCGCCGCCCTGATCGACCGGGCCGTGCCGACCGAGTACCTCAACCTCTCCCTCGAGCTGCGGCTCAGCACCGGCTTCGGCATGCCTCTCCCGGGTGCTCGCACGGCCACGACGCAGGAGGCCACCCCGTGAAGAACAAGGCTGCTGCCAAGGCGTCCCTCGGCAAGCTGATCTTCGGTGCCGCCGTGCTGGCCGGCGTGCTCGTGGCCTGCCTCGTGCTCCTTTTCGCGTGGATCCTCCAGGCGCCGATCGGCAAGCAGAAGGCAGAGATCACGGTCACCATGCCGCGCACCGGCGGCCTGTTCGAGGGATCCTCCGCGAGCTACCGCGGAGTCGAGGTCGGCGAGGTCAAGAAGATCGAGCTCGACGGCTCCGGGGTGAAGGTCACCGTCGACCTCAAGTCCGGTGTCGAGATCCCCGCGGACGTCGTGGCCAAGGTGCGTTCGCTCTCACCCGTGGGGGAGCAGTACATCGACTTCCGGCCGAACGGGACCGGCGGTCCCTACCTCGCCGACGGCGACCGGGTCTCCGCGACCGCCGATGACCTTCCGGTGTCGCTGGCGAAGATGGTCAGCGGACTGCAGGCCGCGATGCGCCAGGTCGACCCCGACAAGGTCCGCACCGTGCTCCGAGAGGTCAACACCGCCTTCGCAGGCAGTGGTGACGACCTGCGGAAGCTGCTCGCGAACACCGAGACCCTGCTCGACACGGTCGACACGACGTGGCCCACCGCCGAACGCGTGCTGACCCAGGGGCGCACGACGCTGAAGATCTTCGCCGACAACCGGCAGCTCCTGGTCGACTGGGCGGCCTCGGCGGCCACGGTCGGCACCTGGTTCGTGCAGTGGAACCCCGACGTGCGCGCGATCCTGTCGCGGATGCCGGGCGACCTGGCCGACGTGATGGTGCTGATCGACGGCGTCGACCACCGCCTGCCCGGCCTGTTGAAGAACGTCAACCCGCTGACCAAGTTCCTCGCCCTGCGTGGACCCCATCTGCAGGCGACGCTGTCGATGACGCCGTACGGCCTCGGGCGCTTCGCCAGTGTCATGTACAACGGCTACATGAACGTGACGGCGAGCCTCCAGAAGACGCAGCCCTACTGCAACTACGGCACCGATCGTGGCAGTCCCACGGAGGGCACCGGTGGGCGCGACCTCTACCTGAACGGGCACTGCACCGGGTCTGCTCCGTGGCGCGGTGCCAACCACGCGCCCGCACCGTTGACCCGCTGACCTCTCCTACGTCGACCCGTCGTGAATTCTGATCGACCTGTCGCCAGTTTCGCTCACTGAACGAAACTGGCGACGGCTCGACGCGAACTGGCGACAGGTCAGCGGGTGCGGCGGCGGTCGGGTTGCACGCGCAGGGCCTGCAGGGTGGTGGCCAGCATCCGGTAGTGGCCGACCAGCATGAGCAGCTCGACCGACGTGCGCTCGTCGAGGTGCTCGCGCACCCGGTGCCAGGTGGCGTCCGACAGGTCGGCGTCGCGCAGCAGCTCGTCGGTCGCGTCGAGCAGCATCGTGTCGCGCGCGGACCAGTCGTGCTCCGCGCGTCCGGCCAGGCCCTCGATCTCCGGCGTGGTGAGACCGGCCTTGCGGCCCATGCCCTCGTGCTGCGCCCACTCGTAGTCGGAGTGCGCGGTCGCGGCCACGCGCAGGATCACCAGCTCGGTCTCGCGGCGGGCCAGCCGTCCGCCGGGCATCAGGCGCCCGGCGAAGTGCAGCCAGCCCCAGAAGAGCCGCCGGTTGCGGCCCAGGGTGAGGAACACCGCCGGCGGTTCGGTGCCCGAGACCCGGCCGGCCAGCCGTGAGAACGCCCAGATGGCGGGTCCGACCTCGCGCACGCCGCCCGGGCCGAGGCGAGGTGTGGGGCTCACGCGGGGTCCCTGGGCTTGCCGCAGCGCAGCGAGGATTTGTCTGGGGTGCTCATGTGGCGTCCGAACGGCGGGCGCGACCCACTGCGGGCAGGGCCCGGTTGGCGCCGTGGTTCATCACCCGCATCGCGACGACGTACGCCGGGGAGCAGTGTCGCTGCAGCGCGTGGATCAGCCGGATGTCGTTCGAGGTGTAGACCCAGTACTTGTTGCGGCGTACGCCGTCGAGGATCGCCGCCGCTGCCTGGTCAGGCGTGGCGGCGCGCTTGCGGAACCGGGCGTGCAGCTTCTCGAAGGCGGGGGAGGAATGGTCGACCCCGGCGATCTCGACGGTCTGGGTCAACGGCGTCGCCACCCCGCCGGGGCAGACCAGGCTGACCCCGATGCGGTGCCGGCGCAGGTCGAAGCGGAGCACCTCGGACACGCCGCGGAGGCCGAACTTGCTGGCCGAGTACGCCGCGTGCCAGGGCATGCCGATGATGCCGGCGGCGGAGGAGACGTTGACCAGGTGGCCCGGCCTCCCGGCCTCGATCATCGGAGGGACGAGCGACTCGATGACGTGGATGGGCCCCATCAGGTTGATGTCGACCAGCTTGCGCCACTGCTCGTGCTCGAGGGACTGGACGGTGCCCCACGACGAGATGCCCGCGACGTTCATCACGACGTCCATCGCGCCGTGCTCCTCGGTCAGGCGGGCTGCCAGCGCCTTGACCGCCGGGTAGTCGCTGATGTCGGCCGCCTCGACGAACGGGACCGAACCTCCGCCGGCCCGGATCTCCGCGGCCGTTGCCTCGAGCAACTCGGCGTTGCGATCGGTGAGGAACACCGAGGCGCCCTCGGCGGCCGCGAGGACGGCGCAGGAACGACCGATCCCGCTCGCCGCCCCGGTGATGAAGACCTTCCGGCCGGACAGGTCCCTGAAGGGCGGTCTGAAGGGGTTGCGGAACATGTGTCTCCTGGTCGTGGGGGTCAGAGCAGGGGCCGTAGCGGCGCCAGCACCGCCTCGGTGAAGCGACGGTAGATGTCACGGGACTCCCACTCGTCGCGGGTCAGCTCGGCACTGTTGGACAGGTCGACCTCGTAGATCTGCTCCATCGCGTGGGCCATGCCGGGGTCGATGATCTCGACGTTGATCTCGTAGTTGCCCTGCATGCTGAGCCGGTCGATGTTGGCCGTGCCGATGGTGGACCAGCTGCCGTCGATGGTGGCCGTCTTGGCGTGCACCATGGCGTCCTTGAACCGGAAGATGCGCACCCCGGCGGCGATCAGCTGGCCGAAGTAGCCGCGCGAGATCCAGTCGGCCACGATGTGGTTGGACTTGGCCGGCACCAGCAGGCGTACGTCGACGCCGCGGCGGGCGGCGTCGGCCAATGCGTCGACGAAGTCCTGGTCGGGGATGAAGTAGGCGTGGGTCAGCCAGATGTTGCCGGTTGCCCGGTTGATCGCCTCGAGGTACATCGAGCGGATCGGGAACATCCACAGCCGGGGCACGTTGCGCTGGAAGCGGATGCGCGGCTCCCACTGCGAGGCGGTCTCGAGCAGCAGCGGCCGCTCGCTGGCGCGGAAGCGCTTGCGGCGGTAGAGGTTCCAGAAGTCGGCGAAGGCACGCTTGAGGTCCCAGACACCGGGGCCGGTGATCCGGCAGTGCGTGTCGCGCCACTCCGTGGCGTAGGGGGTGCCGATGTTGTAGCCGCCGACGAACCCGACCTCGTCGTCGACCACCAGGATCTTGCGGTGGTCACGACCGTAGTGGCGTAGGTCGAAGAACCGCAGCCCGGCGTTGTAGACCGGGAAGCGGAGCACCTTCAGGCTCGGGCTGAACTTCTTGAACGTCGGCTTGACCACGATGTTGGCGAACGCGTCGTAGATGATGTGCACGTCGACGCCACGGTCGGCGGCATCGGTCAGCGCCTGCTTGAACCGCTCGCCGACCTCGTCGCCCTTCCAGATGTAGGTCTCGAAGAGGATCTGCCGCTTGGCCCCGGCGATCGCGGCCAGCATGTCGTCGTACAGGTCCTGGCCGAAGGTGTACGTCGTGACGGTGCCGTCGCCGACCTCGACGGTCTCGGGGGTCGTGGTCGGGAACGGCTTGGGCTTCTTGTTGCGCCGGCGGTAGGAGTCGACCAGCGTCAGCCCGATGGCCAGCAGCACCTGGACGCCGAAGAACGACAGCAGGGTGCGCCGGACGAGGGTGAGGAGCCGGGCCCGGCTGCTGTCTGTTCGGGGCACGGCGTCAATCTAGTGGACATCACCGACACGAGGAGGCAGGGCCCGCTGACCGGGTGCCACTCGTTCTCCGCTGGCGTTGTCGGTGGCGCCGTCTAGGCTTGCCGTCATGCGACCAGTGACCGATCTCGAGCGCCGGGTGGCCCCGTTCGAAGTGATCTCCGACTACCAGCCGGCGGGCGACCAGCCGGCGGCGATCAAGGAGATCTCCGCCCGGGTGCGCGACGGCGTCGACGACATCGTGCTGCTCGGCGCCACCGGCACCGGCAAGACCGCGACCGTGGCGTGGGTGGCCGAGGAGCTCCAGCGACCCCTGCTCGTGCTCCAGCCCAACAAGACCCTGGCCGCCCAGTTCGCCAACGAGCTGCGCGGCCTGTTCCCCAACAACGCCGTCGAGTACTTCGTCAGCTACTACGACTACTACCAGCCCGAGGCCTACGTCCCGCAGACCGACACCTACATCGAGAAGGACTCCTCGATCAACGAGGAGGTCGAGCGACTGCGCCACTCGGCGACGAACTCGCTGCTGACCCGTCGTGACGTGATCGTGGTGTCGACGGTCTCCTGCATCTACGGTCTCGGCACCCCGCAGGAGTACGTCGACCGCATGCTGAGGCTGCGCGTGGGGGAGGAGCACGACCGCGACTCGATCCTGCGCCAGCTGGTCTCGATCCAGTACACCCGCAACGACCTGGCCTTCACCCGCGGCACGTTCCGGGTGCGCGGCGACACCCTCGAGATCTTCCCGGTCTACGAGGAGCACGCGGTCCGGGTGGAGTTCTTCGGCGACGAGATCGAGCGGCTGATGACGCTGCACCCGGTGACCGGTGAGGTGATCACCGACGACCAGGAGCTCTACGTGTTCCCGGCGACCCACTACGTGGCCGGCCCCGAGCGCATGGAGCGGGCGATCAACGGCATCGAGGCCGAGCTCGAGGAGCAGCTGGCCACCTTCGAGCGCCAGGGCAAGCTGCTCGAGGCGCAGCGGCTGCGCATGCGCACGACGTACGACGTGGAGATGATGCGGCAGGTCGGGTCGTGCTCCGGCATCGAGAACTACTCGATGCACATCGACGGCCGCGCCCGTGGCACGGCCCCCAACTGCCTGCTCGACTACTTCCCCGAGGACTTCATGCTCGTGGTCGACGAGTCCCACGTGGCGGTGCCCCAGATCGGCGGCATGTACGAAGGCGACATGTCGCGCAAGCGCAACCTGGTCGAGCACGGCTTCCGGCTGCCCAGCGCCATGGACAACCGCCCCCTGAAGTGGGAGGAGTTCCTCGAGCGCATCGGCCAGACCATCTATCTCTCCGCCACCCCGGGCAACTACGAGCTCGACAAGGTGCAGGGCGACGTCGTCGAGCAGATCATCCGCCCGACCGGCCTGATCGACCCCGAAGTGATCGTCAAGCCGACCAAGGGCCAGATCGACGACCTGATCCACGAGATCCGCGAGCGCACGGAGAAGAACGAGCGGGTCCTGGTCACGACGCTGACCAAGAAGATGTCCGAGGACCTCACCGACTACCTGCTCGACGCGGGCATCCGCACCCGCTACCTGCACAGCGAGGTCGACACCCTGCGTCGCATCGAGCTGCTCCGCGAGCTGCGTCTCGGCGAGTACGACGTCCTCGTCGGCATCAACCTGCTGCGCGAGGGCCTCGACCTGCCCGAGGTGTCGCTGGTGGCGATCCTCGACGCCGACAAGGAGGGCTTCCTGCGCTCCGACAAGTCGCTGATCCAGACCATCGGTCGCGCGGCCCGCAACGTGTCCGGCCAGGTGTTCATGTACGCCGACAAGATCACCGACTCCATGGAGCGGGCGATCGACGAGACCAACCGGCGCCGCGCCAAGCAGGTCGCCTACAACACCGAGCGCGGGCTCGACCCCCAGCCGCTGCGCAAGAAGATCGCCGACATCACCGACATGCTGGCCCGTGAGGACGAGTCGACCGAGGAGCTGCTCAAGACCTGGCAGCACATGGACCCGAAGCAGAAGAAGGCGCCGGTCCCGGCGCTGTCCAGGCTGCACGGCGACCAGCGCACCCCCGATGCGGCGGGACTGCCCAGTGCCGAGCTGGCCGAGCTGATCCAGGAGCTGACCGACCAGATGCACAACGCCGCGGCCGAGCTGCAGTTCGAGGTCGCGGCCCGGCTGCGTGACGAGATCTCCGGGCTCAAGAAAGAGCTGCGCCAGATGATCGAGGCGACGCGATGAATGCCTGGCACGCGCGCTGGCGGCGTTCTCGTCGCTCGCAGGCCAACCCCGGGCCAGCTTCGCTCCT
>NZ_LMGG01000004.1:473103-703579 GCF_001427925.1 Nocardioides sp. Root151
CGGCACGCGCGCTGGCGGCGTTCTCGTCGCTCACAGGCCGAACCGGTGGCCGGATGAATGTCGCGCAGATGCAGGCGTTCGCGCTGTCGCTCCCCGGAGCGTGGCCCGACAACCCGTGGGGCCACGAGCACCCCGTGATCAAGGTAGGCCCGGGGGAGCGCGGCAAGATCTTCGCGTTCCTCGGCGAGACCGGTGTCGGGGTGAAGTGCGGTCCCGACCGCGACGTCGCCGACGAGTGGCTCCAGCGCTACCCCGACGACGCCTCCGTGATGCGTTACATCGGCCGCTCCGGCTGGAACGACCTCGCCTTCGGCGGCGCGATCCCCGACGACGAGCTGCGTGCGGCCGTCGAGGAGTCGTGGTCCACCGTGGTCTCGAAGTTGCCCAAGAAGCTCCGGCCCGACGCGCAGGGGACCACCTGATGGCCGACCACGAAGCGTTGATCGAGCGCATCAACTCGGTGATCTTCACGCCGGTCCGCGCCCAGGTCGGCTACGAGATGGGCCACGTAGACGACTTTCTCGACGGCCTCGTCGTGGCCCTGCGCCAGGGTCGTCCCGTGGAGGCACTGGTCGACATGGTGCGCTTCTCGACGGTCCGCTTCCGCGAGGGGTACGCCATCCTGGAGGTCGACGAGTTTCTCGCCAGTGTGGTGGCGGAGTCGAAGGGGGCTCCGGCGCCGGAGCAGTCGCCGCCCCAGGAGCAGTCCCACCACACGCCTGCCGACCCCCACGTCGAGGTGCCCGGCGTGATCGAGGAGCAGCACGGCCTGTTCAAACGGCTCTTCCGCCGCTGAGCGACGGAGGCACCGGAACGCGGCTCACTCGGGCTCGGCGGGCGGGTCGAGCTCGCGCGGCGCCTGCTCATCGCGCTTCTCCAGCGCCTTGCGCTCCTTCTTCTCGAGGCGTCGGCGTTCTCGCTCAACCATCTCGTCCCTCATGAAGACCACTCGGCCCAGGTTCAGCCCGGTGCCGAGCATCACGAAGAGCGGCCACGGGAAGTTGGGGTGGAAGCCGTCGCCGCCGAAGCTGGTGGCGGCCCAGATCACCCAGCAGATCAACGACGCGGAGAGGAACGTCCACAGGGCGTCCTTGCGGTCCTTGCGCCAGGCCAGGACGGCTCGTTGGTCGTGGTCGACCAGCGCCGCCGGGGTGGTCGCCGTGACCGGCACCAGGTCGCCGATCAGTGCGGGGAGCTCGCCGAGCGTCCGTGAGCCGAGCACCCGGTCGGTGCGCTCGTCGAGCTCGGTGCGGTCCAGTCGCCCGTCGCCGTACGCCTGTTCCAGCACCCGGCGTACGACGTCGCGGTCGCGATCGGCCGCACGCAGGGCACGGTTGTCCGCGTCGCGCGGATCGTGCTCGAACTCGTCCCAGATCGCAGGCATGGACCAAGACTAGGCCCCGCCCGACGCCGGTCGGAGGCGTCACCAAAATCGGCCCGGCTCGTTACTCGGAGGTACACATCCGCGCGTCGGCATTGCCGATAATGAGAACACGTTCTAGTATTGCGGCTTCGTCACCAGTGCGTTCGCGCAGGCGGCACCGGACCAGGGAGGTAACAGAGTGGGGTTCTCCGCTGTGTCCGTGGTCCGTGGCCCCGGCGAGATCACGGCGATGGTCGTGCAGGTGACCAAGCGGATCTTCACCAGGCCGTTCCAGTTCCGCGAGTTCATCGAGCAGGCCTGGTTCATCACCAGCGTCACCCTGATGCCCACGATCCTCGTCTCGATCCCGTTCGGCGCGGTGATCTCGCTCCAGGTCGGCAACCTGACCGGCCAGCTGGGCGCGCAGTCCTTCGCCGGTGCCACGGCGGTGCTGGCGGTGGTCCGCGAGGCGGCACCGATCGCGGCGGCCCTGATCATCGCCGGAGCCGCGGGGTCGGCGATCTGCTCCGACATGGGCGCCCGCAAGATCCGCGAGGAGATCGACGCCATGGAGGTGCTCGGCATCGACCCGCTCGAGCGCCTGGTGGCTCCCCGGGTGTGCGCCACCGTCTTCGTGGCCCTGATGATCAACGGGCTGGTGATCTCCGCCGGCATCGGTGGCGGCTACTTCTTCACCGTCATCATCCAGGGCGGTTCGGCGGGTGCGTTCCTGTCGTCGTTCACCGCACTGGCCTCGCTGCCCGACCTCTACATCGCGATGATCAAGGCCGCCGTGTTCGGCTGGCTGGCCGCTGTGGTGGGCGCCTACAAGGGGCTCAACGCCGGCGGCGGCCCCAGCGGCGTCGGCCGGGCGGTCAACGAGTCGGTGATCATCGCCTTCATGCTGCTGTTCTTCATGAACGCGATCATCACCGCGATCTACTTCCAAGTCGTCCCACCGCCGGGGTTGTGATGGCGACTCTCACCTCACTCGGTACCTCGTTCGTCAAGGGCCGCCGCGACACCCTCGAGGCGTACGGCGACCAGTTCCTGTTCTACGTGAAGGCACTGAGCTGGACGCCCCGCGCCGTACGCCGCTATCGCCGCGAGATCTGGAACACCCTGGCCGAGGTCACGTTCGGGGCGGGCGGCCTGACCATGATCGCGGGCACCGTCGGGGTGATCGCGTTCCTGGCCTTCTTCGCCGGCACGGAAGTCGGCATCCAGGGCTACGCCTCCCTGAGCCAGATCGGCGTCGCCAAGTTCAGCGCGTTCATCTCCGCGTACTTCAACACCCGCGAGGTGGCCCCCCTGGTCTCCTCGATCGCGCTGGCTGCGACCGTCGGGTGCGGCTACACCGCGCGACTGGGTGCCATGCGCATCTCGGAGGAGATCGACGCGCTCGAGGTGATGGGCGTGCCGTCGCTGCCGTTCCTGGTCACCACCCGCATGATCGCGGCCTTCATCGCGGTGATCCCGCTCTACATCGTGGCGCTCTCGGCGTCGTACCTCTCGCCGCGGCTGATCACGACGCTGATGTACGGCCAGTCGGCGGGCACCTACGACCACTACTTCCTGCAGTTCCTGCCGCCGATCGACATGCTCTGGTCGTTCTTCAAGCTGCTGTTCCTGGCGATCTCGGTGATCCTGATCCACTGCTACTACGGCTACACCGCCTCGGGCGGCCCCGCCGGTGTGGGTACGGCGGTCGGCCGCGCGATCCGCACCTCGATCGTCTGGATCGTGGTGGCCGACTTCTTCCTCAGCTTCGCGATCTGGGGTTCGACGACCACGGTCAGGATCACGGGGTAGTCGCGTGCTTCTGGTCAACCTGCACCACGGCAACGCCGCAGAACACCGGCGGTTGCTGTTCTTCGGCGTCGTCTTCCTGACCCTGCTGGCCACCTTCATCGGCACCTCGATCGCGGTCTACCAGAAGGTCTTCGAACCGGTCACCATGGTCACGATCAAGGCCGACCGGGCCGGGCTGCAGCTCGCGAAGTTCGGAGACGTGCGGGTCCACGGCGTCCTCGTCGGACAGGTCCGCGGCATCGACCAGGACGGCAAGCAGGCCTCGATCAAGGTCGGCCTCAAGCCCGACGCGGCCGAGAACATCCCGTCCAACGTCTCCGTGGAGATCCTGCCGACGACGCTGTTCGGCCAGAAGTACATCTCGTTCGTCGACCCCGAGTCCCCGTCAGGGAAGTCACTCGCGGACGGCGACGTGATCCCCTCCGACCGGGTCGAGACCAACGTCGAGCTCAGCCGCATCCTGGCCGACCTGTTCCCGCTGCTCCGCTCGGTGCGCCCGGCAGACCTGAACGCGACGCTGAACGCACTGGCCACCGCACTTGCCGGCCGGGGCGAGGAGATCGGCGAGACGATGGACAAGCTGGGCTCCTACCTCGGCGCCATCGAGAGCCACCTGCCCACGCTGCGCAAGGACCTGATCCTTCTCGGCGAGGTCGCGGAGACCTACTCCATCGCGGCGCCCGACCTGATCGACGTGCTGCGCAACGCGACGGTGACCAGCCAGACCGTGCTGGACAACAAGGAGAACCTCGGCACCTTCTTCGCCGACGTCACCGGGCTGGCCGGCACGACCACGCGCATCCTCCGGGAGAACGAGACCGACCTGATCCGGATGGGCGAGGTCACCGAGCCGCTGCTCAACCTGCTCGCGGTCTACTCCCCGGAGTTCCCCTGCCTGCTGCGCGGTCTCGACAGGTACGACGACTACCTCGGAGACATGTTCGCCGGCGACCGGGTCAAGCAGTACGTCGAGCTCGGTGCCACCCAGTACGCCGGGTACACCAGCGCCGACCGGCCGCAGTACGGCGAGGTCGGCCACGGGCCGTGGTGCGCCGGACTGCCCAACCCGCAGGTGCCCTACCCGCCCGTGCCCGCCCTCAAGGACGGTGACGACCGCACGCTCGACGACTCACCGACCGCGTTCCTCCAGGACCCGAGCCGGTTGCTCGACCTGCTCGGCATCAGTGCCACCAGCCGGCGCAACGTGACGATGGGCGAGGTGGGCACCGCCGCCGACCAGAAGATCACCAGCTCGCTGCTGGCCGCCCGCTCGGGCAGTCCGGCCGACTCCTACGGCTCGATGCCCTCGCTGCTCTACGGTCCGCTGATGCGCGGGGCGGAGGTGTCCTCATGAGCCGCAACTCGGTCACCATCGCGGCCGGCATCAAGCTCGGCATCTTCACCGTGGTCAGCATCCTGGTCACCGGCCTGCTGGCCGCGATCATGGGCAACATCGGCTTCGGTGCGGGGAAGACGTACCAGGCCGAGTTCACCAGTGCGTCGATGCTCGAGAAGGGTGACGACGTACGCATTGCCGGGGTGTCGGTCGGCGAGGTCAAGGACGTCGAGCACCACGACCGCAACCACGCGCTGGTGACCTTCCGGGTCAAGGCCGACGTGCCGATGACCACCTCGACGCGGGCCGAGATCAGGTTCAAGAACCTGGTCGGCGACCGCTACCTCGCCATCGAGGAGGGCAAGGCCGGCGACGCCCCGAAGCTCGACGAGGACTCCACGATCCCACTCTCGCGGACCAGTCCGGCGCTCGACCTGACGGTGTTGTTCAACGGGTTCCAGCCGCTGTTCACCGCGCTGAACCCGACCCAGGTCAACGACCTGTCGCTCAACCTCGTGCGCGTGCTGCAGGGCGAGGGCGGCACCGTGCAGAGCCTGCTGGCCAACACTGCGTCGCTGACCAACAGCCTCGCCGACCGCGACAAGCTGATCGGTGAGGTCATCACGAACCTCAGCCAGACCGCAGACACCGTCAACAACCGCTCCGAGCAGTTCACCGAGCTGATCGTCGAGCTGAAGGGCTGGATGACCGACCTGGCGAAGGACCGCAAGACGATCGGCAGCTCCCTGGACAACATCTCCGACCTCACCGAGGTGGTGGCCGGGCTGCTCAAGGACTCACGGCCCTGGCTGAAGGCCGACGTGGTCGAGCTCCGCAAGCTCGCGGAGCTGCTCACCCGCCCGGAGAGCGAGAAGGTGCTCGGAGAGCTGCTCGACCGGCTGCCCGAGTCGATGACCGACCAGACCCGTACCGGGACCTACGGCTCCTGGTACAACTACTACCTCTGTGCCGCCTCCGTGCGGATCCAGCTGCCGGTGCTCAGTGACGTACCGGGCCTGGCCAAGCTCCAGGAGCAGCTCGGCAACTTCAAGATCAAGTCCAACGCGGCCAGGTGTCAGTGATGCGCGGCTACAGCGAGCACCAGATCCTGCGTCTGGGGGCGATCACCCTCGTCGTCGCCCTGCTGATCGTGGCGGCGGCGTTCAACCTCTCCAAGTTCCCCGGGTTCGGCGGCGACAGCTTCCAGGCCGAGTTCAAGGACGCCAGCGGCCTGCGCAAGGGCAACATGGTCCAGGTCGGCGGCATCCGGGCCGGCCGCGTCCAGGACATCGAGCTCAAGGGCGACAAGGTGCTGGTCACCTTCGAGGTCGACCACGGGGTCGAGTTCGGCAGGGAGAGCCGGGCCTCGGTGCAGGTGCTGAACCTGCTGGGGGAGAAGTACCTCGAGCTCACGCCGGCCGGTCCGGGGCAGCTCGACACCGACGACGTCATCCCGGTCTCCCGCACCAAGGCCGCCTACGACATCGTCGGGGTGCTGGGCGACCTCACCGACACCACCGCGCGCATCGACATCCCGCAGCTCAAGCAGGCCCTGAACACGGTGGGCTCGACGATCGAGTCCTCGGGCCCGGAGCTGCAGGCCGCCTTCACCGGCATCTCACGGCTCTCGCAGTCGGTCGCCGGCCGGGATGCCGAGCTGCAGACCCTGCTCGAGGGCTCGGCGTCGGTCAGCGAGATCCTCGACGACCGCCGCAACGACGTCGTCAAGCTGGTCAAGAACGCCGACCTCGTCTTCAAGGAGCTGCGCAGTCGCAAGGCCGCCGTGCACCGCCTGCTGGTCAACGCCAGGGTGCTGGCCCGTGAGCTGCGCGGCGTCGTGGTCGACAACCAGTCGGAGATCGGACCGGCCCTCAAGGAGGTCGACGACCTGCTGAACTTCCTGACCTCCAAGGAGAAGGAGCTCAAGAACACCCTCGCCGCCTACGGCCCGTACGCCGACATCCTCGGCAACATCATCGGCACCGGACCCTGGTTCGACGCCTACGTGGTCAACCTGGCCGGCCTGGCCACCGGTGAGTTCAGCCAGGTAGGGACGGTGAACTGACATGACCCGTTACCTCAACCCGCGCCTGCTCGCCGTGGTGGTCGCCGTACTCCTGCTGGCCGGCACCTTCATGGCGATCCGCGGCGACGAGGAGACCAAGACGGTCACCGCCCACTTCCCACGGGCGGTCAGCATCTTCAAGGACACTGACGTCCGCGTGCTCGGGGTGACGGTCGGCAAGGTCACCGACGTGGTGCCCGAGGGCAACTCGGTGCGCGTCGAGATGCAGTACGACGCCAGCGTGAAGCTGCCCGACGACGCCAAGGCCGTGATCGTCACGCCGACCCTGGTGGCCGACCGGTTCGTGCAGCTCACCCCGGCGTACACCTCGGGGGCGGTGATGGCCGACGCCGCCGACATCGCCTTGCCCGACACCGGGGTCCCGGTCGAGCTCGACCGGATCTACGCCGGGCTGCGCGACCTGACCACCGCGTTGGGGCCGAACGGCGCGAACAAGGACGGCACGCTCAACCACCTGCTCAAGGTCGCGGACAAGAACCTCAAGGGCGAGGGCAGGCTCGGCAACCAGATGATCAACGACCTGGCCGCGGCGGCGACCACGTTCGGCAACGGCAGCGGTGACCTGTTCAAGACCGTGGAGAACCTGGCGAACTTCACCGAGACCCTGGCCGCCAACGACGAGTACGTCGTCGCGTTCATGAAGGACCTGGCCGGCGTGTCCGCCGACCTGGCCGACGAACGACAGGAGCTGCAGCAGGCCCTGGCGTCGGTGGCCGGTGCGGTCGGCACGGTCGAGAAGTTCATCAAGCGCAACCGGAAGGCGATCGGCACCGACGTGCGCAAGCTGACCCGGGTGGCGAAGAACATCGCCTCCGAGAAGGACTCGATCGACCTCGCGCTGACCGCCGGCCCCGTGGGCATCGGGAACCTCGTCCGCGCCTACGACCAGAAGTCCGGCGCGATCGGCTCCCGTTTCGGGTTCCAGCAGAACCTGGCCGACTCCGACGGCTTCCTCTGCGCGGTGATCCAGCAGTCCGAGCTGCCCAAGGCCAGCAAGGACCTCGCCTGCACGCTCTTCAAGTCGCTGCTCGAGCCGGTCGTCTCGCAGGCCAACCAGAGCCTCCCGAGCCGCGGCACCGGAACCAAGGGCGCGAGCCCCGACCAGCAGGTCGCCGACCAGTACGCCGGCGACACCTCGACCACGCTCTCCGACCTGACGGGGGCCCGATGATGACCCGGCTCCTGCGTGGACGCATCCTGCTGGCGGTGGTGCTGGCGCTCCTCGTGCTGGTCGCCGGCTGCAAGTTCGACGGCGCCTACGACCTGCCGCTGCCGGGCTCCGGTGTCGACGAGGACAAGTCGTTCGAGGTCACCGCCGAGTTCGACGACGTGCTCAACGTCGTACCGCGTTCGCCAGTGATGGTCGACGACGTCCCGGTCGGGGAGATCACCGACGTGGAGCGGGTCGGGTGGCACGCCAAGGTGACGATGCGCATCCGCGACAACGTCGAGCTTCCCGCCAACGCGGTCGCGATGATCCGGCAGACCAGCCTGCTCGGCGAGAAGTACGTCGCCCTCGAGCCGGACCCGGTCAAGCCCCCGGTCGGCCGACTCGGCGACAAGGACAACATCGCGCGGGCCGACACCGGTCGCAACCCGGAGGTCGAGGAAGTGCTCGGCGCGCTGTCGTTCCTGCTCAGCGGCGGCGGCGTGGCGCAGCTCGGCACGATCACCACCGAGCTCAACAACGTGATGAACGGTCGCACCGACCGCCTCAAGACCCTGCTCTCCAGCCTGGACTCGGTGGTCGGCACGATCGACGACCAGAAGGCCGACATCATCCGGGCGATGGAGTCGCTCAACGGCCTGGCCACCACGCTGAACGACGAACGCGCGGTGATCGGCGACGCCCTCGACGTGATGGGCCCGGCGGTCAAGGTGCTGGCCGCGCAGCACGACGAGCTGGTGCAGATGCTGGTCGGCCTCGACGACCTCGGCAAGGTCGGCACCCGGGTCATCGGCGCCACCAAGGGCAACCTCGTCGCCTCGCTGAAGTCGCTCAAGCCGATCCTGTCGAAGCTCAACGAGGCCGGGAAGTCGTTGCCGGCCGGGCTCTCGCTGATGCTGAGCTTCCCGTTCCCCGACGAGGCCCAGGACATCGTCAAGGGCGACTACGGCAACACCGAGATCCGGCTCGACATCAACCTCGAGAACTACCTCACCGACGCTCCGATCGTCTCTCTGCCCGACCCCGGGCAGCTGGTGAAGGACCTCCAGAAGTGCCTCGCCAGCGGCAACCTGGGCGGCAAGGACTGCGCCAAGTTCCTCACCAACCTCGACCTCTTCCGCGAGCTCCGGGCCGCCTGCAAGCTGCCCGCCAACCGGGCCAAGGACGTCTGCAAGATCGTGGCGGTGCTGCCCGGCGGTGGGATTCCCAGCCTCTCCGACCTGACCGACCTCCTCGGCCTGCCGGGTCTGCCCGACCTTCCGGCGTTGTCCGGGATCCCGGGGCTCCCCGGCCTGCGCGACGCGGCGACCAGCCCGCAGGAGTCACGCGCGCCGGACATCTACGGGACGGGGCTCTCATGACCCACGGTGTGAAGGTCCGCCTGATCGCCTTCTGCATCCTCAGTGCAGTCGGCATCGTCTACGTCACCGCGAACTACCTCGGCTTCGTCGACAAGGTGCTGGGACGAGGCATCACGGTGCACGCCACGCTGCCCGACTCCGGCGGCCTGTTCGTCGGGAGCGAGGTGACCTACCGCGGCGCCAAGGTCGGCAAGGTCTCCGGCATGCACGTCACCGGAGAGGGCCTCGAGCTCGACCTTGCCCTCGAGGACGGCACGAAGATCCCGAAGGACTCGGCGTTCTACGTGCACAACCTCTCGGCCGTGGGGGAGCAGTACCTCGACTTCCTGCCCGAGGACAACGACGGCCCGTACGCCGGAAACGGGTACACGTTCGACGGTGACGCCGACTCGCTGCCGGTCGGTGAGGACGAGGTCCTGGTGGCGTTGAACGCTTTCGTGGGCTCCGTCGACAAGGAGAGCCTCTCGTCGGTGGTCAAGGAGCTCGGCATCCTCTTCAAGGACACCGCGCCGGCGCTGCAGCAGCTTCTCGACGGTGGCACGAAGTTCATCGACGAGGCGGCCCTGCACACCGACGACACGATCCGCCTTCTCGACCAGGGCTTGACCGTGTTGCGCACCCAGAAGGGACGACGCGAGAACATCAAGGCGTTCAGCCGCGACCTGGCCGCGTTGACCGACTCGTTGCGGGGCAGCGACAAGGACCTCCGCACGATCCTCCAGGTCGCACCCGGGGCCGTCCGCGAGGTCGACGCGCTGCTCAAGGAGCTCGAGCCGACCCTTCCCGTCCTGCTGGCCAATCTCGTCACGACCAACCAGGTCGCGGTCAACCACCTGGCCGGCCTCGAGCAGCTGCTCGTCTCGTTCCCCCTGGCCGTGGCGGGCGGCTTCACCGGTACGCCGGGCGACGGTTGGGGACACGTCAACATCCAGCTCGCGCAGAATCCCGGCCCCTGTCGTGGCGCCGGCTACATGCCCGCCGACCAGTGGCGCCAGGGCAATGACCTGACCGACACCGCGATCTACCCGGCGCGGTGCCTGGAGCCCGGGAAGTCGGTGCAGCGCAGTCCCATGTACTCGCCCGAGCGCGGCGCCGGCACGAACTCGAGCGGCCGCGCCTACCGTGGCGCCTACGACCCGATCACCGGGCTGACCGACGGGGCCGTCGACAAGGACGGCAATCCCGTGTCCGTACATTCACCGAAGAATCTCTCGATCCTCGGTGACGACTCCTGGAAGTGGCTCCTCGTGGGGCCGGTGGCACAGCAATGAACCCAGACCAAGTGAACCCGGTCAACCAGTCCCTCGCCCGGACGCTGCGTGTCAACGTCGCGCTCTATGTGGCCGTGCTGCTCGTCGCGTTCGGCGCGGTACTCGCCGGGGTCTTCCTGGTGTGGCCCGAGGTGCAGGCCGACGACGGCCCCGGTGCGCAGAACGTCGCATCGCAGCCGACCAAGGAGGACGTGCCCGAGGTCGTCTACCACGACGTGCTCACCGCGGCCCGCGCCGAGGCGCTCGCGTTCGTGAACCTCGACTACCGCGACATCAGCACGTCCACCGAGGCCGTCCTGAAGGGCGCCACCGGCGGGTTCGCCGACCAGTACAAGGCGTCCGAGAAGGGGTTGCGCACGCTGATGAAGCGCAACAGGTCGGTCATGGAGGGCGAGGTGCTCTCGGCCGGTGTGGTGGCCGCCTCCGAGTTCACCGCACGGGTCCTGGTGGCCACCAACGGCACGGTGCGCAACAAGAGCACCGGTGGCAAGAAGGTGGAGCGCAACCTGCGGTTGCAACTCGACATGACCAAGTCCGAGGGCCGCTGGCTCGTCAACGACCTGCAGTTCGTGGGGTGACCGGGATGCCCGAGAAGAGCTCTCCACGTCGTCCCGTTGCCGGCTCCCGCGTTCCCGCCTCCGCGCCGCGCCGGGTCGCCGGGCGCTCCGCCCGTCCGGGAACGGACGTGCCCGACCTGACTGTCCCGACGCCCGTGTCGCCGGACTCGCCTGATGGTGCAGCCACGTCGTCCGTCGATCGCGCTGAGACCGTTCGGAGCTCGGCGGACACCGTGGCCCCGTCCGTCCAGGCGGACCAGGACGACCGGACCGACGTACCCCAGCGGCAGCCGGGAGTGCTGAGCAGCCGCGGCACCACGAAGGTGCTGGCCGGTGTGCTGGCCGTCCTGCTCCTGGTCGGCCTGGGCGAGGTCGTGACCTGGGCCGTGGCCCGCGGCGACTCCGGGGACTCCGGCAGCAGCGCGGCCGTGCTCGACTTCGGTGAGCCGTACACGGTGACCAAGGAGCCGGTGAAGGTGCCGATGGCCGACTGGCGCGACGCCACCGACTCGGCGGTCAAGTCGGTCACCGAGATCCTCAACGTGTCCTGGAAGGACTACGACCAGAACCTCGACGACGCGTCGAAGTACATCACCGACCGGTTCGCGAAGGAGTACGCCGCGACCACCAAGGACACCCGTGACCTGTTCCTCAAGAGCAAGGCGGAGTACGACTTCGCGGTCGTCGGTGCCTCGGTCGTGGAGGCGCAGCCTGACGAGGTGGCCAGCCTGCTGTTCCTCAACCAGTTCGTCTACAAGGGCGAGGGCAAGCAGCGCACCGGTCCCGAGATCTACCCGGTCCGGGTGATGGTGCGCATGGTGCGCACCGACTCCGGCTGGAAGATCGACGAGCTGCACGCACTCTGATCCGGGACATTCGTCCCGCGTGCTGGACTTTGCGGAACAGCCCGGCTAACTTGGGCAAAACTAGAACACGTTCCACCAAGTTGCTCAGGCGAGGCGCTTGAGTCCCGTGCGTCCGGAGGGGAAGGATCAGGCCATGTCGCCCTCAGAACCTGCCCCCGAACACCTCGAGACCGACCTGATCATCGTCGGTGCCGGACCCACCGGTCTGTTCAGTGCCTACTACGCCGGGTTCCGGGGCATGCGGGTCGCGGTGATCGACTCGCTGCCCGAGCTCGGTGGCCAGATCACCGCGATGTACCCGGAGAAGGCGATCCTCGACGTGGCCGGCTTCCCGACCGTCAAGGGACGTGAGCTGGTCGCGGGTCTCGTGGAGCAGGCCAACACCGCCAGCCCGTCGTACCTCCTGGGCCGTACGGCGACGTCGCTGGACTCGACCGACGACGACGTGACGATCGGGTTGGCAGACGGCAGCACCGTGCGAGGCCGCGCCGTCCTGATCACCGCCGGCATCGGCAAGTTCAGTCCGCGTCCGCTGCCCGCCGCCGATGGGTGGCAGGGACGTGGCGTCGAGTTCTTCGTGCCCAGCTTCGAGCCGTACGCCGGCAAGGACGTGATCATCGTCGGCGGAGGAGACAGTGCGTTCGACTGGGCGATCCACCTCGAGCCGATGGCCCGCTCGGTGACGCTGGTCCACCGCCGCGACGCCTTCCGTGCCCACGAGCGCACGGTGCAGAAGGTCCGCGACTCGTCGGTCGAGATCGTGACCCGCGCCGAGGTGTCCGAGCTTCGCGGTGACCCCGACCTGGCGGAGGCCGTCATCACCGTCGACGGCGAGAAGTCGATGCGGCCCGTGCAGGCCGTCGTCGCCGCCCTCGGCTTCGTGGCCGACCTCGGACCCATGAAGGAGTGGGGCCTCGAGCTCGAGAAGCGCCACGTCGTCGTCGACCCGTCGATGCGCACGAACCTGCCGCGGGTCTTCGCCGCCGGTGACATCACCGAGTACCCCGGCAAGGTCCGGCTCATCGCGGTCGGCTTCGGCGAGGCAGCCACGGCGGTCAACAACGCCGCCGTCGTGATCGACCCCGCGGCCCACGTGTTCCCCGGCCACTCGAGTGAAGGAAGCTGATGTCCGGACGTGACGCCGTACGCCTCGATGACGCGGAGCTCGACGCGTTCCTGCGCGACAACGTCAAGGTCCAGGTGGCCACCGTCGGCACCGACGGCACCGCCCACCTGACCACGTTGTTCTACGTCGTGCTCGACGACGGCCGCCTCGCGTTCTGGACCTACGGACGCTCGCAGAAGATCCGCAACCTCGAGCGCGACCCGCGGATCACCTGCCTCGTCGAGGACGGCACCGACTACTTCGAGCTGCGCGGTGCCTCCCTCAAGGGGGTCGCGGAGCTGGTCCTTGACCCCGACCGCATCTTGGCGATCGGCAGCGCCGTCGCCACCCGCATGGTCGGTGCGACCTCGTTCGAGCAGCTCGGCGACGTCGGCGCGGCCGAGGTGCGCCGCCAGGCGGCCAAGCGGGTCGCCGTCATCGTCACGCCCGAGCGGGTCAGCTCCTGGGACCACCGCAAGATGCTCGAGCCGCAGTCAGCACCCACGGAAGGATGATCAGATGAAGATCAAGGTCGACTTCGACCTGTGTGAGTCGAACGCCCTGTGCGAGGCGCTCGCCCCCGACGTCTTCGAGCTCGACGACGACGACTACCTGGAGGTCAAGCAGGAGGACGTCACCGACGAGAACCGCGACGGCGTGCAGCGGGCGGTCGCCGCCTGCCCGCGCTCGGCCATCTCGATCGTGGAGGACTGAGTCGGTGTCGCAGGATCTCGACCTCGACGGCCGGGTGGCCGTCGTCACCGGTGCCGGTGCCGGACTAGGGCGCGCGGAGGCCCTTGCCCTGGCGCGTGCAGGTGCCCGCGTCGTACTCAACGACCTCCCCGGTGCCGCCGACGAGGCAGCCGAGGAGATCCGTTCGATCGGTGGCTCGGCCGTCGTCGCTGCCGGAGACGTGGGGGAGCGCAGCACCGCCGACCTGATGGTGGCCACCGCCCTCGGTGAGTTCGGCAGCCTCGACGTGGTCGTCAACAACGCCGGCATCACCCGCGACCGCATGCTGTTCAACCTCGGCGACGACGAGTGGGACCTCGTCATCAGGGTGCACCTGCGCGGGCACTTCCTGCTGACCCGCAACGCCGCCGCCCACTGGCGAGCGGTCTCCAAGGAGACCGGTGCGCCGGTCTACGGCCGCATCGTGAACACCGCCTCCGAGGCGTTCCTCTCCGGCTCGCCCGGCCAGGCCAACTACGCCGCGGCCAAGGCCGGCATCAGTGCGCTGACCCTCTCGGCGGCCCGGGGCCTGGCGAAGATGGGCGTGCGCGCCAACGCGATCTGCCCACGGGCCCGCACCGCGATGACCGAGGCGGTCTTCGGCGAGGACGAGTCCGGCAAGGACGTCGACCCCTACTCGCCCGAGCACGTGGCCCCACTGGTGGCCTACCTGGCCTCCCCGGACGCCGACGCGATCAACGGCCAGATGTTCGTCGTGTATGGCGGCATGGTCGCGCTGCTCGCCCCACCCGTGGTCGAGCAGCGCTTCGACGCCAGCGGCTCCACCTGGGACCTCGACGACCTCTCCAAGCAGCTCGGCGGCTACTTCAGCGACCGTGACCCGTCCCTCAGCTTCTCTGCCGACTCGGTGATGAAGCTGACCGTCTGACCGCTCGTCATCCACGTGCCGGCGTCGTCCGGCCACTCAACCGTTCCCGTTCGAGAGGACTCACCATGGGCCGACTGGCCGGCAAGATCGCGATCGTCACCGGCGGCGCTCAAGGGCAGGGCGCGGCCATCGCGCGGGCCTTCGTCGCAGAAGGAGCGCAGGTCGTCATCGCCGACATCGCCGAGGAGTCGGGGGAGAAGCTCGCCGCCGAGCTCGGTGACGCCGCTCGTTTCCAGCGCCACGACGTCAGCGACGAGGCCTCCTGGACGTCGGTCGTGGAGTTCACCGCCGCCACGTTCGGCGACGTCAACGTGCTGGTCAACAACGCGGGCATCCTGCGGTTCGGCGAGATCCACACGATGGACCTCGACGAGTTCGACCTGGTCGTCCGCATCAACCAACGCGGCACGTTCCTCGGCATGCGTGCCGTCGTACCCACGATGCGCAGGAACAAGCAGGGGTCGATCGTGAACGCCTCGTCGGTCGAGGGGCTCGCGGGCATGGGCAGCCTGGCGGCGTACACCGGCACGAAGTTCGCGATCCGCGGGATGACCAAGGCGGCGGCGCTCGAGCTCGGCAGCCGCGGCATCCGGGTCAACTCCGTGCACCCCGGCATGATCGACACCGGCATGACGCGCGAGCACGGTGGCGACGCGGCAATGGAGTACGGCGCCAGCAAGGTGCCGATGCGACGCGTGGGAACCCCGGAGGACATCGCCCCGCTCTACGTCTACCTGGCCAGCGACGAGAGCGGCTACGTCACCGGCGCCGAGATCGCCGTCGACGGCGGCGTCACCGCCACCCACGCCTTCGGCGGCTGAATTCTCGATACTCCCTGACGTTTCGGCCCCACACGTTCGATACTCCCTGACGTTTCGGTCCTCAGGAGGGCCGAAACGTCAGGGAGTATCCCGATTCTGGGGCCGAAACGTCAGGGAGTATCCCGAGGGGGCGTGAGCGAGGGATCGGCTCAGCGCAGGAGGAGGCGGACGGCGACGGACATGGAGGTCTCCACGTCGGTGGCCGAGGAACGGCCGGTGACCCAGCCGACGAGCGAGGAGAGCCAGACGTCGCCGATGACCCGGGCGATCGCGATCTCCTCCTCGGTGGGCTCGGCGTCGCCGGTGCGGGTGCCCATCGCCTCGGTCAGCACCGAGGTGAGCATCATGCCGACGTGGTGGATCTCGGTCGAGACGCTGGCGTCGGCGAACATGAACGCGCGGGTCAGGGCCTCGGTGAGGTTGGGGTCCTTCTGGAGGATCTTGGTGGTCCGGCCGAGCACGTAGTTGACCCGCTGCTCGGCGGTGTCTCCCGGGATCGGCTTGCCGGACATCGCGGCCTGGGAGCGCTCGAACTCGCGGCCCAGGGCGGAGACCAGCAGGTGGATCTTGGAGGGGAAGTAACGGTAGAGCGTGCCGAGCGCGACGTCGGCCTGGTCGGCCACGGCGCGCATCTGTACGGCGTCGAAGCCGCCGCGGGAGGCCAACGCGATCGTGGCGTCGAGGATGCGCTTGCGGCGCTCCCTCTGGGCGGCCGAACCGAGCTCTTCCTGGCTGAGGGAGTTCAGGGCATTCATTGCTTTCCTCTCTCATCAGGGATACTCGTGTGACGCAACCCACGGGTAACTTGGGGGATCGGCGCCGCGTTCTTGAAACGAAACCGCATTCTACGGCGTTGGACTCTCCGCATACGCTACTGCCTCGTGGGCCATAATAGGAACACGTTCCACTTCTCGTGTCGTCGACGCGTGACGGGATCCGGGCCGAACAGGAAGAAGGTGACAGTGATGCGCGTGGCACTGCTGTCCTATCGGAGCAAGCCCCACTGTGGGGGTCAGGGCGTCTACATCCGTCACCTGAGCCGCGAGCTGGTCGCGCTGGGTCACGAGGTCGAGGTCTTCTCCGGCCAGCCGTACCCCGAGCTCGACGAGGGCGTGAGGCTGACCAAGGTGCCCAGCCTCGACCTCTACCGCGAGCCCGACCCGTTCCGGGTCCCGAAGCTGAAGGAGTTCCGCGACCTGGTCGACGTCGAGGAGTTCCTCACGATGTGCACGGCCGGGTTCCCCGAGCCGAAGACCTTCAGCAAGCGCGTCGCCAGGATCATCAAGGCCCGCCGTGACGACTTCGACGTCGTGCACGACAACCAGGTGCTCGGCCACGGCATGGTCGACATCATGGACGCCGGCATCCCGCTGGTCACCACGTTGCACCACCCGATCACCTTCGACCGCCGCGTCGACCTCGCCGCCGCCCCCAACTGGCGCAAGCGGCTGACCCTGCGCCGTTGGTACGGCTTCCTGCGCATGCAGGGCAAGGTGGCCCGCCGCGCGGTCAAGGTGCTCACCCCGTCCGAGTCCTCGGCCCGCGACATCGTGGCCGACTTCGGCGTCGACCCGTCGAGGATCCAGGTGATCCCTCTCGGCGCCGACGACGTGTTCTCCCCGCCCACCAAGCCCCGGGTGCCCGGGCGCATCGTCGCGATGGCCAGTGCCGACGCGCCGATCAAGGGCGTGCACACGCTCCTGGAGGCGTTCGCCAAGCTGCGCACCGAGCGCGATCTCGAGCTGCTCATGGTCACCAAGCCCGAGGCGGGCGGCCGCACCGAGAAGCTCATCGAGAAGCTCGCCATCGGCGATGCGGTCCGCTTCGTCAACGGCATCTCCGATGCCGAGCTGGTCGAGGTGATGGGCTCCGCCGAGCTGGCCGTCGTGCCGTCCCTCTACGAAGGCTTTTCCCTCCCGACCGCTGAGCTGATGGCCTGCGAGACCCCGCTGGTGGTCAGCCGTGCCGGCGCCATCCCCGAGGTTGTCGGGCCCGACGGACTCTGCGCCGACCTGGTCGAGCCGGGCAACGTCGAGGAGCTGCGCGAGGCGATCGCCGCGCTGCTCGACGACCCCGAGCGCCGGGCCCGCATGGGCCGGGCCGGCCGCGAGCGGGTCCTGCAGACGTTCAGCTGGCGAGCAGTCGCTGCGGCCACCGCGGCGGCGTACGACGAAGTGATCGAGAACCACCACGCAAGGGGAACCAATGCTGACCGTTGACTTCGACCGACTGGGCCTCCGGCCCGGTGAGCGCGTGCTCGACATGGGCGCCGGGGCCGGACGCCACGCCTTCGAGATGTACCGTCGCGGTGCCGACGTGGTCGCCTTCGACCGCGACGCCGACGAGCTGTCGAACGTGCTCGACCTCTTCGGTGCGATGAAGGAGGCCGGCGAGGTGCCCGACGGTGCCGAGGCCGACATCAAGGAGGGCGACGCGCTCGCCCTGCCGTTCGCCGACGGCGAGTTCGACCGCATCGTCGCCGCCGAGATCCTCGAGCACATCACGGCTGACGTCGAGGCGATCAGGGAGCTGATCCGGGTGCTGCGCCCCGGTGGCACCCTCGCCGTCTCGGTGCCGCGCTGGCTGCCCGAGGTGATCAACTGGAAGCTCTCCTCGGACTACCACAACGCCGAGGGCGGTCACATCCGCATCTACACCGACCACGAGCTGATCGACAAGGTCACCAAGGGCGGGCGCGACAACGACGGAACCCCGGGCGACGCGATGATCTTCGAGGGCAAGGGCTACGCCCACGGCCTGCACTCGCCGTACTGGTGGATCAAGTGCGCGGTCGGCGTGAACAACGACCAGCACCCGCTCGTGAAGGCCTACCACCAGGTGCTGGTGTGGGACATCATGAAGACTCCGCGTTGGAGCACCGTCACCCGGCTCGCCGAGAAGGCGCTCAACCCGGTGATCGGCAAGAGCATGGTCCTCTACTTCCGCAAGCCGGATGCGGCCTGAGACGCCCTCGCTCCCCGGCATCCTGACCGCCGCCGAGGTCGCCCGCACGGCGGCCTCGATCGCGGCCATGCAGGAGCCCGACGGAGCGATCCCGTGGACGGTCGGAGAGCACGTCGACGTGTGGAACCACGTCGAGGGCGCGATGGCGATGCTGGTCGGCGGTGAGGTCGAGGCGGCCGAGCGCGCCTACGAGTGGTGCCGGCGCACCCAGCGCCCCGACGGCTCGTGGCCGATGAAGATCGTGGCCGGCGAGGTCGAGGACGCCAGCAGCGAGACCAACATGTCCGCCTACCTCGCGGTCGGCGTCTGGCACCACTGGCTGGTGCGTCGCGACGTGAGGTTCGTACGACGACACTGGCCGGTCGTGCAACGCGCGCTGGACTACGTGGTCTCGATGCAGCTGCCCTTCGGTGGCATCGCCTGGTCGCAGGAGTGGGCCGACGGTCGACCCGCGAAGGTGAACGCCGAGGGCCTGCTGGCCGGCTCCTCGAGCATCTACCAGGCGCTGCGCGCCGGGGTCGCCCTCTCGGAGCTGATGGACGAGCCGCAGCCGGAGTGGGAGCTGGCCGGCGGACGCCTCGGCCACGCGCTGCGCCGTCACCGCGACGACTTCCTCGACAAGTCCGAGTTCTCCATGGACTGGTACTACCCGGTGCTGGGCGGTGCGGTCCGCGGGGACGACGGCGTCGACCTGGTCAACTCGCGTTGGGAGACCTTCGTGGAGCCGGGCCTCGGCATCCGTTGCGTCTCGAAGAACCCGTGGGTGACCGGCGCCGAGACCTGCGAGCTGGTGATGGCCCTCGACGCGCTGGGCGACCGCGACCGGGCCCTGCAGCTGCTGGCCGACATGCAGCACCTGCGCTCCGACGACGGCAAGTACTGGACCGGCTACGTGTTCCCCGACGACGTGAACTGGCCGGCCGAGCACACGACGTACACCGCCGCGGCGGTGATCCTCGCGGTCGACGCCCTCGGGCACGGCACCGGTGGGTCCGACATCATGCGCGGCACCACGCTGGCGGCGCACTTCGACGAGATGGCCCTCGAGTGCGGGTGCGAGCTCAGCCGACGCTCGTGACGTCGCCGGCCTGACCGCTGACGCGTTCGAGGACCCGCATGGAGCCGAGGGCGGCGTCCTCGGCGAAGGCTCCACTCGCCAGCGCGCGCTGGAAGACGTGGTACGGCGCCTGGCCGCCGTCGGCCGGGTCGGCGAAGACGTCGTGGATCACCAGCCTGCCGCCGGGCTGGACCCAGTGCGCCCAGCCGGTGTAGTCGTTCTGGGCGTGCTCCTCGGCGTGGCCGCCGTCGATGAAGAGCATCGACAGGGGAGTGCGCCAGTGCTGGCTGACGGTCGTGGACCTGCCGATCACGGCCACGACCTGATCCTCGAGTCCGGCGCGGGCGATGGCCTTGCGGAAGAACGGCAGGGTGTCCATCAGGCCGAACTCGTCGTCGACGACCTCGGTGTCGTGGTGCTCCCACCCGGCCTGGTTCTCCTCCGAGCCACGGTGGTGGTCGACGGTGAACAGCACGCCACCGACCTCGCGCGCGGCGGCGCCGATGTAGATCGCCGACTTGCCGCAGTAGGTGCCGACCTCCAGGGCCGGGCCGGTGGGCAGCTGTTCGCGGGCGACGCGGTGCAGCAGGAGCCCTTCGTCCTCGGGCATGAAGCCCTTGGCGGCGCGGGCATGGTCGAGAAGTTCGGACGGCATCACGCCGGACAGCCTATTCATGGCAATATTGGAACACGTTCTAGTCGGTTGAGTGCTGAGATGGTCGCTCGGGCAACCACCTCAGCACTCAACCGCGACGAAGAAGGAGTGACTGTGTCCCTCGGTATCAGCGACGAGCACCGCGAGCTCGGCGACTCCCTGCGCAAGTGGGCCGGGTCGCTCGGTGCCATCGACGAAGTGCGCGCCGCGGAACACGACGCGTCCGCCGCCTTCGGCCAGACCTGGGCGGCACTCGTAGAGATGGGCGTCCCGGCGATCGGCGTACCCGAGGGTGCCGGCGGTGGCGGGGGTTCCGTGCTCGACGTGGCGGTGGCGCTCGAGGCCTGCGCCCACCGGATGCTCCCGGGGCCCTTGTTGGGTACGGCGGTCGCGGCGGCGCTGCTCGGCGAGACGTCGGACGTCGCCGGTGCCCTGGCCCGTGGCGAGATGTCCGTGGGTCTCGGACTCGTGCCGTCCCTCACGGTCGACGATCGGACGGTGTCCGGGCACGTCGACGTCGTCTGGGACGCCCCGTCGGTCACGCACCTCCTGCTCGGTGCCTCAGGTGATCGCTGGTTCGTCGTACCGTCGACGCTGGCCGAGGTGACTCCCTCCATCGGACCGGACCTGTCCCGCCGCTTCGGCTCCGTCGACCTCGTCGCAGTGCCGCTCTCCGACGTCGTCGAGGTGCCCACGATCGATGCCGCGCTGCTGCGCCGTACGGCGGTCACGCTCGCTGCCGCGGAGGCCGCCGGCGTCGCCCGGTGGTGCCTCGACACGGCGGTGGAGTACGCCGGTGTGCGTGAGCAGTTCGGTGCGAAGATCGGCTCGTTCCAGGCGATCAAGCAGCTGTGCGCCGGCATGCTCGAGACCGCCGAGGCCGTCACCGCGGTCGCCTGGGACGCCGCCTCGATCGCGTTCGGCGACGACGACCAGTGGGCCTTCGCGGCCGACGTGGCCGGCACGATCGCCTTCGACGGCGCGGTGCAGGTCGCTCAGGACTGCATCCAGGTGCTCGGCGGCATCGGCTTCACCTTCGAGCACGACGCCCACTTCTACCTGCGCCGCGCAACCACGCTGCGCGCGCTGTTGGGCGACTCCGACACCTTCGCGGCGTCCCTCACCGACGCTGCCGCGAACGGCGTACGACGCTCGGTCCGGCTCGACTTCGAGGGCGAGGACGAGCCGGTGCGCGAGCGGATCCGCCCGCAGGCCTCGCGGTTGGCCGCGCTCGAGGGTGAGGCGCAACGCCGGGGACTGGTCGAGTCGGGCCTGTTCATGCCGCACTGGCCGACGCCCTGGGGGCAGGACGCGTCACCGCTGGAGCAGCTCGTGATCGACCAGGAGCTTGCGGCAGCGGGCGTCGCACGGGCCGACCTCAAGATCGGCGGCTGGGCGGTGCCGACCATCCTCGCGCACGGCAGCGAGGCCCAGCGCGAGCAGTTCGTGCGCCCCACGCTGCGCGGCGAGATCGTCTGGTGCCAGCTGTTCAGTGAGCCCGGCGCGGGCTCCGACCTGGCCTCGCTGCGCACCCGCGCGGTCAAGGTCGAGGGAGGCTGGCGGCTCACCGGCCAGAAGGTCTGGACCTCGCTCGCCCAGGACGCGCACTGGGCGATCTGCCTGGGCCGGACGAACCCGGAGGCCCCACAGCACAAGGGAATCACCTACTTCCTGCTGGACATGTCCAGCACCGGCATCGACGTACGACCCCTGCGTGAGCTGACCGGCGACGCGCTCTTCAACGAGGTCTTCCTCGACGACGTCTTCGTGCCCGACGACTGCGTTGTAGGCGAGGTCGACAACGGGTGGCGGCTGGCGCGCACCACGTTGGCCAACGAGCGTGTGGCGATGGCTGGCACCAAGCTCGACCTGAGTGTCGAGCGAGCGGTTGCGCTGGCCGGGGGAGTCGGGGCCGCGCAGCGTGCCCGCATCGGACATGCCGTCGCACTCGCCACGGTCTGCTCACTGCTCGGCGTGCGTACGACGCTGCGCTCGCTGGCCGGTGCCGGACCGGGTGCGGAGTCGAGCGTGGCCAAGCTGCTCACCGTGCGCAACCGTCAGGACGGGTCCGAGCTGGTCGTCGACCTGCTGGGGGACCGGGTGGTGCTCGGCGGGGAAGAGGTCGACGCGGCCGTGCACGAGATGCTGCTGACCCGCTGCCTCTCGATCGCCGGAGGCACCACGCAGATCCTGCGCAACGTGGCGGCCGAGCGGATCCTCGGCCTGCCACGCTGACTCGGGTTGGACTCAGCCGCGGTGCACCCGGGCGCCGTACGCCGGACCGGCGTCGCGGTACTTGCCGGTGAGGATGGCGTCGTCCAGGTAGAAGGTCTCCGTGGAGTTGACGATTCGGATCGACGCGGCACCGACACGCACCCACCGCGGATTGCCGAGGCAGGAGCGCGGCACGCGGAAGCGCACAGCCTTGGCGGTGTAGTCGATGCGGATCGCGAGGCGTGGGCACTTGACGGTGGTTCCGGCTCGTGTGGTCATCTCCTTCTCGCCCTGCGCCCCCGTGCGTCGGTCCCGGCTGACGAACACGTCTCTACGAAGGTTGTCGTCGGTGAGCACGGCGATGCCGAACGCCTGGAGGGCTGACGAGCCACGCAGGTCCCGAAAGACCATCGTCACGAACAGGTTGTCGTGTCGGTGGTCGACCACAGTGCGGATGATGTCGCTGTCCTGTGCGTTCGGGGCCGGGGTGAGGGCGTCGTCCTCCGAGTCGTTCCAGTGGACCTTCAGGACGTCGCCGCGGGCGTCGCGGTGGACCACCTTCTCGGCGTGAGCGCTCGAGATGGTGCCGGCAGTGAGACAGACGGTGGTGGCAAGGGCGAGGGCCGCCCCGATGATCTTGTGCACGTGTTCCTCTNCGGGCCCTGTTGCCCCGCGCACAGGCTAGGAGAGAAACGACGCCGCTGGAGGCGGAACGGACCAGATCGCCTCAGCCGCGACGAACGCGAGGGCCGTGGACCGGTCCGGCATTGCGGATCCGTCCGTTGAGGTTGGCGTCGTCGACGAAGGCGCGGCTCCAGTCCCGGCCGGTGTGGAAGGTGTAGATTCCCGCGCGCACCCAACGGGGGTTGCTCAGGCAGGATCGCGGCACCCGGATTCGGACGGTGTTGGCGCGGTAGTCGATCCGGCCGCGCAGGCCGATGCACGTCACACGCCTGCCGGCTTGGGTGACCAACTTGACCTCGCCCTGGCGGCTGGTCGAGGGACTGACGTGCAGCACGACGGTGCGTCCGAGCCTCTCGTTCGTGACCAGTGAGAAGAGGTAGCCGTGAAGGAGGTCGAGATGGCTGTCGAGCTCGGCATGCCTGACCGTGACGAAGACGTTGTCGCGTCGATGGTCGACCACGGTGCTGGTGATGTCACTCGACTTCACGGTCGGGACTGGCGTCTCTGTCTCCGTTTCGGTCTCAAAGGAGTAGTCCTGTCGGATGACGTCGCCGCGGGCGTCCCGGTGCACGACCTTCTCCGCGTGAGCCGCAGCCGCAGTGCTGGCGGTGAGACAGACGGTGGTGGCAAGGGCGAGGGCCGCCCCGATGATCTTGTGCACGTGTTCCTCTNTGGGCCCGTTGCCCGCGGACAGGCTAGGAGAGAACCACGTGCGGCACAGGCGAATCGACTAGTTCGCCTCGGCCTCGGCGTTGTCGATGATCACGTCGGCGTCGACCTCGGACACGTCGAGGCCCTGGCGGTAGCCGTTCCAGTGCCAGTGCAGGTAGCGGTCGATCGCCTTGACCACGTGCCCGGCGCGCACGGACTTGAAGATGTCGTAGGCGTGCTGGGCGAACGGCAGCTCGGCGTACACCACGGAGTTGTCGGCGACCTCGCGCAACCTGGCCACGAAGAGCCGGGCCTGCTCGACCGGGACGAGAGTGTCGTTGGTGCCGTGCAGCACGAAGAAGTCGGGGGCGTCCGGGCGGATCTGCAGGATCGGCGAGGCGGCCTCGAAGGCCTCCGGATCGTCCTTCCAACGCTTCTGCAGGATGCGCGGCGCGAGGAACCGGTCACGCATCAGGATCATCGACTTCAGGCCGGTGGCGCCGGCGAAGTCGTAGACGCCGTAGTGGGGGATCGCCACCGAGACGCTGGTGTCGGCGTCCTCGAAGCCCGGCTGGAAGTCCTTGACGTCGGGGGTGAGGGCGGCCAGCGCGGCGAGGTGTCCGCCGGCCGAGCCGCCGGTGATGGCGAGGTAGTCGGGGTCGCCGCCGTACGCCGCGATGTTCTCGCGGATCCACGCGATCGCCTTCTTGACGTCGATGATGTGCGCGGGGAAGGGGTTGCGTGGTGCGAGGCGGTAGTTGATGGCCACGCAGATCCAGCCCTTGGCGGCCAGGTGGGTCATCAGGGGGAGACCCTGTTCGCGCTTGTCGCCGATCGTCCAGCCGCCGCCGTGCACCTGCAGCAGCACCGGAGCGTCGGTCAGGTCCTGGTCCTTGGCGCGGTAGATGTCGAGCTGTCCGCGACGACCCGCGTCGGTGTAGGCGATGTTGCGCAGCACCTCGATGTCGGGGGTGACGATCTTGAACGGGTTGACCAACGATCGCCAGTTGGTCGCGAGCTCGGCCGGCGAGGGTGCTGCGTCGAGACGCTCCACGTAGTCGACGCCGATGCCCTCGGTCAGCGCCTCCTCGACGCCGTCCTTGACCTTGCCCGCCGTACGGATGAGGTGACCGAGTCCCACCGCGCTGGCCGCTGCGAGTGCCAGCCCGGCCTTGCTGCGCCGCTTCGGGCCCAGGTGGGTGACGGTGTCCGCGGCGGTCAGGGCCAGCAGGTGTGGCGCCAGCTCGTTGGTCATCCAGCCGGCGAAGAACGACGGGATGCCCGCGCGCAGTCCCGGAATCGGCCGGATCGCGTTGGCGGTCAGGGCTGCGGTGAGGATCTGACGACGTAGGTAGGCCACGCCCGGATGCTAGCCCGCCCGCGGTTGGGGGGAACGACCCGTCCAGAATTAGAACACGTTCTCATTTGCCCGGTAGGATGCCGCCCATGGATCGACTCAGTGGGCTGGATGCAAGCTTCCTCTACCTGGAGACTCCCGAGCAGTTGATGCACGTCTGCGGGCTGATCGTGCTCGACCCCGCGACGATCCCCGGCGGCTACTCCTACGCCGGTCTGCGCGACACGTTGCGCGACCGGGTGATCGACGTACCCGAGTTCACCCGGCGGCTGCGACGCGTGCCCCTCGACCTCGACCACCCGGTCTGGGTGGCCGACGACCACTTCGACATCGACCACCACCTGCACCGGCTCACCCTCCCGGCGCCCGGTGGGTACGACGAGCTCGTCGAGCTGTGCGGACATCTCGCCGGCCAGACCATGAACCGCAGCCGCCCGCTGTGGGAGATGTGGGTCATCGAGGGGTACGGCGACCGGGTCGTGGTGTTCTCCAAGATGCACCACGCCACCGTGGACGGTGCCTCGGGCTCCAACCTGATCTCGCACCTGTGCAGCCTCGAGCCCGACCAGCCGCCGCCGACGCAGGAGCGACCCGTCCCGCCGCCGCGCAGCCCGGGTGGGCTGGAGCTCTTCGGGCGCGGCGTGCTCAACAACGCGACCAAGCCGTTCGCGATCACCCGGCTCCTCCAACCCTCCGCGCAGCTGGTCTCCCGGACGGTCGCCCGTGCTCGTGAGGGCACCGCGATGGCCGCACCCTTCACGGCACCGCGCACCTCGTTCAACGGCACCATCACCGGCCACCGAACCATCGGGTTCGCCGACCTCGACCTGGCCGAGGTCAAAGCGGTCAAGGAGGCCACCGGCACGACCGTGAACGACGTCGTGCTGACCCTGGCAGGCGGGGCGCTGCGCGGCTACCTCGAGGGGCGCGGTGAGCTGCCGGACTCGTCGCTGCTGGCCAGCGTCCCGGTCTCGGTGCGGGGCAGGAGTCGGCGGGCCACCGGGGCCAACAAGGTCTCCGCGCTCTTCGCGCGTCTCGGCACCGACCTGGAGGATCCTCTCGAACGCCTCGAGATGATGGCCACCAGCAACCGTCACGCCAAGGACCACCACCAGGCGATCAGCGCCGACGCGCTCCAGGACTGGGCCGAGTTCGCCGCCCCGCGCACCTTCGGCCTGGCCGTGCGGGCGTACGCCGGACTGCGCCTGGCGGAGAAGCATCCCGTCGTGCACAACCTGGTGATCTCGAACGTGCCCGGGCCGCCGATCCCGCTCTACTTCATGGGTGCCCGCATCGACGCGCTCTATCCGCTGGGCCCGGTCTTCCACGGAGCCGGAGTCAACATCACGGTCATGTCGAACAACGGCCGCCTCCACGTCGGCGTGATCGCCTGCTCGGAGTCGATGAAGGACGTCGACGCGCTGGTCTCGCTGTTTCCCGCCGAGCTGGAGAGGTTGCAAGCCGCCCTCGACGGGTCGATCAGTGGGTGAAGTCGCGGGCGCGTGCGGCGGTCGTCGTACACGCTTCGAGCAGGCGGGGCACGAACGACTCGGCCTCGAGCACGCAGGCCGCGTGACCGGCCTCGATCTCGTGGATTGTGGCGCCCTTGATGCGCCGGGCCAGGTCGACCTGCCGATCGGGAGGGATCACCTTGTCGTGCCGCGTCACCACCACCGCGGTCGGCACGTCGATGCGGCCCAGCCACGGACGCGAATGGTGCCGGCCCAGAGCGGCCACGGCCTGGCCGACCGCCCAAGGGCTGGTGGAGGTGAACTCGGCAAGTGCCCAGTCATGGATGTCGGTCCGGCCGAGATCGAGGGCACGACCCGCGGCGCGCGCCGCAGCTGAGCCGATCCTCGAGCGGGAGACACCGCGCAGCCCGGACATGGTCAGACCCATCGACTCGTGGAATGCGCGCTCTGCCACTGTCGACCGGAAGCGATCGGTGCTCGCGCAGAGCACCAGCCCGTCGACCCGATCGGGGTGTTGTCGCCACATCCGCTGGGCCACGATCGAGCCCATCGAGAAACCGGCGAACACGGCGCGCTCCATGCCGAGCACGTCGAGCAGTGCGGCGACGTCGTCCGCACAGTCGCGCAGCGAGAACTCCTCGGACTGGATGCCGCGGCCGTGCCAGCGCAGGTCGAGGGTGACCACACGGAACCTCTCCGCCAGCGCCGGGATGGAGGGATACCAGGTGAGCAGGCCGGTCGTCCCGACGGCATGCAGCAGGACGATCGTGGGCGAGTGGGGGTGCGGTCCCGGGGTGTCGGTGACGAACGTGGAGCCGCGACCGGGCAGCTCGACCATGCGGCCCTCGGGAATCGGGGCCCATGGCAGGTGGACCAGATTGCGCAGCAACCGGCCAGCGGTGGTGAACATGCGAGCTCTCCCGTCCTGGACTGGAACAGGTTACAGTTTTGCGTCGGAGGGTGCGTGGAGGCCACGCCCGCTCTTCCGCCGGCTGAGAGACGAGCGCCAGCGGGCACTGCCCTTTTCGGTGGTTGAGGAGCGAGCGCCAGCGAGCGTCTCGAAACCACCCCAGAAAGTACTTCGAGATAGTTTCTCCGGGCCCTTGACCACCGAAGCCAAGGCCACCGACTGGCGGGCCGAACGACGCAAACGCCTCGCTCACCGGTTGTGGTCCTCACCCGGTTCCTGAACCCTTCCGTGGTGGCTGACGGCTCCCGATCCTCGTCTCGGGGACCAGTAGCCACCAACGAAGCATTCACCGGCGCCAGTGTGGTTTCGAGACGGCGCTGGCGCGCCTCCTCAACCATCGAGGGAACGCGGGGCGTCCTCAACCACCGAGAGGGCGTTCAGCGGTAGCCGAGGGCTTCGCGCGGGGCTCACCACGACGCGGAGCTACCGCTGAAGGAGCGCCCGGGCACGGAATCGGGGTTTCTGACAGCCGCAGCAGACGTCGTCAACCACCGAAGAGCAGGCCGCCCGTTTCAGCCGCCGGTGGATCGGGCGAGGCGGAAGGCGGCCTGCACCAGGGTGAGATGGCTGAACGCCTGCGGGAAGTTGCCGGCCATCCGGTGGTTGTCCGCGTCGTACTCCTCCGACATGAGGCCCACGTCGTTGGCCAGGCCGGCCAGCTTGTCGAAGAGCGCGTGGGCATCGTCGAGCCGTCCCGCCGCGGTGTACGCCGAGACGAGCCAGAACGAGCACGCCAGGAACGGGTGCTCGTCGCCGGAGAGACCGTCGACGCCCGACTGTGTGCGGTAGCGCAGCAGCAGGCCGTCGCGCATGAGGTCGTGCTCGATCGCCTCGATGGTGCCCAGCATCCGGGGGTCGTCGCCCTCGATGAACCCGACCAGCGGCAGCACCAGGAGCGACGCGTCGACCTCGGTGGTGTCGAAGTGCTGGGTGAAGCTGTTGCGCTCGGTGTTGAACCCGCGGGTCATCACCTCCTCGCGCACGGCGTCACGGATCCGGCGCCATTCGTCGACCGGGGCCGGCACGTCGTACTGCTCGACGGCACGGATGCCGCGGTCGAACGCCGCCCACACCATCACCCGCGAATGCGTGAAGTGGCGCAGCGGCCCACGGATCTCCCACAGTCCGTTGTCCGGCTCCTGCCAGTCGGTAGCGAGGGCGTCGACCAGTGCCCGTTGGAGCGCCCACGAGTCCTGGTTGAACGGAAGCCCGGCCTGGCGGGCCAGGTCGAGCGCGACCATGACCTCGCCGAGCACGTCGGTCTGGCGCTGGTCGACGGCGCCGTTGCCGATGCGGACCGGACGCGAGTCGGCGTACCCGGGAAGGTGGTCGAGCTCGCGCTCGGGCAGCTGCCGGGCCCCGTCGACGGTGTACATGATCTGGAGGTCCTCGGGGTCACCGGCCACGGCGCGGAGCAACCAGTCGCGCCAGAGGTTCGCCTCGTCGGTGTAGCCGGCGGTCACCAGCGCCTCCAGGGTCAGCGAGGCGTCGCGCAACCAGCAGAACCGGTAGTCCCAGTTGCGCTCGCCGCCGAAGTCCTCGGGCAGTGACGTGGTCGGGGCCGCGACGATGCCGCCGGTGTGCTCGTGGGTGAGCAGGCGGAGGGTGACGAGTGAACGCAACACCAGCTCGCGGTGGGGGATGTCCGCGCGGCAGCGCGCGGCCCACGACGCGCTCTCCTCGATGGTCTCCTGGATGCGGGCAGGCTCGATGATCGAGGTCGGCAGGTCGGTCCAGGACGGGACCCACGTCGTCGACCAGGTCAGCTCGTCACCCTCGTCGACGTCGAACTCGTCGGCGTGTCGATGGTCGACCGCACGCGGGAGCCGCGGCCCGCGCAGCACCAGCTTGTCGGGGCCGGCGATGGCGACGATCACGGGGTCGCCCCCGAGGTGCGTCCGGTGCACCCACGGTCGCACCTTCCCGTAGTCGGTGCGCACCACCCACTCGTGGCGCATCCGCACGCTGCCACGCACGCCGGTGATGCGGCGTACGACGTCCGCGCGGCGGTCACCGATCGGCATCACGTCCAGCATCGTGACCACGCCCGACTCGGTGGTGAACGTGGTCTCCAGGGCGGCCGAGTGGCCGACGTACTCCCGGGTCGTCTCGTAGGGATCGACCGGTTCGAACTGCCAGTGACCGTGCTCCTCAGTGCCGAGCAGCGCCGCGAAGCAGGCCGAGGAGTCGAAGCGGGGCAGGCACAACCAGTCGATCGAGCCGTTGCGGCCGACCAGGGCCGCCGTGTGCCGATCGCCGAGCAGGGCGTAGTCCTCAATCGGTTGCGAAGCCATGCATGTCAAGGTAGCGGCATGACAGCAGCGGATCCGGTCGCGGCGGCCCGTGTGGCGCTGGCCCTCCTCGACGCGCGCGGCGAGACCCTGGCCACCGCCGAGTCGCTGACTGGCGGGCTCATCGGCGGCACGCTCACCGCGATCCCCGGCTCGTCGAGCGTGTACGTCGGCGGCGTCGTGTCCTACGCGACCCGGGTCAAGGCGGACGTGCTCGGTGTGCCGCAGCAGGTCATCGACGACGAGGGCGTGGTCTCACGGGCCTGCGCGCTGGCGATGGCACACGGCGTACGTCGGGTGCTCGGTGTCGACTGGGGTGTCGCGACCACCGGTGTGGCCGGTCCGGACGCCCAGGACGGGATCCCCGCGGGCACGGTCTGGGTGGCGGTCAGCGGCCCCGACGGCGACCTCGCCGAACGACTGGAGCTGACCGGCGGCCGTGAGACGGTGCGCCGCGTCACCTGCCTGAGGGCCCTCGAGCTGGTGGCCGAATTTCAGCCCTCGGCGTAGTCGGGGCGCGGAAGAAAAGGTGAACGGGTAGCGTTGTGCCCATCAACGGAGAGAGGACAGACCCATGGTGCTGTTTCGTCGGCTGCTCGGCGAGGTGCTGCGTTCGCAGCGCATGCGACGTGGACTGACCCTGCGCGAGGTCTCCGCGGAGGCCCGGGTGAGCCTCGGCTACATCTCCGAGATCGAACGTGGCCAGAAGGAAGCGTCCTCGGAGCTGCTCGCCTCGTTGTGCAACGCCCTCGACGTGCCGCTCTCCGACGTGCTCAGCGACGTGAGCGACGCCGTGGCCCGTGAGGAGCGCGCCCTCGAGATCGCCACCACCCCGATTCCGGTCGTGCGCCGCACCGGCGACGTGGTCGCCTCCGCGGCCTGACCCCTCACCTCTGGCAGGACGGGCACCAGAAGCTCGGGCGCTCTTGCCCGGCCGGCCCCAACATGCCGGTCTGCACGGTCGTGCCGCAGCGCTGGCACGGTTGCTCGGCGCGGCCGTAGACCCAGTGCTGGTGCCCGTGCCGCGTGTTGCCGGTGGTGGTCTGCGTGCGACGTCCCTTGTTGGCCTCGAGCATTGCCTTGGCGCGCCCGACCAGGCGTTCCAGGTTGTCGACCTGACGAACCGGGGTGCCGGGCAGCACACCGGAGAGGAAGCACAGCTCGTTCTCGTAGAGGTTGCCGATGCCGGCCAGGTTGCGTTGGTCGAGCAGCGCCTCGCCGATCGGACGGTCCCTGTCCCTGCGGAGCCGGCGTACGGCCTCGTCGGGGTTCCAGTCGTCGCCGAGCAGGTCGGGGCCGAGGTGTCCGACGGCGTCGACCTCGCGGTCGCGGGTGAGCAGCTCGAGGATGCCGAGCGAGAAGCCGACCGCGATCCAGCGCGGTGTGCGCAGCACCACCCGGGCCTGGTCGACCGGCCGTTGCCAGCGGGTCTCGGCCCGATAGAGGTGCCAGGCACCCTCCATGCGCAGGTGCGAGTGCAGGGTGTGGTCGTCGCCGATGCGGGTGAGCAGGTGCTTGCCGCGGGAGATCGTCCCGTTGACCAGCTTCCCGGTGAGGTCGACCTCTGCCAGTTGGGGGACCCGGAAGTCGCTCAGGGTGATGCGGGCACCGGTGAGTGCCTTGTCGAGTGCCTGGGCCGTTCGCCAGACGGTGTCGCCCTCAGGCACGGATTCTCAACCCTCTCGGTGTGGTCACGAAACCCGCTTCGGCCAGGGCGGCACGCAACGGTGATCCGGCGTCGCCCCGCCCGAGGAGGGGTGCGCCGTCGGCCTTCTCGACCGTCAGCCGACCCAGTGTGCCCCGGCGTACGGCGTCTCCCAGTGCGGCACACGCCGGGCCGAGCAGGTCGGGCGAGTCGCTGAAGGTGAGCAGGGTGCGTCCACCGCGCTCGACGTAGAGGGTCAGTGCGCCGTCGACGAGCACGACCATGGCGCCCGCCTTGCGGCCGGGTCGGTGGCCAGCAGCCCCCTTCTCCGAGCGCTCGCCGTCGGTGGAGACCACCGGCCAGGGCAGGGCTGCGCCGAACGGGTTGGCCGGGTCGGTGGCCGCCAGGGCCACCGCGGTCGGCTTCTGTCCCGTGGGCAGCTCGACGTGGGTGCGGAGCCGGTCGACGGCGCCGGCGGCCCCGAACTGTGCAGCGCCGAGGCCGGCCACGAAGTAGCCGCGTCGGCAGCGCCCCGACTCCTCGAACGCGGAGAGCACCTTGTAGACCCCGGCGAAGCCTCCGGGCACGCGCTCGCTCATCACCGCGCCCCGGGTGACCACGCCGTGTCGTTCGAGCAGGGCCTCCGCGGTCGCGTGGGCACGACGGGTGGGGTCGGTGTCGATGGCCGGCAGCAGCGCCCAGCGGCCGGCTGTCTCGGGCGGGCCGGTGCGCGAGGGCATGGCCGCGCGCCCTCGCGCGGGGGCGACCCGGGCGCGGGGCGGCGTACGGCGACTGCGGTGGGCGGAGGTTCCCGACCGGGTGAGCGCACGTAGTGGCGCGAGGGTGTCGTTGGTCAGGTGGCCTGCCCACACGAGGTCCCAGAGCGCGGCGTTGAGCTCGGCGTCGTTCGTCGAGTCGACGGCCTGGCCGAGCTGCCGGAAGAAGTAGGCGCCGCCGGGTGCCAACGCCTCGAGCACCGCGCGATGGAGGTCGCCGAGGTCGGCCGCGGCGGGCTCGGGCAAGGTCAGGGGAGCCTGGTCGGCGAGGTGCACCGCGACCCAGCCGTCGCTGCCGGGGAGTGCCCCATGGCCGGACCACACCACCTCACCAGCCGCGGTGAGCTCGTCGAGCATCGCCGGCTCGTAGTCGCTGACCCGAGCCGCCAGGACGAGGGGTTCGAGCGCCGAGGCGGGCACCGGGCAACCGGCCAGCTGGTCGACCGCGGCGAGCACCCCGTCGACGCCGCGCAGTGCACCGCGGGCGCGGCCGGTGACGTGCTGCCACGGCGGCAGGAAGCGGCCCAGCGCCTCGGGATCGACCGGCTCGACCTCCTTGCGCAGGCGAGCAAGCGAGCGACGTCGGAGACGGCGCAGGACCTCGGCGTCGCACCACTCGTCGCCACTGCCGGCGGGCCGGAACTCGCCCTCGAGCACCCGGCCCGACGCAGCCAGGCGGAGCAGCGTCTGCCGGGCCACGGCGACACCGAGACCGAGTCGCGTGGCGACCTCGGCGGTCGTGAAGGGACCGTGGCTGCGGGCGTAGCGGCCGACCAGGTCACCCAGCGGGTCGTCGACCGGTTCGGTGAAGGCGTCGGGCGTGCCCTGCGGGACCGGCACACCGAGTCCGTCACGCAGGCGGGCGATGTCTTCGACAGCACACCAGCGCTCGTCGCCGCCCATGCGCACCACGGCCACACGGCGTACGTCGGCCAGGCCGGTCAGCCACGCGGCGGCATCGGCGCCCTCGACACTCCGCTCGGCGACCTCGGCTGTCGACAGGGGCCCGAGCAGCCGGAGCAGGTCGGCCACTCCCTCGGCATCGCGCGCCCGGCGATCGGGCGCGAGGCGTTGCAGCTCGGCCTCGACCTCGAGCAGCACCTCGGGGTCGAGCAGCTCGCGCAGCTCGGCGCGCCCCAGCAGCTCGGCCAGCAGTCCCTGGTCGAGACTGAGCGCTGCGGCCCGGCGTTCGGCGATGGGGGAGTCGCCCTCGTAGACGAACTGGGCGACGTAGCCGAACAGCAGGCTGCGGGCGTAGGGAGACGGCTGCTGCGTCGCGACGTCGACGACCCGCACCTCACGACGATCGACCCGGCCCATGAGCGCGACGAGGCCGGGCAGGTCGTAGACGTCCTGGAGCACCTCGCGCACGGCCTCGAGGACGATCGGGAACGAGGGGTACTTCGACGCGACCTCGAGCAGCTGCGCCGAGCGCTGCCGTTGCTGCCACAACGGCGAGCGCCGACCCGGGTCGCGGCGCGGCAGGAGGAGTGCCCGGGCCGCGCACTCACGGAACCGGCTGGCGAAGAGTGCCGACCCACCGACCTCGCCCGTGACCAGGTCGTCGATCTCGTCGGCCTCGAACACCACGACCTCACCGCCGGGCGGCTCGGCGTCGGTGTCGGGGATGCGCAGCACGATGCCGTCGTCGCTGGCCACAGCGGACGCCTCCACGCCGTACCTCTCGCGCAGGCGGGTGTTGATCGCCAGCGCCCACGGGGCATGCACCGGCGTGCCGTAGGGGGAGTGCACCACCAGCCGCCAGTCGCCGAGCTCGTCGCGGAACCGCTCGACCACGATGGTGCGATCACTGGGCAGCACGTTGGTGGCCTCGCGCTGCTCGGCGAGATAGGTGACCAGGTTGTCGGCGGCCCAGTCGTCGAGCCCCAGCTCCCGGGCGTGTGCCCCGGCCTTCACGGCGTCGAGGGACGACAGCTCACGGGTGAAGGCACCGACCGCCTCGCCGAGCTCGGCGGGCCGGCCGAGGGTGTCGCCCTTCCAGAACGGCAGCCGCCCCGGCACCCCGGGCGCCGGTGTGACCAGCACCCGGTCGTGGGTGATGTCCTCGATGCGCCAGCTGGTCGCGCCGAGTGCGAACACGTCGCCGACGCGTGACTCGTAGACCATCTCCTCGTCGAGCTCGCCGACCCGGTTCGCCTTCTCTCCCACCAGGAAGACGCCGAACAGGCCGCGGTCGGGGATGGTTCCGCCGCTGGTGACGGCCAGGCGTTGGGCGCCGGGACGGCCGGTCAGCTGGCCGGTCACCCTGTCCCACACGATGCGCGGCCGCAGCTCGGCGAACTCGTCGCTCGGGTAGCGCCCGCTGAGCAGGTCGAGTGTGGCGTCGTAGGCGCTGCGCGGCAGCTTGCTGAACGACGCGCTGCGACAGACCAGGGCGTAGAGCTCGTCGACGTCCCACGCGTCGAGTGCGGTCGCCGAGACGACGTGCTGGGCGAGCACGTCGAGGGGGTTGGCGGGGATGCGCAGGGACTCGATCGCTCCGCTGCGCATGCGTTGTACGGCGACCGCGGTCTGCGCCAGGTCTCCACGGTGCTTGGGGAACAGCACGCCTCGGGACACCTCGCCGACCTGGTGCCCGGCCCGGCCCACGCGCTGCAGGGCGCTGGCCACACTGGGCGGCGACTCGATCTGGATGACCAGGTCGACCGCGCCCATGTCGATGCCGAGCTCGAGGCTGCTGGTGGCCACGACGGCGGGGAGCCGGCCGCGCTTGAGGTCGTCTTCGATGATGCCGCGTTGTTCCTTGGAGACCGACCCGTGGTGGGCCTTCGCGATGAGGGGGGCGGCACCTTCGCTGGCGCCGGACTGGGCCATGATCTGGGCTGGCGGCTTGCCGTCGCCGGCCACCACCTGGCCGGCCCGCTCGGCGGCGATCTCGTTGAGGCGGGCGGTGAGGCGCTCGGCCAGACGGCGCGAGTTGGCGAACACGATCGTCGAGCGGTGTTGCTCGATCAGGTCGACCACGCGCTCCTCGACGTGCGGCCAGATCGAGGCGTTGCGCGGTGCGGCGGAAGCCGGACCCTCGAACTGCTCGTCGAGTGGCTGGCCGATCTCGGCCATGTCCTCGACCGGGACCACGACGCGGAGGTCCCACGCCTTCGACGACGGTGGCGCGACGATCTCGACCGGTGCGGTGCCGCCGAGGAAGCGGGCCACCTCGTCGAGGGGCCGCACCGTCGCGGAGAGGCCGATGCGTTGGGCGGGCCGGTCGAGGAGCGCGTCGAGCCGCTCGAGCGAGAGCGCCAGGTGGGCGCCGCGCTTGGTGCCGGCCACGGCATGCACCTCGTCGACGATCACGGTCTCGACGCCGCGCAACGACTCGCGGGCCTGCGAGGTGAGCATCAGGAACAGCGACTCCGGTGTCGTGATCATGATGTCGGGCGGGGTGGTCTGGAAGCGCCTGCGGTCGGCCGGGCTCGTGTCACCCGAGCGCAGGCCGATGGTCACGTCACGGGCGGTCTCACCGAGCCGGTCGGCGGTGTGCCGGATGCCGGCCAGGGGTGCGCGCAGGTTGCGCTCGACGTCGACCGCGAGGGCCTTCAACGGGGAGACGTAGAGGACCCGGCAGCGGCGCAGCTTGTCGGCCGGCGGTGGAGTGGTGACCAGTCGGTCGATGGACCACAGGAACGCGGAGAGCGTCTTGCCCGAGCCGGTCGGTGCGACCACGAGGGAGTGGCGCCCGGCACCGATCGCCTGCCAGGCGCCGACCTGTGCGGGGGTCGGCTCGGCGAAGGCGGCCTCGAACCAGGCACGCGTCGGTGCACTGAACTCCTCGAGGGCCATTCAGCCATCTTCCCCCATGCCACCGACAACCGCCCGAGTAACGCGGGGTTACGGTCGCTCCACACGTGTTGTGACACGGGTGAACCGACCACGGCACCGCACAAGTGCGGCCGAAGCTCTCAGTCGAGCAGGGGAGCGGTGAGGCGTCCGCCGACGTACGTCGCGGCGACCGACATCGAGCGCAGGTGGGCGCCGATCGCCGAGCTGTCACCGACGTCCGCCAGCGGGTCGGCGTCGAGCAGCACCAGGTCGCCGGGGTGTCCGGTCGCGACCGTGCCCCAGCCGTCGGTCGATGCGGCCAGTGCCTCACGCGCGGTCAGCGCCTGTGACGCGTTCCACGGCTCCCGTTCGTCGCCGCTGCGGTGGACCGCGGCCGACATCGCCAGCCACGGGTCGAGCGGAGCCACCGGCGCATCGGAGCCGAGGTGCAGTCGGGTGCCCGCGTCGTACATCCAGCGCAGGGCGAAACAGCGGTCGAGACGGTCGGCCCAGCAGTGCTCGGACACGTCGCGGTCGTCGAGCAGGTGGGCCGGTTGCACGCTGGCCCGCAGCCCCGACGCCGCGAGGAGTGGGACGTCGACCGGGTCGAGCAGCTGGGCGTGCTCGATCGACCCGCGCGCGCCGGTGGCACCGAAGCCGAGCAGCGCCTCGTGCACCGCGGCGTCACCGATCGCGTGCACCGCCACCTCGAGCCCGCCGGCGTGGGCACGGCGCATCAGCTCGTGCATCTCCTCGACGCTCTGGTTGGCGTAGCCGAACGGGTGGATCAGGTCCTCACCGTTCGTGTAGGGCATGCAGCACCACGCCGTACGAGTGTTCAGGGAGCCGTCGGAGATGATCTTCAGCGGGCCCATCACGCCCATGCTCGTGCCCGGCAGCGGGTCGCCGCTGCGCAGGCCGGCCGAGAGTACGGCGTCCAGGCCGGAGGCGTACGTCGCCATGCGGATGCGCAGCAGGTCGGCACCCTCGGCCCAGCGTTGGGCCCACTCCTCTGCGCCGCCGCTGAACTCGAAGTCGACGACGCCGACGACTCCGCGTGCGGCGGCCTCGGCCTCGACGGTGCGATAGGCGGCGGGAGTGGCCTCCTGACCCACCACCTCCTCGAGCCGTCCGTAGGCCTCGAACCACTCCGACTCACGGACCACGTCGTGGCGGGCGGGCAGGCCCAGTGCGCGCAGGGCCGCCGAGTTGAGCCACGCGTGGTGCGCGTCGCCGCTGATCAGCACGATGGGCGTGGTCTCCGAGACCGCGTCGAGCTCGGCGACCGTGGGCTTGCGCGGCCAGGTGGCCGAGCGGTGCCCGAACCCGACAAGGGGCTTGTCGGGCCACACGGACAGGCGTTCCTGCACGAAGAACGTGACCTCCTCGGGCGACCGCGCGGTCGACAGGTCGAGGCGGCCACTGGTCATCGCCACCTGGCCGAGGTGCACGTGGTGGTCCCACAGGCCCGGCACGATCCAGCGTCCGTCGGCGTCGTGCACACGGGCGTCGTCGACATCGGGCAGGTCGGCGCCCACCCGTCGTACGACGCCGTCCTCGACGTGTACGTCGATCGGGTCAGCGGGAGGAGCCTCACCGACGCCGAGCGGCACCGGGAAGACGTTGCGGATCAGCAGCGGTTCCATGCGCCGACACTAGGTGAGTCGACTCCCGAAATCTCATCGGGTCACGCGTCGTGTGGGGCGACTCACTACATGGAGGAGCCCTGCCCGAGCACGTTGCCGTGCGCATCGAGGACGCGGTAGTCCGCGTCGACCAGCCCGCCCGAGCCGGGGTCCTTGAGCACGAAGGCGTAGTTGCCGTCGTTGACCGGGACGGAGAACGTGGCGCCGGTGGCCAGGGTGACCTCGATCGAGCGGGCGTCGCGCGGCATCACTCCGGCAGCCGTGTAGTAGCTGGCGTTCTCCTTGGTCAGCGACTTGTTGTCGGGTCCGGACGTCGTCCCGGAGAAGGCGACCTGGTAGCTGCGCGGCAGTGCCCCGCCGGCCTCGGTGACGGCCGCGTCCGAGGTGAGCGGGGTGAGGGTGCAGGTCCAGTGCTCGCCGTCCTTGACGAGCAGGGCCGACATGATCAGGCCGGCGTCGTCGACGGCAGCCACGGTGGCTCCCCGGAGGTCGGGAGTGAGGGCGGGTGAGGGAGCCTCGACGACTTCTCCCGACTCCGGGTCGAACGACGAAGGCGGGAGGAACATCTCACTGCACACCTCGGCGATGCGCGCGGGCTGGTCCGCCGCGGGGTCCAGGTCGGCGAACGTGACCGGCTTGTTCTCGGAGCCCTGCTCCGGGATGGCGCACAGCACCGGGTTTCCGGAGTTCAGGGCGTTCAGCGCGACGATGTCTCCGACGGCGTAGTCACGCTCATGGGACACCATCCAGTCCTTGGCAGTGAGCTTCCGGGTGTCGGGATACATCGGGTAGTCGTCGTACTTGGCCAGTTGTGGCAGGCAGCGCCGGATGATCTCGTCGTGGGCGAGCGGCTTCTCCTCGGCCTGCACTGCGGAGTGGGGCAACTTGTCGCCGGCGGTCGGCACCGGCTCGCCGTCAGGAAGGGCGGCCCGCACACCGAGGGAGGTGCCGACCACGGCCGCCGCGGTGACCAGTGCTGCGCCGGCGATGCGGGTGCGGTGCCGGCTGCGGCCGGCACGGGCGCGACCGAGCAGGTCGTCGAGGTCGGTCTTCAGTGGCTGGCCGGTGTCGTCGGCGGCCTGCCGGAGCCTGTCGTGGAGTGGATCGTTCATCGCCTGGGTCCTGTCTCTACGTCATCCGTCGCGAGGAGCGGCCGCAGCGCACGCAGGGCGTCGGAGGTCTGGCTCTTCACCGTTCCCTCGGAGCACCCCAGTGCGGCAGCCGTCTCCGCGACGGACAACTGGTGGTAGTAGCGCAGGACGACGCACGCGCGCCGTCTCGGGGTTAGCTCGGACAGGGCCCGCACCATCGCGTCGCGTTCGACGATGCCGCCGTCGGGGGCAGGGATGCCCGCGACGTGGTGGTCGTCGATGTCGACCGACCGCTCCCGGCGCACGGGGCGCCGGGAGTCGTCGATGAGGATGCGGATCGTGGTGCGCCGTGCGTAGGCGAGCAGGCCTTCCCGCCTCTCGACACGGTGCCACGAGCGATAGACCCGGATCAGGGCCTCCTGTGCGGCGTCCTCGGCCCTGTGCCAGTCGGAGCACATGAGGTACGCCGTACGCCGGAGGTCGGCGAGTGACGCCACGGCGAAGGCCGTGAACTCCTCGTCGTACGCCCTGGCCATCCAGATCTCCTTGCAACTGTCGTCGTCACCCTTGAGACGAGGCCCGTGGCGATTCGGTTGGTCACCCGCGGAAAACGTGGGTCTGTCGCGGGTCGATCCGTGACTGACTCCATGGTCCACCCTGCCGGTCTGGGGTGCCTCGGTAGCGTGGGCGGCATGAAGCTTCCCGCCGCTGATCGTGTCCCCACCGCACCCCTGGCCGCACTGGGCCTGCTGGGCGGCTACCTCGTCGCCCGGGAGACCGGCGTACGCCCGCTCGGTGGTGCCGTGCTGGGTGGCGCGGGGCTTCTCGCCGGGCGCAGCTGGTTGGCCAAGGGCGGCCCGGCCACGACGGCCGCTCTCTCGGCGATCTACCTCGGCGGCTTCGGGGCCTCGCACCCGCTGGCGAAGAAGGTCGGCGCCTGGCCGGCCGTGATCGGTGCCGCAGCCGTGTCGGCCGGCGCCTCACACGTGCTGTCCGACCGACGCTGAGCGGCAGCCTGGTCAGGGCAGGTTGACCAACATCCGTTGGTACCACGCGACGTCGATCCACTGCTCGAACTTCCAGCCCACCTCGCGCAGCTGCCCGGTCTTCTCGAAGCCGCACGCGACGTGCAGTGCCTCGCTCGCCGGGTTCGGCAGGGCGACCAGGGCCACCGCGGTGTGCACCCCGGAGACCGCCATGGTCTCGAGCAGGGCGGGGTAGAGCATGCGGCCGACGCCCTTGCCGCGCACGGACTCGTCGAGGTAGATCGAGGTCTCGCGGGTGGTGTCGTACGCCGGGCGGGGTCGGTAGGACGCCGAGTAGGCGTAGCCCACGACGCTGTCGTCCCGGTCGACGGCCACGAGCAGGTGGTCGCCGGGGTGGTCGCCGTCGAGGCGGGCCCGCCAGTAGTCAAGGTCGGGTGGTTCCATGTCGAACGTCGCGTGAGAGGTGTCGACCGCGTGGGAGTAGATCGCCGCGATGTCGTGCAGATCGCGCTCTCGTGCGGACCGTGTGGAGTACTCACCCATCCGCCCATGATCGCAGGTGGGCCGTGCGACAGAATGGCCGCGTGGCGATCGAACCCGACATCAAGGACTGGACCTGGGTCCTCGACGAGCCCTGCCCGGAGTGCGGTTTCGACAGTGCAGGCGTCGACGTGGAGTCCCTGGGTGCCTCCGTGCGCACCAACGCCGAGGGCTGGCGGGTCGTGCTCTCCGACGATGCTCCAGCGCTGTCGCGACGGCCGTCCGAGTCGGTCTGGTCTCCCTTGGAGTACGCCTGCCACGTGCGCGACGTGCACCTCGTGTTCGGTGGGCGGCTCCGCTCGATGCTCGGCGAGGACGACCCGCTCTTCACCAACTGGGACCAGGACGAGGCCGCCGTGGACGGCGACTACCTCGCCCAGGAGCCGACGCGGGTCTCTCGCGAACTGGTCGCAGCGGCCGATGCGGTCGCCGCGACGTACGACGCGGTCGCGGGGGAGCAGTGGGACCGCACCGGACGCCGCAGCAACGGCTCGTTCTTCACGGTCGCCTCGATCGGTCGCTACCACCTGCACGACGTCGTCCATCACCTCCACGACGTCGGGCACGACGCGCGGCTGGCCACGGTCGCGGCGTACGACGCGCATGCGGCTGCCTACGCGTCGGCCTCGGCGGCGATGCCCGACAACGTGGCCGACGAGATCGCCTGGTTCTCCGATGCTGTCGCCTCGGCCACCGGAGCCGGCGGACGGGTGCTCGAGATCGGCACCGGCGGTGGACGCGACGCACTGGCCCTGGAAGCCGCCGGAGTTCGCGTGCGCCGCACCGACGTCTCGTCGCGTTTCGTCGACCTGTTGCGCGACGCCGGGCACGAGGCCGAGCGGATCGACCCGCTCGTCGACGACCTGGCCGACCACGTGACGGGTCTGCCGTACGACGGGGTGTGGGCCCACGCCAGCCTGCTGCACGTCGCGCGCGACGACTTCCCCCAGGTCGTACGCCGACTCGCGGAGGCCACCCGCGTCGGCGGCACCCTGCACGTCGCGCTGAAGGAGGGCGACGGCGATGCCTGGTCGACGCACGGCACCATCGAGGCACCGCGTCACTTCGTGTTCTGGCGGGAGGCGCCTCTGCGTTCCGTGCTGGAGGACGCCGGCTGGCGCGTCGACGAGGTGCGCCACCAGGACGGTGGCGGCCAGCCCTGGCTCATCGTGCGGGGGCGTCGGCGATGAGGCACACGGAGTTCTGGAGCCGCATGGAGCGGGCGCTGGGCAGCGGTTACGCGCGCTCGTGGGCCGAGCAGCACGTGATCGGCGAGCTGGGTTCGCGCACCGTGGTCGAGGCGTTGTCGGCGGGGGAGTCGCCCAAACAGGTCTGGGAAGCGGTCTGGCGCACGCTCGACCTGCCGTTGCGCGACAAGTGAAAAGCTCCGATCACCTGTTCGATTCCCCGCCTGCGTGTCGCGCTTGATCGAACGTCTGTTCGGGCTAGTGTGAACGTCGTCGGCCGGGGTTCTCCACAGCCCTGCAGGTGGTCGGCACCCATTGTCGGTGGCCCGGTCTAACGTCCGGGACAACACATCGACCACAGACTCGACAAGGACGGACCATCATGGCTGGAGACCGCGACAAGGCGCTCGACGCAGCACTCGCCAACATTGAGAAGAGCTTCGGCAAGGGCTCGGTGATGCGCCTCGGCGACGAGACCCGCGCACCCCTCGAAGTCATCCCGACCGGGTCGATCGCGCTCGACGTCGCGCTGGGCCTCGGTGGCCTCCCACGCGGCCGGGTCGTCGAGATCTACGGCCCCGAGTCCTCCGGTAAGACCACGGTCGCCCTGCACGCGGTGGCCAGCGCCCAGGCGGGTGGCGGCATCGTGGCGTTCATCGACGCAGAGCACGCGCTCGACCCCGAATACGCCAAGAACCTCGGCGTCGACACCGACGCGCTGCTGGTCTCCCAGCCCGACTCCGGTGAGCAGGCGCTCGAGATCGCCGACATGCTGATCCGTTCCGGCGCGCTCGACCTGATCGTGATCGACTCGGTGGCCGCGCTCGTGCCGCGGGCCGAGATCGAGGGCGAGATGGGCGACAGCCACGTCGGCCTCCAGGCCCGCCTCATGAGCCAGGCGCTGCGCAAGATGACCGGTGCGTTGAACAACTCCAACACGACCGCGATCTTCATCAACCAGCTCCGCGAGAAGATCGGCGTCATGTTCGGCTCGCCAGAGACCACCACCGGTGGCCGGGCGCTGAAGTTCTACTCCTCCGTGCGCCTCGACGTGCGCCGCATCGAGACGCTCAAGGACGGCACCGACATGGTCGGAAACCGCACCCGCGTCAAGGTCGTCAAGAACAAGGTCGCCCCGCCGTTCAAGCAGGCAGAGTTCGACATCATGTACGGCAAGGGCATCAGCCGCGAGGGTGGCCTGATCGACGTCGGCGTCGAGGCCGGCCTGGTCCGCAAGGCCGGCGCCTGGTACACCTACGAGGGCGACCAGCTCGGCCAGGGCAAGGAGAACGCCCGCACCTTCCTCAAGGACAACCCCGACCTGGCCAACGAGCTGGAGAAGAAGATCCTCGAGACGCTGGGTGTCGGTCCGAAGGTCGACGAGCCCGTTGCGGAGCCGACCAACATCGACTTCTGATGGTCGGTCCCGGCCCTTCGAGCGCGGGGCCGCCGCCCGAGTGGGCGGTGGCGCCCGAGGGCGAGCGGGCTCTCGAGCCGGATCGCCAGGAGCAGCCCGCCTGGCAGGGTGACGTGGGCGACGGGGTCGAGGCGTGGCTGCGCGCCGTGGCCGCCGGCGAGATCACCGCGTCCCCGGACGCGGAACCGCCCGGCGGCACGGAACGGCCCGGCGGCACGGAACGGCACCGAGGTGCGGGGCGGCCGCGGGGCACCAAGCGGTCCCGCCGTGCCGGGCAGTCGAACGGCCAGGAGCAGACCGCGAGTGGACTGGCCCCCGATGACGACGGGTCGGGCGACGAGGCAGACCACGAGGCGGTGGCCCGCAAGATCCTGCTCGACCAGCTCACCGGGCAGGCTCGCAGCCGCAAGGAGCTCGCCGACCGTCTGGCGAAGAAGAACGTCCCCGACGAGATCGCCGGCGCGCTCCTCGACCGGTTCGAAGAGGTCGGCCTGATCGACGACGAGGCCTTCGCCCGCTCCTGGATCGCCTCGCGCCAGCCAGGCAAGGGGTTGGCCCGTCGTGCCCTGGCCCAGGAGCTGCGCCGCAAGGGCATCGACGACCTCGTCGCCCGGGAGGCCCTCGACGAGATCGACCCCGACGACGAGGACGACGCGGCCCGGCGCCTGGTCCGCAAGAAGCTGCGCACCATGCAGGGCCTCGATCGGGTCAAGGCGACCCGGCGGCTGGTCGGCATGCTGGCCCGCAAGGGCTACCCGCCGGGCATGGCGTTCTCCGTCGTCCGCGACGAGCTCGCCGCCGCCGACCAGGTCGACGTCGACGATGACGACCCGGTCGGTGAAACTCCCCGCGACTGGTGAGTCAGATCGAGACCCCGTACGCCTCGTCGTAGAAGGCCGCACGAATGTAGGCCGGCTTGAGGTAGGCGAAGCCGTCGTCACCCCACGAGGTGCCCCAGCTGTTGCGGGCGATGAAGCGGCCGTCGCTGCGGTAGCCCACGATCGCGATCGCGTGGCCGCCGCGCACGGTGTTCGGCTTGAACGTGTCCACCTTGCCGTTCGTGGCGGTGGCGTTGTCCCACGACTCGTCGACCAGGAAGGCGGCCAGGATCGGTCCCTGCTCGGCCAGCCAGGTCTTCCAGTGGGTCAGGTTCAGCCGCAGGTTGTAGTACGCCGAGATCTTGCGGCGGGCGCAGCTGGCGTAGAAGACGTTCTCGCGTCCGGGGAACATCGTCGCGCCGAGGTGGAAGGGCAGGTCCTTCTCGCGGGCCACACCCTGCTTGCGGGCCACGTCCAGGGCGGCCTTGAGCGACGTACCGGCCTCCTCGATGAAGCTCTGTGGCCGTGTCGTGAACTCGTCGGTCTCCTTGGAGGCCATCCACACGTGCCGTGCCGAGAGCTGCAGCGTCTTGGTGGCCTTCCTGGCCTTGACGAGGTGCCAGCGGGCGACGCCGTCGGCGGTGGCCCATCCGACGCAGGACCCTGTTGACTCCTGGTCGTGGATGCCCCACCAGGACTCACGAAGGTCGACGCTGGCGGGCAGGGCGGCGGGGGCGCCGAGGGCTCCGGCGTCGCGGGAGTCGTCGAAGTTCCAGTCCGCGGTCGTGCCGGTCGAGGGCAGCACGTTGCAGACGAAGTGATCGGTGTCGGGGTTGGTGGTCATACCGCAGAGGAGGACGGCCACGCTCGGCCTGATACCGACTGATGGCCTAGCCTCGGGGCATGCCCGAGACCGTGCACGTCGTCGTGCAGTATGGCGGCCGTGACCTGGCCGGCGTGATCCGAGGTGACGAGTCGTGGTCGGCCGCGGCGAAACGGCTGGCGGCCACGATGAGCGGAGAGCCGGCGGCACTGGACCTCTCCGGCACCGACAAGCGTTTCGTCGTCGATCCCGACCTCCGGGTGGGGCTGCGGTCGATGACCCGCGGAGACCTTCCCGACGTGGCCCGCTGGCGCGCCGCGGACCACGTGAACCGCTGGTGGTCCGACGACGGTTCGCCGGATCTTGCGACCGTGACCGAGAAGTATGGCCCGCACATCGACGGCACCACTCCCACCCGGATGTGGGTGGTCGAGGCCAACGGCCGCTCGGTCGGCTTCGTGCAGGACTACCGTCTCTCCGACTATCCCGACTTCGCGCTGCTCACCCCCGATCCGGAGGCGATCGGCGTGGACTACGCGATCGGCGAGGAGGCCTGGGTCGGCAAGGGCCTCGGATCGCGGATGCTCTGGGCATGGCTGCTGCGCACCCGGCACCGGTTCCCCGACGCGGCAACCTTCTTCGCGGCGCCCGACCACCGCAACATTGCTTCGCTGCGCGTCCTGGAGAAGGTCGGCTTCACCCAGGGCACCTGGTTCGACGAGCCGCAGTCCGACGGGTCCAGTGCCACGGTGGTCGGATGCACCCTCGACGTACGGCGGATCCTGGGCTAGCGCCGTGGGTCCGAAGTCGTTGTGCGCTTGGCGCACCCCGGGCACGCACCTCGCTGCGTTGTCAGAGACTCGACGGCCTGGTGGCCGCCTTCGCTCCTCCGCCTTGCGATGCACGCACCCGGAGCCCGACAACCATCACAGGACCTCGGACCCACGGCGCCAGCGACTCGTTAGTCTCTTCCCCATGGCCACGACCGAGTCCTTCCACGACCTCCTCCGGGTGCCTGCGGGTGCCGTCGACCTGGGTGACATCGACCCGCACGGCAAGCCCGGGTTCGACGACGACAAGGCGGCCGGCGAGGCCGCACTCGCGGAGCTCGGCCCGGAGCTGGCCGAGCTCCAGGAGCAGTTGTTCGCCGAGCGCACCACCGACAGCAAGCGGCGGATCCTGCTGGTGCTGCAGGGCATGGACACCTCCGGCAAGGGCGGTGTGCTGCGCCACGCCGTCGGCCTGGCCGACCCGCAGGGGGTCCGGATCACCTCGTTCAAGGCGCCCACCGAGGAGGAGCTCGAGCACGACTTCCTCTGGCGGATCCGCAACGCGGTCCCGTCTCCGGGCTACATCGGGGTCTTCGACCGCTCCCACTACGAGGACGTGCTGATCGGCCGGGTCCGCGAGCTGGTCAAGCCTGCGGAGATCGAGAAGCGCTACGACGCGATCAACGCCTTCGAGCAGGAGCTGGTCGACGACGGCGTCACGCTCGTCAAGTGCATGCTGCACATCTCCGCCGACGAGCAGAAGGAACGCCTGCTGGCCAGGCTCGACGACCCGACGAAGTACTGGAAGTTCAACCCGGGCGACATCGACGAACGCGCCCAGTGGCCGGCGTACCAGCAGGCCTACGAGGCCGCGATCGAGCGCACCAACACCGAGACGGCTCCGTGGCACGTCGTCCCGGCCGACCGCAAGTGGTACCGCAACCTTGCCGTCGCGCGACTGCTGGTGGAGGCGTTGCAGGGACTCGACCTGGCCTGGCCCGCCGCCGACTTCGACATCGAGGAGCAGAAGGCCCGCCTCGAGGACGAAGCCCCGCTGACGTGATCGAGACAGTCCCCGTCACCCGCTATGTCACGCCGCTGCGCGAGGGCGGCTCACTCCCCGGAGTCGTCGAGGCCGGCGACCTGGGCACCTACGTCTGCAAGTTCCGCGGCGCCGGACAGGGCCTTCGCGTCCTGGTCGCCGAGGTCATCGTCGGTGAGCTGGCCCGACGCATCGGCCTGGCCACCCCGCGCCTCGTCGCACTCGACCTGACCGGCGACATCGCCCGCTACGAGGCCGACGAGGAGGTCCAGGACCTCCTCAACGCCAGCATCGGGCTCAACCTCGGCGTCGACTTCCTGCCCGGCTCCTTCGGGTACGACGGACAGGCCGAGACCGATCCGGCCCTGGCCGCGAAGATCGTCTGGCTCGACGCCTTCACCGCCAACGTCGACCGCAGCTGGCGCAACCCCAACCTCCTGGTCTGGCACGGCGAGCTCTGGGTGATCGACCATGGGGCCGCGTTGTACTTCCACCATGCCTGGGGCGGTGGCGTCACGGACCCGGCCCGGTTCGCGGCGCAGCCGTGGGACCCCTCCGACCATGTCCTGCTCGAGCGTGCAGGTGACCTCGCGAAGGCGGACATCGAGATCAGCAACGTCCTCGACGAGTCGGTGCTCGCCGAGGTGGTCGCCGACGTGCCCGACGCCTGGCTCGACCCGGTGCCCGGCGCGGAAGACCCGGCGGCCGTGCGGTCGGCGTACGTCCGGTTCCTGACCGCACGCCTGACCACCCGGCAGTGGCTCCCCGGGGCGACGTCGTGAGCGCGCTCGCCTACCAGTACGTCGTCCTGCGGTGCGTCCCGCGCGTGGAGCGCGAGGAGTTCGTCAACGTCGGGGTGGTGGTCTACTGCCAGGCCACCGACTTCCTCGACGTCGCGTGGCGCGTGGACGCCGACCGACTGCTCGCGGTGCATCCCGGGCTCGACCTCGACCGGGTGTGCGCCTCGCTCGCCTTCGTCGAGGGCGTCTGCGCGGGTGACCCTCGCGTGGGTGCGGCGGGCCAGAAGCCGATCGGCACCCGGTTCGGGTTCCTCAAGGCACCACGCAGCACGGTGATCCAGCCGGGGCCGGTGCACGGCGGCATCACCGCGGACCCCGCCCGTCAGCTCGAACGCCTGGTCACCCAGCTCGTCGGCTGACCCGTCGCCAGTTCGTGCCGACCCGTCGTGAGTTTCGATCGACCTGTCGCCAGTTGCAAGTGACCTGTCGCCAGTTCCAGAAACTGGCGACAGGTCGATCAGACGGGGACCAGCTCGACGGCGCCGACGGCGTACCGCGCCAGGATCGTGCGGGCCAGGGTCGGGTGCGCACCGAGCGGGTCGGAGACGGCGACCGCGCCGGCCTCGATCGCCAGCTCGGCGGCCCGGTCGGGCAGGAAGCCCGGTGCCAGGAAGAACGAGGCGACAGCGATGTGCCGGCGTCCCTCGGCCCGGAAGGCGCGCACGGCCTCACCGGTCGCCGGCGGCGTGGCCGAGGCGAACGCGGCCTTGACGGGCAGCTTGTGGTGGGTGCCCCACAGTCGGGCCAGTCGACCGACTGCCTGGTTGGCCAGTGGGTCGCTGGAACCGGCGGCGGCCAGCACCAGGGCGTCGAGCTCGCGGACCCGGGCCACCTTGAGTGCCTCGCGGAGCCGGATGTCGAGGATCTCGAGGAAGGCGGTCTCGAGACCGAGGATCTCGGTCGCACGGATCTGCAGGCCCTCGTGGCGGGCAACCTGCTCGGCCACGGCGGACGGCACGTCGACCTTGGCATGGAAGGCGTCGCTGAGAAGGAGCGGTACGACGACGATCTCGTCGTACCCGGCCCGGACCAGCTTGTTCACGGCGGTGGCGAAGGACGGCTTGGCGAGCTCGAGGAACGCCGTCTCGATGCGCAGGTCGGGGCGCATCGCTCGGACCTCGTTGACCAGGGCGGTGATCGTCTCGGCCGAGCGGGGGTCGCGGCTTCCGTGAGCAAGGGCAATCAGAGCAGGAGCAGTCATGAGAACTGCCTCCCTTCACGAGCGTTGGTGAACGACGCCGTTGTCGTCTGTGGAACTAAGTGGTGTCGAGCTGACCGTCTACGAGTGGATCCCGCATTCGGTCTTGTTCTGACCGGCCCAGCGGCCGGAGCGTGGGTCCTCGCCGGGTGCGACGCGTGCGGTGCACGGCCAGCAGCCGATCGAGGGGTAGCCGTCGTAGACCAGGGGGTTGACCAGTACGCCGTTCTCGGCGATGTACTGCTCGACCTGCTCGTCACTCCAACGGGCGATGGGGGAGACCTTGACCTTGCCCTTCTTGGCGTCCCAGCCGATGACCGGCGCGATCACGCGGTTGTGGGTCTCCGCGCGGCGCAGCCCGGTCGCCCAGGCGTCGTAGTGCGCGAGTGAGTCCGCGAGGGGCTTGACCTTGCGGATCGCGCAGCACCGGTCGGGGTCGGTCTTGTAGAGGTCCTTGCCGAACTGAGCGTCCTGCTCGGCCACCGTGATGTCCGGCTTGATCGTGACCAGGTTGACGTCCATCGTCGCCTCGACGGCGTCGCGGGTGCCGATGGTCTCGACGAAGTGGTAGCCGGTGTCGAGGAACACGACGTCCACGCCCGGGGCGACCTTGGCGGCCAGGTGGGCGAGTACGGCGTCCCCCATGGACGAGGTCACGCAGAACTTCGAGCCGAACGTGGCCACGGCCCATTCGATGATGTCCTCGGCGGGGGCCAGCTCGAGCTCGGCTCCGACGTGGGACACGATCTCGCGCAGCTCCTCGGGGGAGCGGTCGGCGGTGTGCGAGCCGCGGTAGGCAGCGGCCGCCGTCGTTGTTGCTGCAGTCATGCGCCACCTCCTGGGGTGGGTCGGATCATTCCGAGCATCTTGACGGTGAAGGCCCGAAGGCATGAGCGGCATTCCCAACCGACCTGCTCGCCCTCGTGGGGCCACAGGTTCTCGTCCCCGCAGTAGGGGCAGTGGAAGGGCTGTGCTCGCTCAGACACGGGCGTTCGCATTCATCAGACTGCCTCGAGTGCCTTCTCGCCGCGCAGCACCTCGTCGTCAGCGCGCTGCACCCAGTGGGCGAACAGCTCACCCTCCTCGCGCTGGGCGAGGTAGGCGCTGACCACGTTGGTGACGTAGTCGTCGAGACCCTTGGAGGTGACCTTGTGGGCACGGAGCTTCTTGCCGAGCGCGTTGATCAGGCCGATGCCACCACCGAGGTGCACCTGGAAGCCCTCGACCTGGTTGCCGTCCTCGTCCAGGACGAGCTGTCCCTTGAGGCCGATGTCGGCGATCTGGGTGCGGGCGCAGGCGTTCGGGCAGCCGTTGACGTTGATCGAGATCGGGGTGTCCAGGCCGGGGAAGCGACGCTCGAGCTCGGCGACCAGGTCGATCGAGCGCTGCTTGGTGTCGACGATCGCCAGCTTGCAGAACTCGATGCCGGTGCAGGCCATCGTCGAGCGGCGCCAGTGTGAGGGCCGCGCCGAGAGGCCGATGGTCTCGAGCTCGTCGGCGAAGGCCTCGACCTTGTCGCCGTCGACGCCGATCACCACGATCTTCTGGTACGCCGTGAGTCGGGCACCTGCCGCGCCGTACTTCTCGACGAGCTCACCCAGGCGGGTCAGCACGGTGCCGTCGATCCGGCCGACGGTGGGCGTGATGCCCACGTAGAACTTGCCGTCCTTCTGCTCGTGGATGCCGATGTGGTCGCCGTTCGCGGTGGCGAACTCGGGTGAGGTGCCGTCGACGAGCTTGCGCTCGAGGTACTCGTTCTCGAGGACCTCGCGGAACTTCTCCACGCCCCAGTCGGCGACCAGGAACTTCAGTCGGGCCTTCGAGCGCAGTCGGCGGTAGCCGTAGTCGCGGAAGATCGAGACGACGCCCTCCCAGGCATCGGCCACCTCGTCGAGCGGGATCCACACGCCGAGCTTCTTGGCCAGCATCGGGTTGGTGGACAGGCCGCCGCCGACCCAGAGGTCGAAGCCGGGGCCGTGCTCGGGGTGGTCGACACCGACGAACGAGACGTCGTTGATCTCCGGCGCCGCATCGAGCGTGGGGTGGCCGGAGATGGAGGTCTTGAACTTGCGCGGCAGGTTGGAGTACTCCGGGTTGCCGATGTAGCGGCGACGGATCTCGGCCAGTGCTGGCGTGCCGTCGATGATCTCGTCCTTGGCGACGCCGGCGACGGGGGAGCCGAGGAACCCGCGCGGGCAGTCGCCGCACGCCTCGAGGGTGTCCAGGCCGACCGTGGAGAGGCGCTCCCAGATCTCGGGGACGCTCTTGATGTCGATCCAGTGGTACTGGATGTTCTGGCGGTCGGTGACGTCGGCGGTGTTGCGGGCGAAGTCGGTGGAGATGCCGCCCAGCACCCGCAGCGCCTCCGCGGAGAGCAGGTTGCCGTCGCTGCGCACACGCATCATGAAGAACTTGTCGTCGAGCTCTTCCTCTTCGAGCGCGGCGGTCTTGCCGCCGTCCAGGCCCGGGGCGCGCTGCGTGTAGAGGCCCATCCAGCGGAAGCGGCCGCGCAGGTCGGCCGGGTCGATCGACTCGAAGCCGCGCTTGGAGTAGATGTTCCGGATGCGTGCCTCGACGTTGAGCGGGTTGTCGTCCTTCTTGGACTGCTCGTTCTTGTTGAGCGGCTCGAGGTAGCCGAGGGCCCACTGGCCTTCTCCGCGCTTGGGGCGGGGGCGGGGCGTGCGTGCTGCGGGAGCGTCGTTCATCGGATTCCTTCGGCGCTAAATCTTGACGCGCGATGCGAGGCTCCGACGCTGCGACATTGAAACGTCGGGTTGGCCTTCGACCGGCGCCCGTGGACTTGTCTGTCTGGGCGCCCGCTGCTCAGTGGTGGCTGGGCGGCGGGAGGGTCAGGACGGCCAACACATCATGCTGCTGATGCGCCCGAAGTCCACGTGGCGGCGGGCCACGAGGTGCTTGGACGTCTCAGCGCTGATCATGGGTAGGAGTCTCACCCTGCGGACGGCCTTCCCACAACCGTGAATCTCATGGTGTGGACCCGAGGTCCAGATAATGGGACGGTTCATCGGCATTTCCGCCTCCGGCCGCACGGCGACGTGGGGCAGGTCACGTTGTCCGGTGCCGCCGGCCGGGGATGGGGTGTTCCCGGGGAGTCACTAGTGTGTGCCCCATGACCGACCTGTCTGCCACGACCAGTTCCGCCTACAAGCAGGCCCTCGAGGTGATCGCCTCCGTGGAGCCGCGCATCGCGGAGGCCACCCGCCAGGAGTTGGCCGACCAGCGTTCCTCGCTCAAGTTGATCGCCAGCGAGAACTACGCGTCGCCGGCCGTGCTGCTCACCATGGGCACCTGGTTCAGCGACAAGTACGCCGAGGGCACCGTCGGTCACCGGTTCTACGCGGCCTGCCAGAACGTCGACACGGTCGAGTCCCTGGCTGCCGAGCATGCACGCGAGCTGTTCGGGGCGCCGTACGCCTATGTGCAACCGCACTCCGGCATCGACGCCAACCTGGTCGCGTTCTGGTCGATCCTGGCGCACCGCATCGAGTCCCCGGCGCTGGAGAAGTACGGCGTCAAGGGAGTCAACGACCTGTCCGAGGCTGACTGGGAGTCGCTGCGCCACGAGTTCGGCAACCAGCGCCTGCTCGGCATGTCCCTCGACTCGGGTGGCCACCTCACCCACGGCTTCCGGCCCAACATCAGCGGCAAGATGTTCCACCAGCAGCAGTACGGCACCGACCCGGAGACCGGGCTGCTCGACTACGACGTCGTGCGCGCGAAGGCCAAGGAGTTCAAGCCGCTGGTGCTGGTCGCCGGCTACTCGGCGTACCCGCGCCGGGTGAACTTCGCCAAGATGCGCGAGATCGCCGACGAGGTCGGCGCGACTCTCATGGTCGACATGGCCCACTTCGCCGGTCTGGTCGCCGGCAAGGTGTTCACCGGCGAGGAGAACCCGGTGCCCTACGCGCACATCACGACCACGACGACGCACAAGTCGCTGCGCGGCCCGCGCGGTGGCCTCGTGCTCGCGCAGGAGGAGTACGCCTCCTCGGTCGACCGCGGTTGCCCGATGGTCCTCGGCGGTCCGCTCTCGCACGTGATGGCGGCCAAGGCCGTCGCCCTGGCCGAGGCGCGTCGGCCCGAGTTCGCGACGTACGCCCAGAACATCGCCGACAACGCCAAGTCGCTGGCCGAGGGGTTCATGACCCGCGACGCCAAGCTCGTCACCGACGGCACCGACAACCACATCGTGCTGCTCGACGTGGCGAAATACGGCCTCACCGGCCGTCAGGCCGAGTCGGCCCTGCTCGACGCCGGCGTGGTGACCAACCGCAACTCGGTGCCCAACGACCCGAACGGCGCCTGGTACACCACCGGCATCCGCTTCGGTACGCCGGCGCTCACCACGCGCGGCTTCGGTCACGACGAGTTCGACAAGGTGGCCGAGCTGGTCGTCGACGTGCTCACCAACACCGAGGCCGGCACGAACAAGGCCGGGGCGCCGTCGAAGGCGACGTACCAGCTCGCCGACGGCGTGGCCGACCGCACCAAGGCAGCCTCGGCCGAGATGCTCGACAAGCACCCGCTCTACCCCGGCCTCGACCTGGCCTGACCCGGCGGCCCGGATCAGCGCCAGCGGTACTCGACCTCGGGGCGACCGCTGCCGCCGTACCGCGGGGCCCGGTCGACCAGTCCGGTGTCGGCCAGGTGCTCGAGGTAGCGGCGGGCGGTGACCCGCGAGGAGCCGGTCGCCGCGGCCACCTCGCTGGCCGACATGGCCGTGCCTGATCCGCGGAGGGCGTCGGTCACGTGCTGCAGCGACTCCGCGCTCATGCCCTTGGGGAGGGCGGCCGACGAGCCTGTGGTGCGCAGCGTCCCGAGCATCTGGTCGACCTGGTCCTGGGCCACCTCGTCGCTGCCGCCGGTGAACTGGCTGCGATAGGTGGCGTACTGCTCGAGCTTGCCGCGGAACGTGGCGAAGGTGAACGGCTTGAGCAGGTAGAGGACCACGCCCTGTGCCACCGCGTGGCGTACGACGTCCGCGTCGCGCGCCGAGGTCACCGCAATCACGTCGCACAGGTGGCCCGCTGCCCTGAGCCGTTGGAGCAGTCCCAGGCCGTGGCCGTCGGGCAGGTGCATGTCGAGCAGGATCAGGTCGACGTGTCGGTCACCCGCGAGGTGGCGCATCGCCTCGCCGGCTGAGCGGGCCACCCCGGCGACCTCGAACCCGTCGATGCGGTCGAGGTACTCACTGTGTGCCTCGGCGGCCAGGGCCTCGTCCTCGACGATGAGGACCCGGACTGTCATGACGTGCCTCCCAGGGTGACGACGAACGCCGCCCCGCCCAGGGACGACGGGCCGATCTCGACGCTGCCCCCGTGCCGGCGGGCAGCCTGGCCGACCAGGGCGAGACCGACGCCATGCCCGCCTTCGGCGTCCGAGGTGGCCTTCGTGGTCCAGCCCCTTTCGAGGACGTGGCGCGCGTCGTCGTCGCTGAGGCCGGGACCGCTGTCCTCGACGATGATCTTGAGCTGGGCACCCGATCCGCCGACCGTCACCGCGACGCGACGCGCGTCGCGGCCGGCCACGGCGTCGAGGGCGTTGTCGATCAGGTTGCCCAGGATCGTCACCAGGTCCCGGGCGGGTACGTCGACCGCCCCTGGCGGCACCTCCCCGTCGACCGACAGACTGATGCCGCGCTCGGCCGCCTCGGAGGTCTTGCCCAGCAGCAGCGCCGCGACGACCGGCTCGCCCACGGCGCTGACCACCCGGTCGGTGAGCATCTGGGCGAGCTGGAGCTCCTCGGTGGCGAAGTCGACCGCCTCCGCGGGTCGCCCCATCTCGATCAGGGAGACCACGGTGTGCAGGCGGTTCGACGCCTCGTGGGTCTGTGCTCGCAGGGTGTCGGTCAACCCGCGCACCACGTCGAGCTCACCCGTGACGGCCTGCAGGTCGGTGTGGTCGCGCAGGGTCACCACGGCACCCACGTCGCGATCGGCCCAGGTGGCCGGCGCGGAGCTGACGACGAGCACGTGGTCGTCGGCGACGTAGATGTCGTCGGACTGGGCGGTGTCTCCGACCGCGGCGGCCACGAGGCCGGGAGGGAGACCCAGCTCGTGGACCGACCGGCCCACCACGTCCTCGGGGAGACTGAGCAGCCGCCGGGCCTCGTCGTTGGCGAGCTGCACGATGCCCTCGCTGTCCAGCAACAGGAGTCCCTCGCGGACGGCGTGCAGCACCGCGCTGTAGTACTCGTACATCCGGGCCATCTCCCGCTCGCCCATGCCGTGGGTCTGCCTCCGGAGTCGTCGGCTGACCAGCCAGGCGCCGAGCACTCCCACGCCGAGTACGACGGCCGCGCAGATGCCGACAAGCAGGAGGTCCTGGCGCAGCTGGTCGTCGACGCGGTCGACGGTGATGCCGACCGAGACCAGGGCCACGACCTGGTTGCCGGCGAAGACCGGGACCACCGAGCGGACCGAAGGCCCGAGCGTTCCTCTGTACTCCTGCGTGAACGTTCCGCCCTCGGGCGCATCGCCGAGGTCACCCACGAACGGCTTGCCGATCCGATCCGGCTCGGGATGGGTGAACCGGGTGCGGTCGAGGTCCATCACGACGACGAAGTCGACGCCGGTGTCGACCCGCACGCGTTCGGCGTACGGCTGGAGCCGGACGGACGGGTCCGTCGACGCCAGGGCACTCAACGTGGTGGGGGAGTCGGCAACGGTCCGGGCCACGGCGACGGCACGGTCGGCGGCGTCGGCGCGCACGTCACGCCTGGCGTCGTACGCCGCCAGGGCAACCGCCGCGACCACCAGGGCCAGGACGACCAGCACCTGCAGTTGCAGCATCTGACGTGCGACCGAACCTTCCCGGAGGCCGCGAATGCTGGGCATGGGCGCATTGTGCCGCACTCACTGCTGATCGGCAGTCGGGAACAGGCCTGTTCGAGGTTCTCCGTCGGGCGCGCGAACACGTGCGCGTGGGTCAGGGCAGCTTGAAGACGAGGACGTTGAAGTCGTCGCAGGGGACGCCGCCGCCGAACTGGACCACCAGCTTGTCGTTGATGCTGGTGAAGCTCGTCGTCAGGTTGCCGCACGAGTGGGCCACCACGGGCACGAATCTCGTGCGGTCGAAGGGCTGGGAGAGGGTCACGAGGTACCAGCCGTTCGATGCCCACCACGTCACCGCGGGGATCCCGAATGCGTGCTGGACGCTCGGGGGGAGTGCGCCGGTGACGTGGGCGCCGGCAACAGGCGTCGACCAGGAGGGCGCGAAGGCCGAGGCGTCCTTGCCGTCGATCCGATCCGCATTGAGGTTGGTCACCCGGCCAGTGCCGTTGACGATCATCGGAGCGCTGCTGCGGGTCCTGGTGGTGAGCCGCAGCACCGGGCCCGTCGTGGTTCGGGCGACCACGGTCTGTCGGTCCGCCGTGTTGACCTTGCCGAGGACCAGGCTTCTGCCGGTGGCGGCGAAGGTTGCGTAGTCAGCGCACGTGACCAGGACGACGGCGATGAGGAGAGCGGTCAGGGTGACCTTGAAGCGGCGCATGGCAGGTCCTCCTTTCGCAAAATGGTCAGTGTCCCTGACTAAAAATAGTCAGGGACACTGACGAAAAAGTCAAGCAGTGAACTCAACGAACACAACAGTGACGGGCGTCACAGGACCGCAGAGCATGGCTGCACGGGGAAATCGACCCGGACCCACTCTGGAGGACACATGAGCACCATCACCGAGAACCAGGGGACGCCGCCCGGCGTCTCCCGGCGCAAGGACCGGACGCACTACCTCTACCTGGCGGTGATCGCCGCGGTCGGCCTCGGGATCACCGTGGGCATGGTCGCGCCCGATCTCGCGGTGGAGTTCAAGCCGCTCGGCACCGCCTTCGTCGGCCTGATCAAGATGATGATCCAGCCGGTGATCTTCTGCACGATCGTCCTCGGCGTCGGTTCGGTGCGCAGCGCCGCCAAGGTCGGCAAGGTCGGCGGACTGGCGCTCGCGTACTTCACCGTGATGTCCACGGTCGCGCTGGGTATCGGGATGCTGGTCGGCAACGTCCTCCACCCGGGATCCGGCCTCCACCTCGACGCCAGCAGCGCCGGCGCCGGTCAGGAGCAGGCGGCGGGCGCCCATGGCAGCACCACCGACTTCCTGGTCGGGATCATCCCCGACTCGATGCTGTCGTCGCTGACCTCCGGCGAGGTGCTCCAGACCCTGCTCATCGCGCTCCTGGTCGGCTTCGCCCTCCAGGCCATGGGCCGGAGCGGTGAGCCGGTGCTCCGCGGGGTCGGTCACCTGCAGCGCTTGGTCTTCCGGGTCCTCTCGATGATCATGTGGGCGGCTCCCATCGGTGCCTTCGGTGCCATCGCCGCAGTCGTCGGCGAGACCGGAGCGGGCGCCCTCAAGAGCCTGGCCGTCCTGATGATCGGCTTCTACGTCACCTGCGCGCTCTTCGTCTTCGTCGTGCTCGGCACGCTGCTCAAGGTCACCACCGGCATCAACATCTTCTCCCTGCTGCGCTACCTGGCCCGGGAGTTCCTCCTGATCGTGTCGACCTCCTCGTCGGAGTCCGCCCTGCCGCGGCTCATCGCGAAGATGGAGCACGCCGGTGTCGACAAGCCGACCGTCGGCGTCGTCGTACCGACCGGCTACTCGTTCAACCTCGACGGCACGGCGATCTACCTGACCATGGCGTCTCTCTTCATCGCCAGCGCGCTGGGGGACCCGCTGTCGATCGGCGAGCAGGTCTCGTTGCTGCTGTTCATGATGATCGCCTCGAAGGGCGCGGCCGGCGTCACGGGTGCCGGCATGGCCACCCTGGCCGGCGGGCTCAGCTCGCACCGGCCGGAGCTGCTCGACGGAGTCGGCCTGATCGTCGGCATCGACCGGTTCATGTCCGAGGCCCGCGCGGTCACGAACTTCGCCGGCAACGCCGTGGCCACGGTGCTCGTCGGCTCATGGACCGGGGGCCTCGACAGGGCGCGGATGGACCGGGTGCTGGCCGGCCAGGAGCCGTTCGACGAGACCACGATGGTCGACGACCACGAGACCGCGGAGCCGCAGGCGCCCGCCGAGCAGGCCTCGGACGTCCAGGTGCCCGCCGTACGCCGCGAGACCGCCGACGTCTAGCCAGGACGGGCGATTACGCGGACGGGCTCGACGCTCGGGGGAGACCCCGGGCGTCGAGCCCGTCGGTGCGTCAGGCCGTCGGTCGTGGACTCACTCGGCCAGCTTGCGGAACTCGATCAGCTCGCCCCGGGCCGAGAACTCCTCGCACGCCTTGCGCAGGCCGGCCTCGTCGTCGGTCTCGACAAGGTAGAGGCCCACGATCTGCTCCGCCGACTCGGTGAACGGTCCGGCGGTGACCAACGCGCCACCCGCGCCGTCGGGGCGCATCGAGGTGGCCTGGGCAGAGGGCTCGAGGGGATGGCCGAGCACCAAGGTGTGGCCGCCCTCGGCCAGGTCCTTGTGGAACTGGCCGTGCGAGGCCATGCCCTTCTCGTGCACCTCGGGCGGCAGATTGGCCCATTCCGCCTCGGGAGCGGGCAGCAGGATCAGGTAGCGGCTCATCGTGGTTCCTTCCGGGTGTGGTGCGGCCGCGGTGGCGACCTCATCACCCTGACGGACGACGACCTTGGAAATCGACAGGCCACTCCGGGGAGTTTCAGTCGGAGCCGATGCCGACGCGGTTCGGCAGCCAGCGGCCGAGGTCGAAGTCCCAGAGCAGCAGGCAGGCGAAGGAGACCGTCATCAACGCCCCGATCGCCAGGACCGCGGCCCGGGTTCCGCGATTCGGCTCCGAGTGCCGTGCCAGGAAGAGGACGGCCCACGCGACCACGGCCACGAAGCCGTAGAGCCACAGACCCTGGGCCCGATCACTGAGGCGTGCACTGTCCATCGCATTGAGGCTGGCGCCGGCGAAGGTGCCGAAGCCGAGGAAGTGGAGCAGCACCGGGCCGACGTGCCGGGGCGCGCGTCGGGCGAGGAGCACACCGCCGATGCCGACGGCGAGCCCTGCTCCGGCAATGGCGAGGTGTGCCTCGGTCGACAGGCTCAAGGGAGCGTGGGCGTCGTGCGGTCGACGATGGCGCGCAGGTCGCCACCGGGCAGCGTGCCGAACGTGCCGTTGTACGTCGTGCCGAGGCGCGACGCGCAGAACGCATCGGCGACCTCCGGAGGAGCGAAGCGCACCAGCAGCGATCCCTGAAGGCAGGCGGCCATCTGGCCGGCCAGGCGCCGGGCGGAGACCTCGAGCGAACCCGAATCTCCCAGCAGGGAAAGGGTGTTGGCCACCGCTGCGTCGAGGCGCGGGTCGGCGCCGTGGGCCAGCCCCACCTCGGTGATCCACGCGTTGAGCGCTTCGGGTTCCTTCGCCAGGGCACGCAGGACGTCGAGCGCGTTGACGTTGCCCGAGCCCTCCCAGATCGAGTTCAGCGGCGACTCGCGGAACAGCAGTGGCATGCCCGACTCCTCGACGTACCCGTTGCCGCCCAGGCACTCGAGCGCCTCGGCCACCATGAACGGAGTCCGCTTGCAGACCCAGAACTTCGCCAGGGGCAACGCGATGCGACGCAGTGCCGCCTCGTGCGGGTCGTGGGGCCGGTCGACGGCCGCGGCGAGACGAATCGCCAGTGCTGTTGCGGCCTCCGACTCCACGGCGAGATCGGCGATGACGTTCTGCATGAGCGGTTTGTCGACGAGCAGGGAGCCGAAGGCCGACCGGTGCGACACGTGCCAGGCGGCCTCTGCCAGCGAGCGGCGCATCAGCGACGCCGATCCGATCACGCAGTCGAGTCGGGTGGCGGCCACCATCTCGATGATCGTGCGCACCCCGCGGCCCTCGTCGCCGAGCCGCTGGGCCCACGTGCCATTGAACTCCAGCTCGGACGACGCATTCGACCGGTTGCCGAGCTTGTCCTTGAGACGCACGACGTCGAGTCGGTTGCGGGTGCCGTCCTCCAGCACCCGAGGTACGACGAAGCAGGTCACGCCACCGGCCGTCTGTGCGAGCACCAGGAACATGTCGTTCATCGGCGCCGAGGTGAACCACTTGTGGCCGTGCAGGGTGTACTCGCCCTCGACCGACGTGGGCCGCGCCTCGGTCACGTTGGCGCGGACGTCGGAGCCGCCCTGCTTCTCGGTCATGCCCATGCCGGCCAGGGCGCCCTTCTTGGACGACGGGGCCCGGACACCGGGGTCGTACGTCGTCGAGGCGAGCAGGGGCGACCACGCCTTGGCGATCGACTCGTCGGCGCGCAGGGCGGGGATGGAGGCGTAGGTCATCGAGATCGGGCAGCCGTGGCCCGGTTCGGTCTGCGACCACGCGAAGAAGCCGGCGGCCCGGCGTACGTGGGCGTGGGCCGCATCGGACTCCCAGGGCGCCGCGGCGAGGGCGTGGCCGACCGCGCGCTCCATCAGCCAGTGCCACGACGGGTGGAACTCCACTTCGTCGATCCGGTTGCCGTAGCGGTCGTACGGCGTCAGCTCGGGGTGGAACCTGTTGGCCAGCATGCCGTGCTCCCGGGCCTCCTCGGAGCCGGCCTCGGCACCGAGGTCGAGCAGGTCGCCGACGACCGAGGCGTCCGCGTGGCGGGTGACCGCGTCGGTGAGTGCCGTGTCGGACGCCACCACGTTGTGACCGGAAAGTGGTGGTGCCTGGTTCGTCGTTGCGCGAATGTCGGTGCCCATGTCGATACCGTAGGCCCATGTCCGCCACGATCAAGCAGGACGGGCTCACGCGTCGCCTGGCCCGGCTGTTCTGGCGACTGGTCGTGACGACGGTGTCGACCTGCATGCGCTATCGCGTGACCGGACTGGCCGCCGAGGCCGCGTTCTTCGCCGTCCTTTCCATGCCGCCGCTGATCTTCGCGCTGGCCGGCTCGATCGGCTACGTGGGGGAGAACTTCACCGACGCACAGGTCGAAGACGTGCGGCAGGCGGTGATCGATCTCTCCAGCCGGGCCCTGACCGACAGTGCGGTCAACAACATCATCGTCAAGACCTTCGACGACGTGCTGGCGGGCGGACGCTTCGACGTCATCTCGATCGGATTCATCCTGGCCCTGTGGTCGGGCTCCCGGGCGTTGAACGTCTTCGTCGACACCATCACGATCATGCACGGACTCGGCGGGCACCGCGGGATCGTCAAGACCCGGGCGCTCTCGTTCGGCCTCTACGTGCTCGGACTGGTCACCGGCGTGATCACGATCCCACTCGTGGTGGCCGGGCCGCAGTTGGTCGGTCACTGGCTGCCCGAGCGCCTGGGCTTCCTGGCCGATCTCTACTGGCCGATCGTGATCGTGCTGTGCATCTGCTTCCTCGCGACCCTCTACCACGTGTCCGTCCCGGTGCGGACGGCCTGGCGATACAACCTGCCGGGCGCCACGTTCAGCCTGGTCAGCTGGGTCTTCGGCTCCTACCTGCTCCGTTGGGTCCTCACTGTGACCGCCGCCGACTCCAAGTCCGTCTACGGACCACTCGCCGCGCCCATCGCCGTACTCCTGTGGCTCTACCTGGTCTCGATCGCCGTGCTGATCGGGGCCGCGCTGAACGCGGCGTGTGACGCGGTCTTCCCACAGAACTCCACGCAGCGGGCCCGCACCGAGCTGATGAAGCGGATCAATGCCGTGCTCCCGTCGCGCCTCACTGAGCGCTACACCTCGCCCAAGGACGAGCGCCCGGCGAAGCCCGACCAGGAGGCGCCGGCGAAGCCCAAGGACGAACGCCCGGCGAAGGCCACGCCCGAACGCCAGGCGAAGCGCCTTGTCGAGCGCCCCGTGGAGGGCACGCCGCCGCAATGAGGCCTCCGAGCCGTGTCACACTGACGCCCGTGTCCACACGATTCGACGGCGTCCCCGGGGTGGCTGCCGCGCCCTCGAGCGGGGTGTGGTGATGCAGCACGACGAGCAGACGGTCCAACGAGTGCTCCAGGGCGTCGCGCTCCCGGCCCGTGCCCGCTCCCCGTGGTGGGAGCTGGGCCGGCGTCTCCTGCTGGCCTTCGGGATCCTGGCCGGCACCGTGCTCCTGGTGTGGCTCGACCGCAAGGGATACCGCGACGCCAACGACCCGACGGGCGCCGTGGACCTGGTCGATGCGATCTACTACACGACCGTCACACTGAGCACGACCGGGTACGGCGACATCACGCCAGTGGAGACGTCAGCACGACTGGTGAACGCCTTCGTGATCACGCCGGCACGCATCGCGTTCCTGGTGCTCTTGATCGGTACGACGCTCGAGGTGCTCGCTGCCCAGGGCCGAGAGATGTTCCGGGTTGCCCGGTGGAGGAAGAAGATGCAGGATCACGTCGTCGTCATCGGTTACGGCACCAAGGGCCGCAGTGCCGCCAACACGTTGGTCCAGAACGGCAGGGACCCCGAGACGATCGTGGTGGTCGACCCCAGGTCGAGCGCACGCGACGAGGCCAACGCCGACGGCCTGGCCGTGCTCGCCGGCGATGCCACCCGCCGTGACGTGCTGCGTCGCGCCGGTGTGGGCCGGGCCAGCCAGGTGATCATCACGACCGACCACGACGCCAACACGATGATGGCGACCCTCACCGTGCGCCAGATCAACCCCGACGCCTACATCGTGGCCGCGGTCCGCGAGCAGGACAACGTGCCCCTGGTCCGCCAGAGTGGTGCCGACGCGGTGGTCACCTCCAGCGAGGCCGTGGGTCGCCTGCTGGGCCTCTCGTCCATGTCGCCGACGCTGGGGGAGGTCATGGAGGACCTGATGACCTACGGCGCCGGCCTCGAGGTCGCCGAGCGCGACCTCCTGGTCAAGGAGGTCGGCAAGCAGCCGCAGTCGCTTCCCGACCAGGTCATCGCGGTGGTCCGCGACGAGCAGGTCTACCGCTACTTCGACCCGGTGGTGACCCAGCTGGCGCGCGGCGACCGGCTGATCGTCGTACGCCCGGCCAAGGAGCAGCCGTGGGCGCCGCGTCCCGGCACCCACGACGAGGACACCGCCGACGAGGACGACTGAGCCTCGAGGCTGAGTCGTCCTCGCCGGCCGGTCTCAGACCGTCGCGGCGACGCCCGCACGCAGTCCGTCGACCAGGGGCGTGGTCGGGTGGCCGATCAGCGCGCTCAGCTCGCCGTTCGTGACCCCGAGCAGCCCGTCGCGGGTGTTGCCGTCGAGGGCGACCACGAATCCGGCCGTGCCCTCGTCGAGGCCGGCGGCGACCAGCAGCCGCTGGTGCTCGTCGGGCGTGACCGACTGGAGGGCGACCTCGCGACCGGTCGCCTGCCCGATCGCGTCTGCCAGCTCCTGCTGGTCCCACGAGGTGTCACCCGACAGCTCGAAGGTCCGGCCGGCCGTGCTGTCGTCGAGCAGGACCACCGCGGCCGCCTCGGCGTAGTCGCTGCGGCTGGCGCTGGAGATGCGGCCCTCGCCGGCGCTGGTGAGGAGTACGCCGGTCTGGCGGGCCTGCTCGGCGGCCTGGAGGTAGTTCTCGGTGTACCAACCGTTGCGCAGGATGGTGGCCGGCAGTCCGGAGGCGGCGATGAGCTCCTCGGTGGCCTTGTGCTCCGGGGCCAGGACGAGCGCCGTGTCGTCGGCCTTCGGCGCGCTCGTGTAGACGAGGCGCTTGACGCCCGCTGCCTTGGCGGCGTCGATCACGTTGCCGTGCTGTACGACGCGCTGGCCCAGCTCGTTGCCCGAGATCAGCAGCACGGTGTCGTCGCGGGAGAACAGGTCGGCCAGGCTCGCGGGATCGCTGAGGTCGATCGACCGGGTGTGGACACCCCGGGCCGCGAGGGCGGCGAGCCTGTCGGCATTGCGTCCGGCGGCAACGATGTCGTGCGGCGCGGCGCCGCGGTCGAGCAGCGCGTCGACGGTGAGTGTGCCGAGCTGGCCCGTGGCGCCGATGACGATGTAGGACATGGGGTTCCTTTCGGTGGATGCTTTCACCGACTGGAACGAGCGACCGGTCGCCATACTTCCCAATCCACAGTACGCACTTTGGAGTAAGGTACTGACGTGAAAGTTAGCGAGTCGCCGTTGAGGGACATCCCGGGCCTGGAGGGCGGAGTCTTCCAGGCCCAGTGTCCGAGCCGCACCCTCCTCGATCACGTCACGAGCAAGTGGGGCGTGCTGGTGCTCCTGTCGCTGGGCACCGACACCCTGCGCTGGAGCGAGCTGCGCCGTTGCATCGAGGGGATCAGCGAGAAGATGCTCGCCCAGACGCTGAAGACCCTGGAGGCCGACGGGCTGGTCCGCCGGGTCGCGCAGCCGGTCGTGCCCCCACATGTCGAGTACAACCTGACCGAGGCCGGCCGGGAGGTCCACGGGCACCTGCTGCCCCTGATGCGCTGGGTCGGCACCAACGCCGACCGGATCATCTCTGCGCGGACCTGAGCACGAGGCCCGGGCACTGCGCGATCAGGTGACCTGCGGTGCCGACGTACGGGCTGCCTTCTTGGCGGCTGCCTCGGCTCGGCGCTCCACGAACCTGGCCGCCTCGGCGTCCAGGGCGGCGACCGCGGCCGCGAGCTCCTCGCGCGCCTTCTCCCCGTCGGCGTCGAGGCCCTCGAGATCCCAGACGCCCCACTGTCGCAGCAGCGGAGTGACGATGTCGTCGTGGTGGATCCGCAGGTCGTAGATCCCGGCCTTGGCCATCGCCACCGCCTTGCGCGAGAAGCCGGGGATGATGTTGCCGGGCATCTGGAAGCCGACGACCTCCTCGGTGATCGCGCGCATCGTCTGGCTCGGCGTGAGCTGGAGGGCCGCGGTGACGATGTTGCGGTAGAAGATCATGTGCAGGTTCTCGTCCTTGGCGACCCGGGAGAGCAGCTTCTCGGCGACCGGCTCCTCGGTGTAGCGCCCGGTGTTGCGGTGCGAGACCCGGGTTGCGAGCTCCTGGAAGGACACGTAGGCGCAGACGTTGAGCAACGGCTTGTCGACGGAGTCGTAGCCGACCTCCATGGTCTCCATCCGGGCCCGCTCGAGCTCGACCGGATCGACACCGCGAGTGACGAGGAGGTAGTCGCGGATGCAGAAGGCGTGGCGACCCTCCTCGGCGGTCCAGCGGTTGACCCAGGTGCCCCAGGCGCTCTCGCGACCGAAGGCCCGGTCGATCTCGCGGTGGTAGCTCGGCAGGTTGTCCTCGGTCAGCAGGTTGACCTCGAGCGCCGTACGAGCGATGGGGGACAGTCGTGACTGCGCGAGCTCCCACGGCTCGCCACCGAGGTCGGCGAAGTCGCGGCCGAGGCTCCAGGGCACGTACTCGTGCGGCATCCACTCGTCTGCCGTGGCCAGGTGTCGGTTGAGGTTGTCCTCGACCGTCGATTCGAGTTCTGCGAGCAGGTGGGCACTTTCGAGAGCAGCCATGAACCATGCCTACACCCACCGTGGTTCGGTGACCAGAGGCCCCGGGGCGATGTCGTGCGGGGACTCGCAGGCCGGAGCGGGCAGGGAGCCGGGGAGCACCTAGGAGCTAGATGCGCATTGAAAGTGTCACAGGTGAGCAGTATCGTGCGCACATGACTTCCACGACGCTTCCACCCTTCCATCTCGCGCTCCCGGTCCACGACATCGACGCGGCTCGTCGCTTCTACGGGGAGGTGCTCGGCTTCGATCGAGGGCGCTCGGCCGAGCGATGGACCGACTGGAACGTGGCCGGCCACCAGGTCGTCACGCACCAGGTCGACGAGCACGTGAACGCCGTGGCCGGCACCAATCTTGTCGACGGCCATCAGGTGCCCGTCCCGCACTTCGGGCTGGTCCTGGCTGTCGACGCGTTCCGCGAGCTGGCTGACCGACTCACAGCAGCGGGCACCGACTTCGTCATCGAGCCCTACGTGCGGTTCGAGGGGGAGCCCGGAGAGCAGTGGACGATGTTCTTCCTCGACCCGTCCGGAAACGCGCTGGAGTTCAAGGCGTTCCGCGACATCGACCAGCTGTTCGCGGAGTAGACGCATGGAGCACTCCGGGGGTGCGACCGATGCCGCACACCTCACCGATCACGGAGCGCTCGACGACGACCTGCTGGGTCGACTCGGCGGCAGGGTCCGGGAGCTGCGCGCCGGGAAGTCGATGACGGTCCAGCAGCTCGCCGAGCGATCCGGGATCAGTCGCCGGCTGATGACCCAGATCGAGCTGGGTCAGGCGAACCCCAGCCTCGTGACGGTGACTCGGATCGCGCGTCAGCTCGACACTGACTTCGCTGCCCTCGTTGCTGCCCGCGAGCCCGAGCAGCCGATCACGGTGCACGGTGGCGACGCGCACGTCCTGGTGTGGACCGGTGAGCCGGGCAGTGCCGCGCACCTGCTCGAGTCCGCCGACGAGCGAGTGGTCGACCTGTGGCGCTGGAGGCTGGTGCCCGGGGACAGCTACCGCGGCCACGCCGACCCCGCGCGTTCGCAGGAGCTGTTCTACGTGCTCAAGGGCGAGTTGACTGTCTTCGTCGACGACCAGCGAGTGGTCATCCGTGCGGGGGAGTCGGCTCTGTTGCGCAGCGATCGGCCCTACTCCTACGAGAACTCCGCGAAGACGCCTGTGGAGTTCGTGCGGTCCGTCCTGCTGTCCACCTGAACCCTTCAGGACAACGCTTTCGAATGGCGACTACGTCGCTGCGCGCCGCCTGGGTGACGAGTACCGAAGGCGGAATCCGAGGTCACTGGAACTGTCTCCGTCTTCGCCTCATCTCAATTCCTCATCCCGTCCTCTCCTGGGTCATGGACTCCCCGTGTGGTCAGATCGCTCGTGCCAGGTCGAAGGTGAACCAGTCCGCGTCGACGAAGAAGTGGGCAACGCTGCCGCGACAGACCAGCGTGCCGGGAGGCATCCGACGGCCGTCAGGTATCCCGATTTCGCTCTTCTTGAGACGACTCAGGTTGTCCAGGTTCCCGAGCAGAAGCGATCCGCCGAACTTGTAGTCGCCCATCAGCGCCACCTTCTCACCGGCTATAAGCAGCGCGCGCGGGCCACTGACGTCAGTCGTCGCGCGAGCGGTGGCCTGGTCGGAGGCGATCTCCAGGATCGAGAAATCCGTGTAGGGGCAAGCCCAGACTCGATCGGAATCGACGTTGAGCGCATAACAGTCGGCGAGCCAGTAGTCGTCGATCGCCTCGTACTCCCACAGCTTCTCGAACATGGGTGACCATCGGACTATGCCCGCCGATCCCAGGGGCTCGGGTCCGGGGCTGCCCCAGCCGAAGTTGCCGAAGATCCCTTCGTCGAAGTAGCCGACCCAGATCCCCCCGCTGTCGTCAACGAGCATGTGCTCGATTCCGTCGCCCAGCGTGCCCTCGTGCACGACTGCGCCGTCGTGCCCGACGATCAGGGCGTTGCGCTCTGGTCCTTCAGGACGCCACGCACACCTTGCGCCAACGACGAGGAAGTCTCCGTTGGGCAGCTCCTGTATGAGCGGATGGGCAATCGGCAGCTCCTCCAGGACCACAGCGTGCGCGGGTGCCATGGAGGCAGAGCGGTACGCGCACAGGGCCACCTGGGGCCGAGACGACGTGCGAGTCTCGGGGAAGCTGGCAGAGCCAAGGCTTTCGAAGTGCGCCTCGATATCGCTCCGGGCAGTGGCATCCGCCCAGAGAGCGACGGGACCCGATGGTGCGGCGCTCACGGTGATTAGTTCGTCGAAGCCAGGAGGTGATTGGAGCGCCCCGACGTGCTCGAACCGATGCTCGGCACGCTTGCGCTTTTGGAAGATCGCCATGACTCGAACCGTAGTGACAGAAGTCCCGATCGGCGCGCCGATTTCGGTGGCCGCGTCGCTACTCCGCGGGACGACTGGATCGAAAGTGCGGCCACTGCGGCTGGCGAGGAACGGCCGAGCCCGACCGCGACAGGTATGCTCCCAGAATTGGAAAGAGGCCCTCGAGAGGGCCTCTGACCTGCTGTTTCTCTGTGGGCGATACTGGGTTTGAACCAGTGACCTCTTCCGTGTCAGGGAAGCGCGCTACCGCTGCGCCAATCGCCCGTGATGTCCCAAGATCCCACATTCCGGCAGATCGGGCTATCGAGGTGGAGACGGGATTTGAACCCGTGTAGACGGATTTGCAGTCCGTTGCCTCGCCTCTCGGCCACTCCACCGTGGAGGCAGAAACTCTCCGAGCGGACAACGAGACTCGAACTCGCGACCTCAACCTTGGCAAGGTTGCGCTCTACCAACTGAGCTATGTCCGCTTGCGACCTCCGGCTGACCGGCGGTGCGAAGAGAACATTAGCCGAGACCCCCAGACACGCAAAATCGGGGTCCGGAACTGCGTGTTGCCGGTCTGTCGGGTCGCCGTACGCCCCGATAGATTGCAGTCATGCGCGTATGGATCAACGGCAATCTGCTCACCGACCCGCAGGCTCCGGCGGTGACCGTGTCCGACCACGGCTTCACGGTCGGCGACGGAGTCTTCGAGGCGATCAAGGTCATGGACGGTCAGGCGTTCGCGCTGACGCGGCATGTCGAGCGCCTGGCTCGTAGTGCCAAGGGCCTCGGTCTGCCGCCGGTCGACCTCGACCAGGTGCGGGGTGCGGTCGCCGAGGCGCTCGAGGGTCAGGACCTGCCGTTGGGGCGGATCCGGATCACCTATACCGGGGGAGTCGCGCCGCTCGGGTCCGGGCGTGGCGACGCGCCCGCGACGCTGGTCGTCGTGGCGGCGTCGATGGACCCCTACCCACCGACGACGTCGCTGGTGACGGTGCCGTGGCCGCGCAACGAGCGCGGGGCGCTGGCCGGGCTGAAGACCACGTCGTACGCCGAGAACGTCGTCGCGCTGGCCCACGCGGCCGAGAAGGGGGCGACCGAGGCGCTGTTCGGCAATCTCGCCGGCAACATCTGTGAGGGCACCGGCAGCAACCTCTTCTACGTCGTCGACGGCGAGCTGCGGACGCCGACCCTGGCCAGCGGCTGCCTCGCCGGCGTCACCCGGGCGCTCGTGCTCGAGTGGTACGGCGGTCGCGAGGTCGACGAGCCGCTGTCCGTGCTGGAGGGGGCCAGTGAGATGTTCCTGGTCTCGACGACCCGTGACGTGCAGGGCGTGCACCGGCTCGACGGGCGCGACTATCCGGCGCCCGGTCCGGTCACCAAGGAGGTCGCCGAGGTGTGGGCTCGCCAGGAGGTCGCTCAGCTCGACCCGTGAGTCAGCTCAGTCTGCTCAGACGGCGAGCAGCTGGTCGATCAGCTCGTCGACGTCGATGCGGGTGCTCTCGGTGCCGACCGGCACGCGGGCCAGGGTCCGGTTCACGAACTTCGTGATCTCGGTCGTCGGCGCCTGCACGAGCAGCTCGCCGTCGGGGGAGCAGAGCTCGATGATGACGACCGCCCGACCGTTGGCGTCGAGGCACGGCCAGACGTGCACGTCGCCCTCACCGGTCGGATCGGTCAGGCCGCGGGTCAGGAGGTCGCGGGCGAAGGTCCACACGACCTCGCAGATCTCGGTGCGGAACGTCGCGGTGACGGCGTAGGGGTCGGCCGCGTCGTACCCGAGGGTCGCTTCGAGGACGACGGTCTCGCCGTCGGCGTCGACACAACGCATGGTGATCTCCTGCGTCACGGTGTCGGCTGAGCGGCTTCGGTCGAAGTGCATCTCGGGTCCTCCCTGGAACTGGGGTGTCAGGGATGAAACGCACAGCCGCGAAAATCATGACGCGTGTCAAGATGAAATCTGGGTCACATTCCGAACGGGGGTGGATTCCGTGATGCCCGGGACCATGCGCTAGTGTTTCCGGCGCACCTGCGGGCGATTGGCGCAGTGGTAGCGCGCTTCGTTCACACCGAAGAGGTCACTGGTTCGAACCCAGTATCGCCCACCACCGCAGAGGTAGCGCGGCTCTGCCGTTTGCACCGAAGAGGTCACTGGTTCGAACCCAGTATCGCCCACCACGTTCTTGCAGGTCAGAGGCCGGTTTCCCCAAGGGAAGCCGGCCTTTGTCGTGCTGCGTTCCGGGTGACCTGCCGTGATTGCTTGGAGCTCGGCCGAACTGGCGACGGGTCGATCGAAACTGGCGACAGGTCGATTGGAACTCACGACGGGTCGCGACTGACGTCGAAGGTGATGCGGACGCGCTGGCCCTCGGCGTACGCCGACCGCAGCCGGACCCGCGACGACGTGATCCGGCGGGGGAGCAGCGGGGCGCCGGAGCCGAGGAACACCGGCGTCAGGTTGAGGATGATCTCGTCGAGGAGCCGGGCGTCGTCGAACTGCCCGACCAGGTCGCCGCCGCCCACGACCCAGAGGTTGCGGCCGTCGGAGGCCGCCACCATGTCGTCGTACGACGACTCGACCGGGCCGGAGACGAAGCGGATGTCGACGCCGGGGATCGGTGGCAGCTCCCGGTGCGTGAACACCCAGCACGGGCGCTCGTCGTAGTAGGACTTCCACTTCGCCGGGTCGGCCAGGATCTGGTCGTGCTCGAGGACCCACTCGTAGGTCGTCGACCCCATCGCCATGACGCCGACGCCGGCGATGAACTCGTCCCAGCCGCCGGCGTCGGCGTCGTCGTCGTGCGGGACCTCGAAGAGCCAGTCCAGCGAGTTGTCGGCGTCGGCGATGAACCCGTCGGCGCTCGTCGCCGTGTAGTACTGCGTCCGGACCATGGCCCGACGCTACGCCCCGTGAGTGGGGCTCAGCGCAGGTTGCGCGGCAGCAGGAACTCGCACTCGGGCCCGACGCAGGTGCGGGCCCGCACGAGGATCTTGTGGAACTCGGCGAGGAGCGACTCCTGCTTCGGGTCGAGGGCCAGGTTCTCGTACTCGTTGGGGTCGCCGCGGACGTCGTACAGCTCCTGGCGGATGTTGGACTTCGGGTCGCCCGGCTCGGCCTGCCACTCGGTGTAGAGGTACTGCCCGGTCCGGATGCCGGTGACCTTGCCCAGCATCATCTCGGCGGTGCGGGCTCCGACCGGCTGCTTCGCGGCCAGGGCGTCGCGGACCGCGTTGGTCGGCGTGGTCTCGGTGAGGACGACCCGGCTCCAGGAGTCGCCGCTCGTCTCGTCGCCCAGGCGGACCACGTCGAGCATGCTGCGACCGTCGACGGCCGGGCCGACCTTTGCGTCGCCGAGGTCGGAGAACGTCGAGGCGTAGTCGATCGAGAGGAACGGGTCGGTGCGCACCTCGCCCTTGGGGATGCCCGGCCCGCGCATCAGCAGCGGCACCCGCAGGGACGGCTCGTAGGGGAGCACCTTGCCGGTGGGGATGCCCTGCTCGCCGAGGAAGTAGCCGTTGTCGCTGGTGAAGACGACCACGGTGTTGTCGAGCTTGCCGGTCTTCTTCAGGTTGGCGATCATCCGCTTCACGGCGCCGTCGACGACGTACAACGACTCGGCGCGCTGGCGGGTGAGCTGGAGGACCTGCTTCATCTTGTCCTTGGACGGGTGGCCCTGGAGCCGCTTCGGCTTGTCGGCCTGGCGGTCGGGGTCCTTCCAAGTCGCACCGGGTGCCTTCTTGATGATGTCGTCGAAGGCACCGCGCATGCGCTTGGGCCGGGCCGGCGTCTTGACGTCCGGCGGGTCGTCGGACTCGTGCGGACCGCCGTGGTGGGGTGCGGTGAACGAGACGTAGTGGAAGAACGGGTCGTCAGCGGCTGCGGACTCCGAGACCATCTCGTTGGTCATGTCGGCGTACGCGTTGGTCTGGTACTTGCCCTTGAGCGAGATGTAGCCGTCACCGTTGTTGTTGAGCGTGGTGTCCCAGTAGCGGTAGGTACCGCCGTCGTCGGGGTCCGAGGGGGAGAGGCCGCCGTCGATGGATCCGTTCCAGAGCGCCCAGCCCTGGGGCACGTACTGCGTGGACGTGCCCGTGGTCCTGCCCGGCTCGGGCTGGCTGCCGTAGCCGTTGAGGTACTTGCCGAGGTACGTCGTGCGGTAGCCGGCGGCCGTCAGCCACACCGGGAAGGTCTCCGCGTCGTCGAACGACGGGAAGCCCCACGGCGGGTCATGGGACCAGACGCCGTGGTTGTGCGGGTACTGGCCCGACATCACCGAGGCGCGGGCAGGGCAGCACAACGGGAAGCTGGCGAACGCGTTGGTGAAGTTGACGCCCTGCTTGCCGATCAGCTTCTGCACGTTGGGCATGTAGCGCAGGTCGTCGGCGCGCATGTCGTCGACCATGATCATCAGGACGTTCGGCTTCGCGGTCTCGGCCGCCGTGGCGCGCACCGGACCGGCACCGTCGACGGCCACCGAGACCTTGAGGTCCGCCGACTTCTTGACACACGTGCGGTCGAAGTCGAGGCGGGTCAGCATCGAGGTGGGCTCGGCCACCACATGCGGGGCGCAGCCGCCGAGTGGGATCCGGCCCCGCCGCAGCTCCGTGGTCCTGCCGTTGACCGTCACGGAGAGCTGGTCGGTCCACGGCTTCGTCGCCGTACGCACCGAGACGCTGACCGTCGGGCCCGAGTTGTCGACGTAGACCCGCGTCTTGCGGGGCTCGTCCTTGCCGGAGTCGTACGGCGACTGCGGCAGGACCACCTCGGTCTTCTTCACCGGTCCGTCGTCGTTGACCCTGTCGTAGACGACATATCCACCGCAGGCCACCAGGGCCACGGCGAGTCCGACCAGCAACGCGCGCTTGCTCTTCTGCATCAAGTCCTCAGTCCGCGGGATACGCCCGCACAAGTTCGCCCGAGCACATGCCGATGGTAGGCGTCCGTGGAAAGACGGAACGGCTGACCCACCGACCCGTGGACAGTCGCGCGGGTGCGCCGTCGGCGGGACGGAAACCCGAGGGCGCCACGGCTGGCCGGGCCGATACGATCGCCCTGTCGCCGGACCGGCGACACCACCGCACGCCCCACCAAGGAGAACCAGTGTCCGACATCCACGTCGTCCTCGCCCACGCCGATGCGCGCGAGGAGCAGACCGTGACGACGGGCACCCGGGCCTGGGAGCTGTTCAAGGACGACCCGACCGTGATCGCGGCCCGGGTCGGCGACGCCCTCAAGGACCTCGCCTACGAGCTCGGTGACGGTGACGTCGTCGAGGGCGTGGTCATCGAGAGCGCCGACGGCCGCGACATCCTGCGCCACTCCACCGCGCACGTGCTGGCCCAGGCCGTCCAGGACCTCTTCCCCGACGCCAAGCTCGGCATCGGGCCGCCGATCGAGAACGGCTTCTACTACGACTTCGACGTCGAGACCCCGTTCCACCCCGAGGACCTCGTCAAGATCGAGTCGCGGATGCGCAAGATCATCAAGGAGGGCCAGAAGTTCTCCCGCCGTCCGATCCCGGACGCCGAGGCGATCAACGAGCTCCAGGACGAGCCCTACAAGATCGAGCTGATCGGCCTCAAGGGCGGCGGCAAGGCCGAGGATGCGGCCGAAGGGGCGAGCGTCGAGGTCGGCGAGGGCGAGCTGACCATCTACGACAACCTGAACCGCAACGGCGAGACGATCTGGAAGGACCTCTGCCGTGGCCCGCACCTGCCCACCACCAAGCGCATCCCGGCGTTCAAGCTGATGCGCAGTGCGGCGGCGTACTGGCGCGGCGACGAGAAGAACAAGCAGCTCCAGCGCATCTACGGCACCGCCTGGGAGACCAAGGAGGCCCTCGAGGAGCACCTCCACCGCATCGAGGAGGCCGAGCGCCGCGACCACCGCAAGCTCGGCCGCGAACTGGACCTGTTCAGCTTCCCCGACGAGATCGGGTCGGGCCTGCCGGTCTTCCACCCCAAGGGCGGCGTGATCAAGCGCGCCATGGAGGACTACGTCCGCGAGCGGCACATCGAGGAGGGCTTCGACTACGTCGGTACGCCGCACATCGCCAAGGAGGAGCTGTTCCACACCTCCGGGCACCTGCCCTACTACGGCGAGGGCATGTACCCGCCCCTCGACGTCGACGGCATGGACTACCGCCTCAAGGCGATGAACTGCCCGATGCACAACCTGATCTACCGCTCGCGGCAGCGTTCCTACCGTGAGCTGCCGCTGCGCCTGTTCGAGTTCGGCCACGTCTACCGGCACGAGAAGTCCGGCGTGATCCACGGCCTGACCCGCGTGCGCGGCTTCGCGCAGGACGACTCGCACTCGTACGTGACCCCCGAGCAGGCGCCCGACGAGGTGGCGCACCTGCTGAACTTCATGTTGTCGCTCCTCCGCGACTTCGGGATCGACGACTTCTACCTGGAGCTGTCGACCCGAGACGCGTCGAAGGACAAGTTCATCGGCTCCGACGAGGACTGGGCGATCGCCACCAAGGTCCTCGAGGAGGTGGCCACGGCCACCGGCCTGGAGCTGGTTCCCGACCCCGGCGGCGCGGCGTACTACGGCCCGAAGATCTCCGTGCAGGCGCGCGACGCGATCGGCCGCACCTGGCAGATGGGCACCGTCCAGTACGACTTCAACCAGCCGTCGGCCGACCGGTTCAACCTCGAGTACGTCGCCGCCGACGGCACGCGTCAGCAGCCGGTGATGATCCACTCGGCCAAGTTCGGCTCGATCGAGCGGTTCATGGGCGTGCTGGTCGAGCACTACGCCGGCGCGTTCCCGCCCTGGCTCGCGCCGGTGCAGGTGCAGGGCATCCCGATCGCGGAGCGCCACAACGACTATCTCCTCGAGGTGGCCCGCACCATGAAGGCGCAGGGACTGCGCGCCGAGGTCGACCTGTCCGACGACCGGATGCAGAAGAAGATCCGCAACGCGCAGCTGCAGAAGGTGCCGTTCATGATGATTGCCGGCGACGCCGACGTGGAGGCCGGTGCGGTGTCGTTCCGCTACCGCGACGGCCGCCAGGACAACGGGGTGCCGTTGGCCGAGGCGATCGCCCGGGTGGCCGCCGCCGTCGAGTCACGCGAACAGGTCTGAGGGGGCGCCGCGGTGGCGTCGGAAGGGTTCCACCAGCAGGGGCCGGGGGAGCAGGACGGCCTGGAACGGATCTGGACCCCCCACCGGATGGCCTACGTCCGCACGGCGACGGAGGGTGACGGCTGCCCGTTCTGCTCGATCCCGGGACTGTCCGACGAGGAGTCCCTGGTGGTCGCCCGGGGTGAGCAGGCGTACGCCGTCCTCAATCTGCATCCCTACAACCCGGGTCACCTGATGGTGGTTCCCTACCGGCACGTGGCCGGGCTCGAGGAGCTGACCGAACCGGAGTCCTCCGAGCTGATGGCCCTCACCCAGCGGGCCATCCGGGTGATCAGGGGCGTCAGCAACCCGCACGCCTTCAACGTCGGGCTCAACCTGGGCGGCCCGGCCGGCGGTTCCTTGGCCGACCACCTGCACCAGCACGTCGTACCCCGCTGGTCGGGCGACTCCAACTTCATCACCGTCGTCGGTGGCACCAAGACCCTTCCGCAGCTCCTCCAGGACACCCGACGTCTGCTGGCCGAGGCGTGGGCCAGAGCCGAATGACGGTCCCGGACGCGGAACTCGCCGGCCGGCTCGTGCGTGAGGCCGGGCAACTGGCCGCGCGCATGCGGTCCGACGGTCTCGGCTCGCAGCAGAAGACGAACGTGGCCGACATCGTCACGGCCGCCGACCACGCCGCCGAGGCCCTGATCGTCCGCGCCCTTCGTGAGGCCCGCCCCGACGACTCGATCGTGGGGGAGGAGGGCACCGACCATGTCGGTACGTCCGGTCGCACGTGGGTGATCGACCCTGTGGACGGCACCTACAACTTCTTCCGCGGCATGGACTGGTGGTGCTCTGCCCTGGCCTTGACGGACCGCGACGACGTGCTGCTCGGCGCGGTCCACCACCCGGCGCGTGACGAGGTGTACGTCGGCGGGCCGGACCTCCCGTCGACTCGCAACGGGGAGTTGCTTCCGCGGATCGAGGACAGGCCGCTGGCGGAGTCGTGCGCCTCGACGTACCTGCATCCCCCGTTCTACGCCGGCGAGGTCGGCGCCGCCTTCACACGGGCGGTCGACGGCGCCGCGACGCTGCGGATGCTCGGCTCCGGGACGATGGACCACATGGCCGTGGCCAGGGGGCAGATGGACGTGCTCTTCCAGCACTCGGTGCCGGCATGGGACTGGTTGCCCGGCTCTGCGATCGTGCGGGGTGTGGGCGGCGCCGCCCGCCGTACGACGGCAGCAGGAGTGGTCTGGTCCGTGGCCGGGGTGCCCACTGCCGTCGACGAGGTGTGCGCGGCTCTCGACGCGGGTTGACCTGTCGGGATCAGAACGGGACCGACGTGGTCAGCAGCCCCGTGCCGGTGGCCCTGCCTGAGAGGATGCGGCAGAACTCGACGGCGTCCATCGCGATCGTGTCGGTGCCGGAACGCAGCTCGTCGGACGCCCACTGACCCCCCGCTGGGCCGGTGAGTTCGAGGTGGTACGCCTGCCCGTGCCGTTCTGCCCACTCGCGCACCACGTCGTCGACGATCACACCGTCGTGCTCGGGCGTGAGCTCGAGTGCGTGGCCGGTGGCCCGGGCCAGGTCGATCCGGTGCATCCACGGGTCGCGGGTGAGGATGGTGCCCATCAGGTAGCCCACCGTCCAGTACTCGGAGCGGCCGTCGACCTGCTCCGGCTCGGGCAGCTTCATGCGGCCTCCGGCGATGGCCAGCAGTCGGCGGCCCCGGACGGCCCTGCGGCCGATCCTCTCGGCCTCTGCGACGAGCTCGGCCGGACCGCGGTCGGCGCGCTCGTCGACCTGGACCTGGGTCAGTGAGTCGATCATCTGGCCACCGCGCGTGGCGTGCACCTTCTTGGCAGCCTTCTGCTGACGGGCGACTTCCATCGGGCTGGTGACCATGCTCGCCATCCCGAGAAGGTGCGAGGCGAGTTGTCGCACATCCCATTCGGCGCAGTCCGTGCGCAGGCTCCAGTCGTCGGGCCGCAGCTCGGCGAGCATTGCGGACATGCGGTCGTACTCGGTGGCGGCCAGCTGCATCGCCGTGTGACGGGGCAGCTGTGAGCGCCGTGGGGCGCGTGTGGGGGCAAGGGAGGCCGCGTGGTTCATGGGGCGGACTTTCTCGAGGGAGGAGCGGGATCTTCGGCGGGAAGGCCGACGGCATCGGCCCACATGTCGATCGCGCGGTCGAGGAGCCCGGCGTACCTGTCGCCACCGGGGTCGTTGGCGTGGTGCTGGTTGATCAGACCACCGATCAGGGCGATCAGGATCGCGAAGTCGTCCTCGGAGGTGACCCCGAGCTCGCGGACGTTCGCGGCCGCGCGCTCGAGAACGCGTACGGCGGGGGCGTAGGACTCAGGGCTCGGTTCGAACCCCGGGATGACCCGCTGGTTCATCAACTGGTGGCGCGGGAGGTCGTCGACGGCGAAGTCGAAGAAATGGCGCCCGTACTGCTTGGCGGCGGCGCGGGGGTGCTCGGGCAGCGCGTCTTCCAAGGCCAGCACCGACGACTCGTACTCGCTCCATGCCTGACCGAACATGGCGTCGTAGATCGCGTTCTTCGAGGCGAAGTGGGAGTAGAGCGACGGTGCTCGCATCCCGACGCGAGCAGCGACGTCGCGCAGGGTCAGCTCGGCGAGACCCGACTCGCGGGCGATCGCCCATGCGGCTTCGACGATCTCGCGCCGCGTGGCCTCGCGACGTTCGGCGTTCCTATCGCGGTTAGGCGCATCTAACATAGTTAGGAGCGTGCGCCGGGATCGCCTCCGTGTCAAGGGGCGGGCCGACCCCGGATGCCACGTTGGCCGCGGGCCCGCCTCGAGCCCGCAGCCACCGCTGGTCCACTCAGCTGATGAGGACCCCTGCATCGGTGCGGCCCTGGAACGCCAGGATCGCCGGGTTCACGATCTGCCCGTCCTGGATCTCGATCGACCGCCGGATGGTCTCGTCGGCAGCCCAGGCCTCGGGCCCGGCCAGGACCGTGGGCACGAACGGCAGCAGCGCCTCACTGTTCTCCCATGTGGCCGAGCTCCAGAGGTACGACGGGGTGTGGTCGACCGCGTAGTAGCCGATGTGGTTGCCCACGTTGAACATCGGGTCGTCGAAGGTGGTCGGCCGGGCCCAGCTGAAGCCCATCTCCTCGTCGCACGAGACGTCGACGATCAGGCTGCCGGGCCGGAAGGCGTCGAGGTCCTCGGTGCGCAGGTAGGTCAGCGGCGCCGCGGTGTCCTGCAGCGTGCAGTTGACGACGATGTCGCTCTCCGCGAGGAACGGCGCCAGCGGCACCTTGCCGGCGTCGGTGAAGACCTGGCTGAGGGCCGGCGCTTCCGGGTCGTGCTCGAAGCGGTGGATGCGCACCGAGTGGATCGGTGACGCCACGGCGGCCACGTCACGGATGGTCAGCACCCGGACGTCGTGGATGCCGCTGGCACTCAGGGCGGTCACCGCGCCACGAGCGGTGGCGCCGAACCCGATCACCACGGCGGTGAGCTTGCGCCCGTAGCTGCCGGTGATGCCGCCCAGCGTCAGGGCGTGGATCACGGAGCAGTAGCCGGCCAGCTCGTTGTTCTTGTGGAAGACGTGCAGGCCGACGGTGCCGTCGCGGGTCCAGTGGTTCATCGCCTCGAACGCGACCAGGGTCAGCTTTCGGTCGATCGCCGCCTGGGTGAGCGCGGTGTCCTGCACGCAGTGCGGCCAGCCCCAGAGGACCTGGCCGTCGTGCAGGGCCTCGACGTCTGCCAGCTGCGGCTTCGGAAGAAGGACGACGTCGGAGGTGGCGAGCAGCTCCTCACGCGTGGCGAACCCGGCCACCTGGTCGGCCAACGAGGCGTCGGTGTGGCCGAAGCGTTCGCCGTACCCGTGCTCAAGGGTGATGCGGGCGCGCACCTCCGGGGCGAGGCGCCGGAAGTGCTCGGGGTGGATCGGCAGTCGCCGCTCGTTCTCCTTGGCGGAGGTCGCGACGACACCCAGGCTCAGGGCCTGTGGCGCAGTCACCGTTTCTTTTCGGCGAGCTTGTGCATGTCGGAGGCGGCGGCGGTCTTTGCGTGCTTGTCGGCCCGCTTCTCCTTGATGGACTTTGCGGACTTCTTGGACATTCCTTGCCGTGGCGACTTGTCGGCCATGGTGGCTCCCTGATTGAAAGCCTGGTTGGCTCCGTGCCCTCCACGCTACGCCGACGCTGCAACCCCGCCGGTGGGGCGATACCCTGCACCCGCCATGTTGGAGAGATTTCGCGCGTTCTGGACCAAGTTGCTCAACCCCATTGCGAGGTTGCTCATCAAGCTCGGCATCAGTGCCGACGCGGTGACCTTCGTCGGCACTCTCGGGGTCTGCACCGGCGCCCTGGTGTTCTTCCCCCAGGGCAAGCTGCTGACCGGGGTGCTGTTCATCACCGCGTTCGTCTTCAGCGACCTCATCGACGGCCACATGGCGCGGGTCACCGGGAAGACGAACCGCTTCGGTGCCTTCCTCGACTCGACCCTCGACCGCATCGGGGACGGCGCGATCTTCGGAGGCCTGGTGCTCTACTACGCCGGCCCCGGTGACAGCCGCCTCTACCTGGTGCTCTCCCTGTTGTGCCTGGTGATGGGTTCGGTGACGTCGTACGCCCGGGCCAAGGCCGAGGGCATGGGCTTCCATGCCAAGGTCGGCATCGCGGAGCGCTCCGACCGGCTGGTCTCGATCCTCGTGATGACCGGCTTCAGCGCGATCTTCGACCTGCCCATCCTGATGGAGGTCACCCTCTGGGCGCTGGCCGTGGCCAGCACCGTCACCGTCTTCCAGCGGGTCTGGACCGTCCGCCAGCAGGCGTACGCCGAGGCCGCGAACTCCTGATCCCACCACCGCGGAAGCCGGTCGGTCGACGGGGCCGGCCGTACCACCGGCCCGGGTGAACTGAACGGTGTACAGGCGACTAGGCTGGAGCCATGGCAACTGATTCCCCCGAAACCACCGTCGTCCCCGCGCAGCAGGCGCAGGCGACGGGCACGTCCGGCGTCAAGCGCGGCATGGCCGAGATGCTCAAGGGCGGCGTGATCATGGACGTCGTCAACGCCGAGCAGGCCAAGATCGCCGAGGACGCCGGCGCCGTGGCGGTGATGGCGCTCGAGCGCGTTCCCGCCGACATCCGCGCCCAGGGCGGCGTGTCGCGGATGAGCGACCCCGACATGATCGACTCCATCATTGCCGCCGTCTCGATCCCGGTGATGGCCAAGGCCCGCATCGGTCACTTCGCCGAGGCACAGATCCTGCAGTCCCTCGGTGTCGACTACATCGACGAGTCCGAGGTGCTCACCCCGGCCGACTACGCCAACCACATCGACAAGTGGACCTTCACGGTCCCCTTCGTCTGCGGTGCGACCAACCTCGGTGAGGCGCTGCGCCGCATCACCGAGGGTGCGGCGATGATCCGCTCCAAGGGCGAGGCCGGCACCGGCGACGTCTCCAACGCGGTCACCCACATGCGCACGATCAACGGGGAGATCCGCCGGCTCGGCGCGCTCAGCGCCGACGAGCTCTACGTCGCCGCGAAGGAGCTGCAGGCACCCTACGAGCTGGTCAAGGAGGTTGCCGCCCACGGCAAGCTCCCGGTCGTGCTGTTCACCGCGGGTGGCATCGCCACTCCGGCCGACGCGGCGATGATGATGCAGCTCGGCGCCGAGGGCGTGTTCGTCGGCTCGGGCATCTTCAAGTCCGGCAACCCGGCCCAACGCGCCGAGGCGATCGTCAAGGCCACCACCTTCTACGACGACCCCGACGTGGTCGCCAAGGTCTCCCGCGGTCTCGGCGAGGCGATGGTCGGTATCAACGTCGAGGACATCCCGCAGCCACACCGCCTCGCCGAGCGCGGCTGGTGACCTGCCGCATCACATGGTGACTCGAGGAGCCCGGCGTACGCCCGAGGAGGAGTTGGTCGACTTCGCCCGCCTCCAGGTGCGTGCCGGGCTCCTGTCATCTCCCGACATGCTGGCCGAGGTCGTGCAGGCGATCGACGCAGAGATGCCCGGCACCGACGCGACCATCCTGGCCCGGGCCTGGCTGGCCAAGGCGGGAGCCGACCTGCGCTCGGAGTCTGGCGCCTGGCCCGAGACGACGGACTTCGACCGGCTCCAGGCCGTCTTCGCCGAGTGCGCGTCGCACGGCGTACGCGTTCTGCAGGGCGTGGCCGACCACTGGGCGGCAAAGGCAGAGCTCGAGCGTGACGGAGCGAGCCTGCGCGGCATCTTGTGGTTCACGCCCCCCGACGTCTGGCACGCCATCGACGAGGGCATGCTCGAGGTCAACCTCTGGCACGCGTCGACCGCGAACGCGGCGCCCGGTGACCACCTGCTCGACGCAGTGCTGTCCTGCTTCTCGCGCCACGGACTGACGGCCAGGTTCGACGAGGGCCGCATCGAGGTCACTGCGTCCTGGCAGCGTCGCCCTGCCGCATGAATGACTAGGGACCATGGCCCGATATGACTATTTCTGCGAGTCTGGCGTCAGGAGGGGTCTAGACCACCGTTGAGTAGTCGTGACAGGGGACTGCACTTCCCTGCACTACGACTGATGACAGGGAGCAGAAATGAAGAAGTCGACCAAGGGTTCGATCGCCGCGGCTGCTGCGGCAGTGTTGTTGCTCGGTGGGGCCGGTTCGCTGGCCTACTGGAGCGACTCGACCCCGTTGAGCGGCGGTGACATCGATTCCGGGGAGCTCTCGCTGAGCGACGCCACCTGCGACGCAGGATGGGTCTACGGGCCGGGCAATGCCAAGGCCGGCCAGGCCGTGGGCTTGATCGTGCCCGGCGACACGATCGTCAAGGACTGCGAGTTCACCATTGCCGCAGCCGGTGACAACCTCACTGCGACGCTCACGACGCCGGACACCGCCGACGTGACCGTGACCAGCACTCCGGAGCCGACCACGTTGGTGCTCAACGTCGACGCCACCTACGTCGACCAGGACGACGCACCTCTTCCGGTGCAGGTCACCAGTGCGAACGACGGCGACGTCGTGACCGCGACGCTGGCCGTGGAGTTCCCCTTCGGTGACGTGGCCGCGATCAACGCCAACGACACCCAGAACCTCGCGGCGACTCTCGACGCCATCACGGTGACGTTGACCCAGACCGAAGCCTGATGGTCCGGGGCCCACTCGGGTGGGTCGGCCGGGTCGTCTCCTGGCTGGTGATCCTGAGCGTCGTGGTGATCCTGGTGGTGGCGGTTCTCATCCCCAGGCTCGGCGGGGCAACGCCGTACACGATCCTGACGGGTTCGATGAAGCCGGACATGCCGCCGGGAACGCTCGTGGTGGTCAGGCCGGTCGACGAGGACGACGTCCGGGTCGGCTCCGTGATCACCTACCAGCGCGAGTCGGGCAAGGCGACAGTGGTGACGCACCGGGTGGTTGCCAAGGGGTTCAACAGCTTGGGCGAGATCCAGTTCCAGACGCAGGGCGACGCGAACGACACAGCTGACGAGGAGTGGGTCAGACCGGTCCAGGTCAAGGGCGAGAAGTGGTACTCGGTGAGATACCTCGGCTACGTGAACAACATGCTGAACGGAAAGGAGAGGCAGATGGCGGTCTACGCCGTTGCTGCACTCCTTCTCGGGTATGCCGCGTTCATGCTGACCGGCGCCGTGCGCGACCGCCGCAAGGAACGGGCGAGCTGATGATCAGGTCCCTGGTGGTCGTCACGATGTGTCTACTCAGCCTCATGCCTTCGTCGGCTCACGCAGCCGACGAGCTCGGCGTCAGCCGGGACGGCCGAACCTGGGCCGACCATCTCGACGGTTCGCTGTTCGACTCGCGGCTGCTGTGGGTGCCGGGCGACGTGCGCACGGCGGCGTTCTACGTGCGCAACCAGGCAGACGACGCGGGCACGTTGACGATCAGCGTCGAGAGTCGTGACCCCGACAGGCTGCTGCGCGACGACGACCTGCGCATCGAGACCCGCGTGGGGGATCAAGGATGGGTCGCCCTCGAGCAGAGGGACGGGGCCCACCGGTGGGAGCACAGCGCGCTTCCGGCCGGCGACTCACGCAGGGTGCAGGTGCGGGCCAGCTTCGATCCGGCCTCCGCCAACGACAGCCAGCGTGACCACGTCGGGTTCCGCTTCATGGTGACCCTGGCGGATGCGGATGCCGGCGCAGGGCCTGGTGACGACGGTGGTGACGGCTTGCCGGGCGCAGGGCTGCCGGACACCGGAGCGCCTGCTGTGGGCTGGACGCTCGTGGTGGCAGGGATCGCGATCGGCACGGGGCTGGCGCTGATGAAGCGTGGAAGGCGAGGGGAGACAGGTCATGGCACGGCACGCTGAGGGCAGGAGGTCGAGGACGCGGGGGGCTTCCGGGAACGGCAAGGTGCGGGCGTTGTTGAGCCTGGGGCTCTTGGTGGGGTTCGGGTCGATCGGCACGTACGCCTATTGGAGCGACACCGCCGTGGTCTCCGGGGGACCGATCACCTCGGGCGCGATGGACCTGCAGTTCGACACCACCGGTGCCGTCGGCACCGGAGCGAACTACGCGAAGACGGCGATCACGTGGAGCAACCTCGCTCCCGGGGAGCGCAAGGCTTTCGACCTCAGCGTCAAGAACGTTGGGAACCCGCCGTTCACCTACGTCGCGACCGCGACTCGTGGTGTCTCGCCCACGTGGACGTTCTCCGGAACCCCGATCACGGTGCAGGTGTACTCCGGCACGGCTGTCGCGGACACCACCTACCCGCAGCAGGACACCTGCACGGGCGCGTCGCTGGGCACTGCCCAGGCCGTCGATGAGACCAACAAGTCGGTCATCACCAGCGCACAGGAGATCGCCGCGGGCGGCACGCAGGGCCTGTGCATCGTCGTCGGACTCGACCAGGCAGCCGACAACCTCAACCAGGGGAAGACCGGCTCGATCTCGCTGACCTTCACCGCGAGCCAGAAGCCGTCATGAGCGCGCGTACGACGTGGGCCGGCCGGTTGCGTGAGGGTGCGCTGTGGCTCGGCGCCGGCCTGGGAGTGCTCTGCCTCGTGCTGGGTGCACTGGCCCTGGTCCTCGACGTGCGACCGCTGGTCTTCAAGTCCGGGTCGATGTCGCCCGGGATCGAGTCCGGTGCCCTGGCGCTGGCGCGTGACGTACCCGCGTCGGAGCTCGAGGTCGGTGACGTGGTCAGCGTCATGAGTGGCCGCAACGTGCGCATCACCCACCGCGTCGTCTCCATCGACCGCACCGAGGACGGCACCGTCCTCCACCTGAAGGGCGACGCCAACGCTGCGCCCGACGCCGAGGCGTACCCCGTCGACTCCGCCTACCGGGTCTTCGCCGACGTGCCGTGGGCCGGTCACGTCGTCAACGCGGCCAGTACGCCGTGGGGCCTGCTCGTCTGCGGCGGGTTCGTGACGTTCCTGCTGGTCTCGGCGTTCGGCCGGGGGCGGCGTGAGAAGGATGACGGCGACAGCGACGGCGCAGGGGACGGGGGCGGTACTCGCATCGGTGGTGTGCGCAAGAAACCGCGGAGATCCGTGCGCAGGGCGACACGAAGGGCCGCGGCTGTGAGCACGACCGGCATGCTCGTCGCCGGGGGAGTCTGCCTGGCCCCGATCAGCACCATGGCGACCTTCTCCGACACGGCCGTCGTGACGGGCGGTTCACTCACCGCGTTGACAGTTCCGGCACCGACAGCACCGGCCTGCACCTCGGGGGTCAACGCCACAGTCTCGTGGACCTCGGCCGGCCCGAACTACAGCTACTACGTGACGGCCACCCGGGTGAGCGATGGTGCGGTCTTCTACTCGGGTTTCCAGACGAGCACCAGCATCACCTTCACCACCGGGTTGCTCGGCAATTTGCTCAGCACCAACTTCGTCGCCCGCATCCGTGCCGTGCCCACCGGGACCAACGCGTGGCTCTCCAGCGGCTCGACCACCTCGAACTTCCGCACGCGCACCCTCGGTCTCGGTACGGACTGCGGTCACTTCTGATGCGCAGAGGGCCCGTCACAGCAGGGCGGAGACGATCTCCGCTGCCGGGGCGGGCCGTGCCGCGGCATGTCCCGAGCCGGCCCACAGGGCCATCGCCTGCGGGTCGCCGGCCGACGCGGCCGCCGTACGGATCGGTTTCGTGAGGTGGTGCACGTTCGGGTACGCCGAGGGGGCGTGGCCGTCGTGGGCGCGGACGAAGTCGTTGACCAGCGCCCGCGCGAAACGACCACTGAATGCGCGGGTGACCGTGGCCGAGGTGAAGGCGCCGGACGTCAACGCGTCCTGGTGCGCGGCCGGTGCCTTGCTCTCCTCCGCGGCGAGGAACAGCGTGCCCACGGCGACGGACTCGGCGCCGGCATCGAGGAGTGCGCGCACGGCGGCCGGTCCGTCGACGCCACCGGCCGCTATGACGGGCAGGCCCGACGCATCGACCGCCGCAGCGGTGACCTCGAGGGCGGACATTTCGTTGGGCCGGTCGGAGAGGTGCCACGTGCCGCGGTGACCGCCCGCCTCGCACCCCTGCGCGACCACGAAGTCGGCGCCCAGCCCGGTCGCCTGCTGCGCCTCGTGGGCCGAGGTGACGGTGAACCCGACCGTCGTGCCGACCTCCTGCAACCGGAAGACAGTGGCGGGCGGAACGGGCCCGAACGTGAAGGTGACGACGTCGACCGGGTGGGCAACCAGCCACGGGACCTTGCCCTCGAACGTGTCGTCGTCGAACGACGGGTCGCCCGGTGTGACGCCGTACCTGCCCGCGGTCTCGGCCACCTCGGCCCGGTAGGCGTCCAGGCGGGAGCCGAGCTCCAGCGAGCGGTCGGTCTGCGGCGTGAAGAGGTTGATCGCCACCGGCGCGTCGGTGAGTGAGCGGTATGCCGTCACCTCGTCGGCCATCGCGTCGACCGACAGGTAGCCGGCGGCGAGGAAGCCCAGGCCACCTGCCTCGGACACGGCTGCCGCGAGGGCCGGTGTGCTGGCGCCGGCCATCGGCGCGCTGATGATCGGGTTCGGTCGCTCGAGGAAGCTCACCCGATCGAGGCTAGCGGGCACCACCGGAAGTTCGTCGTGTGTCCCGCACCTGTGCACGCACCTCGCGGCGTTGTCGGAGACTCGACGGGACTCCGTCCCGCCTTCGCTCCTCCGCCTTGCGATGCACGCACCCAGGTCACGGGCCACCCCCCGACGAACCTCCGGCGATACCCACTGGCCCGAGCAGGTCGATGATCTTCACGGCCGTGTCACTCGGTGACGACCCGACGTTCTCCACGACCGAGTGGGGAAAGTCCAGGGGGAAGTCGCCCTCCGTGTTGAACCGGTGCTTCTCGTGCATCTCCTGGTTGTGCGCGGTCGCCCAGTCCACATCGGTCTTGTACCTCTTGTGGCGCAGGCGGTTCTCGGTGCCCTCGCGGGCGAGGCAGATCTCGAGGGGAGCCACCAGCTCGACGAAGTCGACCCGCTCCCCGGCGTCGACGACCGGCGCGACCAGGTCGGCCACACCGCTGGTGTCCTCGTCGAGGTCCAGCGCCAGGACCAGCGTGAAGATCAGTCCCGGAAGCCCGGCCACCACCGACTCCTTGATGACGTCCGCACGCAGCTGGCGGGTGAGCCGGTTGAACGACGGGGTGCCGAAGTCGAAGACGTCGAGCACCGGCTCGATCGACATGTGGTTGTGGAACAGCTTGTAGCCGGTGCGTCGCGCGAGTTCCTGGCCGACGGTCATCTTGCCGGCGGCCGGGGGACCGAAGAGTACGACGAGGTGCATGGCGCCACGGTGTCAGCAGCCGGTCCGGCGGGCAACGGGATTTACCGGCTCACCAGGGGAGATCGCCCTCCTGCCCGGTGAACGTGCCGGTCGGGCCGTCCGTGCCGATGCTCGCCATCCGTACGACGGGAACTGCCCCCGTCTCGACCGACTGCACACCGTTGTGGCCGTTGAGGTCGGTGGCTGTGTAGCCCGGGTCGACGGCGTTGATCTTCAACCAGGGCAGGGACTTGGCGTACATCGTGGTGATCATGTTCAGTGCGCTCTTCGACGACGGGTAGACCAGGCCATAGAGGGTCGACTCGAGCCGGCCCGAGTCGGTGGTGACGCCGAACGACCCCATGCCGCTGGACACGTTGACGATCCGCGGGTTGGCGGAGTCGCGAAGCAGAGGCAGGAACGCGTGCGTCATCCGGACCGGCCCGAGCACGTTCACGCCATAGACGGGGATGAAGTCCGTCGGGACGGTCTCACCCGGTGCGGCCAGGGCCCCGGCGATGCCCGCGTTGTTGACCAGGACGTCGAGGCCGCCGTCCTCGGTGATCGTGGCCACCGCCGCCTCGACCGACTCGTCGGAGGTGACGTCGAGGACCAGCAGTCGTACGTCCCCGAGCGGTGCGAGCTCGGCGACGGCCTTCGCTCCGAGCTCTTCGTCGCGTGCGCCGAGCCAGACCTGCCAGCCGAGGCCGAGCAGCTGACGCACCGTCTCGAAGCCGATGCCCTTGTTGGCGCCGGTGACCAGCGCCCTTGTCGTGGTGTGTCCAGATGTGTCGTGTTCAGTGGTCATGCGGCAACCGTGCGCGCGACGGCGGACGGGCTCCAGTGCCTGACGAGCCTGGGACGCGCAGTCCTACCTTCACGGGGTGTCTCCCGGACCGTCGTGAGCGAGACTGGTCAGGTGAACCGTCCCGAGATCGCCCGGCTGCTCAGACAGGCGCGTTCGCGGATCAGCCCCGACGACGTGGGCATGCCCTCCGGCGAACGCCGGAGGGTGCCGGGACTGCGACGCGAAGAGGTGGCCGCCCTGGCAGGAGTCAGCGTCGACTACGTCGTACGCCTCGAGCAGGCACGTGGTCCGCACCCGTCGCCCGGGGTGCTCTCCGCGCTGGCCCGGGCGCTTCGGCTCAACGACGACGCCCGGGCAGAGCTGTTCGAGCTGGCCGACGTGCGCCTGCCGCGCACGGACACGATCGACCTGCACGTGCGCCCCAGCATCCAGCGCCTGCTCGACCGGCTCAACGACCTGCCGGTCATCGTGATGAGCGCCAAGGGTGACTTCCTGGCGTGGAACTCCATGGCGTCGGCGCTCCTCGGTGACTGGACCCGGCTGCCCGTGCGAGAGCGCAACATCGTGTGGCAGCGGTTCCTGGGCGAGCAGGGACGCGTCGCCAACACCCCGGAGGAGGCGGCGCAGAGTGCCGCACAGTCGGTGGGCAGCCTGCGCGCCGCCGCCGCGAAGTATCCCCACGACGCCGAGCTGCGCGACCTCATCGACAGGTTGCGTGAGGCCAGTGCCGACTTCCGGCGGCTCTGGACCGAGACCGACGTCGCCCCCTGGCGCAGCCACACCAAGACGATCCGGCATCCGGAGGTCGGCGACCTCACCCTCGAGTGCGACTCCATGGTGCTGCCCGACACCGACCAGTCGGTCATCGTGTATTCGGCCGAGCCCGGGTCGGAGGCGGCCGAGAAGCTCGACCTGTTGCGGGTCATCGGCATGCAGTTCTCGGGTCAGTCGCGAGGCTGACCCGACCCACTCCTACGATGCGCACATGCCTTTCCCCACCATCGGCGTGTTCGCCCTCCAGGGCGACGTGCGCGAGCACCTGCGCATCCTCTCCGACCTCGGCGCCGAGGCGATCGCCGTACGCCGACCGGTGGAGCTCGACCGTTGCGACGGGTTCGTCATCCCCGGCGGCGAGTCGACCACGATGTACAAGCTGGCCCGCACGTTCGACCTGTTCGAGCCGTTGCAGGAGCGGATCCGTGGCGGCATGCCGACCTTCGGCACCTGCGCCGGCATGATCATGCTGGCCGACCGGGTCGAGGGCGGCACCGCCGACCAGGAGACCCTGGGCGGCCTCGACATCACCGTGCGTCGCAACGCGTTCGGTCGCCAGGTCGACTCGTTCGAGGGCCAGCTGGAGTTTGACGGGTTCGCCGACAAGGTGCACGCCGTGTTCATCCGGGCCCCGTGGGTCGAGCAGGTCGGTGAGGACGTCGAGGTCCTTGCCCGCGTCGAGGGCGGTGAGGCAGCGGGTAGGATCGTCGCCGTTCGCGAACGGAACGTGATGGCGACGTCGTTCCATCCTGAAGTGGGCAAGGACGACCGCATCCACCGCTACTTCGTGGATCTCGTCACGACGTCACAGCGCTGAAGCAACGGAAGAGGATCTCGCATGTCCGGCCACTCCAAATGGGCGACCACGAAGCACAAGAAGGCCGCCATCGACGCCAAGCGCGGCAAGCTCTTCGCCAAGCTGATCAAGAACATCGAGATCGCCGCGAAGATGGGTGGCCCCGACCCCTCCGGCAACCCGACCCTCTTCGACGCCATCCAGAAGGCGAAGAAGCAGTCGGTGCCGAACAAGAACATCGACTCCGCGGTCAAGCGCGGCGGCGGGCTCGAGGGTGGCGCGGTCGACTACGAGACCATCATGTACGAGGTCTACGGACCCCAGGGCGTCGCGATCCTGGTGGAGTGCCTCACCGACAACCGCAACCGTGCCGCCATGGAGGTCCGCACCGCGGTCACCCGCAACGGCGGCACGCTGGCCGACCCGGGCTCCGTCTCGCGGCTCTTCGACCGCAAGGGCGTCGTCGTGGTGCCCAAGGTGCAGGAAGCGCGTGAGGTCGGCGAGGACGACGTGCTCGAGGCCACCCTCGACGCCGGTGCCGACGACGTGAACGACCTCGGCGAAGCCTTCCAGGTGCTGTCCGAGGCCGGCGACGTGGTCGGCGTCCGTACGGCGCTCCAGACCGCGAGCCTCGACTACGACTCGGCGGACGTCGAGTTCGCGGCCAGCCTCGAGATCCCGGTCGACAAGGACGCCGCGGTCAAGGTCTTCAAGCTGGTCGACGCCCTGGAGGACCTCGACGACGTGCAGAACGTCTTCAGCAACGTCGACGTCCCCGACTCGGTGCTCGCCGAGCTCGAAGAGTCCGACGACTGATCCCGTGAACCGGGGGAGACCGCTGGCGTGGCTGGCGGCACTGGCATCAGTGGTCGGGCTGCTCGCAGCCTGTGGCAACGAGTCGGACACGGACGCGAACCCGGCCGGGCAGGTCCAGGTCGACCGCGCCGAACCTGACAGCGACCTGCCGGACTCGCCGTTCGGCAGGCTCCTGTCCTGGTCGGCACCCACGGCCGACCGGGTCTGGGCGGTGACCACGGCCGAGAAGACCTGCGCCTCGTGCGCCGCCCTGTGGTCGTACGCGCCCGGGTCGACGCGTGGATGGAAGCGGGTGCACACCTTCGCCGAGCCGGCCGAGGCCGGGCAGGACGACGGATACGGCCCGTTCCCTCCGGTGAGCGCCACGTCGCTGGTGATGGCCCCCGACGGACTCCACGGCTGGTTCCGCTGGGACACCGACGGCATCCTCGCCACCGAGGACGGCGGCCGGTCCTGGCGCCACCTGCCGTCGCCCCAGGACGCCGACGAGCGGGCCACCGGCGAGATAGCGGTCCACGAGGACCACCTCTACCTCGTCTTGCTCGCCCAGTGTGAGAGTGACGAGTGCCCGAACACGGTGTGGCGGACCGGCCTCGACGCGAGCGACTGGACCGAGGTCACACCCGAGGGTTCCGAGGGCATCTTCGAGCTCAGCGCCAGCGACGCCGGCCTGTGGGCCGAGGACCTGGGGACCGGAGCCGTGCACACGAGCCGCGACGGTGCGGACTGGGAAAGGACTCCGCTCGGGAGGTTCGGCGGGCTGTGCCTGCCGGCCGACGGGACCCCCGACGTGCTGGCCGCCGCATGCCAGACCAGCGACCAGGGCGAGCCCGGTGGGGAGGTCGAGGTGAGTGAGGACCGTGGCCGGACCTGGCGCACGATCCACACCACGCCGCGCAACGTCGAGGCCGTCGTGGCCGGCCCGAAGGGTCACTTCCTCGTGCTCGCCGGCGGTCAGGGAGTGCTCATCTCGGACGGGACGACCTCGAAGGTGCCGTCGACGGGAGGTCTCCACGAGTGGAGTGGCCGCTTCATCGACGAGCAGACGATCTATCTGGGTGGGCCGAGGGGTCTCTTCGCCACCCGCGACGGCGGCCGGACCTGGGACAACCTCATCAGCAAGAAGCGCGTCGGCTGAATCGCACGGCTCGGGGTGTCGCGCCGATCAGGCCGGTGGCCGGTTGCTACGTTGTGTCCGAACAGGTGTTCGGACGACATGAAGGACTCACGATGCGCGTGCTCGGGATTGACCCCGGCCTGACCCGCTGCGGCATGGGCGTGGTCGACGGTGACGTGGGGCGCCCGCTGACCATGGTCGACGTCAACGTGCTGCGCACGTCGTCGTCCGAGCCGGTGCCGATCCGGCTGGTCACGATCGAGAAGGGCATCGACGCCTGGATCGACGAGTACGCACCCGACGCGGTGGCCATCGAGCGGGTCTTCGCCCGCTCCGACGTGAGCACCGTCATGGGTACCGCCCAGGCCAGCGGCATCGCGATGGTCTGCGCGGCCCGACGAGGCATCCCGGTCGCGCTGCACACGCCCAGCGAGGTCAAGGCAGCAGTCTCCGGCAGCGGTCGGGCCGACAAGGCCCAGGTCGGCGCCATGGTCACCCGCATCCTCCGGCTGGCCGCGCCGCCGAAGCCGGCCGATGCGGCTGACGCGCTGGCGCTGGCCATCACCCACATCTGGCGCGGTGGCGCCCAGTCGCGGATCGAGGCCGCGCTGCTCAAGGCAGGCAAGCAACGTTGATCGGGAGAGCTCTGTGATCGCATTCGTCCGTGGCACCGTCGCCGCAGTCACCCTCAACACGGCCGTCGTCGAGGTGGGTGGCGTCGGCCTTCAGGTGATGTGCACGCCCAACACGCTCGCCACCCTGCGCACGGGCGAGCAGGCGACCCTGCCGACCAGCATGGTCGTGAGGGAGGACTCCCTGACCTTGTTCGGCTTCCTCGACGACGACGAGAAGTCGTGCTTCGAGCTGCTCCAGACCGCCAGCGGAGTCGGGCCCAAGCTGGCCCAGGCGATGCTTGCCGTGCTCACCCCCGACGACCTGCGACAGGCGGTCGCGAACGAGGACGTCAAGACGCTGACCAAGGTGCCCGGCATCGGCCAGAAGGGCGCCCAGCGCATCATCCTCGAGCTGCGTGACCGGCTCGGTCCGGCCATCGGTGCGGGGCAGGCCACCCGCACCGGACTCGCCGCCAGCGGTGCCGCCTGGCGTGACCAGGTCCGCGAAGGTCTTGTCGGACTCGGCTGGTCGGCCAAGGAGGCCGACAAGGCCGTCGACTCCGTCGAGCCGGACGCCGGCCCGACCCCTGACGTCGGCGCCCTGCTCCGGGCCGCCCTCCAGACGCTGCGCAAGGCCTGAGCATGGACCAGTTCAGTGCCGCCGAGGAAGCCGAGATCGCCCGGCTCACCTCCGCCGACGCCACCGGCGACGAGCGCGCCATCGAGGCCGCGCTGCGCCCCAAGTCTCTCGACGAGGTGATCGGCCAGCAGCGGGTCCGGGAGCAGCTCGGCCTCGTGCTCGACGCCGCCAAGGCGCGCGGACGCGCCCCCGACCACGTGCTCCTCTCCGGTCCTCCCGGGCTCGGCAAGACCACCCTGGCGATGATCATCGCCGCCGAGATGTCGGTGCCGTTGCGGCTGACCAGCGGCCCGGCGATCACCCACGCCGGCGACCTGGCGGCGATCATCTCGGGGCTCAACGAGGGCGACGTGCTGTTCGTCGACGAGATCCACCGCATGTCGCGCGCCGCCGAAGAGATGCTCTACATGGCCATGGAGGATTTCCGGGTCGACGTCATCATCGGCAAGGGACCGGGCGCGACGGCGATCCCGCTCGAGATCCCACCGTTCACCCTGGTCGGCGCCACCACCCGGGCCGGACTGCTGCCCGGCCCGCTGCGCGACCGGTTCGGCTTCACCGCCCACCTCGAGTTCTACGAGCCCGAAGACCTCGACCTGATCGTGCACCGTTCCGCCGGCCTGCTCGACGTACCCCTCACCGAGGAGGGCTCGGCCGAGATCGCCGGCCGCTCCCGGGGCACGCCGCGCATCGCCAACCGGCTGCTGCGACGGGTCCGCGACTATGCCCAGGTGCGCGCCGACGGGGTGGTCACGATCGACGTGGCGCAGCAGGCCCTCGAGCTCTACGAGGTCGACGCCTCCGGGCTCGACCGGCTCGACCGCGGCGTCCTCGACGTGCTCTGCCGGCGGTTCGGCGGGGGACCGGTGGGGCTCTCGACGCTGGCCGTCGCCGTGGGCGAGGAGCGCGAGACCGTCGAAGAGGTGGCCGAGCCGTTCCTGGTGCGCAACGGCCTGCTGGCCCGCACTCCGCGGGGACGAATCGCCACCCCGGCGGCCTGGCAGCACCTCGGACTCACCCCGCCCACTCAGGGGGTCGTGGACTCGACTCTCTTCGAAGACTGATCGCCGGTTAGACTTCGGGCGATCAAGCCCAGACTGTCAACGCCTCGAGAGGTCGGATCCACTTGAAGGACCTGCTGTCCTTGCTGCCCATCATCGGCATCTTCCTGATCTTCTGGTTGCTGGTGATCCGGCCCGCGTCGCGTCGCCAGAAGGAGATGCAGTCCGTCCAGCGCAGCCTGGAGGTCGGTGACGACGTGATCACCAACAGCGGCATCTTCGGAACCATCCGCTCCATCGACGACGACAAGATCGGGCTCGAGGTCGCGACCGGCGTCGTCCTGACGGTCGCGCGTGCGGCCATCGTCGGCCTGCCCCGCGACGACAACGACGACGCTCCCGTCGTCGGGGACGCCGACGACTCGACGGACGACTCCGCCGTGACGGACGAGGCCGACTCGACCGGCGAGGTCGACTCGACCGGCGAGGCCGAGGAGTCCCGCGCCCCCGAGCAGGAGAAGTAGGCCTTGTCGCACCCCGGCGTCGACGTCGCGGAGGCGTTGACCCGCCTGGTCCGTGACGTCCCCGACTATCCCGAGCCCGGCGTCCTGTTCAAGGACATCACTCCGCTGCTCGCCGACCACGCGGCCTTCACCGCGGTGGTCGAGGCCCTCGCCGACGCCGGCCGCGACGACGACGGCAACGTGGTGGTCGACAAGGTGGTCGGCATGGAGGCGCGCGGGTTCATCCTCGCCGCGCCGGTCGCGCTGGCCCTCGGTGTCGGCTTCGTCCCGGTCCGCAAGGCCGGCAAGCTGCCGCGTGAGACCCACGCCGTCTCCTACGCCCTCGAGTACGCCGAGGCGACGCTCGAGGTGCACGCCGACGCGGTCGCCCCCGGTGAACGCGTCCTGCTCGTCGACGACGTGCTGGCCACCGGAGGCACCGTGGCCGCGACCCGCCAGCTGATCGACCAGTGCGGCGGTGTCTCCCACGCCGTCGCCGTACTCCTGGAACTGACTTTCCTGCCCGGACGCGAGACCATCGGCGACCTGCCGCTGCTCGCGCTGGGGCAGGTCTGAACCGCACCCCCACGAAAGACCGAGGAACGCAGCCGTGACGTCTGACCACTTCGCCACCTGGAAGAGCCGTGAGGCCCTCGCCGAAGAGATGATCCCGATGATCGGGCGCCTCTACCGCGAGCGTGACGTGACCGTGCTGGTGCACAGCCGCTCACTGGTCAACAAGTCGGTGATCAGCATCCTCAAGACGCACCGCTACGTGCGCCAGATCGAGGGCCGCGAGCTCGCGATCGAGGACACCTTCCCGATCCTGAAGGCGCTCACCACGCTCGACCTCGGTCCCTGCCGCGTCGACATCGGCCGGCTCGCCGTCTCGTACGCCGAGGACTCCCAGGGCCTCACCGTCGAGGAGTTCACCGCCAAGGCCGTCGAGGGCGCCACCGGCGAGAACAAGCTGGTCCAGGAGGGCCCGCGTGACGTGGTGCTCTACGGCTTCGGTCGGATCGGTCGCCTGCTGGCCCGCCTGCTGGTCGAGAAGTCCGGTTCGGGCAACGGCCTGCGCCTGCGTGCGGTCGTCGTACGCAAGGGCGGCGAGGACGACCTCAAGAAGCGCGCCTCCCTGCTGCGTCGCGACTCGATCCACGGCCAGTTCAACGGGTCGATCCACATCGACGCCGACAACAACACGATCTGCGCCAACGGCAACACCATCAAGGTGATCTACGCCAACGACCCGACGGAGATCGACTACACCGACTACGGCATCGACAACGCCGTCCTCATCGACAACACCGGCAAGTGGCGCGACCGCGAGGGCCTCTCCAAGCACCTGCGCCCCGGCGTCTCGAAGGTCGTGCTCACCGCGCCCGGCAAGGGCGACGTGAAGAACATCGTCCACGGAGTCAACCACCTGACGCTGCGCGAGGACGACAACATCCTGTCCTGCGCCTCCTGCACCACCAACGCCATCGTGCCGGCGCTCAAGGCGGTCAACGACGAGTACGGCGTCGTGCACGGGCACGTCGAGACCGTGCACTCGTTCACCAACGACCAGAACCTGCTCGACAACTACCACAAGGGCAACCGCCGCGGCCGTTCCGCGCCGCTGAACATGGTGCTCACCGAGACCGGTGCCGCCTCGGCCGTGGCGAAGGCGCTGCCCGAGCTGACCGGTCACATCTCCGGCTCCTCGATCCGCGTCCCCACCCCCGACGTGTCGATGGCGATCCTCAACCTGACGATGGACAAGGAGACGACGCGCGAGGAGATGCTCGAGTACCTCCGCCACACGTCGCTGCACTCCACGATGAAGCGGCAGATCGACTTCGTCGCCTCGCCCGACTCGGTGTCCACCGACTTCGTCGGCTCGCGCGCCGCCTGCATCATCGACGCCAACGCGCTGATCGTGAACGGCAAGCACGTGGTGCTCTACGCCTGGTACGACAACGAGTTCGGCTACAGCTGCCAGGTGGTCCGCGTCGTCCAGCACGTCACCGGCGTCGAGTACCCGCTCTTCCCGCAGGACTGACGAGATCATCGACCATCGGCCTCTAGACTGGTCGAATGACTGAGGAGACGCCCGTCGAGCCTGCCGTGCCGACGCGCGCCTCCGAGCCGATCGGGTCCCAGACCGGGCGCCGCATGCGCGCCCGGCTGGCCCGGATCGGGTCCCGCCCGCCGGTCGGGAACCCCGTCCTCGAGCCCCTGTTCCGCTCGGTCAAGGCCAACCACCCGAAGGCCGACCTGGCCCTCCTCGAGCGCGCCTACCTGATCGCCGAGAAGCAGCACGGCACCCAGATGCGCAAGAGCGGTGACCCCTACATCACCCACCCGCTCGCGGTCACCACGATCCTGGCCGACATCGGCATGACCGAGCCGACCCTGGTCGCTGCGCTCCTGCACGACACCGTCGAGGACACGCCGTACAGCCTCGACGAGCTGCGCTCCGACTTCGGCGACGAGGTCGCCCAGCTGGTCGACGGCGTCACCAAGCTCGACAAGGTGCAGTACGGCGACTCCGCGCAGGCCGAGACGATCCGCAAGATGATCGTGGCGATGTCGCGCGACATCCGGGTGCTCGTGATCAAGCTGGCCGACCGGCTGCACAACATGCGGACCCTGCGCTACGTCAAGCAGGAGACCCAGGAGCGCAAGGCCCGCGAGACGCTCGACATCTACGCGCCCCTGGCCCACCGCCTGGGCATGAACACCATCAAGTGGGAGCTCGAGGACCTCGCGTTCGCCACCCTGCACCCCAAGATCTACGACGAGATCGTGCGCATGGTGGCCGAGCGGGCGCCCTCACGCGACCAGTTCCTCGCCGAGGTGATCGCCGGCGTCGAGGAGGACCTGAAGGAGTCCAAGCTCAGCGCGCGGGTCTCCGGACGCCCGAAGCATTACTACTCGATCTACCAGAAGATGATCGTGGGTGGTCGTGACTTCTCCGACATCTACGACCTGGTGGGCATCCGGGTCCTGGTCGACGACGACCGCGACTGCTACACGGCGCTCGGCGCGATCCACTCGCGATGGAACCCTGTGCTGGGGCGGTTCAAGGACTACATCGCGATGCCGAAGTTCAACATGTACCAGTCACTGCACACCACGGTGATCGGTCCGCAGGGCAAGCCGGTCGAGATCCAGATCCGCACGTTCGCGATGCACCGTCGCGCCGAGTACGGCGTCGCGGCGCACTGGAAGTACAAGGAAGACGGCCGCAACGGCGTCGACACCGATCGTCGTGCCGAGGTCGACGACATGACCTGGGTGCGCCAGCTGCTCGACTGGCAGCACGACGTGGAAGACCCGGGGGAGTTCCTGGAGTCCCTGCGCTTCGAGATCAACCGCACCGAGGTCTACGTCTTCACCCCGCGTGGCGACGTGATCGCCCTTCCCGCAGGGGCCACACCGGTTGACTTCGCGTACGCCGTGCACACCGAGGTCGGGCACCACACCATCGGGGCCCGGGTCAACGGCCGGCTGGTGCCTCTGGAGTCGACGCTCGACAACGGCGACGTGATCGAGGTCTTCACCTCCAAGGCGCCCAACGCGGGTCCGTCGCGCGACTGGCTGAACTTCGTGCGCTCGCCCCGGGCGCGTTCCAAGATCCGCCACTGGTTCACCAAGGAGCGGCGCGAGGAGGCGATCGAGCACGGCAAGGAGCAGATCGCCAAGCTGATGCGCAAGGAGGGGCTGCCGCTCAAGAGGCTGCTCTCCCACGAGTCGCTCATGCTGGTCGCGGGCCAGCTGAAGCTCCCCGACGTGACTGCGCTCTACGCTGCCGTGGGCGAGGGCAATCTCGGTGCGCAGACCGTCGTACGCCGGGTCATCGACCTGCACGGCGGCGACCAGGGCGCTGCAGAGGACCTCGCCGAGGGCGTCACGATCACGGGCCGCCGCGGTCGCAGCCGGCTCACCCACGGGACCGACGCGGGCGTCGTGGTCAAGGGCGCCGACGGCCTCTGGGTGAAGCTGGCCAAGTGCTGCACGCCGGTGCCACCCGACGACATCCTCGGCTTCGTGACCAAGGGCGGGGGAGTCTCGGTGCACCGCTCCGACTGCACGAACGCCGCCAGCCTCAAGGCCCAGCCCGAGCGGCTGGTCGAGGTCATCTGGGAGCCGACCACGAAGTCTACGTACCTGGTCAACATCCAGGTCGAGGCGCTCGACCGGGCCCGCCTGCTCTCCGACATCACGATGGCGCTGTCCGACGTGCACGTGAACATCCTCAGCGCCTCGCTGACCACCACCCGCGACCGCGTCGCGAAGAGCAAGTTCTCCTTCGAGATGGCCGATGCCATGCACCTCGACTCGGTGCTGCGCGCCGTCCGCTCGGTGCCGGGAGTCTTCGACGCCTATCGCATCACCCAGTGAGCCGGGCGCACTCGGGCGCGCCGAACCGGCCCTGGGCGCTCGCCTGCCTCGTCGGCTGCCTCGCCTTCTGGGCGTTCGACGCCCTGGCGGTGCTCCTGTCCGCCGACGACTACTCCGCCCGGCGTGACCTGGTCTCGTCCCTGGCCGGCCGGGGCTCGTCCGTCGGCTGGCTCGGCGAGCTGGCGATCGCGGCGTACGTCGTGGGGCACACCTCGGCGTGCGTGCTGATGCTGCGCGCGTGGCGCACCAAGGTGGCCGGTGCGTTCGTCGGGCAGGGCGCCTTCCTGATGGCCGGCATCCTGCTCTTCCGCGGCAACTGCCCGCAGGGCGAGGCCGGGTGCGGTCGCGGCGCGAACCACGTGGTCGACCTCGGCACCACCTTGCACTCGGTCTTCGGCAACCTCTACCTCTGGACCATGCTGATCGGCCTGCTGGTCGCCTCGGTCTCGGCCATCTGGGAGCACGGCGTGCATCGGCTCACCGCCCTGCTGGCGATCCCCACCTGGCTGCTCTCGACGTACGCCGCCAGCCGCTGGCTCGCGCAGGGCGGGCACTCCGACGGCCTGTGGGAGCGGGTCTGGCTCGGCTCGCACGCGGCCTGGTTCGTGGTCATCGCCGTCGTGGTGCTGGCACGCCGTCGTACAGACGCCCACGCCCCCGCCTGACGTCCTGCGGCCCGGCCGCCGGAGCGACCTCGACGCAGGACGTCGCGCGAGAGGCCAGTCAGCCGGAGAAGTCCTGGGCGGCCTTGCGGGCCATGTCGAGGAACGCCCGCCGTGAGGCGAGGTTCTCCTCGAGGTCCTTGACCAGCTTGTCGTTCCCGTCGGAGCGTGCCTTGTCGAGGTCGGCGGAGATCTCGTCGATCGCGGACTCGAGCTTGCCGATCATGTCGTCGGCGCGCGCCGACTTCTCGGGGTCGGACTTCTTCCACTGCTCGTCCTCGACGCCGCGGATCGCCGTCTCGACCTTGCGGATACGGGCCTCGAGCGGCTTGATCTTGTCGCGGGGCACCTTGCCCGCGGCGTCCCACTTGTCGGCGATGTCGCGGAAGGCGCGCTTGGCGGCCTCGACGTCGGTGACCGGCAGCAGGGCCTCGGCCTCGACGAGCAGGGCCTCCTTGACCTCGGCGTTGGCGGCGAACTCCATGTCGAGCTCGGCGTTGGCGGCGTCGCGGGCACCGAAGAAGGCGTCCTGGGCGCCGCGGAAGCGCTTCCAGAGCGCCTCGTCGACGTCGCGGGGCGCCGGGCCGGCGGCCTTCCAGTCACGCATCAGGTCGCGGAACCTGCCGGCGGTCGGGCCCCACTCGGTGGAGTCGGCCAAGGACTCGGCCTCGGTGGCGAGCTTCTCCTTGACCCCACGGGCGGCGTCACGCTTCTCGTGCTGCTCGGCGAAGTGGGACTTGCGGCGACGGGTGTACGCCGTACGCGCGGACGAGAAACGGCGCCAGAGGCTGTCGTCGGTGGAGCGGTCGAGGCGGGGGAGTGCCTTCCACTCCTCCAGGAGGTCGCGGAGCCGGTTGGCGCCGTTGCGCCAGTCGTTGGACTCGGCGAGCTTCTCAGCCTCGGCGACGATGGCGTCCTTGCGTTCCTTCGACTCGGCCACCTTGGCCGCACGCTCGGCCTTGCGGGCCTCGCGCTGGGAGGCGATCACCGGGCCCAGGCTGTCGAGCCGGGCGGCGAGGGAGTCGAGGTCACCGACCGCATGGGCGTCGGCCACCTGGGCTCGCACCGTCTTCACCGAGCCCGCGGCCTCGTCGGGCGACATCGCACCCCCGCGCACCCGCTTCTCGAGGAGTTCGACCTCGAAGGCCAGTGCGTCGAACCGGTCGGTGAAGAACTTCAGGGCCTCCTCCGGTGTGCCCTCCGGGTACTGCCCGACGGACCTTTCACCCTCGGACGTACGGACGAATACGGTGCCGTCGTCGGCTACCCGACCCCATGGTGACTCCTGCTGCGCGCTCATGGTCGCCCATCGTAGTCAAAGCTCCGGGGGGCATCGGTAGGCTGACACCCACATTGCCACCGGATCGTGACTCCCGGACGGCTCCTCATCCCCAGCAACGAAGGAATCCTGACGTGTTCATTGCCGGCTTCCCCGCTGGCCAGCTGGCTGCGAACTGCTACTTCGTCGGTGCCGAGGCCGGCGGCGAGTGCGTGATCATCGACCCGGGCCAGGACTCCGCCGAGGGCGTCGACCGACTCGTCGAGGAGCACTCCCTCAAGCCCGCCGCTGTCCTGGTCACCCACGGTCACTTCGACCACATGTGGCAGGCGCAGGTCGTGGCCGACAAGTACGACGCCCCGCTGTGGATCGGCGCCGCGGACCGCCACCTGCTCAAGGACCCGATGGCGGCCATCTCGGGCCAGTCCGCGGCGATGCTGCGTGCCCAGTTCGGCATGAACGACCTGCCCGACTTCCGCGAGCCGGGCAAGGTCCACGAGGCGGTCGAGGGGTCGGTCATCGAGATCGAGGGACTCACCGTCGTGGTCGACCACGCTCCCGGCCACACCCCGGGCACCGTGCTCTACCGCATGGAGTACGCCGGTCCCGAGGACATCTCCCAGGTGATGTTCTCGGGCGACTTCCTCTTCCAAGGGTCGATCGGACGCACCGACCTCGTGGGCGGCGACCACTCCGAGATGCTCGAGAGCCTGCGCAGCAAGGTGTTGCCGCTCGCGGACAACATCGTGGTGCTGCCGGGCCACGGCGAGCAGACCTCCATCGGTCGCGAGCGCGCCACCAACCCCTTCCTCCTCGAGCTGCAGGACGACGCATGAGCCGCACCACTCCCAAGCCGATGAGCGGCTTCCCCGAGTTCCTCCCGGCGCAGCGCGAGGTCGAGCGCCAGGTCATCGACACCCTGTCGCGCACCTTCGAGCTGCACGGGTTCGCCAACGTCGAGACGCGGGCCGTCGAGCCGATGGACCAGCTGCTCCGCAAGGGCGACACCTCCAAGGAGGTCTACGTCCTGCGTCGGCTCAACGAGGAGTCCGACGAGGGACATGCCGGCATCGGCCTGCACTTCGACCTGACCGTGCCGTTCGCGCGCTACGTGCTCGAGAACGCCGGCAAGCTCGAGTTCCCCTTCCGTCGCTACCAGATCCAGAAGGTCTGGCGCGGGGAGCGTCCCCAGGACGGCCGCTTCCGCGAGTTCGTCCAGGCCGACATCGACGTCGTCGGACAGGGCGAGCTGCCGTTCCACCACGACGTCGAGGTGACCCGGGTGATGCTGCAGGCCCTCGGGCGGCTCGCCGACCCGGGCTCCATCGGCCTGCCCGGGTTCACGCTGCAGGTCAACAACCGCAAGCTGATCCAGGGTTTCTACCAGGGGCTCGGCATCACCGACGTCGACGAGGCCATGCGCCTCATCGACAAGCTCGACAAGATGCCGGCCGACGTGATCGGCAAGCTCCTGCGTGACGAGGCCGGCCTGACCGACGAACAGGCCGACCAGTGCCTGGCCCTGGCCGCGATCAGCTCTGACGACGACTCGTTCGTCGGGCAGGTGCGTGCTCTCGGCGTCAGCAACGACCTGCTCGACGAGGGGCTGGCCGAGCTGGCCGAGCTGGTCCGGGCCTGCGCCGGGGTGGCCACCGACCGCGTGCGCATCCGGGCCGAGCTCAAGATCGCCCGCGGTCTCGACTACTACACCGGCACCGTCTTCGAGACCCGTCTCGACGGCTACGAGAACCTCGGCTCGATCTGCTCCGGCGGGCGCTACGACTCGCTGGCCAGTGACGGGCGTACGACGTACCCGGGCGTCGGCATCTCCCTCGGCGTGAGCCGGGTGCTGGTGCCCCTGGTCAACAAGGGCCTCGTGGTCGCCGACCGCTCGGTGCCCAGCGTCGTCCTGGTCGCACTGCCCGACGAAGAGTCGCGCGCGGCGAGCGACGCGATCGCCGACCAGCTGCGCGCCAACGACGTCCCCTGCGAGGTCGCGGCCAGTCCGCAGAAGTTCGGCAAGCAGATCAGGTACGCCGAGCGCCGTGGCATCCCCTACGTCTGGTTCACCGACCGCGAGGGCGGCCACCAGGTCAAGGACATCCGGTCCGGCGACCAGGTGCCGGCGGACCCGTCGACCTGGGTCCCGCCGACAAACGATTTGAAGCCGACGATCGTCCACACCGACAATCAGTAGAGCAACACCCATCAACCACGCGTGGTTCGACGGTCGCAGAACGACCTCCTCGACCACCGGCCAATTTTCAGACAACCCGAGGAGCATCACCCGTGATCCGCACCCATGACGCCGGCGCACTGCGCGCCGAGCACGTCGGCCAGACCGTCACCCTCGCTGGTTGGGTGGCCCGGCGACGCGATCACGGGGGCGTGGCCTTCATCGACCTGCGTGAGGCCAGCGGCGTCGTCCAGGTGGTGATCCGCGACGAAGAGGTGGCGCACAGCCTGCGCAGCGAGTTCTGCCTCAAGGTGACCGGTGAGGTGGTGGCCCGCAAGGAGGGCAACCAGAACCCCAACCTCGCCACCGGCGAGATCGAGGTCGTGGTGAGTGACCTCGAGGTGCTCAGCGCCGCCGCACCCCTGCCGTTCCCGATCGACGACGCCGGCTCCAGCAAGGGCGGCGACGTGGGGGAGGAGGCGCGCCTCAAGCACCGCTACCTCGACCTGCGCCGCAGCGGCCCGGCGGCCGCGCTTCGCCTGCGCAGCAAGGTGAACAAGGCTGCCCGCGACGTCCTCGACAACCACGAGTTCGTCGAGATCGAGACCCCCACGCTGACCCGGTCGACGCCCGAGGGCGCCCGCGACTTCCTGGTGCCGGCCCGCCTCCGTCCGGGCAGCTGGTACGCCCTGCCGCAGAGCCCGCAGCTGTTCAAGCAGCTGCTGATGGTGGCCGGCATGGAGCGCTACTACCAGATCGCCCGCTGCTACCGCGACGAGGACTTCCGCGCCGACCGCCAGCCCGAGTTCACCCAGCTCGACATCGAGATGAGCTTCGTCGACCAGGACGACGTGATCGCCCTGATGGAAGACATCCTCGCCGCGATGTGGGGACTCATCGGCCAGGAGATCCCGCGACCCATCCCGCGCATGACCTACGCCGAGGCGATGGCGAAGTACGGCTCCGACAAGCCCGACCTGCGCATGGGCAACGAGCTGGTGGAGTGCACCGACTACTTCAAGGACACCCCGTTCCGGGTGTTCCAGGCCGACTACGTCGGCGCGGTGGTCATGCCCGGCGGCGCGAGCCAGCCCCGCAAGCAGCTCGACGCCTGGCAGGAGTGGGCCAAGCAGCGCGGCGCCAAGGGCCTTGCCTACCTCCTGATCAAGGAGGACGGCGAGATCACCGGCCCGGTGGCCAAGAACATCTCCGACGCCGAGCGCGAGGGCATCGCCGCCCACGTGGGCGCCAGTCCGGGGGACTGCGTCTTCTTCGCCGCCGGGGCGGCCAAGCCGAGCCGGGCACTGCTCGGCGCGGCGCGTCTCGAGATCGGCCGCCGGTGCGACCTGATCGACGAGGACGCCTTCGCGTTCACCTGGGTGATCGACGCCCCGCTGTTCGAGCCGAGCTCCGACGCCGTCGCCAGTGGTGACGTCGCGGTGGGGGCCGGCGCCTGGACGGCCGTGCACCACGCGTTCACCAGCCCCAAGGACGAGTTCCTCGACACCTTCGACACCGACCCCGGCCCGGCCCTGGCCTACGCCTACGACATCGTGTGCAACGGCAACGAGCTCGGTGGCGGCTCGATCCGAATCCACCGTGGTGACATCCAGAAGCGCGTCTTCAAGGTGATGGGCATCGACGAGGACGAGGCCCAGGAGAAGTTCGGCTTCCTGCTCGACGCGTTCAAGTACGGCGCACCGCCGCACGGCGGAATCGCTGTCGGCATGGACCGCATCGTGGCGCTCCTCGCGGGCACCGACTCGATCCGCGACGTCATCGCGTTCCCGAAGTCCGGCGGCGGTTTCGACCCGCTCACCGAGGCCCCGGCACCCATCACCGCGGAGCAGCGCAAGGAAGCCGGCGTGGACGCCAAGCCCGTGAAGGATGTCCCGGCCGACGCCTGATCGGCGTGAAGCCGTCCGGCCCACGGGCCGGACGGCAGCAGTGGTTCTCGAGACCAGATCGTTACCGCTCAGTGACCACCGTCACCCCCTGAGTCCCTTAAAGTTGCGGACGCGGTGCCACCCGGCGCCGCAGATCCCGACTGGGTGACAGGCGGTTTCGGTGTGAAGGGAACGGTATGACTCTGCCGGTGGCGGAACTCTCCACGGAGAACCCGATTGGCCCGGTGGGCGAAGGTGAACGCAAGAAGATCGCCGGACGTTCCCCCACACGCATTGCGATCGATCGACTGCGCAAGGACCCGATCGCCGTCGTCTGCTTCGCGTTCGTCCTGCTGTTCGTGATCATCGCGGTCTTCGCCGGCACGATCTGCGACCTGCTCGGTGTCTCGACCGAGACCGTGCGGGCCAGCACCCGCATCGACCTCGTCACGCTGATGCCGTTGAAGGGCCCGCCCAACCACGGCTTCGACCCGGAGCACCCCTTCGGCGTCGCTCCCGGTTCGGGCACCGACAACCTCGCCGTCTGGATCGAGGGTTGCCGCACGTCGATGTACCTCGCGTCCGTCTCGGCGATCCTCTCCACGATCATCGGCGTGACCCTGGGCCTGCTGGCCGGATTCCTCGGCGGCATCTTCGACACGGTCATCTCGTTCATGACCGACCTGTTCCTCTGCTTCCCCTTCCTCCTGGCCGCCCTCGCGGTCGCACCGATCATCAACGAGCGCTTCGCCACCGACACGGCGAAGCTCAAGTTCGTCAGCTTCTACGCGCTGGTGGCGATCCTGGTGTTCTTCGGCTGGATGGGCGTGGCCCGACTCGTGCGCGGCGAGGTGCTCTCCCTGCGCGAACGCGAGTTCGTCAAGGCGGCGCGCGTGATCGGTGTGCCCACGCACCGCATCCTCATCCGCGAGATGCTGCCGAACCTGATCGCCCCGATCGTGGTCTCGTTCTCCCTCGGACTGCCGGCGTACGTCTCCGCCGAAGCCGGGCTGTCGTTCCTCGGTATCGGCGTCTTCGGGCGCGAGTCGTGGGGCCGCTCGATCGCGGCAGCCACGAAGTACTGGGAGGAATACCCCCTGTTCCTGCTCGAACCCGTGATCGGGATCGCCGTCCTGGTGGTTGCCCTCAACCTCCTCGGTGACGCGATCCGTGACGCGTTCGACCCGAAGACACGACGCTGAGTCGTGAAGACGTCGGCCACGCCCAAGCGTGCCAACGAAACAAACAGAGAGAGGCTGGACAGATGAAGCGCAATAAGGCGTTGTTCGCCGGCGTGAGCGCGATGACCCTCGTGCTCGGGCTTGCCGCCTGTGGCGGCAGTGACGATGAAGGAGGCAACGATTCCTTCAACGAGGGAGGTACGGCGGCCGGTGGCAAGAACGCCTCGGCAGTCGGCCCCGCTCCTGCTCTCGAGGGCGCCAAGCCCGGTGGCGAGATGACCGTCCTCGCTCCGGACCCGGACGACGGCCCCACCAGCCTTGACCCTGCAGGCCTGTGGTCGGTGACCGACAACGGCATCGCCCAGGACCTCCTGTTCCGGTCGTTGACCACGTTCCGCCAGAACGGCAAGGGCGGCTACGAGCTCGTTCCCGACCTCGCCACCGACCTGGGCACGCCCAGCGAGGACTTCAAGACCTGGACGTTCACGCTCAAGGACGGCATCAAGTGGGAGAACGGCAAGCCCGTCACCGCTGAGGAGGTCGCCTTCGGCATCAAGCGCTCCTTCGACGGCGACACCTTCGCCACCGGCCCCGGCACGTCCTACTCCAAGCCCTTCTTCGAGGGTGGCGAGGACTACAACGGCCCCTACGCCAAGGGTGCCCCGGCTGACTTCCCGGGCGTCGAGGTCGACGGCAACAAGATCGTCCTGCACATGGCCAAGCCGTTCCCCGAGATGGACTTCTACTCCATCTTCCCGGCCATCGGTCCCGTCCCGCTCGACGCGCCGGCCGCCGACTACGGCCTCAAGCCGCTGTCCACCGGCCCGTACAAGATCGAGAAGTACACCCCCAACCAGGAGCTCGTCCTGGTCAAGAACGAGAACTGGGACGCCAAGACTGACCCGGCCCGTCGCCAGCTGCTCGACAAGTACACCTTCAAGTTCGGTGTCGACCCGACGGTCGCCGGCAAGACGGTGCTCAGCGACTCCGGCAAGAACACCGTCGTGACCGCACTCGAGTCGCCGACGTACAGCCAGGCACGCAAGGACGGCAAGGAAGCGCAGACCCCGATCGGTCCGCAGCCCTGCACCAGCTTCGTGATGCCGAACTACACGAAGGTCAAGGAGCTCGAGGTCCGTCAGGCCCTCGCCTACGCCTACGACTACGAGAACGTCTGGGCCGCCGGTGGCGAGATCCCGGGTGTCACCCGCGCCAACGGTGTCAGCAACCCCGACCTCGGCTTCAACCTGCTGCCCCCCGGCATGGTCGGTCGCAAGGTCTGGAACGGCCCCGAGGGCCAGCCGGCCATCACGTTCGACCCGGCCGAGTCGAAGAAGCTCCTCAAGGAAGCCGGCTACGAGCCCGGCCAGTACGAAGTCTCCTTCGTCTACGACGCCACCACCCCGCAGGGTGAGGCCGCCGCCGAGCAGCGCAAGAACGGCTACGAGGAGTCCGGCTTCAAGGTGAAGATGTACCCCTACACCGCCGGCAGCCTCTACGACGTCTGGACCAACCCGGACAGCAAGCTGTACAAGAAGATCAACCTGCTCGGTACGGCCTGGTGCCAGGACTGGCCGTCGTCGGCGACGTTCCTCCCGCCGATCGTCAAGACGGGTGCCGCCTACAACACGGGCGCGTTCTCGGAGAAGGCGATCGACGACCAGATGGACGCCATCAGCGCGATGCCCCAGGACGAGCAGGCAGCGGCATGGGGTGAGCTCGAGCAGAAGGTCATGAACGAGTACCAGCCCGTGATCAACACCGGCTTCTACAACACCATCTACGGCGTCGGAAGCAGCGTTGCTGGCTTCAACAACGACATCTCCGTCGGTGGAGCGCCGGACTACCGCACGATGTCCATCAAGTGAGTGCATTCGCACTGATCTGATCGTGCACTGAAAACGCACAACCCTCCGGGCCGGGCGAGGCACGCCTCGTCCGGCCCGGAGGCCGCGATCACTTCCTGAGAGGCCCCCGCATGTTCTCGTTCCTGGTCAAGCGTCTCCTGTCTGGAGCGATGATCGTGGTTCTTGTCTCGATGATGGTGTTCCTGCTGTTCTTCTACGGTCCGAAGAGCCCTGCCCTGGAGCTGTGCCGTCGCGACACCCACGGTCGATGTGGTGAGACCTCCCCACGGCTCGAGCAGTACGAAGAGCGGCTGGGCTACAACAACCCCGTCTACTCCGAGTACGGCAAGTGGGCCAAGGGACTCGTCCAGGACCGCACCATCTACATCGGTTCGACCGGCTACAAGTGCGAGGCGCCGTGCCTGGGCCTCTCCTACCGCGACCGGACCCTGGTCACCGACCAGCTCAAGGAGAGATTCCCGATCACCCTGAGCCTGGCCGTCGGGGCCTCCTTGCTCTATCTGATGATCGGCGTGCCCATCGGCGTGCTGGCCGCCAGACGAAGAGGCAGCTTCGCCGACAAGGCGCTGGTCTCTTCCACCCTCGTCTTCAGCTCCATCCCGTACTACCTGGTCGCGCTGCTGAGCATGCTGCTGCTGACCTTGAGTACGCACGTGTTCCCGACCGTCGCCTACCACCCGTTCCTCGACAACCCGTTCAAGTGGTTCTCAGGATTCCTGCTCGTGTGGCTGGTGATGGGCCTCTACGGCGCCACCGCCTACACCCGATATTCGCGCGGGTCGATGGTCGAAGTGCTCAACGAGGACTACGTCCGCACCGCGAAGGCCAAGGGGCTCAAGGACCGCGTCGTGGTCATCCGACATGCCCTGCGCTCCGCGCTGGTGCCGGTGGTGACCATCTTCGGCCTCGACGTGGCCTTCCTCCTGTCGGGCACCGTCTTCACCGAGCAGATCTTCGACCTCGACGGCATCGGCAAGTGGGGCCTCGAGGCGACCTACATCAAGGACCTTCCCGTCGTGCAGGCGACGGCACTGGTCCTCGCCGTGGCCGTGGTCATGGCCAACATCATCGTCGACATCGTCTATAGCGTGCTTGACCCGAGAGTGAGGCTTTCATGAGCGGCGACCCGTACCTGGAGGTGACCGACCTGAGTGTCCGGTTCCCGACCAGCGACGGACTCGTGCAGGCAGTCAACGGACTGACCTACAGCGTCGAACTGGGCAAGACCCTCGGCATCGTGGGGGAGTCGGGTTCGGGCAAGTCGGTCTCCAGCATGGCTGTGCTGGGCCTGCACGACCCCAAGGCCGCACGCATCGAGGGCTCGATCAAGGTCGGCGGCACCGAGGTGGTCGGCCTGGCCGAGGACAAGATGCGGAGCCTGCGTGGCAACAGCGTCGCGATGATCTTCCAGGACGCGCTGGCCGCACTGCACCCGTTCTACAAGATCGGCGCGCAGCTCGGTGAGGCCTACCAGGTGCACCACCCCAAGGCCAGCAAGAAGGAGGCCCGCAAGCGCTCGATCGAGATGCTCGAGCGCGTCGGCATCCCGCAGCCGGACCGTCGCGTCGACGACTACCCCCACCAGTTCTCCGGTGGCATGAGGCAGCGCGCCATGATCGCGATGGGCCTGATCAACGACCCCTCGCTGCTGATCGCGGACGAGCCCACCACGGCTCTCGACGTCACGGTGCAGGCGCAGATCCTCGACCTGCTCCAGGACCTCCAGAGGGAGTTCAACTCCGCGATCGTGATCATCACCCACGACCTCGGTGTCGTCGCCGAGATGGCCGACGACGTGCTCGTGATGTACGGCGGCCGCTGTGTCGAGTACGGCGCGTGCAAGGAGATCCTGACCCACCCGGAGATGCCCTACACGTGGGGCCTGCTCTCCAGCGTCCCTGACGTGACCGGTGACCCCAACGCCCGCATGATCCCGATCCCCGGCAACCCGCCGAGCCTGCTCGACCCGCCGCCCGGATGCGCGTTCCACCCGCGTTGCGTGCACAGCTCCAAGGTGCCCGGTGACCTGTGCGCGACGACCCTGCCCGAGCTGACCGTGGGTGCCCGCCAGGGTCACCTGAAGCGGTGCCACCTGGTCGACTCGGAGACCATCTACGCCACCGAGGTCCTTCCCGAAGTGGCCCCCGACCTCGCCATCCACCTCGCTGAGGAGAACCGATGACGCCCGAGCTGCCGGCCGACGACCTCACGCAAAGCCCGGCGGGCACCGTGTCCTTCGAGAGCATCGTCGGACACGCCCACGCGGCCGCCACGCTCGACCCGACCGCCGAGCCTGTGCTGACGATGGACAACGTGCGGATGTACTTCCCGATCCGCAGCTCGCTGATGCGGCGCACGGTCGGGCACGTGCAGGCCGTCGACGGTGTGTCGTTCCAGGTGCCCAAGGGCGGATCCCTCGGCCTGGTGGGTGAGTCGGGCTGCGGCAAGTCGACGACCGGCCAGCTGATCACCCGGCTCTACAAGCCGACCGGTGGCACGATGATGTTCGAGGGCCACGACCTGGCGCAGATGTCCAACCGGCAGATGAAGCCGCTGCGCAAGGACATCCAGATGATCTTCCAGGACCCCTACACGTCGCTGAACCCGCGGCACACGGTCGGCTCGATCATCGGCTCACCGCTCGCGGTGCACAACGTGGTGCCGAAGAAGAAGATCCTCTCCCGGGTCCAGGAGCTCCTCGAGGTCGTGGGCCTCAACCCCGAGCACTACAACCGCTACCCCAACGAGTTCTCCGGTGGCCAGCGCCAGCGTGTCGGCATCGCCCGGGCGCTGGCCCTGCAGCCGAAGCTGATGGTGGCCGACGAGCCGGTCTCCGCGCTCGACGTGTCGATCCAGGCACAGGTGATCAACCTCCTGCAGGACCTGCAGAAGGAATTCGACATCGCGTTCCTGTTCATCGCCCACGACCTGGCCGTCGTACGCCACTTCTGTCCCGAGGTGGCGGTGATGTACCTCGGCAAGATCGTGGAGATCGCCGACCGTGACACGCTCTACTCGCGCTCGCACCACCCCTACACGCAGGCCCTGCTCTCCGCCGTGCCCGACGTGAAGCAGGCGGCCATCGGTGGTCGCCGCGAGCGCATCATGCTCGAGGGTGACGTGCCCAGCCCGATCAACCCGCCCTCGGGTTGCCGGTTCCGCACCCGCTGCCCGTTGGCCCGTGAGATCTGCGCGAAGGTCGAGCCGCCGATGCTGCAGGTCGGTCCGCGGCACAAGGTGGCCTGCCACTTCGCCGGCGAGCTGGGCAACCACCCGCACGACCCGGTGACCGCGCGCATGCTCGGCGTCGACAACGAAGGCAGCCCCGACCCCGGTGCCAGTCCCTCCGACATCGGCAACGAGCCCGGCTTCTCCGACGTGTGGTTCGACCTCAAGGAACGCCGCACCGTCAAGCCGTGACCCCGCGAACGTAGGGTGGCGGGTGTGGATGGTCTGTTCGAGGTCGATGCTCCCGCCGGTACGCCGGCCAGGGCCGGCGCAGGTGCACAGGGCAAGGGATCGCTGACCGGCAACACGCACGCGTCAGCGCCCCTTGCCGTGCGCATGCGCCCGCGCACGCTCGACGAGCTGGTCGGGCAGCAGCAGCTGCGGGCCGAGGGTTCGCCGCTGCGGCAGCTGATCGAGGGTGACCGGTCGATGTCCCTGCTGCTGTGGGGACCGCCCGGCACCGGCAAGACGACGATCGCCTCGATCCTCTCCCAGCAGACCGACCGGCAGTTCGTGGAGGTCTCGGCGGTGGCCGCCGGCGTCAAGGAGGTGCGGGCGGCCATCGACATGGCCCGCTCCGACCTCGTGCGCAGCGGCCGCGAGACCGTCCTCTTCGTCGACGAGGTTCACCGTTTCACCAAGGCCCAGCAGGACGCCCTGCTCCCGGGCGTCGAGAACCGTTGGGTGACCCTGGTCGCCGCGACCACCGAGAACCCCTTCTTCTCGGTGATCTCGCCGCTGCTCTCCCGTTCGCTCCTGCTGCGGCTCGAGTCGTTGACCGACGACGACGTGCGCGAGGTCATGCGGCAGGCCCTGGTCGACGAGCGTGGACTCGCGGGTGAGGTCACGGTCGACGACGACGCCCTGGAGCACCTGGTCCGGTTGGCCGGGGGAGACGCCCGCCGTTCCCTGACCTACCTCGAGGCCGCGGCCGGAGCCGCCGAGGCGAAGGGCTCGACGACGGTCGACCTGGCCGCCGCGGAGACCGCGGTCGACCAGGCCGCGGTCCGCTACGACCGGCAGGGCGACCAGCACTACGACGTCATCTCGGCGTTCATCAAGTCGATCCGTGGCTCCGACGCGGACGCCGCACTGCACTACCTGGCCCGCATGATGGAGGCCGGCGAGGACCCGCGGTTCATCGCCCGCAGGTTGGTGATCCTGGCCAGCGAGGACATCGGCCTCGCCGATCCGACGGCGTTGACCACCGCCGTGGCGGCCGCCCAGGCGGTGCAGCTGATCGGCATGCCCGAGGCGCGCCTCAACCTCGCCCAGGCGGTGATCGCCCTGGCCGTCGCGCCGAAGTCGAACGCGGTGATCAAGGCGATCGACGCGGCCAGTGCCGACGTACGCGCGGGCAAGATCGGCCAGGTGCCACCGCACCTGCGCGACGGCCACTACGCCGGCTCCGAGAAGATCGGCCATGGCCGCGGCGCCCCACAGCCGTACAAGTACTCCCACGACGAGCCGTTCGGGATCGCCGAGCAGCAGTACGCGCCCGACGAGATCGGCGACGCGGCCTACTACCGACCCACCAGCCTGGGTGCCGAAGCGACGATCAAGGAGCGCTGGGAACGTGTGCGCAAGCTGATCCGTGGTGCGCGATAGGGTCGGGCACCATGACCAGTGCCGACCTCCTTCTGCCCGTCGTGCTGGGCGCGGTCGTGCTCGTGCTGCTGGCCTGCCTGGCGCTAGCCGTCCTCGCCTTGCGCCGCGAGCGGGTCGGCGCCCGCGCCGAGCTCGAGGCCACACGAGCCGAGGCCGCCCAGTTGCGTGAGCGCGTCGACGCGCTGGCCCGTTCGGTGCAGCCCCGTCACGCCCCCGACGAGTTCGTGATCACCGCCCTCGGCGACCCCACAGCCTCTGACGAACCCGCTCCCGAACCCCAGCGCATCGAGGGCCGGCTCTTCGCCGACCTCGTCCTGCGCGAGTCGGTGGTCAAGGCGGCCGCACTCACCCATGGCGTACGCCGCGCCCTGGCCCCCGAGTCCCGCAACCGGATCCGCTTCCAGATGAAGCAGGAGATCAAGCGCTCCCGCAAGCAGCGCCGCATCGACATCCGCGACGTACGCCGGGAGATGGCGGCCCGGCAACGCTCGCAAGAAGGCGCAGCATGACCAGGAGGCTCGGATGAGCCGCACGCTGTGGTTCGCGGCCGGTGCCGGGGCGACGGTCTACGCGATGAACCGGGCCCGCCGACTGCGCGAGTCCTTCACCGTCGACGGCCTGCGCGACCGGGCCAGCAGCCTCGCGGTGGGTGTCCGCATGTTCCGCGACGAGGTGGCGCAGGGGCGTCACGACAAGGAAACCGAGTTGCGCGAGCGACTCGGACTGGTCCCTGATGGAACCCCGGCCCTCGGCGCCGGGCCCAGCGCGGCCACCGAACCACCTAGCCTCACTCACCACGAACGCTCGGGCACGAACCAGGAAGGCACGAACTGATGGACACCGCGGAGATCCGACGGCGGTTCTTGACCCACTTCGAGAACGCCGGGCACACGGCCGTGCCGTCGGCCTCGCTCCTGGCCGACGACCCGAACCTGCTCTTCGTCCCCGCAGGCATGGTGCCGTTCAAGCCCTACTTCCTGGGCCAGGAGACGCCGCCGTACGCGACGGCCACCAGCGTGCAGAAGTGCGTGCGCACGCCCGACATCGAAGACGTCGGCAAGACCACCCGCCACGGCACGTTCTTCGAGATGTGCGGCAACTTCTCGTTCGGCGACTACTTCAAGGAGCGGGCCATCGAGCTCGCCTGGGAGCTGGTCACCAAGCCGCAGTCCGAGGGCGGCTGGGGCTTCCCCGAGGACAAGCTCTACCCGAGCGTGTACGTCGACGACGCCGAGGCGGTCGCGCTCTGGAAGAAGATCACCGGCCTGCCCGACGACCGCATCGCGCGGCTCGGCAAGTCCGAGAACTACTGGTCGATGGGCGTGCCCGGCCCCGGTGGCCCGTGCTCGGAGATCCTGATCGACCGCGGTCCGGCGTACGGCGCGGACGGCGACTTCTCCGCCGAGGACCGCTACCTCGAGTTCTGGAACCTGGTCTTCATGCAGGACGAGCTGAGCGCGGTCCGCAGCAAGGAGGACTTCGACATCGCCGGCCCGCTGCCGAAGAAGAACATCGACACCGGCATGGGCCTCGAGCGGGTCGCGTTCATGACCCAGGGCGTCGAGAACATGTACGAGATCGACGTGATGTTCCCGGTCATCGAGCGGGCGATGGAGCTGACCGGCAAGAAGTACGGCGCCAACCACGAGGACGACGTGCGCTTCCGGGTGGTCGCCGACCACGTGCGCAGCTCGATGATGCTGATCGGTGACGGCGTGACGCCCGGCAACGAGGCCCGCGGCTACGTGCTGCGTCGCCTGCTGCGTCGCGCGGTCCGCTCGGTGCGCCTGCTCGGCTACGAGGACCCGGCGCTGCCCGAGCTGATGCCGATCAGCCGCGACAAGATGGGCGAGACCTACACCGAGCTGATCTCCGACTGGGAGCGCATCTCGCGGGTCGCGTACGCCGAGGAGGAGGCGTTCCGCAAGACGCTCCAGTCCGGCACGCAGATCTTCGACCTGGCCGCGACCGACGTGAAGAAGTCCGGCGGCTCGAAGCTGTCGGGTGACCAGGCGTTCGCGCTGCACGACACCTACGGCTTCCCGATCGACCTCACCCTCGAGATGGCGTCCGAAGCCGGGCTCACCGTCGACCACGACGGGTTCCGCAAGCTGATGACCGAGCAGCGCGAGCGGGCCAAGGCCGACGCGCGCTCCAAGAAGGGGCAGCACGCCGACACCGGGGTCTACCGCGGCATCCTCGACGCCAACGGTCCGACCGAGTGGCTGGCCTACGAGACCCTCGAGACCGAGTCGTCCGCTCTGGCCGTGCTCCGGGAAGGACAGCCCGTCCCCGCACTGGGCAACGGCGAGATCGGCGAGATCGTGCTCGACCGCACGCCGTTCTACGCCGAGTCCGGTGGCCAGGCCGCCGACGCCGGCATCATCGAGTTCGACGGTGGACGGCTCGAGGTCGTCGACGTCCAGCGTCCCGTGCGTGGCCTGGTGGTGCACCAGGTGCGGGTCATCGACGGTGAGTTCCACCCCGGCTCGCAGCTGCATGCGCAGGTCGACCCCGACTGGCGGCTCGGTGCCCGGCAGGCGCACTCGGGCACCCACGTGGTGCACGCGGCGCTGCGTGAGGTGCTCGGCCCCACGGCGCTGCAGTCCGGTTCCTACAACCGGCCCGGCTACCTGCGCCTCGACTTCGGCTGGACCCAGGCCCTGACTCCCGAGCAGTACGCCGACCTCGAGCAGGTCGCGAACAACGCGTTGCGTGCCGACCTCGCCGTCGGCTGGGACTACATGACCCTGCCGGAGGCCAAGGACTGGGGCGCCATCGCGCTCTTCGGCGAGACCTACGACAACACCAAGGTGCGGGTCGTCGAGATCGGCGGCCCCTGGTCGCGCGAGCTCTGCGGTGGCACGCACGTCGACCACTCGTCGCAGATCGGCACGATCGTGCTGACCGGTGAGGCATCGGTCGGCTCCGGCAACCGGCGCATCGAGGCGCTGACCGGCGTCGAGGGCTTCGCCTACCTCGCGCGCGAGCGCGACGTGGTGGCGCAGCTGACCGGGCTGCTCAAGACCCAGCCCGACGACCTGGTCGGGCGCGTCGGAGACCTCGTCGAGCGCCTGCGCACCGCGGAGAAGGAGATCGAGAAGGTCCGGGTCGGCCAGCTGCTGGCTGCCGCGGGAGAGCTCGCCGCCGGGGCCACGGTCGTCGACGGCGTGCACCTCGTGGCGCACCGCGCCGACGGTGCCGGCGGTGGCGACGTACGCACCCTGGCGCTCGACATCCGCGGCCGCCTGCCGCAGGGCCAGCCCGGTGCGGTGGTGGTCATCGGCGCCGCCGACGGCAAGGTGGCCGCGGTCGCCGCCGTCAACGACGAGGGCCGCGCGCGGGGGCTGAGTGCCAACGCGCTGATCCGTGCGATCGGTCCGTTGCTCGGTGGCAAGGGAGGTGGCAAGGACGACGTCGCGCAGGGCGGCGGCACCGACGCCACCCGGATCGACGAGGCACTGGCCCTGGTCGAGTCCGAGGTGCACCGGGCCGTCGGCCAGGCGTGATGCGCAACGGCGTACGCCTCGGCCTCGACCCCGGAGACGCCCGGATCGGTGTGGCCCGCAGCGACCCCAGCGGCTTCCTGGCGACACCCGTCGAGACGGTGCAGCGTGGCGAGGGCGACCTCGCCCGGTTGTGCCAGATCGTCGACGAGGAGAACGCGTTCGAGATCATCGTCGGTCTGCCCCGTTCGCTCTCGGGTGCCGAGGGGCCGGCCGCGGCCAAGGCCCGGGAATTCGCCGGCCAACTGGCGCGGCTGGTTGCCCCGATGCCAGTGAGGCTCTTTGATGAACGCTTGACGACCGTCACCGCGGAGTCGATGCTTCGGGAACGCGGGAAGAAGGGCGCCAAGAGAAGAGCGGTGGTCGACCAGGCCGCCGCAGTCGTGATCCTCCAGCACGCGCTGGACGCGGAGCGTGCTCGGGGGAGCGCGCCGGGAGAAGTGGTCACGGTGCCACCGACAGAGGGGTTGGACCAGCAGTGACCGAGCAGCAAGGCGAGCATCAGCCCTCCCACGAGGGGATCGACCAGCTCGGGCTCCGGCACGACCCCGACGACGAGGCTGCGCATGACGAGGAGCCCGTACGCCGGGCGCCGGTCTCGCGGCGCGGCAAGCGGCGGCGTGGCCCGTTCGGCTGTCTCATCGCGCTCGTGGTGGTCGGCCTGATCGCCGCGGGCCTGGCCCTGCTCGGCGTGAAGGGCATCGACTGGGTCAAGGACCAGTTCGGGGAGGGTGAGGACTACTCGGGCCCTGGCACCGGGGAGGTCTCGATCATCGTCGAGAGCGGAGACACCGCGACCGACATCGGGCGCACCCTCAAGGACGCCGACGTGGTCGCCTCCGTCGAGGCCTTCACGAAGGCCGCCAGCGCACGCGCCGACGAGGCGGCTCGCATCCAGCCCGGCTCCTACACGTTGAAGCAGAAGATGAAGGCGTCCGACGCCCTCACCGTCCTGATCGACCCGAAGAACCGGGTCCAGAACCGGGTGACGATCCCCGAGGGGCTACGCGTCGTCGACATCGTCGCGTTGCTGAGCAAGAACACTGACTTCAACAAGAGGCAGTTCAACCGGGCGCTGGCCAAGCCCGCGGCGCTCGGCCTGCCGGCGTACGCCAAGGGCAACCCGGAGGGCTACCTCTTCCCGGCCACCTACGAGTTCGGCCCGAAGGCGAAGCCGGTCGAGATGCTGCGCGCCATGGTCGACCGCTGGCGACAGGCCGCGGACGACGCCGGCCTCGAGGAGTCGGCCCAGGCCCTGGGCTACACGCCGCACGAGATCATGACGGTCGCCGCGCTGGTCGAGGCCGAGGGGCGTGGCAAGGACATGCCGAAGATCGCCCGGGTCATCTACAACCGTCTCGAGAACCCCGGCACCGCGGGCACCATCGGGCGGCTCGAGATCGATGCCACGGTCAACTACGCACTCGGGCGCAACCTGGGTGTCGGAATCACCACCGAGGACATCGACTCGGTCGCCGGCTCGCCGTACAACACGCGGCGTCAGACGGGTCTGCCGCCGGGGCCGATCGAGGCTCCGGGTGACGACGCGATCCGCGCGGCGCTAAAGCCGGCCGAGGGCGACTGGTACTACTACGTGACGGTCGACCTCAAGACCGGCGAGACGAAGTTCGCGTCGACGTACGACGAGTTCCTGCGCTACAAGGCGGAGTTCCGCGAATACTGCACGACCTCGGACGCCTGTTGATGGGACCGCGTTGTGGGGTCCTCGGGGACCCGATCGCGCACTCGCTCTCGCCGGTGCTGCACCGGGCGGGCTACGCCGCGTGCGGCCTCGACGACTGGTCCTACGACGCACACCGGGTCGACGAGGCCTCGTTGCCGGAGTTCCTCGCGGGGCTTGACCATTCGTGGCGCGGGCTGTCGCTGACCATGCCGCTCAAGCGCGCGGTGCTGCCGCTGGCCGACGAGGTCAGTGACCGGGTGCGGGTGGCGCACGCAGCCAACACACTGGTGTTCCGCGACGGGCGGGCGTCCGCGCACAACACCGACATCCCCGGGGCGATCGCCGCACTCCGCGAGCAGTACGCCGGAGCGGTGTCGCGCGCGACGATCCTGGGCGGGGGAGCCACGGCCACCTCGCTGGGCATGGCGCTGGTCGAGCTGGGTGCCACCCACATCGACGTGCTGGTGCGCTCCGCGGACCGTGCCGCCGAGACCCTCGAGGTGCTGAGCTCGCTGCCCTCGTCCCCGCAGGTGGAGATGGGGGACCTCGCCACCGCGGCAGTCACGGGTGACGTGGTCGCCTCGACCATCCCGGCCGGGGCCCAGACCGTCGACCTGGTGCGCCGTTGCGACGGTGTGCCCGTCGTCTTCGAGGCGTTGTACGACCCGTGGCCGACTCCGCTGGCGAGTGCGGCCGCCGACCGGCCGCTGGTCGGCGGGCTCGACCTGCTCGTGCACCAGGCAGCCCTGCAGTTCGAGATGTTCACCGGGCAGTCGGTGGCGGTGGAGGTCATGCGCACGGCAGGGCTCGCGGCACTGGAGCAGTCAGACTAGGTCGTGTTGCCGGAGGAGGCCGGGTGCCAACCCGGACGTCCGTCCAGCAGCGCCGCCACCGTTCGACCGAGGGAGTGAGCCGTGACCGACCGACCTGAGATCGTCTGCATCTGCGGTTCCATCCGGTTCGCGGAAGAGATGCGTGCGGCAAACCGTGACCTGACCTTCGCCGGTGTCATCGTCGTCGCGCCAGGTGAGGCTGACGAGTTGGTCACCCACGAGCAGAAGACCGCGCTGGATGCCCTTCACCTGCGCAAGATCGACCTGGCTGACCGGGTTCTGGTCGTCAACCCGGGCGGGTATGTCGGCGAGTCCACGAGCAGGGAGATCGCCTATGCCCGGGCCACCGGCAAGCCGATCTCGTTCACCGATCCGGTCTGACCACTGCACGCTTGGTGGCCCAGACCTCAGGCTGCACGGCCCAGGTCGACCACGACGATCGTGTGGTTGTCGGGCTCGCCTGCCTCGGCGACGGCCGTCGCGACTGCGTCGGCCACCTCCTGCGGGGTTCCGTCGAGCGTGAGCAGGCGGCCGAGATCGTCGATGTGGGAGTGGACCCCGTCAGTGGTCAGCACGAGCCGGTCGCCCTCGTGAAGGTCGAGCACGATCTCGTCGGCCACCACACCGGGCGCCAACGCCCGGTTGAGCAGGTTGCGGTGCTCGTGTGCGCGGGCCTCGTCCGCGGTCAGCTCACCGGCCTCGATCAGCGCCGCCACGACCGTGTGGTCGTGGGTGACCTGCCGGACCTCCCCATCGCGCACGAGCCAGACCCGGCCATCGCCGATGTGCGTGACCTGCGCGCTCCCACCCGTGAACGCGACGGCGGTGAGCGTCGTACCGGAGGCCGGCAGCTCAGGCAGGGCTGCGCTGACGTCCGGGGCGATCTCGGAGATCGCCCCGACGAGCCCGCTCTCCGCAAAGGCGGCCAGGGCGGCCGCGGCCACGTCGTCGCGGTCACCGAAGCCGTCGGCGACGGCGATCAGGCCGGTGGTGACGAGGAGCGCGTCCTGCTGCGCATCGCGTCGCCCCTGGCGGTGACTGGAGCCGTGTTCGGCGTGCAAGGTCCTGGTGGCTGTGGTCATTTCGTGTGCCTCGTTCCTCAACTGATGGACGAGGGTGGTGACGATGCCGCGCCGAGTCGCGGTGTCGGCCTCGATCTGGCGCCAGTACGCCTCGATCTCCCGAGCCGCCGCAGCGTTCGAACCGTTGACGACGTTCTTGATCCGCGACAGTGGCATCCCCAGGATCCTGAGCGTCGCCACCAGCCGGGCCCGCTCGAGCTGCGCCGGGGCGTACCTGCGGTACCCCGAGTGCGGGTCCACCTCGGCCGGACACAGCAGGCCGAGGTCGTCGTACAGCCTCAACGCCTTGGGCGTCAGTCCCGCAGCGCGGGCGAAGTCGCCGATCGTCATGAGCGTCATGGTCACCATCCTCCCGGTGTCGGTCACCGGTGAAACAGAGGTTGGGCCTTCCCGTTGGGGCAAGGTCAAGAGTCGGCTTCGTGATGGCCCTGCCGGATGCCGTGCTGCATGAACTGGCGCAGGTAGTGGTCGATCCGGATGCCGTCAAGGGCGAGGGGGAGCGCGGCGAACCACGCCGTCGTCCGCTGGTCAGGCGTCGTGCTGTGGGTGCCCAGCGGCCCGCGATAGCCGGTTCCCGACGGCCTGATTTCTTGTCCACAGATGTCGAGAATCCCTTGCCAGGGTTGACGAAACTCGATAGACTCGAACACATGTTCGAAGCATCCGAAGTCACCTCGCCCCAGGAGCCCACCGCGGCCCCTGGAGTGGTGCTGGACGCCTCGACAGTGACCGCCTGGACAGAAGCCTTGCTGAACGTCTCGGAGGCGGTGGGCGACGACGACGCCCGCATCGACGTGATCGGCGCACTGGAAACCCTCAAGTCGGCCATCGCCGCCGCCCAGGCCGAGCTCTCGGTCGACTTCGACGAGTCGATGCGTGCCAAGGCCGCCGCCTCCGGGGTCGGGAAGCGCCGCCAGGGTCGCGGCATTCCCGAACAACTCGCCCTCGCCCGCCGGGAGTCGCCCTACCGCGGGAAGCGTCACCTCGGCCTCGCCAAGCTCCTGCGCAAGGAGTTGCCGCACACCCGGGCGGCGTTCCGGGCCGGACAGATCACCGAATGGGCCGCCACGCTGCTGGCCAAGGAGACCGCCTGCCTGGAGGTCGACGACCGCGCGAAGGTGGACAAGGAGATCGCCGGCGACCCCGAGGCCGTCGCGAAGTTGTCGGAGAAGCAGGTCGGTGACCAGGCCCGCAAAATGGCCGCGAAGCTCGACCCCGCCTCGGTGGCCCACCGGCGGGCGAAGGCGGAGAAGGACCGCCGGGTCACCATCCGTCCGGCACCGGACACGATGACCTACCTCACCGGGCACCTCCCGGTCGGGCAAGGCGTACAGGTGTACGCCGCGTTGAAGAAGGCCGCCGACACGTTGATCGCCGGTGGCGACGAACGCACCCGGGCGCAGATCATGGCCGACACCCTCGTCGAACGCGTCACCGGCAAGGCCCAGGCCCCGGCGGTGCCGGTGATGATCAACCTGGTGGTCTCCGACCAGACCCTCCTCGGCACCAGTCACGACCCGGCGCACCTCGACGGGCACGGCACCATCCCCGCCGACCTGGCCCGTGAGCTGGTCGCCACCGCCCTCGAACACGAAATCCAGACCTGGTTGCGGAAGGTGTACGCCTCACCCCACGGCGGCCTCACGGCGATGGACTCGCGTGCCCGGATCGTCCCCCACGGACTCGCGCGCCTCATCCGGACCCGGGACGGCGGCATCTGCCGCACCCTGTACTGCGACGCACCCATCCGCCACATCGACCACGCCACCGGCATCGCCAATGGCGGTGAAACGGTCGAGGAAGACCTCCAAGGACTGTGCGAGGGCTGCAACTACGCCAAACAAGCACCCGGCTGGACAGCGTCTGGCCACCACTCACCCCACGGGCGACATCAAGTCACCACCACCACACCGACCGGGCACACCTACGTCTCCACCGCACCACCACTGCCCGGCTGGGCCGAACTTGAGCCGAGACGCCTTCTCGCCGTACCGGAACCGGAAGACCCCACCGATCTCCTCGCCGAGTACGAGCTCATCGACGTGGAAGCCGCCTGATCGTCACTGATGGTGGCTGCGCCTACAGTCGGGTCTGTGAGCGAGCGCAAGAGCTGGACCATGACCACCCACGACTGGTCAAGGGATCTCGACCTCGCTCACCTTGCTGAGGTCCGGGATCACACGGATCGCTACGGCGCCGGCGGCCGACGCCACATGATCCTGGAAGTGCTCGCCTACGCGAATGACGAAGCCGAGTCCATCGGACGAGTGGGACATGCGGTGGTCACGTTCCATGACGACGGGAGGGTGCGCGTGTCCGATGACGGCCGCGGGACCGACACCCGGGTGGACTCCGTCGGCGCCGTTGTCCGCAAGCCGGTGATGGCTACCAAGGACCTCCGGTTCTTCGACGGCCTCGACGGACCCCTGTTGCCCGACGGCCTCCCGCGACGCGGAATGTCGACCGTGTCGGCGCTGAGCTCCGTCCTGGTCCATGAGAACCATCGCGCCGAAGGGTCGTGGTCGCAGACCTATCGCCACGGCGTTCCGGAAGCGGCTCTTTGCTCGCTTCGCGCGGCAAGCGACTCGGGCACCTCCGTTGAGTTCGTCCCGGGCACGAGCATTGGCGGTCCCGATTCGCTCGAGGGCTCGGATCTCCAGGCCTTCTCCTGGTTGCACATCGATCTTTTGGCCGAGTGACCGCCTCGTCGACCACGAAGGTCAAACAGAACTCACGACAGGTCGGCGCAGGCCGTAGGGTGACCAGCCATGGACTGGGCAGCACATCTCGACACGGTGATCGTCTGTGTCGTCCTCGGAGCGATCACCGGATGGTTCGTTCCACGCGTCGTGGCGAGGCTGCCCGAACCCGTCCCGTTCGCCGAGGAAGAAGGCGACGACGAGGCGCACGACGACGCGGGCGGGGAGACCACGGCCGAGCCCGAGGAACCCAAGCCGTTGTACGCCGACCTGGCTGCTGCACCACACATGGCGACGTGGACTGCGGGCTGGTCCGCGCTCGTCGCCGGTCTCATCGGCGCACGAATCGGGTGGGACTGGCCGCTGCTCTACCTCGTGCCGCTGGTGCCGATCGGCGTCGCGCTGGCGTGGGTCGACCTGCGGACCCGCCTGCTGCCGAAGCTGATCGTCGGACCCACCTACCTGCTGACCGTCGTGCTGCTGCTGGTCTGTGCCCTCGCCCAGGGTGACGCCGACGCGTTGATCCGTGCCGCGATCGGCTGGCTCGTCGCCGGCTTCGTCTACTGGTTCCTGTGGCGGTTCACGCCCGGCATGGGCTACGGCGACGTACGCCTGTCCGGCATCCTCGGCATGGCGCTGGCCTACCTCGGCTGGGCGGAGTTCGCCGTCGGCACCTACGCCGGGTTCGTGATCGGCGTGGTCGGCTGGATCCCGCTGCGAGTGCTGCGGATCACCAGCGACCGCACCTTCCCGTTCGGTCCGTTCATGTTGGTGGGCGCGGTGGTCGGCGTGCTGTGGGGCGCCGACATCGGCGGCTATCTCGCCGACCGGCAGGGCTGACGAGCGCGCGCGGGGCGCGTGAAAGACTGCACCCATGCTGCGTTGGCTCACTGCGGGCGAATCCCACGGCCCGTCCCTTGTCGCGATCCTCGAAGGCCTCCCTGCCCATGTGGAGGTGACCTCGACCGACATCGCCGACGCGTTGGCCCGGCGCCGACTCGGCTACGGCCGCGGCGCCCGCATGAAGTTCGAGCAGGACCAGGTCACCATCATCGGCGGCGTCCGGCACGGCAAGACCCAGGGCGGACCGGTCGCGATCCAGGTCGGCAACACCGAGTGGCCCAAGTGGGAGCAGGTCATGTCGGCCGACCCGGTCGACCCCGAGATCTTGGACAGCCTGGCCCGCAACGCGCCGCTCACCCGGCCGCGTCCCGGCCATGCCGACCTGGCCGGCATGCAGAAGTACGGCTTCGACGAGGCCCGCCCGATCCTCGAGCGCGCCTCCGCCCGCGAGACCGCCGCCCGGGTGGCGCTCGGTCGGGTGGCCAGCAACTTCATCGAGCAGACCATGGGTGCGCGCATCGTCTCCCACGTCGTCGAGCTCGGGGGAGTGGCCGCGCCCTACGGCAGCGTGCCCAGCCCTGAGGACGTCGAACGGCTCGACGCGGACGAGGTGCGCTGCCTCGACCCCGATGCCAGCAAGCAGATGGTTGCGGCGATCGACCAGGCCCACAAGGACGGCGACACCCTCGGCGGCGTCGTCGAGGTGGTCGTCCACGGACTTCCGCCGGGCCTCGGCTCGCACGTGCACTGGGACCGTCGCCTCGACTCGCGCCTGGCCGGTGCCCTGATGGGGATCCAGGCGATCAAGGGAGTCGAGGTCGGCGACGGCTTCGGCCTGGCCGCCGTTCCCGGCTCGCAGGCCCACGACGAGATCGTGCCGTCACCCGAGGGCATCCGGCGTACGTCGGGTCGTTCCGGTGGCACCGAGGGCGGCATGACCACCGGTGAGATCCTGCGGGTCCGGGCGGCGATGAAGCCGATCGCCACGGTGCCGCGGGCCCTCAAGACCATCGACGTTGCCACCGGCGAAGAGGCGGTGGCCCACCACCAGCGCTCCGACGTCTGTGCCGTGCCGGCCGCCGGCATCGTCGCCGAGGCCATGGTCGCGCTGGTCGTGGCCGACGCCGTGATCGAGAAGTTCGGCGGCGACTCGGTCGCCGAAACCGCGCGCAACTGTGCGTCCTACCTCGACGCCATCGCCTTCAAGTGAATCTCGACAAGCTCGATCACCGACCGCAAGCCGATCACCGACCGCGCGTCGTCCTGATCGGCCCGATGGGGTCGGGCAAGACCACGGTGGCCGGCCGACTGGCCCGGCACTGGGGCGTGTCGTCACGCGACACCGACCACGACGTCGAGGTCGCCGAGGGCCGGGCCATCTCGGACATCTTCGTGGAGTCGGGAGAGGCGCACTTCCGCGCGCTCGAACGCGCTGCCGTGAAGCGGGCGCTCGAGGAGCACGACGGTGTCCTCGCACTGGGCGGAGGCGCCGTCGTCGACGAGCAGACCCGCGCGGCGCTGGCCGGACACACCGTCGTCTTCCTGCGCGTCGGACTGGCCGACGCCGTCAAGCGGGTCGGGCTCGGCACGTCGCGACCGTTGCTGCTCGGCAACGTGCGCAGCCGGATCAAGGCCCTGCTCGACGAGCGCACACCGGTCTACGAGGCCGCCGCGACCTTCGCCGTCGACACAGACGGACGCACCCCCGACGAGATCGCGGACGAGATCGTCACCCGAATCGAGGAACAGTCATGAGTGAACCCACCGTCCTGCACGTCGGCGGTGCTTCGCCGTACGACGTCGTCATCGGGCACGACCTCATCGACCGCCTGCCCGGCCTGATCGGCGAGGGTGTCGAGCGGGTGGCGCTCCTCTTCCCCGGTGAGCTCGGTGAGCTGGCCGAGCCGGTGCTGCGCGCGCTGGTCGAGGAGTACGACGTGCTCGCGCTCGGCCTGCCCGACGGCGAGAACGCCAAGACCGCCTCGGTCGCCAACGACTGCTGGGAGGCACTGGGGGAGCGCGGCTTCACCCGCTCCGACGTCGTGGTCACGGTGGGAGGTGGCGCGACCACCGACCTGGGTGGCTTCGTGGCCGCCAGCTGGTTGCGCGGCGTCAAGGTCGTGCACGTGCCGACCACGCTGCTCGGCATGGTCGACGCCGCGGTCGGTGGCAAGACCGGCATCAACACCGGCGCCGGGAAGAACCTGGTCGGCGCCTTCCACGAGCCCGCGGGAGTGCTCTGCGACCTGTCGCTCCTGGCCACCCTGCCTGCCCAGGAGCTGCGGGCCGGCCTCGGTGAGGTCATCAAGTGCGGCTTCATCGCCGACCCCGAGATCCTGCGCCTCGTCGAGGACGACCCGGCTGCGGCCCAGGACCCGGCATCGCCGGTGCTGCGTGAGCTGATCACCCGCGCCATCCAGGTGAAGATCGACGTGGTGGTCGCCGACCTCAAGGAGACCGGCGGCGTCGAGGGGCACCCCGGTCGCGAGGCGCTCAACTACGGCCACACCATGGCGCACGCCATCGAGCGGGCCACCGACTACGAGATCCGGCACGGCGAGGCAGTGGCCATCGGCTGCGTCTACGTCGCCGAGCTGGCGCGTCGCGCGGGTGTGCTCGCCGACGATCTCGCCGACCGCCACGCCGCTGCGTTCGGTCTGGTCGGCCTGCCGACCTCGTGGTCCGGCGCCGGGTTCGACGAGCTGCACGATGCGATGAAGGTCGACAAGAAGTCGCGCGGCTCGCAGCTCCGGTTCGTCGTGCTCGACGAGCTTGCGAAACCGCGCGTCCTCGCCGGTCCGTCGGAGGCCGACCTGCGCGCGGCGTACGACGTGATGACCGGAGGTGCGCAGTGACCCGGGTCCTCGTGCTCAACGGGCCCAACCTGGGCCGGCTCGGCAAGCGCCAGCCCGAGATCTACGGCCACACGACGTACGCCGAGCTGTCGGACCTGTGCGTGCAGTGGGGCACCGAGCTGGGGCTGGACGTCGAGGTGCGCCAGACCAACCACGAGGGCGAGCTGCTCGACTGGCTCAACACCGCGGCCGACGAGGCGACGCCGGTGGTGCTCAACGCGGCCGCTTGGACGCACTACTCGTGGGCGCTCTTCGACGCCTGTGCGCAGCTGACCGCGCCGCTGGTCGAGGTGCACATCTCCGACCCGTCGCAGCGCCCGGAGGAGTTCCGCCACACCTCCGTCGTGACGCCCCATGCGGTGCGGGTCATCGCCGGCCGTGGGATCGACGGCTACCGCGAAGCCCTCGAGCTGCTCGCGCCGAGCTGAGGGAACCGTTCCCGAGCGCTGCTCGTCCAAGGTTCGGCCGTCCGGCCGCGGAGGACGAGGAGAGCACGATGGACAAGTCAGTGACGCTGAGCGTCAAGGGGATCCTGCTTGCAGGCCTGGTGCTGCTCGCACTGGTGACGGCGTACCTGCTCGGCGGGGCCGGCGACTCGCCGGGGACGACCGCGCGCGCCGACGAGGGTGACGGCGCGGCGACGCAACGACAGATGACCATGGTCGGCACGGGCACGGCGACCGCCGTGCCCGACCAGATCTCGTTCACGGTCTCGGTGAGCCACCTCGACCCCGACCTGGAGACGGCGCTGGCCGAGGCGAGCACCACGATGAAGGCGGTGCTCGGCCGGCTCGAGGAACACGGCGTGACCGCGAAGGACATGCAGACCACCGGCCTCTCGATGAACCGGGAGTACGACTACCCGAGCTACGGGAGCCCGGTGTTCAAGGGCTACCGGGTCAACCAGAAGGCGCGGATCCGGGTGCCGGAGCTGAAGGAGGGCGGCAAGGCGATCACCGCGGCCGTCGATGCCGGCGGCAACCGTGTGCGGGTCAGCAACATCGACCTCGAGGTCTCCGACCGGGAGGCCGTGCTGGCCGAGGCCCGCAAGGCCGCCGTCGAGCAGGCCACCGCGAAGGCGGAGGAGTACGCCGACGCGGCCGGACAGGACCTCGGCGACGTGGTGACCCTCAAGGAGGTGTCCACCAGCACCCCGAGCACCGAGCTGCTGGACATGCAGTCCTACCGGATGGCCGCCAGCGACCTGGCCGCGAAGGTGCCGATCCGGGCCGGCGAGGACGAGCTGGCGGTGCGGGTGCAGGTGGTGTGGCAGCTCGGTTGACGCCTCGACCCGGACGCCGGGTCAGCGCCGGTGGGAGCCCTGGAGGGTCCGGGGCTCGTGGGTGGAGGCCAGGTGGCTGTGCCGGCGGCCGTACGCGACGTACAGCACCAGGCCGCCGGCCATCCAGATCGCGAAGTTGCGCCAGGTCTCGCCGGTCAGGTTGAGCATCAGCCAGCCGGTGGCGGTCGCGGACAGCACCGGCAGCAGGGGCATCATCGGCACCCGGAACCCACGCTCGAGGTCGGGCTGCGTGCGCCGCAGCACGATCACCGCCAGGGCGCAGAACAGGAACGAGAAGAGGGCGCCGATCACCAGCAGCTGCTCGAGCTGGAAGAGCCCCGGCCACAGCGCGAGCACGGCGGCGATCGAGCCGGCGACCAGGGCAGCGGTGCTGGGGGCCAGGAAGGTCGGGCTGACCCGGCCGAGTGACGGCGGGAGCAGGCCGTCGCGGCCCATCGCGAACAGCACTCGGCTCTGGGCGATCAGCACCACCATGATCACGGTGGTCAGCGCAAGCAGGGCACCGAGGTTGACCACCTGGGCGGCCCATCCCACACCGACCGCCTCGAGAGCATCGGAGACGGGCGCCGGCGAGCCGAGCTCGGCCGAGGGTCGCAGCCCGACCAGGACGACAGCCATCGCCACGTAGAGCAGGGTGACGATCGCCAGCGAGATCATCATGCTGCGGGGGATGCTGCGCCGCGGCTCGTGCGCGTCCTCGGCGGCAGTCGCGATCAGGTCGAAGCCGATGTAGGCGAACACGATCACGCCGGCGGCACTGAACACGCCGACCGCGCCGAACTGCTCGGTGGAACCGACCAGCATCTGCAACACGGTGCGTGGCCCGTCGGTGGCCTCGGCCTCGCGGCCCTGGGGGACGAACGGGGTGTAGTTGCCGGGAGTGACGTACGCCGCGCCGACCGCGATCACGAAGCCGATCACCGCGAGCTTGGCGGCCACGACCCAGGTCAGCACCCGGGCGGAGAGCTTGGTGCCGGTGACCACCAGCAGGCCGATCACGGCGACCGCGACGAACGCCACCCAGTTGGTGCCGGTGTCGGCCGAGGCGTGCTCACCCAGCCAGGCGGGGATCTCGAGACCGAACCCGTCCAGCGTGGCCACGAAGTACGTCGCCCAGAAGCGACCGACCAACGCCGCAGCGACCACGAGCTCCAGGACCAGGGCCCAGCCCACCAGCCACGCCCAGACCTCACCGATGGCGACGTAGCTGAAGGTGTAGACGCTGCCGGCTGCCGGGATGGTCGAGGAGAGCTCGGCGTAGCTGAACGCCGCGAGCAGGCAGACCAGCGAGGCGATGCCGAACGAGATGATCACCGCCGGTCCGGCCGCGGTCGCGGCCTGCTGGCCGGCCAGGCCGAAGATGCCGGCGCCGATCATCACACCGAGGCCGAGCATCACCAGGTGAGCGGTGCCGAAGACCCGGGGGAGACGATGCCGGCCGGCGTCGACGCGATGGATCGCGACCTCAGCGGGCAGCCTGCGGCCCGGGGACGTATGCCGAGTCATACTCACCTCATGGTTCGGGGGTGTCCGCTGTGCGGACAAAGTGCCTCAAGGAGCGCACGCTATCCCTCGGCGGTCCGATTTGTCAGGTCCCGGTGCCGGTGGGATCACGGACGTGGAACCGGAGGTCTGGTCCCGGGAGGACGACGAGATTGGCGGCTACGGGCCGTGGGACGTATAGAATTGGCGGCTGCTGCCCGCTGGCCTCCGGCGCGGGCGACTCCGACACCCCCGACTCGAAGAGGCTCACGCGCGCATGGCAACAACGAACGACCTGAAGAACGGCATGGTTCTCAAGCTCGAGGGCCAGCTCTGGACCGTCGTCGAGTTCCAGCACGTCAAGCCCGGCAAGGGCCCGGCCTTCGTGCGCACCAAGCTCAAGAACGTCGAGTCGGGCAAGAACGTCGACAAGACCTTCAACGCCGGCACCAAGGTCGAGACCGCCAACGTCGACAAGCGCACCATGCAGTACCTCTACAACGACGGCACGTCCTACGTCTTCATGGACACCTCCACCTACGACCAGCTCGAGGTGACCCCCGAGATCGTCGGTGACGCCGCGAACTTCATGCTCGAGAACCAGGAAGCCATCGTGGCGACCAACGAGGGCCGCGTGCTCTTCGTCGAGCTGCCCGCCTCGGTCGAGCTGCTGATCAGCCAGACCGACCCCGGCCTCCAGGGCGACCGTTCCACCGGTGGCACCAAGCCGGCCACCCTCGAGACCGGCCACGAGATCCAGGTCCCGCTGTTCATCAGCTCGGGCGAGAAGGTCAAGGTCGACACCCGCGACTCGTCGTACCTCGGTCGCGTCAAGTCTTGAGCGCCCGCACCAAGGCCCGCAAGCGCGCCCTCGACGTCCTGTTCGCCAGCGAACTGCGCAACGAGGGTCCCGTGATCGCACTCGACCGGTCGATCGCCGACGGCGAGGGACCGACGAACGACTACACCGCCACGCTGGTGCGCGGCGTGGTCGAGCACCAGGAAGAGATCGACGCGCTGCTCTCGGGTGCGGCCGAGGGCTGGACCCTCGACCGGATGCCGGCGGTCGACCGCAACGTCCTGCGCATCGGCACGTGGGAGCTGCTGTACGCCGACGACGTCCCCGACGCCGTGGCGGTCTCCGAGGCGGTCAATCTCGTGCGTGACCTCTCCACCGACGAGTCGCCCGGCTACGTCAACGGAATCCTCGGCACCATCCAGCGCACCAAGGCCTGACCCGGAGCGCGAAGATGTGAAGGCTCTCACCGGGCCTTCACCTGCGGCTCATCGGCGGCCGTGAACCTGTTCTCCTCACTACTCGGAGGAGAACAGTTCATGAACACCGTCCTGATCCTGGCGTTCGACGTCGCGGCCATCGCCGTCCTGGCACACGGCATCTACTTCCGGCGACACCGTCGCCGGGACATGCTGATCGCCTACACCGCCCTCAACGTCGGTGTGATGGCCGTGGCCATGGTGCTGGCCACCTCGACCGTGGCGGCGGGTCTCGGGCTCGGGCTGTTCGGCGTTCTGTCGATCATCAGACTCCGTTCCTCGGCGTTGACCCAGGAGGAGGTCGGCTACTACTTCGCCTCCCTCGCGCTGGGACTGATCTGCGGGCTGCGCCCCGACCCGGTGTGGGTGGCACCGCTGGTCGGTGCCCTGTTGGTCGCGGTCATGTACGTCGCCGACCACCCGCGGATGCACGTGCACAACCGCCAGCAGGAGCTGACCCTGGACCGCGCCATCACCGACGAACGCGTCCTGGTCGCCCGGCTCGGCGAGCTGCTCGGGGCGGAGATCCAGCGGTTCATCGTCACCGAGACCGACCTGGTGCGTGACGTCACGGTCGTCGACGTCCGCTACCGCGTGCACCCGCAACGCCGACCGCTCGACGCCGGGCGGGACGACCAGCCCGAGCACGACCGCCTCGAGCCGGAGTCGACGCCGTACCCCGCCACGGCCCTGCGCGACCAGCGGCCGGGCGTGCGATGAACCGGGGACCCGCAGCCGTTGCCCAGCGGGTCGGGGTCGGTGCCTTCGCCCCGATCACCCTGGCCGAGGTGGTGGAGGCGGCCTCGCTGCAGACCCGGGTGGACCGGAAGTACCTGATCCCTCCGGACGCCTTCGCGGCCCTGATGCACGGGCTGGTCGGGACCTGTCGCGTGCTGGAGATCGACGGGCTGCGCGACTTCCGCTACGAGTCGGTCTACTTCGACACCGCCGGGCTGGACTCCTACCGCCGTGCGGCCACCGGTCGCCGCCGCAAGTTCAAGGTGCGCACCCGCAGCTATCTCGACTCGGGGGGCACCGTGCTCGAGGTGAAGACCGAGGGCGGCCGGGAGGAGACCGTCAAGGACCGACTGGCCACGACCGCGGCGCAGCGCGACAGCCTCGACCCGGCGGGCCTCGCGTTCGTGGACGCACGCATCGACGTCCCGGCGTGCGGGCTGGGGCCGGTGCTCACGACCACCTACCATCGGGCCACCCTGGTCGACGCGGACGCCGGCTTCCGGATGACGTGCGACGCCGGCCTCCGCCTGAGCGACTGGGCCGGCACCGTGGTCGAGATGACCGACCACGTGCTGGTCGAGACCAAGTCCCTGCGCGGGGCCGGGCCGGCCGACCGGTTGCTGTGGCGGCTCGGGCACCGACCGGTGCCGATCAGCAAGTACTGCGTCGGGATGGCCGCCGTCGACCCGCGGCTGCCGGCCAACCGCTGGAACCGGACGCTGCGGCGCTACTTCGGATGGCGTCCAGCGTGACCTGGGACACGCCGGCTCGTTGAGCGGCTCGTGGAGATCTCCCGTCGTGACCTGCTGAGATCCGGACTGGCCGTGGGTGCGGTCGCCTCCTTGGGCGGTGCCGGCCTCGTCGTCGACCCCGCACGTGCGGCTCCGGGCGTGCCGATCGCGGCGGCCGGTACGACCCTCGAGCGCACCTTGCTGCGCGGTCCGGCCGGTGGTGGCGGGTACCGGCAGGTCGTCCACGGGCCGGGGGAGCCGCACGTCGTGCGCACCGACCTGGGTAGGCCGGCGAGCGTCGGGCGCGACGGTCGGCGCCGGGGACTCCTGGCCTTCGCCCACCTCACCGACCTCCACGTGGTCGACGCCCAGTCGCCGATGCGCCTGGAGTGGCTCGACCGCTTCGACGACCAGGACAAGCCCGGCGACCCGACGACGGGACTGGCCTCCTCGGCGTACCGACCGCAGGAGATGCTCAGCGCCCACGTCGCGGAGTCGATGGTGCGCGCGGTCAACGACGTCGGGGTCGGGCCGGTCACCGGCGCGCCGCTCGCCTTCGCCCTGCAGACCGGCGACAACTCCGACAACGCCCAGCGCAACGAGGTCCGCTGGAACATCGACCTGCTCAGCGGTGGGACCACGGTGACCCCCGACTCCGGCGACCTGACCCGGTGGGAAGGCGTGGCCGACAACGACCGCCTCCACTACGACGTCCACTACTGGCATCCCGACGGCAACCCGCCACTCACCCAGGCCGACCAACCCCGCCGGCTGTACGGCTTCCCGTCGGTCCCCGGCTTGCTCGCCGCAGCGCGAACACCCTTCGTGGCGCAGGGCCTGGGCATCCCGTGGTACTCCGCGTTCGGCAACCACGACGGCCTGGTGCAGGGGAACTTCCCGCCGGGCAGCCTGGGACTCGCCATGAGTGCGGTCGCCACGGGCGGCCTGAAGCTGATCTCACCGCCACTCGGAGTCTCCTTGGCCGACCTGATGCGTCTGCTCGGGCAGGACTACCAGGGCTTCCTGCAGGGCCTGGCCCTGACGCCGTTCGTGCGGGCGGTGACGCCCGACCCGGAACGCCGGATCCTGAACCGGGGCGAGGTCGTGGACGAACACTTCACCACCACCGGCTTCCCGGTGGGCCACGGCTTCACCGAGCAGAACCGGGCCCAGGACACGGCCTACTACGCGTTCGACCAGGGACCGGTGCGCTTCCTGGTGCTCGACACCGTGAACCAGAACGGCTACTCCGACGGCTCCCTCGACCGGCCACAGTTCGACTGGTTGGCGGCCCAGCTGGCCGCCTCGCGGGACCGCCTCGTCGTCATCTCGAGCCATCACACCAGCGACACGATGACCAATCCGCTGGTGGCCGCGGGGGGAGAGGTGACACCTCGGGTTCTCGGGCCCGAGGTCGTCACGCTGTTGCTCGGGCATCCGCAGGTCATCGCATGGATCAACGGCCACACCCACCGCAACCAGGTGTGGGCACGCCGTCAGGAAGGTCTGCCGGGTGCGTTCTGGGAGATCAACACCGCGTCGCACGCCGACTTCCCGCAGCAGTCAAGACTTGTCGAGATCGTCGACAACCTCGACGGATCGCTCTCGATCTTCAGCACGATGCTCGACCACGCCGGCCCGGCGGCGTACGGCAGTCGTCTGCACGACCCGGTCGCGCTGGCCGGGCTGGCCCGTGAGCTCAGCGCCAACGACTGGCAGGAGCGGTCCCAGGACCGTCGTGGCGCCACTGACGCACGCAACGTGGAGCTGCTGATCGAGGCGCCCGCGCTGGCCTGAGGTCGAGCCGGGCGGGGTCACATCGGGCGGGGGACGTCCAGGGAGAAGCGGACGTCGTCCAGCAGCGCGCCGGGGTGACGGCCCGACGGCAGCCACCCGGGCAGCTCGCCGACGGATGACACGTCGGCCTCGACCCTGGACAGCCGCATCCGGCCACGCGCCTTGAGCCGGGTCCCGCGAAGGGAGTGGTCCGGGAACTCCTGGGCCACGCGGGCCCTGCTGACCACAGGGAGCCGCGGCCCCTTCGCGCGGGCCGTGGCCGACACCTGCCAACCGGCGCCAGTGGCGCTCGACGCGGTGAACGGCGTTCCGTCGGCGGGGGCGCCGGAGAAGTCGGCCAGGGTCTTGGGGATCGACCAGTTGGCGCGTCCGCCAACCAGGCTGCTGGGGGAGTCGACCGCCATGAACGGGATGGTCGCCACGAGGCGTCGGCCGAGTCCCCGCCCGAACAGGACAGCGACGGCGCCGAACACCTCGTCGTAGGTGCCGACCGGGGTGTCGGCGTACCGCACGAGTCCGCCGACGACTGCGACAGCCCTACCCCGCTCTCGCACCGAGGCGGGAAGCGCTGCCGTCGCCGCGGGAGTCGCCTTCGACCACCACACGACGGCGGAGGCCCTGACGGACCAGGGAGCCGGTGCGGAATTTCCGGGAAGTGTGCCGACCAGCTCGGGTGGGAGGTCGGTCTCGGGCACGCCGTACACGTCGGTCGGGTCGAAGCTGTCCATGCCGACAGCATGACGCACCACCGGTGCCATGGACATCGCGGCCGTCACCGACTTGAGTGGAGCCATGGACGTCGACGTGATCGTGATCGGACTCGGCCCGGGCGGCGAGTCCGCGGCCACCCAGCTCGCGAAGGCGGGACTCAAGGTGGTCGGCATCGACCGAAGACTGGTCGGCGGTGAGTGCCCCTACTTCGGCTGCATCCCGTCGAAGATGATGATCAGGGCGGCTGACGTGCTCGCCGAGGCCCGGCGGATCCAGGGACTGGCCGGTTCCGCCGACGTACGCCCCGACTGGTCGGTGGTCGCCGACCGGATCCGCGACGAGGCCACCGACGACTGGGACGACCAGGTCGCCGTCGAGCGGCTGGAGGCCGCCGGCGCGGTCTTCGTGAGGGGAGAGGCCCGGATCACCGGACCCGGCCGGGTCGAGGTCGACGGCACGACGTACGTCGCGTCGCACGGCGTGGTGCTCAACACCGGCACCGAACCGGCCGTGCTGCCGATCGACGGGCTCTCCGGGTCGCCGTACTGGACGAACCGCGAAGCGGTGCGGGTCACCGAGCTGCCGGCGTCGATGGCCGTCATCGGTGGTGGCGCCATCGGCGTCGAGCTGACCCAGGCCTTCGCCAGGTTCGGCGTCGAGGTGACCCTGCTCGAGGTGGCCGACCGGATCCTGGCCCCCGAAGAACCCGAAGCGTCGGCGCTGGTCACCCGGGCGCTGGAGGCGGACGGTGTCCACGTGCGCACCGGGGTGCGGATCGACCAGGTGCGCCACGACGGGCGGTTCCACCTCACGGTCGACGGCGACAGCGTCGAGACGGACCAGCTGCTGGTCGCCGCGGGTCGCCGCACCAACCTCGCCGGCATCGGGCTCGACACGCTCGGCCTCGACGAGACCGCGCGCAGCCTGGAGACCGACGAGCGGATGCGGGCCGGCGAGCGGCTCTGGGCGATCGGCGACATCACCGGGAAGGGCGCCTTCACCCACATGTCGATGTACCAGGCCGACGTGGCGGTGCGCGACATCCTCGACCAGGACGGTCCGGCCGCCGACTACCGCGCGGTCTCACGCGTGACGTTCACCGACCCCGAAGTCGGGTCGGTCGGCCTCACCGAGCACCAGGCCCGCGAGCGCCGTGGCGACGTACGCGTCGGTCTCTCCGCCGATCTCGGCACTCGCGGCTGGATCGCCAAGGGCGAGGGCCTGATCAAGCTCGTCGCGGACGGTGACGTGCTCGTGGGTGCCACCGCGGTCGGGCCCAGCGGGGGAGAGGTGCTCTCGATGCTGACCACGGCCGTGCACGCACGGGTCCCGATCGCGACCCTGGCATCGATGCACTACGCCTACCCCACCTTCCACCGCGCGGTCGCCACGGCCGTGCAGGAGCTGGCCTGATCCGTTCGGCTGCACCTCACGCGCCAACACTGGTGTACTTCCTCCATGGGAGATCAGGGCGACGACCTGGGGGAGAAGGCCGACGAGCTCGGTCGGCGTGCCGACAACAGCGACACCGTCGACCACGCGGTGAGGTTCGGGCTGGTGGTCTACGGGCTCGTGTACCTCCTCGTCGCCTGGCTGATCGTCCAGCTGGCACTGGGCGAGCGGCGAGGTTCTGTCTCGACCAAGGGCGCGCTCAAGGAGGTCGCGGAGCAGCCGTTCGGCGACGTCCTGCTCGTGGTGGTCGCCGTGGGCATGGTCGTGCTCGTGCTGTGGCGGCTGCTTGACCTGTTCGTGGGGCACCGCGACGAGGAGGGCGCTGACCTGTGGCGTGGACGCGGCGCAGACCTGCTCAAGTCCGCAATTTACGGATTCCTCGGGTGGAAGGCGTTCGGACTGGCCACGGAGAGCTCGTCGAGTGGAGGCACCAAGGTGCTCACCGCACGGATCATGGACCTGCCGATGGGCCGGGTCCTCGTGGGCGCGATCGGGCTCGCGATCGTCGGCTACGGAGTCGCCAACCTCTGGAAGGGTCTCAGCAACAAGCACCGCGAGCACCTGGCACACGAGGGCCGCAGTGGCAACGCAGGATCGGCGTACCTGCTCCTCGGCAAGGTCGGCTACGTGTCCAAGGGGCTGGTGGTCGGGCTGGTCGGCGCGCTGTTCGTCTACGCGGCGATCACGCACGAGCCGAAGGACTCCAGTGGGGTGGACGGCGCCGTGCGGGAGATCCTGCACCAGCCGTTCGGTACGCCGCTGCTGGTGGCGGTCGGCCTGGGCATCGCGAGCTACGGCCTCTTCGCCCTGGCCCGGGCGCGGCACCTCTCACGATGACGTCGCGCCGACGCTGGACCGGTGCCCGCGGCGTGGTCGATCGGCTGCTAGAGTTCGGGTCGTTCGACATCCTTTAACGAGCCGTCCCGTGAGGCGGAGAAGGAGGTCCGGCAAGCACATGCCTGCCCCGACCCAGCCCGGCGATGACGCCACTCCCGAGGGTCACATCGTGCTCGATGCCCGTGACATCTCCCGGGCGCTGACTCGCATCAGCCACGAGATCCTCGAACGCAACAAGGGCCCCGAAGACCTGGTTCTCCTCGGCCTGCACACCCGCGGCGTCCCGCTGGCCAGGCGGATCGCGGAGCGCATCGAGTCCGTCGAGGGCACGCCGATCGCGGTCGGCTCGCTCGACGTCACTATGTACCGCGACGACCTGCGCTCGCACCCCACCCGCGGACCGCAGAAGACCGTGGTGCCGGCCGGCGGCATCGACGGTCGCACCGTCGTGCTGGTCGACGACGTGCTGTTCTCCGGCCGCACCATCCGCTCGGCCCTCGACGCGGTCAACGACCTGGGCCGCCCCTCGACGGTCCGGCTCGCCGTGCTGGTCGACCGCGGCCACCGTGAGCTGCCGATCCGGGCCGACCACGTCGGCAAGAACCTCCCCAGCGCCCGCAGCGAACGGGTCAGCGTGCGCCTCGACGAGATCGACGGCCACGACGAGGTCCGCATCTCCCAGATCGGAGCCAAGCCGTGAAGCACCTGCTGTCCATCAACGACCTCGACGTCGACGCGATGCGGATGATCTTCGACACCGCCGCCGAGATGCACGACGTGCAGCACCGCGAGGTCAAGAAGCTGCCCGCCCTGCGTGGCCGCACGGTGATCAACCTGTTCTTCGAGGACTCCACCCGCACCCGGTCGAGCTTCGAGATCGCCGGGAAGTGGCTCTCGGCCGACACCATCAACATCACCGGCAAGGGCTCCTCCACGTCGAAGGGCGAGAGCCTGCGCGACACCGTGCTCACCGTCTGCGCGATGGGCGTCGACGCGCTGGTCATGCGCCACCACGCGAGTGGGTCGGCGCAGCAGGTCAGCGAATGGGTCGACGCGGTCGTGATCAACGCCGGTGACGGAACCCACGAGCACCCCACCCAGGCGCTTCTCGACGCCTACGCGCTCGAGCTGAAGCTGGGCAGCCTCGAGGGTCGCCGCATCGCGATCGTCGGAGACCTCACCCACAGCCGGGTCTTCCGCAGCAACGTGCTGGCCCTGACCAAGCTCGGCGCCGACGTCACCGTCGTGGCGCCACCGACCCTGATGCCCAGTGGCATCGACGCCTGGGCGAAGGCGAGCGGCTTCTCGACGTCCTACGACCTCGACGAGGTCCTGCCCGGCGCCGACGCGGTGATGATGCTGCGCGTGCAGCGCGAGCGCATGAACGGCGCGTTCTTCCCGACCGCCCGCGAATACACGGTCCGCTACGGGCTGACCCGTGACCGACTGGCCACCCTCAAGCCGGACACCCCGATCCTGCACCCCGGCCCGATGAACCGCGGCCTCGAGATCGCCGCCGACGCTGCCGACGCCGCCCAGTCGCTGGTTCTCGACCAGGTCTCGGCCGGAGTCGCGGTGCGCATGTCCGTGCTCTACCACCTGCTCGCCGGAGAGGAAACCGCATGAGCACCCACACCAGCCCCGGCGACAAGATCGTCGTCAAGGGCGCGTCCCTGCTCGGGGAGCAGGCGACCGACCTGCTGCTCGAGGACGGCGTGATCCGCGAGATCGGCTCCGTCTCCGAGAAGGGCGCCCGCGTGATCGAGGCCGACGGCCTGGTCGCCCTGCCCGGGCTCGTCGACCTGCACACCCACCTGCGTGAGCCCGGTCGCGAGGACGCCGAGACGATCCGCACCGGCTCCGCTGCCGCTGCGGTCGGCGGCTACACCGCGGTGCTGGCGATGGCCAACACGAGCCCGGTCACCGACACCGCCGAGAACGCCGAGCGGGTCTTCGACCTGGGTCGTGCGGCCGGGCTGGTCGACGTACACCCGGTGGGCGCGGTCACCCGCGGCCTGGCCGGGGAAGAGCTCGCCGAGCTCGGCCTGATGGCCACCAGCCGGGCCCGCGTGCGGGTCTTCTCCGACGACGGCAAGTGCGTCGGCGACGCCCGCGTGATGCGCCGGGCCCTCGAATACGTCAAGGCGTTCGGCGGCGTGATCAGCCAGCACTCCCAGGACTCCTCACTGGCCGGCGCGTCCGCGTGCTGCCACGAGGGCGAGGTCTCCGGCCAGCTCGGCCTGCCCGGCTGGCCCGGCATCGCCGAGGAGGTCATCGTCGCCCGAGACGTGATGCTGGCCCGTCACACCGGCTCACGCGTCCACGTCGCCCATGTGAGTACGGCGGGCAGCGTCGAGGTGATCCGCTGGGCCAGGGCCCAGGGCATCGACGTCACCGCCGAGGTCACGCCGCACCACCTGCTGCTCACCACCGACCTGCTCACCGGCTACGACCCGACGTACAAGGTGAACCCGCCGCTGCGTCCGGTCGAGGACGTCGAGGCACTGCGTGCCGCCCTGGCCGACGGCACGATCGACGCGGTGGCCACCGACCACGCACCGCACGCCCGCCACGACAAGGAGCACGCCTTCGTCGACGCGGCCTTCGGCATGCTCGGCCTGGAGACCGCGCTCGGCGTGGTCAACACGGTCATGCGCGGCAACGACCTGCTCGACTGGGCCGGCGTTGCTCGCGTCATGTCGGCCAACCCCGCACGCATCGCCGGTCTCGCCGACCAGGGCCAGGCCCTCCAGGTCGGCGCCCCGGCGAACCTCACCCTGATCGACCCCGAGGCCCAGGTCACCGTCGACCGCGACGCCTCCGTCTCCCTCTCCCGCAACAACCCGTGGCACGGCCGCACCCTCACCGGTGCGGTGCACGCCACCCTGTTGCGTGGAGTGCCCACCGTCCTGGAAGGAAAGCTCGTATGACTGAGGCTGTGCTGGTGCTCGAGGACGGCCGGGTCTTCCATGGCGAGTCCTACGGCGCCGAAGGCGAGACGTTCGGCGAGGCGGTGTTCTCCACCGGCATGACCGGCTACCAGGAGACGCTCACCGACCCGTCGTACCACCGCCAGGTGGTCGTGATGACCGCCCCGCACGTCGGCAACACCGGCGTCAACGACGAGGACCCCGAGTCCTCGCGCATCTGGGTGTCGGGCTACGTGGTCCGCGACCCCGCCCGCGTCCCGTCGAACTGGCGCTCGGTGCGCTCGCTCGACGACGCGCTCCGCGACCAGGGCGTCGTCGGCATCTCCGGCATCGACACCCGTGCGCTGACCCGACACCTGCGCGAGCGCGGCGCCATGCGGGTCGGCATCTCCTCGACCGGCGGCAGCGTCGAGGCCCTCCTGGAGAAGGTCCGCGCGTCCGGCGAGATGGCTGGCGCCGAGCTCTCCGGCGAGGTCTCGACCAGCGAGGCGTACGTCGTACCCGCGGTCGGGGACAAGCGGTTCACCGTCGCCGCCCTCGACCTCGGCATCAAGGCGAACACGCCGCGGATGATGGCTGAGCGTGGCATCGAGGTGCACGTGCTGCCGGCGAACTCGAGCATCGACGACGTGCTCGCCGTCAAGCCCGACGGCCTCTTCTTCTCCAACGGCCCCGGCGACCCGGCCGCCACGACCGGTCAGGTCGAGCTGCTCAGGACCGCACTCGAGCGCGGGCTGCCCTACTTCGGCATCTGCTTCGGCAACCAGCTCTTCGGTCGCGCACTCGGCTTTGGCACCTACAAGCTGAAGTACGGCCACCGCGGCATCAACCAGCCGGTGATGGACCGTACGACGAACAAGGTCGAGGTCACCGCGCACAACCACGGGTTCGCTGTCGACGCCCCGCTCGACAGGGCGACCGAGACCGAGTTCGGCACCGTCACCGTGAGCCACGTGTGCCTCAACGACGACGTGGTCGAGGGCCTCGAGCTGCGCGACGACACCGGCAACCTGAAGAGCTTCTCGGTGCAGTACCACCCCGAGGCCGCCGCCGGCCCGCACGATGCGGCGTACCTCTTCGACCGGTTCATCGACCTCATGGAAGGGCAGGCCTGAGATGCCGAAGCGCGAAGACATCAAGTCGGTCCTGGTCATCGGCTCCGGGCCGATCATCATCGGCCAGGCCTGCGAGTTCGACTACTCCGGCACCCAGGCCTGCCGGGTGCTCAAGGCCGAGGGCCTGCGGGTGATCCTGGTCAACTCCAACCCGGCCACGATCATGACCGACCCCGAGTTCGCCGACGCGACGTACGTCGAGCCGATCACGGCCGAGTTCGTCGAGAAGGTGATCGCCAAGGAGCGCCCCGACGCGCTGCTGGCCACGCTCGGTGGCCAGACCGCCTTGAACTGCGCGGTCGCCCTAGACGCCAACGGCGTCCTCGAGAAGTACGGCGTCGAGCTGATCGGCGCCAGCATCGAGGCCATCGACCGCGGCGAGAACCGCCAGGTGTTCAAGAAGATCGTCGACGAGCTGGGCGGCGAGAGCGCCAAGTCGATCATCTGCCACTCCATGGACGACCTGCTCGCCGCGGCCGACGAGCTCGGCTACCCGATGGTCGTGCGTCCGTCGTTCACGATGGGCGGCACCGGCTCCGGCATGGCCTACAACGAGGCCGACCTGCGCCGCATCGGCGGCTCCGGCCTGGCCGCCAGCCCGACCACCGAGGTGCTCCTCGAGGAGTCGATCCTCGGCTGGAAGGAGTACGAGCTCGAGGTCATGCGCGACACCGCCGACAACGTGGTGATCATCTGCTCGATCGAGAACGTCGACCCGATGGGCGTGCACACGGGTGACTCGATCACCGTCGCGCCCGCGATGACGCTCACCGACCGCGAGTACCAGAAGATGCGCGACCTCGCGATCGGCATCATCCGCGCGGTCGGCGTCGACACCGGCGGCTGCAACATCCAGTACGCCGTCAACCCGGCCGACGGCCGCCTGATCGTCATCGAGATGAACCCCCGGGTCTCGCGTTCCTCCGCACTGGCCTCGAAGGCGACCGGCTTCCCGATCGCGAAGATCGCGGCCAAGGTGGCCATCGGCTACACGCTCGACGAGATCCCCAACGACATCACCAAGGAGACGCCGGCGAGCTTCGAGCCGAGCCTCGACTACGTCGTGGTGAAGGTGCCGCGGTTCGCGTTCGAGAAGTTCCCCGGCGCCGACCCGGTGCTCACCACGCACATGAAGTCGGTCGGCGAGGCGATGGCGATCGGCCGCAACTTCACCGAGGCCCTGCAGAAGGCACTGCGCTCGCTCGAGAGCAAGGACGCGGTCTTCGACTGGAGCCACCAGTGGGTCGACCTCGACAAGTCCGCGCTGCTCGACGAGATCCGGGTGCCCCACGACGGCCGCCTGCGCAAGGTGATGGACGCGATCCGTGCCGAGGCCACCCCCGAGGAGATCTTCGAGTCCACCAAGATCGACCCCTGGTTCCTCGACCAGCTCGCACTGATCAACGAGGTGGCCGGCCAGATCGCCGCCGCCGACGGTCTCACGCCGAGCCTGCTGCGCAAGGCCAAGAGGCACGGCTTCTCCGACGCCCAGATCGGCAAGATCCGCAACATGGGTGCCGACGTGGTCCGCGGAGTGCGCCACGCCCTCGGCGTACGCCCGGTGTTCAAGACCGTCGACACCTGCGCCGCCGAGTTCGCCGCCCAGACGCCGTACTACTACTCGTCCTACGACGAGGAGTCCGAGGTGCTCCCGCGCGAGAAGGAAGCGGTGATCATCCTCGGCTCGGGCCCGAACCGCATCGGCCAGGGCATCGAGTTCGACTACTCGTGCGTGCACGCCAGCATGGCGCTGAGCGAGGCCGGCTACGAGACGATCATGGTCAACTGCAACCCCGAGACCGTCTCGACCGACTACGACACCTCCGACCGGCTCTACTTCGAGCCGCTCACCCTCGAGGACGTCCTCGAGATCGTCGACGCCGAGCGCGCCGCCGGCCCGATCGCCGGGGTCATCTGCCAGCTCGGCGGACAGACCCCGCTCGGCCTGGCCCGCGGACTCGAGGAGGCCGGCGTGAAGATCGTCGGCACCTCGCCGGCCGCGATCGACCTGGCCGAGGAGCGGGGCGCGTTCGGCCGGGTCCTGCACGAGGCCGGCCTGCCCGCCCCCAAGCACGGCACGGCGACGACCTTCGGCCAGGCCCGCGAGATCGCCGAGGAGATCGGCTACCCGGTGCTGGTGCGGCCGTCGTACGTCCTGGGCGGCCGCGGCATGGAGATCGTGTACGACGAGGGCGCGCTGGAGTCCTACCTCGAGAAGTACGTCGCCAACGGCCTGATCAACGAGAAGCAGCCGGTGCTGGTCGACCGGTTCCTCGACGACGCGGTCGAGATCGACGTCGACGCGCTGTTCGACGGCGAGGAGCTCTTCCTCGGCGGCGTGATGGAGCACATCGAGGAGGCCGGCATCCACTCCGGTGACTCCTCGTGCGCGCTGCCGCCGATCACCCTGGGCAGCTCGGAGATCGAGCGGATCCGCAAGTCCACCGAGGCGATCGCCCGCGGCGTCGGCGTGCGCGGCCTGCTCAACATCCAGTATGCAATGGCCTCCGACGTGCTCTACGTGCTCGAGGCCAACCCGCGCGCCTCCCGCACCGTGCCGTTCGTCTCCAAGGCGACCGCCACTCCGTTGGCCAAGGCCGCGGCCCGGGTGATGCTCGGTGCCTCGATCGCCGACCTGCGTGCCGAGGGCCTGCTCCCGGCCGGCGACGGCGGCCTGCTGCCCGACGGCTCGCCGATCGCGGTCAAGGAGGCGGTCATGCCGTTCAACCGGTTCCGTACGCCGGAGGGCACCATGGTCGACGCCGTGCTCGGGCCAGAGATGCGCTCGACCGGTGAGGTGATGGGCTTCGACGCCGACTTCGGCACCGCCTTCGCCAAGGCCGAGGCCGCCGCCTACGGGTCGCTCCCGCTGCAGGGCAAGGTGTTCGTCTCGGTCGCCAACCGCGACAAGCGGCACATGATCTTCCCGATCAAGCAGCTCGCCGAGATGGGCTTCGAGATCGTCGCCACCGCCGGCACGGCCGAGGTGCTGCGCCGCAACGGCGTCACCTCCACCGTGGCCCGCAAGCACTTCGAGGGCGACGGCCCCGGGGGTGAGCAGACCATCGTCGGACGCATCCACGACGGCGAGATCGCCCTGGTCGTGAACACGCCGCACGGCACCACCAGCGGTGGCTCGCCACGCGTCGACGGCTACGAGATCCGGGCCGCGGCGATCATGACCGACATCCCCTGCATCACCACGATCCAGGGCCTCGGTGCCGCCGTACAAGGCATCCAGGCGATGCAGGCCGGCAGCATCGGCGTCCGGTCGTTGCAGGACTGGGCGAAGCTCCTCACCAGCAACACGAAGAAGGAGGAGCCGACCGCGTGAAGCCTTACGCGCTGCTCTTCGACCACGTGCTGACCCGCACCGATCCGGAGCGGGCCCACCACGCGGCCTTCGCCGCGATCCGGGCGGGTCGTCCGGTGACGGGTGCAGTCCGCCGACGGCTCGTGCCCGACCAGCCGGTGACCGCGTTCGGCCTCACGTTCGCCAACCGGCTGGGGCTGGCCGCCGGCTTCGACAAGAACGCCCTCGGCATCGACGCGCTGGCCGGGCTCGGCTTCGGCCACGTCGAGATCGGCACGGTGACCGGGGAACCGCAGCCGGGCAACCCGAAGCCGCGGCTGTTCCGGCTGCCCGAGGACCGCGCGGTGGTCAACCGCATGGGCTTCAACAACGACGGCGCCGAAGTGGTCGCCCGACGACTCGCGGCTCGGCGCGCAAGAATCCACGGTTCGCGCATCAAGAGTCCACGGTTCGCGCAGGACGGATCGAGAACAGTTCTCGGGGTGAACATCGGCAAGACCAAGGTCGTGCCCGAGGACGACGCGATCGCCGACTACGAGAAGTCCACGCGGCTGCTGGCCCCCGAGGCCGACTACCTCGTCGTCAACGTGAGCTCGCCGAACACCCCCGGTCTGCGCAACCTGCAGGCCGTCGAGAAGCTCGAGCCGCTGCTGGCCGCCGTACGCCGGCAGGCCGACGCGGTCACCGAGCAGCACCTGCCGCTGCTGGTGAAGATCGCACCCGACCTCAGCGACGACGACGTCCTGGCGGTTGCCGACCTCGCCAAGGCACTCGGCCTCGACGGCATCATCGCCACCAACACGACGATCTCCCGCGACGGACTGCGCAGCCCCCGCGAGAAGGTCGACGCGATCGGTGCCGGCGGGCTCTCCGGACGGCCCCTCGCTGAGCGCTCCCTCGACGTGCTGCGCCTGCTCAAGGGCCGCGTCGGCGACGACCTCGACCTGGTCTCCGTCGGCGGCCTCACGACGCCGGACGACGCGCGGGCCCGCCTCGACGCCGGGGCCGCACTGCTGCAGGGCTACACCGCGTTCATCTACGAGGGCCCGCTGTGGCCGCGGCGGGTGCTGCGAGGCCTGGCCGACTGATGAGCAGCGCACGCGATCCGCTCCACGTCACCGGCGAAGTGCTGGTGGTGAAGAAGATCGGTGCCTACCGCCACCTCACCATCGCGGCGTCCGGCATCGCCGAGCGCTATCGCCCGGGCACGTTCGTTGCGGTGTCCATCGGCGACCTCACCCCGCGCGCCCACCTCGCCCGCCGCAGCTTCTGGATCACCGGCGTCCGGCCGACCGGCAGCCACGGACCGACCATCGAGCTCGTCGTCGAGCCACGCGGCGTCGGCTCGACCTGGCTCGCCGACCGGCGCCAGGGCGACCACCTCGAGCTGACCGGACCCCTGGGCCGCCCGTTCGCGCTGCCCAAGGAGCCGGTGTCCTGCCTGCTGGTCGGTGAGGGGTACGCCGCCGGTGCGCTCTTCCCGCTGGCCGAGCGGCTCCGGGCGCGTTCGTGCACCGTCACGATGCTGCTCGGCGCACCCGACGAGGTCCACCTGCTCGGCGCACTCGATGCCCGGCGAGCCGCTCGCGCCGTCTCGGTGGTCACCGGTGACGGCTCGGTGGGCCGCCGCGGCGACATCGCCGGCGCCCTGCCCGAGGTGATGGACGGCATCGAGGTGGTCTACGCGACCGGGTCCCACCGGGCCCTCCACGCGGTCGCCGCCGCCGCGGAGCAGCACGGCGCCTGGAGCCAGGTCGCCGTCGAGACGCCCCAAACCTGTGGCACCGGCCTGTGCCAGGGCTGCCCCCTTCCCGTCGTCGGCGAGGACGGCGTGGCCCGCGTGGTGCGGGCCTGCGCCGAGGGTCCGGTGATCCGGGGAGACCGGGTCCGCTGGGCCGACCTGGGGGTCTCATGAACCTCGGCAGCGTCACCCTGGCCAACCCGGTCATGACCGCCTCGGGGTGCGGTGGCACCGGCCGTGAGCTCGCCGACTTCGACGCGCTCGACGCGGTCGGGGCGTTCGTCACCCGCTCGATCACCCTCGACCCGCGCCCCGGGTCGCTGCCTCCGCGCGTCGTGGAGACACCCTCCGGACTGGTGCACACGATCGGCCTGCAGAACCCCGGCCTCGACCAGTTCCTCACCCGCGAGCTGCCCTGGCTGGCCGCCCGGCGGACCCGCACCTTCGTCTCGGTCGCCGGCTCGACCCTGGGGGAGTACGCCGACCTCGGCCGCCGGCTCGGACGTTCCCCGGGAGTCACCGGCATCGAGGTGAACCTCTCGGAGCCGGGCGACCTCGGCCTGTTCGACACCCGTGAGCCGTTCCAGGCCGCCCGGGTGGTGCAGGCCGTACGCCGCGACCTGCCGCCGGGCCTCCCGGTGATCGCCAAGCTCGCGCCCGACCCGACCCGCATCGTCGAGACCGCGCGGGCGATCGCCGAGGCGGGCGCCGACGCCGTCGTGCTCGGCAACGCCGCCCCGGCCCTGATGCCCGACGGTCGACCCGCGGGGCTGAGCGGCCCGGCGATCCGCCCGCTCGCCCTGCGCTGCGTGCACGACGTCCACGCCGAGCTGCCCGACCTCCCGCTCATCGGCACCGGCGGCATCACGACCGCCGACGACGCCAGGGCCTTCCTCGCCGCCGGTGCGTTCGCCGTACAGATCGGCACCGCACTGCTCCACGACCCGACCACCGCCGCCCGCATCGCGGCCGAACTCCAGGGAGAACCCACATGACCAGCACCAGCTTCGGCGCCCGCTACCGGGCCGCGCTCGACACCCGGGGCCCGCTCTGCGTCGGCATCGACCCGCACTCCTCACTGCTCCTCGACTGGGGCCTCGACGACGACGTGGCCGGCCTCGAGCGCTTCGCGATGACCGTCGTGGAGGCGGTGGCCGGCGAGGTGGCCGTGGTCAAGCCGCAGTCGGCGTTCTACGAGCGCTTCGGCAGCCGCGGCATCGCCGTCCTCGAGAAGGTGATCAGGGAGAGCCGGGCCGCCGGCACCCTGGTGCTGCTCGACGTGAAGCGCGGCGACATCGGCTCCACGTCGCAGGCCTACGCCGACGCCTACCTCGACCCCTCCTCGCCGCTCTTCTCCGACGCGATCACGGTCAGCCCCTACCTCGGCTTCGGCTCGGTGACGCCGATGATCGAGACCGCGCTGCGCAACGAGGCCGGCGTCTTCGTGCTCGCACTCACCTCCAACAAGGAGGCTCCCGAGGTGCAGCACGCGGTCGGCGCCGACGGGCGCACCGTCGCCGGGGGAGTGCTGGCCAGGCTGCGTGAGCTCAACGCCGGGGCCGACCCGCTCGGCTCGGTCGGTGCCGTGATCGGCGCGACCATCGGCGACACGGGGGAGGACTTCGACTTCAACGGCCCGATCCTCGCGCCCGGTGTCGGCGCCCAGGGCGGCACCGTCGACGACGTACGCCGCATCTTCGGCTCCGCCGCGCGCAACGTGACACCCAGCAGCTCACGACAGCTGCTGCTGCAGGGCCCCGACGCGTCGAGCCTGCGTGACGCCGTACGCCGCACCAACGACGAGTTCCGGGCCCTGGCGGTCTGATGCGTCGCCTGTTGCCTGCGCTCCTCGCCGCCCTGCTGGTGCTCCCCACCGGGTGCGCGCAGAGCAAGGAGGAGGCGCGCGACGCCTACTGCAAGAAGGTGAAGGCCGAGAGCGAGTCGATCACCCGCAAGGTCGATGAGGGCGGCGCCGGTGCGGCCCTCGACCTGCTGCCGACCCTGGAGGGCCTGGCCGAGGAGTCCCCGGACGACCTGAAGGACGAGTGGCAGACCTACCTCAACGCCCTGCGTGGCTGGCGCGACGCACTGGACGACGCCGGGCTGGAACCCGAGGACGTTGCCAAGGGCCTGCCCAAGGGGCTCTCCCGCGAGGAGCGTCAGCGAGTGCTCGGGGCGATCTCGGTGGTGCAGGGTGACGACGTCAAGGCGGCCTCCGAGGGCATCGAGCAACAGGCACTCGACGTGTGCGGCACGTCATTGCTGTGAGGTGACGGGGCACCCCAGCGTTGCCGAGGCACAAGGCCTGTGACTAGATTGACCACCACGTCCGCCACCGCACGATCGATCGAGGATTCCCACCCGTGGCCCTGCCCCCGCTCACACCTGAACAACGCCAGGCTGCCCTGGACAAGGCCGCCGCTTCGCGTCGGGAACGCGCCGAGGTCAAGAACCGGCTGAAGAACTCCGGTGCCTCGATCGTCGACGTCCTCCACGAGGGCCAGTCCAACGAGGTCATCGGCAAGATGAAGGTCGTCGACCTGCTCCAGTCGATGCCGGGCCTGGGCAAGGTCCGCGCGCGTCAGCTGATGGAGCGCCTGAGCATTGCCGAGAGCCGCCGCGTCCGCGGCCTGGGCAGCAAGCAGGTCGCTGCCCTCGAGGCCGAGTTCTCCTCGCGGGGCTGAGGACTTGACGGCACCCCAGTCCAACCGGCTCGTCGTCCTGGCCGGACCCACCGCGGTCGGCAAGGGCACCGTGGCCTCGGTGATCCGCGACGACCACCCCGACGTGTGGATCTCCGTGTCGGTGACCACCCGCCCGGCCCGCCCCGGCGAGGTCGAGGGCGTGCACTACCACTTCGTCTCCGACGAGCGCTTCGACGAGATGGTCGAGCGTGGCGAGCTGCTCGAGTGGGCGGTCGTGCACAAGGCGGCCCGCTACGGCACCCCGCGCGGCCCCGTCGACGAGGCACTGGCGTCCGGCCGGCCGGCCCTGCTCGAGATCGACCTGCAGGGTGCACGCCAGGTCAAGGTGAACATGCCGGAGGCGCTCTTCGTCTTCCTGGCCCCGCCCAGCTGGGACGAACTCGTCCGCCGACTGGTCGGCCGCGGCACCGAGGACGAGCGCGAACGCGAGCGCCGCCTCGAGACGGCGCGGGTCGAACTCGCCGCCGAGGCCGAGTTCGACAAGACCATCGTGAACCGCGAAGTTCACGCTGCAGCCAACGAGTTGGTAACCTTGATGAAGGCCCCTCTGCGGGCCTGATGAAATCCAGCCATCGCTGGGTGCAATTCCAACTACTTGTGAGGCGTGTGCACGTGTCTGTCCCCACCGGCGAGGGTGTCACCAACCCTTCCATCGACGATCTGCTCACCAAGACGGACTCGAAGTACAAGCTGGTCCTCTACAGCGCCAAGCGCGCCCGGCAGATCAACGCCTACTACTCCCAGCTCGGCGAGGGCCTGCTCGAGTACGTCGGCCCGCTGGTCGACACCCACGTCCAGGAGAAGCCCCTCTCGATCGCCCTGCGCGAGATCAACGAGGACCTCCTGACCTGCACCGACATCGACCCGGCCGAGCTCGCCGCCGAAGAGGCCGCTGCTGCTGCCGCCGCCGCGGAGCCCGATCTCACTGCGTCCGAGTAACTCCCCGGAGTTCCGATGACGGAATCCTTGCACCACGACGTGGCCGCTTCCGCTGTGCGGGAGCGGCCTCGTGTCGTCCTCGGAGTCAGTGGCGGCATCGCGGCCTACAAGGCATGTGAGCTGCTGCGCCGCTTCACCGAGTCCGGCCACGACGTCACCGTCGTACCCACCGCCGCCGCCCTGGAGTTCGTCGGTGCCCCGACGTGGGCGGCGTTGTCCGGCAAGCCGGTGGCCACCGACGTCTGGACCGGCGTCGAGCAGGTGCCGCACGTCCGCATCGGGCAGTCGGCAGACCTCGTCGTGGTCGCCCCGGCCACCGCCGACCTGATCGCCAAGGCGGCACACGGCCTCGCCGACGACCTGCTCACCAACACGTTGCTCACCGCGCGTTCCCCGATCGTGTTCGCCCCGGCGATGCACACCGAGATGTGGGAGCACCCGGCCACGGTCGCCAACGTCGCCACCCTGCGGTCCCGCGGCATCCTGGTCATCGAGCCGGCCGAGGGCCGGCTCACCGGCAAGGACACCGGCAAGGGGCGCCTCCCCGAGCCCGCCGAGATCTTCGAGTTCTGCACCGACGTGCTGGCGCGCGGCGCCGTACCCGCCGACCTGACCGGCCGGCAGGTCGTCGTGTCCGCCGGCGGCACCCGCGAGTACCTCGACCCCGTGCGCTTCCTGGGCAACCGTTCCTCGGGCCTCCAGGGCTACGCGCTCGCCCGCACGGCCGCCGCCCGGGGCGCGGAGGTGACCCTGGTCGCGGCCAACGTCACGCTGCCCGACCCGGCCGGAGTCAAGGTGGTGCCCGTGTCGACCACGGCCGAGCTGCGCGACGCGGTGGTGAGCGCCACGGCGTCCGCCGACGCCGTCGTGATGGCGGCCGCGCCCGCCGACTTCCGGCCGACCAGCGTCAGCAGCGACAAGATCAAGAAGGCCGCCGACGGCTCTGCGCCGGCCATCGAGCTGGAGCAGAACCCCGACATCCTCAAGGAGATCTCGCACCACCGGACCCGTGAGGCGCAGGTGATCGTCGGCTTCGCCGCCGAGACCGGCGACGACACCGGCACGGTGCGTGAGCTCGCCCTCACCAAGCTGGCCCGCAAGGGCTGCGACCTGCTGGTGGTCAATGACGTCAGCGGGGGAGCCGTGTTCGGCAGCCCCGACAACGAAGCGGTGATCCTGTCCCGGGAGGGGGAGGCGACCGAGGTCCCACGCGGCACCAAGGGAGCCCTGGCCCACGCCATCTGGGACCAGGTGGCACGGCGACTGACCTGACCGTCAGGGCAAGATTGCGGTGAGACACGAGCACGTAACTCCACCGCTGGACTATCGTTTTGAGAGCACACCAACAATTCGGGAGTGAGATCCACTGTGGCTGGACGCCTTTTCACGTCGGAGTCGGTGACCGAGGGTCACCCCGACAAGATCGCTGACCAGATCAGCGACACCGTTCTTGACTACCTCATGGAGAACGACGCCGACAAGGAGAACCTCCGCGTCGCCGTCGAGACCCTGTTGACCACGGGCCTCGTCGTCGTCGCCGGTGAGGTGCGCACCAACGCCTACGCTCCGGTCGCCGAGCTGGTCCGCAAGAAGATCCTCGAGATCGGCTACGACCACTCCGACAAGGGCTTCGACGGCACCACCTGTGGCGTCCAGGTCGCGATCGGCGGCCAGTCGGTCGACATCGCCGCCGGTGTCGACGACGGCCACGAGTCGCGGGTCGGCTCCTCGGACGACGACCTCGACAAGCGTGGTGCCGGCGACCAGGGCCTGATGTTCGGCTACGCCAACGACGACACCCCCGAGCTGTTCCCGCTGCCGATCAAGATCGCGCAGACCCTCTCGGAGAAGCTCTCCGAGGTCCGCAAGGACGGCACGCTGCCCTACCTGCGTCCCGACGGCAAGACCCAGGTCACCATCGAGTACGACGCCGACAACCGTCCGGTGCGCATCGACACGGTGGTGCTCTCCACGCAGCACTCCGCTGAGATCGACCACCCCACGCTCGAGGGCGACATCAAGAAGCACGTCATCGACGCGGTGCTCGAGGGCTTCGACATCCCCTCCGACGACTACCGCATGCTGGTCAACCCGACCGGCAAGTTCGTGGTCGGTGGCCCGATGGGTGACGCCGGCCTGACCGGTCGCAAGATCATCGTCGACACCTACGGCGGCATGGCCCGTCACGGTGGCGGCGCGTTCTCCGGCAAGGACCCGTCGAAGGTCGACCGCTCCGCGGCGTACGCCATGCGCTGGGTGGCCAAGAACGTCGTCGCCGCGGGCCTGGCCCGTCAGTGCGAGGCACAGGTCGCCTACGCCATCGGCAAGGCGCACCCGGTGGGTGTCTTCATCGAGACCTTCGGCACCGGCACCGTCCCGGACGAGAAGATCCAGGAAGCCGTGCTCCAGGTCTTCGACCTGCGCCCGGCCGCGATCATCCGCGACCTCGACCTGCTCCGCCCGATCTACGCCAAGACCGCTGCCTACGGCCACTTCGGTCGCGAGCTCCCCGAGTTCACCTGGGAGCGCACCGACCGCGCCGATGCCCTCAAGGCCGCCGTCTCCGGCTGATCCGTTCGTCGCATTCCCCGGTGCACCGGGGAAACCTGCACTCCCCACGCGAGTTTTCGCGTGGGGAGTGCGCGTTTTCTGTGGGGAGTCGGCTCGACCCTCGCCCCGCCCCCGGCCCGTACGCCGACCAACTCCCGGCGTACGACGGGGCCTGTCGGCCGCGACTGGTAGGAATGCCCCGATGACCAAGCCGACGTACGACGACCTCACCGGGCAGCCCGAGCTGTTGCCCGGACTCGTGCGTGCGCGGGCCAAGGGCAAGGCCCCGGCCAAGAAGGCGATCGAGTTCGCCGACGTCGACCCGGTCGCGCAGGTGCTGGTCGACCTGCCGCTCGCCCACCTCGACCGGCCCTTCGACTACGCGGTGCCCTCGGCGATGGCCGACGCCGCCGTGCCCGGTGCCCGGGTGAAGGTCAGGTTCGCCGGACAGGACGTCGACGCGTTCGTCGTGGCCCGGGTGGCCAGCAGCGACCACACCGGCCGGCTCCAGCCGCTGCGTCGCGTGGTCAGCGCGGAGCCGGTGCTCGCCCCGGCGATCGCCGCGCTGAGCGAGCAGGTCGCCCGGAGATACGCGGGCAGTCGCGCCGACGTGCTGCGACTTGCGGTGCCGCCACGGCACGCCACCACCGAGAAGGAGTCGTCGGAGTCGGCACCGGTGCGCCGACCCGAGGGCGCTGCCGAGGCCGGCCTGGCCTGGTCCGCGGACACCCACGGTGCCGGCTTCGTCGAGGCACTGGCCGACGGCCGTTCCCCGCGTGCCGTCTGGTCCGCCGCACCGGGCACCGACTGGCCCACGAGGCTCGCCCACGCGGCTGCTGCGACGTACGCCTCGGGCCGCGGCAGCATCATCTGCGTGCCTGACGGCAAGGACGTCGCCCGGGTCGACGCCGCCCTGACGGCCGTGCTCGGCACCGGTCATCACGTCACGCTCACCGCCGACAGCGGGCCGGCCGCCCGCTACCGCGACTTCCTCTCCGTCTCCCGTGGCGTCCGCCGCATCGTGGTCGGCACCCGGGCAGCGGTCTTCGCGCCGGTCCACGATCTCGGCCTGCTGGTGATCTGGGACGACGGCGACGACCTCTACGCCGAGCCCCGCGCGCCCTACCCGCACACCCGTGAGGTGCTGCTGATGCGCGCCGAGGCTGAGGGTGCCGCGGCCCTGGTCGGCGGGTTCGCCCGCACCGTCGAGGCCGAATACCTCCTCACCACGGGCTGGGCGGCCGAGATCCTGCCGACCCGCCAAGCGCTGCGCGACGGCCTCACGGTCGCGGTCACCGGCGCCACCGACCGCGAGCTCGAACGCGACCCGATGGCCCGCGCCACCCGCTTCCCGGCGCTCGCGTTCGACACGATCCGCTCGGCCCTGGCCGACGGACCCGTCCTGGTCCAGGCTCCCCGGGCCGGCTACGCGGCGTCCCTGGCCTGCGAACGCTGCCGCACCCCGGCCCGCTGCAGCAGCTGCACGGGCCCGCTGCGCCAGGCCAGCAGCGAGCAGGCCGTCGCCTGCGCCTGGTGCGGCACGGTCCACCCCGACTTCGCCTGCACCACCTGCGGTCACCGCGGCCTTCGGGCACCGGTGCGTGGCGACGCGCGTACGGCGGAGGAGCTCGGCCGCACCTTCCCGCGCACGGTGGTGCGCAGCTCCAGCGGAGACCGGGTGCTGAGCCGGGTCGACGCCAAGCCGGCGATCGTGGTCGCCACACCCGGGGCCGAACCGGTCGCCGACGGGGGATACGCCGCCGTGATCCTGCTCGACACCTGGCTCGTGCTGGCCCGCCTCGACCTCCGCACCGCCGAGGAGGCCCTGCGCCGCTGGATGAACGCCGCAGCCCTCGCCGCGCCCGGTGGGAAGGTCGTGGCGGTCGGCGACCCGGCCGAGCCGACGCTCCAGGCACTGGTGCGGTGGGACCCGGGCGGCTTCGCCCGACGCGAGATGGAGGAACGGCGCTCCGCACACCTGCCGCCGGCCAGCCGGATGGCCACGATCACCGGCTCTGCCGGAGCCCTCGACGACGCCCTGACCCTCCTGAGCAAGCCCGAGGGCGCCGAGCTGCTGGGTCCGATCGAGGTCCCGGCCGCTCCGGGCCACACGGCACCGGAGAGTCCGGAGTTCCGGGCCGTGCTGCGGGTGCCGCGCATTCACGGACCCGCACTCAGTGATTCACTCGGTGAGCTGCAACGGCTCCGCTCGGCCCGCAAGCTCGATGCCGTGAGGGTGCACGTCGACCCACCGGGCCTCTGACGTCGCCCCCCACCGGGGGAATGCCCCCACAGGCCGCAGACGTCTACACTTGCCCGCGCACTCGACCCACCAAGGAGAACCGTGGCCATCCAGCCGATCCGACTCTTCGGTGACCCGATCCTGCGCAGCCGCGCCCTCGAGGTCACCACGTTCGACAAGGAACTGCGCGCTCTCGTCGCTGACCTGACCGACACCATGCTGGAGGCCCCGGGGGCTGGCCTGGCCGCACCGCAGATCGGTGTGGGAGTCCGCGTCTTCACCTGGAACGTCGACGGCGAGCTCGGCCACCTGGTCAACCCGGTGCTCGACCTCTCCGAGGAGACCCAGTTCGGCCCCGAGGGCTGCCTGTCCCTGCCCGAGCTGACCTACGACTGCCGACGCGCGATGTCGGTGGTGGCGTCGGGGTTCAACATGCACGGCGAGCCGGTGAGGATCGAGGGCTCCGAGCTGCTGGCCCGCGCGATCCAGCACGAGACCGACCACCTCGACGGCGTGCTGTTCATCGACAAGCTCGACACCGAGGCCCGCAAGGACGCCATGCGCACGATCCGCGAGTCCGACTGGTTCGGCCTCGAGAAGCCCAAGGTCAAGGTCTCGCCCCACGCCACGAACGGGTTCGGTCTCTGATGCGGGTCGTCTTCGCCGGCACCCCCGAGGTCGCCGTACCCGCGCTCGAGGCGATCGCGGCCAGCCCCCACGAGCTGGTCGGCGTGGTCACCCGCCCCGACGCCCCCTCGGGCCGGGGGCGCAAGCTGGTCGCCTCGCCCGTCGCCCAGCGCGCCGAGGAGCTCGGCATCCCGGTGCTCAAGCCGGAGCACCCCCGCGACCCCGACTTCCAGGAGCAGCTGAAGGCCCTCGCACCCCACTGCTGTCCCGTCGTGGCGTACGGCGCTCTCCTGCCGCAGTCGGCCCTCGACATCCCCGAGCACGGCTGGATCAACCTGCACTTCTCGCTGCTGCCCGCCTGGCGCGGGGCAGCCCCGGTGCAGCACTCCATCTGGGCCGGCGACGAGATGACCGGGGCCACCACGTTCCGCATCGTCAAGGCGCTCGACGCCGGACCCGTCTTCGGCGTGATGACCGAGACCATCCGGCCGACCGACACCGCCGGCGACCTCCTCGGCCGGCTGGCCCAGGGCGGGGCGGGCCTGCTGGTGGCCACCCTCGACGGCATCGCCGACGGCCAGCTCGAGGCCCGCGAGCAGCCCGACGAGGGCGTCAGCATCGCGCCGAAGATCCTCGTTGACGACGCCGCCGTCGACTGGACCGAGCCCGCCGTACGCGTCGACCGCCGCGTCCGGGCCTGCACGCCCGGCCCGGGTGCCTGGTCGACCCACGACGAGCAGCGGATCAAGATCGGCCCGGTGACCATCGACACCGAACACGAGCCGCTGGCCCCCGGCGTGCTGGCTGTCGGCAAGAACTCCGTGCACGTCGGCACCGGCACCGACCCGGTGAAGCTGGGCGAGGTCAAGGCGTTCGGGAAGAAGCAGATGAACGCGGCCGACTGGGCCCGCGGCGTCCGCCTCGAGCCGGGCACGCGTTTCGGTGACGGGTGAGTGCGACTACCGTCGTTGCCATGACGCGCGGGGCCACACCTGAGGACATCGAGACGATCTGCCTGTCGCTGCCCGAGGTCGAGTTCGGCACGTCGTGGGGCGACCGCCCGACGTACAAGGTGCCCAAGGGCGACAAGGGCAAGGGCTTCGTGCTCCACCGCATGCCGCACAGGACCGCGATCGATCCCGAAACAGGTGAGATGTACGACGACCTGCTGGTGATCCACACCCCGACGCTCGAGGACAAGGAAGCCCTCGTCGCCGACGAACGCCTGCCGTTCTTCACCGTCGACCACTTCAACGGTTTCCGGGCGGTGCTGGTGCAGGAGTCGCGCCTCGGCGAGATCGACCTCGACGAGCTGACCGAGATCATCACCGACGCCTGGGCGTCCAAAGCGCCCAAGCGGCTGGCCAGGGAGTTCTTCGCCGAGCGGTCCACGGATGGCTGACCCGCGCCGCGGCGGTGCAGCACGTGGTGCGCGGCGTCCGACCACGAGCTCCGGCGGTCGGCCCCCGGCACCCAAGGCCAAGGTCGACCCGCCTCGGGCGGCTGCGTACGACGTGCTGAAGCTGGTCCGACTCGAGGACGCCTACACCAACCTGGTGCTGCCGCACGTCCTGGCCGAGCAGGGCCTGAGTGGCCGCGACGCCGCGTTCGTGACCGAGCTGGTCTCCGGCACGATCCGCCGGCAGGGCACCTACGACGCGATCATCCGCGCCTGTCTCGACCGGCCGAAGGTGGAGGCCAAGGTGCTCGACGCACTGCGGCTCGGCACCCACCAGCTGCTGTCGATGCGGGTGCCGACCCACGCCGCGATCAGCACCACGGTCGACCTGGTCCGCGCCCGCGTGGGTCAGGGTCCTGCCGGGTTCACCAATGCCGTGCTGCGTCGCGTCACCGAGCACGACCTCGACGAGTGGATCCGCCTGCTCGCACCCGCTGACACCCTCGGCTTCGCGACGATCGCGCACTCGCACCCGCGCTGGGTGGTCGAGCAGCTCGGCCACGCCCTCGCCGCGGGCAAACGGCGCGAGGAGCTCGACGCGCTGCTGGCCGCCGACAACGCGTCACCCAAGGTGACCCTGGTGGCCCGTCCCGGTCTGGTGACCGTCGACGAGCTCACCGAAGCCGGTGGCGAGGCGACCGGGCGTACGCCGTACGCCGTCGCGCTGCCCGGTGGCGACCCCGGAGCCGTCGAAGCCGTGGCGCAGGGCCGCGCCGGCGTCCAGGACGAGGGCTCCCAGGCAGTGGCGCTGGCCTGGGCCGCGGCTCCCATCGAGGGTCGCGACGAACGCTGGCTCGACGCGTGCGCCGGACCGGGTGGCAAGTCCGCCCTGGTGGCCGCGCTGGCCACCGGCCGCGGTGCCCGACTGCTGGCCTCGGAGCGACAGGAGCACCGGGCCGGCCTGGTGCGCCGCGCCACCGCCCGGGTCGGAGCGGGCATGGCCGGCATCGTGGTCGCCGACGGAACCCGACCGGCCTGGGCTCCGGGCACGTTCGACCGGGTGCTGGTCGACGTGCCGTGCTCGGGCCTGGGTGCCCTGCGCCGACGCCCGGAGTCCCGCTGGCGGCGCACGCCGGAAGACGTCGCCGGGCTGGTGCCGCTGCAGCGGGCCTTGCTCGAGCAGGCGGTCATCGCCACGCGCGCCGGGGGAGTGGTCGGCTACGTCACGTGCTCGCCGGTGATGGCCGAGACCCGTGAGGTGGTGGAGCACCTGCTCGCCACCCGCGACGACGTCGAGCTTCTCGACGCCCCCGCGATCCTCGGATCGGTGCCGGGCGTGCACCTCGACGACGTCGACGGGCCGATGCCGGGGACCGTGCAGCTGTGGCCGCACAGGCACCAGACCGACGCGATGTTCCTGGCCCTGCTCCGGCGCAGCTGAGCCCTGCGTCCTGCGCCTCCCGCGCACCGTCGGACGATACGTTGTGGGCATGGCCTCCTCATCGCCCGCAGTCGAGCTCGAGGTCGACGATCGCCTCGTGCGGGTCAGCAACCCCGAGCGCGTCTACTTCCCGGAGCTCGGCGCGACCAAGCTCGACCTGGTGGAGTACTACCTCGCCGTCGGCCCGGGCATCGTCAACGCCCTCTTCGAACGACCGTGCATGCTGCACCGCTTCCCCAAGGGCCTGGCCGGCGACAAGGTGCACCAGAAGCGGATCCCGCAGGGAGCACCGCCCTGGATCGAGACCGTGCAGCTGCACTTCCCGCGGTGGAACCGGACCGCCGACGAGCTCTGCGTGACCGAGCTGGCCCACGTGATCTGGGCGGTGCAGATGTCGACCGTCGAGTTCCACCCGTGGAACAGTCGCCGCGAGGACACCGAGCAGCCCGACGAGTGGCGCATCGACCTCGATCCCGGTCCGCTGTCGGACTGGCCGCAGGTGCAGCGGGTGGCCGGGGTGGCGCACGAGATCCTCGATGAGCTCGGTGCCACCGGGTTCCCGAAGACCAGCGGCGGGTCCGGCCTGCACGTCTACGTGCGGATCCGTCCCGACCACGGTCACAAGGAGGTACGCCGGGCAGCGTTGGCCTTCGCACGCGAGGTCGAGCGCCGGATGCCCGACGACGTGACCACCACGTGGTGGCGCAAGGACCGCGACCCGCACCACCTCTTCGTCGACTACAACCAGAACGCCCGCGACCACACGATCGCCGCGGCATACTCCGTGCGCGGTGTGCCGGAGGCCCGCGTCTCGGCCCCGGTGACGTGGGACGAGATCGACGAGGTCGAGCCCAACGACTTCACCATCCAGACGATGCCCGCGCGCTTCGCGGAGATCGGCGACCTGCACGCCGACATCGACGACCACGTCTTCGACATCGAGGTCTTGCGGGAGTGGGCCAACCGCGACGAGCGTGACGGCAAGGAGACCCCCGCCGAGCCCGACGCGTGACTCAGAGGAGCCCGCGCACCTGCTCGACCGTGTCGATCTCGCCGACCGGCTTGTCGTCGCGGTAGCGCAACACCCGCGCGAACCGCAGGGCCACACCACCGGGGTAGCGCGACGATCTCTGCACGCCGTCGAAGGCGATCTCCACGACCTGCTCCGGCCGCACGAACACGACGTGTCCCTCGCGGTGCGTCTCGAGCTCGAGGAACCGCTCGGTCTGCCAGGTGAGCATCTCGTCGGTCATCCCCTTGAACGTCTTTTGCGGACGTGACTGATTGCCTTGCGTGCCACCTTGGTTGCGTGCCACCATGGTGGCACGCCGCATTACAAGAAACCTACACAAACTGAAATCAACGACCACTACCCATCTGACAAAGACACCTACGACGAAACTCGCCCACTCATCAATCAAAAACGAAATGAAACTGCGCGCGGCGGAACGGAGCACATGGACATGGCAGACGAAATCCGCGAGTTCACGGTTCGGCTACCTGTTGAGGACCACCGGATGCTGAAGGTGCACTGCGCTCTTACTGGCGAGAGCATGAACCAAATCGTCGTCGACTTGGTTCACGACTTCCTTGCCGGTGAGGGGCGTAGGGACGCCTTTGACGCCGCACTGTCCAAGACGCAGGCCGACTACCGTGAGGCTCTTGACAGATTGGCGAAGTAGCGTGCGATACCTAACCGTTTCAGAGGTGCAAAAGATCAACGAGGCCGAGGCGGGACCAGGAAACTTGGTCGACTTCGGTCGTCTGGAGGCCGCCGTGCTGCGTCCTCAAACAACGGTGGGCGGCGAGGACGCTTACGTTGACCTGTGTGACAAGGCAGCCGCGATGATGCACTCCATCGCGAGGAACCATGCGTTTGTGGACGGTAACAAGCGCACAGCCGCGGCCGCCATGATCGTGTTCCTCAAACTGAACGGTTACGGCTTTCACGCGAACCAGGACGAACTAGTGTCGTTGACCACGGATGTTGCAGAGGGATTCCTCGATGTCCCTCAAATCGCGGGCGCCCTCAAGGGATGGGCGTGGGACGAGATCGACTCCTTGCCTGAGAGTTGAAGCCGGGCAACCGGCCGCGGATCAACGCGGTCGGCTGCTCGGCCCATCCGCGGTACACACCCGTGATGACCGGGCCCCTCATCCCGGAAGCGCCGATCTCAAGCGTAAGCCGCTGAAGCACAAGCTGGCGGCTCGGTGATGATGGGCTTCATGCCCAACGTACTGATTGGCACCGCAACCGAATGTCTAACGCTCGTGCCAGAACCTTCTGTGGGAGCGCCCGACTCGCTCGTCGCAACTCTCGACCTGGAGGGACTTTCGGCGAGTCGCTCGGTAGTGCACAACTACGCGTCTGGCTTTGACGACCTCGCCAACTTCTTCGCCGACTTGGCCGATGCCTGGCGAGGCTGGCTGGGTACGCGGACATGGGAGTCGCTTGAAGGGGACCTCAAGATCGAAGCCCGGCACGACTACGGGCATGTCGGGCTCACGATCACGGTGCGGAGGGACCAGGCTGAGTGGGGAAATCATGGCTGGCGGGTTACTGGTGACCTCACCATTGAGCCTGGGGAGCAGCTGTCGCAGATAGCGGGAGACCTCGTCGCTCTAGCGCGCGGGTAGATAGGACTGGACAGCCGCGATCGTGTCCGCTTCGCTCGCGGACTTGTCGTTGCGGTAACGGACAACACGTGCGAACCGTAGGGCTACACCTCCGGGGTAGCGCGTTGACCTTTGCACGCCGTCGAACGCGATCTCGACAACTTGCTCGGGTCGCACGGTCACGACCCAGCCGTCGTCGGCGACCTGGAGCTCGCGGAACCGCTCGGTCTGCCACGCGAGCATTTCATCCGTCATCCCCTTGAACGTTTTTCCGACGGGGACCCAACCGGGATGTGTAACCGTTCCCCCCAAGGTCTTGCCCGGCATCACCAGCTCACCCGTCTCGGCATCACGCGCACCGAGGTGGATGTTGGACAGCCAGCCGCGTCGCCGCCCGCTGCCCCACTCGACGGCCAGCACGACCAGGTCGAGCGTGTGCCGCGGCTTGACCTTCACCCAACCGGCACCGCGACGGCCGGCGGCGTACGGCGCCTGCGGGGCCTTGACCACGACGCCCTCGTGTCCGGCGGTGAGCCGGTCGGCGAAGAACTGTTCGGCCTCGGTGACGTCGGAGGTCAGCAGACGGGGGACGACGTGGGCCGGCGCGACCTCCGAGAGCAGGCTCCAGCGCTCGAGCGCCGGCACGTCGACGAGGTCGCGGCCGTCGAGGTGCAGGAGGTCGAAGAAGTACGTCGACAGCGGGATCTCGGTGCGCACGCGATCGGGGTCGGCGCTGCTCATGGTGCGGGAGCCGGTGACCTGGAACGGCTGGGGGCGGCCGTCGGCCTCCGCGATCACCTCGCCGTCGAGCACTGCCGTGTCGGCCGAGAGAGCGGCCACCGCCTCGACCACCTCGGGCAGTCGGTCGGTGACGTCGTCGAGGGTGCGGGTGAACAGGCGCACGGTGCCGTGGTCGAGATGCGCCTGGATGCGGATGCCGTCGAGCTTGGAGTCGAGGGCCACCTCGACACCGTCGGCGAGCGCCGAGGCGATGTCGGGCGCCGACGCGGCCAGCATCGGACGCAGCGGGCGACCGACCTCGAGGAGCACCTCGTCGAGGGCCGCGCTTCCGCCGGTGAGCGCTGCCGCGGCCACCGGTCCGGCGAACCCGGCCAGCATCACCGCCCGGCGCACGGCCAGCTCGTCGACCTCGGCGGCGACCGCGATCGCCTTCAGCATCACGCCGTCACCCGCGCCCTGGCGCATCTCTCCGGTGATCAGCCCGCGCAACCAGGCCTGCTCATCGGCGGTCGCCCGGCCGAAGAGCTCGGCGACCGCAGCGCTGCGCTGGGCCGTCGACCCCTGCCCGGAGAGCACGCCGATCGCGGTCAGGGCGGCGTCGACCTCGGTGACGAGGAGCGACGGCGACTCGGCCGGCTCGGGCAGCTTCGCCATGCCCCGCCAGCCGACTCCGATGCGGCGCTGGGGGAGCACCCCGGCGAGGTAGTCGGTGACCACCTCGACCGGCGCGCCCGACTCCACGGCCTCACGGAGCGTGTCGGACAGGGCGGCCACCTTCTCGTTGCGGGACCGGGTCGCGGCCACCGCCGCCGACGTGGCGATCACTCGTGCGAGCTGCATGCGACCAGCATGCCCGAGTGCGCCGACAGTCGGGACTCTCGGCGCCGGTGGGGCTCAGGGGCGGTGGTACGGCCGCTGCCACAACAGGTGGACAGCTGTGTTGCGGCAGCCGGTCGTGCGGTGCGCGACGAACTGCGAGCGGTAGGCGTTCGGCACGTAGACCCGGAAGCCGTCCACGCGGGCCGGGCGACAGGTCGACTTCGAGTAGTTGCCGGCCCTGACCATCTGCAGTGAGCTGACCAGCCTCTGGCCGGGGCGTACGACGTACTGGCGCACGGCTGCCCGGTTCACCCGGATCGCCGCGTGCCCGATCTGCGTGCCGTCACCGTCCCCGACGTACGAGACGCCGCCGTAGCCGCCGGTACGGCAGGCGTGGCGCGACACGTTGGTGACGCGGATCCAGCCGTAGCTGCTGCCGGCCCCACTGTCGCTGTAGCGATAGTCGACGTGCAGGTCGGCGTTGGTGCAGGCCGGAGTGGTCTGCGACGAGGCGGCCGGGGCCGGTGCGGCCTGGGTGGGCGCGGCCTGGGTGGGCGCGGCCTGGGTGGGCGCGGTCAGCGCGAGACAGGCCGGTGCAAGACAGCAGAGCGCTGCCGCGGCAGCCGCGGCGCGGATCATGATCTTCATGGTGCGGTCCTTCCGTGAGTGAGGGAGAGTCCCTTCACGGGTAGGACGCAATCGATCGCGATCCGGTTCGTCAGCGACGGTGGGACTTCACGCAGCAGAGGCCGTCCTCGGGTTCGAGGCAGGCCTCGACGCCGGTGCAACCGAGGCCGTCGGCCACACCCTGCACGTAGTCACGGTTGAGGCCGCACACGAGCTCGGTGTGCTGCTTGGCCAGGCTGTCGAACGGGCAGTTGGCCAGCGTGACGGTGTCGTCCTCGCGGCGGGCCTCGTAGCCGCGTCCGGACAGGGTCTCGGCAAGTCGGTCGAGTGGGTCCTCGACTCCCGACTCCGCGGACTGGCCGTCGACGCGGCCGTGCTCGGTGGCGGCACTGCTGAGCGCCTCGTCGAGCGACGTGCCGCGCGCCGCCTGCTCGACGGCCGACGCGAGGATGTGCCCGACCAGGTCGTAGTGGCGCTCGGGCAGCGACACCGCGAACTCGCGGGCGCTGCGCTGGTAGAGCTTGCTGGGCCGTCCGGCCCCCGGACCGGTGCGACCCGACAGGCGGCGGAACTCGGTCTCCAGCAGCCCCTCGTCGACCAGCTTGTCCAGGTGGAACTTCGCGGTGTGGGCCGGTACGTCGACCGCGCTCGCGGCCTGCTCCCGGCTGACCGGATCGGCCTGCGTGGCGACGTACTCGTAGAGCGCTCGGCGTACCGGCTCGGCGAGCGCACCGATGCTCGAGGCCTGTCCTGCCAGATCCACCACGATCGCGCCCTTCTAAAGGAGATGATCATTGACCTTACACTCCCGGAAGGTCTAACGTAGAGAAAAGTCTACTTTAGAAAACCGGAGGTCACCATGACCACTCAGCAGTCTCCCGCCCCCACCTCGCAGTGGGCCACGAACTCGCCGGTGGAGCAGGCGTTCTTCCTGCTCCGCACCGTCTTCACCATCGCCCCGATCGTCTTCGGGCTGGACAAGTTCGCCGGTCTCCTCACTGACTGGGAGGACTACCTGGCTCCGTGGATCAACGACCTCGTGCCGGGATCCGCCCACCAGGCCATGCTGGCGGTCGGTGTCATCGAGATCGTCGCCGGCCTCGCGGTCGCCCTCGCGCCGCGGTTCGGTGCCCTGCTCGTCGCGGCCTGGCTGGCCGGCATCATCCTCAACCTGCTCACCATGGGGGAGTACTACGACGTGGCCCTCCGCGACTTCGGCCTCCTGGTCGGCGCCCTCGCCCTGGCCCTCCTTGCCCGCGCCCGGCACTCGGCGACCGGCCGATGACGGCGACCCCACTGCGTCCCCGCATCACGCATGCCCGGGGCGACATCGACCCGAGGGCGGTGGAGGAGTCCTGCGCCCGCTTCCTCACCGCCCTCGGGCTCCCCATCGAGACCCCGGCCATGCTCGACACCCCACGTCGTATGGCCGATGCCTATCTCGAGATGCTGAGGGCCCGCGACTTCGACCTCACGACGTTCCCCAACGAGCAGGGGTACGACGAGCTCGTGCTCGTGCAGGACATCCCGGTCCAGTCCCTGTGCGAGCACCACATGCTTCCCTTCTGGGGTGTGGCACACGTCGGCTACCTGCCCGGTGACCGGATCCTGGGCCTCTCGAAGTTCGCCAGACTCGTTGAGTTCCATGCGCGCAGGGCCCAGACTCAGGAACGACTGACGCAGGAGGTCGCCGACCACCTGCAGCGTGCCCTGTCGCCGAAGGGGGTGGGTGTGGTGATCGAAGCCGAACACACCTGCATGAGCTTCCGCGGTGCTCGCGTCTCGGGGGCCCGCACCGTGACGTCCGCCCTGTCCGGCAGGTTGCGCGAGGACCCGTCAGGCCGGGCCGAGTTCCTGACCCTGACCAGACCAGCGAGGGAGAAGACATGAAGATCGTGATCGTCGGGGGCGGCCTCGCTGCCGCGAACGCAGCCGCCGAACTGCGAGACCGCGGGCACCTCGGGGAGCTCACCGTCTTCGCCGACGAGGCGCACCTCCCCTACGAACGACCGCCGCTCTCCAAGGGTGTTCTCCTCGGCAAGGACGAACCCGACTCGGCCATCGTCCACGCCAAGGAGTGGTACGCCGACCACGACGTCGACCTGCGTACGGCGACGGCCGTCGACGCGCTCGACCTCGACACCGGCGCCGTCCTGGCAGGGGAGGAGCGGCTGGTGTTCGACCGCCTGCTCCTGGCGACCGGATCCCGGCCCCGTCACCTTGCGATGGCCGACGAGAGCGGTGCGCCGGTGGCCTACCTGCGTACCTTCGAGGACAGCGCCGCCCTCAAGTCGTCGTTCGGTGAGGGCCGCCGCCTCGTCATCATCGGCGGTGGCTGGATCGGGCTCGAGGTCGCCGCCGCCGCTCGCGAGGCCGGCACGGAGGTCACGATCGTCGAGTCGCTCGAGCTGCCCCTGCTTCGAGTCCTCGGCCCCGAGGTGGCCGGGCACTTCGCCGACCTGCACCGCTCCCACGGTGTCGACCTCCGCCTGTCGGCCAGCGTCACGAGCATCGACGCCGACGGCACGGTGCACCTGGCCGACGGCGAGGCGATCGGTTCCGACCTGATCGTGGTCGGCATCGGGGTCGAGCCCGTCGACGACCTGGCCAGGGCCGCGGGCCTCTCGGTCGACAACGGCATCCTGGTCGGCCAGGACCTGCGCAGCTCCGACCCGCGGGTCTTCGCGGCCGGCGACGTCGCCAACCAGTTGCACCCGACGCTGGGCAGGCGGATCCGCGTCGAGCACTGGGACACCGCGATCCACCAGGGCCGGCACGCGGCCCGCGTCCTGCTCGGCGAGGACGTCGACTACGACCGGCTGCCCTACTTCTTCACCGATCAGTACGACCTCGGCATGGAGTACGTCGGCAGCGTCGGCCCCGACGGCTACACGTCCGTGGAGTTCGAGGGCGACCCCGCCTCCGGCACCTACCGCGCCTTCTGGATCCGCGACGGGCTGGTCGTGGCGGGCATGCACGTCAACGACTGGGACGCCACCGACGAGATCCGCGCTGCAGTCGGCAAGCCGCGCTGAGCGAGGCCTCAGGCCAGACCTGTCCCGGCCGCCCAGGCCCAGAGCACCGTCGTGCCCACGAGTACGGCGACCGGCGTCACGACCGCGGCATGGAGGTGGAAGAGCCGGGTGTCCACGGACGACCCATGCCGTCGCAACGTACGCCGCCACAACAGGTTGGCCAACGATCCGGGGTAGGTGAGCCCCGAGCCGACGTCGAGCCCGATCAGTGCCGCCAGCACGGCCACCGGGCCGAGCGGCGCGACCAACGGGACCAGCAGCAACGTGGCGGGCAGGTTGTTGACCAGGTTCGCCAAGGCCGTGGCGAGGACGGCGACCAAAAGCAGGGAGACGAGGCCGTCGCTCGACGGGATGAGGCCGGCCACCGCCTCACCCAGGAAGGAGTCCGTGACCGCGAGGACGACCACGCCCAGGCACAGCACGAAGACCACGAACGGCAGATGCGCGGCTTGTACGACGGCCATCGCGCGCGTGGCACGCCGTGAGAGTGCGTGCACGACAAGCACGACTGCAGCGGCGCCGGCCACCCAGAACGGGTCGACGTCGATGGCCGATCCCGCGGCGAAGCCGGCGAGCATCGCGACGACCGTGACCAGCGGAACCAGCGGCATCCGAAGAGGCTCGGCCGGGTCCGGCACCACCCCGGAAGACGAACGGCGCCGCCGGGCCTCCGGGAAGACCAGGAGCACACCGGCGTACTCGACCAGGATCACGACGACCCACACCGGTGCCATCAGCAGCACCCAGGTGGAGAACGAGAGGTCCAGGTGGGGGAGTGCCAGCAGGTTCGTCAGGTTCGAGACCGGCAGCAGCAGCGAGGCAGAGTTGGCCAGCCGGACGCACGCGTGCATGCCTGCTCGCTGTGCACCGGTGCCGGTGGCCGCGGCTGCGATGACCGGAGTCAGCAGCACGACGGTCGCGTCCAGGCTGAGGACGGCCGTGACCGCCGACGCCACCACGAACGTCAGCACCACGAGCCTGCGCGGGCTGCCCCGGCCTGCTCGGCGAACCCGCTGGCCCACCGCCGCGAAGAGGCCCTCGGCCGCGCACAGCTCCGCGACCACGAGGATCGCCGCGAGGAACAGCACGACCGGCAACAGGGTCCGGACCTGGTCGCCGACCTCGGCGAACGACACGGCACCGACGGCCAGCACGGCGCCAGCGCAGGCCACCCCCGCGAGCAGCTCGTGGCGACCGCGCGGGTGCAGGAACGCCACCGTCAGCAGGGCGACCAGGCAGGCGACCCCGACGAGGTCCACGACGAACGGCACCGCCGAAGCCTAGACGCCGGCCACTAGTCTCACGTCCATGTCGCCCCTACTCGACGACCTGGACCACGAGGTCCCCCTCCCAAGGCCCGCGCGGCGTGTGGTCTCGCTGGTCCCGTCACTCACCGAGGCCCTGGCCACGTCGGCACCCGGCGTGCTCGTCGGCGCCACCGACTGGTGCACCCACCCGGCGGACCTGGACGTCGCCCGCGTGCGCGGCACCAAGAACCCCAACCTCGACGCCATCGCGAAGCTCGAGCCCGACCTGGTGATCGCCAACAAGGAGGAGAACCGCGAGCTCGACGTACGCCGGCTCCGCGAGCGCGGCATCGCAGTGTGGGTGACCGTCACCGAGTCCGTGCCGCAGGCACTCGACAGCATGGAGCGCCTGTTCGCGGAGGCGCTGGCGCTCGACGTGCCGGACTGGCTCGTGGAGGCGCGGCGGCTGTGGGGGCGCGAGGTGCCGGAGGCGGTGGCGACCGCGGCCGTGGCGATCTGGCGCGACCCGTGGATGGTGGTCGGGTCGCACACCTTCACCGGCGACGTGATGCGCCGCCTGGGCCTGGTCAACGTGTACGACGACCACGCCGACCGCTACCCGTCCGTCACGGTGGCCGACATCGAAGGGCGCACGCCAGACCTCGTGCTCCTGCCCGACGAGCCCTACGTCTTCACCGCGGACGACGGACCCGAGGCCTTCGCCGACGCGACGACCCGACTGGTCAGCGGACGACTGCTCACCTGGTACGGCCCGTCGCTGGTGGAGGCGCACACCGAGCTGGGACGACTCTGCTGAGTGCCCTCGTGTGAGCCGTGCCACGGTGGCTTTGCACAATTCCTAGGACGTCCTACTATTTAACTAGGACGTCCAACTATCTCTGTTCTGGAGCCGAAACGTGAGCACTTCGACCGACCTCCACAAGCCCGAACTCCACAAGCCCGTGAACCCGGTTCGGTTCGTCACCGCCTCGAGCCTCTTCGACGGGCACGACGCATCGATCAACATCATGCGGCGGATCCTCCAGAGCCAGGGCGCGGAGGTCATCCACCTCGGCCACAACCGGTCGGTCCAGGAGGTCGTCGAGGCCGCGATCGAGGAAGACGTGCAGGGTGTCGCCGTGTCGTCGTACCAGGGCGGCCACGTCGAGTACTTCGAATACCTCGTCGAGTCGCTGCGCGAGCGCGGCGCCGGCCACATCAAGGTCTTCGGCGGGGGCGGCGGCGTCATCGTCCCCGAGGAGATCGCCCGCCTGAAGAAGAGCGGCGTCGTCATCTTCTCGCCCGAGGACGGCCAGCGCCTCGGCCTCGTCGGCATGATCAACCAGATGATCCGCGAGTGCGACATCGACCTCTGGAAGGACAGCGCGGTCACCGCCGACGCCGTCATCGCCGGCGACCGCTTCGCCGTGGCCCGTGCGCTGACCGGTGCCGAGCTCGGCGAGCTGCCGGCCGACGTCCTCTCCGCACTTCAGGACGCCGCGAACGCGCGCACCGCACCCGTGCTGGGCATCACCGGCACCGGTGGTTCCGGCAAGTCCAGCCTCACCGACGAGCTCGTACGTCGGTTCCGGGTCGACCAGGAGGACAAGCTGCGGGTCGCCGTGATCGCGGTCGACCCGACCCGTCGGCGCGGCGGTGGCGCCCTGCTCGGTGACCGTATCCGGATGAACTCGCTCGACGGCGAGCGCACGATGTTCCGCTCGCTGGCCACCCGCGGGAGTCACGAGATCCCTGAAGGCCTCGCCGACGTGATCGCGGTCGTGAAGGCCGCCGGGTTCGACCTCGTCGTCGTCGAGACCCCCGGCATCGGCCAGGGCGACGCGGGCATCCTGCCCTTCGTCGACACCTCCATGTACGTCATGACGCCCGAGTTCGGTGCCGCCTCCCAGCTCGAGAAGATCGACATGCTCGACTTCGCCGACACCGTCGCGATCAACAAGTTCGAGCGCCGCGGGGCGATGGACGCCCTGCGCGACGTCGGCCGCCAGCTGGTCCGCAACAAGGAGGCGTTCGGCAAGAAGCCGGAGGACATGCCGGTCTTCGGCACCAGTGCCGCCACGTTCAACGACGACGGCGTCACCGCGCTCTACCAGCACCTCCTGGCCTCGCTCGGCGAGCTCGGGCTCCCGGTCGCCGAGGGCGTGCTGCCGCGGGTCGACGTACGCCACTCCTCGGGCATCGCCCAGGTCGTGCCGACCCAGCGGGTGCGCTACCTGGCCGAGATCACCGAGACCGTCCGCAAGTACCACGCCGAGACCGAGGACCTCGTCGCCGCAGCGCGCAAGGTGCAGCAGGTCGAGGCCGTCCAGGCAGCGCTGGCCGAGGCGAAGGCCGAGGCGGGCGGTGTGCCCGAACTGCTCGCGAGCGCACGCAAGCAGCTGCCCCACGAGGTCGCCGACCAGATCGAGAACTGGCCCAAGGTCGTGGAGTCCTACTCCGGCGACGAGCAGGTCGTCAAGGTTCGCGACAAGGAGATCCACACCCGCCTGACCAAGGAGTCGCTGTCGGGCAACAAGATCCCGCGGGTCTCGCTGCCGAAGTTCGACGACCACGGTGAGCTGGTGCGCTACTGGCGCAAGGAGAACCTGCCCGGCTACTACCCCTTCACCGCGGGCGTCTTCCCGTTCAAGCGTGACGGAGAAGACCCGGCACGCATGTTCGCCGGCGAGGGCGACCCGGCCCGCACCAACCGCCGGTTCAAGATCCTCAGCCACGAGGGCGAGGCCACCCGCCTGTCCACCGCGTTCGACTCGGTGACCCTCTACGGCCGCGACCCGGACCTGCGCCCCGACGTCTACGGCAAGGTCGGCACCTCCGGTGTCTCGGTCGCCACCCTCGACGACATGAAGGTGCTGTACGGCGGCTTCGACCTGGTCGCCCCGTCCACCAGCGTCAGCATGACGATCAACGGTCCGGCGCCGACGGTGCTGGCGTTCTTCCTCAACACGGTCATCGACCAGCAGGTCGACGCGTTCCACGAGAAGGAGGGCCGCGCGCCCAACGACGACGAGCGCGCCATGCTCGCGGCGTACGCCCTCGCCAACGTGCGCGGCACCGTGCAGGCCGACATCCTCAAGGAGGACCAGGGCCAGAACACCTGCCTGTTCTCCACCGAGTTCAGCCTGCGCATGATGGCCGACATCCAGGAGTGGTTCATCCAGAACCAGGTCCGCAACTTCTACTCGGTCTCCATCTCCGGCTACCACATCGCCGAGGCCGGGGCGAACCCGATCAGCCAGCTCGCGTTCACGCTGGCCAACGGCTTCACCTACGTCGAGGCCTACCTCGCGCGTGGCATGGACATCGACGACTTCGCGCCGAACCTGTCGTTCTTCTTCTCCAACGGCATGGACCCGGAGTACTCCGTGATCGGCCGCGTCGCCCGACGCATCTGGGCGGTCGCGATGAAGGAGAAGTACGGCGCCAACGAGCGCTCGCAGAAGCTGAAGTACCACGTGCAGACCTCGGGTCGTTCGCTCCACGCGCAGGAGATGGACTTCAACGACATCCGTACGACGCTCCAGGCGCTCATCGCGATCAACGACAACGCCAACTCGCTGCACACCAACGCGTTCGACGAGGCGGTCACCACGCCGAGCGAGGAGTCCGTGCGCCGGGCCCTGGCGATCCAGATGATCATCAACAAGGAGTGGGGCCTCTCGATGAACGAGAACCAGCTCCAGGGCTCCTTCATCATCGACGAGCTCACCGACCTGGTCGAGGCGGCGGTGCTGGCCGAGTTCGACCGCATCAACGAGCGCGGCGGTGTGCTCGGCGCCATGGAGACCGGCTACCAGCGTGGCCGCATCCAGGACGAGTCGATGCTCTACGAGCACCGCAAGCACGACGGCTCGCTGCCGATCATCGGCGTCAACACGTTCCGTCGCCCCGAGAGTGCGGGCGAGGAGGACCACACCGTCGAGCTGGCCCGCGCGACCGAGGCGGAGAAGAAGTCGCAGCTCGACCGCGTGCACGCCTTCCAGGACACGCACCGCAGCGAGGCCGACCGGGCCATCGCCCGGTTGAAGGAGGCCGCCATCGGCGGCGAGAACGTCTTCGCCGTGCTGATGGACGCCGCTCGGGTGTGCTCGCTCCAGCAGGTGACCGAGGCGTTCTTCGAGGTGGGCGGCCAGTACCGCCGCAACGTGTGAGGTGCGCCTGAGGTGTGAACAGGGGCGGCGCGGGTGAGAATGCGGGCATGAGCCACAACGTGAGCCCCTCACCCACGCCGCCGAACAACCGCAAGATCGCCTTCGTGCTCGCGGGCATCCTGGTGATCCTGTTCGGCACGGCGGCCGTCGTCTGGGCGGTCAACCGCGGGGGAGCGGAGTCCGTCCAGGACGTCGCGGACGCCGCGGTCGAGGCCGGCGAGGACATCGACGTCGACGCCGGCATCGACCTGCTCTGCGATGCGCCGACCGACGAGCAGCGCGAGAAGGTCGAGGAGTTCGTCGACGCCGGCAAGGACGAGGCCGGCACCGACGACCCGGAGATCCACGTCGAGGCCTCCGACGTCGAGGGCGAGGCCGAGGGCTCCTTCGTACTGACCATCTGGAGCGACGACGGTGGCCTCGCCGAGAGCTACGGCGTGGTCGACGTGGAGGTCGAGAAGGACGGCGACCGGTCCTGCATCGCCGACGTCGACATCGACCAGCGCGACGGCCCCCGCCCGTAAGGGATGTCGGGCAGCTTCCGCCTCTCCGCCACGCTGACGATCGCCACCGCGGTGATCGCCGGTGCCGGTGTCCTGCGGTTGGGTGGTGCACCGGGACACGTGGTCGGCACGCTGCGCGGCCTCGGTGCCGACGGCTACGCGTGGTGGTACGTCGCAGTGCTGCTCACCCCGCTCGTGCTGCTCGCCGCCGCGGTCGGCGTACGACGCACACCGTGGCCTTGGATCACCGCCGTGGTGCTCCATCTGGCCAGCGTGGTGGCGGCAACGGTCCGCGTCGAGCACTGGCTGTCGGCGTGGGCGTGGTCCGCACTGGTGGGCGCCGTGGCAGTGGGCCTCTGGTCGGTGGCCGTAGCCCTGGCCGGGCCACGGGGCACGACCGACGCGTAACGGTTGGCGATCGTGTGGCCGACTTCTGTACGCTGATCCGCGTCCGGCCCCGATTCGAAAGCAGCTGACGCACACCACTCATGGACGGTTCTCAAAGTCCCCAGCTCATTGATCCCGTGCCGAACGGGGGAGAGCCACGATGACTGCCTGGTTGTTGCTCGGCCTTGCCGTGCTCCTCATCCTCGCCTGCGGTGTGTTCGTCGCGGCGGAGTTCGCCTTGGTGACCGTCGACCGCAACGCGGTCGACAAGGCCGCCGCGGCCGGTGACGCCGGCGCGATCGGCGTGCAGAAGGCCCTGCGGTCCCTGTCGACCCAGCTCTCCGGGGCACAGGTCGGCATCACGGTCACGAACCTCGCCATCGGTTTCCTCGCCGAGCCCGCGATCGCCGAGCTGATCCGCGACCCGCTCGGCGCCATGGGGCTGCCCGACGGTGCCGTCCACCCGACGGCGATCGGCTTCGCGTTGGCACTGAGCACGGCGCTGACGATGATCTTCGGAGAGCTGGTCCCCAAGAACCTCGCGATCGCGATGCCCCTCGAGACGGCCCGGGCCACGGCCCGTCTGCAGCGCGGCTTCACGACCGCCATGAAGTACCCGATCCGGGTGCTGAACGGATCGGCGAACGTGCTGGTGCGTCGCCTCGGCATCGAGCCGCAGGAGGAGCTGCGCTCGGCCCGCAGCACCAACGAGCTGGCCTCGTTGATCGCCCGGTCCGCCGACCAGGGCACCCTCGACCCCGACACCGCCGAGCTGATGGAGCGCTCCGTGGAGTTCGGCACGCGCACCGCCGGCGAGATCATGACGCCGCGGGTGCGCACGACCAGTGTCGAGGCCACCGACCGGGCGAGCACGGTGATCGAGCTGGCCCGCGGCACCGGCCACTCCCGCTTCCCGGTGCTCGACGACGCCGACGCCGTGGTCGGCACGGTGCACGTGAAGCACGCCGTGGCCCTGCCGCTGCACGAGCGGGCCACGACCCGCATCAAGCACATCATGGTGAAGCCGATCGTGGTTCCCGACTCCCTCAAGCTCGACCCGCTGCTGGCGCTGCTGCGCCGTGACGGGTTCCAGATGGCCGTCGTCCTCGACGAGTACGGCGGCCAGGCGGGCATCGTGACCCTCGAGGACGTCGTCGAGGAGATCGTCGGCGACATCTCCGACGAGCACGACCGCCTCGGTGCGCGGGTGCGGCAGCGACGCGACGGCACGTGGTCGCTGAGCGGCCTGCTCCGGCCCGACGAGGTCGAGGACGTCACCGGGGTCGACCTGCCCGCCAACGAGGACTACGACACCATCGCCGGCCTCGTGCTGCGCGAGCTCGGCCGCATCCCGGTCGCCGGTGACGTCGCCGAGGTGCCGCTCCCGGTCGAGCTCGACGACGATGACGACGAGCTGCCGCGGAAGATCGCGGTGCTGAAGGTCGAGCACATGGACGGACTGCGGGTCGACCGGATCCGGCTCTCGGTCCGGACCGAGGAGGTGCACGATGGGTGACCTCACCGGAGTCGTGATCGCCGTGGTGCTGCTCGGCTTCAACGCGTTCTTCGTCGGTGCCGAGTTCGCGCTCGTCTCCGCACGGCGCACGCAGATCGAGCCCCGCGCCCAGGCCGGGTCCTCCGTGGCGCGGACCACGCTGCGGGCCATGGAGAACGTCTCCCTGATGATGGCCGGCGCCCAGCTGGGCATCACGATCTGTTCGCTCGGCCTCGGTGCCGTCGGTGAGCCGGCGGTGGCGCACCTGCTCGAGCCCGGTTTCCACGCACTCCACGTGCCGGAGAACCTGCTCCACCCGGTGTCGTTCGTGGTGGCGATGACCATCGTGGTCTACCTCCACGTCGTCCTCGGAGAGATGGTTCCCAAGAACATCGCGCTGGCCGGACCCGACCGTGCCGCGCTTGTCCTGGGCCCGCCGATGATGGCCATCGTCACCGTGCTGCACCCGATCATCGTGGGCCTCAACTGGATCGCCAACGTCACGCTGCGGCTGCTCCGCGTGGAGCCGAAGGACGAGGTCTCCTCGACCTTCACCCGCGAAGAGGTGGCCGCGCTCGTCGAGGAGTCACGCGGTGAAGGACTGCTCGCCGACGAGGAGTACGACCGCCTGGCCGGCGCCCTCGGGTTCACCGAGCGGTCGATGGAGTCGGTGCTGCTGCCGATGGCCGAGCTCAGCACCCTGCCCCGCGGCTGTACGGCGGCCGACGTGGAGGACCTCTGTGCCGCCACGGGCTACTCCCGCTTCCCGATCTGCGACAGCGAGGGCGAGCCGATCGGCTACCTCCACATCAAGGACGTGCTCGAGACCGACCCGCGTCGGCGTACCCGCGTGATCGACGACAAGTGGATCCACGCCTTCGCGACGGTCCGTCCCGACGACGTCCTGCACGACGCGCTCGAGACGCTGCAGCGCAAGGGCGCACACATGGCCCGCGTGGTCGACACCGAGGGCCGCACGCTCGGGTTGGCCACCATGGAGGACGTGCTCGAGGAACTCGTCGGCGAGATCCGCGATGCCGCACACCTCGAAGACACCCCCGGCCAGTTAGGGTGACATCCGGCAACCCCACGGCGAGAGATGGTCACGGAGAAGTGCAGGACGAACAGCGCACCTCACGCGTCTGGACGGTGCCCAACATCCTGAGCATGGCGCGGCTCCTCGGAGTCCCGCTGTTCCTCTGGCTGGTGCTGGGTCCCGAAGAGGACGAATGGGCGATCGCCGTCCTGATGGTCTCCGGGGTGACCGACTGGCTGGACGGCTACCTGGCCCGCAAGCTCGACCAGCGCTCGACCCTGGGCGAGATCCTCGACCCGGTGGCCGACCGGCTCTACATCCTGGCCGTGGTGATCGGTCTGGCCCTGCGCGACATCATCCCGTGGTGGCTGGCGCTCCTGCTGCCGCTGCGTGACCTCCTGCTCTGGGGACTGGTGCCGTTCCTGCGCACGCGCGGTTACAGCGCGCTGCCCGTGCACTTCCTGGGCAAGGCGGCCACCTTCAACCTGCTCTACGCCTTCCCGTTGATCCTGCTGGGCCACGGTGACAGCACCGTGGCGACGCTGGCCGACGTCTTCGGATGGGCGTTCGCGATCTGGGGGATCGGCCTCTACTGGTGGGCCGGCGTGCTCTACGCCTGGCAGGTGCGCAAGCTGCTGAAGGAGACCGACCGAAGGGCCCCGGTGCCCGATGGCTGAGCGTCGCCCCGCCACCGCACCCGAGCCCGGCAAGACCCTGCCGGAGCACGTCACCCTGCCCCTGCTGAGCCTGATCACCCGGCAGAGCATGGACGGCGACTACCAGCACGTCGCCGAACGCCGCAAGGCCGACGGCGAGGAGCGCGCGGGCCGACGCATCACCCGCAACACCGCCCTGGTGGTCGCCCTGTTCGGCCTGATGATCGTGATCGCCGCCGTACAGACCTCACGGGACGCCGCCGCGACCGAGGAGGGGCGGCAGGAGCTGATCCGGCAGATCAGTCTGGAGCGCTCCGACCTCGGAGACGCCCAGGACACCATCAGCGACCTGCGCGCCACCAACGGCGACCTCAGTGAGCGGGCCGACGACCTCGAACGCCTCGAGGGCAGCGTCACGCGGCGACTGCTCCAGGCCCGCGGGGCCAGTGGGTTCGCACCCGTGCGCGGCCCCGGCGTCCGGATCACCGTCGACAACTCACCCGACGGCACCGACGACGGCCGGGTGCGTGACGAAGACCTGGCCATGCTCATCGACGGGCTCTGGGTGGCCGGGGCCGAGGCGATCTCGATCAACGGCCAGCGGTTGACCAGCATCAGCAGCATCCGCAGCGTGGGCGACGCCATCCATGTGCGCACCCAGCCGCTCAAGCCGCCGTACGAGATCCTGGCCGTCGGCGACCCCAACACCTTGCAGGCCCTGTTCGCCGAGTCGCGGCCCGGGCTCCAGTGGATCTCCCTGCGCAACACCTTCGGCTTCGAGTTCGAGATCGAGAACTCGACCTCCGACCTGTCCCTCCCGGCGAGCCGACGGGCGCTCCTACGTTCCGCACGTGTCGCCGAACCCGAACCACTCAACAAGAAGGAGGCCATTCCGTGATCGCAGCACTCGGACTGCTCGTCGGAATCGTGGCAGGGCTCATCCTCCAGCCCGACGTGCCCCTGTGGCTCGAGCCCTACCTGCCGATCGCGGTGGTGGCCGCCCTGGACGCCGTCTTCGGTGGCCTGCGCGCCTACCTCGACGGCATCTTCGACGACAAGGTGTTCGTCGTGTCGTTCTTCAGCAACGTCGTCATCGCCGCGGCGATCGTGTTCCTCGGCGACAAGCTCGGGGTCGGCGGCCAGCTCTCCACCGGCGTCATCGTGGTCCTGGGCATCCGCATCTTCTCCAACGTCGCGGCGATCAGGCGGCACGTCTTCCATGCCTGAGAAGAAGCCGCCGCCAGGCAAGGGTGGGGCCGACAAGGCCCGTCCCTCCAAGCCCACGCCCGCCAAGCCCGCGCCCGCCAAGCCCGCGCCTGACACGGCTGCGCCCGGGACCGCCGCGCCCGACCCGGCCCGACCCGATCCGCGCGAGCGCATCCGGGCCGCGTTCATGGCGCGACCGTCCCGCGGGCAGGTGCTGGTCGCCGTACTCCTGGCCGCGGTCGGCTTCGCCGCGATGACCCAGGTGCAGAACAACGAGCGCGACGACGACTACACCGGGCTGCGCCAGTCCGACCTGATCCGCGTGTTCGACGGCCTGTCGGCGAGCCAGCAGCGCGCGGAGAACGAGATCGACCGGCTCACCGGAATCCGCGACGACCTGCAGGACGAGTCGTCCAGCCGCGAGGCCGCCCTCGACCAGGCCCGCCAGGACACCGAGGTCTACGGCATCCTGGCCGGCACGCTGCCCGCCACCGGCCCCGGCGTACGCATCACGATCACCGACGACGAGGGCAAGGTGGGCTCCGAGATCCTGCTCGACGCCCTCCAGGAGCTGCGGGCCGCAGGTGCCGAGGTGCTCGAGTTCAACGACCGGGTGCGGGTGATCGCGCAGAGCTCCATCGAGGAGACCTCTGCGGGCATCGAGATCGACGGCCAGCTGCTCGAGGCGCCGTACGTCATCGACGTGATCGGTGAGCCGACCACCCTCGCCGGCTCACTCGACTTCCCGGACGGCCCGACGGAGGCGGTCGAGGAGAGCGGCGGCACCGTCACGTTCGAGGAGCTGGAGAGCGTCGACATCGAGAGCGTCGTCGATTCCTCGGAGGGGGACTTCGCAGAGCCCCGCGAAGGCCAGTAGCGTTCCACCGAACCCAGCACCACGCACCACCCACCGCAGAGCACCACCCACCACCCACCCAAGACACCGCGACAGCAGGGAGACCCCCATGTACCCCGAGGACCTGAAGTACAGCAGCGAGCACGAGTGGGTGCGGCAGCCCGGCGAGACCGAAGGGTCGGTGCGCATCGGCATCACGCACTTCGCCCAGGACGCGCTCGGCGACATCGTCTACGCGTCGCTTCCCGAGCTGGGCGAGACCATCGCCGCGGGCACCACGGTGGGCGAGCTGGAGTCGACCAAGTCCGTCAGCGACGTCTACTCGCCGGTGACCGGTGAGGTGGTTGCCCGCAACGAGGCCCTCGACGCCACCCCCGAGCTGGTCAACTCCGACCCGTACGGCGACGGCTGGCTGTTCGAGGTCGCCGTCGGCGACACCGCCGAGATCGACGGGCTCATGGACGCCAAGGCGTACCAGGCCTCACTCGACGGCTGATAGGTTGGAAACCGTCAACCTCGACCAAGTGTTGAGGGTTCGTGGATCGATGACCGGGAGGGTTGTACATGCCGTTCTGCACTAGCTGTGGCAAGCAGAACCCGGAGGACGCACGGTTCTGTGCCCAGTGCGGCCACCGCCTCGTGAGCGAGGAGCCGCAGGACCACGCGGAGAGCCCGGTGGAGTCGACCGCGACCATCACCTTCGGTGCTCCCGAGAAGGCCGAGACCGACGAACGCTCGCTCAACCCGGCGGAGTCCGCCGCGGTCGACGCACTGCCGGTCGGCCACGCCCTCCTGGTGGTCCAGCGCGGACCCAGTGCCGGGTCGCGCTTCCTGCTCGACACCGACCTGGTCAGTGCCGGTCGTCACCCCGAGAGCGAGATCTTCCTCGACGACGTGACGGTGTCGCGTCGCCATGCGGAGTTCCGACGGGTCGACGAGGGCTACTCGGTCTCCGACGTCGGCAGCCTCAACGGCACCTACGTCAACCGTGACCGGATCGACGAGGTGACACTCCAGGACGGCGACGAGGTCCAGATCGGCAAGTACCGCCTCGTGTTCTTCGCCGGCCACGAATCCGTGAACGGCTGACCGATGGCGACGCCAGCTGCTTCACAGCGTCGCCGGATGAACATCGGGGAGGTCCTCTCCCAGTTGAGTGGCGACTTCCCCGGCATCTCCCACTCGAAGATCCGGTTCCTCGAGGACAAGGGCCTCATCGACCCGGAACGCACGTCGGCCGGCTACCGAAAGTTCTCCGCCCACGACGTCGAGCGCCTGCGCTACGTCCTGCGGATGCAGCGCGACCACTACCTGCCGCTCAAGGTCATCGGGGAGCACCTCGACGCCATGGACCGCGGCCTCGAGCCGCCGGCCATCGAGGAGGTCGGGCCGCGGGTGCCGAAGGTGGCACTGGCCAACGACGGGCTGCCGTCCGTGGACTCGTTCCGGGCCAGCTCCGACCTGCGCATCTCGCGCCGCGAGCTGCTCAAGGTGGCCGAGATCGACGAGGACCTCCTCGCCCAGCTGGAGACCTACGGACTCGTCGCCGCCAGCCGCACCGGCCATTTCGACGCCGACGACCTCGTGGTCGCCAAGACCGCCTCAGAGCTCGCCGGCTTCGGATTCGAGCCCCGCCACCTGCGCGCGTTCAAGACCGCTGCCGACCGCGAGGTGGGCCTGGTGGAGCAGGTCATCGCGCCGCTGCGACGGGGTCGTGACGCCTCCGCACAGGCCCGCGCCGAGGAGGCCGTGGCCGAGATCGCGGCGCTCTCGGTGAAGCTGCACGCCACCCTGGTCAAGGCCGGCCTGCAGTCCTGACGGACTGCCACACCGGCTGCGGCGCGCGACCCACCGCAAGGCGAGTAGGGTTGCTGCATGCGTGAAGTGGATGTCATCGGAGTCAGGGTCGAGATGCCGTCGAACCAGCCGATCGTCCTGCTCCGGGAGGCGTCGGGGGAGCGTTACCTCCCGATCTGGATCGGTGCGGTCGAGGCGACGGCGATCGCGTTCGCACAACAGGGCGTCGTGCCCCCGCGACCGCTGACCCACGACCTGATGAAGACCATCCTCGAAGAGACCGGCAACCCGTTGGCCGAGGTGCGGATCACCGAGATGCAGGGCGGTGTCTTCTACGCGATCCTGGCCTTCGAGTCGGGGCTCGAGGTGAGCGCGCGTCCTTCCGACTCGATCGCGCTGGCGCTGCGCACCGGCACCCGCATCGTCTGCGCCGAGGACGTCCTCGAGGAAGCTGGTCTCGCCGTGCCCGAGGAGCAGGAGGACGAGGTCGAGCGGTTCCGCGAGTTCCTCGACCACGTGACGCCCGAAGACTTCGAGAGCGGCGACCAGAACGAGGGCTGAACCCTCACCCTCAATCTGAGGTTTAGGGTTGCGACACGCGGCCCAGCAGATTGACCACCCTCAGGCGGGGGCCTACCTTGGAGTGTCTTCGTTGTAACTCCACCGTTGTGGTTGACCCCGGCTCGACTGCCTGGTTGATCCTGACGACCTTCCCCCGCCGGGGTTACGCTGAACGAAGTATCTGACCGGAGGGTCGACGTGGCATCAAACGAAACCGGATCGGCGGACAGGCAGTCCGCCGAACACGAGGTGGCAGCCGGCATGGCCGATGAGCAGGGACTGCTCTTCACCGATGACGTCTCGCCGCTGCCCAGTGACCAGGGCTACCGCGGTCCGACGGCGTGCAACGCCGCCGGCATCACCTACCGCCAGCTCGACTACTGGGCCCGCACCGGTCTCGTCGAGCCCACCGTGCGCGGTGCGACCGGCTCCGGCACCCAGCGCCTCTACAGCTTCCGCGACATCCTGATCCTCAAGGTGATCAAGCGCCTCCTCGACGCCGGCATCTCGCTCCAGCAGATCCGCACGGCCGTCCAGCACCTGCGCGAGCGCGGCACCGACGACCTGACCCGCGTCACGCTGATGAGCGACGGCGCCTCGGTCTACGAGTGCACCAGCAACGACGAGGTCATCGACCTGCTCCAGGGCGGCCAGGGTGTCTTCGGCATCGCCATCGGCGGTGTCTGGCGCGAGATCGAAGGCTCGCTCGCCGCACTGCCCAGCGAACGCGCTGCCGACCCCGCCGCCGAGAGCACCAGTGCGGCCGACGAACTCGCCGCCCGCCGCGCGGCACGCAAGATCGGCTGACCCAGCCCGATCCCACACCCTCCGGTCCGGCCCGCCACACTCGATGTGGCGGGNGACTGCCGAGGCCGGGATCCGTCGCGCCGGTGATAGGTTTGCCGCGCTGACAATCCCGCACGGGAGAGTCTTCTCGGCTGCCGGCTGGTGGTCGTGGAGCGCCGAAGGGGCAACCCCTCCCCGGAACCTCTCAGGCGCCAAGGACCGTGCGGGCTGGCGACTCTGGAGTGGCGCGGGCACCCTGCGCGCGATGACAGAGGGGGAGGTGGGGTGTGCAACCGCATTCCCCCTGCCAGCCACTTGGAGTCCACGTGTCAGACCGCCAGACGCTCGCCGATCTCGACAACGCGCTGCCGTTCACCGAGCGCCACATCGGCCCGCAGGCCGACGAGATCGAGACGATGCTCGCCCGCCTCGGCTACGCCGGCCTCGACGAGCTGATGAGTGCCGCGGTGCCCGGAGGCATCCGCAGCGCCGCTGAGCTCGAGCTGCCGACCGCCGCGACCGAGTCGGCCGTCGCCAAGGAGCTGCGCGAACTGGCGGCCAGCAACCGGCCCGCGGAATCGTTGATCGGGCTGGGTTACCACGGCACCATCACCCCTCCGGTCGTACGCCGCAACGTGCTCGAGGACCCGAGCTGGTACACCGCCTACACGCCGTACCAGCCGGAGATCTCGCAGGGCCGGCTCGAGGCCCTGATCAACTTCCAGACCATGGTCGGTGACCTGACCGGCCTGCCCACCGCGAACTCGTCCCTGCTCGACGAGGGCACCGCGGCCGCCGAGGCGATGACCCTGGTCCGCCGGGCGAACAAGAAGGCAAAGGGCCCGTTCGTCGTCGACGCCGACGCGCTGCCGCAGACCATCGAGGTGGTCCGCACCCGCGCCGAGGCGATGGGCATCGAGGTCGTCGTCGCCGACCTGGCCGAGGGCCTTCCCGAGGGTGAGCTGTGCGGCGTGCTCGTGCAGTACCCCGGAGCCTCGGGTCGCGTGCTCGACCCTCGCGCGGTCATCGAGGAGACCCACGCCCGCAACGGCCTGGCCGTCGTGGCTGCCGACCTGCTCGCCCTGACCCTCCTCGAGTCGCCCGGCGAGCTCGGGGCCGACGTGGCCGTCGGCTCCTCCCAGCGCTTCGGGGTGCCGCTGTTCTACGGCGGCCCGCACGCCGGCTTCATGGCGGTCAAGGCCGGGCTCGAGCGCCACCTGCCCGGCCGTCTGGTCGGTGTGTCCGTCGACGCCGAAGGGCGCCCGGCGTACCGCCTGGCCCTACAGACCCGTGAGCAGCACATCCGCCGCGACAAGGCCACCTCCAACATCTGCACCGCGCAGGTGCTGCTCGCCGTGGCCGCGTCGATGTACGCCGTCTACCACGGTCCCGCCGGCCTCAAGGCGATCGCGACCCGTGCCCACCGCTACGCGACGGTGATCGCGGCCGCGCTGGCCGGCGCAGGCGTGGAGGTCGTGCACTCCGACTTCTTCGACACCCTGACCGTGCGGGTGCCGGGCAGGGCCGCCGAGGTGATCGCCTCCGCACGCGCCCTCGGCCTGCACCTGCGCCACATCGACGACGACCACATCGGCCTGACCACCTCCGAGACCACGACCCGCTCGACGGTCACCAGCGTGCTGAAGGCGTTCGGCGCCCCGGGCGATCTCGACGCGCTCGACCGCGCGACGGACGACGCACTGCCTGCCGGCCTGCTCCGCGAGACCGGCTACCTCGACCACGAGGTGTTCAACACCCACCACAGCGAGACCGCGATGCTGCGCTACCTGCGCAAGCTCTCGGCCCGTGACTACGCGCTCGACCGCGGCATGATCCCGCTGGGCTCGTGCACGATGAAGCTCAACGCGACCACCGAGATGGAGCCGATCAGCCTGCCCGGCTTCGCCGACCTGCACCCGTTCGCCCCGGCCGCCGACGCCGCGGGCTACCAGCGCCTGGTCAACGACCTCGAGGGCTGGCTGGCCGAGGTGACCGGTTACGACCGGGTGTCGATCCAGCCCAACGCCGGCTCGCAGGGCGAGCTGGCCGGACTGCTCGCGATCCGTGGTTTCCACCGCGCCAACGGCCAGGCCGAGCGCGACATCTGCCTGATCCCGTCGTCGGCCCACGGCACCAACGCGGCCTCCGCCGTGATGGCCGGCATGCGCGTCGTGGTCGTCAAGGCCGCCGACGACGGCTCGATCGACCTCGACGACCTGCGCGCCCAGTGCGAGGAGCACTCCGACGACCTCGCCGCGATCATGGTGACCTACCCGTCGACCCACGGCGCCTACGAGGACTCCATCACCGACCTCACCAAGCTCGTGCACGACCACGGCGGCCAGGTGTACGTCGACGGCGCCAACCTCAACGCGCTCCTCGGCTACGCCAAGCCGGGCGAGTTCGGCGGCGACGTGTCGCACCTCAACCTGCACAAGACCTTCTGCATCCCGCACGGCGGTGGCGGTCCCGGGGTCGGCCCGGTCGCCGTGCGTGCGCACCTGGCGCCGTACCTCCCCTCGCACGGGCAGCACCCGGTCGAGGCGATGCGCTCCGGCATCGGCGCGATCAGCGCCGCGCCGTACGGCTCGGCCGGCATCCTGCCGATCTCGTGGGCCTACATCCGGTTGATGGGCGGCGCCGGGCTCACCCGCGCCACCGCGGTGGCGGTCCTCGCGGCCAACTACGTCGCCGCTCGACTCGGCGAGCACTACCCGGTGCTCTACAAGGGCCACGGCGGGCTGGTCGCCCACGAGTGCATCCTCGACCTGCGCGGCCTCACCAAGGACAGCGGCGTCAGTGTCGACGACGTCGCCAAGCGCCTGATCGACTACGGCTTCCACGCGCCGACCATGTCGTTCCCGGTCGCCGGAACCCTGATGGTCGAGCCGACCGAGTCCGAGGACCTCGCCGAGATCGACCGGTTCTGCGACGCGATGATCGCGATCCGCGAGGAGATCGCGCGCGTCGAGGCAGGGGAGTGGACCCCTGAGAACTCGCCGCTTCGTGGTGCCCCGCACACCTCGCGCGCGCTGGTCGCTGACTGGGACCGCGCCTACTCCCGCGAGCAGGCGGTCTTCCCGACCGGCCCCGACCCCGACAAGTACTGGCCGCCGGTGGCCCGCATCGACCAGGCGTACGGCGACCGCAACCTGGTCTGCGCGTGCCCGCCGCCGGAGGCGTTCGCCGAGGTCGCCGAATGAGCCTGCCGGTCCGGCCGGTCGAGGCGGTGACCGCGCGTCGCCTGTTGGCGAAGATCGCGCACGTCCAGGTCAACGGTCGCCTGCCCTCGATCGTGGCAGGCGTCGTCCGTGACGGCGCCCTGGTGTGGTGCGACGGGTACGGCGACGTGCAGGGTGAGCCCGCCGACGTGCAGTACAAGATCGGCTCGATCACCAAGACGCTGACCGCAGTGCTGATCCTGCAGCTGGTCGACGAGGGATCCCTGTCCCTGGAGGACACCGCCGGCTCGGTGCTGGGAGACGTCGGCTACGGCGACCGCACGATTCGCAGCCTCCTCGCGCACAACTCCGGCATGCAGGCCGAGCCCAACGGCTCGTGGTGGGAGCGCAGCCCCGGGCTCTCGTTCGACGAGCTCGCGGCCGCCAACGCCGACTCCACGGGTGCCCTCCCGGTCGGGCAGCAGTTCCACTACACGAACCTCGCCTACGGCCTGCTCGGCGAGGTCGTCGCCCGGTTGCGTGGTGACACCTGGTGGTCCAACGTGCAGTCCCGCATCCTCGAGCCGCTCGGCATGACGCGGACGTCGTACCAGGCCGAGGGCGTCCACGCACAGGGCACCAGCATCGATCCCTACTCCGGCGAGGCGACCGACGAGCCGCACCCCGACACCGGTGCGATGGCGCCGGCGGGCCAGCTCTGGAGCACGGTCACCGACCTGGCGACGTACTGCAGCTTCCTGCTCGAGGGTCACCCCGACGTGCTCTCGAAGGAGTGGCTCGAGACGGCCTACATCCCGCAGTCCGGCGCCCTCGCCTCGGGCCTCGCGTCAGGTCACGGCCTGGGCTTCCAGATGCACCGCGGCGGCTCGGGCACCCTGGTCGGCCACACCGGCTCGATGCCCGGCTTCGTGGCGACCTGCTTCGTCGACCGGGTGCGCCGCACCGGCGTGGTCGGCTTCGCCAACGCGATGAGCGGCATGCCCGCGGACTCGCTGGCCACCACACTGCTCGAGGAGCTCGAGGCGAGCGAGCCGACCTTGCCGCAGGCGTGGCGCCCGTCGACCGACGTGCCCGCGGAGGTGCGCGAGGTGCTCGGCGTGTGGCACTGGGGACCCAAGATGTTCGTGTTCCGCTGGGAGCGCGACGAGCTGGTGGTCTCCAGGGACGGCGTGGTCGCCTATCGATATCGCCTGCGCGACGGTTCGCTGGTCGGCACTGCCGGCTACCAGATGGGGGAGACGCTCCGGGTGGTGCGCAACGACGACGGCTCGGTCAACCACCTCGACCTGGCCACGTTCATCTTCACGCGCACGCCGTACGACCCGAACGCGCCGATTCCCGGCGGGCTTCCGTAGTCTCGAACCGGGCCCGGCCATATCGGTTTGCGAACGGACACTGCCGCCGACAGGGTGGTCGCCATGACCCTCGCCGACCAGTTCCCGCCGTTCGGGCTCCGCATCCACTGTGGTGACCTCGAGCTGGTGCCGATCACGGACGACGTGATCCCCGGCCTGGTGGAGCTCGCGCTCGACGGAATCCATGCCCCCGACGCCATGCCGTTCTACGTGCCGTGGAGCACCGCGCCGCGCGAGGAGCTGGGCCGCAACATGGCGCAGTTCTACTGGCAGGGTCGCGCGACCTTCTCGCCTGCCGCCTGGTCGCTGCACCTGGCGGTGCGCCACACCGGCGAGCTGGTCGGCTGCCAGGACGTCTCCACGCGCGACTTCGCCGTGACGCGCACGGCTGAGACCGGGTCGTGGCTGGCGTCGAAACACCAAAGCCGCGGCATCGGGACGCGCATGCGCCAGACGATCCTCGCCTTCGCGTTCGACGAGCTCGGCGCCACCGAGATGACGTCGGGCGCCTTCACCGACAACCCGGCCTCGCTCGCGGTCAGCCGCAAGGTCGGCTACCGGCCCAACGGTGTCGAGCGCCGGCAACGGCGACCGGGTGAGCTGGCGCAGGTGCAGCGCCTCATCGTCGGCCCCGACGACTTCAGGCGCGGCGAGCCGATCACCGTGACCGGCATCGAGGCGTTCCGCTTGTTCATCGGGCTCGACCAGTCCGACAGGTGAGCCGTGGGGACCTGTGTCTTGACGCCCGGCTTGCTCAGGCTGGCGGCGGCAGGTCGGCGCGCTCGGCATCGGGAGGCAACGCGGGCGGGGCTTTCGAGCGGTAGACGTGTCCGGTGGGCGTGATGAACTCGACCTCGTGACCTCCCGGTCGCGGATCGCTCACCCTGGTGCGCCATTCGGGTGCTTCCTTGGCCAGGTTGTGGCCCTCGCAGAGCCCTTGCCCGTTGACCCGCGTGCTCTCGCCCCCGTCGGCGTGGCGCACAGGGTGGTCGATGTCGTCGATGAGTCGCTCACAGCCCGGCATGCGGCATTCCTGATCGCGATCACGGATGAAGGCCTTGTCGGCTTCGGTGTGCCGGCGGCGCCTGGGATCGCGGTCGGTGGCGACACCGGTGACCGGGTCGGTGAAGATACGGCGCAACCACACGGGCGCACCAGGCTGGTTGGCGAGATCGCGCGCCGTCTGCGCGGGCACGGGCATTCCGTCGTTCATGCGGGCCGGGCGATCGGAGAAGCCGAGCAGGGTGTCGGGGGTCATCACGAGACCCACCTCGACGGGCACCAGTTCGGCCGACTTCTGGCCGGTGAGCCGCTCGACGAACAGGTCGGCCATCAGCTGGTTGATCGTGCGCAGGTCGCCGCCGGCCTTGATCGCCTCGGCCGAGGCCTTGAGGTTGGCGTAGACGGAAACGCCCTTGGCCACCGGTAGCAGCCCGGTCACGTAGGTCATCGTGTTCGGGGTCGGGCGGATCGTCACCCTGCGCTGCTGCGCCGACTTCGCGGCGCGGCGCACGGCGGCCTTGGGGTCGAGCTCGTTGCCGAGGGCACGTGCCCGGTCGCCGGCTCGACGCGGTGTGAGGCCGAGGACCTCGGGGCTGAAGACTTCGCCCGTCTTCGTGTCGACGGTCGTGGCGCACAGCGACTGGTCGACAGCGGCGCGGTCCTTGAACTTGAGGATCGCGGTCTCCTTGACCAACAGGGTCGCGACCCACTCGCTGATCTGCCCGCGCGTCAGGAGGTCATGGGTGTGAGGCATCTCGGCCATCGCCTTCGCGAAGCCAAGGTGACGTGAGCCGAGTGACGTGGAGCATCCGCGGGCCAGCGCGACCTGGTCGCCGATGCCCCGGCCGAGGTCGCGTTCGATGCGCTCGGCCTTTGCCTCCAGCCCAGCTGCTCTCGCCTCATCGGCGGCGTCGCGCTGCCGAGACAGCTGCGACTGCTCGAACGCCTGCGTGATGCGGGCCTGGGCCGCGGCGGTGGCGGCCTTCAACCGTTCGAGCAGGGTCAGCTGGTCGACCCGGGCGATGTCGTTGCCGGGGCTGTCGAGCTGCGGGTCTCCGTCGAGTCGGGCGATCGCCTCGATCATGTCGTCGAGCATGGCCGGCGCGGCATGCTCGCTCACCCGCAGGACGCCGGGTGCGACCTGTTCGAGGAGCGGAGCTGCCGTGGTTGTCATGTGATCCAGTCAAGCCGTGCCCACTGACAACGGACCCTGGAAACCAGCCCTTGATCCCGAAATGTGAGACAACTCGAGAAGTATTTTTCAGGTCCCGGGCGCTTGCGCTCAGGAGAGGTCGAGACGTGGAAGCGACGGCCAGCGCTGCGATGCCCAGTGCGACCAGCTCTCGAAGGTCCGCGGTGCGGCAGGTAGCGGCTCGCCTGCCACCTCTGCCGCCGTGGGCGGCGTGAAGGACGCCAGAAACCCGTCGTGATCGTCGGAGCTCATCTCATAGGCCGACGTGGTGTCACGCTGCCAACGGACCTCGGCGCGTGCCCTGCGTTCGGCTTCCCCGACCTCGAGGTGGTGAAGCGAGAACGAGGCTTCGGCGCGCGCGGCGACATCCCGGATGGCGTAACGCTCCTCGATCGACCAGCACCCGAAGTCCAGGATCACAGAGAGTCCGCCGCGAAGGGACTGATGGGCGACCCATATGAACCGGCCCTCGAGCAGGGCGCGCTTCTCGGCCTCGTCGGTGTGACCGAAGAGGGGCACCATCCACTCGTCCGGGGTCAGTCGGAGGGCGCCCGTGTCCGCTTCGATCCTGCGGGCCTGTGCCGTCTTCCCGGCTCCGGGCAGGCCGACCATGAGGTGCAGGACGGGAGGAGAAACCATGTCTCGACCCTTGCGCACGCGAGGCTGCGGGGCCACTCACTTTCCGGGGATCCACCCACGGTCGGTGCAGACTGGCTGTCATGCCCAACCATGTGGACCCACGACGGGCACTGGTGTTCGGCCAGGTCGCCGCGGACTACGCGCGCTTCCGACCGGCCTGTCCGGACGCAGCGGTGGACTGGCTGACGGACGGCGCCTCGGTCGTGGCCGAGCTCGGCGCGGGCACCGGCCAGCTCACCGGGAAGCTGCTGGAGCGGGCCATGACGGTGCACGCGGTGGAGCCCGACGAACGCATGCTCGCCGTGCTCCGCAGGGAGTTCCCCGCTGCGCTGGCACACCACGAGTCCGCCGACAGCATCCCGCTCGCCGACCACAGCGTCGACGCGGTGGTCAGCGCTGACGCCTGGCACTGGTTCCCGGTCGAGGAGACGGTGGCCGAGGTGCGCCGCGTGCTCAGACCGGGCGGATGGCTCGGCCTGGCGTGGAACGTGCCCGCACCCCAATCCACCTGGGAGTTCGAGCTCGCGGGAGTCGACCCGGACAAGAAGGAGTCGTCACCCGCCGACCGCGCGGGCTTCGGTCCGTTCCCTGACGACGAGAGCACGCGTGAGAACTTCCCGTGGGCCTGGCCGGTCGACCCCGAGTCGTTCCGGGGATACCTGGCCACGAACTCCGCACTCATCATGATGGAGCCGGGGGAGCGGCAGGAGAGGCTCGACGCGGCCGAGGTCGTCGTGCGCCACGCCTGCCGGGCCCTCGGTACGACGAGCGTCGCGATGCATCACACGGCCGCCTGCTTCCGCTGGACCCCGGCCCCATGACCAGCACGTCGGAGGCAAGGGCGGTGGTGCTGGTCGAAGGCGACAGTGACCGCAACGCCGTGCTCACGCTGGCCGAGAGGCTGGGACGCGACCTGCGCGCGGAACGGGTCGAGGTGGTGGCCATGGGCGGCGCGACCAACATCGGTCACGCGCTCGAGGAGTACGGCCCCGGCGGGCGGGACCTCGAACTGCACGGCCTCTACGACGAGGGCGAGGAGCGGTTCTTCCGCCGCGGCCTCGAACGCGTCGGCCTCGGCGCCGACCTGGACCGCGACCAGTTGGCGGAGCTCGGGTTCCACTGCTGCGTCGTCGACCTGGAGGACGAGCTCGTGCGGGCGCTCGGCGTACCAGCGGTCGAGGCGATCATCGAGTCCGAGGGGGAGGCCCGGTCGTGGGGGCGCTTCCTCTCCCAACCCGACCGGGCCGGACGCCCGATGCAGGACCAGCTTCGGCGCTTCATGGGCACCAGGTCCGGCCGCAAGATCAGGTACGGCGGCCTGCTGGTCGCGGCACTCGATCTCGACCGGGTGCCCGATCCGCTGGCCGCACTGATGGCGGGTCTCGCCTAGGCCTTCGTCAGCACGCAGTCCGCAAGCACGGGGGAGCCGTCGCGCTGCTCGTGCTCGCTGGCGATCGTGGCACTGACGAGCACGCGATCACCCTCGTCCCAGGCCTGCACACGGATCGTCTCGCCCGGGAACACGATGCCGGCGAAGCGGGCCGCGAAGCCACCCACGCGCGACGCGTCGCCGTCGAGCAGCAGGTCGGTCACCTCGCGCAGCACGATGCCGTACGAGCACAGGCCGTGCAGGATCGGCGCCGGGAAGCCCGCGCCCTTGGCGAACGCCGGATCGGCGTGCAGGGGGTTCCGGTCGCCGCAGAGGCGGTAGAGAAGCGCCTGCTGGGGCGTGACGGCGTACGACGACTCGGCGTCGGCGTCCCGGGTCGGGAGCTCGACCTTGGTCGACGGACCGCGCTCGCCACCCCAGCCGCCCTCGTTGCGCACGAAGATGCTGGAGCGCACGGTCCAGAGGTGCTCGCCGGACTCGGTGTGGGCCTCGCCCTCCTGCACGATGACGGCGGCCTTGCCCTTGTCCCAGACGTCGGAGATCTTCGTCTTCAGGGTGGCCGAGCCAGAGGCCGGGATCGGCGCGTGCACGACGACCTCCTGCGATCCGTGCAGCACCATCTGGAGGTCGATGTCGCAGCCGGGCAGGTCGAGGGCGGGTGGGTTCGTCTCGTGGAACGTCGGCGCGACGACCCCGAACGACGGCAGCACCTGGAGGTTGTCGTCGTCGAGCGTGTAGCGCAGCGCTCCGGCGTCGGTGTTGTCGCCGGCCCGGGAGCCGGCGCCGATGCCGAGGTGGTAGAGCAGCACGTCTGACTCGTTCCACGAGAACGTGCGGTCGGGGAGGGAGGCGCCGACGGCGACCTGGGTGTCGATGGGCATGGGCAGACCTTCTCAGTGGTGGGCGAGCGAATGGAGCGGGCTCCCGATCACCGGGAAGGGGCGCGGTCGGCGCCGATGGAGTCAGCAATCGCGTTGGCGGCGATCCACCCGAACGTGATCGCGGGGCCGATGGTCGCGCCGGCGCCGGCGTACGTGTGGCCCATCACGGCCGAGGAGACGTTGCCGGTGGCGTAGAGGCCCTCGATCACCGAGCCGTCGGGCCGCAGCGCCCGCGCCTTCGCGTCGGTGACGATGCCGCCCTTGGTGCCGAGGTCGCCGGGCACCATCTTCACCGCGTAGAACGGCCCCTCCTCGATCGCGCCCAGCGACGGGTTGGGCTTGACCCGCGGGTCGCCGTAGTAGCGGTCGTACGCCGAGTCGCCGCGACCGAAGTCGAAGTCCTTGCCGGTCCGCGCATAGCCGTTGAACGTGGCGACCGTGTCAGTGAGGGCATCTGCGGGCACGCTGATCTTCTCGGCCAGCGCCTCCAGAGTGCCTGCCTTCACGATCACGCCCGACTTGAACCATCGGCCCGGGAACGGCTGCCGCGGGCCGAGCCCGGCGAAGAGGTAGCGGTTGCGGTAGCGCTGGTCGATGATCATCCAGCTGGGGAAGTGGTCGATGCCGGTGCGCTCGGCGGAGTCGTACATCGCGTGCACCGCGTCGACGTACGGCGCGGCCTCGTTGCCGAACCGCAGGCCGGCCTGGTTGACGATCATCGAGCCGGGGAGGTTGCGCTCGGCGAGGCAGAACCACGGGCCACTCGGCAGTGGGATGGAGGGCCCCCACCAGGCGTCGTCCATCAACGCCAGCTCGGCGCCGATCTTCTCGCCGGCCAGGATCCCGGCGCCGGTGTTGCCGGCCGCGCCGGTGGTCCAGTCGGAGCCGATCGGCGCACGTTGGTGCTTCTGTCGCATCTCGGCGTTGTGCTCGAACCCGCCGCAGGCGAGGATCACGCCGTGCCGAGCGGTCAGCACCTGCTCGGTGCCGTCGCGGGTGACCACGACGCCGCTCACCCGCCCGTCGCGGACCTCGAGGTCGGTGAGCGGCGTTTCGTACCAGACCGGGATGTCGCGGTCGAGGAGGCCCTTGCGCATGCCGATCATCATCGCCATGCCCATGCCGTACATCCGCTTGCCGAGGGCCATCGTCAGGATGCGGGTCAGGAGGACCTTGATCATGGTGAGCGGTCCGCGAAGGGTGCGCATGCCGAGCGAGATCTTGCGGAAGTCGGCCTGCGTGACCACCATGCCGGCCGGTGCCTTGGTGTAGGACTTCGTGAGCCGGTCGAGCTCGTCGCCGATCACCTTGCCGTCGATCGGCTTCGGCTCGACGCTGCGGCCGCTTGCCTTCCCGCCCGGTGCCTCGGGGTAGTAGTCGCTGTAGTGCGGGACCCAGGTGAAGTCTGCGGCGGAGTTGTTGCGCACGAACTCCAGGGCGGCCGGTCCGTTCTCGACGAACGCGTCGATCCGGTCGCGGGGGACCGAGTCGCCGATGATCGAGTAGAGGTACTCCTTGACCTCGGCCACGGACTGGGTCTGGCCGGCCTTCTTGAGCGCATGGTTGTTGGGGATCCAGACCCCGCCTCCCGACCGGGCCGTGGAGCCGCCGAACCCGTCGGTGCTCTCGATGACCAGGGTGTCCAGGCCACGCTCGTGCGCGGCCAGCGCCGCGGTGAAGCCACCGCCGCCGGTGCCGACGACGATCACGTCGTACTCGGTCTTCTCGCCCACACTGCCTCCGCTGTCAGTCCCGCTGTGCGGGCTCCTACACCGCAAAACTGTAACAGGTTCTACCAGTAGCGCAGAGCCCTTGGTCGACGCTTGGTGGGATCAGCGCCGGGGCAGCGCGCGTCGGATCGCGTCGGCCTTCTTGCTCTTCGCGTTCACCACGAACAGCTGCTGGGATCCGTCGTCGAGCCCGATCCGGAGTCGGGAGCGCAACCCGCCGCCGAAGAAGTCCGCAAGGCTGATCGGCGACTTCCCGACGTCGGAGATCGAGCTGAGTGGAACCTGCCAGACCCGACCGCCGAGGTTCGCGTCCAGGGCGTGCGGCTCGAAGATCAGGCGGTGTGAGGTCAGCACCAGGTGGCCGCCCAGGGCGCGCTGGCTGTGTACCGAATGGTTGGCCCGCCAGCTGGCGATGACGGTCTCGTCGGCTCGAAGGGTGCTCTTGGGTTTCCTCACGGCGGCGATCGTAGCCGCGCCGTCGAAGAGGCAGCGTCCTCGCGGAAAATGAGAACGTGTTCTAGTATTGGTCGAGAGATCCCACCAAGCCAGGAGACAAGAGATGTCGAAGGAAGTCCTCGACGGAGTGCGCGACCTGCTGCCGACGTTCCGCGAGCGGGCCGACGAGGCCGAGAAGCTGCGCCAGGTTCCCGAAGCCTCCGTGAAGGCGCTCGAGGAGACCGGCTTCTTCCGTCTCCTGCAGCCCCGGCGCTTCGACGGGCTCGAGGCCGACCCGGTCGACTTCTTCACCGCAGTGAAGGAGATCGCCTCGGCCGACGGCTCCACCGGCTGGATCTCGTCGGTGCTCGGCGTACACCCCTGGCAGGTCGCGCTCTTCCCCGACGACGCGCAGCAGGCGGTGTGGGGCTCGGACACCGCGACCCGCCTCTCGTCGTCGTACGCGCCGACCGGCAAGGCCGTGCTGACCGACGGTGGCTACACGCTCTCGGGAAAGTGGTCGTTCTCCTCCGGCTCCGCCCACGCCAGCTGGGTGCTGCTCGGCGGCCTGGTCTTCGACGCGGACGGCAACGTGGTCGACTTCAAGACCTTTCTCGTCCCGCGCGACAAGTACGAGATCGTCGACGTCTGGAACGTGGTCGGGCTCAAGGGCACCGGCTCCAACGACATCGTCGTCGACGACGTCTTCGTGCCGGAGGCGTTCACCTTGTCGATGAGCGACACCGGCCGCTGCTTCGGCCCGGGCCAGGAACAGAACCCCGGCAACCTCTACAAGCTGCCCTTCCACTCGCTGTTCACCACGACGATCAGCTCCCCGATCATCGGCATGGCGTCGGGGGCGTACGCCGAGCACGTCGACATGCAGCAGAAGCGGGTGCGTGCGGCGTACCTCGGTGAGAAGGCGTCCTCGGACCCGTTCGCGGCGGTGCGCATCGCCCGCGCCGGCTCGGAGATCGACGCGGCGTGGGCCCTGTGCATGGCCAACATCCGCGAGGAGCAGGCCCAGGTCGAGCGCGGGGAGAAGATCCCGCTCCAGCTGCGCCTGAGGGTGCGCCGCGACCAGGTGCTCGGCACGCAGCGCGCGATCGACGCGATCGACGCGCTGTTCGAGGCCTCGGGTGGCAGGGCGCTGGCCGAGGGCACGTACCTGCAGCGCGCCTGGCGCGACGCGCACGCCGGCCGCGTGCACGCGGCCAACGATCCCGAGCGCGCACTGAAGATGTACGGCGACCTCGAGTTCGGGCACAAGATCGACCCGGGGATGTACTGATCGTGACGCTGGCACAGGACGACGTACGCCGCACGGCCACGGTCGACGGGCTCACGATCAACTACTACGACTCGGCTGATTTCGAGACAGGCGCAGAAGGCCTTGCTCAACCCACGACAGGGCCGCTGCCGCTGGTGATGCTGCACGGCGGTGGACCGGGTGCCTCCGCGTGGTCGAACTTCGGTGCCGCGCTGCCCGGATTCGCCAAGGACTTCCGCACGATCCTCGTCGACCAGCCCGGCTTCGGTGGCTCCGACAAGCCGCCGGTCGAGGGCAACTACTACCGCTTCGCCGCGTCGTACGTCGTGGGCCTGCTCGACAAGCTCGGCATCGACCGCTGCCACCTGCTCGGCAACAGCCTCGGCGGCGGCACGGCGATGCGGCTGGCCCTCGAACACCCCGAGCGGGTCGCGCGGCTCGTGCTGATGGGGCCGGGCGGGCTCTCGCTCAACCTGTTCCACGCCGACCCCACCGAGGGCGTCAAGCGGTTGATGGAGTTCGGCGCCGACCCGACCCGTGAGGCCCTGAAGGCATTCATCTCGACGATGGTGGTCAACCAGGCGCTGGTCACCGACGAGCTGGTCGAGGAGCGCTTCGCCGACGCCACGGCGCCGGGGTCCCGCGAGGCGATGGCGTCGATGGGCGCGTCGTTCTGGAATCCCGACACGTTCGAGGACGGCATGCTCTGGCGCGAGGCCTACAAGCTGCGCCAGCACACGCTGCTCACGTGGGGGCGCGAGGACAGGGTGAACCCGCTCGACGGTGCACTGGTGGCGCTGAAGCTGATCCCGAAGGCGCAGCTGCACGTCTTCCCGAACTGCGGCCACTGGGCGCAGATCGAGGCGGCCGAGGAGTTCCGCCAGGTGACCACACAGTTCCTCGACAACCATGTGGAGCGTGCCAAGTGACGATCGACATCAAGTCCATGGGCTACGTGCGCGTGGCCTCCACCGACCTCGACCAGTGGCGCCACTTCGCGGGCAAGGTGCTCGGTCTCGGTGAGGGTCGTGGGCCGTCCCCGGACAACCTCTACTACCGCATCGACCAGGTCTCGGCCCGGCTCGTGGTGTTCCCCTCCGACGTCGACCGGCTCGAGGCCACCGGCTGGGAGGTCGCCGACCACCAGGCGCTGCAAGAGGCCCGCGAGCACCTCGAGAAGGCGGGCGTCGCCTTCGAGGAAGGGACGCCCGACGAGCTTGCCGAGTGGCGCGTGCAGGAGCTGGTCCGTTTCGAGGACCCGTGGCAGAACGTCTTCGAGCTCTTCCACGGCATCACCTACGAGTCACGCCCGGTCGTCACGCCGTACGCCGCGACGTTCGTCACCGGCGACCAGGGCATGGGGCACATCGTCGTACCGGTCACCGACGACGTGGAGGCGCTGCGCTTCTACACCGAGGTGCTCGGCTTCCGGCTGCGCGACTCGATGAGCATGCCGGGGGAGTTCGTCGGCAAGGAGCCCGGCTCGAAGGTGTGGTTGCGGTTCCTCGGCGTGAACCCGCGGCACCACTCGCTGGCGTTCCTCCCGATGCCAAACCCGAGCAAGTGCGTGCACATCATGCTTGAGGTCGAGAAGCTCGACGACGTCGGTCGCGCGCTGGAGCGCGTGCGCAAGCACAAGGCGCCACTCTCGGCCACCCTCGGACGTCACATGAACGACGAGATGGTGTCGTTCTACGTGAAGTCGCCCGGCGGTTTCGACGTCGAGTTCGGTACCGAGGGTCTCCAGGTCGACGACGCGCGCTGGGTGGCCAGGGAGTCGACCGCGGTCTCATACTGGGGCCACGATTTCGGCGGCGGCGGTGGCTGACGGGACAATGGACACCATGACCGACCACGACATCCCGACCGGCATGCGTGCCGACGCGCGTGAGTCCTGGCCGCCGCGGGAGCTGATCGACTCCTTCCTGGGCAACTTCGACTTCGAGTTCCGCCCGGGTGAAGCGACCGACATCGCCGACACCGCGGCCGCCCAGGAAGCGGCCCGTCGGTTCCGCGACGTACTCGGTCGCTTCGCCAGTGGCGTCACCGTGATCACCTCGGTCGCCGGCGACGAGCCGGTCGGCATGACCTGCCAGTCGTTCTCCTCGATCTCGCTCGACCCGCCGCTGGTGATGTTCAGCCCGGCCAAGACGTCGCGCGCCTGGCCGCTGATCCAGCGCTCCGGTCACTTCTGCGTGAACTTCCTGGCCGCGGGCCAGGAAGACCTGTCGAACGTGATGGCCAGCCGGGGCACCGACAAGTTCGCCGGCCTCGAGTGGTCGCTGTCGAAGACCGGCGCCCCGCTGTTCGACGGCATCGTCGGGTACGTCGACTGCACCGTGCACGCCGTGCACGAGGCGGGCGACCACTACGTCGTCATCGGCAGGGTCCAGGACATGGACTTCACCGTCGGTGCATCTGGCGAGACCCCCGACCCGTTGCTCTACTTCCAGGGTGCGTACCGCACCGTCACGTGACCGCAGCCGGTGGCAGGATGACCGCGTGAGCGACACGGAGGCGGACCTCGACGGCCTGGGTGAGGCCCTCGACGACGACGTGGGTCGCGACGAACCCGCTGGTGCTGATTTCTCCGACCGCCTGGTCCGGCGGTTCCTGCGGTTGTGCGAGAACCCGATCACCCGCGACCGCATGCTGCGCATGGTGCAGGCCAGTGTCTCCGACGCCCGTTCCGCCCAGCGCTTCTACAGCTTCCTCAACAACCGGATGGGCGGTCTGGTCGGACGCCGCCGCCGGGTGCAGATCTCCACGTCGCGCATGGAGCTGATCGGCTCCCAGCTGATGGGGATGGCCATGCTGCGCTACGTGCTGAAGGTCGAGCCGATCGCCTCGATGTCGATCGATGAGCTGGCCCCGATGGTGGCCGCCGGGGTGCGTGGCGTGCTCCGTAGTCAGCCCGGCGTGCTCGCTGCAGAGGCCGCACCAGTTGAGGGAAACCCCGCCGAGGCCCTGCTGCCCTACAAGGCCACCGGCCGCCCGCTCTGACCGGGCTCGCCGTCTCGCCGTCGAGTCCTGTGTCAGGGGCGGGGTCGTGGTCGCCGTACCCTGCCTGCGTGCCAGAAGAACTCCAGATCAGCCGGGGTGACGGCGTCGTCACCGTCACCTTCAACCGCCCGGAGCGCCACAACGCCTTCACCACGGCGATGTACGCAGGTCTCCGTGACCTGTGCAGCGAGCTGCGCCAGGACACCTCGGTCAAGGTGCTCGTGCTCCGCGGTGCCGGTGGCCGCGCGTTCGCCGCGGGCAACGAGATCTCCGACTTCGTGAACGCCGACGCGGTGGCCTACGAGACCTGGATCCGCGAGCTGCTCCAGGCGCTCTTCGAGCTGCCGCAGGTCACGATCGCCGCGGTCGAGGGCGTCTGCGTCGGTGGCGGACTGGCCGTGGCCACACACTGCGACCTCCGCATCGCCACCCCGGGGTCGCGTTTCGGCTACCCGATCGCCCGCACCCTCGGCAACGCCCTGTCGGCACCGATCGTCTATCGCTGCTCGTCGGTCTTCGGGGAGTCGCTGACCCGGGAGATGCTGCTCGCCTCGCGCCTCGTCGACGCCGACCGGGCGTACGCCGTGGGCGCGGTGATGTCGGTCACTGACGACCTGGACGCCGAGCTGTCCAGCCTGGTCGACGGCATCGGCAAGGCCTCCGGGGTCACGCTGCGCACCACGAAGGCCCAGCTGACCGCTCGCGCCGAGACCCTCGAAGCAGCGCCGTCGGATGACGACGACGTGCTCCGAGAGGTCTACACCGGCAGTGACTTCGCCGAGGGCGTGCGGGCGTTCCTGGCGAAGGAGAAGCCGGCCTTCAAGGCCTGACCTGTCGCCAGTTCATATCGACCCGTCGCCAGTTCCGATCGACCCGTCGTGAAGTTCACGACGGGTCGACCCAGTCAGGCGTCGAGGGCGCTGATCGCCTCGGCGATCGAGAGGGTGCGCTGGGCGGACTCGACGTGCAGGTTCTCGACCATCTTGCCGTTGTAGGTCACGACGCCGGCGCCCTTGCCGTCCTCGAACGCCTGGATCAGGCCACGCGCGTCCTCGATCGCCTGCTCCGACGGGGCGAACGCCTCGTTGGCGCCGGCGACCTGGCCGGGGTGGATCAGCGTCTTGCCGTCGAAGCCCATCTCGCGGCCCTGCTGGCACTCGGCCAGGAAGCCCTCGGTGTTCTTCACGTCGTTGTAGACGCCGTCGATCACCGCGATGCCGGCGGCCCGGCCGGCGAGGAGGGCGGTGTGCAGGCTGGGCAGGATCGGCGCGCGGCCGGGCACGTGCTCGGCGTAGAGCTCCTTGACCAGGTCGTTGGTGCCGAGCACGAACGCACCGAGACGCTCGGAGGCGCGGGCGATCGAGAGGGCGTCGAGGATCGCGATCGGGGTCTCGACCATGGCCCACAGCTTGGTGTGCTCCGGGGCGCCGGCCTTCTCCATCGCGGCGACGAGCTGCTTGACCTCGTCGGCCGAGTTGACCTTGGGCACGACGATGGCGGCCGGTCCGGCCTGCGAGGCGGCGACGATGTCGGCGTCGTGCCACTCGGTGCCGATGCCGTTGACCCGGATGGTGACCGTACGGCGGCCGTACTCACCGCTCGACGCAGCGGCCGCGGCGGACTCGCGCGCGGCCGGCTTGGCATCGGGGGCGACCGCGTCCTCGAGGTCGAGGATGAGGCCGTCACAGGCGATCGACTTGGCCTTCTCGAGGGCCCGCTCGTTGGAGCTGGGCATGTAGAGGACCGAGCGCAGCGGGGTGAACTCAGTCATGTCAGGCCTCCACGGAGATCGCGTCGTACTGCTTCTTGAGCTCGGGGTCGATGGCGGCCAGTTCCTCGGCCAGGGCGACCATCACCTTGCACTGCTTGACGGAGGCGTCGTCCTCCATCTTGCCGTCGAGCATCACCGCACCGGTGCCGTCGCCCATGGCCGCGATGACGCGACGTGCGTGGGTGACGTCCTCGACACTGGGGGAGAAGACCTTGTTCGCAATCGCGATCTGCTTGGGGTGCAGCGACCAGGCGCCGACACAGCCGAGCAGGAACGCGTTGCGGAACTGGTCCTCGCAGCCGACCACGTCGGCGATGTCGCCGAAGGGGCCGTAGTACGGGAAGATCCCGTGCATTGCGCAGGCGTCGACCATGCGGGCGATCGTGTAGTGCCACAGGTCCTGCTGGTAGGTCGGACGCGGGGCGTCGATCTGGCTGTTGCCCTCGGCGTCACGCGGGGCGTCCTCGCGCACGAGGTAGCCGGGGTGGCCGCCGCCGACACGCGTGGTCTTCATCCGACGGTCCGCGGCCAGGTCGGCCGGGCCGAGCGAGAGGCCCTGCATGCGCGGCGAGGCGGCGCAGATCTCCTCGACGTTGGCCACCCCGCGGGCGGTCTCGAGGATCGCGTGCACCTGGAGCGGCTTGGTGATGCCGGCCTTGGCCTCGAGCTGGGCCAGGATCCGGTCGATGTAGTGGATGTCCTCGGCGCCCTGCACCTTCGGGACCATGATCACGTCGAGCTTGTCGCCGATCGCGGGGACCAGCGTGGTCAGGTCGTCGAGCACCCAGGGGGAGTCGAGGGAGTTGATCCGGGTCCAGAACTGCGTCGGCCCACTGGCTGAACCAAGATTGGCAACCTCCTGGCCGATCTTCACGAGGCCGTTGCGGGCCTTCTCCTTGTTCTCGGCCTTGACCGCGTCCTCGAGGTTGCCGAGGAGGACGTCGGTGGTGCCGACCATCGCGGGCACCTTCGCCGCCATCTTCTCGTTGCCGGGGTCGAAGAAGTGGATCGCCCTCGACGGGCGGGCCGGCATCTCACGCAGCGGCGCGGGTGCACCGACGGCGAGGGGGGCGAAGAAGTCCTTGGCGGTTCGCAACGATCTGCTCCTCAGTGTGCGGGCACGCCCAGAGGGACGGCGTACCGGATTCACCGGCGAACCTAGCAGGGCTGCAGGCCGGGTCGTCATGACCGGCGTCACGCGAGACGGTCGTCGCGTCTAAGGCATCTGCCCGATGCAACCAACTACCTCAGACGGTCACTCTCGATGAGTGACGTCGCCGCCCTGCACCCAGTCTCCCCACCTGTTCTTCGCCGAGCACCCGGCTGCTCTCGACCGCGCCAGGCAGCTGTGCGCACAGTGCCCCCTGGCGCTGGAGTGCCTGACCGGGGCCCTCGAGCGGGGCGAGCCGTACGGCGTCTGGGGCGGCCAGATCGTGATCGACGGTGCCGTCGTGGCGCACAAGCGCGGCCGAGGCCGCCCGCGCAAGGACGAGGCGGCCTGACCCGCCTCGGCCTCAGCCGGCGTAGGTGTACTGCGGCCGGTTCGCGCTCGCCCTGGCGACGATCGCGGTGACCAGGGTCGCCACCCAGCCGGCGACCGTGAGGAAGGCGAAGGCAGCGGCGAGCTGGCCGCTGAGGTCGATCAGCCGGTCTGAGTGGCCGAAGACCTGGGTGAGGAACGACAGCTCACTCTCCTCGCTGTCGCCGAAGTCGGGCAGGAACAGCCCGAAGCCGGCGAGGCCGACCCACATGGCCACGTGCGCGATCGACTGGGCGCTGGTGAAGCGGCGCGGACGCGTCGCGACGGTGTAGGCCACGACGTTCGAGATGATCAGGGCCACCACCACGAACGGACCCACGAGCAGCGGCAGGATCAGCAGGAACCAGCCGCCGACGCCGAAGAGCACCCGGCCGGCCCACGCCCAGAACAGGAGGGCGATGGTCAGGGGGAGGTTGGCGAAGAACAGGAACCGTCCGAAACTCTGCATGCCCCCATCCTGTCCGGTCGGCGCGTGGTTCGAACCCGGTACGCGTACTCATCCTTGCCAGGAGGATCGTCGCCGGAAAACCCGTGGCGCCGAGGGCCCCGGCAGAGGATCGTCAACGCCATGGAGATCACGCAGTTCGGCCCTGACGACAGGGTCCCGCTCCAGGGCATGGTCGACGTCGCGAACGCCACGATCGCGGTCGACGCGCCCTGGTCGCACCCCGCCACCATGACGTCGTACGACGGGATGCTGCGCAACGGCTGGGACGGCGAACCGTCGGTGCCGTTCCTGGCGACGGTCGACGGTCTGCCCGTTGCCTACGCGACGTACGGCACGAGCGAGTGGGACAACCTCGAGCTCGCCTGGGTTGGCGTCGAGGTGCACCCGGCGCACCGCCGCCGGGGCCACGGCACCGCCCTGTTGGAGTTCCTGCTCGACCGGGCTCGGGCGGAGGGGCGTACCAGCGTCGGCACCGACGCCTGGGAGTCCGAAGCGGCACGGGCGTTCACCGCGCGCCACGGCCTCGAGCAGAAGTCGCAGGCGATCAACCGTCGCCAGGTGCTGGCCGACGTCGACTGGAACGTCGTCCGGGGCCTGCACGACCACGCCGGGGCCGGGGCCGCCGACTACGAGCTCGTCCGCCGCATCGGGTTCACGCCCGACGACGAGCTCGACAAGCTGGCCGAGATGACCGCGGCCATCAACGACGCTCCGACCGATGACCTCGAGATCGAGGACGAGGTCTTCACCGGCGAGCGGGTGCGCAACTACGAGCACGCCCAGCTCAGCAGCGGCGGCCGTCTCCATCGCCTGATGGCGCGCAACCGGACGACGGGCGAGCTGGCGGGACAGTCGGTGGTGGTCGTGGAGTCCGAGCGACCGTGGATCGGTCACCAGCACGACACCTCGGTGGTGCGCGCCCATCGGGGCCATCGGCTCGGACTGGTGTTGAAGTCGGCGATGCTCCTGTGGCTCCACGAGGTCGAGCCACAGCTGGCCGCGATCGACACCTGGAACGCCGAGTCGAACGACTACATGATCTCGGTCAACGAGCAGCTCGGCTATCGCGTGATGGGTCGCGAGGTGCAGTACCAGCGCGGGCTCTGACGCGGGTCGGGCCCGCCTGCGCACCGTGCGAAGGCGGGCCCGGTCTCGGCGCAGGATCAGAGGCGCCAGCAGCTGTTCAACGCGGGCAGGCCGGCGAATCGGGCCTCGAGGAACAGGAAGATGGTCGGGATCGACGCCACGTAGTCACCCACGTGGGTGGGTGCGAAGTTGGTGTCGAACTGCACCTTCGTGCCCTGGCCGCACCATCGCTGGGCCAGCTGCTTGCCGGTCTTGTAGGGGATCACGTCGTCCAGCGCCGAGTGGGTGATCAGCACGGGCACGTTGGGCTTGCGTCCGTTGCCGATCAGCTGGTCGGCCACCATCTGGTTGAACGGCGCCTTGGTCAACAGGTCCGTGACCGGCAGGCCGTTGGTGGTCAGGTCCTTCGACTTCACGAACGGGAAGGTGGCCAGCGAGTCCAGGGTGCACTGGGTCGACAGCGTGGCCATCATGGCCTGGCCCTTCGCGTTGAGCATCGGGGTCATGTCGATGCCATAGCTGTTCGCCAGGGCCGAGACGGCGTACCCCATGAACGAGACGTACAGGGACCCGTCGAGGTTGATGGCCACCTGGCTGAGGTCCGCGGGGACCGCGCCGGCGGCGACCGCCTTCAGGTTGATCTCCGGGGCGTACGTCGGAGCCAGCTCACCGGCGGACGCGGCGGCGCCGCCACCCTGGGAGAACCCGCTGATCGCGACCGGGTTCGCGGCGGTGACCCCGGAGCCGGGCAGGCGCTGGGCGGCACGGACCGAGTCGAGGACGGCGTGGCCCTGGGTCTCGCGCATCATGTAGGTGTGCTCGCCCTCGGTGCCGAGGCCCTCGTAGTCGGTGACGACGATGGCGTAGCCGCGGGCCAGCAGCCCGGCGATGAACGGGCCTTCGTACTCCAGGCCCTTGCCCAGCGTGCGCGACGGCGCACACTGGTCGCCCATGCCCTGGGTGCCGACGGCGTACCCGATGAGGGGGCGCTTGCCTGCGCCGACCCACGGGGTCTTCGGCGTCAACACCGTGCCGGTGACCGCGACCGGCACTCCGGTGCGGTCGGTGGAGCGGTACATGATCCGCTGCACGTCGGCGTCGGCCTTGATCAGCTTGACCGGGTCGACGTAGAACTCGGACGGCTCCGACCTGACGATGTCGCCGTTGTTGGCCGGCAGCGTCGTCGGTGTGTCGTAGAACGATGTGCCGTCGGCCTGTGCCGGCGACGCCGTGGCCAGCGGACTCAGTGACAACGCCAGCAGCGCGCCTGCGGCCACGCGGGCCCAGGTGTTCTTCCTCATTCGGCAACTCCCTCTTGTGTCCCCCACATGTGGACTCCCGAGGAGTTACTTTCGAGTAACGAACGTCACACGTCAATGGCCACGAGCATTTCGTGGGCGCCCCTGAGGTGGTCCACCGCCTCGGTGACGACCCGGTCGACCAGCTCCTCGCACGACGGCAGGTCGTCGAGGACGCCGACCACCTGCCCGGAGGCGAGCACTCCGGCGGAGGTGTCGCCGTCGACGAGTCCGGCCTTGAGCATCATGGGCGTGTTGGCGGCCAGCGACATCTGCGCGAGTGAGCGCCCCTGGGTCTTCTTCATGGTCCGGCCGTCGCGGGCGAGGTCGAGCCAGCTCATGCCGGACATCTTCTTGAACTCCAGCGTGCGCCTGAGCGTGGGCGTCAGCCGCTTGAGGCGACTCGACTCCTCGATCTCCTCCACGAGCTCGGTGCGCAGCATGCGGTGCGGCATGCCGTCGACCTTGTCGGTGACCACCGTGCCGTTGACGTCGTACGACAGGTAGAGCTGCTTGACCGCGTCGGGCACGGCGCTGTCACGGGTCAGCAGGAAGCGGGTGCCCATGCCGATGCCGGCCGCTCCGTAGGACAGTGCGGCGGCGAGGCCGCGTCCGTCGAAGAAGCCGCCGGCCGCGACGACCGGGATGTCAACGGCGTCGAGCACGCTCGGCAGCAGGAGGGTGGTCGGGACGGAGCCGGTGTGGCCACCGCCCTCGCCGCCCTGGATCATCACCGCGTCGGCGCCCCACGAGGCCACCTTCTCGGCGTGACGGGGGAGTCCGACCGAGGGCATCACCATGATGCCGTGGTCCTTGAGCCTGGCGATCAGGTCCTTCTTCGGGGCCAGCGCGAACGAGGCCACCTTGACGCCGTGCTTGATCAGCAGGTCGCAGCGGTCACCCGCGTCGGCGGCGTCGGCGCGCAGGTTGACGCCGAACGGCTGGTCGGTGCGCGACTTCACCTCGAGGATCGCCCTCTCGAGCTCCTCGAAGCCCATGGTGGCGCTGGCCAGGATGCCGAGTCCGCCGGCGTTCGCCGTACCGACCACCAGGCGCGGGCCAGCCACCCAGCCCATGCCGGTCTGGACCACGGGGTGCCGCACCCCGGCCAGCTCGGTCAGGGGAGTGCGCAGCACCTGTGCGGTGGTCACGACGCGACCGCCTCGACCGGCGGGACCTCGCGGTCGCGCAGCGTCCTGGGGTCGAGCACCTCACGGATCAGGGTGAGCTCCTCCGCGGTCGGCGTACGCGTCTCGGGGACGTCGCCCTCGACCGCCAGGTCGAAGCCGGTCGCCGCGACCACGTCGTCGACCGTGACGCCCGGGTGCACCGAGAGGAGGCGCACGGTGTCGTCGGCGCCCAGAACGTCGAAGACGGCCAGGTTCGTCACGATGCGGTGGATGTCGTTGTACTTCGCGGCGCCGACGCCGGCCTCGCGGGCCCGCTTGGGGCCGACTCCGGAGACGATGTCGACCTCCTCGACGAAGACCCGGTCGGAGTGCTTGGGCACCCAGTAGGACGTGCGGTTGTTCACCGTGTTGCCGGGGGCGCCGCGCGAGCCGAGCAGCTGGCGCTTCGGCTGGGCGAAGTCGCCGATCGCGGAGATGTTCTGGTTGCCGTGCCGGTCGACCTGTGTGGCGCCCATCATCACGTGGCGCTTTCCGTAGGCGACCACGTCGAAGACCCGGCGGAACGGGATCCAGCCCTCGACCACGTCGGCCTTGGCGAACAAGGGCGGGACACCGCCCAGGAACAGCGATTCGCCGTCGGAGAGCACGAGGTCGGGGTTGCTGGTCAGCTTGGCCAGGCGTACGCCGAGCATCGGCAGCATGCCCATCGGAGAGCCGAAGATCTCGCCGTCGTCCTTGAAGGCGTCGGCGATCGCGGTGGCGCACACCTCGGCGCGGGTGAAGTCGGTCATCGGGTCTGCTCCTCGTCGTGGAACTCGCGGACGGCGTCCTGGTAGGCGGCCTCGTCGCCGCTGAGGAAGCGCTCCTCGAACCGGGTCCACGACTCGTCGTCCTTGGCGGCCGCGGCGTACGCCTTCTGGAACTTCTCGTCACGTTCGTAGTCGGGCGCGCAGTTGGTGAAGTGCGCGCCGTTGGGGGTCTCGACGACGCCGGTCACCATCATCCGGTTCAGCAGGAGGCGCTGGACCGGGGTGTCGACGGTCAGGCCGGCGGTGTCGACGACCTGCTCGCAAGTGACGTAGGTGCGCTCGGCGGCCATCGCGAAGAGGTCGTCGAAGAAGGGATCGGGCCCGAGGTACGTCGCGTTGCCGTGCTGGTCGGCCCGGTTCAGGTGCACCAGTGCGACGTCGAGCCTGAGCGCGGGCACGGCGACGAGGTCCTCGACGTTGCCGTCCTCATCGGCGTACGGGCTGGCGACGGTCTTGATGTGCGGGTTGTTGACCAGGATGTCGGAGCCGAGTCCGGCGCGCATCGGCAGGAACGGCAGGCGCTGCGACGCGGCCAGCAGGCCGGTCTGGAACATGCCCTCGTCGAGCTCGACGATCTCGGGGATCGACTTCTCCTGGCGGGCCTTCTGGAAGTTCGGCTCGAGCGGCACGGTGTCGAGGGAGACGAACGCGTAGACCAGCTTGCGGATCTTGCCGGCGCGCGCGAGGAGGCCGACGTCGGCGCCGCCCCACGACACGATGGTGAGGTCCTTGAGGTCGCTGCGCAGGATCGCGCGGACCAGGGCCATCGGCTTGCGCCGCGGGCCCCAGCCGCCGATGCCGATGGTCATGCCGTCCTCGAGGGAGGCGACGACCTCGTCGATGGTCATCCGCTTGTCGCGTGGTGTGCCGTTCACTTGTTCCCCTTCTCGGTTCCGGCGCTCTGTGCACTCTTCGCCGTCCCGGCGAAGGCGTCCCGGAGGTCGTCGGAGACGCCCATCAGGTTCAGCTCCATGGTGAAGCCCTGCTCGAACCGGTAGCTCTTGTTGACGTCGCACGGGTCGATCCCGTTGAGGGCCTCCTTGGCCGCGCGGATCACCCGGGTGTCCTTGGCCGCGATCTCCTGCGCCACTTTCAGTGCCGCGTCGTCGAGCTGGTCGCGCGGGACCACCTCGAGCACGGAACCGTGCTGCACGAGGTCGGCGGCCTTGATCGTGCGGGCGGTGAAGTAGAGAGTGCGCATGAGGTGCTGCGGCACGAGGCGGGCCATGTGGGTGGCGGCACCGAGGGCGCCCTGGTTGACCTCGGGGACGCCGAAGTAGGCGTCGTCGCTGGCGATCACACAGTCGGCGTTGCCGACGAGGCCGACGCCGCCGCCGACGCAGAAGCCGTTCACCGCCGCGATCACGGGTACGGCGCACTCGTAGACCGCCTTGAACGCCGCGTAGCAGCCCCGGTTGGCGCCGAGGAGCGCGTCGAAGCCCTCGGAGTTCTGCATCTCCTTGATGTCGACGCCGGCGTTGAAGCCCTTGCCCTCGGCGCGCAGCACGACCACATGGGTCTCGAGGTCGCGGCTCGCCTTGTCGAGCGCGTCGGCCACGTCGTACCAACCCTGCACGGGCAGTGCGTTGACCGGCGGGTGGGCCATCGTGATGACGCGGACGTGGTCGTCACGCAGTTCAGAGGTGATCGGCATTTCTCTCCTACGGATTCTGCCCCGGGCTAACAAACCTAACGTTTGCTTGGTACCCTAGCACTTGCTTGGTCCGGTGTCCCGGATCGACGTCGGACGAAACCGCACCTGGGTGTGCGTGGAGGAGTGGCATGGCAATCGGAATCGACCTCTCCGGTCGGGTGGCACTGGTCACCGGCGGTTCGCAGGGGATCGGGCTCGGCATCGCCGAAGCGCTCGTGGCGGCCGGCGCGACCGTGGTCACCTGTGCCCGCTCAGAGGTCACCGACCCGCCGGCGGGTACGACGCACGTGCCGTGCGACGTACGCGACCCGGAGGCCGTGCGGGCCCTGGTCGACGGGATCGTGGACAGCCACGGCCGCCTCGACATCGTGGTGAACAACGCCGGGGGAGGGCCGTACGCCCTGGCCGCCGACGCCTCTCCTCGGCTGCACGACAAGATCCTCGGCCTCAACCTGACGGCACCGCTCCTCGTCGCCCAAGCCGCCAACGCGGTCATGCAGCAGCAGGAGACCGGCGGGGTGATCGTGAACATCTCGTCCGTCAGCGCCCAACGGCCCTCGCCGGGCACCGCGGCCTACGGCGCCGCCAAGGCCGGCGTCGACTCGCTCACCAAGTCGCTCGGCATGGAGTGGGCGCCGAAGGTCAGGGTCAACGCGATCAACGTGGGGCTGTGCCGCACCCCGGACACCGCCGACCACTACGGCGGGGACGAGACCGTGGCCGCCATCGAGAAGACGATCCCTCTGGGCAGGATGGGCCGGCCGCGCGAGGTCGGCAACGTGGCAGTCTTCCTGGCCTCGGACCTGGCCAGCTACGTCACCGGTGCGGCGATCGAGTGCCACGGCGGCGGCGAGCCGCCGGTCTTCCTCTCGGTCCTGAACCAGAACCAGTCCTGACCACCTTCCACACCAGGAGCAACGACGTGACCCGACTTCTCGAAGGACGCATCGCCATCGTGACCGGCGCGGGCCGTGGCATCGGCCGCGCCCACGCCCTCGAGCTCGCCCGCCAGGGCGCCACCGTGGTCGTCAACGACTACGGCGTCTCGAACAACGGGGTCAAGGAGGACTCTCCCGCCCAACAGGTCGTCGCGGAGATCGAGGCGCTCGGCGGCCACGCGGTCGCGAACGGCGCCGACGTCGCCGACTTCGAACAGTCGGCCGCACTGGTCCAGCAGGCTGTCGACGCCTTCGGCGGCCTCGACATCCTGGTCAACAACGCCGGCTTCGTGCGCGACCGGATGCTGTTCAACGCCACCGAGGACGAGTGGGACGCGGTCATCCGGGTGCACGTCAAGGGCCACTTCGCGATGCTGCGCCATGCTGCGGCGTACTGGCGTGCCGAGTCCAAGGCCGACCGTCAGCGTGCCGCCCGCGTCATCAACACCACCTCGGGCGCCGGCCTCCAGGGCTCCGTGGGGCAGGTCGCCTACTCGACCGCCAAGGCCGGGATCGCGTCGATGACCCTGGTCGCGGCCGCCGAGCTCGGGCGCGTGGGAGTCACCGTCAACGCGCTCGCCCCGGTCGCCAAGACACGCATGACCGAAGGTGCCTTCGACACCTCCGAGATGGCGCTCCCCGAGGACAACTCGCCGATCGTGGCGTGGCTCGCCTCCGTGGATGCCGGCCACGTCACCGGCCGCGTGTTCGAGAGCGACGGCTCGCTGCTCACCCTCGAGGAGGGTTGGCGCCACGGCGCCTCGCGTGATGCCGGGCGACGCTGGGACGCCACCGAGCTGGGTGAGGTCGTCGACTCGCTGATCGCCGAGGGTGCTGACCCGGAGCCGGTCTACGGCAGCTGACCCTGTCGGTCAGGGCTTGAGCAGGCGACCGTCCGCGTCGCGCTGCTGGTCGTTGACCAGGAGCAGGATGCCGTCGATCAGGCTCCAGATGCCGCACCCGCCGAGGGTGAAGAGCTGGGCGAGCGCCATGCCTGTGTGGCCGGTGTAGAAGCGACCGATGCCCAGCGGGATGAGGATCTGCAGCACGCCGGCGATGACCTTGCTCTTGTCGCCGTACGGCTCGCCGGTGCGGGGGTCGCGGCCGTACGGCGCACTCGGGTCGGCGCCGTAGTAGGCGGGCTGTCCGTACGCCGGCTGGCCGTAGGGTGCCTGCCCGTAGGGCGGCTGGCCCTGGGGCGCCTGGCCGTAGGGCGGGGGTGCTGGTTGTCCCCACCCGGGTTGCTGGGGCTGCTCGCCCTGCGCGCCGCGGTTCGGGTCGGTTCCCTCGGGCTGGTCTCCGGTGTCGCTCACATGCCAGATCGTGCCATGCCCGCGGTGACCCCGTGCGTGCGCCACGGGTTCAGCGGGTGGTCAGAGACGCTCGATGATGGTGCCGGAGGCCTGGGCCCCGCCCGCGCACATGGCGACGAGCGCCGTGGTCGCGTCGCGGCGTTCGAGCTCGTGCAGGGCGGTGGTCAGCAGCCGGGTCCCGGTCGAGCCGACCGGGTGGCCGAGCGCGATCGCGCCGCCGTTGACGTTGATCTTGTCCTCGGGCACCTTGTGCACGGTCGCCCAGGACATCACCACGGCGGCGAACGCCTCGTTGACCTCGCAGAGGTCGATGTCGGCGATGCCCATGCCGCTGTCGGCGAGCACCTTCTCGGTGGCCTGGACCGGTCCGTCGAGGTGGTAGTAGGGGTCCGCACCGACGAGGCACGAGGTGATGATCCGGGCGCGCGGCTTGAGGCCGAGCTCGGCGGCGAGCGACTCGTCCATCAGGAGCAGCGCGGAGGCGCCGTCGGAGATCTGGGACGAGGTGCCGGCGGTGTGGATGCCGTCGGGAAGCACGGGCGTGAGTGCGGCCAGGCCCTCGAGCGTGGTGTCGCGCAGGCCCTGGTCCTCGGTGACGGTGCGGGTCACGCCGGTGGCCGTGCCCTCGTCGTCGAGCACCGGTGCCTCCACGCCGAAGACCTCGCGGTCGAAACGGCCTTCGTCCACCGCGACTCTCGCCTTCTGCTGCGACCAGAGCCCGAAGGCGTCGACGTCCGCACGGGTGAAGCCACGATCGCGGGCGATGCGGTCGGCGCCGAGGAACTGGTCGGGCAGGTCGATGTTCCAGTCGTCGGGCCGGGGGCTGCCGGTGCCCTTGGGCACGTTCGCGCCGAGCGGGATGCGTGACATCGACTCGACACCGCAGGCGACACCTGCGCGAATCGCCCCGCCGGCGATCATCGCGTTGATCAGGTGCACTGCCTGCTGGGCCGAGGAGCACTGGGCGTCGATGACGGTGGAGGCCGTGTGGTTGGGCAGGCCCGCATGCATCCACGCACGCCGGACCATGTTGTTGGACTGTTCACCGGCCTGTGACACGCAGCCGCCGATCACCTGGTCGACCAGCTCCGGGTCGAGCCCGGCGCGGTCCAGGACCTCGATCTGCGCTGCACCCAGGAGTACCGCCGGATGGACGCCGGCCAACCAGCCGCGGCGCCGGCCCTGCGGCGTACGCACTGCTTCGACGATGACCGGATTGCCCATGGATTGCCTCGCTGTCCGAACGCACTCGACGTACGTCGCTCCAGTGGCGACGTACCACCCGAAAGTAGAACACGTTCTTGATCGCCGGCAAGGCGAGTCCCGGCTGGTGGGAGTTCGGGGACGAATTCGTGTTCGGGTCTTCCGAACATTCCGAGAGTATGTAACGATCGTCACTAGAACGTGTTCTAGCATCGTGGAGGAAGCAAGTGACCGTGACGACGCAGTTGCCCGATTCGTTGCCAGTGGGATTCGACCCCACCGACCCCGGGCTCATCGAGGAGCGCATCCCGCACGAGGAGTTCCGCGCGATGCGCCAGGGATCACCGGTGCACTGGGTGGCGCAGCCCCAGGAGGCGCGGGCCGGGTTCCGAGGTGCCGAGGGCTACTGGGCCCTGACCAAGCACGAGGACATCGCCGCCGTGTCGAAGAACAGCAAGTCGTTCTCGACCGCCAAGCAGGGCGCGATCATCCGCTTCGCCCCGGACATGACGCCCGAGCAGATCGACCTGCAGGGGGTGATGCTGATCAACCAGGACCCGCCGGACCACACCAAGCTGCGCCAGGTCATCTCGCGCGGGTTCACCCCACGCGCCATCGCCGCGCTGCACGACGCTCTCGAGGAGCGGGCCCGCCGGATCGTGGCCGACGCCGCGGCGAAGGGGTCGGGCAACTTCGTGGAGGACATCGCCGCCGAGCTGCCGCTGCAGGCGATCGCCGAGCTGATGGGTGTGCCCCAGGAGGACCGCGGCAAGCTCTTCGACTGGTCCAACCAGATGCTGTCCTACGACGACCCCGAGATCGAGGGAGACGCCGAGGCGGCGTCGATCGAGATCCTGATGTACGCCGCCGGGCTGGCCGACGAGCGGCGGCGCAACCCGAAGGACGACATCGTCACCAAGCTGATCACCGCCGACGTGAACGGGCACGCGCTGACCGACGACGAGTTCGGCTTCTTCGTGATCCTGTTGGCCGTCGCCGGCAACGAGACGACGCGCAACGCGATCACGCACGGCATGGACGCCTTCTTCGACAACCCTGACCAGTGGGAGCTGTTCAAGGCCACGCGTCCGGCGTCGGCGGTCGACGAGATCGTCCGGTGGGCGACGCCGGTCACCGTGTTCCAGCGGGTCGCCCTCGAGGACGTCACGCTGAACGGCGTCGACGTCAAGGAGGGCGACCGGGTCGGACTGTTCTACGCCAGTGGCAACTTCGACGAGGACGTCTTCGAGGACCCCTACCGGTTCGACGTCTCTCGTGAGGACAACCCGCACCTGGGGTTCGGCGGCCACGGCGCGCACTACTGCATCGGCGCCAACCTGGCCCGCCTGGAGATCGAGCTGATCTTCAACGAGATCGCCGACCAGGTCCCCGACATCGCCCGTGCCGGTGCGCCCCGGCGCCTCCGCAGTGCCTGGATCAACGGCATCAAGGAGCTCCAGGTCACCTACTCGCCAACCGTGGATTCTTGATGCGCGAACCGTGCATTTCTGATGCGCGAACCGTGGATTATTGACGTCCGAACCATGGATTCTTGATGCCGTCGAAGTCCGCTGCCCGTGAGTTTTCCACAGGCGGCGGACTTCGTCGTTTCATGACGACGTCGATCGGCAAGCCTCGTCGACATGTCAGAACAACCCCCAACAGATCCATTCAGATGGAGTGACTTGGCCGAACTCGGCGTCTCCGAGTTCACCCTCCGACGCTGGCTCAGGTCCGGCGTCGTACGACGACCGCTCACGGGCGTCTATTGCTCGGCGTCTGTCGAGGACACACTCGAGCTCCGCGCCAGTTGCGCCGCCCTTGTCCTGCCAGAGGATGCGGTGGTGTGCGACCGGTCAGCCGCCTGGCTGTGGGGCGTGGACGTGCATGAGCCGGACGAGCGTTTCGCCGTACCGGACCTGGAAGTGGCGGTCAAGCCCGGGCACACGCCGCCACGTCGCAAAGCGGTGCGCGGCGTCGAGCGGGAGTTGGCCGAGGAGGAGGTGATCCAGGTTCATGGCGTGAAGGTCACGACGCCAGTGCGCACTGCTCTCGACGTTGCCTGCCTCCGTGGTCGATGGCGAGCGTTGGCCACGCTCGACGCCTTCATGAGTGAGCACGAGCTGACGCACGAAGACTTCGGAACTGCCGTCGTGCGACTCTCCGGACGGCGCGGTGTCACGCAAGCGCGAGAGCTGTACCCGTTGGCTTCTCCGTTGTCCGAATCGCAGGGGGAGTCGTGGGTGCGTGGCGCCATTCACGACTCCGGCCTGCTGATGCCCGAACCTCAGGTGGAGATCCGGGAGGACGGCGTAGTCATGGCGCGCATCGACCTGGCCTATCGGCGTCTCCGGATCGCGGTCGAGTACGACGGGGAGGAGTTCCACGCCGAGGAACAGGCAGAACACGACGAGGCCAGGCGTGACTGGCTGCGCGAACGTGGTTGGTACGTCATCGTCGTACGCAAGCATCAGCTGGCGGGTCGGGCGCGCGAGCAGTGGCTTGACGAGCTCGGCGCGATCATCGCTGCACGCAGTGCGCCACAGAAGCGGAAGTACGCCCGGAGTCGAGTGCCCTGGGTCCCCGCGCAGTGAGTCCGGCGAGATCAGAAATGCACGGTTCGGGCATCAAGAGCACGCGGTTCGCGCGTCAAGAATGCACGGTTCGCGCATCAAGAGCACGCGGTTCGCGTCAGCGGGCGGTGAGGACGATGGGATCCGCGTCGGTGATGGCGATGGTGTGCTCGGAGTGGGCGCCCCGTGATCCGTCGGCGCTGCGCAGGGTCCAGCCGTCGGCGTCGGTGTAGATCTCGTCGGTGGTGTGCAGGAACCACGGCTCGATCGCGATGACGAGTCCGGGCTTGAGCGGGTAGCCGCGTCCGGCGCGTCCGTCGTTGGCCACGTGCGGGTCGCCGTGCATGGTGCGCCCGACTCCGTGGCCGCCGAACTGGAGGTTCACCTTGAGGTTGGCGGCGCGGGCCACCTGGCCGATCGCGAAGCTGATGTCGCCGATCTTGTTGCCTGCACGGGCCGCGTCGATGCCGGCCGCGAGTGCCACCTGCGTGGTCTCGATCAGGGCGAGGTCCTCGGGCCGCGGCGTGCCGACGACGACACTGATCGCCGAGTCGGAGACCCAGCCGTCGACGGCGCAGGCGAAGTCGAGGCTGAGCAGGTCGCCGTCCTTGAGCACGTAGTCGTGGGGGAGGCCGTGCAGCACGGCGTCGTTGACGGACGTGCACAGGACCTTGCCGAACGGCGAGGCCCCGAACGACGGGTGGTAGTCGATGTAGCAGGACTCCGCGCCGCGGTCCTTGATCATCCGGTGGGCCAGGGCGTCGAGCTCGAGCAGGTTCACCCCGACGTCGGCGGCGGCGGCGAGCGCGGTGAGGACTTCGCCGACGAAGACACCGGCGGGACGCATCTCGTCGATCTGGGTGGGGGTGCGGAGCTCGATCATGCGCCCAGCCTAGAGGGCGGGCTTGTCCGCCCCGACCACCCACATGGCGAAGAACTGCGAGCCGCCGCCGTACGCGTGACCGAGCGCACGTCGTACGCCGTCGACCTGGTGCTCGCCGGCCCGGCCGCGCACCTGCAGTGCGGCCTCGGCGAAGCGCAGCATGCCGGACGCCCCGATCGGGTTCGAGCTGAGCACTCCGCCGGAGCAGTTGACCGGCAGGTCACCCGTCATCGCGGTCACGCCGGACTCGGTCAGCTTCCAGCCCTCACCCTCGTCGGCGAAGCCGAGGTTCTCCAGCCACATCGGCTCGAACCACGAGAACGGCACGTACATCTCGACCGCGTCGATCTCGCGCCGCGGGTTGGTGATGCCCGCCTGCTTCCAGAGGTACGCCGCCGCATCGCGGCCCGCCTGCGGGTTCACCTGGTCACGTTCGGCGGCGGTGGTGGGCTCGGACCTCATCGCCGTGGCGTGGATCCAGGCCGGGTTGTCGACCGAGGCGGCGGTGTCGGCGTCGGCGATGACCAACGCGCACGCCCCGTCGGAGGACGGGCAGGTCTCGTCGTAGCGGATCGGGTCCCACAACATCTGTGAGGCCAGCACCGACTCGACCGTGGTGTCCTTGTTCTGCAGGTGCGCGAAGGGATTCTTCAGCGCGTTCTGGCGGTCCTTGGCCGCCACCACCGCGCCGATGTGGAGCGGGGCGTTCGACCGGCGGATGTAGGAACGGACGTGGGGCGCGAAGTAGCCACCCGCGCCGGCATGGACCGGCATGATGAACGGAACCGGCACCGAGAGTGCCCACATCGCGTTCGACTCCGACTGCTTCTCGAACGCCACGGTCAGCACTCGCTTGTGCACCCCGGACTGCACGAGTGATGCGGCGACGATGGCGGTCGATCCGCCGACCGACCCGGCCGTGTGCACGCGGAGCAACGGCTTGCCCGCGGCGCCGAGCGCCTCGGCCAGGTAGAGCTCGGGCATCATCACGCCCTCGAACAGGTCGGGCGCCTTGCCGACCACGATCGCGTCGATGTCGTCGAACGACAGGTTGGCATCGAGCAGCGCCCGGTCGATCGCCTCGCGGCACAGGCCGGCCATCGAGACGTCTTCGCGCTTGGCACGGTGGTGGGTCTGGCCGACACCGACGACGGCGGCAGGTTGCTTGCTCATTTCGTGGCTCCGTCCATGACGCAGACGAGGTTCTGTTGCAGGAGTGGACCGGACGTCGCGTGGCCGAGCGCACGCGTGACCTCACCGTTGCGGATCCGGTCGGCCGCCTCGCCGATACGGTTGAGGCCGGCGGTGAACATCGGGTTCGAGGTGAGCGCACCTCCCGACGGGTTGATGCGTACGTCGGACGCGAGGCCCAACGCGTGACGCAGGATGAGCTCCTGGTGGCTGAACGGTGCGTGGAGCTCGGCGACCTCGACATCGTCGATGACCGCGGACTCCGCGGCCCGTGTCGCGGACTTCGAGGCGGTGAGGTCGCGGGCGCCGAGCTGGAGCGGATCGACGTTGTGCGCGAGGCCGGTGATCCATGCTGGTCGCTCGGCGGCGTCCCGCGCACGGTCGTCGGCGGCCAGCACGATCGCCGAGGCTCCGTCGGTCACGGGCGCACAGTCGTGCTTGCGCAGCGGGTCGGCGTACATCGGACGGGCCAGGAGCTCCTCGACCGACGAGCCGCCGCGGCGTACGGCGTGGGGGTTGGTCTCGGCGTCAGTGAGCGACCTCTGGGCCACCGACGCCATCGCCGTCTCGTCCCAGAGCTCGGCCTCGATGCCCAACCTGGCCTGGAGTCCGGCGAGGGACACGCTGTCGGGCCACAACGGCGTCATCGTGTAGGGATCGAGCTGCAGGGCGAGGGTGCGGCGCAGGACGCCGGCCGACGACTTGCCGAACCCGTAGACCAGTGCGGTGTCGATCTCCCCGGTCTGGATCTTCACCCAGGCCTCGTAGAGCGCCCATGCCGCGTCCATCTCGACGTGCGACTCGTTGACCGGCGGCAGGGCCCCGATCGCGTCGACCGCGGAGACGAACGAGAACGACCGGCCGGCCAGGTAGTCGGAGGATCCGGAGCACCAGAAGCCAATGTCCTTGCGGGTGAACCCGGTCTGCTCGTAGAGCTCCGCGAAGAGCGGGACCAGCAGCTCGACCATCGTGGGGGAGCCGTCGAACTCCAGCATCTGACGTTGGGCGAAGCCCACCACTGCCACGTTTCTCACAGGTGCACCTTGTAGCTCTCGAAGTCCGCGTCCGGCTCGTCGGTCGGCGCGAAGTGACTGATGTTCTCGACGGTCGTGCCCCACTCATCGCGCGGCCGCCACACCGCCTCGACCCGCATTCCCATGCGCACCTCGCTCGCCTCGATGCCGAGGATCAGGTGCAGGAAGGCGATGTCGGCGCCGTCCAGCAGGACGTACGCCGACACGTACGGCGGGGTGATCTTCTGGCCCAGGAATGGCACGTTGACGATGCAGAACGTCGTGACCGTGCCGGTGCCCGGGAGCTCGACCTCGTCGGTGGTGGGTACGCCGTCGACCGGGCACGCACCACGCGGGGGCACGTAGACCTTGCCGCACGCGGGGCAGCGCTGGCCGAGGATCCGCCCCTGCTCGAGCCCGCGGAAGAAGGCGCTCTCCTCGGGGCTGGCGGCGTAGGTGTAGTCGAGGTTGACCGGGGTGATCAGCGGGTCGGTCTTGCGCGGGGCGCCCCCGTCACCGGGTCTCGACTGCTCGGTCGCGGCCTCGTCCCTCAGCCGCGCTCGCGCTCGACCTTCGCCCGCCACGCCCGCCGCTCCTTCGTCGCGTCCGTCTGCGGGCTCGAAACAGGCGATGTCGGTGATGGCTCCCGCTGGTTCGTTCACCCAGCGTGCCCGGACTCGCATGCCGACGCGCAGGTCGTCGTACGGGATGTCCAACGCGTGGAGGAAGGGGGCGGTGGCGCCGTCCAGCAGGACCAGGGCCCACGCGAAGGGGCGGTCGAAGGGCTGCTCGGCGACCGGCTCGGGGACCCACGTCCACGACTGGACGGTGCCGGCGGGGCCGACCTCGACGAAATCGGTGACCGGTTCGTGGGTGGCAGGGTCGAACTCGGGCGGCGGAAGGACGACACTGCCGTCGGCAAGTCGGCCGGCGACGAGGCGGCGTTCGAGGAGACCCGCGAAGAACGCACCGAGCGTGGGGCCGACAGATCTGGTGTAGTCGAAGCTGACGCGCAGCGGGGCACTGAGGGTCCGGGCCTGCGAAGTGGTCATGGTCCAAAAGTGAAACATGTTCTAGTGTGGGGCACAAGCAATTCTGGTGAGGAGATGCACATGAAGCTGGGCCTGCAACTGGGGTACTGGGGAGCGCAGCCACCGACCGACGTCGCCGAGCTCGTCGCGGCTGCGGAGGAGTCCGGGTTCGATGCGCTGTTCACCGCGGAGGCGTGGGGGTCCGACGCGTTCACCCCGCTGACCTGGTGGGGCCGCGAGACCAGTCGACTGCGGCTAGGCACGTCGATCGTGCAGATGTCGGGCCGCACTCCGGCGTCCATCGCGATGCATGCGCTGACCCTCGACCATCTCTCGGGTGGCCGGGTGGTGCTCGGCATGGGCGTCAGTGGTCCGCAGGTCGTCGAGGGCTGGTACGGCCAGCCCTTCTCCAAGCCACTCGCCCGCACCCGCGAGGTTGTCGAGATCATCCGGAAGGTGCTGGCCCGCGAGGCACCTGTCACCAATGCCGGTCCGCACCACCAGATGCCGTACGACGGCCCTGGGTCGGTCGGACTGGGCAAGCCGCTCAAGTCGATCGTGCACCCGCTGCGCGCAGACATCCCGATCTGGCTCGGTGCCGAGGGGCCGAAGAACGTGGCCCAGACCGCCGAGATCGCGGACGGCTGGATCCCGTTGTTCTACACCCCGAAGTCGGCGGAGATGTACCAGCCGTGGCTGGACGAGGGTTTCGCACGCCAAGGGGCTCGGCGATCGCGGGCGGACTTCGAGATCGCCGCCAGCTGCCACCTGCAGGTCACCTCCTCGGAGGAGGAGCGTCGGGCCGTGATCGACGCGATCAAGCCCACGATCGCCTTGTACATGGGCGGTATGGGCGCCAAGGAGCAGAACTTCCACAAGGCGGTCTTCGACCGAATGGGCCACGAGGCGATCTCGGGCAAGGTGCAGGAGCTCTTCCTGGCCGGGAAGCGCGACGAGGCTACCGCGCTGATCCCCGACGACCTGGTCGACGACATGCACATTGTCGGCAGCGCGGCGTACGTGAAGGAACGCGTCGCCGAGTGGGAGTCGACGGGTGTCACCGAGCTGTTGCTGAGCTGCCGTACGACGAGCGAGGTGCGCGGAGTCGCGGAGGTGCTGGCGTGACTGCGTCCAGCTCGACGGGGGCCGACCTCCACGCCGGCACCCACAACGGCCATCTGATGGTCAGCGCCCTGAAGCGGCACCGCGACGACCCGGTGATGTACCTCGGCGACGTCACCCTCACCGGCGGCGAGGTGGAGAGCCGGATCAGCCAGTACGTCCAGGCCTTCGAGGCGCTCGGCGCCGGCACCGGCTCGGCGTCGGCGCTGCTGGCGCTCAACCGACCCGAGGTGCTGTTCATCCTCGGTGCCGGCCAGACCCAGGGCTTCCGCCGTACGTCGTTGCACCCGCTGGGGTCGCTCGACGACCATGCCTACGTGATCAACGACGCCGGCATCACCACGCTGATCGCCGACCCGGCCTTCGCCGAGCGTGCCCTGGGCCTGCTCGACAAGTGCCCCGGCCTGACGCAGGTGCTGACGATCGGCCCTGTGCCCGAGGTGCTCAGGCAGGTCGGCACGGACCTCGTCGCGGCCGCTGCGTCGTACCAGCCCCAAGCCTTGACCGCACGGCTGCTGCCCGGCGACCACCTCGTGTCGATCACCTACACCGGCGGCACGACCGGCAGGCCGAAGGGTGTGATGGGCACCGCGCGGTCGATGAACACGATGGCGCAGATCCAGCTGGCCGAGTGGGAGTGGCCGGACAACCCGCGGTTCCTGATGTGCACACCGCTCTCGCACGCCGGCGCCGCGTTCTTCGTGCCGACCGTGATGAAGGGTGGCTGCCTGGTCGTGCTGCCGAAGTTCGACCCGGCCGAGGTGCTGCGCACGATCGAGGAGCAGCGGATCACCGCCACGATGCTGGTGCCGTCGATGCTCTACGCCCTGCTCGACCACCCCGACTCGCGCACCCGCGACCTCTCCTCGCTGGAGACCGTCTACTACGGCGCCTCGTCGATCAACCCGGTGCGGCTGCAGGAGGCGATCGACCGCTTCGGCCCGATCTTCGCGCAGTACTACGGCCAGTCCGAAGCGCCGATGGCGATCACCTATCTCGCCAAGGGCGACCACGACAAGGCCAGGCTGAGCGCGTGCGGACGCCCGTCGGCGTTCATCCGTGCCGCCCTGCTCGACGAGGACGGATCGTCCGTCGCCCAGGGGGAGCCGGGAGAGATCTGCGTGGCCGGTCCGCTGGTCGCGTCCGGCTACTGGCAGCTGCCCGACGAGACCGCGGCGACCTTCCGCGACGGCTGGATGCACACGGGCGACGTGGCCAGGGAGGACGAGGACGGCTTCTGGTTCATCGTCGACCGCACGAAGGACATGATCGTGACCGGCGGCTTCAACGTGTTCCCGCGCGAGATCGAGGACGTCGTCGCGGAGCACCCCTCCGTCGCCCAGGTGGCGGTCATCGGCACACCCGACGAGAGGTGGGGTGAGGCGGTCACCGCCCTCGTCGTACTCCGCGACGGCGAGGTGCTCACCGACGAGACGACGCAGTCGATCACCGCGCTGGTCAAGCAGCGCAAGGGATCGGTCCACGCACCGAAGCACGTGATCGCCGTGGACGCGATTCCGCTGACTGGCCTGGGAAAGCCGGACAAGAAGGCACTGCGGGCTCAGTACGCCGGCTGATCGTCGGCGTGCACGCCTGCTTCTTCGTCGCACTGGCCGCGCACGTCGGGTGTGGTCGTCAAGCACCAGGTAGTGGACCGCGACCGCCTGCTCTCGCGCATGCTGTGAACGCGAGGCAGGCCGGTTTGGTCAGGCCCCTTCCTTCACCTCGTAGATCTCGTCGGCGACGAGCCCGTGCGCCTCGCGGTGGACGGTGTTGGCCGCCTCGGGATCCGGTGCGTCGACCAGGCAGAAGATCTTGCCGTTGGCCTCGTCGACCCAGTACTTCAGGTAGTTCACTCCGTGCTGGTCCTGGATGGCCAGATCGGCGGCGTGGGCTTTGGCCACACCGTCGACGGTCACCCCGTCACCGACGTTGTGGACGTCCATGTAGAGCGTCATCGGCGTACTCCTTCGTTGAGGGACGCTTCAGGCTAGGAGCCCCTTGTGAGCCGCCGCATCCCCTGAACGGGGCATCTGGCGGCCACGAACGGTGCCGACCGCGCAGGCGGGGATCCCCGGGTCACCGGCCCTGGAAGCGGGGAGGACGCTTCTCGGCGAAGGCGCGGGGCCCCTCCTTCGCGTCGTCGGACGCGAACACGGCCGCGCCGACCTTCGCGTCGTCGGCCCAGCAGTCGTCCTCGTGCTTGCCTTCGGAGTCGCGGATCGTCTTGAGCACCGCCTGTACGGCGAGTGGGCCGTTGGCACCGATCAGGTCCGCGAGCTCGTGGGCCTTGGCCAACGCCTCGCCGTCGGGGACCACATGTCCCACCAGCCCGATCTCCTTCGCCTCGGGGGCCTTGATGTGGCGCCCGGTCAGCAACAGGTCGGCCGCCACGGTGTAGGGCAGCTGGCGGGGGAGTCGCACCGCCGAGCCGCCGAGCGGATAGAGGCCCCACTTGGGTTCGGAGACCCCGAACCGCGCCGACTCCCCGGCGACCCGGATGTCGGTGGCCTGCAGGATCTCGGTGCCGCCGGCGATGGCCGGCCCCTCGACCGCGGCGATCAGCGGCTTGGTGAGGCGGAATCCCTTGAGCAGCGACTTGATCACGGACGGGTCGAACTCGCCGGACTCGAACTTGTCGGAGGGCGCGGACTGAGACATCGCCGTGAGATCGGCGCCGGCGCAGAACGCGCCTCCGGCGCCGGTCAGGATGGCCACGCGCACGGAGTCGTCGGCGTTCACCCGGTCCCACGCCTGCTCCATGAGTGCGAGCATCTCGCCGGAGAGGGCGTTGCGCTTCTCGGGGCGGTTCATCGTGACGACCAGGGTGTGCCCGACCTGCTCCACGAGGCAGTGGGGTTCCGTTTCTCGAGTCATGGTGAGGACTCTAGTCAGAAACGAGAACGTGTTCTAGTCTTTCCGGCATGGCCCTGAACATCGCTGATCTCTTCGAGCACGCCGTCGACGCAGTCCCCGATCGCCACGCCATCCAGGTCGGTGACCGCAAGGTGGACTACACCGAGCTCGAGGCTTCCGCCAACAAGCTGGCGCACCACCTGCAGGCACAGGGGATCGGCGTCGGCGACCACGTCGGCGTCTACGCCAAGAACAGTGTCGAGCACGTCGTGGCACTGCTTGCGATCTTCAAGATCCGTGCCGTCGCGATCAACGTGAACTACCGCTACGTCGAGGGCGAGCTCGACTACCTCTTCGACAACGCCGACCTCGTTGCCCTGCTGCACGAGCGCACCTACGCGCCCCTGGTCTCGCTGGTCGCTCCCAAGCACGACAAGCTCACGACACTCATCGCGATGGTCGACCCGACCGACCCGACGAACGACGCCGACATCTCGTCGTACGGCGGGGTCACCTGGGCCGAGGCACTCGAGGGCCAGAGCGACGCCCGCGACTTCGGACCGCGCAGCAACGACGACCTCTACATCGTCTACACGGGTGGTACGACGGGCTACCCGAAGGGCGTGATGTGGCGCCACGAGGACTTCTGGCGCGTGCTCGGCGGCGGCATCGACTTCATGGCCGGCAACCGTCTCGAGGAGCTCGACCAGTCCAGGTCGGCGGCGGCCAACGCCCCGATGGTCACCTTCCCGCTCTCGCCGCTCATGCACGGCGGTGCGCAGGCGGCCATGCTGATGCACCTCTTCGCCGGGCACCTGACCATCCTCGCGCCCAAGTTCGACCCGCGTGAGGTCTGGGAGATCGTCGACCGCGAGAAGGTCCAGCTGATCTTCATGACCGGCGACGCGATGGCCCGCCCGCTGATCGAGGAGTTCGAGCGCTCGTCGTACGACGGCACCTCGCTGGTCGCGGTCGCCAGCAGTGCCGCGATCTTCAGTCGCCCGGTGAAGGAACGCTGGATGGGCGCCTTCCCGAACACGTTCTTCACTGACTCCGTCGGGGCCTCCGAGACCGGCTTCCAGGGCACCGGCCTCCAGGACAAGGACAACATCAAGGGGGAGGGGGCGATCATCAGCCTCGGCCTCGAGTCCGTCGTCCTCGACGAGAAGAACCGGGTGCTCGACGCGGCCACTCAGGTCGGCGAGATCGGCCGCCTGGCGCGGTCGGGCAGCGTCCCGGTCGGCTACTACAAGGACGAGGTGAAGTCCGCGCAGACCTTCATCGAGGTCGACGGCACGCGCTACTCGGTGCCCGGCGACTTCGTGCGGCTCGAGGGTGACAACAAGGTCACGTTGCTGGGCCGGGGCTCCAACTGCATCAACACCGGAGGCGAGAAGGTCTACCCCGAAGAGGTCGAGAACGCGTTGAAGGCGCACCCCGACGTGTTCGACGTACTCGTCGTCGGCATCGCGGACGAGAGCTACGGCCAGCAGGTGGCCGCAGTCATCCAGCCGCGCACCGGCACGGCGCCCGAGCTCGAGGGCCTGCGGTCGTTCCTCCGGACCAGCCTCTCCGGCTACAAGCTGCCGCGCTCGGTCACCCTGGTCGACGAGATCCCTCGTCACGCGACGGGCAAGGCCAACTACCCCAGGGCGAAGAAGCTCGCCGGCGCCACTGTCGCGGCAGCGGTCTGAGGACGACGATGCACAGCGACCTGTGTGAACTCTTCGGCATCGACTACCCGATCTTCGCGTTCACGCCCTCCGAGCACGTGGCGGCGGCAGTCTCGAAGGCCGGCGGGCTCGGGGTGCTCGGGGCCGTGCGGTTCAACGACGCCGACGAGCTCGACCGTGCCCTGACGTGGCTCGACGACAACACCGACGGCAAGCCCTACGGCGTCGACGTGGTGATGCCGATGAAGGTGCCCACCGAAGGCAAGGCGGTCGACCTCAAGGCGATGATTCCGCCGGAGCACCTCTCATTCGTGGAGCGGACGCTGCAGCAGCTCGGCGTACCGCCTCTTCCGGAGGGTGAGGGCCGCGACGGCGTGCTGGGCTGGCTGCATTCCGTGGCCCGCTCACACGTCGACGTGGCGCTGTCACACCGTCCGGTGCTGATCGCCAACGCATTGGGCTCGCCCCCGGTCGACGTGATCGAGCAGGCGCATGCCGCGGGGGTGAAGGTCGCCGCTCTTGCCGGCGCGGCCAAGCACGCGCTCTCGCACGTGCGCAACGGCGTCGACATCATCGTCGCCCAGGGCTACGAAGCAGGCGGGCACACCGGTGAGATCGCCGGCATGGTGCTCACTCCCGAGATCGTCGACGCGGTGGGACCCGACGTCCCTGTGCTCGCCGCGGGCGGCATCGGCTCTGGCCGCCAGATGGCCGCCGCCATGGCACTGGGCGCCCAGGGCGCCTGGACGGGCTCGCTCTGGCTGACCGTCGAGGAGTACGACCTGTCGGCCGGCACGGGCATCCGCGACGCGCTGCTGGCCGCCGGTTCGGGCGACACGGTGCGCACCCGCGTCTACACCGGGAAGCCCGCGCGTCTCCTGAAGACGAAGTGGACCGACGCCTGGGAGGCCCCGGACGCGCCGGAGCCGTTGATGATGCCGTTGCAGAACCTGCTCGTCGCCGACGCCCACAACCGGATGAACCGCGGCGACGACCCCGAGACGATCTCGATGCCGGCGGGCCAGATCGTCGGGCGCACCAACGAGGTGCGTCCGGTGGCCGAGGTGATGGCGTCGTTGGTCAAGGAGTACGACGAGACGGTGGCGCGGCTGCAGTCCCTGGCGTGAGCCGGATCGCGCGGCGTCAGGTCCCGCTGGCCTTGGGAAGCTGGAGCATGCCGTAGGCACGCTTCGGCGTGATGCGTACGACGGCGCGCCCCTCGTCGACCATCGCCTTGCGGTAGGCGGCCCAGTCGTCGTGCTCGCCGACGAGTGCACGGTAGATGTCGACGAGCTCGTCCACCACGGCGTCGTCCGGAGACTCGGCGACCGGTGACAGTGCGGCCTCGCCCTCGATCACCGCGTAGGAGAAGAAGGTCTCGCCGTTCACGTGGACGGCGACCCAGGGCTCACGTTCCATGTTGCGAAACTTGGCCCGTCCGGCCGTGGTGGAGATCCGGATGGTGCCGTCGTCGTCCACCGTGTGCAGCACGTTGGACTGCTGGGGACGGCCGTCGCGCCGGACCGTGGTCAGGATTGCCTCGCGCGTCGCACGGGCGGTGTCGAGAGCCTGTGTCAGTTCCATGCCGACACAAAGCCTGAGTCGCTTCGGGTATTCCTGCCCGGCGCCGTGGTCAGTTCGACGGCTCGAAGCGAGGCGTGAAGGGCATCGTCGGGGTGGACGAGAAGTCGCCGCGAGGTCCGCTGAAGTCGCCGGCGTAGTAGCCGTTGTGCCGGCGAGTGCGGCCCGAGAAGCGCCCCGACTCCTCTTCGACGGGGATCGATGCGGCGCACCTCAGGTCCAGGGGTTGTCCCAGCGGCCGTCGGCCTTCGCCGAGTCCACTTCTGCCCGGCCGCCGGGGCGCATCAGACCACGCGCGGTGAGGTCCTCGACCTTGGCGATGTTGATCCGCGACCACCTGCTCCGGGGACGCCTTCGCGTGTAGCGCTGGAGATAGGTGTCGTCGTCGCAGCGTCGGCGTACGGCCGAGATCCAGCCGTGGCACAGTCCGACGTCGACCATTTCGTCCTCGGTGACCGACTCCAGCGCGGACGACTTCTTCGCCGTACGAATCCACACCGCCCGCGACTGGGCGGGCTGGGCCTCGAGCCAGTCGTCGAACTGCTCACGCGAAGGCAGGTCGAGCACCGGCTCGCCGTCGATCGGGTCCATGCCAGCAGCCTAGGGCTCGCGGCACGTCGCTCCGCGGGAACCGTGAGAGCGCACCGACCGGCCGCACGTGACCTCGACCGTGGTCACGCGGGATCCGTGGCCAGATGGCGACCGATGGCCAGCGCCTGCTCGGTGGCACCGCCGAAGGAGAACTCGAAGCGTTTGGCGGCGGTGAAGTAGCGATGGGCCTCACCCTCGAGGTCGATGCCGTGGCCGCCGTGCACGTGCACCGCGGTGTGCGCGACCCGGTGCCCCGCGTCGGCCGCCCACAGCTTGGCGGTGGCCACCTCGACGTCGGCGGGCAGCCCCTCAGAGAGACGCCAGACCGCCTGCCACAGTGTGAGCTCGTCGAACAATGCGTCGATGTAGCCGTCGGCCAAGCGCTGCGACACGGCCTGGAAAGTGCCGATCGGGCGGCCGAACTGTTCACGCGTCTTGGCGTACGCCGCGGTCAGCTCCACCGCTCCACGCACGACGCCGAGCTGCTCGGCGGCGGCGCACGCAGTGAGCAGGTGGCCCAGCCGGTGGGCGACCACGCCGTCGAGCGCACCGAGGAGCAACCCCCTGGCCCCGTCGAACGAGACCAGGGCCACGGCGTCGCCATCGCTGGTGCGTTGTGCGGCGACCGTGACACCCGTGTCATCCGGCCGCACGAGGAAGACTCCGACTCCCTCGGGTGCAGTGGCGGTGACGAGGAACAGGGCGGCCGTCGTACCGGCCCGGACGATCGTCTTGACCCCGGTCAGCGCGAACCCGTCGCCGTCAGCGACCGCCGTCGTCGTGGGGGTCGCGGGCAGGTGCGCACGCTCCTCGGCGACTGCCGCGGTGAGCACGTGCGTGCCGGTTGCCGCACCCGGCAACCACTGCTCCTTCGGCTCGTCTGCTCCGCACTCGGCGAGGACCAGGGCGCAGGCGCCGTGCACGGCGAGCGGCACCGGCGCGACCCGACGTCCGGCCTCGATGAGCACCCGGGTCAGCTCGACCAGACCGAGGCCCGCTCCGCCGTACTGCTCGGGGACGGCGAGGGAGAGCAGCCCGGCCTCGCCCATGGCGGACCACAGGTCGCGGTCGAAGCGGTCGCCCTTCTCCTCGACCGCGCGCATCTGCGCGGGCGTGGTCTTGTCGGTGAGGATCTTCGCGGCCAGGGCGGCGGCCTCGTCCTGCTCGGGAGTGAAGGTGAAGTCCATGAGGCTGTCCTATCGCTTGGCGGCGGGGAGGCCGAGGCCGACGTAGCCGATGATGTCGCGCTGGATCTCGTTGGTGCCGCCGCCGAAGGTCATCACCAGCGACGAGCGGTAGTACCGCTCGAGGCGGCCGGCGATCACGGCTCCGGGGGAGTCCGCGGTGATACCGGCGTTCGGTCCGACGATCTCCATCAGCGCGCGGTAGACCTCGGTGGCCAGCTCGGAGCCGTAGACCTTCGTCGCCGAGGCATCGGCAGGGGACAAGGTGTCGATCTCGGAGGCGAGCTTCCAGTTGACCAGGGTCAGCGCATCCGTGCGGGCGTGTGCCCGGCCGAGAAGGATCTGCACCCATTCCTGGTCGATCACCCGCGTGCCGTCCGGATTGCGGGTCTCGGCGGCCCACTCGCGCACGAGCTTGATCGAGTGCACCAGGGCCGCCGACGAGGTCAACGCCACGCGCTCGTGGTTGAGCTGGTTGGTCATCAGGCTCCAGCCGCCGTTCAGCTCACCGACCAGGTTGGACGCCGGCACCCGCACGTCCTCGAAGTACGTCGCACTGGTGTGCACGCCGGCCACGGTGTGGACCGGCGTGTAGGAGAAGCCGGGGGAGTCGGCCGGGACCAGGATCATCGAGAGCCCCTTGTGGCGGGGGAGATCCGGGTCGGTGCGGCAGGCCATCCAGATCCAGTCGGCGTACTGGATGAGCGAGGTCCACATCTTCTGTCCGTTGATCACCCACTCACTGCGTCCGTCAGGAGTGGCCTCGCGCACGGCGCGGGTCTTCAACGACGCGAGGTCTGTGCCCGAACCCGGCTCGCTGTAGCCGATGGAGAAGTGCAGGTCGCCGGCGAGGATCCGCGGGAGGAAGTAGTCCTTCTGCTCGTCGCTGCCGTAGCGCATGATCGTCGGGCCCACCGTGTTGAGCGTCAGGTAGGGGATGGGGACGCCGGCGACGGCGGCGACGTCGGTGAAGATCAGCTGCTCGATCATGGAGCGCGCCTGGCCGCCGTACTCCTTGGGCCAGCCGATGCCGAGCCAGCCGTCGGTGCCGACCTGCTTGATCACCTCGCGGTAGATCCGGGCGTCACCGAACTCACCGGTGGCCATCGCCAGGGCCGCGCGACGCTCAGGCGTCACGAGCTGGTCGAAATAGTCGCGGAGTTCGTCGCGAAGGCGTTGTTGGGCTGGTGTCAGGGCGACTCGCATGTGGTAAAACTATAACGTGTTCTCGTTTTGGTCCAGACGCGCTGGAGGTAGTTCGCATGAGTGACACCCGTCTGCTCGACAAGGGCACGGTCCCGGAGCGGTTCGCCCGCGGCTGGCACTGCCTGGGCCTGGCCGACAGCTTCAAGGACGGCAAGCCGCACGCGGTCGAGGCGTTCGGCGGCAAGCTCGTCGTCTGGGCCGACAGCCAGGGCGAGATCAAGGTGCTCGACGGCTACTGCCGGCACATGGGCGGCGACCTCACCCAGGGCACGGTCAAGGGCGACGAGATCGCCTGCCCGTTCCACGACTGGCGGTGGGGCGGCGACGGGAAGTGCAAGGCCATTCCCTATGCCCGCCGGGTGCCGATGCGGGCCCGCACCCAGACCTACCCGACGGTGATCCGCAACGGTCAGGTTCTCGTGTGGCACGACGTCGAGGGCAGTCCCGCCGACACGGAGATCCTGCCGCCCGAGCTTGAGGGCATCGGCACCGAGCGCTACACCGACTGGACCTGGGAGGTCATCGACGTCCCGAACGCGCACTGTCGGGAGATCGTCGACAACGTCGTCGACATGGCGCACTTCTTCTACATCCACTTCGCCTTCCCGACGAACTTCCGCAACGTGTTCGAAGGCCACATGGCGACGCAGTTCATGGAGTCCACCGGGCGACCTGACATGGCCGGCGAGGGGTACGGCGACGAGGACCTGATCCTCAAGTCCGAGGCGACCTACTACGGGCCGGCGTACATGATCAACTGGCTGGAGACCGACTACAAGGGCTTCCTGACCAAGGTCATCCTGGTCAACTGCCACATCCCGACCGGCCCCAACTCGTTCAAGCTGCAGTACGGCCTCTGTGTCGAGAAGCCCGAGGGGCTCGACGAGAAGACCGCGAACTACATCGGCAAGAAGTATTCCGACATGTTCGGTGACGGCTTCCTGCAGGACGTGGCGATCTGGCTCAACAAGGCGCCGGTCCAGAATCCGTTGCTCTGTGAGGAGGACGGTCCCGTCTACCAGTTGCGGCGTTGGTACGAGCAGTTCTACGTGGACAAGGTCGACGTGGCGGCCGAGATGACCGACCGCTTCGAGTTCGAGGTCGACACCACGCGGGCCAACGAGAACTGGCGCGCCGAAGTCGAGGAGAACCTGGCCCGGAAGGCCGCCGAGGAAGCTGAGCTGGTCTCGACGGGTCCGGCCGCCGAGTCCCCCGACGAGTCCTGATGCCGTCTTTCATCCCGACACACGAGGAGACTCTCGAGGACCAGCGACTGTACACTCAGGCCCGTCTTGTAAAGGTGCAGTGCCTCGACTGTCTGGCGCGTGTGGGTGTGAAGAAGAACAGTGACCACCACACGTCCATCCAGTGGGACCATGAGGCGCTGGGCCAGTGTCAGGAGTTTGCCCGCATGTCATCGCAGCCCGCCGGCCGCGCCGTCCACACCGCCTGTCCCCGCCTGCTCGGCACCATCGAAGCTGCCGTGCGTGAGGGTGAGATCCCCATTGGAGCCGAAGATGGATACTGACTCCTTCGTTCTGCCGGTCCTCGGCGTCATCGACGAGACGGCCGACGCCTGTTCGGTGCAGCTCGGCCTCACCCCTGAGGCCGAAGGCCACTTCGACTACAGGCCCGGGCAGTTCCTCACCCTTGCGGTTCCCAGTGACGAGACCGGCCTGGCCGCGCGGTGCTACTCGCTGAGCAGCTCGCCAGCGGACGACGGCCCGCTCACGGTGACGGTCAAGCGGACCGCCGAGGGCTATGCGTCCAACTGGATCTGCGACAACCTCAAGGCCGGCGACACGATCCGGGTCCTTCCGCCCAGCGGCATCTTCACGCCCGCCGACCTCGACCACGACCTGCTGCTGTTCGCCGGAGGCAGTGGCGTCACGCCGATCATCTCGATCACGCGGACGGCGCTCGCGCGTGGCGCCGGCAAGATCGTGGTGTTCTACGCCAACCGCGACGAGAAGTCCGTGATCTTCGCCGACGAGTGGGCACGCCTCTCCGTCGAGCACCCCGACAGGCTGGTTGTCGTGCACTGGCTCGAGACCGTGCAGGGGCTGCCCACCCAGGACCAGCTCAAGGCGTTCGCCGCGCACTTCTCGACATACGACGCGTTCTGCTGTGGTCCCGCGCCGTTCATGAAGAGCGTGTCTTTGGCGCTGCGTGAGCTGGAGTTCCCGCGGGCCCGCCGACACCAGGAGAAGTTCGTCTCGCTGGGCGGCAACCCGTTCGGTGACGTCGAGGAGCTTCAGAAGGCCGAGGCCACGCTGGCTGACGCCGACGACCACGAGGACGGCGATGCGCCCTCCGCCCTGGTCGGACCAGTGCGCCTCGAGGTCGAGCTCGACGGCCAGCACTATGAGTTCGACGACTACACGGGCGACAAGCCGATCCTGGAGTTTCTCGAGGAGAAGGGCGTCGACGCGCCGTTCTCCTGCCGCGAAGGCAACTGCAGCGCCTGCGCCTGCATGGTGCTCGAAGGGGAGGTCCGTATGCGGCACAACGAGGTCCTCGACGCCACCGACCTCGCGGACGGCATCCGGCTCGCCTGTCAGTCCCTGCCGGTCACCGAGAAGCTGCGGATCACCTACAACGGCTGAGGCTTCAGGCGGAGTCATCCTGACCTGCCGCCTGGCCGTCGCGCGGTCATTTCACCCCCTGCTGACCAGGCCAACTCCTGTTACTCTCGGCTGAGATCGGTCTCGAGTTCGGGGGAACAGATGAAGACACGAATCCTCGCGGTCCTCGCCACCGCATTTGCCACGGTCGTCGCTCCGGCGATCCCGGCGGTGGCGCACCAGGCGCCCGCTGCGGCCGTCGTGCGCGCGCCGTACCTCGACGGAGGCACGCTGCACGTCAACGGTCAGGCGCTGTCGATCGACTGGGGCACCGAGCCCCCCGCTGCCGACGCCTCGATCGGAGGCCGCGGCCGCACCAGTGACGGGCGGCTCGCGGTGGTCAGTCGCGAGTATCTCGATGACGACGGAAGTGGAGACATCTGCTACCGCCAGACGATGTGGTTCATCGACACCGCTGGCACGGCAGCGCGTGCCTCCGGCCAGGTGACCTGTCTGTACGACGACGACGGCTGGGCCGTCGACCTGAGCGACTCGGGCGACACCTACTACGAGTCCTACACCGACATGTGGGGCAGCCAGGTGACAGTGACCGTCAAGAGGCTCGACGGCACCCGGTTGGCCCAGCGTTCCTTCCCGATCGGCGTGGACGTCCTCGACGTGGACGGCAATCGCGCCGTGATTGGTGGACTGGGTGGCTGGGGCTTCCCGCCGAAGCTCTACGTGTGGACCTTCGGCTCTGGTGTGCGCACCGTGGTCTCCGGAACCGTTGACGGTGCCGACCTGAAGGGCCGGGTCCAGTGGCGCAAGGTCAAGGACGGCTACACGACTGCACGCGACCTGATGAACCCGAAGGCCGTGCTGTGGAAGCTGCGCTTCCAGCCCGTTGAGGTTTCTCCCGATGGCCAGCGGGTGCTGGGACTCGCCACGAACTCCAAGGGAGTGAGCACGGGTGTCATCCAGGTCCGCCGACTGCGGACCGGGGCCGTGATCCGTTCGCTCAAGCCGGCCACGCCGTGGACTGCCGGCCGGATGGACTGGGACGGCAACGGCGCGATCTTCGGGCCGCGAGACACTGCTGCGGGCTCCTATCTGGTGCGTTGCCCCCTGGCTTCGTCGTGCGTCCGCGCACAGGACATCGAGTCCAGCGCCGGCTTCGTGGTATTCAGGGACTAGACGCCAGATCCCTTACCTGCTTGACGATTCTCACCCGTCGACCACTCTGTGGCCCCGCCGTCACGGCATCGGAATCGCCGCGAACGAGTACACATGTTGATCTCGGTATGGACGGACGCGGCTCCGTGGCGTACAACTTGGAGAGTACGGCTTTCAAGTTCAACAGTTCTCGGGGAACGGTATGAACGCGAATCATGAACGAGTTGTCTCCCAAGCGCGGCGCGGGCTGAGCCCGGTCGCGCTTCGGTTGAGCTTCGTTCTGGCCGCCGCGGCGGCCGCGTTCTTCTTCGGGATGGCCAGCGCACACGCCGACGACACGGACGGTGATTCGCCCGCTCAGGCCTCAGAAGCGCAGGACCCGGGGCGCGATGACGCAGCGCAGGACCGGGCCGGGCACGAGTCTCTGCTGCCTGGGCCGGAAGATCCTTCCACTCCGGTCCCGGAGCAGTCGCAGGAGCCCTCGCCGGCGGCGTCCAGCGAGCCGGCGGAGGCACCCGCGAAGCAGGCCACTCCCGAGCAGTCTGAAGCCTCCGAGGCTGCAGCGCCGGCCGTCATCGACGCGCCTGACGCCACGACCTCGAAGCCGGCACGCGTGAAGCCAGAATCGCCTGCTGTGCAAGGGAATTCCCACGATTTGGGCGCGTCCGAAACCTTGACCAAGGTGGCACAGGGAATCGAACGCGGAGTCACCCCCGCGATCACTTCAGTCGACGGGACGACACGTCAACTGGCCCGCGACCTCGAACCTGTGATTGGCAAGGATTCGCAGCTGACGCAGGCCGTCCGGGATCTCGAGACGGTGACCCGCAACGTTGAAACGCTCGTCGAGCAGACGACGCGGCCGGTCCAGGTGGGCGTCGAAGTGCTCAGCAACAAACTTGGGCTCTCGCCCGCGGTGGCCCCAGTAGCTCGCGCAGAGGGCGCGGCGCCCGTCGATCGCAAACGAGCCGTCGTCACAACTGTGCGCGCACAGGCCATTGCTCGGACCCACCAGACTCGCGAGGTCGTCGTACGCGACTCCGCAACCACGCACGACACTCAGGCCGTCTCCCCGCAACAGAAGGCGGGTTCCGAGACAAGGTCTGACGAAGGTGCCTCGCACGACAACGACCAACTGGCCGGGGCCACGGCCCTGTGTGCCAATGGTTCCGCTGGGGGATCCAGTGCGGGTTCGAGTGTCGCGATGACGGCCATCGTGCCCGCTGCGATCTCGTTCATCGGCGGGTCCGACTGCATCAACACAGGCGCGGATTCTGACGTCCCGCGCTCGGCTGGTCGCCAGCCGGGCGTCGCCCCTGACTGAACCTTCCTGCAGGTTCGCGGCAGCACAACCATGCCTGGACGTGTCACGTCCGGAGCGCGTGTGTAAGTCACTTGCAGCAGGGAGGCAGAGCAATGAGTACGTGGATGGCAAGGGCAGCAACCACGTCCTTCATGGCCGCCGGAATCATCGCCTTGGGCGCAGCAACGGCTCACGGGGATGAGGAACGGACGCCGGAAGGACCACCAGTCCACACGACCTCGGTCGCGGACACGAACGCGCCCACTGGCCAACAGCCAGAGGGAACGGTGGAGAAACCACACAAGGGCAATTGCATCTGCAAGGCGCTATCGGATGTGACGCCTCTGATCGATGCAGGATCGCAAGCTGTTCAGACCGGGTCAGACGAGCTGGTCAAGACCGGCGAGGCGGCTCGCGAGGTCCTTGCTTCGCTTGCGCGCCCGGGAAATGGCGACAACGGTGATGGCACCAACGGCGGCGGTGGGTCCGACGACGGTGACGGTTCCGGGAACGGCGGTGGCCACGACAACGGTGACGGTTCCGGGAACGGCGGTGGCCATGACAACGGTGACGGTTCCGGGAACGGTGATGGATCCGACAACGGTTCCGGCAATGGCGACGGCTCCACTGATGGCGACGTCATGGAGCCAGCCCTGAGTGGGTCTGTCGCGGTGTCAGGTTTGGGAGTTATTGATGCTGACGGTAGAGGTCTTCACTTCACTCCCGAGACCTGGGATCACGGTGACAGGGCTCCAGTTCCGGCTGTCCGTGGACAACTGGCGCTGAACGGGGTTGGCGGGCTAGAGGTCGGGCCGAATGGCGTGGCGATCACTCCCGAGGACGACGGGAATGGCCCTCATGACGGAAACGGCTCCGACAACGGGAACGGTGACGGCTCGGACAACGGGAACGGTGACGGCTCCGACAACGGAGACGGCAACGGGAACGGTGACGGCTC
>NZ_LMGG01000004.1:703585-703739 GCF_001427925.1 Nocardioides sp. Root151
AGACGGCAACGGTGACGGCTCCGACAACGGGAACGGTGACGGCTCCGACAACGGAGACGGCAACGGGAATGGTGACGGCTCCGACAACGGCAACGGCAACGGGAACGGTGACGGGACTGAGCCTGGTGATGGTTCGCCTCTGAGTGAGTTGCCG
>NZ_LMGG01000004.1:703880-703978 GCF_001427925.1 Nocardioides sp. Root151
TGACGGGACTGAGCCTGGTGATGGTTCGCCTCTGGGTGAGTTGCCGGGTGGTTCGGTGACGCTGCCTGGTGTGGGCACGCTCGAGGCGGGTGGTGATG
>NZ_LMGG01000004.1:704097-704172 GCF_001427925.1 Nocardioides sp. Root151
CGACGGCTCCGACAACGGGAACGGTGACGGCTCCGACAACGGGAACGGTGACGGGAACGGTGACGGCTCCGACAA
>NZ_LMGG01000004.1:704337-704427 GCF_001427925.1 Nocardioides sp. Root151
GGACAACGGGAACGGCAACGGTGACGGCTCCGACAACGGGAACGGTGACGGCTCGGACAACGGGAACGGCAACGGGAACGGTGACGGCTC
>NZ_LMGG01000004.1:704522-704607 GCF_001427925.1 Nocardioides sp. Root151
GGACAACGGGAACGGTGACGGCAACGGTGACGGCTCCGACAACGGGAACGGCAACGGGAACGGTGACGGGACTGAGCCTGGTGAT
>NZ_LMGG01000004.1:704677-705059 GCF_001427925.1 Nocardioides sp. Root151
GAACGGCAACGGGAACGGTGACGGCTCCGACAACGGAGACGACAACGGGAACGGTGACGGGACTGAGCCTGGTGATGGTTCGCCTGTGGGTGGGTTGCCGGGTGGTTCGGTGACGCTGCCTGGTGTGGGCACGCTGGAAGCTGGTGGTGATGGGGTGGTCTTCACGCCTACCACCGACGGTGACGGGACTGACCCTGGTGACGGGACCGATCCTGGTGATGGCACTGACCCTGGTGACGGCACTGATCCTGGTGACGGGACCGATCCTGGTGACGGGACCGATCCCGGTGATGGCACTGACCCCGGTGATGGCACCGATCCTGGTGACGGGACCGATCCTGGTGATGGTTCGCCTCTGGGTGGTCTGCCGGATGGTTCGGTG
>NZ_LMGG01000004.1:705098-705180 GCF_001427925.1 Nocardioides sp. Root151
TGGTGACGGGACGGATCCTGGTGATGGCACCGATCCTGGTGATGGTTCGCCTCTGGGTGGTCTGCCGGATGGTTCGGTGACG
>NZ_LMGG01000004.1:705285-705429 GCF_001427925.1 Nocardioides sp. Root151
CGGTGACGGGACCGACCCCGGCGACGGCACTGATCCTGGTGACGGCACTGATCCTGGTGACGGCACCGATCCTGGTGACGGGACTGATCCTGGTGACGGCACTGACCCTGGTGACGGGACCGATCCTGGTGATGGCACTGACCC
>NZ_LMGG01000004.1:705514-705634 GCF_001427925.1 Nocardioides sp. Root151
CGTGGTCTTCACGCCCACCACCGACGGTGACGGCACTGATCCTGGTGACGGGACCGACCCTGGTGACGGGACTGACCCTGGTGACGGGACCGATCCTGGTGACGGGACTGACCCTGGTGA
>NZ_LMGG01000004.1:705759-705837 GCF_001427925.1 Nocardioides sp. Root151
CCTGGTGACGGGACTGATCCTGGTGACGGGACTGACCCTGGTGACGGGACCGATCCCGGTGATGGCACTGACCCTGGT
>NZ_LMGG01000004.1:705940-706041 GCF_001427925.1 Nocardioides sp. Root151
GACGGGACTGATCCTGGTGACGGGACCGATCCTGGTGACGGGACCGATCCTGGTGACGGCACTGACCCTGGTGACGGGACCGATCCTGGTGACGGCACTGA